>JBOFEA010000001.1:0-2511 GCA_051647535.1 Brevinemataceae bacterium
AGGTGTAAAATTATCAATATTTTCTTCAGGCATATAAGATGTTATATTAGACACTCTATAACCAAGATCTATGCTTAATCTAAGCAAAAATGAAGACAACTCACTTTCTACATTTTGATATAATCTATTCGGTTGCCTAGCCCAAAAGGAATAATCCGGTATCCTGTGATAATCCATTATCATAGCAAAACAAAGAATAATCGGTAATATTCGTTCTTTTTCTCTCGGATATAGATATGGTGCAGGCATATTGAAGTTATATGGCACATCTGTACTCCATTGTCTGTTATTAAGATATAATAGAGGGCTAGTAGTTGGATATCCAATCCTATAAGTTCGATTGGGTATGTGTCCAAGGCCAACTGGGCTTTTGGTAAGATGATTTAAAGTAGATATTTCATTAACTTCTGTTGGTAATTCAAAAGAGAAATCGATTTCATAATCATAACTAATTGAGTCATTTTCAGACGAATCAAAAGTGTATATAATATCATCCCATAGAGAATATTCCTGAGTTGATTTTGTACTAGTATTTACAGATTCTGTAATATGTCTTAAGTTGTTGATGAAGTTTTTTTGAGCATCAGAATCTAAATCTTTATATTCAAAGCTTTTATTCGAATATTGGATGATAGGGAATAATCCCTTGATAGAAGATAGTATATAGTGACCTTTACTGTAATTTATCTGCCAAAAATAAATATTATTATCTAACATTATAGGTTCAATTCTGCAATAAGGATCACAGGTCAGAGATTTAGCTACTCTTTTTATTAAATCTTCAGGGACAGTTGTTATATTTTGATGATTATATTCCTCGTTATTCTGATTATTTTGGATATTTAATTCTTCAAAATTTGGATTACATGATATAAATGTAATTATACATGTAAATGTGAAATGTTTTATAAGGTTCATATGTTTTTTATTTACAGGTTGATAAAAATCTATAATCATTAATTGGGAATGAATTGACGGTAACACCGCAATCTCCAGTTGCCCTGCTTCTGGCTCGTACTCTTAAAACCTCAATTATTGGTTGTGAAATGTAGCCAGAGTATGTGATATTATTATTATGCTCAAAGGTGGCATAAAAATTATTTACATCCTTATTAGATTGAAGATTGTAGTTTTCAGCTCCACCCATGATATATTTCGGTTTTTCAGTATTGTCATGAATTCTAAATCTGTATACTAGACCGTCAAAATGAATTCTTGTTTTGTAGCTTTTGTAATTACCAAAAAAATTTCGATATTTACCATAAGAGTGAAATTGTATCTTATAAGTCCCATTATATTTTTTTGTATTATCACTAATATCGCTGTAATAGAAAAATGCATGAACATTTAATCCTACAATTTTGTCATTTTGTTTATTCTTATATTCTCTTTTTACATATTGATTTGTTTGAGTATCTCCTTTAGTTAATACTTGTGGGGCGAAAGCATATTGGAGTATTAGCGGTTTGTTGTTTTTTGTTTTATTGTGTACTTTGATATCTTGATCTAGTACCTCATATATTGTATTCCCAATAGAGTAGAGTCCGTCTTGGTTACATATTACTCGATATATATAAGATTGAATTCTTGGTTGAATAAATAAAGAATCATCTAATATGATATACTTTTTATTGAGATTTGCGAATTTTGTAATGTTAACAGAGTCATTTATATTGGCAAACTCTTCTTGTAAATTACAATAAATAGATTCTATTGAAGTATAACCATATTTGTCAGATATTGACTCTCCATCTGATGAAAACTCAAATCTTTTTATAAACTCTAAAAAGATTTTTGGGCTAGTGAAATTAAGCATACCATTTATGCAGGAAATAGAGTCATTATAACTTGTTGAATTTTTATTTAATGAATAAGGTTCGTGATTATATGCATTTTCATCTTTGCATGAGTTTAAAGCTGAAATAATTAACGAAAAGAATGAGGCATAAAGTATAAATAGCTTTTTTGTATGAAGCTTAAAGCGTACGGTGATTATTAGACTTTTGATCTTTTTCATTGTATTTATTTTAATTAGGTAATAATGCAATTATAATACTCAATATCTTATTTTCAAAATTAAATATTGAGTATTGTTTAAAATTAACAGTATGTAATATTAGGTGTAATTCAAATTATTTTATTTTAATATATATCCTATTCTTATTTTTAATAGGTGACGGCTTGTTTTTTTAGTATTCAAATAGTTACAGGATGGTGTTATATAGTGTCGTTTTGCTATTTTGAAATTGTTCTGTTTATATAGCAGGATTAATGAATTGTTTCAGATATAATTGGCTGTTTAACTATTGATCGACTGTATCTTTCGGTTTTTCTAGTCAATCGTTGGATTTGTTGACTGGATCTTTAAATTTATTGACTGTATCTTTAAATTTTCGCAGTGTATAATTTTCTTCAGATACGTATGAAAAGTTTCTAAGATACGTATTTGGCGGTGTTTTAATACGTATCTTATTTTGGAACGACGGTTTAAAAATTTGAGTGTAGTTAACA
>JBOFEA010000002.1:0-90169 GCA_051647535.1 Brevinemataceae bacterium
ACGAGGAGAAGAAGCCTATCATATTGTACTTAAATAATCATTCTTTAAAAAGACATTCAAATTCTTGATTTTCCCAAAGAAAGGGAGAGCTGTCAATATTTTTATTATAAGGAGTAGTAATTGTATTTTTAGAGCGACAAGCAGGATCATGAATCATATTACAAGTACCGATACGATATAGAGGTAGATTAAGAAGAAATATGCGTTGTTGTTCTTTGGTAGGGTAAATAATAGGAAAAAGATACTCGACCTTCCCAAAATAGTTCTTCAAAAAATATTCGCTTTGTTTAATCATAAAGTCGACAATAGGTTTAGGTGTATAATAAACACCCATATCTTTAGACATTTTGGTATCATAAGCTCTTAAGAAATCTTCATAAAAATAGACAAAGGGATCTTTATCATCACTTTGAGATAGTTCGGCTCGGATCTTATTAATATCCGTTGCATTCAAGATATCAAAAATCTCGCGTACAAGATAGTTTTCTTCGATGGACACGTTTAGGATTGTTAAGAGTTCTTTGATAAATGAGAGATAAGGAGGGATGCCGTTTAAGAGATCTGAGAATGTTTTCAGTTCTTTATTTTGATAAACCTTATTCACAAACGCAAAATAAACGAGCATTTGAGCAATCGTATCTGCGAAATTATTTTCGTCTAATTCTTCATAGATACTATTATTTAAGAGACTTGTTAATTTTTCTAATTTTTTATCGTGAGCATCCAAGCCCTTAACAATAAATTGTCTTAATTGAGCTGTTTTGAATGACAATTTTCGGATCAATTCAGATAAATTGACAATATTCTCACCAATCGCCGTCTCAAAGAAGTCATTGATTAATAAGGCTGTCTCATTGATATCGCTTTCTCTTAATTTTTTAGTTTTATTTTCGATAAGTTCTGATGAGCCTAAGCACGATTGATTGATAATTTTATGATCTATGATAACAATAAAGTTCCAATAATCAGTCACTAGAATAGGGACTTGATATTGTTTGTAACGATCGATCTGCTCACCTGAAAGAACATCATCAAGTTTTTCTCCCATCTTCTTATTTTCAATCAATCCAATTAAAAGATCGCCTTTTGTGATATGAAAATTAGGTTTATTTCTTGTTTTATCTTCTCCTTCATGGATAACACGGATTCCCGTTTTAAATTGATTGTTTAATTTTTGTAATAAATTAACTAATGCAGGTCTATCGGTATATTCTGTTTTTTCAAATAAATTCGTGTTTCTTAATTCCGTTAAATACTGCTCAAATGATTCTTGAATTTGTTTGTTCATTTAGGATGTCCTTGTGTGTTTGGCTATATAAGCTTGATAATTTATAAATCTGTCTTTCCAATCTGTATCTAAATATCCTTGATTAATATATCGGTGCATATCTCTTTTTATATATGTAATACAAATAGAATGATAAGAATCATAAAATGTATAATCTTTTAACGGTAGTTCAATAGACATTAAAAACATAAAACATCGTTGAATATAAGGTCTTAAATAACCATACCTAGATAGTGAGACAAATATTAAAGAATGATCACATAAATGTAATTTTTGATACAACTCTAATAATATTCTTTATATTCTTCTGCTGAAAGTTTCTTACGGTCTGAATAGGAAAGATTTGGAAAAATAGGTATTAAAAGGTCAATACATTCTTGCTTATCATATAATTCTTGTTGTTCTTGTTCTTTCTTTTTTTCACTATTTTTAGACCATATAAATAATAAAATAGGTATAGTAATAGCACCAAGAGCTTGCATTAATTGAAATATGAATAACCAAGACTTATCATCAAAATTTTCTCTTGCTGTAAAACCCAGTATAACTCCCAAACAAATAAACCATATAATATCTTTATTCATCATCTACCTTTTACTATAAACATATCTTGTTATTATACCATATTTCACAATTATTTACAATACAAAAAGCTCATCCCAACCTAGATTGAGATGAGCTTTGAAACAAAATAAAGTTCCTATTTCGCCCACTTCTTAGCAAGCTCGGAAGTCGCGTTTTCGACATTTTTAGCATCAGGTATATAGTAATGGTCAAGGGTTGTTTTACAATTACTATGCCCAGCAAGTTGTTGAGCGACAGCAACTCCAAAATTCTTGGCTACAAAAGATATACCTGTATGTCTTATCATTCTCATTTCATAGAGTGGATTCAACTTTAATTCGTCTTTTAACTCTTTGAATTTTCTAGTATAGAAATGTTGCTTTCTCATCGCTCCATGAAAAATATATCCATCTTTTGATTCGTTCAATTTCATTAATTTGATGAGCTTATCAAGTAATGATTTGGGTACGGATATAGGCTTCGTTTCTTTAACCTTGCTTTGAAAGATGTTTAATTGACAATTATCATAATCAATATTATTATATTTTAAGTTCAAAATTTCTCCGACTCGGCTTGCTGAGATTGATAAGGTTTCAATAAAATAAGCAAAATCAATATCATGTTTTCCGTATAGATGATACTTGATTCTTTCTAAATCTTCATCGCTTATCTTGGTTCTTACATTGGTTCGAGGTGGTCTTAACATAAATTTAATTCGCTTATACTCGTTATAATCAAAATACCCTTGCTCAATACAGTAATTCAAAAAGTGTTTGAAAAAACTCATCATTTTATAGGTTGTATGGGGTTTATAATCTTTTTGTACTCTATCTTGTAGATCTAACACTTTCTCATGCGTTAAGTCGCTTCAACCCCACTTATTCGCTATCAAAACATTTTTGAATCTTGCTTTTCCTTTTAATCGTTCATCGGAGTTGTGATTGTTTTTACAAGTTCTCAGAAAGTTATTATATGCTTGTATTAATGTTGGTTTATTATCGGATATTTCTTTAGTAGTTTTGTTTAAAAAAGAAAAAGGACAAATCCATATATAATAAAGATTTATCCTTAATTGGACAAGCGTATGCTCATTGCTCAGAACAGGACTTGAACCTGCACGACCTAATGGCCACTAGCCCCTCAAGCTAGCGTGTCTACCAGTTCCACCATCTGAGCGTTTCGTTAATTATAACACCATTTATGTAGATTGTCAATAAAAAGACATAAAAAAATAAAAATTTTTAATATTGATGGAGGATATTTAATAGTTTGATGATGGATGAGTAATAACCGATAATCTATATAAAAAAAAGAAATAGAAATTGACTACTTTATTGTATTTGACTACAAAGCCGTTATTTTCTTTAATTATTGAACTTTGTTTCTCTGGTTATATTCGTTGCAACTCAACTTTATTAAATCGTACCTTTTTTCTTCTATAATAAGGGGTTATATGACCTGTATTCAAAGCGAAAGAATACTTTTATTTATTAACAAAAATAAGAATCATATAAGCTAAAAAATTGTACCTCCACAATAAAAAAGTCAATAAAAATGTAAAAATCATCAACAGTAATATTTTGCTTAATATTATATAATTACCGATAATCAGTATTATGTAAACAAACATTTTTTCTACTTACTTCCCCTCTTCTAGTAGATTTTAAAATACTGTATCAATTTTCGATTACTTTTTTTTATTTGACAAATTTGATAAATTCATTTATTATTATTAATAAGTATAAATATTTACAGAAATTGGAGGTTTGAGTGAATTTACGTTCTTATTTTCTGTCGTATAAAAAAATTATATTTGCAGTTAGTTTTATCTTTGTATTTGCATTTGGTATTTTTATTGGAAATACAAATAGTAAATTTAGATTATACGGTACACTTTTCGGTAAAGAATCATCCAATATAGATCCAAAATATTTTCAATATTACAGTATGTTTCGTGAAACATATCAGATTTTAAAAGATGAATATATTAATATGGATAAATTAGGAGCAGATAATCTTTTTACAGGAGCCATAAAAGGAATGCTTTCATCTACAGAAGATCCTTATACAGATTTTTTATCTCCTGAAATAGCTAAAGAATTTGCAGCTAATATCAATGCTAGTTTTCACGGTGTTGGTATTCGTATTGAAATGCGTAATAATTGGCTTACGATTGTTGCTCCTATAGCTGGAACACCGGCTGCACAAGCAGACCTTCAACCCGGTGATCAAATTATCAAAATTAACGATAAATCTACTGAAGGAATGTCATCATTAGAAGCTGTCGGACTTATTAGAGGGAAAATCGGAACAACTGTTGAATTAACTATTCTTCGCCCTGGTACTCTCCAACCTTTTCCGATAAAATTAAAACGAACAAAAATTGAAATTGATACCATAGAAAGTACTTTAATACCTTATGCCAATAAAAAAATTGCTTATCTTAAAGTTATTGAATTTGGTATTCCTACTTTTGATGAATTTACCAAGGCACTATCAGAACTGCTCAAAAACAATCCGGATGGTTTAATATTGGATGTACGTAATAATCCTGGAGGATTATTGGAGAGTGTTGGTAAAATAGCCGATGAATTACTTGATGAAGGATTAATTGTCTATACTCGAGGACGAATTGCATCAGAAGATTTTGAATTTTATGCAACTCCGCGTAAATCTAAAATCAACAATAAACTCCCTCTTGTTATCTTAGCAAATCAAGGTTCTGCTTCAGCATCTGAAATTTTAATCGGTGCATTAAAAGACACTGGTAGAGCTATTATTGTAGGTAAACAAACTTTTGGCAAAGGTTGTGTACAAAAAACTAGAAATCTATCAGATGGCTCGTTGATAAAATATACTATTGCAAAATATTATACTCCTGCCGGTCATTCAATTGCACAGATTGGAATTGCTCCAGACGTTTCAGTGGATATGTGGTTTGATGAATTAACAGATATACAGAAAACATCTGTGATTCAACTTCAAATGGCAAATCATATTCCTAATTTTTTACAAACAAACAAAAATCCTACTCAAAAGGATATTGATCAATTGTATCAGACATTAAATGAATTAGGATTTGGCAATGTTCCTAAAAAAACTGTGAAGAGTTTGATACGTCAACGTCAAAATTTCACTATTTCTTCTATTTATGATTTGGAATTGGATAATCAATTGGTAAAAGCATTAGAAGTGGTTTCTACAAATACAAACAGTAAACCCCTTACCTATTATCATAAACCAAAAGATTTGAAAGAATTAGAACAAATCGAAAAACAAGCCAAGCAAAATAAACAAGACAAAAATAAAGTCTGACTTATTAAGGATGAGTTATGGTATGGCTTTTTAATTCTAAATATCAACTTAAGAAAAAAGTGACAAAAAATGGAAATCCTCACGAATTATGGTACAAATGCAAAACCTGCCATCAAGTATTCTATTTAGAGGATTTTAACAAAAACAATAAAGTATGTTTAAAATGTGATTTTCATGATCGTTTAACAGCTAAAGAAAGAATTGATCTTTTGATAGATCATGGATCTTTTATTGAAACTAATGCTAATTTATCAGCAGTAGATGCATTAGATTTTTTTGATGGAACATCTTTATACAGTAATAAACTCAAAACTGCTAAACAAAAATCTTTGCTCAATGATGCTGTATTAACAGGATATGGCAATATTAACAATCTTCCTGTCAATATTGCTGCTATGGATTTTGCATTTATGGGTGGAAGTATGGGTTCTGTTGTCGGGGAAAAAATTACCCGTACCATTGAAAGAGCAACTAAACACCGTACACCTGTTATCATTGTATCTTCTTCTGGAGGAGCACGTATGCAGGAAGGAATTTTATCATTGATGCAAATGGCGAAAACATCAGCTGCATTAAAAAAACATTCCGATGCAGGGTTTTTATATTTATCTGTTCTGACCAATCCTACAACAGGCGGAGTCACAGCATCTTTTGCCATGCTTGGAGATATTATTATTTCAGAACCTCAAGCATTAATTGGTTTTGCCGGTCCTAGAGTTATTTCTCAAACAATTAAACAAAAATTACCTGAAAATTTTCAAAAAGCTGAATTTCTTCAGGAACATGGATTTGTAGACATTATCACACATCGTAACGAACTAAAAAATTTATTATCAAAACTAATATTCTATGCGGATTAATATTGTATGAGTTTACAGAAAGGAAGCAAACCTGTTCAGGATTTAACTGGTCTTGTTGCTAATGATTTGAAAAAGACTTATGGTAAACGGCAGGTTGTGCGAGGAATATCATTGAATGTTCTTCCTGGTGAAGTTGTTGGTCTTTTGGGACCTAATGGAGCCGGAAAAACAACAACATTTAGTATGCTCGTAGGATTAATAAGACCAAACGATGGTGAAGTACTATTAGACGGTGATAATATTACTCATTTACGTATGTATCAGCGTGCTCGTAGAGGTGTTGGTTATCTTCCTCAGGAATTATCAATCTTTCGTCGATTAAGTGTTGAAGATAATATTCGTGCTGTTTTGGAAATTAGAGGATTGGAAAAAGCAGAAATAGATAATTCTGTGGAAAATTTGCTAACTGAACTGGGATTACATAAAATTCGCAAACAGCAAGGATATACATTATCCGGAGGAGAAAAACGACGAACAGAAGTTGCTCGTATTTTGGCTATTCAGCCCCGTTTTCTTCTTATGGACGAACCTTTTACTGGTATCGATCCCATTGCTATTGCGGATATTCAGCGATTGGTTTTAGAATTACGCAGTAAATGGGGATTAGGCATTCTTATTACAGATCATAATGTTCGTGAAACTCTTAAAATTGTAGATAGAACTTATATTTGCTATGACGGACAAATATTAGTAAGCGGTACGGTTCAAGATTTGGTTGCTAATGAAGAAGCCCGCCGTACTTATTTGGGAAGCGATTTTACGTTATAAAAGATATAGTTTGTTTATAAGGATTATATATTATGTTATTATCAATTGTGATACCTTGTTATAATGAAGAATCTGTAATTTCTTTAACGTTAGATACACTAGCTCAAAAATTAGAGCAATTTAATATTTCAGATTATGAAATTGTTTGTGTTAATGACAAATCCAAGGATTTAACATTAACTATTTTGGAGCAATACGCAAAAAAAGATCATCGTGTAAAAATAGTATCACTTGCCGCAAATAAAGGACAGCAAATCGCGTTTTATGCCGGAATGTGTTTTAGTTCTGGAGATGCAGTTATTTTAATGGATGCAGATTTACAGGATCCGCCTAACTGTATTCCCGAAATGATACAAAAATGGAAAGAAGGATATCAAGTCGTTTATGGTCGTCGCTTAATTCGTAAAGGGGAATCATTCTTAAAAAAGATCACAGCATTTATGTTTTACCGTATTTTAAATATGCTTTCTGATACCAACGTACCTAAAGATGTAGGTGAATTTCGATTAATGGATAGAAGTGTTGTTGATGTAGTTATCAACTTGGAAGAACATTATAAATTCAATAGAGGTTTAGTGCATTGGCTCGGATTCAATCAAACAGAAGTATTATTTGAACGACCTGAAAGAGTAAACGGTGAAACAAAATTTGGTTGGAAAGAAATGATTAATTTAGCTAAAGATGGCATTTTTGCTTTCAGCTATGTTCCTATCAAATTTCTTCAAATTTTTGGTACAGTTTCTTTAATTATTTCGTTTTTATTATTTATTTATACCTTATATTCTTTTTTCACTAACTCAGCTTATCCTGGCTGGTCATCTTTAATGATAATAATCATTTTCTTTTCCAGTATAATTATTTTAGGTTTAGGAATTATAGGAGAATACATTATTAGGATTCATACAGAAGTTATTAAACGCCCTTTATTTGTTGCTGAAAGAACTTCAAATCTAGCAAACAAATCTCTTCCTAATCATATTAGTATCTTTCATTCCAATAGAAATCAGTCCCTTCAATGATGAGGAAAATAAATATCTATGATTATTAGTATATTTCAAGATTATCCGGAAATATCTGCTGGAATTACGACTTCTGCTTTTGGTGATTGTTCTTTTGCAGCTCAAGATAGACGTGAACAATTGAGAAAGCAATATCAATTTTCTCATTTAAAGATACCTAAATTAGAACATACAGATATTGTATTGAACACAAATGATACATTGTCTTCACCAGCAGATGCGTTGATTTGTAATCAAAAAAATATAATGATTGCTGTAACCACTGCAGATTGCATTCCTGTGTTTCTCTATGATTCTTCTACCGTTAGTATTGGAATTGTACATAGTGGACGACAAGGATTAAAGAAAAAAATTACTAATAAAACGATAGAAAAAATGATTGTTGATTTTAATATTAATATTGAAAATCTAAAAATTCAAATAGGTCCTCATATTTGTGATAAATGTTATGAATTAGACAGGGAATTAATACAAGAATTTAATATTCAAACTAATAAAGAAAAAGATTATTTAAATATGCAACAAATTTTGATCAATCAATTATCTGAATTAAACATCTCTTCTCATCAAATTAAAACCACCAATTTATGTACCCACTGTTCCACAGATGAATACAATAAATCAATTTTCTATTCTTATAGAAATCATAACAAAACAGAACGTATGCTTTCTTTTATAGGAATTAATTAAAATGCTTATGTAGTGAAAATCCACCATATACAAATTCCATTCCTGTTCGAGATGCTATTTGTTGAGTTTCATAATCGAAAGCATTAATCCATATTTCAGCCATTAAAAAATCAGGAATTTGATTAAGTTGATTCTGTACAAATATAGGAAGCATCTCTCCTCTGATACCGTCTTCCAGTAAATCAGTAATCGTCCATACACTTCCGTTTAATTTGTAATAATCTTGTTTTCGTTTATCTTGAGTTAAGGTTATTCCAATATTTTTATTATCAATATTAGATTGTTGAATATTTGTATTTTTTGCTTTTATTTGATCCATCAAATGAGTCACAAGAAAATTTAACGCAGCATTTTGATCAATCTTATAATCATACAGCCATGATATGGATCGACGTTTTAAAAATTGATGATAAGGTTCTATCAAATTATTATTTACAGGGAATGTTTTACGATCATCATTATTAAATACAGGAAGTAAATTTTTTTTATATATACGATAAATATGCCAATTATGAACTAATTGAAAACCACATTTTTGATATAGATTAAGAGAAGCATCGTTACCGTAATCAGTAGAAATTCTAACAATATTAACATTATTTGCTTTACAATATTCAAAACATGCATTTATAAGAGTTTTTCCTATACCACGATTTCTAAATTCTTCCCGAACTGTTAAAAATAGAATGGTTAAACTTTTGAAAGGAGTTTTTGTTATTTTTTCGATATGCGATGAAAAAACGACTTCTTCAATAAAAGATATAAATCCAATCATTTTATTACCGGCTTTTATAGTCAACGTTTTTATTAACGGATTAAGAATATCTACCCCAATTATTTTTGGTATGGAAATATCAGTTAATGTTTTAAAATAAGAATCCACTTCGTAAGGGGATAAAGAAAAGTTAGTACCTAAATTTTGTAATTCCTCAATATCTTGTGGATTTAGAATTTGAATTGATAACACGATACTCTATTTTCTCCTATTTTGCAAAAATTGATCCAAAATTAATGATGTTGCTTCATTTTGATCTGCATATTCCAATAAGGTTCGAAAATAAGATAATTCATTACCAATATCTAAGACCTTTCCTTCTAATTGATGAACTAAAAGTTTTTGTTGATTAGCTAATTGAGTCATTGCGCCCATAGGATAAAATTCTCCGGAAGTATATGACGAAGCAAAATCTTTTTCTAATAATTCTAAAAATTCAGGTGTATAGATAAATCGACCTACAGATACCAAATTGGAATTCATTTTTACTTTGGGTTTTTCGACTATTTTAGTAATATAATTAAAATTATTTTTTTCTTGATACTCAATAACGCCGTAAGCAGAAAGATTTTCAAATTCCAGTCGTGCACCCAAAATTGATAACTTAGTTTGTTTAAAAATTTGAAGTAGTTGTTGAATTCCTCCGGTATGATGAAGTACAATATCATCCGGAAAAAAAGCGGCAAAAGGTTCATCTTCTAATAAAAATTTAGCATTCAACAGTGCATGACCAGTTCCTTTGACTTCTCTTTGGCGAATAAATGAAACATTAAACTTCGAAGGACGCTGAATAAGTTCCAATTCCTTAGTTTTTCCTGAATTTAATAAAATGGATTCCAATTCCGGATCTCGATCAAAATAATCTTCTAACACTTTTTTTCGACGGCTTGTTGAAATAATCAAATCGGTAATACCGGCTTGTTCACATTCTTCCAAAATAAAATCAATAGCAGTTTTATTTAAGACAGGAAACATCTCTTTAGGGACGGTTTTAGAAGAAGGTAGATTTCTTGTTCCATAACCTGACGCAAAAATAAATGCTTTCATAATTTACATTCCTTAATAATTTTTTAATAATTTTTTGCTTTAAACATTTTCAACCAAGCTATGATAAAGTCATCAATTTCACCATCTAAAATTGCTTGGGCATTATTTTTTTCTAAATTAGTACGGTGGTCTTTAATAATGACAGATGGTTGAAAAGTATAAGAACGAATTTGATTACCCCATTCTACTGATTTTCGATCTAAAGATTTTTCGGAATTTTCTTGATCTCGTTTAGCTTTTTCTAATGCGTACAATTTAGAACGTAAAATACTCATTGCAGTATCTTTATTTTGAAATTGAGACCGTTCGCTTTGACATGTTGCTGTCAACCCCGTAGGAATATGAGTAATACGAACTGCAGATGAAACTTTATTCACGTGTTGACCACCGGCACCACTGGCACGAAAAGTATCAATACGAAGATCTTTATCATCAATATTAATTTCAATAGAATCATCTATTTCAGGAGAAACACTAATACCACAGAAAGAAGTTTGTCTCTTATTTTGAGCATTAAAAGGAGAAAGTCTGACTAAACGATGAATACCATTTTCAGCCGTAAGATATCCAAAAGCATATTTACCCTTAATAAGTAAAGTTGCTTCTTTGATACCAGCTTCTTCACCTTGTTCCAAAGCCACAATATCAACAGTAAATCCATTTTTTATCGCCCAACGCTGATACATTCTAAGCAACATTTCAGCCCAATCTTGGGATTCTGTACCGCCTGCTCCGGGATGAATATTCAAGTAAGCATTACAATGATCGGTTTCACCTTTAAGAAGAATATACAATTCTAAATCTTCTAATTCTTTAGAAAAAGTATAGTACTCTTTTTCTAAATTAATAAGAACTGGTTGATCGTTTTCTTCTTCAGCGAGGTTAATATATTCAACAAGATCTTCAATTTTTGTTTTTAACTGCAACCAAGGTGTAATTTCTCGTTCTATAGAAGCTGCTTCGGATCTTAGTTGAGATATTTTTTGAGGATCCTGCCATAGATTTTCATCCATCATTGCAAGATTAAGTTGATTTAAACGTTCAAGCTGTTTATCAAGCTCAAAGATACCTCCAGTCATCTTTAAAAGTATTAAGCAACTGGAGGGTTTTATCTAAAATAGCACTCATATTACCTCTAATCTGCAAGCAAAATTACTTCAATATTATCTTTTAAGAGAGTAATTTCTTCATTTTGGCTGTGAGAAAGCTGAAGGTGTTTTGTTGAGAACATGCGTTTGAGAAATAATAAAAATTGTTTTAATTTTTGTTTTATAAAAGCTATTATTGCACGAATATAGTGAACAATCGGATACAATATAAGTACTGTTTGATGATAATAGTAAACAGTACTTTGTACTAATCTCCAAAGCAGATATACTATAGAAACAAGTAGTATTGTCATTAATGCGTCAAACATATTACCTCCTGGATAATCGTTCCAAAGATCTTTGTTTTCCTAAGATTGGAAGAATTAAAAACATTTCAGGCCCATGTGCTTTACCTGTAAGGGCGGCACGAATAGGCATAAACAATTTTTTCCCGCTAAATCCGGTTTCGTTTTTTACAATAGAAGTTAATTCTTTATATACATGTTGATCAATAGGTTTTTGTTCATTATTTAAAGCGTTTTTAAAAGAAAGTATGACCGCTTGAGCTTCGGGAGTTTTAAGGAGTTCTGAACTTTCTTGATCAACTTCATAATTATCAGTAAAAAAGTAATCTGCAAAATCTGTAATTTCAGAAAGGTGATTACAATTACCACGAACAACTTCTATAACAGATTGGAGATATTTTTCATCATCAAGATTATAATTTTTTGCTTCTAAAAACGGCCGACAAATATTAGTAATTCTTGCAAGGTCAGCACTGATAATATTATGTCTTGAAATCCAGTTTAATTTTTGAAAATCAAAAATGCTTGGAGAAGCAGAAACTCTGTTAATATCAAACAGCTTGATAAGTTCTTCTTTAGATAAAATTTCTTCACTGGTAGGGCTGGACCATCCAAGTAATGCAAGAAGATTACATAGTGATTCAGGCAAATACCCCAATCTTCGAAATTCTTCAATACTTGTAGCACCGTGGCGTTTGGATAATTTTTTGCGGTCTTCACCCAAAACCAAGGCCATGTGTCCAAATTTTGGTTCCGGAATATTAAGAGCTTTATAAATCATCTGTTGGCGGACAGTATTGGAAAGATGTTCATCAGCACGGAATACGTGTGTAATCTCCATAGTAATATCATCAATAACAACAGCAAAATTATATACAGGAACCCCACTTGCCCGCATAATTACAAAATCACCAACCATTCCTTTTGGAAATACAACATCACCTTTTATCAAATCATGTAGAACAAAGTCTTCCTGATACGCTTTAAAGCGTATCACAGGCAGACGACCTTTAGCTTCCAAGGCTTTTTGTTGTTCTAATGTTAAATTACGGCAACGTCCTGTGTAATGGGGAGTAATAGAATTTTGTTCTGCATAAGTACGGTCTTTTTCTAATTCTTCTTCTGTACAATAGCATTTAAAAGCACATCCGTTTTGAAGAAGAGTTTGAGCATATTTTTGATAAATATCCATACGCTGTGTTTGAAAATACGGTCCGAATTCTCCACCTACTCTGGGACCTTCATCCCAATCTAAGCCAAGCCACTCCATATCATTAAGTAAAAACTCGGTATATTCGGGTTTAGATCTTTCTTGATCCGTATCTTCTATTCTTACAATAAATTTTCCTTGTTGACTCCGTGCAAACAACCATCCAAAAAAAGCAGAACGTACATTCCCAACATGAATATAACCTGTTGGTGAAGGAGCAAATCGAGTCCGAATCATAATGATATCCTTAAAATAATTTATATCTTAATATTATATATAATAACACTTATAATTTCAAGTTATTTAACCTGATTTTCATTAATTTTATTCATAAATTTTCATAGAAAATTTGCCTCTTAAGCAAATATTCAATAACTTTATAGTGAAGATACTTAATAAGGAGTTTTATCATGAACAAAAAAGACGAAAAACATATGCAGGAAGTATTGAAAAATACCGCCGAAAAAGGTGCCAAAGCCATCGAGAAAGGCGTCGAAAAAATGAAAGACGCTGTACATCATGCTGAAGATAGTTGCTGCGGAAAGAACCATAAAAAGTAAGCGGTACAACTTTTTCTTACTCCGGTCGATAATTCGGCCGGAGTTTTTTTTACTCTTTCAATCCTAAGCATATTTTCTGTAGTCCTTCTTTCAGTTTTGATTTGGGGCAGGCAATGTTCATTCTTAAAAATGGAATATCTTCTTGATAACGAACACCGTCCATAATGGCAACTTTACCTTTGTTAATTAATCGATATTGAATTTGATCCATACTTAAATCCAATTCAGAACAGTTAATCCATAAAAAATATGTCGCTTCAGGTACAAATGTTTTAAGAGCAGGCAGATGATCTGCCAGATATTTGACAGCGAAAGTGAAATTTTCTAATAAATATGTTTGTATTTCATCAATCCAATAAGCACATTCATTGTATCCTGTTATTAATCCTGTAATATGAAGAGTTGAAGCTGATCCCAAGCTTTCGGCATTACTTAATAAATCTTGGTATTGAGCTCTAATGTTGTTATCCGGACAAATAACATATGCTCCTCCTAATCCTGAAAGATTGAAAGTTTTTGTATGAGAGGTAAGAATAATTGTTTGATTTTGGTAGTCGAATTTTTTCGACGATATTAAGATGGGCTTCAAACAAGAAGGACGATACACAAAATCCATATGAATATCATCTGATAAAATGATTACATTATGTTTTTTACATATCTCCACAATACGATCCAATTCTTCTTCTTTCCATAAAAACCCATTTGGATTATTTGGATTGCACAATAAAAAAACCTTACTTAAACTTAGTTTTTTCTCAAATTCATCCCAATTCAATTGATATCCACTATTACCGGTAATAGTTTGATGAATTGAATTAATTGGATAATTGTTTGCCTTTAAAATTTTGATAAATCCGTCATAACATGGTGTTATTAAACATACAGGAAATTTATCAGGATTTAGTAGTTGTAAAAATTTTACTACCGCATACACAACACCCGGCGCATAAGAAATCCATTCAGGATTGATTTCAGTACGAAAACGAGTGTTATACCATAATACAACGGCATTTTTATAATCATCATGATTCCATCTTGTATAGCCAAAGATTCCGTGCTGTACTCGTTTGGTTAATGCATTGATAATTTCAGGAGAAGAAGAAAAATCCATATCAGATATGGAAAACGGAAGAAGTTTATCTTTACCGAAACGATCCTTTACAAAATCCCATTGTGTACAATAAGTTCCTCGTCTTTCAACAATCTTATCAAAATATGTCATATCAACCTCTCAAACTTCATATCGTTAAAACAATCACCACAACAAGTAGTAAATTAAATACTATCAAAATCCTTCTAAAAACAATTGCTATTTTGTCAAAATATCTGTAAAATATATTATATTCTTACATAGGAGAACATTGTTATGAAAAAATCTATTCATTCTTCAAACGCCCCTAAAGCAATAGGGCCATATTCACAAGCTATTGAAGCAAACGGAACTATTTATATCTCTGGACAAATTCCTGTAAATCCTTCAACAGGAGAAATCCCTCAAGATATTAAATCTCAAACCACTCAAAGTATGGAAAACATTAAAGCAATCCTAACAGAATGTGGATTGGATTGTTCACATATCGTACGTTGCGGTATATTTCTTAAAAGCATGAATGATTTCTCTGTTGTAAACGAAGTATATAGCACTTATTTTTCTGAACCTTTTCCGGCACGAGCTACCGTAGAAGTTTCCCGACTTCCAAAAGATGTTCTTGTTGAAATTGATGTAATAGCTATTCGATAATAATATTGCACTCTACCCGATTGAGGATAGAGTGCAATTTTTTATAATAATTTTTCCAACTGTTTTCTTACCGTATAAACCTGTGGACCTATAATTATTTGGATATTTTGATCATCCAATATAACTACTCCTAAAGCACCTGCTTCTTTTATCAATTCTTCGTCAATTAATGATTTATTTTTTACCTGCATTCTTAATCGGGTGATACAATTGTCTATAGTAGTAATATTATACTTTCCACCCAATCCTACTAAAATCTTCTCAGCTAAGTAATTTTTTATTGATGATCCAGAATTTGTATCACGTCCGGGAGTTTTAAGGTTCATTTTTTCAATGAAAAATTTGAAAACAACGTAATAAATAAAGAACCACACAATTCCTACTAAAATAATCAACATCCATTTTGTCTGCATTCCTTGAAGAATTCCGAAAATAACCAAATCAATAATATTTCCATCCGTATTACCAACTGCCACACCAAGCAATGCAAGCACTAAAGCTCCTAATCCCGACATAACAACATGGAACAAATATAATCCAGGTGCAATAAACAAAAATAAAAACTCAATAGGTTCGGAAATTCCGGCTAAAAAGCATGATAATGCACCGGATAACAATAAACTTTTTACTATTTTTTTGTTCTCGGGAAAAGCTGATTGATACATTGCAAACGCAGCTCCGGGAAGTCCAAACATCATAAAAGGCATTTTCGCTTGGGAAAGAAATCGAGTAGCATTTTTCGAAAAAGGCAACCCTTGTGCCAGTTCGGAATAATAAATATTTAATGCTCCCTGTATTGTTTCTCCATTAATGATTTCTTGACCACCTATTGAAGTAAATCTAACCGCCGCAACAAGAATATGATGGAGACCAAAAGGAAGTAATAATCTTTCTCCTGATACAAATAAAAAAGGACCGAAAACACCTGAATTTTGAATCAAAACCCCTATTCCTCTGATAATATTATCAAAGAAAGGCCAAATAACAGGAATAATTAATCCTGCTATTGATATAATTCCGGCTGTAGCGATGGGAACAAATCTTGCTCCTCCAAAAAAAGCAAATGCATCCGGAAGTTGTATTTGATAAAATCGAGAATGGATTAAATACACCAAAATACCAACAATTACCCCACCTAACACACCTGTATCAATACTTTGGATACCCATAATCATAGATTGGCCGGCCATACTCAATGTACTCGGCTCTGCAAGTTGATTAGTTACTGTTAACACAAAGTTTATTGATAAATTTAATACAACAAATCCGACATATCCTGAAAACGCAGCAATACCTTTTTCTTCTTTTACCAATCCTAACGGAACAGCCATAGCAAATAGTATCGGAAGATTAATAAAAGCAAAAGATCCGACAACAACCATAAAACGAAATATCATCTGCATAACAGGATTACCAAAAAACGGAACAATTTCCAATACTGTTTTACTTGATAAAGACGCTCCTAATCCTAAGATAATCCCCATTGAAGCCAACAATGCAACTGGAAGCATTAATGATTTACCAAAATTTTGAAAAAAATCCCATAATGAATTTTTTGAAGACATAAGATTCCCCTTTTTGATTACAAAATATGTTGATTACAAAATATGCTGAAATTATATATATACAGTATCGGATAATTGATTTGTTTTTTAAGTTTAAATGTAATTTAATAACAAATGATCAAAATGACAAATACAATATGATCACTACAGATATTACCGTACTGAAAAAAGAATATACAATAGAAAACAGGATTGACGAAATCAATAGATATTTTACTTGATTTGACACTGTATCGCTTACAGATTATATTAAAGGAAAAATAAAACACCCTTTATAAAGGGTGTTTTATAGATTAACAAGGTTCATTCATTACTTTTGAATACTGTTTTAAGAGATCTTTTGCTTTAGCAGGTACTTTTTTTGGAATTTGAATAGATACTTCTAAGAATAGACTACCTCGTTTTCCAGAGCGGATATTAGGCATACCTTCTTGATCTAATTTTATACGCTGTCCGATTTGAACACCTTCAGGAAGTTTAATTTTCTTTTTAGAGTTAAGAGTTGCAACTTCCATTTCTCCGCCTAATACAGCTTGAGGAAAAGTTATATCAAGTTTGGCATACAAATGATCTCCTTCTCGAACAAAACGCGGATGTTTTTTGACATATATCACAATAAACAAATCACCTTTTGGACCATTGAAAGGAGCAGCACTTCCTTCTTCTGAAATACGAAGTTTCATACCACTGTCAACGCCTGCAGGAATAACAGCTGAAATAGAAGAAGTTTTTGTGACAATACTTTCACCATGACAGGTATTACAAGGATCTTTTACCGTTTTTCCAGTACCATGACAATGAGAACACGGTTGAGCAATTGCAAAGAATCCTTGGCTAACCTGTATACGTCCTGAGCCATGACAAATCGTACATACAGCCGGAGTTGCTTTAGATTTTGAACCGGTACCGTCACAAGTTGTACATGATTCTGCACGTTTAATTTTAAGTTCTACAGTATGTTTTTCAAGAGTTTGTTCAAGAGAAAGAGTGACTTCAGTTTGAAGGTTGGCTCCGCGATTATCAGGTCGGGAACTTCTTCCCCCGCCTCCGCCTCCGAAAAAGCTTTCAAAAATATCTTCAAAACCTCCGCCAAAACCTCCACCGCCAAAGCCACGGAAAATATCTTCAAAACCTCCACCAAAACCTCCACCCCCGCCTTGATTTTGAAATGCAGCTTCTCCATATTGATCATATAATTTTCGTTTTTCCGGATCAGATAAGATTTCATAAGCTTTATTAATTTCCTTGAATTTCTCTTCCGCTTCTTTATTTCCGGCATTTTTATCAGGATGATATTTCATTGCTTGTTTACGAAACGCTTTTTTGATTTCATCCTGGCTTGCTGAGCGGGAAATTTCAAGTAATCCGTAATAATCCGACATTAATTACCGCCTTGTAATTTATAATATAGTATTATCTTGTTTTTTCTGAAAAATGTCAAGCAAGATTTAAAATAAGGAGTAAACATCAGCTTACTCCCATATTTAAATTGTGTCGTTACAAAATTATTTATTGTCGTCAACAACTTCTGCATCAATAACATCTTCATCATTTGATTTGGAAGAACCCTGATCAGTACCTGTTTGCTTTTTAGCAGCCAAGCATTGGTACACTCTTTGAGAAACAGGTTCCAATGCTTTGATTGCATCTTCAATAGTTTTATGATCATCACCTTCAATAGCTTTTTTCAATGCCTCATTTTTTTCTTCCAATTCTTTTTTATCTTCATCGGAAATATTATCAGCTTCATCTTTAAGAAGTTTTTCGATACCATAGTTAACAGAGTTAGCCTGATTCTTTAATTCAATAGTTTCACGTACTTTTTTATCTTGTTCGACATTTGCTTCCGCTTCTTTCTGCATTCTTTCGATCTCATCTTGGCTTAAGGTTCCGGAAGATTCTATTGTCACTTTTTGTTCTTTTCCTGATCCAGAATCTTTAGCTGAAACATGCAGAATTCCATTAGCATCAATATCAAATGTCACTTCAATTTGAGGAATACCACGTGGAGCAGGTTGAATACCTTCAAGATTAAATGTTGCAAGTACTCTGTTATCTTTGGCCATTGGGCGTTCGCCTTGAAGCACTTGAATAGTAACGGCCGTTTGATTATCAGCAGCAGTAGAGAACGTTTGTGATTTGGAAGACGGTACAGTAGTATTTCTAGGAATCAAGACTGTACTTACTCCTCCTAATGTTTCAATACCTAATGACAGAGGAGTCACATCAAGAAGAAGAATATCATTTACTTCGTTATTAAGAACACCGGCTTGAATAGCAGCACCTAATGATACGACTTCATCAGGATTTACTCCTTTAGAAGGTTCTTTACCAAAGAATTTTTTGACCGTTTCAACAATCAAAGGCATTCTTGTTTGTCCGCCAACTAAGATAATTTCTTTAATATCAGATTTGGAAACTCCAGCATCTTTGAGAACTTGTTCGCAAGGAATTAATGAACGCTCAACAATAGGACGAACAATATTTTCAAACTCACCACGAGTAAGATTCATACTAAGGTGTTTAGGTCCAGAAGCATCTGCAGTAATAAATGGAAGATTGATTTGGGTATCAGGCTTGGATGAAAGCTCGATTTTAGCTTTTTCAGCAGCTTCTTTCAAACGCTGCATAGCCATAGAATCATTTATTAAATCAATACCTGATTCGCTTTTATATTGATCAACAATATGTTTAATCAATGCATTATCAAGATCATCTCCACCAAGATGAGTATCACCATTCGTTGCTTTTACTTCAAAGACACCGTCACCAATTTCCAAAATGGAAATATCAAATGTTCCACCGCCAAAGTCATAAACAGCAACTAATTCTTCTTTATTTTTTTCTAATCCGTATGCCAAAGCAGCTGCAGTAGGTTCATTGATAATACGCTCTACTTCTAAACCTGCAATAGTTCCAGCATCTTTGGTAGCTTGACGCTGAGAGTCATTAAAATATGCAGGTACAGTAATAACAGCTTTGGTCACTTTGGTACCTAAATAAGCTTCTGCAGCTTCTTTAAGTTTTGTCAACACAAGAGCACCTATTTGTTCAGGGCTTTTATCACCGGCTCTTGTTTGGAATAAGACGTGATCGTTTGAACCTTTTTTTATAATATAAGGTGTTCTTTCTTTAGAAACTTCCTCAAAACGATGTCCAATAAAACGTTTAGCCGAATAAATGGTGTTTTCAGGATTTGTTACCATTTGGTTTTTTGCAGCTGCACCAACAAGTATATCTCCTTTTTCTGTAAAGGCTACAATTGAAGGCATTGTACGTGAACCTTCTTGGTTCGCAATAACAACCGGTTTTCCATTTTCGATAACAGATACGACAGAGTTTGTCGTACCCAAATCAATACCTATAATCTTAGACATTATGTTCTCCTTTTTCTCGCTATTATTTTTATTGTCAGCATTTTATAAATTTATTTTTTTTTGGCAATTTTAACTTTGGCAGTACGGATAATCCGTCCTCCAAGCTTTCTTCCGGTTTCGAAAACATCTACTACTGTCATTGGAAATTCAATATCATCTCTTTCTTCCATCATCACAGCTTCCGCAATCTGAGGATCAAATTCATCTCCCGGTTTTACTTCTATTGCTTCCAATCCGGCATCTTTTAATACCCCTTCAAATTGATGAAACACCATATTAACTCCTTCTTTTAAAGAATTAAAATGTTCCGAATTTTCCGAAGCTTTAATACTTCTTTCCAAATTGTCTGCAACAGGAAGAAGCTTTTCAATCAAATTACTAACAGCAAATTTTTTGAAACTTTCTTTTTCTTGTTCTATTCGTTTTCTATAATTTTCGGTTTCTGCAGATAAACGCAGGTATGCATCTTTAAGTTCTGACTTTTCTTTTTCTAACAAAGCAATAGGATCAAGTTCTTCAATTTTTTCCGAAACTTCAGACTGTGTTTTGCCGCTTTGAGCACTTTCATCCGAAGCATTTTGAGATGAATCGTCTTTTGAACAACAACAGGAATCCGAATAGGATACTTCTGATTGTTCTTCATGTTGGGAAAAAGGTTCTTGATTAACGGTTTTGTTTGACATTGACAGTCTCCTTCTTTTAAAAATATCAGTCAATATAAATATAATGACGGTTTTTACAAACAACAAATTACAATAATACTCTTAATAAATATAATAGCAAAAAATATGCCAATTAATAAACATTACTCAAATACAAGCATTTAATAAAAAAATAAAAAAAAATACCGATAATTAAAAGTATCTACTGTTTATTGAGTAGAGAATTATTTTGGAGGAGATATGAAGCAGATAATATATTTGCCGTTATATTTGATTATTTTTTCAATAGGATTTGCTCAAGAAGCAGTTACGCCTCAAACAACTTCAAATATTTCTTCGGAACCTCAAAAAACAGAGCTTGAAAAATGGACTGAAATTATGGAGTATGGTATTGGTCAACAAAGATTAAACATCGTAAAAAAAATACGTAGTGAAAAACGTACTAATTATACTTCTCTTCTTGAAAAATCATATTCTAATGAAAATAATATATCTGTAAAAGAAGAAATTATTTATACATTTATTGATTTTAAAATGAACAGTACAGATTTTTGGGGTAGAATATTTTCCACAGAAAGTAATATGCAGATTCTCCAGCGTGCTGCCTATGCCGTAGAAAAAATGGATGTACCTATAGGAAAAAACATTTTTGACAAGCTTTCACAATGTATCAGTAATAATGATGCATTTCGGTTTAATGCATCGGCAGTACGAGCTTTGGGAAAACTAAAATATCGAGAAGCACTTCCTTTGATTCAAGAAATAGCTACAAATAAAACCAATCATCAGGATCTAACAGGCTCTGCAGTTGCAGCTTTGGGAATGTACCAAGATGCCACAATACTGCCCTTACTTCAATCCATACTTACAAATACGTTAGAATCAAAGTTAATCAGACGTTATGCAGCTATGGGGATTGGAATGACTAAGAGTCCAGATGCAGCAGCTATTCTGTCTCCTATTGCATTAGACGAATCGGAAGAACAAAGTCTGCGTTTGAATGCAATAAGCGGATTAGGATGTATTCCCAATCCGGAAACAATCAACATTATGGAATCATTATCAAAAAGCGACAACACAGCTGTACGAACAGAAGCTATCAAAAGTTTAGGAAAAATGAATGCAGTGTCAGCAAAAAAAATACTTGAATTTAAGGCAGAAAACGATCCTGATGCTATTGTAAAAAAAGAAGCAAAGAATGCGTTAACACTTCTCAGCAACTCTTAATCCAAAAAATTATTCTATTTTTGATAAAGCCGGGCGGAAAATCCTTTCTGTCCGGTAAAATTTTGATAGAAAGGAAACTGACCATTAGAAAGTTCAGACAGCTCTGCATATACAAATCCACCACCACCTTTCCAATGATAATGCAGACTCGCTCCTCCCTGTTCTCCTGATAATACGTATTGAAGACGAGGTACTGTAACTGTATTAATATATTCCATTTGCTCAATTCCTATCCAAAATCGTTCCGCTTTCTGTGCCACTGAAGCCGTTGTACCCGATCCTAAAAAGAAATCCATTACCCTATCTCCTTTTTTGGTAGTAATATCAATAATTCTAGAAATTAACAATTCCGGTTTTGGATAATCAAAAACCGAAGTTCCAAATACTTCTTTTAAATGACGTGTTCCTTTATTAGTATGGAAATCTTTTTCTGTCCAAACCGTTCGTGCAAGTCTGGTACTCTTTCGGTACTTTTCAAATATCAAAAACGAATCTTTTGAGCGTCTTGCCGCTAAATTAGAACTTTGAACCTTCTCTGTAATATTTGTTGCTGCTTTTTCTTTACCCCATCTCCAAACAGTTTGAATTCCTTGGGAAAGTTTAGGGAAAATTTCTATAAATCCATCTTGTGGCGTTAATGAAACTCTGAAAAGCCCATTCTCATCTTCACTGTTTAAATCTACGTAGAAAGGATAACATAAATTCGGTCTGTTTCCTACGTGAAATCTAATGTTGCCATTCCTCAAACTTCGAAGCTCAAATCCACCCAATTCATCTGTATAAGGAAATTCTTTATCTAATTCTAAAGGATATAATGAACTTTCAGAAGATTTGCCGTACACAATTAAATATTCATGTGTTCGAGCCAACGATCGATAATCTCTTCCTCCCGGATTAGTCACCACTGTAATCATTCCTAGAAAATTCTTTTCTCCATATATCTCATCAAGTAAAATCTTTAAATAAGCTTGTTCATTTTCATCACACTGAACAACCAAAATTCCGTCATTCTGCAGAAAATCATAGGATGCTTCAATTCGATTTTTCATAAATAACAGCCATACAGAACGTGAAAATTTGTCTTTATAAACAAAAGTATTACCTGTATTATAAGGAGGATCAATATATATCAATTTTACTTGATTTCGAAATACATTAACAAGCGAATGCAAAATAATAAGATTATTGCCCTTGAATAGAAAATTCGAATCTAAGGATAGGTCACTTAATTCAGTAATACTGTCTTTAGAAATGTATTTCCAGTTATGAAAAAGCTTAGGACTTAATAATTCTTTACTTTGGACAGAATCAAAATACTCCAACACACAGGTTTCATCCTTGCTGTTGGAATTTTTTTCAAAAAATAGATGGTCTTTTTCAGGAAAATCCAAAATCACATTGTAATCTTGGAATGATAAATTTGGGGAATTGTTCACAAATTCTCTCTCGCAAAATTAGAAATTTGATATTTTTACTTGATAAGATGTTTCATAAACTTCATAGTATTGGGATTTTGATCAGTAGTCACACCAAAAGAAAATATCGGTTGTAAAAATTTTTTCTTTAAGTTTGCCATCATTCCACTGTCAATAATTCCTTTTACAGAAATATTTGAAAACATAGGATCCGATAACGAAATTAAAGAATTTTCCAATTCATAATCTCTATGAGAATTTAAGATTTTCATTACAGTAGGTTGTTTGGGATATGAAGGATCAACAGCAACTACTACTGCTAATTCACCCGTACTCAATTCCAAAAAAGTAGTAACTGGATAGACGGTTAAATAAGAAATAAAAGCATTTAGATAAGGTGATGGTCCATTAAATAAAGGCATAGTAGTACTAAGAAAGTCTTTAAGAATTTCTACAGGTTCTTTTGAAGATTTGGACACCCTGCTTCTGATTTGAGAACAAAAAATATCGGCAAGCCCTATAATCATACCAAATGCAGAAATTTGATTACCTTTTAATTGACGTGGATATCCGCTTCCATCAGCTCTCTCATGATGCTCGAGTGCCGGAAGTGCAAAAGAATTAGGCACTTTTAATTCTTCAACCAAAAATCTATAACCTAATACAGTATGCTGCTGAATTTTCTTTTTCATTGCATCATCAAAAATTTCTGTGTTGTTTTTTAAATCATTGGGAAGATTAAACATTCCAATATCAAACAATAATGAACCCATAGCAATCTGCATCAAATTAATTGATGAGTAGTTTGGATTGAAAGAAGAATATACCCCTAATGTTATAAGCATTGTATCCAATATATGTGCAACCATGTAATCTTGAGGTAGAGGGTTTGCATAACGAACAATCTGAAGATAGCAATATGAAGGCATTCCTTTTAAGAGGTAAAGCATCCATTCAGAACATATTTTTTGAAATTCGCTGAGATTTAGTTTTTTTGGATTTTTAAAAGCTTCTTTCAAATATTGTAAAGATCGATAATAATGCTGAACCTTTTGTCTTAGATCTAAAGAAATAAAACCAGGCAGTCCATACCGCACTTCATAATCAGAATTTACAAGATGACCTGTTGTCATAATATAACTATATTTTTTAGCTGACCATTCTATAAGGTATTCATATAAAACAGGACTATATTCTTGAAGAAGAATTTGATTCGTAGAACTTAATAAAGGTCCTGTAAAAGACATACCAACTTGCAATTCAGTAGGAAAAAGCCGAGTATACCTATTCATCATAACGCATTATCCTGTCACCTAAATGAAAATTATTAAACAATAAAAAATTATTTTCGATTTCAAGCTTACGTATTTAATAATACATAAATTATTTTATATTTTTATATAACTTATAAATACAATTATACCATAAAACAAAATAAAAATCCATCTTTAATTAGAATATAATTTTATATTTTAATTCATACTATAAAGTTGACAAAATTAAAATTCAAAATTATAATAGAAGCCATAGATTGATTTTTCAAAAAATATGAGAAATCAATCTATGAATACTTCATATTTCAAATATATAGACAGGATAATAGTAAAAGGACGGAATTCTTATGAATTTTAAAAAATTTCTTCAAATTTTACACGTATCTATTGCAGTGTTGTTAATTACTTCATGCGGATACAAAGCTAAGGAATCAAAAAAAATAATTACACTCTCCGGATCCGGTTCCAGTTTTGCCCTACCTTTATCACAAGAGTTTTTCAGAAAATATTCAAAAATTTCCGATACAACAATAGATTTTTCCTCAACAGATTCTTACCAAGGGATCGAAGCTGTTATTAACGGTACTGTAGATTTTGCCTTATCAGAAGTCTATATAGAACAAAAAAATTCTAATATTCTCCATATTCCTATTTCTGTTGCCGGAATTAATTTTGCATACAATATTCCAGATGAAGGATTTTCTCTTATGGATGATCCTATATACATGGACGCAGATATTATTGCAAAAATTCTAACCGGAAAAATAACAAAATGGAATGACTCTCAAATTGTTCAGCTTAACAAAAAATATGCAGAAAACAAACAAAGAGTTTTCCCTAATCTTAATATTACCCCTATTTACCGCTCTACTCCTTCAGGAGATACCTATATTTTAACAAGTTTCCTAAAAAAAGCTTCTGCTTTTTGGCCTTACGGTACAACAAATCAAATTACTGTTCCTTCAGGTTTGACAGCAACTAGTACGCTGGATGCTATGAAAGTACTTTTGAATACACCCGGAGGCTTTGGATATACTACTATGATTTTTGCAGTCCAAAATAATATTCCTCTTGTACGTGTAAAAAACAATGCCAATGTCTTCGTTCGAGGATGCAATTTCCGATCTCTTGAAGCAATGAAAGTAGCTGAAACAAATATAGATAACAAAGTTGATCTCACTTACCCGACCCAAAATAACGCTCAGGAAAGTGCTGTAGCAGCAACATTCATCTACCTTTTGGTGCAAAAAGAGCAAAATTATAACAACAAATCTAAAGAACAGGCTCAAGCTTTGGTAGATATGCTTGCTTGGTTTTTATCACCTGATGCTCAAAAAAATATGGAGAGCATTTTATTCTCAAATTTAACTCCAAAATTTCGTAAAGCTGCTCAAGATACTATTTCTCAAATAACATACAATGGAGAAGTTCTTACTCCAAACAAGATTTCCCCAAAAAAAGAAAACTAACACTTTTGGAGAGTAAATTTAATGAAAAAATTATCTATTATTTGTAATTTGTTTATACTGTGTTTCACAATATCATCCTGCGGTAGTAATTCTCAATTTCTACAAGGTGCAGGTGCTACCTTTCCGGCTCCTCTTTATAATAAATTATTTGCTTTATATTCTCAACAAACAGGTACTCAAGTCACTTATCAAGCCATAGGATCAGGTGCAGGTATTCAAAATATAGAATCCGGAATTGTCGATTTTGGAGCAAGTGATGCTTTCTTAACTGACAACGAAATAAAAAAATATCAAGAATCAAATGTAAATCTACTTCATATACCTGCTGCTTTGGCTTCAGTTAACTTTGCATATAATATTCCGGGCTTAGATATGGATTCGGAACCTTTAGCATTGGATGCACAAATCATTTTCGATATCTATTCAGGAAAAATAACAAAATGGAATGATCCTAAAATTGCTAAATTAAATCCAAATACAACTCTTCCAAATTTAACTATTATTCCTGTATACAGATCAGATAGTAGCGGTACCACTTTTACAATGACAGAATTTATGTCCAAAGCAAATACTCAGTGGGCATCTATTTTCGGTATCGGAAAAACAATGAACTGGACTATCGGAGTCGGTCAAAAAGGCAACTCCTCTGTTATTGCTTTTACCAAAGAAAACGAAGGTGCCATTTCTTATGTTGATTTAGTTTACGCAGTTCAAAACAACGTTCCGGTTGCTAAAATCAAAAATAAAGCTGGAAGTTTTGTTATTGGTGGTGTTTATAATACAGAACAAGCTGTTGCAACTCTCTCTATTCCCAATGATGCAAGAATTTCTATTACTTATACTTCATCTCCTGAAGCAGCCCCTATGGCAACATTTTCTTATCTCTTGGTAAGGGAAGAACAAAATTATAATAACAGATCGTTAGCACAAGCTCAAGAATTAGTAAAAATGCTTATTTGGCTCTATTCTGATGAAGCTCAAGCCCAGCATTCACCTCTTTACTTTACTCCTATGCCTCAAAATGTGATTCAATTAAGTAAAGATATTATTTCTCAAATTAAATATGACGGTATACCTGTTATTTCTACATTATAATTATATTAAAAAATTTTTCGAGATAAATTTATGATTAACAATTCCTTAAAAGATAAATCAAAATTTGGATTTACTTTTTTATTTACTGTATTCTTTGTTGTTTTTGTTTTATCGTTATTAGGTTCATTAATACTTTCCAGTAAGGATTCTATTATAAAATTTGGTTTGAATTTTCTTACGGATCCTGACTGGAATTATAAACCTTTAGAATTTTCATCTATTAGTATCTCTAATGAGTCCTTGGTAATACATTTTACCCAGCCTTTATCTAATAAAGATAACAATCTTAAATCTCATATATCCTTATGCCTTCAAGATAAACAAATCCCTTTTTCTTCCCTACTGAATAATAATGCTATTTTGATAACTCCTGAAAATAATTTACTTGTAGATGTGCCGTATCAAATAGTAATTTCAGAAAAATTAAAAGATCAGAAAAACAAATCAATGCACCAACCTATAACTTGGTCAGGTTTCATCAATTCAAATGGTCAATTAATTACAAAAAACTTATCAAGAAACATTCATTCTCCTCACGAAAATGAACGTAATTACGGTATTCTTTCTTTTATCATAGGGACATTAGCAAGTTCAATTATTGCGTTATTACTAACTTTTCCAATTTCTCTTGCAGCTGCGTTATTTCTTACAGAATATACTTCTTACGATTCTCAAGTTGCAAAAGTATTCAGTATATTAATTGATCTGATAGCCGGAATTCCTTCTATTATCTATGGATTGTGGGGATTATTTTTTCTTGTTCCCAGAATAGGAGCCAATTTACTTTCAGCATCGATTATTTTATCAATTATGATTACTCCTTACGCGATTTCATTAATTCGCGAATCTATTTTCCTAGTTCCCAAAAAATTAATACATGCAGGATTAAGTTTAGGTGCTTCAAAATTTCAAATAATTTCCAAAATTATCCTTCCCTATGCTCGATCAGGTATTGTAGCGGGAGTATTGTTGTCTTTAGGAAGAGCTTTAGGTGAAACATTAGCCGTAACAATGGTTATCGGTAACAGAAACCAAATTCCAACATCTCTCCTATCTCCGGCTCAAACGATTTCCAGTTTGATTGCGAATGAATTTGGTGAAGCTTCAGGATTGAAAAAGAGTGCATTAATTGAAGCCGGACTAATATTAATTATTATTACGTTATTATTTTCTTTAATAGGAAATCTATTTATCATAAATAGAAATAAACATAGAGGATAAGTTATGAATTCCCAATTTATCAATCCTAAAATATCTTATCTGATTGATAATATTTTAAAATATGTCATTTACTTTATCTCATTTCTAACATTAATTCCTTTGTTTTTGATCCTCTTTTTTATTGTATCAAAAGGATTTACATATTTTCATCACTATTTTTTTGTTTTTAATGCTCCTTTTCCAATGAGTGATACCGAATTTTTTGGTCTTACCAGCACTAAAATCAGCCAAGCTGTAGGCGGTATTAAGAATTCTTTTATAGGAATGATTATTATTGTAGGAATAGCCGCATTAGCTGCAATTCCTGCCGGAATAATCATAGCAATTTATTTGTCTGAAAATAAAATTTCAAAATTCAGTAAATTTACAATTCTTCTTGTTGACGCTCTTCAAGGAATTCCTTCAATTATTTTCGGGATTCTTGCAAATATTTGGATTGTATTAACGTTCAAATCTTATAGCGCATTAGCAGGTAGTTTCGCCTTAATGCTGATGATGCTGCCTATTATCATTAAAACTTCTTATGAAACATTAATCTTAATCCCAACATCATTAAAAGAATCAGCATTAGCACTAGGAGTTCCTTACAAAAACGTATTACTAAAAATTGTTCTTCCGGCAGCATCAGGCGGTATATCTTCAGGAGTTGTTTTAGGTATTTCCAGAGTTTTAGGAGAAACAGCACCGTTATTATTTACAGCATTTGGCAATCCTTATTTTACTACAAATATTCTACGCCCTATGGAAACAATTTCTATGCAAATTTATAAAAACTCTACTTCTCCAAACGCTAATCTTATAGCAAACGCTTGGGGAGCATCATTGGCATTAATAATCATTATTCTGCTATTAAATCTTATTGTCAAACCCATTGTTAACAAATTAAAAATTAAATTTTAAATGCAATAAATTAAGGAAACATCATGAAAATCGGAAAAAAAACTTTTATCGACTATCAAAAAAGTTTAAATATTACTAATTCTCCGGTCATTCTTGAAACCAAAGAATTAAGTATTTTTTACAGCCAAACTCAAATTCTTCAATCTGTCTCTATTAGTATTCCAACCAATCAAATTATTGCCATTATAGGTCCTTCCGGATGTGGAAAATCAACTCTTCTTAGAACATTTAACAGAATGAATGATTTGATTGAAAACTGTGTTTATAAAGGAGCTGTTTACTTAAACGATCAAAATATTTTTGAAATAGACACTATTAGTTTAAGACGTCAGGTAGGTATGGTATTTCAACAGCCAAACCCTTTTCCTACCATGAGTATATATGAAAATGTTATTGCCGGATATACATTAAATAATGCAAAATTATCCAAAGCAGATGCAGATACATTGGTTGAAGAAGCCTTACAGAAAGCGGCTCTTTGGAATGAAGTAAAAGACAAACTCTATCAAAAAGGAATATTTTTATCAGGCGGCCAACAACAACGCTTATGTATCGCCAGAACATTAGCAATGAAACCTAAAGTATTGTTATTAGATGAGCCGACTTCCGCATTAGATCCCAAATCAACAGCTTTATTAGAAAATGTATTACTGGAATTAAAAGAATCTGTGACTATTGTGCTGGTCACTCACAATATTGCTCAAGCAGGGCGGGTATCTGATTATACAGCATTTATGTATTTGGGAGAATTGGTAGAATATGATTCTACACAGCGAATGTTCACTATTCCCAAAGATAAAAGAACTGAGGAATATTTAACCGGAAAATTCGGCTAAGGTATTAAATATTAATAGTTCAAATTCTTGAGCTATTCTTTTCCAATCATAATTTTTTGCAAGACAACAAGCTTTTGCTTGAACAGCTTGTTGTTCTGTTTCCGAACTTTTGAAGTATTGAGTAAGAATATTAGTTAATTCTTGTTTATTACCAAAATCAACTAAAAATCCGTTAATATTTTCTTGAACAGAATCAATCAATCCAGGTACTCGGTACCCAAAAACAGGGGTTTTACAAGCAGATGCTTCTATTGCTGTAATTCCCCACCCTTCTTTTTGCGAAGTAAATAATAAGCCCATAGAAGATCTAAGCAAATCTATCTTTTGCTGTTCGGAAACAAATCCTAAAAAATGAACCGCATATGAAATCCCTAATTTCTCCGCAAACTTTTTCAATTGCTTTTCCTCAGGACCTTTTCCGGCAATAAAGAACTGTGCTTGAGGAAATTCCACAATCAACTTAGAGAAAATTTGCAAAGAATGATCGATTTGTTTAGCTTTTGTTAATCTGCTAACAGAACATAATTGAAAGGGAATTTTTTCTGTTTTTTGAAGAGAAAAATAATTATCTTCAATACCATTTGGCAGAACATGTATTTTTGAAAAACAAGCTAATTGAAGCAGTTCATTTTTTGTACTTTGAGAAACAGCAACAATTGGAGTATCAACATAGACCTTAAGAGCCATGCGTTCCATAACAAACACATATAAAGCTAAAGGCAAGGGTAAAAGATGGAATAAGGTATGTCCATGAAGATGATGAAAAATGGAAATAATAGGAATATTTTTAATATATTTAGGAGTTTGAAGCCCTATTTTCGAAATATCATCAATAATAATATCGAATCCTATATCTTTTAATTTACTATTCCAAATTTGTTTAAAAGTAAAATTAAACAAAAACGGATGCCCTATTCTTAAAACTTGATAACCGTTATAGACAAACTCTTCTTCATAAGCATGAACTTTAGTTGAGATTAGTACTACTTCATGTTTTTGAGCCAAGTAAGAAAGAATATGATCCAAATGAAGTTCAGCTCCGCCAGCTTCAGAATGCTTAGGATCTCTCCAATTAAGAGCAAGTATTTTTAATCGTTTTGAATTCATAAACAATCACTATTATTTTTTTGATTTATCTTTTTTATTAGGAACAAGTCCTTCCTTAATAAAAATAATTCCTTCAGCAAGATGAGCACATAAATCTGCAATTCGTTCAATATTTCTAGCAACATTAATCATTTGAAGGAGCGGTTCGACTTCTTCAGCTGCGTTCATTTCTTTTATAAGTTGCTTCAATATCATTGTACAAAGATCATCTACAATATCATCATATTGAATCACCGAAATCGCAAGTAAAGAATCTTCATCCATGAATGCATGTTTGGCTTTTTCGATCATTTTTCTTGTTTCAGAAACCATTTCAATTAAATTAGGATAATTTTTGAGATGTATAGAATTTCTCCAATAATAAGTGGCAAAAGCTATTTTTGTAATCATATCACCCATTCGTTCCAGATCACTTGCCATACCAGACATTTTTACAATACTTCGAAGATTTCCCGCTTCAGGATGATACAAAGCCAAAATAGCAAGACATCCTTGAGCAATTTCCAGTTCCATTGCATTCGCTTGAGGTTCAAGTACATCGGTCACTTCGCGAATTCCTTCCCAATTATCTTCTAATGCACAATTAATTGTATTTCCAAGCATAGTATCAATCAAATTGATATAGTTGTACACAGCCTTTTTTGTTTCGCAAACCTTTTGTTCTATCATAATTTCCCCTAGCATATTAAATTTGAATTTAATACAAATTATGAAACTGCTTGATAAAAAAGTCAAATTTAAAAACAGAAAAATTGTAAAATTTGATTTTTTTTTGTGTTTGATTTACAATAAACATTGTAAAAAAGTACTGAAAACTTAATTATAAGGTTCAAGAACAAAAATTAAAAATAGATATACCCATCTTAATAACAAAATATTTCAACCGGTCAAATATTAAGAGAATGATTTTAGCAGAACAATTCGTCTTATATAAGACATCAAAAATTAAGTTTTTTATCAAATAAACACTATTCACAAAAGGGAGAATTTATATGTTTATTAAAATAATGCAGACGATCAGTCTTTATGCAGTTCCATGTATTATTCTTATTATTCCGGCATATGCTTTTTTTATCAAAAAAGTAAAAGTATATGAAGTATTTTGTGAAGGAGCTAAAGAAGGTATTGACGTAGTAGTAAGAATTTTACCCTTTTTATTGGGAATGTTAATTACCGTCGGTGTCCTTAGAGCGTCAGGAGCGATTGATTTATTTGTTTCAGCTGTGAATCCTATCGTATCTAAAATTGGAATTCCCGGAGAGTTGTTGCCTATTTTAATATTCAATCCTATTTCAGGAGGAGCAGCACGAGCCTCATTACTTGATATTTTTAACACATACGGCCCCGATTCTTTTTTAGGTAAAGCAGGTTCAATGATGTTCGGATCAACAGAAACAACTTTATATGTATTATCAGTATATTTTGGATCAGTTGGTATTATCAAGTCTCGGCATGCTGTGCCAGCAGGATTGTGTGCTGATATGGCCGGAATGATTTCCGCTATCTTCATAGCAAAAATTGTTTTTGGAGGATAAGCGGTTATGATTAATATAATATGGATATTTTTTATTTCTGTGGGAATAATTACGTCATTCTTCACAGGAAAAGTAGAACAAGTAACGGAAGCATTATTTGAATATTCTAAGATTTCTGTTGATATTCTAATAGGAATGGTTGGAACATTAACATTATGGTTGGGTATTTTAAAAATAGCCGAAAAAGCCGGATTAATACAATCTCTTAGCAAATTATTACGTCCGATATTAGTACGTTTATTTCCGGAAGTTCCGCATGACCACCCTGCAATGGGTAATATTGTAGCAAATATTGCAGCAAATATTTTCGGCTTAGGAAACGCAGCAACACCGTTTGGTATTAAAGCAATGCAGGAACTCCAAACTCTAAATCCAAACAAAGAACGTGCAACCAATGCAATGGTAATGTTTTTAGCAATTAATACATCATCAGTGACATTAATTTCATCTAGTATTTTGGCAATGCGTTCAGCTGCAGAATCTGCAAGTCCTACGATAACACTAGGCCCTACCATATTATCAACTACAATTTCTACTATTACAGCTATTATTGCAGCATTAATATTTCAAAGAATGAAATTCTTCGAAAAAAATTAGTTAAAATCTTTTAGGAGTTTAAAATGTCTCTCTTTAAAAAACTGGATAAAGGCGATACTATAGGCATTATAGCTTTATCATCTGCAGCTCCAAGTCGTGAACTAATCAATATTGGAGTTTCAAAATTAGAATCGCTTGGTTTTAAAGTGGATGTTGCTCCAAACTGTTTTAGCAATTATCATAATTATTGCGGAACCGATCAAGAACGTATTTCGTACTTAGAATCCTACTTCAGTAATCCCAAAATCAAAGCACTTATTGCTCTTCGAGGCGGATATGGGTCTATACGTATTCTCAGCCAAATTAATTATGACATTATCAAAAATAATCCTAAAATTTTTGTAGGATTCAGTGATCTAACTTCTTTTCAAACAGCAATGTATGTCAAAACCGGACTACCTTCTTTTCAAGGACCAATGCTTACAACCAATTTTGCTAATTCACCTTCTCAAACAACATTAGATTCTTTTTTTAATATGCTTGCAAATCCTGATCATTTAACAATTACCAACCAATTTAACGTGATCAACGAAGGAACTACAGAAGGTATTCTAATAGGTGGAAACTTGATTACTTTTATGACATTGGTAGGTACAAATTACATGGTTGATTTTTCAGATAAAATACTTTATTTTGAAGATATTAATGAATATACTTATTCTATTGACAGAGCATTAAGCCACCTGATGCTTCTTTCCGGAATAGAAAAAATTAAAGGAATTGTTTTTGGTTCATTTACTGATTGTAAGACTCGAAACACTTCAGAAAGCACCTTAATAGAAATTTTTACTGAAAAAACAAAACATCTGGATATACCTATTGTATACGGTGTTCAAGCAGGTCATTCTTTCCCGACGCTGACTATTCCAATTGGAGCACAGGTAGTACTTAATACCCAGCAAAAAATACTCAACCTTACAAAAAGGATCATTAAATGATACCTAAAATACCACAAGATCTTGAATCATGGATTATAGATATTCGAAGAGATTTTCATATGCATCCAGAACTAGGATTTGAAGAATTCCGTACTTCTGAAAAAATCAAAGCATATCTTGCTGATCTCAATATCCCATACAAATCATCAGCAAAAACAGGCATTATTGGTGAAATCAAAGGAAAAGACTCTTCTATTACGATAGCGCTGCGTGCTGATATCGATGCTCTTCCTATTGAAGAACTAAATGACTGTGCTTACAAATCTCAAATCAAAGGTAAAATGCATGCGTGCGGACATGATGCGCATACAGCTATTCTATTGGGAGTAGCAAAAGCATGTGTAGCAACCCTTCCACCTTGTAATATCCGATTAATATTTCAACCGGCAGAAGAAACCGACGGTGGTGCCGTACCTATGATCGAAGAAGGTGTATTAACCAATGTAAACGGAATTCTCGGACTGCATGTAGATTCTGCTATTAATACAGGAACGATAGGTATTAAATACGGATATATGAATGCCGCATCAGATATGATTACCATTAAATTATTCGGTACCAAAGGGCACGGAGCTTATCCAAAAGGAACTGTAGACTGTATTGTGATAGCAGCGGCAGTAATTAATAATCTTCAAAGTATTGTCAGTAGAAATATAGATGCAAGAGAATCCGTTGTATTGACATTAGGGTCAATTTCCGGAGGAACCGCAAGAAATATTATTTGTGATGAAGTCACTATTGAAGGTACTATCCGTACCCTTAATGCAGAACTTAGAGAATTAGTCAATCAACGAGCAGAAGAAATTATTTCCCTGACTGCACAAGCTTTTGGAGGACGTAGTAGCTATATAAGAAACAAAGGTTATACAGCATTACTCAACGATGATAATATTGTTGATTTAATTAAAAAAAATGGAGAAAATTTATTAGGCTTAAGTAATATTCATATTAAACAACAACCTAATATGGGTGTAGAAGATTTTGCCTATTACTTGGAGAAAGTTCCAGGTGCATTTTTTTACCTAGGCGTACGAAACGAAAATAAAAATATTACAGCTCCTGCACATAATGAATATTTTGATATTGACGAATCTGCGCTAATCATCGGTGTAAAAATGCAGTTAGCAAATATATCTTCGCTATACACGTATTTAAAACACTTGGATTAAAATTATTGTTGACTAGCCCTTGAATTGTGATTATGTTTTTATAGACAAACAAATTCAAGGAGTTAATATGAAAAAAGCTTGTTTATGGTTTTCTCATCCATTTTTTGAAAATTCAAGAGCCAATAAAGAAATCTTGAAAAATCTTTGTGCCCAGCATAGTATTCTGCCTATTAGACATATTGATCACTTGTATCCTGATTTTAAAATCGATATAGCAACTGAACAAAACACTTTATTAGAAACAGAATTAATTATTCTGCAATTTCCTATATTTTGGTACAGTCCTCCATCTTCAATGGTCAACTGGATTGATAATGTATTAACATATAATTTTGCATTTGGTCCAAAAGGTGATCTATTGCAGAATAAAGAATTAATTATCTCCATTACTTTAGGAAGTACACAAGAATCCTATTCCCATGCAGGAAAAAATGCTCATACCATTCAAGAATATCTATACGGACTAACCCAGCTTTCTATATATTGTAAAATGAATCTACTGGGAATTGTTGCAAGTTATGGTTATACCGCAGATATAGATGATGAACAGAGAGAAATGCAAACAAAAGAACATGTAAACAAATTATTACAGTTAATATAATATGTTAAGGAATAACTATGAAAAAAGTTGGTGTATGGCTATCTCACCCTTATTTTGAAGATTCAATAGCAAACAAAGAAATTATAAACCATATTGCTTCAGAGCATCCTGAAATAAGTATCAGAAACATAGATAATTTATACCCAAAATTTCAAGTGGATGTGAATTCTGAACAAAACACCTTAATTAATACAGACGTGATTATTTTACAGTTTCCTTTATGCTGGTATAATGTACCTGCAGCATTAAAAAATTGGATTGATAGAGTATTAACATATAATTTTGTTTTTGAAGAAACAGAAAAAAAATTAAAAGGAAAAGATTTGATTATCTCTATAACAGTTGGAGATAAAGAAGGTGATTTTTCAAAAACAGGACGAATCGGCCATTCTTTAGAAGAATATTTCTTATCTTTTATTCAGTTTGCTTCCGAAAGTGGAATGAATTACAAAGGAATTACAGCACTCTATGGATGCAAAAACGAAATAATAGAAATCAATGAATTACAACAAGCAGCACGTAATCATGCAGACAAACTAGTACAAATGATTTAAATTTGTTATTAGATAGATAACAATAGATTTTTCAAAAATAAAAAAAAGGATGCTTACGCATCCTTTTTTTTAAAGTTCTATAGCTCTAATAATTTTAGCACTATAACTCGTAGTAAAGAATTTATAATGCCAAAATCCTTGTATAATAAATTCGCGCGACTCAGGAAATACAGAATCTTGCAATTTTTGAACATGCCAAGGATTAGATCCTGATTGTGCTTCAGCAAAACCAAGAGAAACTCTATTATCAGATGTGTAAAAAGGATCCATAATATATACCAAAAAATGAGTCACGTTTCTTGGCCATGTTGCAGTTGTCTGACCATTTTTAGGAATAAAGTATGAACAAGTGAATTTCTTACCAGGAAGATTTCGAGGGTACAAAAAATCGTCAATCGGATAAACCATCTGCTCATTATTAAAAAGTGCAAAGAAACCTGTTTTATACTCTACCAGAGGATATACAACAACATAAGGCTTATATATTGCTCCTGTATACTTCATATTGTCCTTAAAAGTATAAGTATCCATATCTATTTGTCTTCCTGACTTAGATATTACAGTTTGTTCTTCTGAACTATTCGATGTCATATATTCTGTTTTATCACCTGTTACTGAACAGGCATTAAAAATTAACAGAATAAAAAGAATCAACATTTTTTTCATGATTCTTACTCCTAAAATTTATTATATTAAATAAGTATATAACACTATATATATTGTGTCAATTTATTTTTATATTAAAATTATATTGATATACTCTTTTTCGCTATCATGGATACTATCGCAGAATTGTCAATAACACTAGAATTAGCTAAGTTAGACAAATCTGGTGCTTCCCCCTGAAATTCAAGTTTCCCAAGTGAAACAAGTCAAAAGTATTTATGTATCTGTTGACGATTTTCCACTTGCAACCATAGATAAATCAAACCATCTCATTGTAGAAAATGTAGTAGATCTTCAGGATTATTTAATAAGAACACTTTTATTAACCTACTAAAAAAGTAAAAGTAGATTTTATTATGTTCGACATGGGATCATAGAGACAGTAATTTCACATTAGAGTAGTAGAATTTGGAAAAATAGAAATAAAAAAAGGATGCTTACGCATCCTTTTTTTACATTTCAAAAGTTCTAATAATTTTAGCTTTATAGGTTGTAAAAAAGATTTTATACTTCCAAGTTCCTCGTATGGCAAATTCCCGCGACTCAGGAAATGTGGAATCTTGCAATTTTTGAACATACCAAGGATCAGATCCTGATTGTGCCTTAGCTAAACCAAGAGAAATTCTATTAATAGATGTATAAAAAGTATCCATAATATACACCACAAAATGAGTCACTTCACTTGGCCATTCTACAGTTGTTTGACCATTTTTAGGAATAAAGTATGAATAGCGGATAGTTGAATCAGGAAGCCTACCAGGTCGTACCCAACTAGAAATCGGATAATTTATCTGGTCGTTATTAAAAAGTGCAAAGCAACCTGGGCTAATCTCTACAATAGGGTATACAACAACATAAGGCTTATATATTGCTCCTGTATACTGCATATAGTCCGTGAAAGTATAAGTATTCATAGCTTTTGGTCTTCCTGACTTAGACATTGCAATTTGTTCTTCCGAACTATTCACTGAATTTTCAAAACCATCCGATGTCATATATGCTGTTTTATCACCGGCTACTGAACAGGCGTTAAACATTAACAGCATAAAAAGAATAAACATTTTTTTCATGATTCTTACTCCTAAAAATTTATTATATATATATAATGTTATATACTTATATAACATTATATATAAAATGTCAATCTATTTTTTATATTTAAATGATATTAATACATTCTTACAAGTACAATAAATGTAAACTTGATATAGATAATACTTGACAAATTAAAAAAAATAAAATATAATATATTGAATCTAATAAAAAGGATTCACGTTATGTTTCAAAAATATTACAGTTATGATGACGTACTTTTTGTACCTAATTATACAGACTTTTCACTAGAAGAAATATCTCTTGAAACACATCTTGTTGGTGATATTTTTTTAAAAATTCCTATTATTTCCGCTGCAATGGATACTGTCACAGAATTGTCAATGGCACTAGAATTAGCTAAGTTAGGTGGAGCTGGTGTTATCCATAGAAATCTTCCTCCAGAAATTCAAGCTTCCCAAGTGAAACAAGTCAAAAGTGTTTCCGTATCTGTTGACGATTTTCCGCTTGCAACCTTAGATAAATCCAACCATCTTATTGTAGGAGCTGCAGTATCTCCTCAGGATTATTTAATAAGAATGCCTTTATTAGCTGAAGCGGGAGTAGATTTTGTTGTGTTCGATGTGGCTCATGGAGACAGTAAATTTACATTAGAAGCAATTGAAGATTGTAAGAACAAATTTCCGATTTATGTCATTGGAGGCAACGCTGCAACCAAAGACGGAAGCAAACGATTGATTGATGTGGGATCAGATGCTGTTAAGATTGGTGTTGGAGCCGGTTCGATTTGTACCACAAGAATTATCTGCGGTATCGGAGTTCCACAGCTTTCAGCTGTTTTAGAGTGTGCTGAAGAATGTAAAAAACATAATATTCCATCTATTGCCGACGGAGGATTAAGATATTCCGGAGATATTGTAAAAGCACTAGGTGCCGGTTCCAACCTTGTTATGTTAGGAAATATGCTTGCTGTTGCAGAAGAAGCTGCAGGAGAAAATGTAGAATTTCAAGGACGTATCTATAAGCGTTATCGAGGAATGGGTTCTATGGATGCTATCGCTCAAGGCGGAGCAGGACGTTATCAAGTCGAAAAAAATAAACCTATTGTTCCTGAAGGTGTAGAAGGACTTCTCCCTTGTGAAGGAAAATTAGAAGCAATTTTATATCAAATTACCACAGGCATTAAAAAAGGAATGTGGTACTGCGGATGTAAAACAATGTCAGAGTTAAAAGATTATAAGCAGTTTATTGAAATTTCTTCTGCTGGCCTGCAGGAATCACATGCCCATGATCTTTCAAATATTAAAGCTGCACCCAATTATAAACGTTATTAATGAGGTATTCTGAAAATATGAAAGAACACATACTTATCTTAGATTTCGGAAGCCAATCTACTCACTTGATTGCAAGACGATTAAATGATTTAGGATTTGAAGCTCACATTTCCCCCCCTACATTGACTGCAGAAGAAATTACAAAACATTCCCCTAAAGGAATTATTTTTTCAGGATCTCCGGATTCTGTCTATGAAGAAAATGCATTAAATTATGATACAAACATTCTCGACTTGAATATACCTAAACTAGGAATCTGCTATGGTTTTCAGTGTACTGTTAATAATCTTAACGGTAAAGTTGAAAGCTCTTCCGTACGTGAATACGGTGAATGTCCTGTTTCTATTATAGAATCATCACCCATCTTCACCAATCTTCCTAACATATTTACAACTTGGATGTCGCACGGCGATAGTATTGTTGAATTATCCGAACACTTTTCTTTACTTGCTGAATCCAACAACCATCCTGCAGCTGCTTATTGTTCGAAATTTCAATTTTGGGGATTGCAGTTTCATCCGGAATTATCGCACTCTGAATGTGGTAAAGAAATTTTAAACAATTTTGCAGAACATATCTGCGGTTTATCCAAAAATAATAACACCATGGATGCTCTCGTTTCACAAATTACCACTTCTATTCAAAATCAAATAGGAGACAATCCTGTATTAATTTTGGTATCAGGCGGAGTTGATTCCACAGTGGCAGCAGCTCTTCTCTTGAAAAGTTTAGATCCTAGCAACGTTCATTTAATGTATATCGACACGGGATTAATGAGAAAAAATGAAACAGAAGAAATTAAACATATTTTATCACAACTTCAAGGAAAGCATATTCATATTATCCGTGCAGAAGATGAATTTCTCAATGCACTAACAGAAATTTCCGATCCTGAAGAAAAAAGAAACATTATTGGAGATTTATTTGTATCTATCACCATACGTGAAGTAAAAAAACTAGGACTACCACAAGATTTCTATTTGGCTCAAGGCACATTGTATACTGATCTTATTGAATCCGGTCAAGGTGTAGGAGCTAATGCCAAAGCAATCAAAAGCCATCATAACGTGAATTCTCCTTTAATTAAAGCAAAGCGGGAATCAGGTAAACTATTAGAACCTTTAAAAGATCTATATAAAGATAATGCAAGACAATTAGGACTTTATCTTGGACTTCCGGAACAGCTGATTTACCGCCATCCGTTCCCCGGCCCCGGATTAGGGGTTCGCATTCTAGGCGAAATAACCAAAGAAAAATGTTTGATTCTTCAAAAAGCAGATGCTATTTATTTGGAAGAGCTTCATAAACGAAATTTATACCATCAAATTTGGCAGGCATTTGCAGTATTAATTCCTGTAAAAACAGTAGGAGTAGTAGGAGATATAAGGAGATACGGTTATTCTATTGCTCTACGAGCGGTAAATTCCTCTGACGGTGTCAGTGCCGACATTTTTGACTTTCCAATGAAGGATCTTAAAGAAATTTCCTCTCGCATTACCAATGAAATTACAGAAGTTTCACGCGTTGTTTATGATATTTCTTCAAAACCCCCTGCAACTATTGAATGGGAATAATATCTCTAAATAATGATTTAATATTTTTATCACAGCTGATAAACTGTATATTAATTAATAACTAATTATATTTGGAGGATTAATTTAAATGAAATACTGGTTATTTAGTTTATTGTTTATCCCTATATGTGTTTGGTCTCAAACACCCGAAGAAACAGCTCAAAAATTAGGAATATTAACTCTTCTTCCACCTATTATCGCTATTACGTTGGCCTTTCTCACTAGACAAGTCCTTGTATCATTATTTGTCGGTTTATGGACAGGTACTCTTTTGTTAAGTTTCAGTGATGGAATTTCTTGGCTTGATTTCTTTTCCAGTTTTAATATGATTCCAAAAACCATTGTCAGTTCCCTTAACAGTAGTTTCAGTGCTGGAATTATTATGCAAGTTATAACAATCGGTGGATTGATCGCTGTTATAGGACGCACCGGTGGAGCAAGAGCTGCCGCTGAAGTAATCTCCCGTAAAGCCAAATCTCCACGCTCTGCTCAAGTATTATCATGGTTTTTAGGATTATTGATTTTCTTTGAAGATTATGCAAGTGCTTTGATTACCGGCTCTGTAATGCGTCCTGTCACCGATAAACTCAAAGTATCCCGTGAAAAATTAGCATTTATTGTAGATGCTACAGCAGCTCCTATTGCTTCTCTTGCCTTGATATCAACGTGGATTGCTTTTGAACTGACAACACTTAAAAGTGCTTATGAAATTATTGGCCAGCCCGATATAAATGTATATCATATCTTTATACAAACAATTCCTTATCGATTTTATAATATTCTTATGATCGGCTTTGTTTTAATCAATGCCCTTTCAAATAAAGATTTCGGTCCTATGCTGAAAGCAGAATCTCTTGCCAGATCAGGAAAAATCAACTCTTCAGATACTACTCAAAATGGTATTGACGTGTTAGAACCTCTTCCAAATGTTCAATTGAACATTTGGAATGCTATTGTACCATTATTTGTTCTAATAAGTAGTGCAATTATTGGTTTCGCAGCAGAAGGTTATAAAGGATTAATGCTCAAAAATCCTTCCGCTTTCGAAACATTAAGCGGATACCCATTAATTATTGAAATGCTTGGAGCTTCCAGTGCCAGCTTCGTACTTTTTCAAGCAGCCTTAGCTGCTTCTCTTACTGCTTTTCTTATGTCTGTTGTCATCACAAAGACTGTTTCATTTTCTGAAATTCTAAATGTTTGGCTTGAAGGAGCAAAAAACTTATTTGGATCTGCAGGATTAATTTTAATTTTAGCTTGGTCTTTATCTGCTATTGTTAAACCTCTTGGAACTAATTTCTATCTTGTTAGCTTATTACAAGATATTCTTCACCCTTCATTACTCCCTATGTGTGTTTTTATTACAGGAATGCTGATCTCTTTCTCAACCGGAACAGCTTATGGAACTATGGGAATTCTTATGCCTTTGGCAGTTCCTCTGGCATTCTCATTATCAGGAAATGATCATACTATAATGATGGCTTCTGCAAGTGCTGTTCTGGCAGGTGCTGTCTTTGGAGATCATTGCTCGCCTATTTCCGATACCACTCTTTTATCTTCTGTTGGAGCCGGCTGTCCTATCATTGATCACGTAAGAACGCAAATGCCTTATGCTCTTTTTATTGGATTGATAGCTATTATGGTCTCTTTATTTGTTATGGTATTTAAATTACCCTTATTAATAACTTACATTACAGCTTTTGCCTTTATCATTTTCGTAGTCAATATAATTGGAAAAAAACCTGAAAATTCTGAATTATAAAATAAAAACAAAAGGAGTACAAGTACATCAATGAAAATAAAATATTACTTATTGATTATCATTTTATCACTACCATCTATGGCTTTTTCATGGGATCTTAATGGATGGGTTAGTTATGAGCAGCAATTTGGTGCATTAGACAATAAATTTATTACATATGGTGGTTCGTCAGCAGGTATTTTGTTGGGACCAATTGCTATTGGAGTAGGATTATATGGTAATTTCCCCTATAAATCCTCATTTTCTCAATTTTCTGAAGAACAAAATTTAACAGCTATTTACGGCGGAGGTATTATTGGATACTCTTCTCCTGAAATTGAAGATATATTAGGAATACGACTAAATGTACTTTTAGGATATGGCTCTCTTGATATTTTTTCTAATAAAACAGGGCATTTTATCGTATCTCCAAGTTTGTATTTTGATTTGTATATTATTGAACACTTAGCATTGAGTTTCGGTTTAACATATCGTTACTTTCACAATGCTCCAAGTATGTTAGGTATTAACAAACCGGAAAACAGTTTTGCAGGATCAATCAGTATTTCTTGGATCGATCACAATAAATAAAAAAAACACTCACAAATGTGAGTGTTTTTTTTATTATAATTTTTTATCTTACGATATAGTCAGATCCATAATTATCTGAAATCCATTCTTGATTTACGAATACGTATTCAATAATAGAGATTTTACCATTTGATAAAAGCTTATAATCACGATAATTTTGCACTGGTACACATATACTTGGACGAGAAAAACGAGCTGTATTTTTATCAACCATTTTAATAAATGTTGACTTGTATTCTCTTCCACTAAGAATGTCATTCAAATACAATTCACCATCTTGAGAAAAACGTCCAATAGGTAATTCTTCTCCTTCAGCCATTGTTGGTGCCCAAATAAGCTGTTTTCCTTTAACAGTTGCAAAAAAATCCAAACCAGATGGAATAACTTCTCCACCATTACCATTATCGTCTTCAGGCAAAACAACTTCTTCTTCAACAATGACTTCTTCAATAAGATTTTGTGATTGCTGTGATAACGCACCACATCCTACAACAGAAATCAATCCTAATAATACAAATAAATTCTTCATATTATACAATCCTCTACTTTTTCTTGACAATACTGATTATATATGCATATTATAACATAGTTTAAAATAATATTCAATCTTTTTACAAATTATTTCTTCTAACCAGTAAACTTAATAATTCAACATGATGCGTTTGTGGAAACATATCTACTAAATATAACTCCTTCAATTCATATTCCTGAGAAAGAAGTGCTATATCACGTGCCATTGTCGACGCTTTACAAGAAGAATAAATAATTTTCTTTGGTGCTCTTTCCAACAAAAGATTTCGTGTAAACTCATCCATTCCAGCTCTTGGAGGATCAACAATTATTACGTCAGCATATCCGATTTGACGAAGACACTCTCCAGCATCACCAAGCATAAATCTAACATTAGAAGAAATATCGTTAATCTGCATATTATAGAGAGCATCTTGAACAGAAGCCTTTGCGATTTCTACCCCTATTGTTTCATGAGCATAATGTGATACAAATAAAGTTATTAATCCTATACCACAATACAAATCAACAATACGTTCATTTTTTTCTTTGTCTAAGAAAGAAATGATTTTCTCTATCCACAATGGAACCAAATAAGGATTTACTTGAAAAAAGCTGTCCTTAGAAATTTTATAAGTAATTGATTTTTCATTGACAGTTATTGTTTCATGAACAGGCTGATCCTGATATTCATAAGAAGGAACCCAATACACTCCTATCTCGCCTGTTATAGAGGCTCTGATTTTAAAATTATGAGGAGGAAAAGGAAATTCTTCATTTTCGAGCAAATGCTGTTTTTTCATAGATTGAAAAGCGTTAGAAATAATAGGCATTTCAAGCATACATCTATCAATATCTATAATAGATTTAGAATCTTTTCGAAAAAATCCCATCAATTGTTTACGAGGATTAACTTTATAAGTCATATTATTACGATATTCTAAGGATTTAGGAGATGCTAATATGCCGGAAACAGATACTTTCATTTGAGCAATATGTTCAAATGTTTCTTCGATAAGATATTTTTTCATTTCAAGTTGTTGAGAATATTCCAATATTTGATAATCACATCCTCCACAATAAGAAAAATATGGACATGGTGCTTGGGTTCGAAGAGGAGAAGATTCTAAGATTTCTATAGGATCAGCCATTGCATAATCCTTAGCTTCTTTATATATTTTAACTTTAACTAATTCACCCGGAAGCACATACCGTACAAACAACACTTTTCCAGAAGCATCATGTGCTAAAGCAGCACCTTCTCCAGCAAATTTTTCTATTTTTACAATTTCTTCACGATCAGATGATTTAAGTTTTCGTGATTCTTTACCGCTGAATTCCATGAAGACTCCCGGATGATTCGTTATTATCAATATTTTGTTTTTTGAGATAATTTTTACTGATATTTTTTTTAATTGAAATAGTATGTATACGCCGGCCTTCTAAAGACATTACTTCAAAATACCATGGTTTTTGATAAACAATATCACCTTGATTCGGCATTCGGCCTAATTTTTCCATAATAAATCCACCAACTGTTTTGGCTTCAACAGATTCAAATTCTAAATTTAACACGTCTAATAAGTCATTAATATCACACAGACCGTTTGCTGAAACAGATCCATCGATTTCCATTTTAAAATCTATTTCACCTTCTTCCATAACTTCGCCGACAATTTCAGTAACAATATCCTCAATCCTTAACACACCGACAATACCACCGTATTCATCAGCAACAAACGCTAAAGGAAGATTGTGTTTCTGCATTTGGACAAGAATTTTTTCTAAATAGGCTGTTTCAGGAACAAAAAATGCTTCTTGAATATACGATTCAATTGATTCATGAGATTCTGCAGCTATTAAATCTTTAGCACGAATACGGCCTATAGGATTATCTATTCGCGAATCATATACCGGAAGAATCGAAATAGAATAGTTCTGCATTAATTCCAATGCTTTATACACTGTTTGTTTTTTTTCAATACAAATTAATTGAGATAAAGGAGTCATTGCTTCACTGGCACGAATATCACGAAATTCTAAAATATTATTAATAAATTCACGTTCACCGGCATTTAATGCCCCGCTTCTTAAAGAAATATCCAATAATTCTTGAAACTCTCGCTTTGCAAAACCATGCTCTAAAGGACCATGTAATCCAAATATACGTGAAAACAAATTCGTTACCAAACGAAAAATCCAAGCAATAGGAAACATGATAAAAAAGATTACTATCCATATATACGCAAATCGATACGACAACTTATCCGTAAAAGAATGCCCTAATGCTTTAGGAAGAATTTCAGCCAACAAAAGTGAACAAGGAGTCATAATTAATGTTGTCCAAACAGGAATCCATATGAGAGATACATGAAAGGCTTCAGAAAGCATTTTTGAGACAAACAAGGTACTAAGAATTAATGTCACATTGTTTAAAATAACAATTGATGTTAAAAACTTAGAAGAATGTTCTGTCAAGAAAACAAGAATTTTTGCAGATAAATCTTGTTTTTCGTTTTTTGCATATAGAATAATTCTATTAATCGATAAAAAACTCGTTTCACTACCACCTAAAAATCCACTAAGCAAAAAATTAATAAACGCACACGAGAAATAATAAGCAGCAAGTTCCCAATTTGGATAAGACATCCATTCCATCATGATTTCACCCTAACAGATAAGCTTTCAATACGAGTAGCCGAACGTTCACGTACCGTTATAACCAACTCTCCTTGTTCAAAAGTATAGAAAAGAGGAGGAATTTCCCCAATTTGTTCAATAAGAAAGCCTGCAATTGTTTCATATTCTTCACTTGTAAAATGGGAGCTGAATTTCTCGTTAAAATCAATTAAAGACACTTCACCTTTAACAATATAACGATTAGGAAGTTGCTGAATAATATCAACATCTTTTTCAAAATCTTCATCAACAACTTCTCCTACTAATTCCGCCATAATATCACTCAAAGTGACAATTCCCAAGAAATCTCCATATTCATCAACAACACCTGCTATTCGAATATTCTTCTCTTTAAAATCTTCTAACAAACTTCCTAACGTTTTTGATTCAGGAACAAAATAGATTGGTTTCATATATTCTATAACACTGATATCATATTTATTTTGATGCTGACGACATTGGAATGCAATATCTTCAAAATGAATAACACCGACAACATTATTATCTTTTCCTTTATATACAGGAATTTTACTATGCTGGGTTTCTATTAAATCTTCTATCAATTCAGATAATAACTCTTGCTCGCTAACAGAAAATACCCTTGGCCGCGGTGTCATCACAGCAGTGACACGCCTCTCTGCCAACGATAAAACACGACCTATTAATAATTTTTCTTCATCTTTCAGAAAATTACCTCTAGAAACAATATTATATAAAGCCATACGTCTATCATCTTTATTTTCAGGTTCAGAAAGAAAATGAGAAAACTTATTTGTCAGAGTTTGGGATAGAGAATTGATTGGAAAGGCAATATTGCCAAGAATTTTGTATAAAAAAGAAATAGGAAGCAGAATAATCGGTACAATAATTTGATAATTAGAACTAGAGAAAGATTTTGGCAGAATCTCACCAAAAAGAATGATAATCCCAGACAAAATTAACGTAGATAACAATAAAGAAAATTGATATCCTAATGTATTAAATAATGATTCTAAAACAGTGACCAGCAAAATATTAACAATTGTATTCGCTATTAAAATAGTTACAAGCAATAATGTTGCATCTTTAAGAAGTTTACGAATAATACGAACATCATTTTGTTTAAAATAGCGTATTTTTAATTCATCTAAAGAAAAGATTGCAGTCTCAGAAGCAGATAGAAAAGCAGATAACAATATTAGTATGATAGATAATATTAAGAAAATTATACTCATAAATCAGCTATCTACACCTTATCCAACACATCTAAGACGTTATCAATGATGATATTTTGAGATTCTTCAGATAAAAATGGATACATTGGAAGACTTAGAATACTCTGTGATATTTGTTCAGCAATAGGACAAATATTTTCATATCCTAAATATTTAAAAGCAGGTTGGCTGTAAATTGTTTGAGGATAGTGTACTACAGTTGGTATACCGCGTTCTGCAAGCATTTCTTGGACTTTACTTCTTTGACGAACGTTAATAGTAAATTGAGCCCATGCACTTCGATCAGTAAAAGATTCCTGCTTAACAAGATTTACTTTAGAAGAAACAAACGCTTTAATATAACGTTGAGCAATATGATTTCGTTTTTCCAATTCTTCTTCAAAATAAGGAAGTTTTGCCATCAACACAGCTGCTTTAATAGTATCAAAACGAGCATTTACACCTATTTCATGATGTTGATATCGAACAACTTGACCTTGATTAACAATACACCGGCATTTTTTAGCAAACTGTTCATCTTCAAAAAACATCATTCCACCATCACCAATAGTACCTAAGGGCTTAGTAGGAAAAAATGAAGTAGTACTGATAGCGGCAATACCACATGATTTCTTACCTTTGTATACAGCTCCAAAGCTTTGAGCACCATCTTCCATATGAAACAAATTATGTTTTTTGGCAATTGCTTCAATTGCATCCATGTCAGATGTTTGGCCGTATAGAGAAACAGAAATAATGCCTTTAGTTTTGGAAGTAATGGCAGCCTCTATTTTAGTATGATCTATATTACATGTTTCCAGATTAATATCTACAAATACGGGTGTTAATTTTAGAAATGCAATTATCTCGGCAGTAGCAAAAAATGAAAAAGGCGTAGTAATAATTTCATCACCTTCTTTAAGACCCATTGCGTACAATGGAATCATCAGAGCATCAGTACCTGAAGAAATAGCAACTGCTATACGATTAGTATAATTACTCATCCATTCTTCAAGTTCAAAAACATCTTTCCCCATAATAAAGTCATTTCTATCAAGAACAGCTTGAATTCGATTATTAATCTCCGTTTTATATGCTTCATATTGAGCATGCAAATCGATAAATTTAATCATTAAAGTTCCTTATTAACTTTTAAATAAAAGACTTGGTTTAGCCTTTACTCTTTTTGTTGTTTCTTCTAAATTAGTGACAATAGTCCGCAAGCTATTATTTACTTCAGGATCTTTTAATACTGAAAGTGGAGCACTTGGTGAATTAATATCGGATAAAAAAATCTGTAAGTTAAGAAGACTTGCTTGTAAATTAGTAATCATTGATTCAAATTCTACATCGCTTACTGTGGACAATTTACGATCGAGTTGTGCAGTAATACTATTTAAATGTACAGAAGTTTTTACCAGATTTGAAACAATAATATTAATATTATTATGATTTTCTCTAATAATTTGTTTAGCGTCACTAGCGGCATCACTAAAAGAAGAAAGAATTCCACTAACACTTTGACCTAATTGATTATCAGTTTCTGAGGAAAACAAATCTGTTATTGTAGAAAAAATTCGATTAATAGACATTGGATCATATCCGATTACTCTTTCATCAGGATCAAAAAAAGGAGCTTGACCTGTATAATTTTCAACAGCTAAATACTTTCCACCCACCAAACTGGTTGAAAATATTTTAAATCGTGCATTACGATTAATTTTGTAGCGTTTCTCAATAAATAGTTCAACAATTAACAATGATCCTTCCAAATTGATTGAAGAAACCTGTCCAATAGCTTTACCTGATCCGACCATTATTTTTGATCCGAGAGTCAATCCGTCTAATTCATTAAAGGTGACGTATAAACTGTATCCGCCTTTTAATCGAGCAACAAGTTTATTAGAAACAACTACACTTAAAATAATTGCAATTAAGCCAATCAGCATAAAAGCACCTATTATGATTAAATTAGGATTATCTCTTTTAACTTCAGCCATAATTTCTCCTCAAAATTAATCTTTTGTCATAGGTCCGTATATATCACCAGCAAGAAACTGATTCATATAAGGATTATCCGAGTTATCTAAATCAGCAACCGTACCTAAGAAATTGATCTTACCTTGAAACAGCAGCCCTATTCTATCTGCTACACGCTTAGCACTAGCCATATCATGAGTCACAATAATAAATGTTGTACCAAGTTCTTTTTTTACATCTATAATCAATTGATCGACAACAGCTGTCATGATAGGATCCAAACCTGTTGTAGGTTCATCAAACAATAGAATTTTAGGTTTGGTGACAATAGAACGTGCTAATGCAGCTCTTTTTCTCATTCCACCGGACAATTCCGAAGGCATTGTATTTTCTAGATTTGCTAATCCGACAACATCCAAACAGTATGATACCCTTACTTTTTTTTCTCTATCAAGCATTTCAGGACAAAGATTATCGAGAACAAACAATAAATTTTGCCCCACCGTCATTGAATCAAAAATTGCACCATTTTGAAATAACAAGCCTATTGAAGCACGAATAGCATTCCATTCCAGTTCAGAAGCTCTAGTCATATCTTTACCGTGTATTGTGATACGACCTTCATCAGGAGTCATTAATCCGATAATATGCTTTAAAAGAACACTTTTTCCTGTACCACTTTGACCAACAAGAACAAACGTTTCACCTTCTTGAATTGCCAATGTGAAATCATTAAGGACGTATCGATCACGCAAATATTTTTTTATATGAGAAAATTCTATAATATTTTTCATTATCAACCGCCATTCTACAATAGTAGAAAAAATGTCCCTACTATATAATCTAATAAGATTGTTGCAAAAGTTCCCACAACAACTGCTTTGACCGTAGATTGACCAACGCCTACAGACCCACCTTCTGTTCTAAAACCATAAAATGTAGCAATAGTAGACAAAATCCATCCAAAAATCATTAATTTGAAAAAAGCTTCCATATAAAATCGCAATGTTAGAATACTAAGCCCGTCAGTAAAAAAGGAATATGTGGGCACATGATGAACGAAAAGCATTGTAAGCCATGCCCCAATAATAGAAACAATTATCGCAAAAGTTCCTAAAATAGGAACAGTAACTATAGTAGTCAATATACGTGGAACAGCAATAAATTCTTCCGGACTTACAGACATTACTTTTAAAGCGTCAATCTGCTCTGTCACAACCATAGACCCTATCTCGGCAGCAATAGACGAACAAATCCGGCTTACAACAACCAATGCTGTAAGTACAGGAATCATTTCTCTAACCAACGCCAGAATAATCCCTCCGCTGATTAAAAAAGCTGATTCATTAATCACATAGTTCATCGCCGCACCTAATTGGATTCCTGTAATTGCTCCCATAAAAAAGCCGGTAATTGTAATAATAGGAAACGCATCAATTCCTATTTTAATAATTTGACGTAGAAATTCTGCTCTATAACGAATAATAGATGGTGAAACTTTAATAATTTTTATAGCATATATACCAAATTCTGCCAATTCACTTAACAAGCCGAAAAATTTATTTTGTTTCAACATCAATATCCAACCTCAATTCAAATAACAATTTACACTAAAATATAACATACTGCACTTAAAATGTCAAACATTTAAAATTCTTGTTCATTTCTATACCCGAATTTGGAATTATTCGTATTAAATGAAGACCGTGGAGCTGCATTTTGATTATCTTTATATTCTTTATATGCCTGTTGCGCCGATTTATCCAAACTCTCAAAACGCATTGTTTCCCCAAAGAATCTCAATGGAATCATATCTGTACGTCCGTTCCTGTGTTTTGCAAAATTTAATTCAACAATACCTTGAGCAATTTCCGGAGTTTTATCTCGATGATAATAATCTTCACGATACAGCATTGCAACAATATCCGCATCCTGCTCAATTGATCCTGATTCACGAAGATCTGATAACTGAGGAGTTTTATCGGCACGGGATTCCACACCTCTGGATAACTGAGACAAGGCTATAATCGGTATTCCTAATTCTTTAGCCAAAGACTTTAAAGTACCGGTAATTTGAGCAAGCATATTTGTTCTATTAGTATTATACGAGGCACCGGATAATGAAATAATCTGAATATGATCTATTATCATTAATTGATAAGGCGTTTTCCGCATAATTGTCCGAGCTCTTGCACGAAGCGTATTCAAAGGAATACTACCCGTATCATCTATAATAATATTCAAAGGATCAAGATCCCGAGCTGCATTTAAGACATTTGTGGCATCATCTTCGTTTAATTGTGCTTTATTAATTTTTTCCAAAGAAACCTTGGATTCTGCCGACAAAAAACGCATAGCTATTTCTTCACCTGTCATTTCAAGAGAGAAAATCAATGCCCCTAATCTATTGTCTTGATTTTGGGGAACAGCCTGAAGAAACTTTCTTGCAATATTAAGTGCAAAAGCAGTTTTACCCATTCCTGCACGAGCCGCTAAAATAATTAATGCCCCTTTAGAAAGTCCATTAGTCAGCTCGTCAATATCAGGATATCCGGTAGGAATACCCATAAGCGCATTACCAGAAGCTTCTCTCTGCTGAATTAATTCTAAGGCACGTTTTATATATTCCGAAAGCCGAAAATATTCCGATGTTGCCCTTTTACCGATAACATTAAACATCAAACTGTCTGCTTTATCAAGTATGGTTTCAACATCATCTTCTCTAGCTATTGCAATATTAATAATCTGACGTGCAGCTGCAATCAGTGCTCTTAATAATGCATAATCCTTCACTAATTTAATATGGTATTGAATATTAACAACTGAAGAATACTTATCTATTAAATCAATAAGAACATGCTGTCCGCCTATTTTGTTCAGCTCATTATTTTTACTCAAAATATCAGCAACAGAAATAATATCAACAGGTCTACTGCTACTTTCTAATATCAATATAGCACGATAAACTGCTTGTCTGGCAGGATCATAAAAATCCTCTTCATGAAGAGTTTCCGTAATTGCAAACAATTCACGCTGATTGGAGAGAGCAGCACCTAATACAGCCTGCTCAGCTTCTGCCGAATGTGGAGAAATATGAATATTTTTTTCTTCCGGAACCATATAAATAATACCTATAATTTTTTTATTTCTCAAATTATAAATCAATTCCCTTTACTCATTAGAGTAGAGGGAATTGATTTATATACCTATGAATTTCTTATTGATCAATATTTTCTACAATAATCTTCATGTCAGCTGTGACACCTTCATCAAGTCTGATGTGAAACATATGCTCACCGACAGTTTTTACATGTTGGATCGCTATTCTTTTCTTATCAACCTTAAAACCATGTTCTGCAATTAATGCAGCTATATCAGTATTGGTCACAGAACCAAAAATTTTACCTTCTACACTGGATTTTTTGCAGATAGTAAGAGTGATTTTCTCTAACTTTTCTTTTAATTCTTGTGCAGATTCGAACATTAATTGAGCTTTTTTAGCTAAAGAAGCTTTTTTTCGTTCCAAATATTTTTCACGGCTTAATGTTGCCATTTCCGCTAAATTTTGAGCAATAAGATAATTTCTTCCGAAACCATCTTTTACAGTTTTCATATCTCCTGCACGTCCAAGTCCAGGAATGTTTTCTAAAAGAATAACTTTCACAGAATTCTCCTTAATTTAAATACTGAGAATAATTGGATCCTAATTCCATTATCGAAAATCCAAGCTAAATAATTTTGCACCAGAATTTCGATGATGATAATCCATCCAAATATCCGATATACCTATTCCCGTACAGGCAATAATAGGCAAAAGAAAGTTTTCACCTGCCAAAATCACGGGAAGAACCAATATTGCAGTTCCTATCAAATAATGAATTTGATTTTGTCGCAACACATTTAAGATAGTAAAAAATCCAAACTGCCAATAATATATCATAATATATACAGCAATATTCAGCATAACTTCGTTTATCATTTCGGAATATTTGAAAATTACGCAAAGCGTATATATAAGAAGTGATAGTATTAGTATTAGTATCTTATTATGACTAAAATTTTTTAAGGTACGATGCATTACCGTTAAAGGATATCGTGAACTATTCCAAGATAATACAACAACACCCAACACAACAGCCGGCCATATACTTCTAAAAAAACATATGACAAACCAAACCTCTTTCAGTATAAGCGATACAGAAATAATCGGATACTGGTCTATTAAGGAAAGCATATGAATATTCCATATATTCCACATATATTCAGAGCGGGGCAAGTATAAAACTACTGTCCAAATCAATCCAGCAAGCCCTACAAGAAATATATGCTTAATATGTTTTGCATGAAAGATATTACGAAACAAAAGAGATAATATTCCAGAAAAAATAAAAATCAACGATACTATCAACCATGAAAACAAAGAAAATATCATACAACTCTCCCAACAAACAGCAATTAACGCTTTTTACCGAGCAGAGAAAGGCAACAAAGCCATAATTCTGGCTTTTTTAATTTCTCTAGCCAATACTCTTTGATACTGTGAACTTGTACCAGTAATACGGCGAGGAACAATTTTACCACTAGGCATAACAAATCTTTTCAACAGTTCAACGTTTTTATAATCAATAGTTGAAGGATCGATTTGATTAGTTGTAAATTTACATACTTTTTTTGTAAAGAATGATTTTTTCTTTCCGTTTTGCATTTTAGGAACAAACTCACGGGGTTTTCCTCCGGGTTTGTTGTTAGCACCGAAGTTTTGACCTTCTCTACGAGGTGTTCTGGCTCCGGATTCGGAAGGATTATTGCTTATTTTTTTATTGATTTCATCTAATGCTTGGCCGGCATCTTCAAATTCCGAACCATTATTTTTGATTTGGTCTTCAGACATATTTTTCTCCATTAAACTAAATATTCCCAATCAGTTTTGAACTGAAAACTAAAAAGGAACGTCTTCATCAAAGGGATCATATTGATCCAACGGGGTATCATTAAATCCCGTATTGTCGTAATAGTCGTCTTCTCTTTTAGGAGAAGACGCTTCTGCAGGAGCTTGAGGTTTTTGAGAATAATTGTTTTGATTATTTGATTGAGACGGATTTCCCGATAAAAACTCTAAACGGTCGGCAACAATTTCAACTACAGAACGTCTTGTTCCATCTTGTGCTGTCCAAGCACGCTGTTCCAAACGCCCATCAACAGCAATTTGTTTACCTTTGCTGAGATATTGATTTGCTGTTTCTGCTGCTTTATTCCATACCACAACTGTAAAAAAGGATACCGAATCCTGTCCGTCTTTAGAGGGACGTCCGCCAACAGCTATCCCAAAACGAGCTACTGGAGCTCCGCTTGGCGTATAACGAAGTTCAACATCATTGGAAAGTCTTCCTACCAAAACAACTCTATTAATATCCCATGCCATTTAATTCTCCAAGTTGACCAATCGACGTATGATTCCTTGATCGTATTTTATTAATTCTTCAAAACCGGTAATTTGTTCCGGTGTAGCTTGAATGTTAATAAAATAGTAAAAAGCACGTTGAAATTTTTCACGATTTTTTGCAATTACATATGCAAGCTCGCGTACTCCCATTTTTGTATTTTCAGCAACAACTTCAGCTTCAACTTTAGAAACTGCTGCTTTAATACGTTCCATTGCTGCAACATGCTCGCTTTCACGAAGCAAAAATGCAACTTCATACTGTTTGGACATATTTCCTCCTTTCGGACCATTGGCTCTTAAACTTTTTGTATAGTTAAGAGAAGAAGGTCGATTAACTGTAAATTGTTTCACATTATACAACATAACAAAAACTATGTCAACAAAATTAATAGGGATCTTTTTTCACAAAATCTTAAACAAAAATTTTTATATCTTTTATTATTTCTTTATCTAAATATTATTAATCATATTAATTATATTACGATAATAATATGATTCAATTACTTGATTTTTTTTCTTCAGGAATTTATAATACAAATCGCATATATATTTTATAACTTTAATACCTTAATTCGTCTCTAATTATATCATATTGGAATCAAGATATTTTATAAGGAAACATTTTATGAATAAAAACCTTGGATTAAAAGACCTTTTTTATAATACATACCGCAACAGTTCAATAAAAACAGATTTTTTTACAAATACAAACAATACAAAATTTCCTTATATTAATTCTTTTTTTAATGCAAACAACTCGAAAATTATACAGCTGTCTATCCCTATAGCAACATTATGTATTATGGTTTTTATGTTTATACATAACAATACTCAAGGTTCAACTACAACAATAACAACGGATTCTATGCTGACCGAATTAATTGTAGAAAAAGAAATGAACAAATTATCCAATAAGACAAGTATTCAAAATATTGATGAGCTCAAACAAATCGCTGAAAACAAAAATCTCGGTTTTGCATTTTACAGAATCAAACCCGGAGAAAATTTGTCATCCGTAGCCCAAAAATTCGGATTAACAATGGCTACCGTTCTTTCTTTGAACAGTTTAGACAATGCTCATTCGTTAACAGTAGGTCAACGTGTTCTTCTTTCGACACGTTCTGGCATTCTGTTCAACTCAAAAGAAACAGAATCTATTGAATCTATAGCTAAACGTTATGGAATTTCAGAAAAAGATATTATTACAGCCAACGAACTTTCCAATGATCAAATAGATTCAGGGAAAACACTATTTTTACCGGAAGCCAATTTATCATTCAAAGCAATGGCAGATCTTTTAGGGTTTCAATTTATTACACCGGTACCCAAATACCGCAGAGTATCCTCCCACTATGGATGGAGAAGACATCCTATATTAGGAGTACGAAAACTTCATACCGGAATTGATTTTGCTGCACCTACGGGAACACCGATTGTAGCGGCAAAGGAAGGGCGTGTGGTATACGCTGACTGGAATGGTGGGTACGGCTTAGTTGTACGTATCAGGCATAATAACGGATTTGAAACAACCTATGCTCATATGTCAAAAATTAGAACAACAAAAGGTGCTTGGATAAAATCCGGAGAAAGAGTCGGTGACGTCGGAAGTACAGGTCGTTCCACAGGAGCTCATCTGCATTTTGAAATACGAAAATACGGTCAAGCTAAAAATCCGGTATACCAAGGGTTGCAAATTCAATAAACATGAATAGAGTTGTATAACAGATGGGATTAATCATCCGTCAAATTATTAATATGTTAAGTAAAAGACAAGCAGGAAAAAGATAAAAATATGAAAAATTTAAATCTTTACATCATCCTTTTTTGTTTGTTTTTGACAAAATCCGGATTTTCTTATGCACGATTAATTAGTAATGAGATTTATGAATACCCTTTCTGCGTTCCTATTTTCAAATTAAAAGAAATAGAAACTCAACATTTTCGTATTATTTTTTCAGAAAATTCCCTATCTAATGCGTTAGAGACAGCGGTGATTGCAGAAGAAGAATTTGAATCTCTATCACAGTATTATGGTCCGTTTCAAGCAAAATACAATAAAATAAGAATTATTGTTTCATCGGATTACCAACTTGCAAACGGATTTGCCAGTTTTTTCGGATTTCCTGTAATACATATATATACAAGTACCCCTCCCCACAGCTCGGAAATACACTCGTATACCGAACCCCAATATACAAGAACACTAATCAGACATGAATTAACACATATCTTTACCTTGGCATTCAGACCCAAATTCAAATCACAGTTCATTGATAAAATTTCAGAATACCTTGTTATTCCGGCAGTATTTGCTTCGCGTTCATTTCTGGAAGGATCAGCCATATCAAGAGAAAGCGACAGAGGATATGGAAGACTTGAAGATCCTTATACTTACCACCTGCTCCGAAGAGATTTATTGGACAATAAATTTCCAAATTTTTCAGAATTTGGAGGTGCATCTTCTCTATTTGAAAGCGGCGTCAGAACATATACATACGGTGCGGCTTTTAACAAAGTAATGACAGCATCAATGCACAAAACTTTTGACTATGAGTTTTGGAATCATATCAGTCAAAAAAATACTTCTTCAACAGCCTTAAAAAAATTATTAAAACACCACATGGATGATTTATGGAAGAATTTTAAAGACCAGATGATAAGAGACAATTCAACATTTGAAATCAATTCCAATCTTCTTCTTTCCCCAAAACCCCGACGCATCCATTCGATACAAAAAAGAAAAAACAATATCTATTATTTTGATACTCGAAAAAAGATACTCTATGCTTACAATATCAAAACCAAAAAGAATAAAATCGCCGCCTTCGGAAATCAATATTGGAAAAAAGTTTCGGTATCCTATGACGAAAAGTACTTTCTCATTTCCAAACAAAATAGATTAAAAAAATACGTAGTTATCGTTGACAAGCACACGCTTATTCCTGTATCAAAAAAATATTTAGGTCTTCAAGATGCTTGTTTTCCGGTATATTCAACAGAAAACAAAAAAGAATTTTTTGCTATCGACATAAACAATTCTTACCCAAAACTTGTCCATATCAACCATACCAACTCACAAACACTATATCAAGGCGGACCGTATGATTATTTTGACACTCCTATAAGTATAGACAGTAATTATGTATATTTTATGCATTCCTATATTGGAGAAAAAAAGCTTTCAAGAATTCATTTGAATACTCAAAACGTGGAATCTCTTCAAAACGAATGTATTAAATTTGCCAGATTTTTAACAGCTAATGATGGTTATATAAGTATTTCCTATGCGGAAAACAAAGACAGCTTTTATAAAAGAGCTATCTTAAATAATAATTCTCTTTATGTGGTACAAAACAACTTTAAAGGAGAAATGTTCGAGTCAATTTCTTCCGGAAATAATTTGATTTATAAAACATCGTTCTCTCAAAGCGATAATTTTGCTGAAATACCGATGCAGCAGTTTTCGGTTATCACTCAACAGGCTGTATTTGATTTGGTACCGCCTGCTCCTTCTGCTGAAATTTATACAGGTGAAATTATTCCTTATAAAGCATCAAAAGATTTTTTAGCACCAACTTTCATAATACCTTCAATCAGTACACTAAGAGCCGGATTATCACTTTTATTTATTGACAGTACAGGAGCAAATACCTTCACATTGGGCGTTAATTTTAACTATTTCTACGGAACTCCGGAATTTTCACTTGCTTGGCTACACACATCGATTTCAGGAAATCCTTACTTGGAAATTTCCGAACAACTTGTTAGAAATAACAGAGTTTTAAATCTTAATATGCACTTACTGATTTCAACAACATTCGGACTATGCTGGAGCAATAACTTCTTTATGGCAAGCACGGATTTGACATGGATGGGAAGAATTACAGGAAATAACAAACTCCACCCCTTTCTTTGGAATCATTTGAGTTTACAGCAGCTTGTTCATGAAAATACTCTGCGATTTAAAAATCATGCATCCGAAGGAAAATACGGCTTTTTTCGGACAGCATGTTTAACATTACAACAAAAAATCGATTATCTTCATATCAATTGGATTAGCATTGCAGCAAAACTAAAATTATCCCCTCCTATTGTACCAATTACATTTACCATGCAAACAGCATACGATACAAGCCAAATTTCTATTTACGGTACTTCGACATTAGGACAAAGTTTAATACCTTGGTATTTTGAATATAGCAATTACCACATATTCAGCCCCTATGTTGTTTCAGGATCAATAGATTTACAGATCTACTCATTTGAAATTCAACAAGGAACAGGATTTGGAGAATTGTTTGTTGAACGATGGACATTTTCAACCGGATATAGAGGCGGATTTTGGGGAATGGATATCCCATATCTTCATTCAGTATATATCAAAACATCGTTCCAATTTTCATTATTATACGGTATTATACCCTTTGATTTTTCTATTGAAGGATTTTATGCTATTAATACTGATCGATTTGGGTATAGACTTCTTTTAGGAACAGGCATTTCTTTTTAGCATATCAATCAAATTCACATCCTACTGGGCAATAAAAAATATACTACTAAATAATATTAATTTATTCTAATACAATTTATTTTTCGTTTTGTAAATCATTGAAATAAAAACAGTTATCATACAAAATAAAAAAAAAAGATTGATTTGAACAATCAAAATATGTAATAATTATAGTTAAGAAGATTAAAAATTTTAGGAGAGCATTATGAGTGATTCAGCTCTACAAGATTTCATGTCACAGGAATATCAATACGGATTCCGGACAGAAATAGAATCAGATGAAGCTCCTTTTGGACTTAACGAAGATATTATCGCGCTTATAAGCAGTCGAAAAAACGAACCGGAATATATGCTTGAGTTTCGATTGAAAGCATACAAACATTGGAAAACAATGACGCAACCTCATTGGTCTAGAGCAGATATAGAGCCTATAGATTTCGACAAATTACGATACTATTCGGCTCCCAAAAAAAAGAATGCTCCGTCCCGAGCATCTCTAGACGAAGTTGATCCGGAAATATTAGCGGTATTCGACAAATTAGGGATTCCTCTCAGCGAGCAGAAACGATTATCAAATGTAGCTGTAGATGCGGTATTTGATTCCACGTCAGTAGCAACAACCCACCAAAAATATTTAGCAAAATTCGGTATTATCTTTTGTTCTATTTCGGAAGCTATTAAAGAACATCCCGAATTAATAAAAAAATATTTGGGTTCTGTCGTTCCTTACGGCGACAATTTTTATGCGGCATTGAACTCGGCGGTATTTACAGACGGATCATTCTGCTTTATTCCTAAAGGTGTCAAATGTCCTATGGATTTAAGCACTTATTTCCGTATTAATGCAGTAGATACAGGTCAATTTGAGAGAACATTAATTATAGCGGAAGAAGATAGTTTTGTGAACTATATTGAAGGATGTACAGCTCCGCAGTTTTCCTCACACCAACTTCACGCAGCTATTGTGGAAATCGTCACTCTTGACAATGCAGTTGTCAATTATTCAACCGTACAGAATTGGTTTCCCGGTGATAAAGACGGTTCAGGAGGCGTATACAACCTTGTGACTAAACGAGGATTGTGTAAAGGTTCCAACTCAAAAATAACATGGACTCAAATCGAAGTAGGATCAGCCGTAACTTGGAAATATCCTTCTGTAATTCTTAAAGGTGACGGAAGCCGTGGAGAATTCTACTCGGTAGCACTTACCAATCACAAAATGCAGGCAGACACAGGCACCAAAATGATCCATATTGGGAAAAATACCTCTTCTTATATTGTTTCTAAAGGAATATCAGCGGGAGAAAGCCGAAATGTCTACCGTGGTTTGGTTGAATTCAAAAAATCAGCTTCCAACTCCAAAAACTTTACCCAATGTGATTCCATGTTAATAGGAGATAAGTGTTCTGCAGTAACTTATCCTTATATCGAAATGAAAAATTCTACATCACAAATCGCTCATGAAGCGACAACAAGCCAAATCAGTGCTGAACAGATTTTCTACCTTCAATCTCGAGGATTATCTCAAGAACAAGCTGTTTCATATATTCTTAACGGATTCTGTCAAGAAGTATTTAAAAAACTACCGGCAGAATTTTCTGTAGAAGCAGTAAGATTATTAGAATTAAAGTTAGAAGATTCCATTGGATAACAGTTTCAATAAAAATAACATAAGGAATAATAGAAATGTTAAAAATTCAAAATTTATCAGTAAGCATAGATGAAAAACCAATATTAACCGGTGTTTCTTTAGAATTCAAAAAAGGAGAAATACATGCAATAATGGGAAGAAACGGATGTGGAAAATCCACTCTTACCAAAGTAATTGCAGGTCACCCCGATTATGAAGTCACAGAAGGCGATATTTTGTTTTTAAATAAACAAAACGAATACGAATCAATCTTGGAAATGGATCCGGAAGAACGTGCTCATTTAGGAATTTTCGTAGGATTTCAAAACCCTGTTGCTATACCGGGATTAAATAACGAAAGTTTTTTAAGAACAGTGTACAACAATATTAGAGAAATAAAAGGTTTGGAAAGAGTTGACGCTATTGAATTCCGTGAATTTATCAGCGAAAAAATGAACCATTTGGGAATGGGTGAAGAATTTCTAACACGAGGTGTAAACAGTGGTTTTTCCGGAGGAGAACGAAAGAAGAATGAAATGCTTCAATTAGCTATGTTAGAACCTATTATTGCATTTTTGGACGAAATTGATTCGGGATTGGATGTAGATGCTCTTGCCGCTATTTGTCAAGATATTAAATCTTTCCGTTCTAATGAGAACTGTTTCGTTCTCGTAACTCATTATAACAGAATTCTTAAACATCTTACTCCTGACTATATTCATGTATTCCATAACGGAAAAGTTATTCTTACTTCCAACGATCCAAAACTGGCTCATAATATTGAAGAAAATGGATTTGATTCTTTATTGGAAAGGGAGGTATAATGAATACCGCAGCTTCTTATTTAGAGTCTTTACAACAGGCTCAACCCTTTCCGAGCAGCACTCTTGAAGACTACCGTTACAGCAAAATAATAGAATTGTTTCACAAAACCTCAATCAATCCTGAATCAGGAAAGGTTTGGGATACAAATCATTCACACGATTATATGTTTTTTTCTGATCAAGCACCATCCGATTTGGAAGTAAAAACTCCAGCTGATTTGCCGGAATTATTCCATAGAAATCAACATTATTTTAAAAACGCTTCTTTAAGCGGAAACAGTAGAGTTTATTATATACCCTGCACTAAAGAAACTGTTTCTATAGGAATAGCATGTTCGGAAGATACCTTGGGTATGCAGAACATTTATTTTAAAATTCCTGATAACAAAACAGTAAAAATTTATCTTTCCCTGTATTCGCAAAATAACAGTATTGCTATACCACAGATTTTTCTTGAAGCTGGAGAAAATTCCCATGCAGAACTAATATACAGTGCCGAACAACATCAAAATTCGGGAATTCTCTGTCCTTCTTTTGAGTTTGGAGCAATGGGGGCAAATAGCCATATCTCGCTTCAAACATTTTCAACAAGCATTCACGCTCAAAGAATATCTCTTATAGGATATTGTGCCGGTGCAGAAAGTCATATTGATCTTAGATCAGGATTTTATCTTCAACAAAACGAACTGTGTGATCTTTTCGTTCGGATTTTCCATGAAGCTCCAAACAGTACCAGTAATCAAATGATCAAAACCGCAACATTGGATTCCTCTGAAATGAATTTCAACGGTCAGATATATGCAAACAAAAATGCTCAAAACATTTATGCCTACCAAATGCTCAAAGGAATTATTTTGGGAGATAATGCGCAAATTTTTGCACGTCCTCAATTAGATATTGAATACTACGAACTGGCATGCTCTCACGGAGTATCAATCGGTGGTTTTGATCCGGAAGAACTATTTTATTTGAAAAGCCGAGGTATTGCCAATAAAGATATCTATTCCCTCTTACTCTACGGATTTTTTACAGAACCGTTTGTAGAATTGGAATCAAGTGATTTTTGGAGCAATAAAATTAAATCACTGTTGAAAGTATCTATCCTATAAAGAAGTTTGTAAAGGAGTTTGGAATTGAATAATCACTCAGCAATAATCAATAATATCCGCAAACATTTTCCCTTTTTTCAAAGTGTCAACGGCCAATCACTTGTTTACTTCGATAGTGCCGCGACAACCTTTACTCCTCAATCAGTGTTGGACGTAATGAATGAATATTATACGCAGTATCCTGCAAACATTCATCGTGCTGTCTATAATATCAGCCACAAAGCTTCTGATTGTTACGAAAAAGCACGGGAAACTACTGCAGAATTTCTAGGAGCAAGAACTGAAGAAATTGCATTTACTTCCGGAACGACAGCCGGTATTAATCTCTTTGCAGAATCTTTTGCAGAATCTTTTCTTCAAGAAGGTGACAGAATTATATTATCCACAATGGAACACCATTCTAACTTACTTCCTTGGCAAAAAATTGCAAAAAAATATAAGTGTACTTTGGATTTCATTCTTACTACAGAAAACGGTGAGCTTGATTTATCCAATCTTCACGAACTTCTTTCCGCTCCAACTAAATTGCTTGCATTAACTGCGGTTTCAAATACTTTAGGAACAATTAATCCTATTAATCAAATTGCAGACGCTTGTAAACAACATAATGTTTACTTTATGGTAGACGCTGCTCAAAGTATCATGCATCATCAATACAAATTATCTGAAAGTAATATTGATTTCTTAGTATTTTCAGGACATAAAATGTTCGGTCCGAAAGGTATCGGCGTATTTTGGGGAAGAAAATCACTATTAAAACAAATGTCGCCCTTTTTTCTTGGCGGAGGAATGGTGTATGATGTAGATTTGTATACCGCATCTTTTGCAGATATTCCATCAAAATTCGAAGCCGGTACCCCTCCTATTGCCGAAGCGTTAGGATTAGCTGCCACTTTCAAATTTATTCAAGAAATCGGTTGGAATACTATTCATGATATTGATCACATGCATACTGATATTGGAAGACAAATATTTGATTCTTTCAGTGATTATATCCATGTGTTTGGTAATTCTGACAGCAAAATCCCTATTTTCTCTTTCCAAATTAATGAAACACACCCTCACGACGCTGGATCGTTTTTTAATGAATTAAATATCGCTGTACGAACCGGTCATCAATGTACCCAGCCTGTTTGGAAACAGTTTTTTGTACCCTCAACCGTAAGAGTATCAGCAGGAATTTACAATACATTAGAAGAATGGGAACAGTTTTCAAAAGCTGTTCAATCATTATTGGAGTTTTTTCATGTTAGAAAATTTAGCTAATCTATATCAAGAAATTATTATTGAACATAGTAAAAATCCCAGAAACGCCGGAACATTGGATTCTCCAAACACAAAAAAAAAACTTGGTATTAATCCTTCCTGTGGAGATAAACTTCTTCTTACAGCAGATATTGAAAACAACACGTTTGCCAATATCAAACATAACAGCGAAGGATGTTCTATTTTTAGAGCATCCTGTTCCTTGATGAGTCAAATGTTAATAGGAAAAACCCTTCCGGAAGCTGAAAATATTATTAAGCAATACATTAAAATTATTACTTTTGATAACAATCCTGACTCTGTTACCGATGAAGAATACAAAATTCTCGGTAAACTGGCAGTTTTTCAAAATATTCAAAACTATCCTGCCCGCGTCAAATGTGCAGCTTTGTTTGCAAGAACCTTGGAAGATTTAATTCAAAACGACGATCAAGAAGATATTGCAACAACGGAATAGTACAATTACTTCGAGACTCAATATTGCTCCATCCCATAATTAAGGTGTTTTCTTTGAATAGAAAAAGTATGATCACTTATACAAATTCACACTCCATAACAATTATTTTCGTCAGCGTTAGAAAAATATCTTTAAATGACAAAAAAGCACTCTTTTTAAGAGTGCTTTTTTTAGTATGTAGCAGTATATAATTTACTTTGCATCTAAACAAACAGCTGTCAACCAAGAAATAGGCTTATTAAAATGAGGTAAGAAGAAGAAATCTGTTAATGCTAATTCATCAATTGTCATTTTCTTTTCTATTGCAAGAGAGAAAGTGTGAATTACTTCTGTATGATTTTCAGTTGATTGAATTTGAGCTCCCAAAATACGTCTTGTTGCAGCATCATAGACAACTTTTACCTTAACATTAGGATGCACAGGCATAAATTCAGGACGGGCAGCATCTTCTACAAAGTTGGAAAGAACTTGATAATTTCTTTTATTTGCAGCATATTCGGAAAATCCTGTAGAAGCCATATTCAAATCAAAAATCTTAATAGCATTGGATCCTTGAACACCTAAAAAGGGAACTTTATGGGAAACAATATTTGCAGCACAAACAATACCTGTACGAACAGCATTTGTAGCTAACGCAATATAATCCGAACCTTCTACAACGTTTGACAATACAGCAATACAATCTCCACATGCATATACATCAGAATCTGAAGTCTGCATGTATTCATTTACAACAACAGCTCCATTTGAAATTGTTTTGAGTTTTCCTTCGTAAAGCTCGGTATTAGGATGGAACCCTGTTGCTAATACAATCATATCTGTTTGATAAGTACCTTTATCTGTTTGAATATGAGTGACTTTATCGGTACCTTGAATTTCTTTAACATATTCTTGAGTGTGAACGTCTATGCCATTCTTCTTCATTGTTTCTTCAACAGTAACAGTGAATTCAGGATCAAAATAATTATTTAATACTTTCTCAGATCCTTCCAATAATAACACTTCTTTTCCAAGATGTCTAAAAGATTCAACTAATTCAACCCCTATATACCCTGCTCCAACAACCGTCACATGCTTAACTTCAGATTTTGATGCATATTCAATAATCTGCTGAGCATGCTGGTATGTTTTTGCAAGAAAAACACCAGGAAGATCCATTTTGGCAAATGGAGGAACATTAGGCCATGAACCCGCAGCTAATACAAGTTTGTCATAATTATCTTCAAATTCCCGACCGGTATTCAAATCTTTTACTTTTACTGTTTTTTTGTCAAAATCAACAGACAATACATCGTGTTTCATATTGACTTTAATACCCTTTTTCCCTAATTCCTCTGCATTAGCATAGAATAATCCTTTAGGATCTTTAACAGTTCCACCAACCCATAACGCAATACCACAAGCCAAAAATGAAATGTTATCATTCCGTTCATAAGTCACAACTTCAACATTTTTATTATATTTATGCACATTATTTACAAATGCCGTGCCGGCATGATTATTGCCTATAACAATAATTTTCATAAATATCCTCCAAGATACGCTTTTTAATTACTATTAACAAACCAAACAACAATATTATATTAACATCCCCACAAACAATAATTAATACAATAATATTATAACAATATCTTATAATAAGTATAATTTAATAAAAAATATTGTCAACTTTTTTATCGTAATTTTCAAGTTATTATTTAATCTTATTTTAGAATTCTTTAGAAATTTATTAATTGGCTATTTTTTTTTGTTATATAGAATTAAAAATATTGAAAATTAGGGAATTTACATTAAAAACACTTGAAAATTTATATCTTTTATATTATAATACCTGAATAATTAAAAACAAACAGGATATTGAGGTATTTGGTTATGACGTCAACAATTGGAGTTCTATTAGGATTAACAATTACGATAATATTAGTTATCAGACATTATAATCCTGTCTATAGTATGTTCATTGGTGCATTCATCGGAGGTATATTAAGCGGACATTCAGTACCCTATACAATCGTACTGATGATTGACGGTATTAAAGATATGATTCCGGGTATTGCACGTATCCTTAGTGCCGGTGTACTTGTAGGAGTCTTAGTTAAAACAGGGGCTGCCGTTCGTATTTCCGAAACCATTATAGAAAAATTAGGTGAAAAACATATTATATCTTCTGTCACGATTTCCGCATGTATTCTTTGTGCAATCGGAGTTTTTATTAACGTTGCAGTATTTACTGTTGCTCCTATAGCATTATTATTGAGTAAAAAATTTAAAATATCCAAGACCGCTCTTCTCATTGCCTTGAGCGGAGGAGCAAAAGCCGGTAATATTATTTCTCCCAATTCCGTTGTTATTGCCGGAGCTCAAGGTTTTGGAACAACCATTCCTTCAATTATGTTTGTAAGCTTTATTCCGGCTATTATAGGTATTTTTACTACTATAATTGTTTCCAACCGTCTAAAAAACTTAGAAGACTATGAAACAAGCAGTATCGAATATAACGAAACTACTGAACTTCCTTCTTTCCTCCAAAGTATTATAGGACCTGCTATTTCAATTATTCTTTTAGCATTAAAACCTCTTGCAGATATTGATATTGATCCTATGATTTCTCTTCCTTTAGGCGGAATTATTGGTTTATTAGCTATGAAAAAAACAAAAAAGCTTCAGCTTAGTTTAAATTACGGTTTAGAAAAAATGTCCGGTGTCAGTATTATGCTGATCGGTACAGGAACATTAGCCGGAGTAATGAAAGCATCTCAATTAACAGAAACCTTAATTGCGATGCTCGAATATTCCAATATCAGTCATAAGTTTTTAGGTTCTGTTTCAGGACTCATTATGGCTGGAGCAACAGGGTCATCCACTGCAGGAACAACCATTACAGCATCAGCTTTTGCAGAAACCATCTTATATTCAGGAATAGCTCCTGTATGGGCGGCGGCACTGACAATTACAGCATCAACAGTATTGGATCACATGCCTCATGGATCCTTATTTCATAATAGCTCCGCAGCTATGAATATTTCATTAGCTTCAAGATTAAAAAGTATGCCGGGAGAAACACTTGTTGGTATTGCACTTGCTGTATCCGCGATAATTTTGATGATTCTTACTACTCAACAAATTTAGGAGGTTTTTAGAAACATGTTATCTTCCATTCATAATTTAAGAAATCATTTCTACAACATTATTTTAAACCACCCTTATCTTACTATGATGTTTTTTATCTTATCACTTATTTCTTCTGTACTTTTCTTTAATGTTGAAGCTGTCTATGCAGGCGATTTATTTATGTACATTCAACTTGCTCAAACTATCACTAACGGCGGTATTGTTTACAAAGATGCTATCGATACCAAAAATATTGGTTTCATTTTATTCTTTACTTTTCTTTACTCCATCTATATCAAATTTTATGCTACTATGGCTTATTTCTTTATTTGGGAAGCTGTATTTTTAACTATTTGGTATTTCCTTCTTTGTGTTTTGTCCTATCACATTGTTCTTTTGGTTTCCAATAATAAATTCTACGGTATTCTCTCCGCTTTCTTTACCACTTTAGTATTGTCTCAAATTCCTCTAGGATTTTTTATTAATCAACCTCAAATCGCTCTATTATTCCACCTTCTCTTTGTTTACACCGTATTAAAAACTTGGGAAAAACGTTCATTCATTCATTATCTTATTTATGGAATTTTACTGGGTATATGTTTTATATTTAATACTCCATATATTTTTCTTACTTTATCCATTCCGTGTTTAATTATTATGGAAAAAAACGGACGTTTTGATCTCAGAAATTTTAATATTATACAAATTATTAGTAAAGGAGCTGTTGCATTTTTAGGATTTCTTATTCCTATGATTCCTATTGCATTGTATCTATACAAAAATGATGCTCTTCTTGATTGGTGGTATTGGAATTTTACTTTTGCTACTACAGGTTATTCCGACAACGCGCTTAACCACTACCCGGAACTTATTCGCCCCTTTTTAGCTCAAATAAAACCTCTTATTGGTATCTTCAGCATGACATTCCAATTCGTCATTTTATCAATTTACACAATAGACAGTGTATTTCATGCCGTTATCGTTGATACTTTTTTAGTTCTCCTTGTGATGCTCGGTATTTCCCAAGTTCAAAAAAAAGGATTGATCCAATTATCCGAAAAAGAAAATATTCTCTTTGCTGTTACTATATTTTCTCTATTTTCAAGACTTTCTTTAATAAGACCTTATATGTCTTATAATATTTATATATTTCCTCTTATTTTCTTAACTATACCAATTACATTCAGGTTAGCACAAACTGTTGTTAATCAAAAAGTTCGAAATGTATTTATCTGTATCTTTACTATCGCGTTTTTATATTCTTTTTCTACCGCTATTTACCGTATTACTAGTGCTCCTTTATTCTTTGCAAAATTACCTGAAATAAAAAAACAATCTTGGAGTTTTCAGGATGCTTTTGCCTTTCATTTTCCTAGACATAATACATTTTGTAAAAAATTAACTTATATTACACAAAATAACCCAGACAAAACTCCAACTACCATTGCGTTAAACGGATGGGGACAGAATGCTTATAATTTTAACACTAAATGGAAAAGTATCTATTATAATGTGTATTATAATATGCCAAATTTTCAAACAACATCATCTAAAATCCAAACCTTAAATCCGGAAATAATATATATTTCAGACCAAATTTTTGAAAACCATAGAGATGATCTTAAATACATAGATAATAATTATAAGCTTGTTCTAATAACTGATAAACTGCATGATATACACGCTGAATTACTTTCATCAATGGTGTTCATCCATAAAGACTATTATAACTCTTGGAATTTGGACATTCCTGAAGATATTGATTCTTATCCGAATCCTATTAAATCTTTATTATAAATAAAAAAAAGATAAGAATAAAATTCTTATCTTTTTTTTTGTTTTATTGTCTGTTTATTTATCAAAATACTTATTATAAATTTTTTGATATTCACCGTTTTCATGAATTTGATGAAGAGCTATGTTTAACTTCTCAAGTAATTTTGTATCGTCTTTTCTTAAGGCAATTGCATAGTATTCTTCAGTACCATTACCTTGTACCATTTTAAGATCAGAATGATTTTTAACAAAATTGCGAGCAGGTTCATTATCCAACAATACAGCATCAATTTTATTTGCTCTTAAAGCTTCCACAGCTTGGAAAGAATTATTAAAACGTTGAATCATTATATCATTGGAAATCAATGACGTCATAATAGTATCGCCAGTAAAACCTAAGATTACACCTACTCTTTTATCTAAAATATCCTGAATACCAATAACATTGGTATTATCAGTCTTAATCAAAATAACTTGTTCTTTAGAAGTATAATAAGAGTCTGTAAAATTCACTATTTTTTGACGAGATTCAGTAATTGTCATCCCTGAAATGATTAAATCGATTTTTTTAGTTTGAAGAGATAGCAGAAGAGCATCCCAATTCAAATTTTCAATTTGGATTTTCAATCCGGCTTGTTTTGCTAAGGCTTGAATAATTTCAATATCAAAACCAACCACGTTCTCTCCTTCCAAAAATTCAAACGGAGGAAATTCAGCATTTGTGCCGACATAAATTACTTTATCATTTTTACCACATCCCAAAAGAACAAATCCAAAACACAACAGTAATAATTTTTTCATATATATCTCCTATCTGATCTAGTGATTCAGAACTTTATTCAAAAAATCTTTAGCTCTATCGGTTTTTGGAGCAGAAAATATTTGTTCAGGCGAACTGTCTTCAAGAATTACACCATGATCCATAAACAAAATTCTATGCGATATATTTTTAGCGAATCCCATTTCATGGGTCACAATAACCATAGTCATTCCTTCAGAAGCAAGCTGTCTAATAAAATCCAATACTTCACTAATCATTTCAGGATCTAATGCAGAAGTAGGTTCATCAAACAACATCAAGTGCGGCTCCATAGCTAAAGCTCTAACAATAGCAATACGTTGTTTTTGACCACCGGATAAGGTATTAGGATATTCATTAATTTTGTTAATAAGGCCTACTTTATTGAGCAGTTCTTCAGCAAACTGGACAGCCTGTTTCAAGGATTTTTTCTTAAGCAAAACCGGTGCAAGAGTAATATTTTCAAGAACAGTTTTGTGAGGAAATAAATTAAAATGTTGAAATACCATACCAATATTTTGCCTAACTGTATTAATATCTACAGATTGATCGGAAATATCTACACCTTCAATAAAGATCTTACCGGAGTCAAAGGATTCCAATTTATTAATACAACGAAGAAGCGTGGATTTTCCGCTTCCGGAAGGTCCTATAATAGAAACGACTTCTTTCTTTTCGATATGAGTAGAAATATCATTTAATACGTTATTGTCACCGAAAGTTTTATATAAATTTTGAATCTTAATCACTTTTTTTCAATCTCTCTTCAAACTTTTTCATTATTTTGGTAAATATGGTAACTAATACAAAATAAATTAGCCCAACAACGATTAGTGGTTCAACACCGCGGTATGTTTGGCTGGTAATAATATTAGCAGCACGAAGAAGATCAATACCTCCAATAAAACCGACAATAGAAGTTTCTTTAAGAAGAGTGATGAATTCATTAACCAAAGCAGGAAGAATATTCTTAACAGCTTGAGGAATAATAATTTCACGCATTGAGGTATAATAAGACATTCCTAAAGCTCTTGCAGCATCATATTGACCTTTATCAATAGATTCAATTCCGGCACGAATAATTTCAGCTGCGTAAGCACCTGAGTTCAAACCAAAAGCGATACCGGCAACAATTAAAATAGGTACATCTCTGAAGAGACCAACAAAAATAACATTTGCCAAAAACATTAATTGAACAACAACCGGAGTACCACGAATAATATTAATATAATTTACAGCGAACGTTTTCAGAGGATTAAAAGAAGAGTTTCTGAAAGGAGTCCATTGAGATAATGCCATTAACGCAAGCAAAATCCCCCAAACAGTTCCAAGAACAGCTGAGAAAACAGTGACACTCAACGAAAAAGCTAATCCTCGAATAATATATAAATAACGTCCGCCATCAACAAAAACATGATGTAAAAGAGATAAATATTCCATTAAAAATTCCAAAAAAAACAAATAATTTAGTGCTATAGTCAATATACTTTAACACAGAAAAAATTTTTTGTCAATAAATGACTTGACGGAAACAAATTAAAAAGTTATAATAACAATATCTTCAGGGCAGGGTGAAATTCCCTACCGGCGGTAAAGCCCGCGAACTGTTAACGTTGATTTGGTGCAATTCCAAAGCCGACAGTAAAGTCTGGATGAAAGAAGATACATAATAATAGGCGCTATCATAAGATTATTCCCTGTCGATAAATCATTCCAAACAGAAATGTATATGATAAATCATCAATATTATATGAGCAAAGCATTAGAATTAGCTTTGCAGGCATATCCTTATCCTAATCCTCAAGTAGGATCAGTGATAGTTAAAAACGATTCAATTATTGCAGAAGGATTCCATAAAGAATACGGTGGTCCTCATGCAGAAATTAATGCATTCAACTCTCTTCCTCCAAATACATCCCTTGACGATGCTGTTCTTTATGTGTCATTAGAACCTTGTTTTCATCATGGAAAGACGCCTCCTTGTACAGATAGAATTATTGATTCGGGAATTAAAACTGTTGTTGTTGCATGCTTGGATCCGAATCCTTTAGTTGGCGGTCAAGGAATTGCAAAGCTTCAAGATGCAGGAATTACAGTGATTACAGGAATTCTAGAAAAAGAAGCTCAAGAATTAAACGAAACTTTTTTCAAATTTATTACCACAAAACAACCGTTTGTTTTAATTAAGTCAGCAGTTACCATGGACGGCAAAACAGCCACGGTATCAGGCCAATCCAAATGGATTTCTTCTGAAGCATCAAGAATGGAAGTACAAGTATTAAGAAACAAATTTGCTGCTGTAATGACAGGTATTAATACTGTACTGGAAGATGATCCTCTATTGACATGCCGATTAGAAAACAGCAGACAGCCTATAAGAATTATATTAGATTCGCATCTGCGTATTCCTATTTCATCTCAAATCGTTCAAACAGCAGAATCATTCCCTACTATTATTGCGACTATTACATCAAAAGATTCTCCAAATGCCGGTCAATTGATTAAGCACGGTATAGAAATTTTAGAATGCAGATCTTTAAACAATAAAATAGATCTTATCGATTTAATGAACAAATTAGGAAACAAAAATATTGACAGTATTATGATTGAAAGCGGTGGTACATTATCATTTTCTGTATTAGAATCGGGAATTGCCGATAAAATCAGAATGTATCTTTGTCCAAAAATTTTTGGCGGTTTGGGATTATCGTTTGTAAGTGGAGCAGGAGTTTCATTGGTAGAAAATGCATTTCCGGTAGAATTTTCAACTATTAGAATGTGCGGATCGGATATTGTTATTGAAGCTTATATAAAAAAGGATAACAGCACATGTTTACAGGAATCATAGAAGAAATAGGTACAGTTGAACGTATCGCCTCAGGAAGTAGTTCTTCCAAATTATTTATTCACGCACCAACTATTCTTCAAGATACCAAACTTGGAGACAGTATTGCAGTGAATGGAATATGTTTAACGGTATCTCACATAGTAAACAAACTCTTTGAAGCTGATGTTATGCCGGAAACAATGAGAGTGACGAATTTCAAGGAGCTCAAAACAAACAGCTTAGTAAATTTGGAACGTGCACTTACGATCCACAGCCGACTGGGAGGTCATATTGTCAGCGGACACATAGACGGTACAGGAATTATTTCATCTATAGACCGAGAAGCAAACGCTCATTGGATTACTATTAAGGCTTCTCCGGAAATTTTGAAATATATTATTCCAAGAGGATCTATTACTGTAGATGGAGTTAGTTTGACGGCGGCCGTTGTTGCATCGGATTCATTTAAAGTAAGTATTATTCCTCACACAGCAAAAGAAACAGTCTTATTGAAAAAAACAATAGGAAACATGGTTAATCTTGAAAATGATATTTTTGCAAAATATACAGCAAAACTATTATCTTTAAATACAAATTCCGAAAACATTACTGAAGAATTTTTGAAAAACAACGGATTTTATTAGGAGTTGAAAATATGAATTTTCAAACGATCGAGCAAGCAATAGAAGATATAAAAAACGGTAAAATAATTGTAGTGATCGACAATCCCAAAAGAGAAAATGAAGGTGATCTCCTTGCAGCAGCAGAAACCATTACTCCTGAAGCAATTAATTTTATGGCTACACATGGTCGAGGATTAATCTGTATGCCTTCAGAAAAAAACCGATTAAGAGAACTAAATCTTAATCTAATGACAGCAAACAATACTGACCAGCATCAAACTGCATTTACCATTTCAATTGACTATATTTCAACAACTACAGGAATTTCTGCATACGAAAGAGCATTAACTATTCAAAAATTCTGCGATACTTCTTCCCTCAGCACTGATTTTAAACAACCCGGACATATTTTTCCTTTAGAAGCAAAAGACGGAGGAGTACTTGAACGTCCAGGACATACAGAAGCTGCTGTTGATCTTGCAAAACTAGCAGGCTTAAAACCTGCTGGAGTGATTTGTGAAATCATGAGCGATGATGGACATATGATGCGGACAGAAAGTTTAATCGAATTTGCAGCAAAACACAATCTCAGCATTATTACTATTGAAGATTTGATCAAGTACCGGCAAAAACATGAAATTCAAATGATCAAAGCCGCTACCGCACATTTACCCACCAAATACGGTTCATTCGTTCTGCATACTTACGTCAATCAAATTACCGGCGAACACCACATTGCTTTGGTAAAAGGCGAACTAAAACCAAATCAACCGATTTTAATGAGAATTCATTCAGAATGTTTAACAGGAGATGTATTCGGATCAGAAAAATGTGATTGCGGAGAACAGTTGGAATTTGCTTTGAAAGAAATTGAAAAAAATCAATCCGGAGTTCTTTTATATATGCGACAAGAAGGTCGTGGTATTGGATTGGTTAACAAAATTAAAGCTTATATGCTTCAAGAACAAGGCTTTGATACTGTAGATGCTAATCTTAAATTAGGCCTACCTATTGACAATAGAGAATATTATTCGGCAGCTCAAATGTTAAAAGATTTAGGTGTTAATAAAGTTGATATTATGACAAATAACATTGAAAAAGTAAACGGATTAACAGAATTCGGAATTGAAATCAATCAAAGGATTCCAATACAATTTGAACCCAATAAAAATAATATACTTTATATGAAAACCAAAAAAGAAAGATTACACCACTTACTTCAAAATATAAAAGATTAATTTAACCATAGGAGAAATCTATGAATATTATCGAAGGCGGCTTCAGCGTCCAGCCTAAAACATCTATTGCTATAGCAGCATCACGATTTAATGAATTTATTGTATCCAAACTCATCTCAGGAGCAGAAGATGGTTTGCTAAGACATGGTGTTTCAGGAGATTCAATAGATTTAGTTTGGGTTCCGGGAGCATTTGAACTTCCTTTTATTGCACAAAAACTTGCTCAAACTAAAAAATACGATGCGGTTATATGTTTAGGTGCTGTAATCAGAGGATCAACCACTCATTATGATTATGTCTGTAACGAAGCGGCAAAAGGTATTGCTCAAGTAAGTATGCAGACTGGTGTCCCTATTATTTTTGGAATACTTACTACTGAAAATATCGAACAGGCTATTGAACGTGCAGGAACAAAAGCAGGTAATAAAGGATTTGAAAGCTCTTTGACTGCAATCGAAATGATCAGTTTATCTCAACAATTGAAAGCATAACTTATACTCAATAAAAAATAGATATAAAAAAATAGATATATTAATATATCTATTTTTTTATTATTACTCTTCAAGAGTAAAATTTTCTAAAAATTTAGTAGTAAATTTTCCGGAACGAAATACAGGATCTTTCATTACTTGTTTATGAAAAGGAATTGTTGTTTTTACACCTTTTCCTAATATAACCAATTCATCTAAAATTCTCTGCATTCTATCAAGTGCTTCTTCCCTATCTCTTCCTAATGCAATTACTTTAGCAATTAATGAATCATAATATTGTGGAATCATACATCCGCTGTATGCATGTGAATCAATTCTCGTACCCGGACCGCCTGGAAAATGAACAGATTCCAATTTGCCGGGAGTAGGAATAAAATCTCTAAAAGGATCTTCTGCATTAATACGACACTCGATTGCATGCCCTAATAAAGAAATATCATCTTGAGTAAACGATAATTTATGACCTTGAGCTACTAAAATTTGTTCTTTAACCAAATCAATTCCTGTCACCATTTCTGTCACACAATGTTCTACTTGGATACGAGTATTAACTTCCATAAAATAGAATTTCTTGGTTTTGGGATCATACAAAAATTCCATTGTTCCCGCACCAGTATATCCTACCGATTTAATACCTTTAACACAAATATCACCTAACTCTTGACGCTGTTCAGGAGTTAATTCGGGACTAGGAGCTTCTTCAATTAATTTTTGGTGTCTTCGCTGAACAGAACAATCCCGCTCCATCAAATGAACCACATTGCCAAAGGAATCTCCAATAAACTGTACTTCAATATGTCTTGGATTTTCATGGAATTTTTCTAAATAAACATCAGAATTTCCAAAATTTACTTCTGCTTCACTACTGGCAATAGGAAGTTGTTCTGCTAATTCGTGATCATTCCAAACAACACGCATTCCCTTACCGCCACCGCCGGATGCTGCTTTAATAATAATAGGATATCCGGCTTCTTTTGCAAAAATTTTTGCTTCATCAACATCTTTAATAACTCCGGTTCCCGGCGTAATGGGAATACCAGCAGTTTTCATTGTTTCACGGGCTTCAGTTTTATTACCTAAAAGAGAAATAGCTTCCGGAGAAGGCCCAATAAAGACAATATTATGTTTTCGACATACGTCTGCAAATCGTGCATTCTCAGAAAAAAAACCGTATCCCGGATGAATTGCTTGAGATTCCGAAATCAACGCAGCTGACACTAATGCCGACATATTTAAATAAGACTCCGAAGATGAAGCCGGTCCAATACATATATTCAAATCAGCAAGTTTGGTATGAAGTGCATCCGCATCGGCTTGAGAATAAACCGCTACTGTTTCGATTCCCAACTCTTTTGCTGCACGGATAATTCTTACGGCAATTTCGCCTCTATTTGCAATAAGTATACGATTAAACTTCATCTTGAACCTCCTCCAGACGCATAATAGGCTGGCCGTATTCAATAGGTTGTTCATCTTCAATAAGAATTTCAAGTATTTTACCCGACATAGGTGCAACCACATCATAGGAAATACCTAACACTTTTACATGTCCTACAACCTGATTTTTACTTACAATATCCCTAAGTTTCACATAATACTCATGAGTTTTAGGATTGGAACGTTCAAAAATCCCCAATGCAGGAGAAGTTATTTCCATTAAAATTTTACTTACAGATGGTACATTCGTTATTTCCGAATCAACAGACTCAGAAGTCAATAGTGACTGTACAGAACCGGTATTTTTTGTTGAATGGTTGTTTCCAAAAGAAATTGTAAGAGGAGTATCTTTACCTTCAGATATTTCTATACTTTCCAAATTTAAATCAGAAAATAAATTATATAATTCATGAATATCACTAATTTTGCTCATACAGTTCTCCGAATTTTGACCAATATTTATTTGACTCTTTCAATATAGCGGTCATCACGAGTATCTACTTTGATCATTTCACCGATATTGACAAACAAAGGAACTTGAATCACTGCTCCTGTTTCTAATGTTGCAGGTTTCGACCCGCCGCTGACTGTATCTCCCTTCAAACCGGGATCTGTTTCTACAACCTGTAATTCCACAAACATAGGAGGATCAACAGCAATAACTTCTTCTTGATAAATTTTCAAATCCGCAATAGATTGTTCTTTAAGATACTTCTCGGATTCTCCAACCAACGAAGCCGGAACAGTATATTGTTCAAAATTCTCTTGATCCATAAAGACGAAATCACTTCCATCTTTATAAAGCATTTGAGCCGATCTGTTATCAACACGAGCCTGCTCAACAGTATCTCCACCACGAAATACGCGGTCTAAAATATTTCCTTTAATAATATTTCTCAATTTGGTTCGCATAACAGCACCGCCCTTACCGGGTTTATGATGCTGGCACCATACTACATACCAAAGTTGATTTTCAAAATTCAGAATCATTCCTTTTTTTATGTCTTCATAACTCATAACAAAAGCCTCTTGTTTTAGAAATTTATTTATTTTAAAAACTATTTTATTTAAAAACTGAGTGGTCGTTTTTGGATAATAATGCAATTAGTTTATCAAATTTCTCATTCTGCTGTTTGACAAGCTGATTGTATTTTTTTGTATTGTCTGCAATTTGAATTATTTTCACAAAGAACAACATATTCAAAAACATCGGTATCAATACAAACGAACTCAATACCATGATTATCATCGTCCAATTATGTTTTAGATTACGAAGATCAAACAAGCCGACAATAATACTAGAAAAATTCATCATTACAAAGTACACAGCTAATGCACACAAAGATAAAAGTACAAAAGATTTAATCCATGAATTGTTGATTATTAACAACAATATATACTTTAAAGAACTGCCAATACTATTTTTGCCAGACAAATTAATCCCCCTTATTTAATAACATAAATAATTACAAAAATCCCTGCTGCTTAATTTAAAAATCATACCCGCATGACGTCAGAATTTCAAATCCGTCAGCACGCATTACCGCAACATCTTCCAAACGAACCCCGCCAACTCCAGGCAGATAAATTCCAGGTTCAATGGTAAGAACCATATTTTCGGTAATAGGAATATCAGATGTACCGTTTAATCTTGGATTTTCGTGTACTTCCAAGCCAACTGCATGCCCCAAACCATGTACAAAATATTCACCAAATTCTTTTGAGTTGATATATTCTCTAGCAATGGAATCTATTTCCGAACCTGTCATTCCACAGCGAGCTTCTTCTTTAACTTTTTTGAGAGCAGTTTCAACAATATCACGAATTTCTAACAACGCAGGATCAATTTCCCCAACTTTAAGACATCTGCTGAAATCAGACACATATTTGTCTTTTACAATACCAAAATCCAATTGTACAATTTCTCCATTCTGAATCACTTTATCTGTAGCAATTCCATGAGGAAGCGACGAACGAACCCCGGAAGCCACAATAGTAGGAAACGCCATATTAGAAGCACCCTGCTTACGACAATAGTAATCCAACTCATTTGCAAGTTCGCATTCTGTAATGCCTTCTTTAAGAACACTTTGGATATACAAAAAAGAAGCTGTTGTAATCAACATATTATGACGAATAATTTCTATTTCCATTTCATCTTTACGAGCCCGTAGATTAAATAATGATAAATCCTGTATCGCCTGTGCATGCTTAGGCAATGCAGAAATCATTGCTTTGCCCGTGAGATACGACATATGATCAGGAGTAAATTTAAGACAGTAAATATGTTGCTCATGCAGGATTTTTTTCAACGCTTCCGAAAAAGGATATTCAAGACCTATTTCTTCTATAACCAAATTAACATGTGATTGTGTTTCTATTTGAGTAATATATCTTCCATCAGTAAATAAATACACATCATTCATCGTTACTAAAAGGTGATTGTTACTGCCCGTACAGCCAGTTAAATAAAATATATCTGCCGCATTTACTGTTAAAAAAGCACTTTCATTATCAAGCATCGATTGCAACTGGATCAATCTTTTTGCAAAAATTGGATTTTTTTCATTCTTCCTACCAATCATAAATACTCCTTTATGACTCCCATCATATACATTAGACAAACTGTATAATAATAGGATTTATTCAGAATAATCTATAGAATTACATATCAAAACACCGGAAATTAATAAGATTATCTATTATGTAATGATACAAGATAAACATAAAAGAATCAAGTTTAAATTTTATTTACAGTATTTCATAATAAAAACAACATATTTACAAATATATATTATATATAAATACATAAATCAAATACAAAATAGATTCAGATTTAACTATGTTCGTTCCGATACCAACTTTAAGAATTAACTTTCGCAAAGGAATACGGTATGAAAAAAATAATATTATTTCTAGTTTTGGTGAATATTGCCCCATCCTTCGTACACTCTCAAAATGTCTATCCAAACTATATTGAAGACGATGCTTATTCTTTGGATGCATTAAACAGATTATATATTATAGGACTGCAGTACTTAAATAACGGTGACTTAACACAAGCCGAAATATCATTCCGAAGTATTACCGCATTCCCCTACCGAAGCAAAGACTGGCGTACTGTTAGATACTATAAAGGGAAATCTCATTTTTATTTGGGAGATATATATTTTCTGCAGGAACGATTTGATAAATCGATAAGCAATTATCAGAATGTTGCTCAAGAATATGGAGAGATAGAAGAATATTCTAATGCTATTTTTAAATTAGGACGCAGTTTGATCTTGGGAAAGAAAGAAGCTGAAGGAATTGAAGTCTTACGCGATTACAATTATAATTACGGAAGCTCGGAAGGATTAGCGGATAATGCTTTGTATTGGATTGCAAGAGGTTATATGGGATTGGAAAATTATACGGCAGCATTGAAAATTCTCAACCAAATACTAAGGGATTTCCCTCAATCTCCAATGGGATACGATATCAGAAATTTAATTGCAAAGTTAGAAACAGATTATGCAGTCCAACCATCTTCCCAGCAAATATCCATCCAAAAAGATACTCTGCAGGAAACAATCAACAATTCCCAACTTAAAGCGGAAAAAATTGAAAAAGAAAAAGAATTAGTGGATAGAATAAAACAAATCCTTACAATAAAAGAACAACTCCTTATCATTAAAGAACGGAAGTTAGAACTGTTAGACAATATTGGAAAATTAAGAACAAAAATTCTTAACGAAAAAGATAGACACAAATAAAATTTTGTTATATAATAATGTCAAAAATAAAAACTTAATAAAATAAAAATGTTGGTAATTATGAATAAAAAAACACTATACAAAAAATTATTGTATATTATTTTAGGTTTGAATACTGTAATACTTCCTGCATCATATTCTGCTCAAGAGAATACCTCAGGTTGGGTGACTCTTTCCAATCAATATATAAAAATAAGTGTAGATAAAAAAACAGGACGTTATATTATTTACGATGCTGTCAATTACCAAGATATTGAAGAAGTACCAATAACTCTTCCAAAATTCCTCCCTGCTCTATCATCACCCGGAGCTTTAGAAAACAGCAATTTGGTGCCTATTCTAGGAGATACAAATACAGCATTAAATTTCGGAACATTCAAAATCGACGATTATACGGTTGTTTTTGGATCAAAAGAGGGAAAATGGATCAGCGAACCAATTATTGACGGTAATACGATTATTTACGGCTGGAAAATTGGAGACATCGATATCATACAGAGAATTTCTTTAACTACAAATATAGACACATTATTTGAAGATGCGGTTTCCATAAGTTACGACGTACGAAATAACAGTACTAACAGTATTAGAAAAGTACAAGGACGTATTACATTAGATCCGGCAGCAAACAATAATCAAGACATACCGTTTTTTCTTCCGGAACGCCAAGCCATAACAACAGAATTTGTAGCATTTACAGGCTTATTTCCCAGGTATTGGATCGCAACTGATCAAACCGGAGAATTATCACCTTTAGGATTAAAAGGATTTTTGACAGAAGGTTCGACACTTTCTCCTAATCAAATTTATTTCGCACCTTTCAGCAAAGTTTTAGGAAGCATATGGAATTATGAATTCAATAGAAGAAATCGTTTAGCCGGTCAAAATACAGCTGTTGTATTAATATTTGATACCATAGAATTACAACCCTCGGAATGTATTACGGTTGCCGCAACCACACTGGCACAACCTATCCTAATCAACACTTTCCAAAATAACGGATTAGAAGCTCGTGCCAATACTTTCGCTAATACTTCAGTAACTCCTGTAGAGTTGGATATTTGGATAAAAAATTCAAGTAAAGATTTATTCGATACAGTAACAGCAACATTAATAGTGCCTGAAGGATTAGAAATTTATGATACTTCCGTTAAAACATTACATGATGTAGGTCCTTTAGATTCAGCTCGCAACATCAATTGGAAAATAGGAACAACGTTATCCGTAGGAAGATCTTATGATGTAGTAGTTCAAGTCCAAGGATTGCGAAACGGAATTTCCGAATCGTTTTTCGAAGTTCCATTAATACTGAATTTAGCGTCGGATTTCCAGCAAAAAAATACAGCAGCTCTTTCCAATACAATATCGACAACTATTTCAAATATGATAGCAGAAAATACTCCAACACCCGGTACAAATATTATTACCTTAGACCAGCTCGCTGTTGGAGATACTTATGGAAGCAGTAGCAAACAGCTTGCAGAAATATACCAAACAATTCAAGATTCGGGTACAATTGACAAAAATCAAATTCAATCTATGATTCAAACAGAAAAACAATTACTGCAAGAATTAAAAGAAACCGAACAAAGTATTATTCGTATTAATGAACAATTTAATATTTTGATGGGAATTTACAAACGGCTTTATGTTGATCCGAAAGCTACAGACAGAGAGCATATAAATATTCAAACAGTTTCAGATAATATTACAGAATTAGAAAATCGCTTAAAACAACAAGAAGCCATATTCTCAAATTTATCCTCCCAAATACAGAAGAAAGAATAGAATTTTAGTTTATACTTACAGGTTTTCAAAATTCATCTAAATATAAATTTGCAACTTAAGAAAAAGTATTATATAATTTAGATATAATATTACCCGCCGAGTTTTTAAAGGTTTATATTATGTTGAAACAGGAAAACATCCAACAAAGCGTTTTTTCACAAACAATGGCACACAATTTGTCTATACTTAGAATGAATAAAATTTCATTAAACATATTAGTTTCGGAAATTTCTGATCATAATCCAGTCATTTCATCTGAGAATAATTTTGTTCCATGGAGGAATTCTAGCCTTCCTATTATGCCTGATATTGTTGAGCAGATTATTCAACAAGAAAAAACTTTATTTAACGTTCTTCGAGAAGAATTAATTTTTGATATCGATGAACAAGACTACCCTCTTCTTTATTTGATTATTGGTAATCTTGATAAAAACGGATTCCTTCCTATTTCCAGTCGCAAATTATGTTTAGATACTTCATTCGATCCGGATAGAGTTGAATTTATTCGAACTAAAATTATGAATAGTTCTTATTGTGGCTTGGCTGCCTTGGACAGTTCGGAATATTTACTCTTTGTGACCGAAAATAAATTTGGAAACAATAGCTTGGAATATAAAATTGCCGAATATCTAACAACTTATCGCAAAAAATTTATTGCAGCATCCAAACTTGCAACCATCTTTAAAGAACCCATCCAGCATATTGAACACTCTTTGCAAAAATTGAAATCTATTTCTGCTTCCCCTTTAAGTTTCGATCAATTAAATGTATGTCCCGATTTTATTGTCGAGGTTGAAAATCAAAATATACGAATAACTCCATTAAATTTCCTAACCCCTTCTATTCATATTAACACTCAAAACATTGGAAACACCTACTCTTCAGATGAAATTAAACACTTTGTTAAAGAAGCCAAAACTCTTCAGCAGGCTCTGAACCGCAGAACTGAAGGTCTTCAAAAACATGCTGAAGCATTAATTTTATCAAGAAGCGATTATTTCTTAAATAATTCAAGCCTACAGCATTCTATTGGTTTGAAAGAAATCGCAGCTCTTACTAATAGACACGTTTCTACGGTATCGCGTGCTTTAAAAGACCGTTATTTTTTATTCAATCAGCAAATTATTAATTTTTCAGAACTGTGGACTCACAAAATAAGCAAAACCAACAGCAGTGAAATAAAAAAAATGATACACAGCCTTGTTGATAAAGAAGATCCAAACAATCCTTTATCAGATGCATTGATTACTAACATTCTAAACAAACAAGGTATTCAAATTTCAAGACGAACAATCGCAAAATATAGAGAAAAATTAAATATTGGTACTATATACCAAAGAAATAGACAAAAAATAACAATTATGAATAAGGAATTGTTATGAATAAAAAATTTCAAAATATTATTCAAAAAGATCAGTGGACAGAATTATTAATCGATGCAAAATCTATTTCACAAAATATTGCTTCTTCTGAAATAGAAATTGCTGCATTTTCTGAAGCAGAAGCAGTAAGAAAAGCAACCGAAATATTAGGTGTACCCAAGAATCAATTGACTTATGTACAAATTTCTGAAGGAAAAAATAATTGGTTTAAATGGTTTCGTATTCCGTCACGTTATATTTTTTCTGTGCAAAAATCCGTTCAGCAGAAAAATACTAAATCAGAAATTGATTTTAATCAATACAATGACTTGGCAAAAAATAAAAATGGTTCTTTCAAACTTCTTATGCGTAAGAAAGGATTGTGTTTAACCGTATTTCCACCACAAGGAATCGGTAAACCAATTCAGATTGAAGATATCAATAAAGAACTGAAAAAAAGAAATTACTATGATATTTCAACAGAAAATATTCATAGAGCACTTAATAATTTATCTAAATCATTTGTTATTGCACCTTATATTGATTCAATGTATGATTCTAAATTTGAAATATTCTTGGATCCAACTAATATGCTTGCCCAATTTATGGTCACTCCTCCTCAACAAGGAGGACGTATTCCTGAAGTAAACGAAATTATCTATGCTCTTCACGAAAATAATATTACATACGGTATTAAAGAACAGTATATTAGAGAAGCTTTAGAAAATGAAATATATAATATACGTATCACAGCAGCAGAAGGAACACCTGTTGAACAAGGTGCAGACGGATATATTGAATATTTATTCCTTACAAGTGAAGATACGATCAAATACGCAACTCGTCAAGACGGAAGTATTGATTTTAAAGAGTTAAATATTATTCATAATGTAAGAGAAAATGATATTATTGCAATTATGCACCCATCTTACCAAGGTAAACCAGGAAGAACAGTAACGAACGAAGTTATTAATTCAGTAGAAGGGAAATCTGTAGAATGGAATATAGGAGAAAATGTTATTTTATCCCCTACCAAATTAGAAGCTATAGCTCAAATCAGTGGACAAGTATTTTTAAAAGGAAATCAACTCTGTGTAGATAAGGCTCTTCAAATCAATTCCGATGTTAATTTGAACGTGGGAAATATCAACTTTATAGGAAACATCATCATCAAAGGCGGTGTAGAAGACGGTTTCAGTGTCACCTCAGGAGGAAATATAGAAATTTTCGGCCATATAGGTAAATGTTTCATAAAATCTGAAGGAAATATTATTGCTCATCAAGGAATTCAAGGAAATGATGAAGGTCAAATCATTTGTAAAGGTGATTTGTATGCCCGCTTTATTGAACGAACCAACCTAACGATAGGAAATAACTTGGTTGTTGAAAAATCTCTACTTCATAGTAATGTGTTATGCGAAGGCGGTGTTTATGTTATTGGAGATAAAAAATCAATTATTGCCGGCGGACAAGTTCAAGCCAAAAAAGAAATTTTTGCTTATCAAATCGGAGCGGAATCTTATATTAAAACGTCATTAGAAGTGGCATACTCAGAAACATTATTAAATGAAATAAAACATTTTTCTTTATCTGTTACTGAAAAAGAAAATGAAATTCTCAACTTAAAAAATGAATTAACACTAAAATCCAAGTTAATTAATCCTAATATTATTATTCAATACGAAGAAAAAATAAAAAAACTTTCCATTCAAATTCAAAATGATGAACAAAAATTGGCACTAAAAAAATCCGAACTTAATGAATTGGAAATTGAGTCAAATGTTTCTTTTGAAAATAAGATCATGCCCGGTGTAAAAATAAAAATCGGAGCAGCAAGATTGGAAATAAACACTCAACAAGGTAAAGGAACTTTAAAAAAGAAAGGAAATAATATTGATTTCTTAGAATATACTCCTTCACCATTACTGCAAGGAATAAATACAGAAAATATCAAATCTAAAAAAAATAGATAATCTTATTTTAAAGACCTAAAAATAAAAAATATAAAAAAAAATATAAAAAAATATGTATTTTATATTTTTCGGAGTAAGCCCATGAATATCAATGAGTTAGAAAAATATGCACCGGCCATTGCAGAAAAAATTAATATTCTCATTAGAAAACTAAAACTTTCATCTCTAAACGCAAAAGATAGTGGAAAACTTGAAAGTATTGGAAAAGACTTACTTACTTTAAAAGACATAAAAAATAAATTAGAAAACCAAACTCTTCAATGGAATGATTTAGAATTTATAGGAATCTCTCAAGACAGTCTTGACAAATTTCAAAATATCAATATCAAACTAGAACAAAACGAATTTCAAGATTTCGAACTGCTCAATCAAATACCTATGTTAACTCTTATCGAAAAAGACGGGTTTTCATTTATCAACCAATTGTATTCCATTATTGACTATATCAATACAAATTACCAAATGATTTTCACTCAAAAACTACTTCAAATGTCAGACAAAACCAATAGTAGAAGAGAGCAGTTTTATTTACAATATCAAGATATTATACGTTCTTTTAAAAATTATAGTGAATTTATTGGAAAGAAAAATGAATTTAACACGAACAAACCTAATTTTATTCAAGAACAATTTCTTATAAAAGAATATCAGACAATTGTGAAAAAGATTTTTCTATTTCTTAGTAGTATTAAAACATACATAGAAAAATTATTATCAGACGATACGTTTTCACAGGAAGATTGGCAAAGTAAAATCACTTGTGACAATACAGATGTTTCTATTTACGGATTACCGTTATCATTAGCATTAGAGGAATGTTTTCTTTTTGTAAAAGAAGCCCTAAAGTATATTTCAGCAAAAGAGAAAGATTTAATTGACTCTATTATATTGATTGAACAAAAAAACAACAAATAAATATTAAAAAAGGAGTGTATAATGCCTCATAGAATCGTTAATACTACAAATATTATAGGTAGCAATTCCATCTTCGAAGGAAAAATAAAATTGAACGGAGAATTGCGAATAGATGGGAAGTATAAAGGAACAGAATTAAATATTCAAAACCTTATTGTAGGTAAACAAGGTACTATACATTCCGATATAAAAACAGAATGTTTAACTGTTGAAGGAACCATTTGTGGAAATATTATATCAAGAATCAGAGCTATGTTTCTTCCTACAGCAAAAATTCTTGGAAATATTTCTACACCTGAATTAATTATTCAACACGGTGTTATTTTAGAAGGACTTTGTCGCGTCAGCCCTAATCCGGATAAAGATAATATCAAACAATTAATTGAACAAAAATAATTATCGTCTATTATGCAGTCTAAAATCCTTATTACTCTAGGCGACCCTAACGGAATTGGATCTGAAATTACTTTTAAAGCATTACAGAATATTCATAGCAATATGCGACAAAATATTGAACTTATTGGTCTTGAATATTTTAAAGAAAAATATATGCAAACATTTCCGGAAATTATTTTTCATTCTATACCGGAAACATATATACCTGAATACGGTTTTATATCACCTAAAGCAGGAAAGATAGCATTAAATTCTCTTGATAAAGCAATAGAATTATTAAAACACCATACTCAATATCGTATATTAATTACAGGACCGATTTCAAAAGAAGCTGTTGTACTTGCTGGAAATCAATCCTTTAGAGGTCACACAAACTACTTAGGAGATGCTTTTGGATGTAATACAGAAATGATCTTTTGGAGTCCTGATTGGTCTGTGATTTTAGCTACGATCCATTTGCCTTTGAAAGATATTTTTCCATATTTAACTATTGATCGTATGCGTACGGTAATAAAAGAAGCTGTAAAATTCCATCAACGTTTCTACTCCAAAGGAAAAATAGGGATTTGCGGATTAAATCCCCATGCTGGAGAAAACGGATTGATAGGGATTGAAGAAAAAACAATATTAGAACCTATTATTCAGGAATTTCAGCAGCAAGGATATGATATTAGAGGACCGCTTCCTCCAGATACTATTTTTCATGCTGCAAAACAAGGAATTTATACAATGATTGTTTCTTTATATCATGATCAAGGTTTGATTCCTTTTAAATTACTGAATTTTTTCACAGGCGTCAACGTGACAACAGGATTACCGTTTCTTAGAGTTTCACCTGATCATGGTACTGCATTTGATATTGCAGGAAAAAATCAGGCAGATCCCTCAGGAATGATTAATACAATAAATTTTATACAAAAATTTAATTAATTTATACATATTTTTTCCGATGATATTTTACAAATACCCGTCATGTTTTTTTCTAATAGGAGGAACAGCAGAATGCAGCATGGATATGATATGTATAAAGCAAATGATATTGAAACAGCAAGTGGAATTAAATTAGTTGTTATGCTTTATAATGGTGCAATAAAATTTCTAACTATTGCAATAGAAGCAATTGAACAAAAACAATTGGATATTGCCAACAACAATATTATCAAAGCACAAAATATTGTTGGAGAACTGCTTTCTTCGCTTGATTTTAGTGCCGGAGACATAGCTCAAGAATTATCAAGATTATATATCTATGTTCATAAATTATTAATTGAAGCTAATATTCAAAAACAAGTTCTTCCTTTAAGCGAATCAATTGAAATTCTTTCTAATTTGAAAGATGGCTGGACTCATTTGCTTAATTTAGAAGAAAAACCAAATAATCCAAATATTAATATCTCAGGATAACTTCGGAGAAGAGTATGCCTTATCCATTTTTTAATAAAAATGATTTACAAGTAGAAATTTTTTCTTTAGATAAAGAAAAGTTTAACTCTGGACCAAAAACATCTTTAAATTTTTTATACGGAGATGAACCAAATGATTCTTATAACCACATAGCACAACTTTCTGACACTTTAAATGATATTGATTCATCTTTCGACATTCCTCCAATACCAAGTTCAGAACTAGAACCTTTATCAAATTCAATACCTCTTGATAGCAATCAATTTAAATTTACAGAAGAACCATCATTTGAATTAACTGAACATCAAACTCTATCTGTTTCCAACAAATTAAAAGAATTCAATAGTGATTTAGATCAAATTTTCTGTGATTTTGATAAAGAAGTATCAAGTACTCTGCATAATCTGACCAATAATTCAAATAACATACTCTCTAACAAGAATGAAACAAAAACCTTAAATTCTCTTGAGGAAATATTCCCTTACACAACACAATTAGAAGAAAATATTCCTATATCTTCTCTTGATTCCGACGAGGCTGAACAGCATACCGATACTGATCTTAAACATTCTATTAATATCAGCGATAACTTTGACCCTCTTTCTTCTGATTCCGACGAGGCGGAACAGCATATCGATACTGATCTTAAACATTCTATTAATATCAGTGGCAACCTTGATTCTCTTTCTTCTGATTCTGACGAGGCTGAACAGCATATCGATACTGATCTTAAACATTCTATTAATATCAGCGATAACCTTGACGCCCTTTCTCTTGATTCTGACGAGGCTGAACAACACATCGATGCTGATCTTAAACATTCTATTAATATCAGCGATAACCTTGACGCCCTTTCTCTTGATTCTGACGAGGCTGAACAGCATATCGATGCTGATCTTAAATATTCTATTAATATCAGCGATAACCTTGACGCCCTTTC
>JBOFEA010000003.1:0-3294 GCA_051647535.1 Brevinemataceae bacterium
CATTTAAATCGCTGTTCTTTGAAAATTTTTCCCTGATATTTAAATAAAAATTCCCTGTTATTTTGAAACTGCGTTTCGGTGCTAATGTTGTACACATCTGGTTTTGGGATCATTTTGAACGTTGCCGTCCGCATGGACTTCCCTGTATTTTTTGCTGTTAGCAGGGAATTCAGCTTATAAAAACAGGGAATTTGAGAATATTTCGCTAATCACTACAGCATCCGATGGACAGTCGTCTATTTCCCAAACCACCGTAGAAATATGGTGGTTTTTTGTTTCAAGGGCAGGATGTTATTATTAATAACATCCCTAATATTGTTATTTTATTTTTCATGTTCTACCTACCATTTGAATTTAGACATATTGAATGATGCTATTTGCTCTATATATATCATCTACTCTAACTAGATTATCATATTCAGGTTTGATATCAGCCTCTAAAATATATCCACCCATTCCTATTAAAACACCAATTCCAAAGAAACTTGCTATATTATTATAGCTATAAAGACCTTGAAATTGTAAAGGTAATTGAAGATAGAAATAGGTCTTTCTTTGTTTCCCTATATAAAACTCAGGAACAATTCCTCCTACTAAACCTACATGTGAAATAGGAACATAACTCAATCCAAAATCAGAATTCAGTCCAAAAACAGGTCTCTTATACTCTCTGATCTCTGTGTTTTTTTCTTGTGCCATTAACGGACTAACAATCATTATTAATACTAATATATATTTTTTCATATTTCTTCTCTTTATCTTCTTTAAGAAGCAAAACCTACTTTAAAACCCAGATCAATATTTATTGTAGCATCATTTAATGAAATTATTCAAGTTATATATAACTAGTATCATTAGAAAACCAAACCTAATTGGGTGTTAATACTGAAACCCATTTGAGTGATTACTCCAAATAAAATATTTGAATTGATTCCAAATTGTACAGCATAATTTGATTTGGTATGATATCTTATATCAAGTGACAAATACAAAGAAGCATATCCTGTCCATGGAATACTACTATAATTAAATCGATAGGCCATTGCAGGACCTAAAGCTCCATTCATTACCACACTCCAAGGATTGTATTTATCGGCTTCTTTAATATATCCTCCCATTCCTATTAAAACACCTAATTCAATTTGATCTAGCTGTAATATTGTAGGGAATATATATCCATACAGAGGTAATCTGGTATAAAAATACACCTTTCTTTGTTTACCTGCATAGAATTCAGGTACAAAAGACAAAGAAATCATTCCTCCAGCCTTTGTTTCTCTATTCTGAATAAAGATTCCTCCACTAAGTACATCGACTAATCCTCCACCACCAATTCCTATATTTAATCCAAATACAGGCCTTTTATAGTCTATACCTTTTTTTGTTTCTTTCTCAGTATTTTCTTGTCCTATTAATGGACTTACTGTCATTATTAATACTAATATATATTTTTTCATATTTCTTCTCTTTATTTTGTTTGTAATTACCAATCTGTGTATGTTGGTAGACCGTATCTCTTTTTTGCCCAAGCATATCGCCAATAACAAAATGCTCCTCTGGTTGATATAAAACTTGTTTTGATAGGAATAAATTCCGGATTTATGGTACCATACCATGAATGATGCAATGCCCCTAAAGTACCTTCCATATTAACAGGATATACATCCCCTATAGAAATAAGTATATTACCTTTTTCATCTTTTAATAAACCGATTTTTTTTAATTCTGCAGGTAAATCATGATATGTTGCTCGAATATTCCAACGGTCACAAGATCTTGACATAGCATAGTAGATACTTTCCATATAAACTTTAAGAACAGGTCCTAATAATTTAATAACACTTTCAATAGGTTTATTTGGATCAAAATCTTTGAGGTCTTCTAAAGAAATTTCTCCTAAAATAGCACACATTCTTTCTAAGAACCATATATCTTTACTGTCTTTTTCACTTAATTTTTCTATGCCGTTTGCTTGTAATTTCTTATTAATAGCATTTAATTTTATACACCCTGTTGTCATTGGCACTATATTATCAATAAAGCTTTCTATTAAGTTTGTATTTTGAAATAGAGAGTTAAAAAGACCTTCTACAGTATATTTTACTATTGCTTGCCCAAAATCAGACCTTAAAAAATTTTTAATCCAATTTGCACCCTGTGTCCATCCTTCTATATGGATCCCATTTATTATTTGATTTAATACAAAATCAAATAATTCATTAAATTCCTCACTATTATCTTTATCAATAGCATTATTGATATTTTGATTAATTTTATCAAGATTACCTTGTAAATAATCTAAAGCTTGATCTCTATCAATAGTTCTTTTCTGTTCTGTTGGAGGGATAAATGTCATTATTGTATAATTTTGATTGTCAATGATAAATCCGATTTTTTGAGGTATCACTGTTAACATAAGATTTGCTAAATTTTCCTCTTTTAAATATTCGCTCTGCTCAAATTCTTTACTTATAACATAAGGAGAAATAAAGTACTCTGTAAAAATTTCATCAATAGAATAGTTTTGTATCAAGACTTGATCGTTATTATAAGATAAATTTTCTATCTTCAACCAATAAAATTCTTTCAGAATCTTTACAATCACATCTTGCTGAGTAGATGAAGACATTAATTTAAAATAAGATCTAATAAACTCTAAATAAGTAGTTCTAAAAAACTCATCTAAATTAACTTTATTAATGTTATCTAATTCAGGATTGTTCATAAGCTCAATGATCACATCGTATTTAGCCATTACTTGAGCATATGTTTTTAAGCCGTCTTTATATTCCGAAGTATTTTCTCTTTTATAATAATCTTTTGCTTTATTATGAATAGAGCTAGGCAATTCATCACCTTTATTTCGAGATTTCAACTCTCTAATTGCATCATTGTCTGTTTCAAAAGCACCAATCATTGTATTCATACTTTCTTGAGCTATATGTTCAGGAATTTGAGGTAAAGAACGAGTTTCAGATGCAAATTTATCAGATAAATAATTAAGCATTACGGTATAAATGAAATTTTTATTCATATTATTAGAATAGTCGATACTTTGAATAAATTTACCATTAATATCCAAACTACTGTTTTCACTAACGAATTTTCCCCACCCAGTAGGATGAATAGTATAAGTTTTTTCGTCATTGGAATAAAGATGGACTTCAGCGGTTGCGAAGTTTTCTGTTCTGCGATAGGCAGGGATACGAATGGCACCAAGGAACTTTTTGTCTCTAATAACTCGGTACTCGTAATATCGATAGAAATCGCCACCGTCTCTATCCAACACTAGAA
>JBOFEA010000004.1:0-466243 GCA_051647535.1 Brevinemataceae bacterium
TGCATCATATACACTAACATTACATAATTATTTGGTATTTAGAAAATTTAATATCGGTTGTATTTCAGAAAACATGCTTTATTTTTATTCAACTACAATCTATCGCAAACAACCAATTAACTGATTTGAATAGATCTTCCCGAATATCAATGAACAGCAACAACATTTCTTTATCAAAAGTTTAAAATATAATATTTTGGAACCGAAAATCAAATCAACCATAACAATAAATAGGAGATCTATATAATGAAGCAATCTATAATATTTCAAGCAGAGGGGATGCATTGTACAACATGTGCACTCAGATTGGAAAAAAAGTTAATGCATACACCGGGAATTAATCATTGTTCGGTAAATTTCAGTTCGAATTCAGCATTTGTAGAATTCAATACAAGTTATATTTCAGAAGAAAAGATTATTAATATTAGTAATTCTATAGGAATCACTCTTCACCGTGATACATCAAAAGATTTCTTTCAGACAGTGAAACTTTCAACAATTATTGAAGTTCTTTCTGCTTGGATATTTACGTTATTGTTAACAATAGGAATGATTTTCCCACATATTCCTTTTGTCCATGAACCGTTGGTAAGGGTTATTATTTCGGGATTAGCAATATTCGGATCAGGATTGAGAATTCTTAACTCGGCACGAAATTCTCTTAATACAGGTATTTGGGGAATGGATATATTAATTGCATTGGGAGCGTTATCAGCTTGGATTAGTGCGTGTCTTGGATTGGTTGGATTATCGATTCCTGATTATTCTATGACTGCAGCGATGCTGATTGCCGTTAATATTACAGGACGCTTGCTGGAAGATATTGTACGCCGGAAAGCGGCTCGTGCAATTTCATCCTTAGCCAATTTTGGTGCCAAGACAGCATTTAAAGTTATTGACGATTCAGAGATTGTTGAAGTGCCTATTTCAGAACTTCATATTGGAGATATTATTCAAATTAAAGCCGGTGAAAAAATTCCAGCCGACGGTACAATTATTCAAGGTCGTACAAGCATTGACGAAAGTTTTTTAACAGGAGAATCTCTTCCTATTGAAAAACAAGAAGGTGATTTTGTGTTTGGAGCTTCGTTGAATATTGACGGATTCATCAAAGTTAAAGTAGAAAAAGAATCACAAAACACCTTAATCGCCCAAACAATAAGATTAGTTCAACAGGTTCAGGAAACAAAAATTCCTATTCAAGTATTAGCAGATAATATTACCAGTATTTTTGTACCAATTATTTTAATTATTGCATTGCTTAGTTTTTCGATTTGGCTTGCGTTTCCTAACGCTATTCCAAATATGCTGGATTGGTTTGGAATTAGTATTCAGACATCAACAAGAATTTCAGACGCTATTTCTGCTGGAATTTCGGTTTTAGTAATAGCTTGCCCTTGTGCATTAGGATTGGCAACACCCATGGCTCTTCTTAACGGATCTGCTTTAGGAGCAAAACGCGGAATTTTAATCAGAAAAGGTGCAGTTGTTCAAATATTAAACAATATTCCCGTTATTGCATTAGACAAAACAGGAACATTAACTATAGGAAAACCTAAAATTACTTCTATTATCCATGATAATGATGTTGACGAACAAAAGGTAATGCCGATTCTTAACGGATTGGAATCCCATTCTGCACATCCACTAGCATTTGCTATCATGAACTATGCAGCAGAAAATAATATTCAATCTCAATTATTTGATTCATCTCAAAGCATTCCTGGACAAGGAATTTTCGGAGTATTAAACAATACAGAATGGTTTGCAGGATCTCTCAAAGCAACAGAAGAATTAGGTATAAATATATCATCTTACCTTAGCATGCATATTGCCGAAAGCAAACAAAAAGGAGAAACACTTGTTTGTCTATCCGATCTTACTCATAAAGAATGCAAATCCGTTATAACATTTTCAGATCAACTTAAACCGGAAGCAGTAAAAGTGATTAAATTATTAAAAAATATGAAGAAAAAAATTATTATGGTTACAGGAGACCACTATAATGCAGCAAAAAATATTGCAGATAAGCTGGAAATTACTTCAATCTTTGCCAACTGCTCGCCCCAACAAAAATTAGAAACAATCAAATCTCTTCAATCACAAGAACATAAAGTATGTTTTGTAGGAGACGGAATTAACGATGCTGCAGCACTGGAAGCGGCAGACGCCGGAATCGCTATAGGATCGGGTTCGGATATTGCAGCAGATGCCGGAGACATTGTATTAATTTCCGATTCATTAATGGCTTTGGTTTCAGCTTTTAGATTAGCAAATTCAACCTTTGTTAAAATAAAACAAAATTTATTTTGGGCTTTCTTCTACAACGCTTTTGCAATTCCAATTGCATTTTTAGGACTTATGCATCCGGTTGTTGCAGAAATAGCTATGACTCTTAGTTCGCTGACCGTAATAGCAAACTCAATGATTCTTCTTCATAAAAAAATATAAAAAGACTTGATTTTTATATGTATTACTGCTATAATATTTAGTCCCATAATATAGAAATCTGCACCTCCTTGCAGATGGATAAAAAATTTTCAAAGGATAATCTGCTATGAGTATAAAAACCACCTATACTAAAGCTCCCGAAGTATCACGTAAATGGCGTGTTATCGATGCAAAAGGTCAACCTTTAGGACGTATTGCGGCTGTTGCTGCCCGTATCCTTCAAGGAAAACATAAACCTACTTTTACACCACATATTGATGATGGGGATTTTGTTGTTATCACAAATGCATACCAATTCATTCTTACCGGAAGAAAAGAAAATACTAAAGTTTATAAACACCATACCGGATACATAGGCGGATTAAAAGAAGTAAACCACAAATTAATGATGCAGAAAAAACCTTGGTTTCCTATAGAAAAAGCTGTTAAAGCTATGCTTCCTAAAAATCGTCTTGCACGTCAAATGTTTAAAAAATTAATTATTGTGGAAGAATCTGAATTTAAAAACGCAAATGGTGGTTTGATTATCCACCAAAAGATTTAAGGAGATACCATGGCTGTGAAAAAAGATTCCCGTATTTATGCAACCGGCCGGCGTAAAACCAGTGTTGCACGTATATTCTTGAATCCTAAGGGAAAAGGCGTATTTACTGTTAATGATAAAGATCATACCGTTTATTTTCCTGAATTCTTTAGAAGTCAAATTACCGAAGTATTCCAAATTACCGATACTCAAAATCAATTTGATATTTACTGCACTGTGAAAGGTGGTGGAGTAAACGGTCAAGCTGAAGCTATTCGTCATGGTTTGGCTCGTGCTCTTAATGAATTGGACAGAGACAAATACAGACCTATTCTTAAAGCTAAAGGATTTCTCACTCGTGATGACCGTATGGTTGAACGTAAAAAATATGGACTACGTAAAGCTCGTAAACGAGAACAATATTCAAAACGTTAAAAAAAAACTCTCGAAATTTCGAGAGTTTTTTTAGTATTTATTTATTTTTTCTTGATATTTAGCTTTTTGAGATGCACTTAATCCTCGAACTTTTAATAATTCTTCTTGAAACACCTTTTTATATTCTTGTTTACTTTTCTGTGTTTTTGTATTTTCTAACGCTAACAGCAAATTATCCAGTATATCCTGTTCTAACTCTCCAATATTATATATTTCTGAAATAATTACACTTTCTTTATAATATTCATGTGCTTGGAAATATTTCTTCCGTTCAAAAAATAAATCTCCCAGCATTTTATTTGCAATTTCATAAACATATGGTGTTGGATATTCCCGAACAAGCATTTTCAAATCTTGTTCCGCTAAATTAAGTTTATCTTCTAATACATACAATCCAGCTCTTTTCAGATATGCATCCGTAATAAATCGTGTACCTGTAGATTTATATTTTTTGAGAAATTCATTGATTGTTGTAATAGTCCTCGCTGGATTAGATGTGCCCATTAAAATTATATTCTGAAAATCACTAAATCCATCAAGAGTAAATTCCGCTTTGTTTAATCCATTAAATCGTTTGATACGTTTTCTTTCTTTTTCATATAACGCACCTGTAATTGCTGAACCAATTAATCCCCCAGTAGTCAATCCTACTCCCGACCACATTACAGCATCCCACATCGAAGTAGCTCCTAATGAATTAATTAATTCGTCTGATGAAGTCGCTTGTTGATATTTTTTAAAATTTTGATCTCCCAGTATAGCTCCTGTAATCATTAAAATACTGGATAACACCGTAAGTGTAGAAAAAAATGCCACACTCGGAAGATACGGATTCGAGTACTGAACTGATAACAAATTGTTTTTTCTGTCAAAATCTATCAAATAGTTTCCATAAGGTAAACTCAAAATTCCATCCAAATCCGTATAAGGAGTTTTATTAACATAAAATGCTCCCTGCTGTTGCGGAAATTGAATATTAAATGAAATCGGAGTAAGTACAAATTCTTGTTTTTGGAGTGTGGTTGAAGGAGCTATTTTATTTGTGGAAAACACAAATCCTTTTTTTTCAATAATGATAGACGTGGATTTAGAAAAATTGGTTGTTTTTAAGGGTGTTGTTCCAATTTTAATTTTTTGACTGTTGGTAGATTTATTTTTTGGAGAAGATAAAATATAAACGTCCGCTTTATATGGAATAGAATTAATAAATAACGATGAACTATATCCACATATCGGCGTTGCAAACAACAATACTGATAAAAAACAACAATATGTTCTCAACATATCCCCCTTATATTAAAAAATAAACAATATAGATATAATTTTATCCTATAATATTACTCGACCACTACTATATCTTTTGGTGAAAGAGGTTTTCCGATATTACGAGTTTTATTTATCAAACGCTGACGCTGTTCATCTATTAAGACAACAAGTTCTTGCTTTCTTGCATTCAAGACTTCAAGCTCATATTTAAGAGAAGCTATTTCCAAATGTTTTTCTTTAGATTCTATGCGTTGGGCAGAAAAAAGAAGACAGTAAATTATTATCACAACTAAAATAAATAAAAAGCGACTCAATTTCATCTATATCCTCTGAAAAATCCTTAATTTCGCACTACGGGCAGCAGGATTAGTTTTTATTTCAGTATCAGAAGGTGTAATAGGTTTTTCAGTCAATACTACCCCTAAGTTATTCTGCTTATACTCTTTAAAAGCTCGTTTAACTAATCGGTCTTCCAAAGAATGAAAGGTCAAAACACAAAGTATCCCCGAAGATGCTAAATTATCCGTAATACTCTTAAAAAAATTTTCGGCAATTTCTAATTCTTTATTAACAAAAATCCTTAAACCTTGAAAAATTTTAGTAGCCGGATGAGTTTTTCCTTTACGTCCACAGATTTTTAACATATAATCCGATAATTCTTTTGCTGAAAAAAACGGGCGTTGTTTTACAATAGAAGAAGCTATTCGACGTGAATGATATTCTTCACCATAATAATAAAAAATATCAGCTAAATCATTTGCCGAAAACGTATTAATAACATCCTGCGCAGTCAACTCATCATCAAAACTCAAACGCATATCAAGCTTATCGTCTTCAAATGAAAACCCTCTTCCGGCTCCCTTAAAATGAAACATCGAAATTCCCATATCAACCAGTACTCCGTTAAATAAAGGAAGCTTATTCTCGGTTCTGATTTCAGAAATTCGGTCAAAAGTATCACATACATATACAATATTATCAAACACTTTTAATCGTTCTTGAGCTTTAGACAAAATTTGTTTGTCTCTGTCTACACAAAGCAACGTTCCTTTACAAAGATGAGGAGCGATTAATGATGAATGCCCTCCTTCTCCTGTTGTCAAATCCGCAATAACACTATCAGGTTGAATATTGAGATACTCAATAATCGTTTCCCCAAGTATAGAAGTATGATAAATATTCATCATTTTTTTCTTCCTGATTTATAGAAAAATAATGTCAACTCATTTCCTAAACGATTAAATTTTACTTTATCAGCTAATGTTTTAATCATTGTTATTCCACGACCAAATTCTTTTAAAATATTAGCTGAATCCAAAGGATTTGCTACCGTATTAAAATTAAATCCCTTTCCTTCGTCTCTTATTCGAATAACAATGACGCTTTCTGTTATACGGAAATCGATGTATACTTTTTTCTGAGTATTATATTTGTTCCCGTGAACAATAGCATTAAGCATTGCTTCGTAAAACGACGTATGTATTCGCCAATATAATCCGGATTCTACACCAGCTTTTTTTTGTATGTAAGTACAAATTTCTTTTACTGCTTCATCAGCTTCTATCAGTGTAGAAGAAATATACATATGGTGTTTTTCCGTACAAGTTTTATCCAAACTAACCATCATTAAGCTGACATCATCTTCTGGAAATGATGAATTTCTATCTACCAAATTATGATAGACTTTCTTTAATAAATTTTTATCATTAACAGCTTTATGCTGTACAAAAGCATTACAAATTTTTTCCATTTTATCTTTCATTGTTCCGGAAAGATGTTGGAAAACACCATCGGTATAGAATAGTAATTTGGCTTTATGGGGAAGCTGGATAATACGGATATGTTCATCAAACGATACATTCAAAAGACCACCTAAAGGAAATCCCATTCCTTCCAAAATTTTTGTTTCACCAAGCTCCAAATCTTCCAAAATAGGAAAAGGATGCCCACAATTAATATAACGAAACGTATAATCTTCAAAATCAACAATTCCATAAAACAAAGTCACAAAACTACCTTCAGGAAGAATATCAGCCAAATAGGTATTAAAATAAGAAATAATTTTTGGAAGATTGTTAGAATCACTGGGAGCAAACTTGACTAATATTTTCAATGCAGCGGTAATCAACGATGCAGAAACACCATGCCCCGAAACATCCGCAATAATAAATCCCATTTGATCGTTTTCGAAAGGTACTACGGTAAAGAAATCTCCACTTAACTGCCGTGAAGGAACATACAGTGTATCTACTGCAACACCAGGACGATAGATTGTCGGTAAGGAAAGAATGTGTTCTTGTACGCTTCGAGCTGTTTTAAGTTCTTCATAAAGTCCTTGAGTTTCTTTGTCAAGATACGATTGATGTTCGGGATATAGAAATTCATCTTGCAGAATTACTTCCAAAATTGTTTGATCACCAAAAATCAAACTCTTAAACAACACATTAAATTCGTACTCTTTTTCCAATCCAAATAACGATGTCATATATTCATGTGTTTCTGAAACCGATATAATAATCTCTCGAAACTTTTCTTCAGTGATTTTGAACAAATCAAAAATTGTTTTCTGTTTGGCTTCCCTTACTTTGAAAACATACAAATTCTTCATAAACGCTTCATTCGAGTACAGAAGTGTTCCTTCGATTGTAAACATCGCCGCTCCACGAACCGAATCTCCGGATGTAAATCGACGCAGACTACTGGACTCACGAAGCTGTTCATTTCTTGTTTCAACATGTTCGTCATAAAATATAAACAAACACTTGGTTATTAGAAAATTCTTATTACTGATCGGATATGCCTCAAAATGAACTTGTCTTCCACGTATAACAAATGTTTTTCCTATTCTTTTCCCTTCTAATAGAAGAAGAAAAACTTCTGGTTCGGCTAATTCTCGAAAATTAGGAATATTCCCATAGAACAGCTGGTACAACGCATTATTACCTAATACCAATTCTCCGGACGGATCACTCAATGCAATCGCATACGGCGACATCCAAACAACTTCCTGCAACAGTTCTATTATATCGTTGTTCTTACGCGAAAATTCAGACATAAACACCAAAACAACCATCACATCATTCAGCACTTTGATCTTGCTCTGAAATTCAGGTTCTATAGGAATAAACATATAATAGTACACAAAAATAATTATTCTACTGTTTATAATAGGAATATTATACGAACACGCATAACAACGAGTATGTTTTTTTTGAAAGGGTAAAATAGAGTTTTGATTTTTTATTAGAAAAATTTTATAAAGAGATTTTTGATATATATATTCCAATGCTTCCCGCAACGATAATGTATATTCAATATTTTGCTGGGGAAATGTAGCAACTTGATTGTCATCCTTAAGAACGACAACTTGATAATCTTGTAGATTTTTGAAATTTGCAAGTAGATTTTTTCGAAATTTTAAAATTTCCTGAATGCTTCCCATACTTTGAAACAAATCATTAGAAAAAAAAGAAGTGAAAATATTCTGCTGGCGTACAAAAATACTCCTGCTTTGAAACAATAACAAAAAGTAAATAATATCACCAACTATTAAAAGTCCAGCTAATATAGGAAGTTCTTTTAAGTACAAAACAACACCTAACGATATTGCAAATATAAAAAAAATAAAATGGAGCATTAAATCCTCTAGTACAAATCTATATACAAATTATTTAAAAGATAGTATTAAAGATCATTAAGAGAATCACCTATATTCAAAAATTCCTGCAGTTTAAACGCCACAAATAAATCTTTCATATCAGGATGCAAATTAACCACAGCAATAGAACCACCTAGATCTTTAATACGTTTGTACGCCAAAAGTAATTTGCCTATACCTGCACTTCCAATAAACTGCATATCTGTACAATCAATAGCTATAAATTTATCACCTTTATCCATTAATTCACAAAGTACTTGTTTAAATTCATTAGCTACAGGATCATTTACAAGGTTTTCCTGTACTTTGACAACTGTATATTGATTATGTTTGGATATTGTGTATTTCACGAAATTCTCCTTTATCCAAAAAATACTATTATAGTATAAAGTTATATCATATAAAAGTCAAGTCTTATACCCTATCCTCGAGGATGAAATCTATTATAATTTTCTTTCAACCTTAAAATTGATAGTTTTGTATAACGCTGGGTAGAAGACAAACCCGCATGACCAAGTAATTCTTGAATAGACCTGATATCTGCACCTCTATCAAGAAGCTGAGAAGCAAATGTATATCGAAACATATGAGGATGAAGCTTTTTTCCCGAAATAAGATAGGAATATTTATTAACTATTTTTGTAATCATCGAAGTTGTAAGAGCTTTCCCGTTGATAGACAAAAATATATATGCAGATCCAGATTTATCAAGCAAAGATCTCTCAAAAAGCCATTGCTCCAAAATATCCTGTATTGTCTTTATGAGAGGAACGATTCTTTGCTTACCGCCTTTTCCATGGATCACAATCATACGGCCACCAGATATAATATCTTCCAATCTCAAATCACAAATTTCCTGTGCCCTCATTCCTGTCCCATACATAAACATTAGAATATATTTGTCACGACGATGAAGTATACTATGTTCCGGTATATTTCGAAAGAAATCGCTTATTTGATCTTCCGATACAACATTAGGAATATGTTTAGTATGTTTGGGCGGCAAAAATATTCGTAAAATATTTTCAGTAATAACTTTACGGCGTTCTAAGAACTTAAACCAGCTTCGGACAGATGATAATCTTCTAGCTGCTGTGCGAGAAGAATCTCCAGACAAAGATAAACGTTGAAGCCATTCCGACACAATCATAGGTGTAATATTTTCAAACTCTAAACAATTCCTAGATCCGCAATACTCTATAAATTGACGAATATCAAATTGATAAGCTCTTACCGTATGATGTGATACTCCAAATTGCACTTTCAATACAGAAATAAATTCTTCTGCATATTTTGAAATTTCATTCATTATCTACTTTATCCTATATCTTTCTTATAATAATGTTTAAGGCATAAGATATACATCTTTGACATATTCGGACGGGGTAAGCTGAAAATTCGATGCATATAAACGAATATAATAATTTTTCCCGGTAATATCTCCAGATTTCCAAGCAGGATTCCATTGAAACCTAAACAAACCCGCATCTAATGTTTTTTTATCTAATATTTTTGTACAAACATTCCCGTTTTGATCGTATATATACAATGACACAGCAGCAGCTTCTTGAAGCAGAAATTCTAATAATAACATATTAGACTCTTCCGAATTTTTAGGCACATTTAAGATAAAATCTTTTTCAAATATTATTTTTACCGGTTCGGTTTCCACTCCTGCAGAAAACAATTCTATATCATCTCCATAAATTTCTACTGTTAAATATGCTCTGCTGTATGAATAAGAAGGATACGTTATATTACGCACATCGGATTCGGTAAAAATACATTCTGCAATCAACCGATCCGTAAATTGGTCATAAATCTTTACTAAAGCATAAGACGAATATTTTCGTTTATTGAAATACATAAACAATTTGGAAAAACGCATTTGGGTATCTACAACAAAATCTTCTGTTTTCAAAAAACCTTTCTCAACAGAACTATCCTGCATTAACGAACCATTTGATTCTACCATACCTACCGTTTCACGAAGCAAAAGAGAAGGAAGCGTATTATAACGCCACGCTGTTGTAAGAGATGCAATTTGAACAGGAAAAACAAGAACTGCAGCAAAAAATATAATTTTTCTCAACCAACCCCTCCTAAACCCTACTATATTATAGGAGTTTATGATTTGTCTTGTTTATTATCGTTTTTGGAAATTTGAGAAAATTTTTCGGATATATTCTTCATTTTTCCGCCTAATGATTTGGTATTGGAATGAGTCAACTCTTCTATCTTGATAAACCTGTCAAGCCATCCAAGAGTATCATCCAAATCCTGACTACCTTCACCGCCAGACATTCCGCTTGAACTTTCCTGACCCATTGACTCAAAATATACACGAAGATATGAATACAACAATCGATCTAATACTATCAACAATACGATAAATAAAGGAAAAATCATCATTACAAACAATCTTAACAAATGATAACCAAAATTCGCAGAACGAGGAGCTACCAAAAATAATGTCACCGGAGCATCAAAATGATCTTTAATTTCCTGTACATAAACTCTTTCTTTTTTGGAAAAATCAAACTGCCCCTTATCATCCGTAAATTGATTGATTTTATCTAAAAGAACTGAAGGAATTGAATCATACTTATCAGCATAATATATTTTACCTTGATATCTTATAATCATCTTTTGTTCAATATCACTTAACAACATTTCTAATATTTTTTGATCAAATACAACCTGCATATTAAGATTTGTGTCCATCAAATTTGTAGAATATTCAACTATAAATTTGTTTACAAGATAAATATTTCTGTATTTATAAAGCAGTTCCTTATCTTTGAATAAAAGAACGTCCCGAAACAACGGCAGGTGTGCTAAATATTCTTGTATTAAATATTCCAAATCATTAAAATTATATTTTAATGCCGACCCAAGTGATGCAGTAAATCTTAAATCAGATTTCATACTATTTATATTTTGAAAAAAACCGGATGAGATCATATCAGCAGTTTCCGATAAATATTTTTGATTTTGAATATCCATACCGTCTGATTTTAATACTGAATCATAGAAGTTGTCTATAGCACCAAACATCGGATCAAACCAAGTCACCGGTTTTACAAAATCTTTAGTCAAGTATAAAATAAATAAAATTCCTAAAAATAAAAATACAAAATAACGAAAAAATTTATATACTGCCATACTAACTAACTCCTTAAACATTTTAAGATCTCTTCCTCATAGCAAAAAACGATAAAAGAAATAAGCACAAACAACCTAAAATAAGCATACCCAACGCAGCCACAGCACTAAGAAAGAAAAATCTTTTTTCGTCATAGGATATAATAATATTATTATTTGACACTTGATTATCATTTTCTTTCATTTTAAAAATTAGTGCATTATGAAGTATTCTACCTTGCTTTATTAAAAACGCATGATCAGGGTCCGTCATTTGAGACAATCGTGTGTACTCTGCCTTCATTTTTTGGATTTCTTCATGAGATACCTGAATTTCCTGAGATAATTTCAAAATTTCACGAGAAAGAAGTACATTATCCAAAATACCGGATTTGCCAAATACAAAAACACTAACCAGCCAAAACACCACCAAATACATAACAATATAAAAATAAGACTTAGCCATACTACCTCAAATATTTACTGTACAATATTCTAACAACTATATTATTAAGACAGATATTATCTATAGTATCGGTTAAAAAAAAAAAATCTTAATGAATATTAGGCCATGCGATTTCTTAAAACATTTGCAAAAATACGATTTTCATTTTATAATATATTTTAAATCTTATATATACTATTAATAAAAAATTCAGCATGAATTATTCAAATTTGGAGAGAAAAAATGGATTTATTATTGGGTAAACAAGCTATTGTTGACAGAAATTTACAAATTTCAGCTTATGAGCTTCTGTTTCGATCTAAAGAAAACAAACCCATAACATGTGATACCGACGCTACCATGCAGGTAGTAGCAAATACCTTATCTATGTTTACTACAGACAATATTCTAGGTGGAAAAAGAGGATTTATTAATATCGATATAGACATTCTTCGAAAAGGATTATTAGAAATTCTTGCTCCTAATAAATTTGTCATTGAAATTTTAGAAACACAAACTCCCACTAAAGAATTAGTGACTTTTATTCAAGAACTCAAAAGAAAAGGATATATGTTTGCACTGGATGATTTTATTATGTCGCTGGATGAAATCCAGTATTGGGAACCTATACTTCATGAAGTACATATTATTAAAGTTGATGTTATGGACAGCAGTATTGATGAATTGAAACACAAGATCAATATTCTCAAAACGTACAAAGCGGCACTTTTAGCCGAAAAAGTAGAAACACAAGAAATGTTCAAACTGTGCCACAGTCTTGGATTCACTTACTTTCAAGGATATTTCTTTACCAAACCGGTAATTGTCAGCGGATTACGGGTAGAACCTCAGATTGAAAGTATCCTTCACATTGCAAAGTTGCTTCAGCAAGATGCTGACATATCTGAAATAGAAGAGTCTATTAAAATGTATCCTGATTTGGTAATGGCATTAATGAAAATTATTAATTCAGCAAGTATATTTCCGGTACAAGAAATTACATCTATCCGCCAAACAATTGCGTTATTAGGTAAAAAGGCTCTATCCCAATGGATTTTGTTAATGCTGTATACAAGAAAAAATGAACAAAACTCGACTGACGAAAAAGCTTCTACCGCATTATACCAAACTGCCGTCCAAAGAGCAAAAACAATGGAACTATTAGCACAGGCAATACCAAGTATTTCTGCAAATACTAAGAATGAAGCCTTCTTAACAGGATTACTTTCATTATCAGATACTTTGTTGCAAACTCCTATGAGTGAAATACTTCAGAATCTCTATGTTTCACAAAATATTTCACAGGCCCTTCTCAAGGGAGAAGGACAACTCGGCGACCTGTTGAATTTGGTAAAAGCGTGGGAAACACAAAACACCGGTATTATTTCACTTATCAGCACACAATATAAATTAACTATGGAACAATTGAATTCCATTTTTATTAAGTCATTCAAATTTTCAGGAGAAATGCTCTCCCAATCGACATAAATGAGTTTGACGATACCAGCAGGTAAAATAATTATACTTTGTAATTTTAGAAGGAGTGTTTTGTGAATCAGCCGGCTTCAGAATTTTTCCATCCGAATATATCAGAATATATTGCCCAAACCATTGAATCACACGGAGGATCTGAAGTATTTTTTACCGCTTGGGTAGACAGAGACGGAAGAGTATCGGAATGTGAAGCAATAGCATTTGGAAACGACGAATCCGTACCTGCTCCGCTTGCAGAAGGGTTAAAGGCTGATTTAGTGATTCACAATCATCCTTCTGGAGATTTGCGTGCATCCAATGCTGATATCAATATTGCATCTCTTCTTGCTACAAAAAAACTTGGATTTTATATTATTAATAATGATTGCTCCGTTATTAACATTGTCTACAAACCAAAACCCAGATTCTTTCTTCCGGAGCAGGAAGTGTTGGCAATTTTCCAAGACAAAGGATTATTAGCAGAATGCATTGGCTCCTATGAAGAAAGACCTCAACAAGAAGAATTGGTTTCTAAAATCATTTCCGCCATTAATAACGATAACATTTTGGCAGCAGAAGCCGGTACAGGTACCGGAAAGTCATTATCTTATCTTATTCCTGCAGCAGTTTGGGCTGTTAAGTCTGAAAAACGTGTATTTGTGACAACACATACGATTACTCTTCAAAATCAGATTGCAAAAAAAGATGCCGAACTAGTATCAAGTATTGTTGAAAGATATACAGGAATAAAGCCTAGATTTGCTGTTTTGGTAGGACGGGGTAATTATTTATGCCCTAAAAATTTGAACGAACTTCTTTATGAAAGAGACAAGACAGAATCATTATTTGACAATCCTCAACAAATAAAAAATGAATTAGAAATCATTTCTTTATGGTCAGAAGGAACTCAAAGCGGACTTCGATCGGAAATTCCGGAAAGAATATCTTCGGAACTGTGGGAAGAACTATCTGCATCCACCCCAAACTGTCCAAGAAAAGAATGTCCTTTTTATACTGAATGTTTTTATTTTAAAGCAAGAATGACTGCAGAAGCATCACACATTATTATTGGAAATCATTCCTTACTACTGGCATCTATTGATGATGACAACGGATTTATTTCTACGATTCCGCATTTTTCTGGAGTTGTGATTGATGAAGCGCATAGTCTTCCAAATATTACCTTGGGAGCAATGGCTGAATCATTTTCTTTTGGAGGAATTATATGGCGGATATCTCGATTATACCGTCAAAAAGGTTCAAAATTTTTCGGACAATTAAATCTTCTTCACGACAGAGCGGCTCTTGAGCAATCATCGGAACTTTTCCAGCTATTCACAACAGCTTCCAATTCTATTTTAGAACTAAGCGGATTAACCCGCCAAAAAGAAGAAGAGTTTTTGAATATCATAGGCAATTATCAAGAACCTTATATAGAAATTACTCAAGAACTTCTTTCACAATCCAAATGGATTACCGCAAAAAAAATTCTTACAGAATTGTTTGATCATGTCAAGTTCATTGAGTCAACCTTAACCAAATTATCAGAACGAACTAGAGAATTAATACCTGAAGCTCGAATTCTAGAAATTTTACGAATTATTGATATTCACAACAATGCTTTTTTTGAAATGAGGCAGACTTTTGAGAAGATTTTTATTACCCTCAATGATGATTCTATTGCAGTAAAACAACTTGAATTAACACGTAATGCTACAATATTTTCTGCAGGACCGGCTGATATAGGAGATTTTTTATCAAAAAATATCTTCCGTCCAAAAGATTTTACGATTTTTGTTTCTGCAACACTATTCATTAATAATACTGTTAATTTTTTCTCTCAAAGTATAGGATTGGAGTATTCGGAGCCGGAACGTGTTGACTCGATTGCCCTTTCAAGCCCTTTTGACTACAAGAACCAAATGAAAATTTTTGTCATTAAAGAACCTTCCTTACCTACTGACCAGTTATATTCACAAAAAATGGACTTAGTAAAACAAGCGGTACTTACATCCGGAGGTGGAGCTCTGTTGCTTTTTACATCATACAAAGCGTTAGAAGCAGCATATTTAAAATTGGCTGAAGAATTCAGCGATGCGGGACTTTATCCGTTAAAACAAGGAGATTTTTCTCGAGATCATCTTCTTAATGCGATGAGAACAAAAGATTATACTATTCTTTTTGCTACATCAAGCTTCTGGGAAGGTATTGATATTCCGGGACACCATTTGAGATTACTTATTATTGACAAACTTCCTTTTGATAATCCTAACAATCCGTTAACAAAAGCAGTTTGCAGGATGCTGGAAGAAAAAAACATTAATTCCTTTGCAGAATATTCTGTTCCTCGAGCTGTTCTCAAATATAAACAAGGAATCGGACGATTAATCCGTTCAAAAAAAGACCGTGGAATTCTCATTGTACTAGACAGCAGAATTTTTTCAAAATCATACGGTAGAAATTTCGTACAAGCAGCACTACCCGCTGAATCGTTGTATCTTACCTATCCAAATATTCTTCAGGAAATAAAGAAATTTTTCTTTTTAGCATAGCAATAAAAATCACATACTCTTGTTTTGCATTCAATGACATTTTAGGAGAGAACTAGATGAAAAATAAAAATATTGAAATAAAAATTAAATTCTTAACTCCTCAGGCAAAAATCCCTGCTTATCAAACTCCCGATTCAGCAGGTGCAGATTTGTATGCGGCATTAGAAGAAGATTTTGTTATAGCACATGGAACAGTAGCAATGATTCCTACCGGTTTGTCAGTAGAAATTCCCCAAGGATTTGAAATGCAAATCCGAGCAAGAAGCGGTATTGCCGCCAAAGGAATTATTATTCCAAACGGTATTGGTACTATTGATGCAGATTACCGCGGAGAAATAAAAGTATTATTATTAAATCTCAGCGGAACGGATTTTACCGTAAGCAATCATATGAGAATAGCACAAGCTGTTGTATCACCTATTATGCAGGTATCTTACACCCAATCCGAATTTTTATCGGAAACCACACGAGGAGAAGGCGGATTCGGAAGTACCGGTCTGCATAGCTAATTCAGTAAAGGAAATATCACTTATGATTTTTAAAGATGAAGTAAATATTACTGTTTCCTCAGGAAAAGGTGGAGACGGAGCAGTTTCTTTTCGGAGAGAAAAGTTTATGCCTAACGGTGGTCCGGATGGTGGAGACGGTGGAGACGGTGGTAATGTTATTATCCGGCTCAATCCCCAGCTATTGACACTTGCAAATTTCCACACCGGTCAGAAATTTAAAGCCAAAAGCGGTGAAAACGGTATGGGACAACAATGTTTCGGAAAAAAAGGAAATAATATTATCTTAGAAATGCCTGAAGGTACCGTCATTAGTGAAATATTGGAAGATCAAACAAAAAAAATTATTGCAGATCTATCAGGAAACATAAAAGAAATTGTCATTGCAGAAGGCGGAAAAGGCGGCAAAGGAAATATCCACTACAAAAGTGCCGTCAAACAAAGCCCTCAATATGCCCAAAAAGGAAAACTGGGAATCAAAAAAGATCTCTGTTTAGAATTAAAATTGATTGCTCATATAGGATTAGCCGGATTTCCCAACGCCGGAAAATCATCTTTAATTTCGCGACTTACCAATGCAAGACCAAAAGTTGCAGATTACCCTTTTACAACACTAGTTCCTAATTTAGGTATGCTTATTCCTGAAACTTATGGCGATGGACTGTTGATTGCCGATATTCCCGGATTAATTGAAGGTGCTTCTGAAGGTCGAGGTTTAGGAATTGAATTTCTAAAGCATATCGAACGAACAAAATTATTATTGTTTGTGCTTGATATTTCAGACAATCCTGAACAAAAATTTAATATTCTAAGAAAAGAATTGGCTAATTATTCTGAAAAACTTTCCCAACAACATTATGTAGTGTATTTTAATAAAACCGACCTCATGCCAGAAATTTCAGAGGAAATATTAGAATTTTCAAACTTCCTGCAAAACAAAAATATTCCTGTTTTCTTTGGAAGTGCAGGTACAGGCGAAGGTTTGCCCCAACTGAAAAAAGACTTGTTTACTATATGGAAATCTCTTCCTCAGGAAGTTGTTCAAAACGAACTTCCTAAGGAAGAGAATGATAATTTTGATGATTTCACTAAAGGCTTAGATTTATTAAATTAGTTAAGATAATCCGATATTTGATCTTTAGTTATGTTAACAGGGCATCCTTTCCCTGCACTGGAAGCAGATGAAATAATTTTTAAATCTTTCATTGTTTCAATAAGACGTGAAGCTCTGTTATATCCAACTCTAAATCTTCTTTGTATGCCGGATGCTGAAATCTCACCACTATCCACAGCATAACGAAGCACTTCCTCAAACAAAGGATCTGAAATCGCATCCGTACGAGTATCCTGTACTACAGGTTGTTCTTTTTGCGAAATAAGATCAGAAAAATTTACAGCATATTCAGGACTTCCGTTTTGCTTGATAATCTTAACCACTTCAGCAACGTCTTCGCTTGATACATACGGGGATTGAATACGTATCAACTCAGTTTCATCAGGAGACATAAACAACATATCACCTTTACCCAGTAATGATTCGGCTCCATTCCTATCCAAAATCGTACGTGAATCAATTTTAGATGTGACTCGGAATGCAATACGGCTTGGGAAATTGGCTTTGATAACCCCTGTCACAACATCTACTGACGGTCTTTGGGTTGCCAGTACCAAATGTATTCCCACAGCACGAGCCATCGACGCTAATCGTGAAATATGTTTTTCCGTATCTTTAGGTGCTCTAAGCATTAAATTAGCAAACTCGTCTACAATAATCACAATATAAGGGAGTTTTTCATAGACCATATCAGGTGAATTTTCTGCTAACGCTTGATATTCTTTTAAATTACGAACACCTAATTCCGACAACATCAAATAACGCCTATCCATTTCTTGAACAGACCATTCCAATGCTGCTAATGCTTCTTCTGGTTTGGTGATGATAGGAGACAATAAATGCGGAATTCCGCTGTACAATTCCAATTCTACCATCTTCGGATCAATCATAATAAATTTCAAATCTTCAGAACTCAAACTATACAGCAACCCCAGAATTAATGCATTAACATAAACACTTTTTCCACTTCCTGTTGTTCCAGCTATCAGCAAATGAGGAGTAACCGCTAAATCACCTACCATTTTCTTCCCTGCAATATTTACTCCTAATATCAATGGAAGCGCTGAATGTGATTCTTGAAATTCCGTACTTTCAATCTGCTGTCTCAAAAGAAAATTTCTTCGAATCTTATTAGGTAATTCAATTCCAATATAACTACGTCCTTCAACTGGGCTAATAATCCTCAAATTCGAAGTACCTGCCTGCAATGCTAAATCATCTTGCAAATTAAAAATCGTTCTGAGTTTCAATCCCGAAGGCGGATCCAATTCAAAACGTGTAATAGAAGGACCTCGTGCAAAATCAACTACTTGCATATTAATATTGAAACTTTCATACGTATCTTCTATCATTTTCATTGCATTTTCAATTTCTAAGTTCTCTTCCGCTTGATCAATATTATCTCTATTAGGCTCCAAATTATCCGCTGTCGGAAAAATATATGCTTTTTCAATAATATTTTCTTTTCCATAAATTATTTCAGATTCTTGCATGCTTTCCATATTTTCAGAAATATTTTCGGATTCGACAGCCTCATCATACAAATCATTTGTATTGCTTATCAACGCAATCTTAGGAAGTAGCGCAGCCTCTTCAGGATCTAATAACTCTTCAACCGAGTTTTGTGTATCAATATTTGTTGTTAATTCTTTTCCCTGATCTCCGTCATTGTCTTTATCTATTTGATATAAATTTACCAATTCTTCTTTTTTGGCATAATCTTGATCATGTACAATTTTCGGATCTATATCTGCCTCTTCTTCCTCTAAATCAACTTTTCTACTTTCTTCTTCCCCAAATATACCGGAATTAGGAAAGGTTGATAATGATATTTCTTGAATAGAATTCTGTTTTATCAATTCTTGATAATCAATATCATTATATATATTCGAATCAGAAATACTAGCAGTCTCTCTTTCTTCTACGTTCTGTACCAAATCAATGTTCTTATCTTCAATAATGTTTTCACTAAGAGACATTTGATCTTGAATATTGGAGCTGTTTAAATCTTCAGTTACAAATTTTGATTGATCATCATAGTCATAAAGCAATAGAATTTCATCGTTTGAATCAAGATCTTCTGTACCACTAATCATACTATTATTAGCTACAGTGTCTGAATTAGAATAAATGCGATTATTCTCTTGAGTGTGTTGTTTTTGGAACATATTTTTATTCTCTTCATCAAAAACACCTCCTCCATGCTTAACAGGATTTTCTATTTGATTAAAAAACAATTCTTTTACAGGTTGTTCAGAACCTTCTTGAGATGTATTCTGAGTCAAATCTTCATAATATCCAAATTGACTGTCTTCATCTTGTGGAATATTTTCTGCTAATTCATGTATAAGTTCTGCCTGTTCGTCATTGTTCAAATCCATTTGACGGTCAGCATCAGTTGAATAATCTTTTTGAATTATTTCTTCTTGGATTGACTGTTCTTCTTCCCGAATAATCTCATCTAATGAAGTCAATTGACGAAGATATTCCGGTTCTAAAATTTCAGCATCAATTTCTTTCTGAAGTAATTCATTATCCACTACAACCTGCTGTAAAGATAATTCAGAACCGGAAAAAATTTCTTTTTCTTTTTCTTTTTGAGTATCCGGTTCTCTATCCGAATACTCGAAATCTATTATAAATTCTTCATTATCTTCCAACGAAGTGTTTATATCTTCATTTTCCCCATTAGTTTGTATTTGCTCACGATGATCACTGCCTGTCTTCTTCTCTTCAGAATTAAATTCTTCAGATTCATTATGAAAAGAATAGTAAGCTTCCAAAAATTGATCATCAGAAACTACTCCAGTTACTTTGGGTTCATAGTGTGTTTGCAATTCTTCAATTTCATTCCGCAGGTTTTGTACCGCAAAATCATTATTATCTGCTAATTCATAAACATTGGATTGAAGATCTTCCGAATCATCCACATAGCTTTCTGTATTTGATTCATCAGGACTGCTGTGTTTAACAAGATCCTGATACCGATCATAAAATAATGATTTCATTGCTTCTTCTTCAGGAATATTATTCATATAAGTTCGTTCAACACCAGCTATAAGTAATTTTTCCGATTCAGATAATTCAGTATATGCATTTGACACCTTATCTTTCATTTCCGGTTGCACCAACAGGCTACCACCATCTTCATCCAAAATCAATATTTTATTGTTATCCAAACTATCATCTAAAGGCGGAAATTTAGAAGAATGACGTATTTTTTCATTGTCTGTGTCAAACTGTTCTTCACGAACATTTTCCGTTTCATCTGCAACAGATTTACCATGTACCGCATAATCTTTTTCTTCCGCAACATGTTCTTCAGAAAATTCTTTTTCCTCCACAACTCTGCCATCTGAATCTTTAAAAAGTTCATTATCAAAAGATAAACGAAATTGGTTTGGCGAATCGTAAGGATTCAAGTCTTCTCTTTCTATATTAGAAGCATTTTCAGATATTTTAAACTTCTTTGCAGGAATAACAAAACTTCCACTTTGAGCTTTTTCATCAGCCAATTCTGAATTCCCTTTAAATGATTTCTGTGACTCTAAATCTTGATCCAATTCTAACAATTGTTCACCGTTTTCAAATTGATCCATATTGTATTCGATTTTTTGATAAAATTCACTCTTGTTCTTATGGTAAGGAGAAAGAAAATCTACATCAACATCTCTCAAAAACGCAGGTGGTGCAGATGTTAATCTTTTTTTGACAGGATAAAATAATTCTTTTTCAGAAGACAACTTTGATTGATTGGTGTTCGGAACCAAAAAATCCGGAACCTTGGATCGATCATATGATCCAACATTATTATCTTCTAATTCTCTTACAACAGAATTTACATCTCCAACATGCATATCTTCATAAGCAAGAAAAGGATTGGTTTTTGAAAATTTTTCATCCTCATAACCAGCGTCTTCGTAAGGTAAGTATGATAACTCATCTTCATCACTATTAAATTCATTATCCCCATACTGAGAAACAGATCTTCTTTTTGAAATATACACTGCTGTTTTTTTCAGAAGACTAACCGGAAATTGCCATACCGGAAAAAACAATAACATAACCACTATTGGTAGAAGAAGTAATAATAATTCTTTTGGAACAAACCCAGTCAGCATTAACGATAATGATTCTCCAAACACCCCTCCGTCCAAAAACGAACCTGATGATGTTGACAAAGAATTAATCATAGACAATACTACCATCCATATATGCATAGATACAAAGGAAATCATTAAATTTTTCGAATCAATACCTGATAACAACCGAATTCCCAGCCACAATATATACACAGCCCATATCCATGAAACCGTCCCATAATAAAATATAAAGGATACAGCCGTATCGGCACCCAAAAGACCAAACCAATTTTGAAAAATTAAATTAACATTTGTCGTATAAAAAGGTAAGTCATTAAGAGAGAAACTCAGAAGAGAAATAAATAAAAAAATAGAATATAATATAAAAAAGTAGGAAATAATAATTCGTCCCAAATTCTTCATAATTTTAAAGCCTGCTCAGATAAAATATATAATATAATATTACAGAAATTCCAAGAGTAAAACAATATAAAGAAAATAAATATAATTTACCATGAGACAAAATTCGAATCAAAAATTTTAATGCCCATAATCCAACAAAAAAAGCGACAAAAAAACTGATCACCAAATAATATAAAGGAAAAGAAACAAATCCTTTTTGTACAGCATCAATAACTTCTAATAACAATGCACCAAAAATAGCAACAAAAGACGCTAAAAATGAAAGCTTTCCTGCAAACATAGGAGACGCACCAAGTATTAACGCAACCGAAATAGTAGATCCGGATCGTGAAATTCCAGGCAAGAGAGCACAGCTTTGAGCAATTCCAACAAGAAACGCTTTTCTATATCCAAAATTATTTAAATCCAAATCTCCCTTTTTAACAAATTTGGTCAACATCAGCAGGCAAGACGTTCCAACAAGACCCAATCCAACAATTATTAATGATACTCCGGCAGATTCAATTGCCTGTTTAAACAAAATTCCTGTAAATGCTGTAGGAATAGATACCATTATAATCATCATGATCCATTTGAAAGCTTCTGATGCTTCGATAGTTTTTTTACGCACAGCAATATCAGCCATTCCGCGAATGATTCCAATAATGTCGGCACGGAAAAAATATAATGCCGCACATGCTGTTCCGGCATGAACAATCAAAAAAAACAACAGCATATCAACCGTATGAAAATTAAAAAAATACGCCGCCAACGCTAAATGCCCTGAGCTGGATACGGGAAGGAATTCCGTTAATCCCTGAATTACAGCTATTGCTAATAAAATTCCTAACATACATCCCCTACTCTATGATATCCGATTAAGATATTATATACTCTTCATAATAAAATTAAAAATATCTGTAAAGAACAAATTATTCTTTAACTACTATATATATTTTCGAAATTTATTAGAATTTTTAAAGAGAATAACACTCTTTTTTGAAAAAAAAAACAAAATAAGCTACAATATATCAAAGAGTATTATTACTTACTTTTATTTCAACATCATAAGGAGTTTTTTGAGATGCAGCAAAAACCGTCCATTTCCTTTTTTTCAAAAAAACCTATTGTTTGCCCCAATTGCGATACTAATTTCTATAAAGAAGAACTTCAGACAGGAAGAGGTCGTATTAATGCAGGTAATATTACAGACGAACTTCGCAGATTATACATACCTACTCAAAAATATGGAATAGTTAATCCGCTTTTTTATTCGATCATTGTGTGTCCCAAATGTTATTTTGCAGGTTTGTTGCAAGAATTTCAAAACAAAAATTTAAAATTTAACAGCGATCTTAAAGACGATCACTCCAATAGAAATCTTCTTATTACAAAAATATTTGGATCCACTCTTGATTTTCAGAAATACCGTACTCCTATTACAGGACTTGCTTCTTATTTATTGGGATTTGCCAGTACTGCATATTTTGATAAAAATAGCTCGCCGACAGTTAAAAGAGCTGTATATGCTGTTCGTGCAGCATGGCTTGCTTCTGATTTGTTCACACAAACCAAACTCCAACATTTTCAAGATCTTTCCAAAGAGATGTATCATCAAGCCTTTATTAATTACGATTCAGCTTTAGACAAACAAGTAAAAAATACAGAACCTCTTGACGGTATGCCTTGGCTTGGCCCTGATGTTGATACTAATTTCGGATATGACGGATTACTTTATATGACTTCTTATCTTACTTTAAAACATTTGCATCTTTTTACAGAACAAGATCAAATTACTAAATTGAGCCAAATTAAAATTGTTCTTTCCAAAATTTTCGGAGTAGGAAAATCAAATAGAGATAAACCTGAAATTCTAGTATCCAAATCAAAAGATATTTATTCTACTGCCAATAAACAATTATCACAGCTTGCTGCAAAAGGTTTTAATATACCTGTTGATGCAGAATCAACTGAAGAGGAGTAAGCTGATGATCTTACCTAAAACAACTTTATTACTAACATTTTTTTTTATTTTTTCACTATATCCATCACCCTCTTACACAGAAATACCGGAACAACAAATCAAATCAGCATTAAAAAACAACGATATCAAAACAAGTATTAGTTTAATAGAAGACTCTTTAAAAAAAAATCCTAATAATTCTTCAGTATATCGCTTATATGCTGAGTTATTAGTTCAGATTGGCAATCTAGAATCTGCAACTTCAAATATCCAAAAAGCTCTATTTTTAGATAAAAACAATTCTCAAAATTACCTTATCCAAGGACAAATTTTTCAATTGCAAAATCAACAACTTGAAGCTGAAAACTCATTTAAACAAGCAGTAAATTTGTCTATGCAATGTACAAATTTGTACTACTTAGCATCGCTTCATCTGGAAAAAAAAGAATTAGAAAGTGCAGAAAAATTATTAAAATTATCTGAAAGCCTTAACACGAATTTTGCTCCTAATCATATTTTAGCTGCCAAACTGGAACTACAGAAAAAAAATACTAATACAGCTTCCACAATATTTTTTAATACTATTAAAAATTTCCCTACCCAAGAACTGGTATATCAAGAATTTGCAACATTTCTAATTAAAACTCAACAATCTCATAAAGCATTAGAAATATTAAAAAAAGCAGAAAAACTATTTGGCAGTACAGCATCACGCAGTGAAAAAATAGGAGACATCCTATTAAGCAACAATAATCCTGAACAAGCATTAAAATTTTTTAACAATGCTGTACAAAAACTTTCTGAAACTTCAATATTGAATTCCGTACCACTGCATTGGAAAATATATTGTACATATACTCTGTTAAAAGAAGACCGCAAAGCTTTTGCAGAATTAAAAATCATGATAGATTTGGATCCGTCCAATCAAATGTTTTCTTCTCTTTACCTTAATAATCTTATTTTGGAATATGCTCCATACCATACCGAACGCTCCGCTTTTTCACAAATACTTGCTCAAGAAGCTGCAAAAGAAAGGAAAAAAGGATTCAGTACATTCTATGCATCATTACTAAAGAAAATTTTATCTGTATGTCCTAATAATCTTAATGCTAGAAACGGACTTATTTCATATGCCAAACTAAAAAATAATAAAATATTAATTGAGAAACTAATTGAATCCGATCAAAACAAAAATATCTCTCAGAATAATACAAAAAAAACCTCTTCTCAAAACTTAAAGCAATTTCAATATACTAATTATATTTTTATTAACAGTAGTAATTCTATTATTAATCAGGCTTTAAAAAACGAAATCAGTGAAAATATTATATTTTTTCCTAATATTAGTCCTATTATAAATACTGATTATACGAGTATGATCAATTCCTCTATATTTTTCAAAAAAAATCCTATGTACTCTTTAATCACAGATATTAGTTTAGAAAAAAATAATTCTTTAATTAACGTGAACGTATATAACAAAAACGGAAGTATGATCCTTTCATTCCAAACATTTTTCCACCCTAGAGATTTAACCCAAATTACACTACTTCTGCTCAAAAAGATTTCCCTGAGCCTTCCTCAGGTCGGATATATAACAAAACGGTTGCCTAATTCAACATTTTTAATAAATTTAGGAACAATACAGGAAATCAACCAACAAACAACATTAGCAGTTTTAGATACAAATCTAAATCTTATTACGACACTAGCTGTTCAAAAATCCGAAATACAACAATCTTCTGCTGTATTTCCACAAGGAACAGTCCCTAAATACTTTGATATAACGGCAAGTGTTGTTGTTCCAATACAAAATACCCCATATAATATTTCGAATACAACAACAAACATTAATACTAAAATAAATACAAATACAAATACAAATACAAATACTTTTATTGATTTCACCCAAATCGTTTCTGTACCTATTCAATAAATATATTCGGTTTCCAGGATGTTTTTATGGCAAACAAACTTTTTTTAATTATTGGTGCAGGAGAATTACAAATTCCTCTCATTCAAGCAGCACAAAAATTAGGATTTTCTACAGTTGTGACTGATATTAATCCTTCCGCTTCAGGTTTTGAGCTTGCAGATTACCGTATTATTGCAGATACATTAAACGCTCAAGAAACATTACAAAAAATAAAAGAATTTATTCAACTTAATAATACTATTTCCGGTGTTGCAACTGCAGGAACAGATGCATCTTACACTGTTGCCGTTATAGCAGATGCATTGAATCTTCCGGGACATTCTCCTAAATCCGCTTGGAATGCCAGTAATAAAGCTATTATGCGTCAAACATTACAAGAACATAATATTTCCATTCCCAAATTCAAAATTGTTCAAAATTATAATGAAGCATTTCAATTCTTTAAAGAAATAGGATCTTTCTGCGTCACCAAACCAATTACTAATATGGGAGCTCGAGGAATATCTTTAATCAAAAATGAAAGCGAACTCTCAGAAGCATGTAGTTTGGTTCATCAATTTAACAGAAACGAAAATAAATTTTTAATTGAAGAATATATTGATGCCCATGAATTAAGTATTGATGCTCTCATTGAGCATGGAAATATTACAATTACCGGTATTGCAGATAGAATTATAGAATATACTCCTTATTTTGTAGAGACAGGACATATTCTTCCTTCCCAGCTTCCGGAAAGCTGGATTGAACGTGCTGTCAATGCATTTTCCGAAGCTATTAAAGCATTAGGATTAACGCACGGTGCAGCAAAAGCAGATTTAAAAATTTCAAACCAAAATACTTGGATTATTGAGATTGCTGCAAGATTATCTGGTGGATTTATGTCATCTCATACATTTCCAGCAGCAACAGGAATTCCTCTTCATGAATACATGGTCAAACTAGCTATAGGAGAAAAACTTCCCGATATTGTCCCTATAAGAAACTTTGTAAGCGTAGAACGTGCTATTATTGTCCCTCCCGGTATAGTAACCAATATTTCTATCCCAAACAATTTATTAGAATTTCCCTACATTTCACATGTGTCTATTCGTGCTCAAGAAGGTGATCATATTTATGAACCTAAAAATAATACCGAAAAATCCGGAAATATTATTGCTTGTTCTCCATCACTAAAAGAATCATTGAAAGCAGTGAACCATGCCATCAGACATATTAAAATAACAACAAAATCAGAAGAAGATTTTTCACAAATCCTTTCCCAAAGTAATAGTAATGCTAAAATATTATTAAAAAATGTATGTAATGTATGTATTGCTTGTGACGGGGTGTGGTGTCGAGGAAAAATTCCAGGTGTTGGCGGAAAAGGTACAGGAGAAGGATTCATTCATGCATACGAACGAATGCGTCAGATTAAAATGATTCCAACATATATCCATGAAAGAAAAACTGCTGATACATCAATCAACATGTTTGGAATTGAACTGTCAATGCCTATACTTACAGCTCCTATCGGTGGTGCCGGAATTAATTACAACAATGCCGTATCAGAATTAGAATTTTATAGAGCATTTGCAAAAGGAGCTTGGCAGGCAGGAACTATGTCCATGTTGCCGGATCCTGCTCAAAAAGAATATTTTGAACTAGCTGTCCAAGCCGCTAAAGAAAATTATGGTCAAAGTATCTTTATCTGCAAACCCAGAAATAATATATCATCCATTCAAGAACGATTTCAAACAGCAGAAAATGTCGGAGTAATAGGATTGGGTATTGATATTGATGGGATAGGATTAAAGACTATGCTGAACTACGGCCAATACACATCTCCAAAAAGTAAATCAGAATTACAACAATTACGAAACAGCCATTCTTTACCTTTTGTCATAAAAGGTATCTTATCTGTTCAAGACGCATTACATGCAGTAGAAGCCGGAGCAACACATTTAGTGGTATCATCACATGGAGGACGAATTGAAGAATCTCTTCCTCTACCAATAGACGTATTACCTGAAATCAGAAAAGCTGTTGGTAACAATATGAATATTCTTGTAGACGGTGCAATTAGATCAGGTTCAGATGTTGTGAAGGCATTAATATTGGGTGCTGATGCTGTATTGATAGGAAGACCTGTCGCCATCCACGCTGTAGGTGGCGGACATAAATCCGTAAGAACTTATTTGAAAAATATCCGCCAAGAACTCGAATTGTTAATGATTTTATTAGGGGTATCAAGCATTCAAGAAATCAAAGGAAATACGGATCTACTATATCGTTATCATTCTTAACATTTACACATATCAAATAAAAAAAATCTCTAAACGAGATTTTTTTTATTTGATTAATCATTATCTATAGAAACCTTTTCAAGAAAGTGTAGTTTGCTTTGAAGAATATCGTCTATAACAACACCACGATGAAGAGCTGTCACAACAATATAACCTTCTTCCAAATGATGTACATCAGAACCTTCAGCAGAGACTAGCTGATCCCTTACACTTGCAATCCTAACATAATGGGATTCTTTACTTTTTTTATGTTCCAATTTTACCGAATAGCGATGATCCCCTACAGAAGTAAGTTTGATACCCTTAGCAGGTACAAGCTGAGGAAAATTAATATTAATCACCGAACCACGATATTGCAGAATCTCTTTAGGAAAAGAATCCACAATCCGTTGCATAATTTTAGCAGCATATTGAAATACTTGTTCAATATTATTATCGATTTTATGCTCAAAATCTTGCTCATGCATTTGTATATCTAAGGATGAAGCTACCGCCATAATACCATGAAAAGTTGCTTCACGTGCAGCTCCAATTGTTCCGGAATAAAAAATATCCTGTGCAGCATTAACTCCGTAATTAATTCCGGAGAGAACCAAATCAAATTTCGTATCAAACAATCCACCCAAACCCGAACGTACACAATCAGCAGGTGTACTATCTAACGCAAATCCTTGAATATTCATTTTTTTCAAATCAACTAATTCTAAATGATCATAATAATTGATTGCATGACTAAATGCACTTTTATGACGAAGAGGTGCACACATAAAAGTATCATATTTGGAAGTAGAAGAAAATTCACGATATAATGTTTGAATTCCTATTGCATCATAGCCGTCATCATTAGTAAATAAAATTTTCATATCACTTCCTTAAGTTTACAAAATTATAACTTAGAATCTACAATTAATTTTAAAAGTTTAGCACCTTGAGTTTCTTTTACGGTAACAGTGGCACTATCTAACTTCAAAACTTCACCAACTTGGGGAACATAAGTAAACTGCTCAATAAGATATCCCCCAATAGTATCATATTCTTCACTAAAAACAGTAGTACCGAAGTTAGCATTAAAATCGTCCAACGGCATCACTGCATCAATAATAGACGAACCATCGACTTTAGTAATTACATATTGTTTCAGTACTTCGGTTTTTTGATGATCAACAAGAAAAGAAAGAATATCTTTGTATGTCACTATTCCTCTAACAGAACCATGTTCATCAACAACAATCGCAAAATTTAAATTCTTCTCAACAAATTCCAAGCACAAACTTGAAAGTGTTTTATTTTCAGAAATAAAAAGAGGCTGAAGTAATAACGAATTGATATCTATAGAATCAGAACCACAAAATAACAAATCTTTAATTTTCAAAATTCCTATAATATCATCAACACCATCTCTATAAACAGGATAACAAGAAAATTTTGTCTCCCGAATCAACTCGATAATTTCCGAATAAGAATTCTCAATATCAATAAACTGTGTCATTGATACAGGAACCAATACATCTTCGGCTTGAAAAGTATACAAATCATCAAAAATATTTTTCTGACGATTCCTAAAACTATCATCTTCCATAAAAATTTCCTTTTATGTTTTTGAACAATTATTTCATAGGCATTGTAATATATTCATAATCACTTTCTCCGGCAGGAGTAAGCAAAATAGGACTAGCAGCAGAATTCACTGCTACACATATTTTTTTGCCTTGAAGAATCTTCAAAAAATCAGTTAATGTACGATAATTTACCGACACAAACGGGATTTCATTATTTCCTTCAATATTTTCAATTTCAACAGCATCATTTCCTATTCCTTGCTGGGTAGATCCGCTTATAACCAAATTACGTCCTTCTACTTCCAGCTTTACCCTTCCGGATTCATTATCCGACATCACAGATACTCTCTGCAAAGAAGCCGCAAATTCAGATGCATCAACCGTAATAATAGATGTTGTCTGACTAGGAATAACATCTCGATAATTAGGAAATTTCCCTTCTACCAAATTAGTAAATACGTAGACATTATCAATTTTAAAATATGCTTGACCATCATAAATAGATAACAAAGCATCCCCTTGACTTAAGGAATCTGCCACTGTTTTCATAATTTTCTGAGGAACAATAACATCTGCAGACATAGATCCAACTTTTTCTTCAATAGATTTTGAAATGACAGCCAATCTTTTACCGTCTGTTGAAACAAATGATAACATACCGTCTATTTCTTCATGAATAAACGTTCCTGTAAAAGCAATTTGAGCAGGATCATTGGAAACAGAAAATTCCGTAGCAGAAATCAATTCCCGAAGCACTTCTTGAGATAATCTGATATAGCTTTCCCAATTAAATTCCTTAAACGTAGGATATGTATCACCTAGTGCACCGTTCAAACGAAAAACAGGTGATTGTTTATCTTTAGGTCGGATAACCATTTCTAAAGAATCCTCATTCTTTTCAAAAGATACATGCGAACCCGGAATAGTCTTGACTATTTCAAGCATCTTTTTTGACGGAAGACTGATCTTTCCGGCTTCTTCAACTTCAGCCGATACTTCAATCTTTACGCCATGATCACCGTTATAACTTTGAATTATAACTTGGCCGTCATTATGTACTTCTAAATATACATTTAACAATATGCTGAGAGGCGTTCTTGGATTAATAATAGAATCTGCAGTAGAAAGAGCTTTAAGAAATTCATCTTTACCAATATTAAACTTCATAATGTTTATTCTCCAAAAATCAATTAGAAATAAAAGATTAAATTATAATACTATTTTTTTCTAAAAATTGCAATGATAAATAACGATTTATTAATTATTTTTAGCAAATATTAAGAACAAATTAACAAAAATTCTTGACAATATTCTAAACACATTATAACATATATACATATGTAATATAAAATTTATATTACATATGTATAATTGAGGGATACATATGATTCATTTTTTTTTACTTATATTATATATACTATTTAATGTCGATTCATTTTCTAAATCTATAGAAATAAAACGATATCAAGAATTGATGATCTTAAAAACAAATTCAACACATATCTCCAGTATATGGTATGATCACAAAAAACAAATATACTTTACTAATTCATCCAAAATAGATACCAACTCAACAACAATATTCCATCTTTCAAATATTACTGATATGAAGTATATATTAACTATTCGTTCCAATTCTATAAGAAGATTTCATCCCCCATCTAATTATACAAAAGATAAAAACAATTGGAAATACAATGTTCGAAAACACGTTCTAAAAGCACAAAGCTTAATACCTGTCTCAACAAACAAACATGGAACAGTTATTGAAGGGCTTTGGTATGACCACTATCTAGGAATATATACAACTAATACAAATGTACAAATCGACCATTTTATTCCTAGAAAACATGCCTTTGATTCAGGAGGAGAGAAATGGAGCAACCAAAGAAAAAAACAGTTTGTTAACTGTCTCAACATGCCTCCTTTGCTTATTGTCACAAGTGCCATTGAAAATAATATAAAAAGTTCTTCTCCACCTAGTACATACATGCCTCCAAATCCTAAATTTCAAGCCTTATATGTAGAAATTTGGATTGCATTAAAAACAAAATGGAATTTAAAAATAGATCCTAACGAAGTAATTATATCAAAAAATTGTTATAAAAAAAACCTTCTTTAATTAATTAAAGAAGGTTTTTTTGATTAATTTACATCATTCCAGGCATCATACCGCCACCCATAGGTGCAGCATCAGCTTTAGAGTCATGAAGATCTGTGATCATTACTTCGGTTGTAAGAAGCAAACCTGCAATAGATACAGAATTTTGAAGAGCTGTTCTTGTGACTTTAGCAGGATCAACAATACCTGATTTCATCATATCAACCCATTCATCAGTAAGAGCATTATACCCTTGACCTTCCTTTGCTTCACGAGCTTTCATAACAACAACAGAACCGTCAACGCCAGAATTTTCAGCAATTTTTTTCATAGGAGCTTCTATTGCTTTTCTAACAATATTCACACCTACTTGCTCTTCTTCGCTGTCAACTTTAACAGAATCCAATGAAGATTGAATTTTTAACAATGCAACACCGCCTCCAGGAACAATACCTTCATCTACAGCAGCTTTTGTTGCAGAAAGAGCATCTTGAACTCTGTCTTTCTTTTCTTTTAATTCAACTTCTGTAGCAGCACCAATTTTAATATTGGCAACACCACCAGCTAATTTTGCCTTTCTTTCGTTTAGTTTTTCGACATCGTATTCGGAAGTACTGTCAGCAATTGCCGATTCAATTTGCTTAACACGGCCTTTGATTGCAGAAGGATCCCCTGCACCGTCAACAATAATTGTATTTTCTTTTTCGATACGTACTTTTTTCGCACGTCCGAGCATATCAGGAGTTGCTTGATCTAAAGTCATTCCTTTATCTTCGCTGATTACTTGTCCGCCTGTTAAAACAGCAATATCTTCAAGCATAGCTTTTCTTCTATCACCGAAAGCAGGTGCTTTTACAGCAACAGCATTTAATGTTCCACGAAGTTTATTAACAATCAATGTAGCTAAAGCTTCTCCATCAATATCTTCAGCAATGATCAATAACGGTCTTCCTTGTTTGAGTACAGTTTCTAAAAGATTCATAATATCTTTTAATGAAGAAATTTTCTTATCACAAAGCAGGATATATGGTTCATCAAGTTCTGCAACCATACGCTCTGGATCTGTCACCATATAAGGAGACAAATATCCACGATCAAACTGCATTCCTTCCACAACTTCAACAAAAGTTTCCATTGCTTTTGAATCTTCAACAGTTATTACTCCGTCTTTACCGACTTTTTCCATTGCTTCAGCAATTAATGCTCCGATTTCATGATCGTTATTTCCAGAAATTGTTGCAACACTTTTAATTTCCTCAGAAGTACTTACTTTTTTGGAAAGTTTTTTCACTTCTTCAACAAGTACTGCTAATGCTTTGTCCATTCCTCGTTTAATTAATGTAGGATTTGAACCTGCTGTCACATTTTTAAATCCTTCTTTAATCATCGCATATGCAAGCACTGTTGCTGTTGTAGTACCGTCTCCGGCAACATCATTAGTTTTGGTAGCAACTTCTCTTACTAGCTGTGCTCCCATATTTTCAAATTTATCTTCCAACTCGATATCTTTTGCAACAGTAACACCATCTTTGGTGATATGAGGTGCACCATATTTTTTGTCGATAACGACATTTCTTCCACGAGGTCCCAAAGTGGTTCCAACAGCTTGAGCAAGCTTTTCGATACCGGACAGCATTTTTTGATGGGCTTCACTTGAAAACAGTAAATCTTTTGCCATAAAGAAACTCCTTATTATATAGAAATATTTTAAAATGAATTGTTATCCGTATCAATTTACAATAACGGATACTAATATAGTAGCAAAAATCATGCCAAATAAATTTTTCTCTCAATAACTATCTTATCTTCCTATTAAGAACAAGGCCACTTGAATAACTAATCTTCCCAAAATAAAAAATATAATACACGCCACACCCCATTTTTCAGAAAATTCCATCGTGGAAATTATCACTCTTCTTATAGAAACAGGACAGGTATGAAACACCCGTAAACCCATAAACGCATTTAATAACACATAACTCAAAATTAATAACAAACCTACAACAATAGAATATTGAAAAATTCCAAATACCAGTGTTTTCATAGTATATAATATAATATTCATTTTAAAACCTCCGGAATTTATATTTCATGAATTTTAAATATGTCTACCATTATTCCGCCCGGACGTTCAATAAACATCCAAACTTCTTCATTTTCCACAGCAAACTCTACCGCTGTATAATCAGAAAGTACAAATGCAGGTTCTTCTATCCAATAAAAAGGGGTACTGGTTTTCGTTTCCGCATTGTATAAATAAATTTCCGCCAATGCCTCTTTTTGAATACGATACAAAAGATGGGTATCATCAAGTATTGACAAAAAAGACCACATAGGTTTTTTTCCTGACAAAGAAGGTATCTGCTTTTTTTTATATAATGTATAAATATTACTCTGTTTTTGATAATATTCAATAACCCCATTAGGACTTCGTTCTAATGAATCGTATCCTGTCTCTTTTAATGTCTGGTTATTTAAAACAAATACTTTATCTTCCAACGAAAGTAGTATTTCCGAACCTGATTTATATATTACAGGAGCTTCTGTTTGTTTGGTTTTGAAGGTGTATAACGTTTTTTTCTTCCAAGAATGTATATTATTAGGAGTATTGATATCAATAGATAATGGAGTAAACACTACTAAATTAGAATTATGCCATTGAAATCCTTGTATCCCAGATTGATAAAATGTCAAGAGATGCGATGACGTGTCAAAAACATACAATCCCGAACGGTCTTTAATTGAAACCATTACCGCAACATATTGATTATTGTCTGAAAATTCCAAAGATTTCACAATCACATCATCTCCAAAAAACGAAGTTAATGGAACAAACTTTTTTAAAGATGGATAGAATAAGGCAAGATTTAACACTTTTGATTTTTTATTAGTCGATTCACCGCTTAACAGCCATAGAGAATAATCAATCGAAGGTTCCGCATCTAATACTCGAGGAAGGGAAGCCTGTGATTCTGCTGATAATTTGGTGAGATCTGAAAGATTCATTTTATACATCATTTTATTGTATACAAACCAAAAAACACCATCTTTTGAAACAGATGCAGGAATAAACAACGCTGAATTATCCGAAAAATTTTTCGAACTAAACTCCAAAGGCTTTACCTTTGACTGTTCTATCCAAACATTTTGATTATTGAATGTAATTTGAAGACGAACACCTTTTTTCTTTTGAACAGAAACAACAGCGCCTACAGGTACTGTATTAACTTGATTAGATCCAAGAGATTCACTATATACGGGAGTAGTTTCTATGACTACAAGCCTTTCCTTTCCTGAAAGAAAAGCATACAAATCTACATCAATAATACAAACAACTATAAATATACTCAACCAAATATTTTTTTTCATCTGGTATCCTTCCATAATCTACTCTTCCGAATATTTTTCTGAATATCCACATCCCTCTTTCACACAAGAAATCAGATTTTTACTATCAGATTTAAAGAACAACGGAGTTCCATCATGAGGACAGATTTTTCCGGAAGGTTTGCTGTTGATAATAAAATCACATGACGAATCGGCATATCCGGTACATGCATAAAAATTACCGCGACGTTTTCCTTTTTTTTCTACTATTTTACCGTGACCGCACTTCGGACAAATACCATATGAAACAGACTGTGCATTTGAACACTCAGGCCATCCTGAACAAGCAAGGAAAAACCCGTATTTGCCTAATTTTTTAACCATAGGTCTGCCGCATTTTTCACAAATCTCATTAGTTTGTTCATCAAAAGCACCTTTGATGGAATCAATTCTTTCAAAAGCATCAGATACTGTTTTGTGGAAAGGGAGATAAAAATCTCTAACAACTGTTTTCCAATTTACATTGCTTTCTTCAACTGCATCAAGTTTCTTTTCCATTTCTGCAGTAAATTCAGGACTGATCAAACTGTTAAAATTATCTATCAATAATTTGTTAACAGCAGCACCAAGTGCAGTAGGAACAAGAGACTTAGCATCTTTTTTAACATAATAACGTTTTGTAAGTGTACTCATTGTCGGTGCATAAGTAGACGGACGACCTATCCCCTGTTCTTCCATTGTCTTAACCAAAGAGGCTTCGGTATAACGAGCCGGAGGTTGGGTAAACTTCTGCTCAGGCTTCAAGGTGTTGCAATTGACAACAGTACTTGCTTCAAGTTTTGGAGGAAGTTCAGCCTGTTTTTTGTCTGCACTAAAACTCCATACTTTTTGGTATCCGTCAAAAACAACTCGCGACCCCGAAGCTGCAAACATACATTTTTCCGATTCTATCGTTAAAGAATCAACCGTTCTTTCAACAGAAGCCATTTGAGAAGCAACAAATCTCCGCCAAATAAGATTATAAAGTTTAAATTGCTCCGGAGACAAATATTCTTTTATTTGATCAGGATGCAACCCAACACTAGTAGGCCGTACGGCTTCGTGGGCATCCTGTGAATTTTTTTTATTAGAGAATATATTTGGTTTTTCAGGAAGATACTGCTTTCCATAATGCTGAGTAATATACTCGGCAGCTTCTTTTGATGCAATAGGAGAAATTCTTGTTGAATCGGTACGCATATAAGTAATCAATCCTGTACGGGAATTTCCGATATCGATTCCTTCATACAAATCTTGTGCAGCACGCATGGTTTTTGCAGCAGGCCACCCTAATAAATTATTCGCAGCTTGTTGAAGGGTGCTTGTTATAAAGGGTGCTGCAGGTTTTGAATGGGATGATGATGTTTTAAACTCTTTAACGGAAAAACTTTTTTTGTCCAAAAGAGTAAGAATGTTATCCATTTCTTCACGAGAAGAAATAACACATTGTGTTTCTTTATTTTCGAAGTCAGCAGGAGAAACAACTCTTTTGTTATTGAATCTGTTAAGATGTGCAGTAAATTTATGTTTGCCTGAAGAAAATACACCCTCCAAATTCCAAAATTCGTTAGATACAAAATTATTAATCTCCTGCTCGCGTTCCACAATAAGTCTAAGTGCTGTTGACTGAACCCGACCGGCAGAAAGTTTGCCCTTAACTTTTTTCCAAAGAAGAGGGCTGAGGCTATATCCGAACAAGCGGTCTATTACTCTCCGTCCATGCTGGGCATCAACAAGAGATTCTGTAATATCCTGCGGATGGGAAACAGCATTCAATATGGATTCTTTTGTAATTTCACTAAATCTGATACGTCGGATCGGTAATTGTCGATTGAGCTTGGGAACAAGTTTTTCTTCAAAATATTTTTTCAAATGACCTGCTATCGCTTCTCCTTCACGATCCGGATCGGAAGCTAGTAAAATTTCACTTGAATATTTTGCCGCTTCCATTAAATCTTTCATTACTGCACTTCGGTCACGCATCACAATATAACGCGGCTCAAATGTTTCCGTGTCTACCCCTAACGTCGATTTAGGCAGATCAATTACATGACCGGCCGACGCTTTTACCGTATAACCAGAACCCAAATATTTTTTTAATGTGGTTGCCTTAGAAGGAGACTCTACAATAATTAATTTGGTTAATTTTACCGTTTTTTTTGAAGACGATTTTTTTGCCGAAGTTTTCTTCTTTTCCGCCATACCTGCAAACCCCTATGAAACAGCATAATATTTCTATTATATTACAGCTCAATAAATATAAAAATATATCTATCATAAATAAAAATAAATAATTAATCAAATATTTGCAATAATCAATTATCAATATGCTTGAAATACTAAAAACAATTATTTATCTCTGTAAAAATAGCTCATATCCTGATGAATAAGCGTACGATAACAAACAAAATTTCGTGGAACTGCATAAATAAAATTTGAGCAAAAAAATAATATATGTTATAATATCCGTTGGTATCTTGGAACATTTTCAACAAATATACTATTCATACCATTATTAATTCTATAAATAACATTATCTGTTCATAATAAAAAATCCCAACACCCAATCAAAGAAATTTTTATTTATAACAAATACAATAAAATTAAAATAACTTTCATAATCATTTATTTTAGGTAGGTATAAATGACAAGTATATTCTCAGGTGTATTTATTGGTTTAGAGAGCTTAACAATAGAAATCGAAATCGATATCAGATCAAAATTGAAAAATTTTGAAATAGTAGGACTTCCAAACACCGCAATCAAAGAATCCATCAAAAGAATTGAAGCAGCAATTCTTAATTCGGGATTTCATTTTCCGGGAAAACAAATTACCGTCAATCTAGCTCCGGCAGGAGTAAGAAAAATAGGAACTCTTTTTGATCTTCCTATTGCATTAGGAATCTTATCATCAGAAACAGATACTGTTATTCCGTCCGATACGTTTATTGTTGGAGAATTATCATTAGACGGACGTCTTCGTGCAAGTAAAGGAATTCTATTATTAGCCAGCCACGCAGAAAAACAAGGATTTAAAACTTTTATATGTTCTAAAGAAAATGCTCGGGAAGCAATGCTGGTCAAAAATTTAAACATTATCGGAGTGGAAAATTTGAAAGAAATTTTCAATATTCTCCAAGGTACCGAAAAATACATCCCTATCTCTTCTCATCCGTATATTAATGAACAACATACCGAAAATATAGGATGTTTCAGTGACGTAAAAGGACAAGAAAGTGCTAAAAGAGCATTAGAAATCGCAGCAGCAGGAGGACATAATATTCTTATGCTTGGCCCTCCCGGTACAGGGAAAACAATGCTTGCCCGACGTATTCCAAGTATTCTCCCTTCTATGTCTTACCAAGAAGCAATAGAAACATCCAAAATCCACAGCGTTGCAGGGTTATTAGGAGACAATCCCCTAATAACCCATCGACCCTTTAGAAGCCCTCATCATACAGCCTCAGATATTTCTATTGTCGGAGGAGGGCGGTTCCCTAAACCCGGTGAAATCAGTTTAGCTCATAATGGGGTATTGTTTATAGACGAAATGCAGGAATTTCAAAGCTCCGTCATTCAAGTACTTCGACAACCCTTAGAAGAAAAAAAAATTACTATTTCACGTGCCGAAGGAGTAGTAGAATTTCCGGCAGGTTTTATGCTTGTAGGAGCAATGAATCCTTCCCGTCATTCCAGAGAACACATCGATTCTTCTTGGGAATCGGATGACATCCAACGACTAATTAAAAAGTTTTCACACCCTTTCCTTGATAGAATAGATATGCACATTCAAGTAGCCCCCGTACCTTACGAAAAAATAGAACTTTCAACAAAAGGCGAAAAATCTCAAACCATCAGAGAACGAATCATTCAAGCAAGACAAATTCAACAAGAAAGATTCGCTACAGAAAATATTTTGATCAACGCAGATATGCCACCTCAATTAGTAGAAAAATATTGCCAGCCATCACCCGGAGCCAAAGATATTCTCAAACTTGCCATGGAAAGACTAAATCTTTCACTGAGATCTTACGACAAAATTTTAAAATGCTCACGTACTATCGCAGATTTAGCCGGAGATCATCAAATTAATGAAACACATGTCAGTGAATCACTTCAATATAGAATACTAGATCGAATATTGGGGGCATCGCAAAAGTAATTTATTATAAATTATAAAGTCTCGGCATTGACAAAAGAAGAAATATCAGTTATAATACATACTAATGTTTTAAACATTGCTAAAATACAATCTTCATAAATAAAAGGAGTACCCGAAAAATGTATGCCATTGTAGAAATTGGAGGACAATCTCACAAAGCAGAAAAAGGTGCAGAATTTCTCGTTAATCTTATCTCTCAAGAAAAAGATAGTACTATCGAATTTGATAAAGTAACTATGATCACAGATAACGGAAATACAGAAATTGGAACACCTTATTTGTCCGCAAAAATCACTGCTCAAATTGTTGAACCTGAAGTAAAAGGAAAAAAATTAACTGTTTTCAAGTATAAAAATAAAACTAATTACCACGTAAAAACAGGGCACAGACAAAAGTTCACATTGATTAAAATTATTGACATTAAAAAGTAATTATGATTACAATTACTCTTGCTGAAAATATAAATGCTTATTATATTAAAGCAATAGGTCATAGTGGAAACAAAGGGACAAGTATTGTTTGTGCAAGTGTATCAGTATTACTGGAAACATGGCGTTTGTCCGAATCGGTATTAGAAAATCACAACGTTGTCTATAATGACGGTTTGTTGGAAGCTTCTATAAAAAAAACCCAAATTTCAGAAATTTTGTTTAAACATTTGTGCATAGGATTAAAAGCTGTTAAACAGCAGTATCCAAATGATATTTGTTTAGTTATTGGAGGTTATTAATATGGCATCAAAAAAAGCTGGCGGATCGGCCAAAAACGGTAGAGATAGTATTTCCAAACGTCTTGGAGTCAAAAAATTTGGCGGAGAAATAGTAACCGCTGGAAATATTATTGTCCGTCAACGCGGAACTAAATATCATCCCGGAATAGACGTTGGTCGTGGAGGAGATGATACTTTGTTTGCTTTAAAAGATGGTATTGTTGCTTTTTCTTCAAGAAGAGGACGTACTATTGTCAATATAACTCAGGCATAAATGCTCTTCATATTTTAATTTTTCTGAAAGTATGTTCTGTGCAATCATTAAGGTAGGTCGATATGCTAACCGAAAACCAACTTAAATTATTATATCAGCAATTATTAGAAATGAAAGAGGATTTGATCGAAACAATTCAAGGTGAAATTGAAGATGAAGAAAGTCCATTTAATGTTTCCGGAGATATGGCTGATAAAGCAGGTGCAATCACTTATGTATCTGTCAGCGAAGGTCTAACACAATCTCAAAAAATTACTTTAGAAAAAATTGATCGTGCTATTAAAAGGATTGAAGACGGTATTTACGGTAAATGCTTAGTATGCAATAATTCCATCGAATCCGATCGATTAGAAGCAATTCCTTACGCTGAAACATGTAAAGAACATATGAAATAAAGTCTCTTAAAAGAGACTTTTTCATTATTTATTTATTTTTCTCATTATTTATTATTTTTAATTCATAATTTATGGAATTCATTATGAAAATATTAATACTTATTTTTATTCTTTTTTTGCCATCTTGTTCAAAATCTGTCAATACCTCTTCTAAGATTTTTGAAGTGACAAAAGGTGATTCTTTAGCTAAAACAGCTTCCAACTTAGAAAAAGATAAAATTATTGATAATATTTTTATCTTTAAGCTAACCGCTAAATTAGCTTTTAACAATAAACAACTTAAAACAGGAGTATACCGAATTCCCCCTTCAATTTCTTACAACAAAATTCTTAATATCCTCACTTCTGGTAAAGGACTTGGAATTAATATTACTATTCCGGAAGGATTTAATAGTTTTCAAATCGCATATCTACTGGAAAAAAACGGTATTGTTTCTGCAATAGACTTCTTAAACGAAATAGCTCAGCCTTATCGATTAGCACAATTCAGTATCCCTACATCTAAGTATACTCCTATTTCTGAAACAAAATGTTTATCAGATTATAATAATTTTAAATTCATCATTCCCCTTCAACAAAATAGATCTATAGAAGGATTTTTATTTCCAGATACCTATTCGTTTGAAAAAAACATGTCTGTAAGTAATATTGTAAACATCATGACAGATAGATTTGTTCAAGTGATAAAAGAAAAGAAAATAATAGAACGTATGAACCAAACTCAAACTCTTAATGAAGTGATTACATTTGCTTCTATCATTCAAAAAGAAGCAGTGAATAATTCAGAAATGAAAAAAGTTGCAGGTGTATACCAAAATAGATTAAATCGCAAAATGATTTTACAAGCCGATCCAACATTAATTTATGCATTGATTTTGGACGGAGAATACAACGGAAATATTCAAACCAAACACTTACGTCCCCCATGGCCTTCATCATATAATACATATTACACACGTACCCTTCCTCCCGGACCTATTGCCAATCCCGGAATCGATGCGATTTGTGCAGCATTGAATCCAGATGAACATGAATATTTATTTTTTGTCGGAAATCCTTCCGGTACCCATACATTTTCAATTACATTAGAAGATCACAATAAAGCTGTAGAATTATTCGTTAAAAGTAAAAGAAAGTAAAAGGAGGTAATTGATGGTTTCTAGAAATGAACTTGTATCCCTATTAGATAATATTCTTTTACCACAAGATTTCAAAGATTATACGTATAATGGCCTTCAATTCGAAGGGAAAGAATTTGTATCTCATATTGCATGTGCTGTAGATATTTCTCTTGAAATAATAAAAAAATCAGCCTCAATAGAGGCTGATTTTCTAATAACTCATCATGGTATCATTTGGGGTGGTCTTAAAAAAATTTGTAGTATCGATAAAGCACGCTTAGAAATATTATTTCGTAATAATATTAACGTCTATTGTTCACATTTACCTTTAGACAAACACCCAATATTCGGTAATAATGCACGTATTATACAAATATTAAACCTTCATTCAACTAATGAAAGTTTTTATCAAGTTGGTTATTTTGCAGAATATAAAAATGACGTATCCTATGATACATTTATCAAGATAATAAAAAAAGAAATTTCCGAAAAACTAATTATTTTTCCTTTTGGAAGTAAACACATAAAACGAGTAGCAGTTTGTTCGGGAGGAGCAGCGTTAAACTTGGAAAGTTTGTTAGAAGCCCACCAAAAAGGAGCTGATACTCTCTTAAGCGGCGAAACAAATAGTGTCTTATATCATTATGCTCAAGAATTAAATATGAATGTTATTTGTGCAGGACACTACGCGACAGAAGTTTTCGGAGTCCAAGCTGTACTTAACGAAATTCAGCATACTTACCAAAATCAACTTAAATACAGCTTTATAGACATTCCTACCGGATTCTAATTAAGATTATTTTGTATATTATTTACAGAACGAAGATGACGTCCTATTTTAAAATAAGGTAATTTTCTTGAAGGAACATGAACATTTTCATTTGTCTTAGGATTACGTGCTATTCTTTCTTTTCGATATCTAACACCGAACGTTCCAAATCCACGTAATTCTATCCTTTCTTTTTCGTTTAATCCTTGAATCTGATTTCTTAATATTTTAATAAATAAAGAAACAATAATACTTATTTTTTGTTTATTCACAGAAAGATCTATTATTTCTTTTTCATTACATAATAAATCAACAAGATCAGATTTAGTCAACTTACTTTTCCCCATATTTGACTCCTGATTAAACAGTTTTACTAGTTAAGTACCAATATATTTTTATATTAACATTATTCAATTATTGAAATTGCTTATTAAACAATAATTCTATAGAAGATTTTATTCTAGACGAAGTATTTCTTGGCAAAACACCTTTTGCCCAAGCTTTATCAATTTGTTTTTTAAATTCATTAAGTAAAAGCTCTGCTGATGATTTTTGCATGTTTTCTTCTAAGAATGAATTCATCGTATTACGTTTCAAATGGCGGACAAATGTTTTTATAGATTTATTACGAATACGTCTTTTTTCTGTTTGTTTCATCCGAATTTTAGCCGATTTTACATTAGGCACGAGACCCTCCAAGATATAATATATTTGATATTATACGTGTTTTTATATATAAAGTCAAGGGTTTTTATATTTTAACATAACATTATATAAAATATATTTTATTCCTTTACAAAATGCTAATTATTTCATATAATTAAATTTGATTTTTTATTTATTGAGGAATACAATTGTGCATAAAAAATATTGGGATGTAATTATTATTGGTGGCGGACATGCAGGTATAGAAGCTGCATATGCTTCTTCTAATATTGGAGCTAATACTCTTTTAATTTCTTCAAATATTGATTTCATAGGTCATCTTCCCTGCAATCCTTCCATTGGCGGAATAGGTAAAGGTCAATTAGTTAAAGAAATTGATGCTTTAGGAGGATTAATGGGAATTATTGCAGACCAATCCGGCCTGCAGTTTCGGCGTTTGAATACAAAAAAAGGACCTGCTGTTCAATCTTCAAGAGCTCAAGTAGATAAAATTAAATATCGAAGTTTAATTCAACAAGCTGTTTTTATGCAGCAAAATTTAACGATAATCCAAGATATTGTGGAAGATTTAATATTAAAGAATGATACTATTAGTGGTGTTATTGGAAGTTTGGGAGTAGAATATTTAGGTAATGCTGTTGTGATTACTCCGGGTACATTTTTAAACGGATTAATACGGATTGGAAATTTTTCACTTTCTTCAGGCAGAATGGGAGAAGGTGCTTCTGTTAGGCTTGCAGAACGAATTAAAGATTTAGGATTCAGAACGTACCGCTTTAAGACAGGAACACCACCTCGATTAAGTACCCAATCAATTGACTTCAGCCAAACAGAACCTCAATTGGGAGATAATCCTCCTAGAGCATTTTCTTTCCGTACAGATTTTGATTCATTTGCACCCTCTCAAGAACTTTGCTATATTACACACACTACACCGGAAACACATGAAATTATCCGCAATAATATTCACCAAGCTCCTATGTACTCAGGTGAAATTGATGCTGTAGGAGTACGATACTGCCCTTCTATTGAAGATAAAGTCATGAAATTTCCTAATCATGAACGACATCATATCTTTCTAGAACCAGAAAGTATCTTTAGTGGAGAAATTTATCCAAACGGTATTTCTAATGCGTTGCCTTTTGACGTGCAACAACAATTAGTAAATAGTATTCCCGGATTGGAACATGCTGTTATTACCAGACCTGCTTACGCTATAGAGCATGATTATATCGATCCAACAGAACTGACTCCTTGGTTGGAAACAAAAAAAATAAAAAATTTATTTTTAGCAGGACAAATTAACGGTACTACAGGATATGAAGAAGCTGCAGCATTAGGACTTGTAGCAGGAATTAATGCAGCATTAAGAAATGAATTTGTATTAAAGAGAACAGAAAGCTATATTGGTGTAATGATTGATGATTTAACAACATTGGGAACAATTGAACCATATAGAATGTTCACATCTCGAGTAGAACATCGATTAATTTTAAGAGAAGACAACGCCGATCAACGGTTAACACCTATAGGATATCAATTAGGTTGCGTAACTAAAGACGCGTTTAAGGCTTACGAAATTAAATACCAACGTATTCAAGATTTAATTGATTCATTAAAAGAAAACTTTATTACACCCTCAGAAAAAAACATTCATATTTTCAAAGAATTAAATATCAATACTCCTTCAAACAAATTATCAATTGCAGAATTATTAACAAGAAACGGCGTTACTATTAATGATTTGCGACAAATTTTTGCAAAAGAAGGAATTGAGATACCAAAAGTATCATTTTTAGAAGAAGAACAAGCTTCTATTGCCATTAAATACCAATCTTATATTGAAGATGAAGCAAAACGAATTAATGACGCTAAAGCGGCAGAAAATATTACTATTCCAAAAGATTTCCCATACAATAGAGTATCCGGATTAAAATTAGAAGAAATCGAAAAACTTTCCCGTATTCAACCTCATACTCTAAAACAAGCAACTGGAATACCTGGGATTAGACCGGCAGCGATACACATTTTGACTCTTGTTTTAAAGTGCAACGGAAAGAAAGGATTGAATGAACAAACAACAGATGCTCCTATTTGGGGACATAGTTCTTCGCAATATATAAAATGAAACTGTTTACAACAAGTAATTATAAACAGTTTTGTTTTAAAAAAGATATTTAAGAAGTATTTAAGAAATAATTTTGATCATATCACGAACAGCTTGTTCCAAACCAACAAACACAGCTCGGGAAATAATCGAGTGTCCAATATTCAAAGTGTTTATCTGTGGTATTGTAGCAATAGGACGTGTATTTTCATAATGCAATCCATGTCCTGCATTAACTTTGATATCCAAAGAATCAGCATATTCTGCAAATTCTTTTAATTTGTTTAAGATATTCATTTGTTCGCTTAAATGAGCATCGGCATAAGTTCCTGTATGAAATTCAACCATATCTGCACCCAATTTTTCAGCCATAAGAATATTATTTTGATTACACTCGATAAATAAACTAACTTTAATATTTCTATCTTGGGCTTTAGGAATAAATGATTCTAATTTTTGTGCTGCCAATTGAAGATCCAAGCCCCCTTCTGTTGTCAATTCATTTCTGTTTTCCGGAACAATGCATACTTCATCAGGACACAAATCTAACGCCATATTCATAATATCATCATAAAGTGCCATTTCCATATTCAGAGGAAGAGAACACGCTTCTCGTATTAAATAAACATCTCTTTTTTGAATATGCCTTTGATCCTCTCGAGGATGAACAGTAAGTAAATCAGCACCTGCATTTTGAACAATATAAGCAGCTTGAAGAGGTTCCGGATAAGATGTTCCTCTTACCTGCCTTAACGTAGCGACATGATCAATATTCACACCTAATAATTTACGTTTATTCATACAAACCTGCCTTAATATATTAATTAAGAATATCTTCTTAATCTAAACATAGAAAAAGAAGATATTTTTTATTCTAATCTTTTCGGACAACATAAGGAAAGCGTTTACGGATTCCTGCATAAGCTGTAGGAACAACTAACAATGTAAACAACGTAGAAACAAATAATCCGCCGATCACCGATGTTGCAAGCGGAGAATACGTTTCTCCCCCCTGTCCTAATCCTAAAGCCATTGGAATCATTCCTAAAATAGTCGTTAATGTTGTCATACATACCGGTCTTATACGTCGCACACCTGATAATACTGCAGCTTCATCTACCGGTACATTTTTTTCTAACAGCTGATTCATATAGTCAATCAAAACAATTCCATTATTAATAACAATTCCTACTAAGATCACAATTCCAATAGCAGAATACATATTTAGCGAATGCCCTGTAAACATAAGAAGCAACATAGAACCAAAAGCTCCAAAAGGTACCGATGCCATAATCACAAAAGGTGCAATATATGATTCAAACTGAGCAGCCATTAATGCATACACAATAAATATAGCAACAAAGAATGCTCCAAAAAGAGCTAACATACTTTCTTGAGTATCTTCAAAATCTCCTTTAAAGACTATTTGAACACCAGAAGGAATAAATAATTTTTCAGCTATTTGCTGCTTAATTGCCGCAACAGCACCAGTCAAATCTTTTTCAAAAATACCTACAGTACCTGCAGTAATTTTAATCACACGAATAGAATCTGAACGTTTAATTTCTGTAGGCCCCAGTCCCTGACGTGCATCAATAAGAGTTCTAAATGGTACTGTTGTTCCGTCATTAAGAGGAATATTTAGATTTAACAGTGAGTCAATAGACGTTCTGTCTTCATCTCGCACTCTTACACGAACATCAATATCACTTCCGGAAGAACTTAGAATACGAGTAGCAACACGTCCTCCAAATGCGGTTCTGATTGTTTGGAATAAATCCAATGGAAGTAATCCTACCCGTGCTAACGCAACTCTATCAGGTTTTAATGATATTTCAGGTACACCACCATCCGATTCATCACGAGGATTCACAATTCCTTTCATTTCTTTTAAAACAGCAATTAATTGGTCTGCAACTTTCTGTGCTACATCTAAATCATTTCCACGTACATCAATTTGAATTGATTCTCCGCCTGATTTCCCAGAAAATCCACCACCTGTTGTGACACGATTTTTGATTGGATATTCTTCTAATATAGGACGAATTTTTTCTACTATTTGATTAATTGTTTCTTTTCTTTCGGTTTTAGGAATTAATGTGACATTCATCTTTGATTTATGTTCTTGTGCTGTTGTCGAAAAGAATCCTTTAGTTTCTTTTACTTGAAGAGATAAAAGCTGCAGATTAGAACCCAATACATCACGAATACGTCCCATAATTTCTCGAGATAATGTTTCATTATACTCATAACGAGTACCAAGGGGATACGTTAATGAAATACTAATCCGCCCATCATCTGAAACAGGCATATATTCTTTAGCCATTATTGAACCTAGTAATACCACTAAGACTAACACCAATGCATTAGCACCATATACAACCAATTTTTTATGCGAAATACACCAAAGCAACGCTTGTTTATATGCCATATCAACTTGATGAAGAATTCTATCATTAAAACGCTTATGTGAATTTTGATCAAATTCCGAATCATCATCTGTATTGTCAAAACCATCCAAATTCACTTCTTTAATCAACAAAGAACAAAGCATCGGTACTAAAGTCACAGAAATAATCAATGAAGCTCCTAAGCCAACCACAACTGTAATAACCAAATCTCGAAATAACTGTGCCATCAATCCTTCAACAAACAAAATAGGTGCAAATACCGCCATTGTCGTCAATGTTGAAGCTGTAATGGCTAATACAACTTCTTTTGCTCCATTAATAGAGGCTGTATATTTACCTTCTCCTTCAGCACGATGCCGAAAGACATTTTCAAGCACAACAATAGAAGAGTCCACCATCATTCCTATTGCCAGCGTCAATCCTGCCATTGAAATCACATTGAAGCTTGTTCCAAAAGCAAACATAGCAATAAAAGTAGTAATAATAGACGTAGGAATAGATAATCCTATAACAATCAATGAACGCCAATCCCATAAGTAAAAAAAGATCACCAGCAATGCAAACAATCCACCCTGAATACCGGAAGACGTCACACTATTCATTGAGTCTGTAATATCCTTAGCTGTATTATATAATTCTGAAAACACAACATTAGAAGGTAGGGTTTGAGCAATTGATTTCAGTCTTTTTTGAACAGCTTTCTCCACTTCAACAGTATTTGCTCCGGACGACTTGGTAATTTCAATAATAACAGCACCTCGTCCGGCTTTGGTATCAGATTCATCTGCAATTTCCTGATTAGCAACAAACAAAATAGGATTATCTTCATTACCGCCAAAATAAATATCAGCAACATCTTCCAAAAAGATTGGAGTACCATGACGATATGCTACAACAATTTTACGAAATGCTTCTAAATTTTCTAATTCAGCATCTGTTCTTACACCGAATTTGTACGAACCTTGATACACATAACCACCGGCACTAGTAATATCATTAGCAGCGATAATACGTGCAATCTGTTCCGCATCCAAATTATAAGCTTGAAGACGATTTTGAGTTAGTTCAATATGCACTTCAGTCTCAATACCCCCAGATACAGTAACTTGACCAACACCTGGTAGCTGTTCTAATGATTTTTTTATTTGATTTTCAGCCAAATCAAACGCTGTTGCCAAATCATCAATTCCAGAAATAACAATTCCTACAACCGGAATCATATCTGTTGAAAATTTAAAAATTTGAGGAGAATCAGCCTCTTCAGGAAGATCGTCCCGAACCAAGTCAATTTTTTCCCGAACATTAAACATAGCAGTATCTAAATCAATACCCCATTTAAATTCCAAACGTATTGTAGAATTTCCTTCCATAGACGTAGAAGAAATTGTATCAATATCTTCTACTGTTGAAAGTACATCTTCTAAAGGTCTCGTGACAGAAGTTTCCACTTCCTCGGGTCCGGCACCCGTATAAGTAGTGCTGACTGTTATTCTAGGTGACTCAATATCAGGAAGAAAATCCACAGGAAGACTGAAACTTGCATAAAGTCCTACAAACATAACAATTAGCAATAACATAGACATAGCTACAGGTTTTTTAACAGAGATTTCTATAATAGACATACTTATCCTCGATAATATAATCCCACAGATTACAAATCAATTTACAAATTAATACAAACTAATATAATATATTAGTTATTTATCGTCTTCCGACGGTATAGAAAGAGTATTTGAATTTACCAGCTCTTCTTCTTCCAAAACTCTAATAGGAGAACCTTGGTTCAAATACTCTCTACCAAACACAACCATTTGATCGTCTTCTTGAATTCCTTCTGAAATAGCAACCTGATCACGATAACGAAGTGATATTTTAACCGGACGAAGAACTGCTATATCGTTTTGATTAATAAATATAGCATCTTCACCTTCTTTTGTTTTGGTAAGAGCAGATTCAGGGACAACATAAACATTTGTTGCTTCTTCCACAAAAATAAAGCTTTCCGCAAAAATTCCAGAAAACAACGCTTGATCTTTATTAGAAATCTCAGCACGTACTACTAGAGAACGTGTAGAAGGATTTAACGATAAATCTTTTCTTATTATTTTACCTTCGAAAACACGATCTGGTACAGCTCTTGTCTGAAAATATACAATTTGACCAACTTTAACTTCAGGAACATATAATTCCGGAACTTGGATTTTAGCTTCAAGAACATTCATATTTCCAACACTTGCTATCGGCATCCCTATCGTGACATCAGCACCTTCAGTAAGAAGTATTCTTGTAACCACACCATTTACAGGACTTAAGACCGGTGCAGGAGCATAGCGGGCTCCAATTTCAAAACGATCCACTAAAACTACTGACTGTCCTCGAGCAACAGATTGACCTTCTAAACGATTGATTTTAAAAATCTTTCCTGTGACAGGTGATGTCAAATCAACTTCATTTTTAGCTTTTAATTCTGCATACAAATCTAAAAATCTTTTTAATGAACCTGCTTTTGCTTTTCGAACCAATACTGTAGTACGTTGAATACTTTGAGTATCTTGTTCGGAATTTCCAGATCTGAAAATAAAGATTATTCCTAAAAGTGCTACTACAGCAACTGTAATGATAATAATTTTTTTCTTTTTCTTGCTCATTTCTACGCCTCTTAAAAATTTTAACAACTAATTTTGTAATTTTGAAACTTCTTCAATAAATGCAGGAAGATTATTAATCGATTCCTGAAGCGTCAATTTTGCTTGAAGCTCATTATATATAGCAAATAACAACTGTTTTTTTGCATCAATATACTCAACTTGAGCCTGATTTAATTCTAAGATTGAAATTCTTCCGTTTTGATATTGAATACGTGAAATTTGTGAAGCTCTGTCTGCTTGCTGTTCACTAATCCTTAACGATTCCACACTCTGACCAAACTCTCTTATAGTAAGAAGTGTATTTTTCACTTGAATAATTCTTTCTTGTTCTGCTTGCAACAATGCCAAGCTTGATTGAATAACTTTTTGTTCTGCTGATTTGACTTTTGAAGCTGTTCCTGTTCCGGGAATCCAATCAAGAATTGGTACACGAAGCGATATCCCAACACCATAAGCACCGTTATAAGCACTCTCACCAAAACTTCCTAACGCAACATCTCGACCCCAAGACGGTGTATAATCAAACTGTACATTAATCTTAGGCATACGTACCGAATTTTGAATACCTTTTTGGCTTTTTGCATTTATAAATGCTGTTCTCAGCGTCACTAACTGGGTATCATTAGATAAAATATAAGCTAATGATACTTCTTCGTCAAAAGCTGTAAATTGAATATTCGTCACTTCATACAAATTACCTTTCAAATACATTGCTTCTCCAGGTTTCGGTACAAATCCGATATAACGATAAAAATCTTCTCGTGAAAATAATCGATTTTTTTCTGCTGCAAAAAATACAGGCTGGGCAGCAAAATACTGTGACCTCGACAATGCAACATCGTAATCCGAAACACGTCCATTTCTGAAATTAATTTGAGCTTGTTCTAATTGATCTCTAAGCTGTTTAATACGCTCCAAAGAAACTTTCACTTCTTCTAATTTCAAAAATTGATCATAATAACGTACTACTGTTTGATATACAATCTCACGCATCTTATTAGTGTAAGTATTTTGAGCATTTAAATAATTTTCTTTTGCTATTCGAAATGCATAAAAATCCGCAAAACCATTAAATATATTTTTTGATAATGTAATTGAAGGCAGTGTTAAATCAAATGTAAATCCTAATTTTTCCGTTTCTGCAATAATAACAGGATCTTTAGATGTAGTAAACAAATCCCTTAATGCAGCCCCAACACCAACCGAAAGCGAAGGTACATAAAAATCTTGCACAGAACCTGTATACAATGCTCTTGCAGAATCCATTTCTTTTTTTGCCTGTGCAAGTTCCAAATTATTCTGAATTGCCATTTCAATTGTATCCTGTAAAGACATTTCATTAGATATATTGGTTCCTTGTAAGATATCTTCAAAATTAGCATCTTTTTGTAGCAACAATTCCAAATCATATAAATCCGCTTCCGGAAATAAACTTTTAGGCAGCACACCCTCTTGACCAAAAATCATTACCACACTCAAAATACTCAATAAAGGTAGAAATCCTAATTTCCAGCTAAGTTTTTTTGAAAGCATATTGTTCCTCTAGTATATATTATAAATAATAGTATTTATTTGTTAAAGCTCTTATGTTAATAAAAAGATTTAATTTATTATCTTTATTTTTTGTTTATTACAAAATCTATTGTTCTTGAAAATCATGAACAAGTTTTATAAAATGTTCTCCCCGTGCAACATATGAAGTATATTGATCCATAGATACACCACCAGGAGAAAGCAAAACAATATCTCCTTCACCGGCATAAGAAACAGCAGTTTGAAACGCATCTTCCATTGTTGAAAATAATTCACAATCGCTTTCAGTCCAAGCTTCTTTTAGTTCCAATGCCATTTCCCCAAAAAGAAGTACTTTTTTTGTTTTCTCTGAAACAATATCCCTCAATAATCCAAAATTAATATTCTTTGAACGCCCTCCAGCCAGCAAAATAACTTTAGAATCAAACGACTCAAGGGCACATTCTACTGCTTTAGCTGTTGTTGCTTTGGAATCGTTGTAAAATCGAATGCCTCTTTTTTCACCTACAAACTGCATTCTATGCTCAACACCTCGAAAATTTGAAAGAGACTTGAAAATATATTCATCATTTATTCTTAAAATCTTGGCAACTGCACATACTATTAATGCATTATACATAGAATGAACACCTACCATCTGAAGATTTTTACAATCAAAAAATGGTACATCGTTATAATAAATAATATCTTTGTCCACTTTCCATTCTGACCCAATACAAACAATATTTGATTGAATTCCTTCAGTCATCATCTCGAAAAATTCATTTTCTTTATTAAGAACAGCATAGTTTTCTTGAGAATGATTCAAAAAAATATTTTTTTTAGCTAATGCATATTCTTCTATAGAAGAATATCGATCCATATGATCTTCATGAATATTGATGATAATAGAAATAGTTGATTTGAATTGTGCAAGAATTTCTAATTGAAAACTGGAAAGCTCTAAGATAAAAACATAATCCTCAAATCCCTGATCTGCAAAATCAAACACAGGATATCCGATATTTCCTGCTAGAACAATAGGATATTTCTGTCCAATCACATCCCCTAACCAAGATGTGACTGTTGTTTTCCCATCTGTTCCTGTCACAGCAATATATTTTCTGTTGGGAAACTCACGATAAAAATATTCAATATCGTTAAGCATTTCGATCTGTAATGCTAATGCTTCTTGAATAATAGGAATAGTCTGTGGCACACCAGGACTAAGAAAAATTTTTTCTATAGGATATTTATTTAGTAAAGAAGGATCTTGATTTCCTAATTCATCAAATACAAGACCAAGCTGTTTTAATTCCTGAACCAATTCTCTCTGCTCTTCAGACCTTGATATATCGGAAACAACTAATTCACATCCACCTTTTTGAAGCAGATATTTTGAAAGAGCATATGACGTTCTTTTTGTAAATCCAAGGATTAAAAACATTTCTATCCTACTAATATCCAAATTATACCCTTGATTATGACAAAAGTATTAAAAAAAATCAACTATTTCAATACATAAAAATATAAAATTCAACAATCATTGATTTTTTATCATGACTGTATTATACTACAGCAGAAATGTACATAACAAATTCTATAGGATTAATATATGCCTCATATGATTTTAATTATTGATGATGAAGACAATATTCGCAGCGGATTAACAACAGCCTTAAAACAAGAAAATTATAATGTTCAAAATGCTCAAAACGGCTGTGAAGGATTAGAAAAAGTTGATCTTTTTTTACCAGATATGATTATATGTGATATTAAAATGCCTGATATTAATGGTATTGATTTACTTAAGACTGTGAAATCCAAACATCCGGATATACCAGTCATTATGCTTACTGGACATGCAGGTTTAGACGAGGCTGTTGAGGCAATGAAATTAGGGGCTTATGATTTTTTAACCAAACCTGTCCACTTGGACAAATTATTTCAATTAATCGAACGAGCCATTAAAGAAACCGAACAAAAAAATTATACTAAAGAACTTGAAGATCGATTAGATGCCAAAAAAGGGTTTGACCATATTATTGGGCACTCTCCGGCCATACAAAATTTAATAGATATTGTAAAACAAGTTGCACCAACAGATGCTACCGTATTATTACTTGGAGAAAGCGGAGTTGGAAAAGAAGCTTTTGCAAAAAGTATTTACGAACACAGTCTACGTAGCAATGGTCCGTTTATCAAAGTAAACTGTGGCGCTTTGCCGGAAACATTACTAGAAAGTGAACTTTTCGGACATGAAAAAGGTGCATTTACCGGAGCTTCGGCTCGTAGAAAAGGCAGATTTGAACGAGCCGACCAAGGTACTATTTTCTTGGATGAAATAGGAGATATATCTCCTATGGTTCAATTAAAACTTCTCCGTGTTCTTCAAGAGCGTGAATTTGAACGTGTTGGCGGTGAAGAAACTCTAACAACCGATATTAGAATTATTGCCGCTACTAATAAAAATCTTCAAGAATACGTTAATCAAGGAAGATTTCGAGAAGATTTATACTATCGATTGAATGTAGTTGAAATCGTCATCCCTCCGTTACGAGATCGAAAAGAAGATATTCCTGAATTAGTTTCTGTTTTTCTGAAAACCATTGCAGAAAAATACAAAAAACCGGCTCTTGAATTTTCCCCGCAGGCTTTAAAAAAATTGCTGAATTATTCATGGCCGGGTAATGTCCGAGAACTTCAAAATGCTGTTGAAACAGCTGTTGTATTAAGTTCTTCTTCCATAATTGATGCTACTGTTCTTCCTGACCGCATTCAAAACTATCAACCACAATAATAACCATATAATAAAAGAAATACCGGAAAATTTCCGGTATTTCTTTTATATCAAGGCTTATACAAAGTTATGAATAATTTAACAACCACTTTGTACATATATAGACTAATTGTTTATTTCTTCTTATTGTACTATATCTCTTCATCCAAATAATTAATATCCCAAGCAAGCAACGAACGTTCTTTGAGTGTTTGGATGATCATTCTTTTTCGATCTCCCAGTTCCTTTTCTTTGACAACAACAACACGATCTTTATTGATTTCATTTCTGTATTCATTAAACAATAAATCTTGAATAATATTAGTTGCAAAAGGATTTTTTTCTCTATAATCAAATTCAGGAGAAATAAATTCCGTAAAAGGAGTGACAAAAAAAATTAAATCATATATTTTATTATGTTCACGGCATAATGATTCATATTTATTAAAAAAATGAGTAATTTTTTGTCCATCTACTTCCAAATCCTTAATATCATCATAAGGAAATCTTGACAATCCATTTTTGAGATATACAGCATAATCCAAATAAGAACGGTCTGAAATAACTGAATCAGATTCTGCAAATACATTTCGTTCATATTCCAGTTTTTTTTCTAAAATTTTACATTCAAACTCGATAAAACTCAGTGGAGTATTAATTTGAAATCCGTTTTCCAAAAACTCTCTTGCAAATTCCGGTATATAACTAATATTTAAAATTTCAGACAACCAAACTGCCAGTGTTGTTTTCCCAATACCATGAGTTCCTGTAAATGATATTTTCATATTACTTTTCCTTACTAATATCTATACTTATAAAAAATATTTGGAAATTATTTTTTGTGCTATTTTTTTTGTTGCACCGGTCTGACCCATTCTATCCAAACCTATTCTTCCTAAACGTTTGACTTCATATGATCGATTAAGAAGATAATAAATTTTTGTCACAACACCTTGAGGAAATTTTCTTTCATACAAAAATGCATCACCCAGCAGTTTTTCATTATCCAGCATACGCCAATGAGTACTTTGAGGACCAGTTCCACAAAATCCTATTACCGGTTTACCCAAACCTACAACCTGTTCGCCTGCCGTTCCTGCAAGACTAATAGCAAAATAACATGACACCGCAACCGCATCAAATAATCGATTCGGATAAATTACTAACTGCCTTTCCTGCTTGTTAAAGATAAATACATCACTTTGGAACGATCCTTCAAACCAACCATCCTCTTTTAGAATTTCTGTAAATTCATTAATATTAATACTGTCAGCTTTCACCAATGCCCAATGAACAGGCTGTTCAATTTGATTGACTAGTGTCATTATTTTTTTTAAATTTTTTGCAGCTTCCTGCCTGCTTCCCGGAAACAGAGCGACAATCGGAATATTAGATTCGATATGTTCTGCTTGCGGATTAACCAAATCCTGAATCAAATTTCCTTCATAATACGCATTAATCCCTGAGTTAACAAAATCATCACACGTAATTTGATCTCTTGTATAAACAAGATTTGCATATTTTCGAATCCACATTTTTTCAATTCTAAAATGAGGCCGTATGTAATCGGATTTTGCTGTTGGAATAAACACTAAAGGAATATGTTTCTTTTTAAGTTCACCAGCTGACGTCATCATCAAAAACACATCTCCAACAACAATAGTCAAACACAAACTATACTTAGCCCATTCCTTAACTTTTTTTGACAAACAAAAAGGTTTCGCAAATGCTCCAGACTCCGCATCCAATAAAAATCCTTTTAGAGATTTTGTTGGAAATCCTCCCGAAGGAGTCACCCCTCCAGCAAAAAATACCGGAAACTTTTCTTCTTGATACCATTTACCCGAACTAACCAATGATCCACCAACAAATTGATACATATGTTCTTTTTTGAGTTCTCTTAAACTGTTTCTCATTTCAGACATTAAATGGGAAGCAATTATTTCTTCAGCAAATCCGTTTGCAATAACACAAATAATATTTTTATTCATTACAATCTCCATCAACATAAGATTGAGGTGCAGCTCCTAACGCTATAAAAACCATAAACAAAGAAGACGACCAAACAAAATACAACCAATTATCAAAACATCCGGTAATCAGCCACGATAACAACACAATAAGAAATATCGGTGATTTCTTCCCTCTGATAACATTTTTAGCAATAGTAACAGTAATAACACCCAGTAATGCTCCAAAAACAAATAACCCTACTATTCCGATTTCCAGTAACAACGATAAAAATAATTGGTGAAGATAATCCGTTAATGAAGGATTGTTTTGAATTCTTCTATAAAAAGGTCCGAAATTCATTAATCCTATACCTGTCCATTTATTGTCTAATTGAGCAAATTGATCAATACCAAATTGATACTGCTGAATACGATCAAGTATTGTTCTTTGTTTTAAAGGTTCTGTTAATAAAAGAGCCCACTTAGGAAAGCGATTAATAAAAAACATCAATATTCCGGACATTAATACCAAAAAAGATGAGAAAATCATCATACTTTTCTTATTTTTTGAAACAATACCCAAGATAATAAAAGCCAATACAAAAGATACTGCCAAAAATAAAAATGCATTACGAGATAATGTTGCGAATACGCCTATTAAAGAAAACAGCATTCCTATATCAACAATATATTTTCGTATACGAGACAAATCTTTTACTTCTATACGCACAGCAACCAATACCCAAAATACTAACCCTAAAAAGGCACTTGAATGTGTAGGCCAATGACCATACAAGGAGGCCATACCAAAAGAATCCACATATCCAGTTGAGGGTTGAAACCTAAATATTAGTAATTCTATAATATCAGAAACAAAATAAAAATGCCACAAAGAAAACAACACTGTCACCACTACCGAAAAAGAAAGTAGTACTACAATTCGTTGAACAAAATCACTTCCACGTTCATGATAAAAATCTTGATTAAAAACAGCCGTAAAATATAAACTGTATAAAATAATTCCAAATAATGCACCAAAAGACAGTGCACGGGATTCCAATGCAAACCAAGAAGAGACAATCCCAACAACAATCAGTATACCCCATAAGTATAAAATAATATTATTTAGTCGAAGAGTTTTTTCTTTCAATCTACCTGTAATAATAACAATTGACGCTACGGCAAGAAAAATCCAAAATAAATCTGATAATGACGCACAAATAGCCGCCATCATAATAAATAACTCTGCTGTTAATCTCCAACCATGGACTTGATTGTTATTGGCATAAAGATATATTGATACCAATCCAATCAGCAATGCCAAAAACACAATAATTGCTATATATAAGGGAATAGATATAACACCTGCTTGAGGTTTAATTAATATCGCAGCCAGTATTAACATTGCAAAAACTAACGTAAAAAAAATCCCCATAGCTTCTGCCGGATATTTTTTGATAAATACATTGCTCATAACGATTTCTCCCTTTCTATACTAATGAATTAAGCTTATTAAGTAACCAATGAAGTGATTCTTGTTTATTAAACAATTTGACACGTTCTTTACCCAAATCGGCCAAACGATTTCTCAATGAAGCATCACAGGTAAGAGTTTGTATTTTGTCTTTTATATCATTAATGTTATAAGGATCAGCATAGAGAGCGGCTTCACCACAAACTTCTCTATGGGCTGGAATATCAGACAACAAAAGAGGACATCCACAGGCCATTGCTTCAAGAGTCGGAAGTCCAAATCCTTCATAAAAGGACATACTGCTAAAAAATAATGCTTTGCTGTATAAGTGAACTAACTCAACATCATTCATTCTTCCTAAAAACGAAATCCGCGAATCCAATACATCTTCGGAAGAATGTTGAGCAAAAATATTCGCCCGACCACCGGCGAAACATAATCTTAACGTTTCATTATCAACTTGTTCAAATGCCTTTATTAATCCTGTATAATTTTTACGTGGTTCAATACTAGCTACAGATAATATGTAAGATTCTTTACTACGGTCTATAAGATTTGGGATTTCTTTACCAAACAAATCATCAAGCCATAACGGCAGTACCAAAATATTATCCGGAGAAATTCCCATATATTTTATAATTTCAGATTTGGAAAATTGACTGACAGTCATAACAAACGCTGATTTTTTTGCTAATTTGGGAATTAGGAATCGGTAATAAGCGGCAAATAATTTTGAAAACCATTCCGGATGAACAAAAAACGCTGTATCATGAATCATTAACGCTTGATTTTTCCCTGTAAGTAAAGGTGCTGTATTAGCAAAATTCAATAAAAATTGTTTATGTTTCTTAACAGCCCACGGAAGCGATAATTGTTCCCAAAAAATATTAGACCCGCAAGACGGTAGGATTATAGGATTCAGTTCCTGAGCGGATTCTTTTTGTAGTATAGGTTCCGAAGAATATATACTACATGATATACTATTTTGTATACAATATTTTTTTAATTCTTTGGTAAAATTTAATGCTACTCTCTGAACTCCTGTCAGATGCTGTGTTAAAAAACGACTATTTATCGCGAGGGAAAGTTTCATACGTTCGTCCCTTTAAGTAAAATTTCACATACATATTCAACATCTTCTTTATTCATTTGCATATGAAGAGGAAGAGATATTTGATTAACATACTGTGCAAAACTGCAAGGCATTTCTTTGATATTATTATAATAAGATGAAACACTCATCAAATTAAGAGGTTTGTAATGCACATTAGCAGACACATTATGTTCAAAACAATATTGAATTAATTGATTACGACGGATTTCATCAAAACCATTAATTCTCACCGGCATTAAGTGGCAGGAAGATTGTTCCACATGAGAAAATACCGTAGGTTCTTCCATAATAATATTATCATTAGAGCGTAAAATATCAATATAATGAGAAACAAGTTTTCTACGATGAGGAAGACTTTCGGATTCATAACGTTTTAATTGAGACAAACCTAGTGCAGCAAGAGTATCCGGCATATTTAACTTATACCCGGGCATTACAATATCATATTCCCAAGATCCTGAAGCAAACTTATCTCGTGCACTTTTATCCTGTCCATGAAGAATAAAAACAGACAAATTTCGTATAAATTCCCGATCCAACTCTTCATCTCCAAAAGAACGAAGTGCCAATACACCACCTTCAGACGAAGTGAGATTTTTTACTGCATGAAAAGAATATGCAGCCATATCGACGGATTCATCAATAAATCGGGAACCAAGAGCATGAGCAGCATCGACAAGAACAAGTGGTCTCCCCAAGGCTTCTTGGAATTTATTATCAGAAACAAACTTCCGAGCAAGAACGTCATAATCAAGTATTATTCCGGAAGCTGTAGAAAAATCAACAGGAATAACAGCTTTGGTTTTAGGAGTAATTTTTTTATAAATTTCTTCAGGATCAATATAAAAAGATCCGGGTGCGGTATCTGCAAACACAATATCCGCACCTGTATGAAACACAACATTTGCCGTTGCAGCAAACGTATAAGGTGTTGTAATAACTTCATCTCCGGGACCAATACCCATTAATTTTAAAGCCGAAAATAAAGCCGCTGTTGCTGAATTCATTAAACACACATGATTTGCCCGCGTATACGACGCAAGCATATTTGCAAATTCCCTACCTACTTCTCCTGATGTAATCCATCCTGATCTTAATACTTGTGCAACAGCATCAATATCTTGATCTGTTATATATGGAGGCGAAAACAAAACCGTCCTCACTTATTCTCCTTAAACTTATTACATGATATCCACAGCGTGAATGAATAGAATACCCATAATAAATTAATTTATATATTTGTTTTAATACCCTAGTCCTTTAAAGACTGAAGTATTATCCGCAAAATTGTTGTACTTGCTCAACATCTGAAAAATAAATTTTCTCTTTACCGATAATTTGATATTCCTCATGACCCTTCCCCGCAATAAGAATAATATCTCCAGGAAGTGACATACGATAAGCCAACTGAATAGCCTTCGCACGGTCAATTTCACAATAATATTCTTTACCGGCAGGTATACCCTGTACTATTTGATCAATAATATCCTGAGGAGATTCGGTTCTGGGATTATCGGAAGTGATAATAATAATATCAGCACTCTCCGCAGCTTGAGCCATTAAAGGCCTCTTGGATGCATCTCTATCTCCACCGGCTCCAAAAATAACAATAGATTTATTTTCTGATCCGATTAATTGATTTATCAACACCAAAGCTTTTTCCAATGCATCAGGTGTATGAGCATAATCAATAAAAAATGTAATATTATTTTTTGCAGAAACCCTTTGCATACGTCCCAGTACAACAATATCTGACAATGCTTCAGCAATTTTTTCAAGAGAAATTTCTAGAAATTCAAGAACAGCGGCAGCCATAGAAAGATTATAAATATTCACCCGGCCAACAAGAGCACTATCCATAGAAATCACTCCCCCTCTGCAGGAAAGAGCAAATTTCAAACCCTGAGCTGATAAAGAAATATTTTGAGCATTGTAATCACCAGTACCTTCTATAGATAACGAAACACATGGCATATACTCTTCCTTCAAAATCGACAGAAGCCTCTTTCCAAATTCATCGTCAATATTAATAAATGCTTGTTTTTTTTGTTTTGGAGAATTTTTCAGCAGATCTGTGAACAAACAACATTTTGCTCCAAAATAATCCTCCATATCTTGATGAAAATCCAAATGATCCTGAGTCAAATTAGTAAACCCAGCTACATCAAACGATATCCCCTCCAAACGTCCCAAATTTAACGCATGTGATGATACTTCCATCACAACATGAGTGACTCCTTGATCAACAGCTGAAGAAAGAAAATTCAATAAATCCAATAGATCCGGTGTTGTATTGGCTGCAGGATATATTTGACCTGCAACTTCCCAATGCACCGTACCAAAAAATGCAATAGTAAAGCCTAATTTTTTTAAAGCTTGACATATTAACATTGCGGTTGTTGTTTTGCCGTTAGTACCGGTAATACCTATCATGGTAAGTTTTCTGTCCGGATAGTCATAAAATTTCAACGCCACTTCAGACCTATCATGTTGTAAATCATCCGAACCAATAAATTCCGCATCAGAAAAACGCTGTTTAAACTCAGTAATTCTATCATTAGCTATTAAAAAACAGCGACATTCGTTGTGATACGCATCAGCAATATAATCATGAGGATTTGATTGAAATCCCGAATAGGCAATAAATAAACTTTCTTTATCCGCATTACGAGAATCATTAGTAATAGAAGAAATTTGAATATTACTGACAACCGAAACGGTTGGGAAAAGTTCTTTCAGCATTTTTTTCATCCGAATACATCCTCAAGAATAATAATTATTATAAAATTTTTCGTATAAAATATCAATTCTGAGCTACGTAAATAATATGAATTAATTGACAAAAAAAACAATGTCAGATACGATATTAATAATTACTATTCAAATTTATGCAAAACAGGATTTTATATGATCGAAGAAAACATCATCAATCCTAATCCCCAAAACGAGGATAACGATGAAACTCTACGCCCTCAACGTTTAAACGAATTTATCGGACAAAGCAAAATCAAAGAAAATTTATATGTGTATATTAAAGCTGCAAAAAAACGAAACCGAGCGATGGATCATGTGCTACTTTATGGTCCTCCCGGACTTGGCAAAACCACTCTTAGCCACATTATTGCGACAGAATTGGATGCTCCAATCAAAATCACCTCTGCTCCTGCTTTGGAAAAACAAGGAGACTTAATGGCTGTTCTGACCGGCTTGAAAGAAGGTGAAGTGCTTTTCATTGATGAAATCCATCGATTGAAAAAGACTCTGGAAGAAATTTTATATTCTGCAATGGAAGATTTCAAAGTTGATATCATTATTGGTGAAGGTACTGGAGCTAAAACTCTTTCTTTTGCTATTCCTCAATTTACTCTTATCGGAGCAACTACTAGAGCCGGTTCGTTATCAGCTCCGTTACGTTCGCGATTTGGTATTATCGAGCGTATGGAATTTTATTCGGATCAAGAATTGGCACAAGTTATTTCCCGCTCAGCAAAAATACTTAATACCCCTATTGATGATTCAGGTTCCGGCGAACTGGCTAAAAGATCCCGAGGCACCCCTCGTATTGCAAACAGATTACTAAGACGAATTTCAGATTTCGCTTTGGTTCTTAACACAAACATGGTTCACGAAGATTTTATCAATTCAACTCTAAAAAAGTTAGAAATTGATCAAGAAGGTTTGGATAATGTCGATCGTAAATTATTAGAAATTATTATTATGTTTTATAATGGAGGCCCTGTAGGAATCTCTGCATTAGCTGCAACCTTAAATGAAGAAATCGAAACATTAGAAGATGTAATCGAACCATACCTCATTCAACAAGGATTCATTCAACGTACCCCCAGAGGAAGAACAGCTTCCCTCAAAGCTTATAAACATTTATCAATTGCTCCGCCGGCTATACCGGACAGTTTATTCAACGAAGATTTATAAAATAATTATTCATTTTTTACCGGTATTCAATTCCAAATTCATTACAAAGAAAATTTGAAATTCAAATGGTCAGCAACCTTAATACCAATTAATAAATCTTTCAAATTAATATATTCTTACGTTTTTGAACTATCAGCATATCTTAAAATATTTAAGAATCAAATTTTTTGCTTTGATATCCTCCAAACCAATACATCATGAAAATTTGTTAAATTACTTTCGTAGGTATAACAGCTAATAGTATATGATTATCATACTAAAAAGCCTCAAAGTTATAGAAAAACTATAAACTTTGAGGCTTTTAATTGGACTTGACGGGGGTCGAACCCGTGACCCCTTGAATGCCATTCAAGTGCGCTACCAGCTGCGCCACAAGCCCATAACGATATTATAAAATAAGTTAACATAAAATTCAATCTTTTATCTTGAAATACAACGTAATTTTACTACCTCTATGATAAGAGAAAAACCAAATGGCCATCTTGATCAATCACCGCATTACTAGGTACAACAGATACAAATTCATTTGATTCCCAGTTTTCTGCAGGAAACCTTACACGAATATAATTTTCCGTATAAGCTTCCCTAATATTATTCTTAGCAGATTCTGTCAATGCCAAGTAAGAATTATTCAAACAATATTTTTTTGCAAAAGATAATGCCGTTTCAGAACACTGTTCAAACAATCGTTTTTCTCTTTCTTTTTTTATCTGTGCAGATATATCATTAAACCGAGCTGCTGTTGTCCCTTCTCTTCTAGAATAAGGAAAAATATGTACTCTGGAAAATTCAGCATTTCGAACTAAGTCTAAGGTATCTTGAAATTCTAACTCTGTTTCTTCAGGAAATCCCACTATAATATCTGTTGTTATTGAAGTATCAGGACGAATATCCCTTATCCGCTTAATCAAACTTAAAAATTCGTGAACCGTATAACGACGATGCATTCTTTGAAGAACACTGTCTGATCCTGATTGAACAGACAAATGGAAATGAGGACACATTTTTGGATGAGTAAGGCTTTCCAGCAGTACAGGATCCAATTCATCCGGCTGCAAAGATGATAATCTTATTCGAAAATCACCTTCTGTTTGTAATAATCTTCGGACTAAAGATCCCAAATACCCTTCTGTAGACTGATAATCGCTTAGATTAATCCCTGTAAGTACAATTTCTTTATATCCGGCTTGGAGTAATTTTTGGAACACTTCTTGTATTTTTTGAGGAGATTTACTCCGGCTTCTTCCCCGTGCAAATGGAATCTTACAAAATGAACAAAATTTATCACAACCGTCTTGAACTTTAAGAAATGCTCTTGTTCTTTCGAATCCAGAAACTTCAGGAAATTCAGTATCTTGAACACCTTCTACTAACTTCTGATCCAACTCTAATAACGAAAGATATTCCACTATATTAAATTTTTGCTCATTTCGTAAAATCAAATCAATATAATTTTCTTCTGCTAGCTCTAAGCCGTCTGTTGTGGCATAACAACCTGTTGCAATCACTTTTTTACCTTGATTTTTTGCACGTTTCATATACTTTCTGCCTTTCTCATCAGCTTTTGACGTCACAGTACATGTATTCACGACAACAATATCAGCATCTTCCTGATCTGCACAAATTTGATGACCGGCTTCTTTTAATTTTTGAGCAACAGCTTCACCTTCAAAAGCATTTAATTTACAACCAAGATTAATAATATGGATTTTTTGAGAGTTTGCATTTTGAATATTATTCATTCGGAATTTTCCTTTCTATTATAGTTTTTACAATACTTTCCGGATCAAAGCCAAACTCTTCCAACAAACCGTTTCGAGAATCCAAATCCGGAAATTGATCTCCACAATTTTTGAGTATAATATCAAGATCAGAATTTCGTTCTAGAAGTGTTGATCTTAAAAATTGCCCGATACCACCATTTTGAATTCCTTCTTCAAGAATAATAATTTGTTTTTTGCCTTGAAGATATTCCAACACCGAATCAGCAATAGGCTTGCAAAAACGAAGATGATAAACCCCATACGAGCGTCCATGCTGTGCCAATAATTCAACCGCAGAAAATGCATATTCAACAAGAGATCCAATAATAACAATCACACCATCTGTTCCCGAACAAAGTTCCACCCCTTCTCCTATGACAATAGGGCTTATGGGAAGATCCAAATCCGGACAAAAATCCTTTGGATAGCGGATCGCTGTAGGAACAGAAAGTGTTAAACAAAAATCCAGCATTAAATTTAATTCTTTTTCATTTATAGGACTCATCAACACCAATCCAGGAATACTACGAAGATACGAGATATCAAAAACACCTTGATGAGTTTTGCCGTCATTAGGAACAAATCCTGACCTATCCAAACAGAAGATAATAGAATAACTACCTATTGCAGCATCATGAAGAATCTGATCATAAGCTCGTTGGAGAAATGTAGAATAAATAGCAACAATAGGCTTCTTCCCTTGAATGGCAAGACCAACTGCACAAGATACAGCATGCTGTTCAGCTATTCCCACATCAATAAAACGCTGGGGAAATTTTTCAGCAAATTGAGCTAGCCCTGTTCCTTCACGCATCGCAGCAGTCAGAACAAATACATCCTGATTATCTTGAGCTAATCTGCAAACCGCATTACCAAAAGCCTTTGACCACGATTTACCGTTTGTTTTTACTAGAGGAATACTATCATCCGTTCCTGAAATACCATGAAAATTAACAGGATTGTCTTGAGACGCAGGATGCCCATATCCTTTTTCTGTCATAATGTGAATAATAACAGGATGAGATTGCTTTTTAATTTGGGTAAAAAGAGTGATTAACTGCTTAAGATCATGTCCTTCAAAAGGACCAATATACGGAATACCCAAATTTTCAAAGATATTTTGATATTGATAATAGTGAGGAAAGAACATTTTTTTTATATAGGATTTGGAAGATACAAGAAATTTCGAAAAGAATTTCCCAATAGAACTTTTTGATAATAACAAATGTATTTCTTTTTTTGCCGTAAGATAAGTTTGATGAGAACGAAGAGTATTCAAATGCTTGGATATTCCTCCGACATTTTCGGAAATAGACATCTTATTATCATTCAAGACAATCACCAAAGGAACATTTCTCCAAGCAATATCATTCAATGCTTCATAAACCATTCCACTTGTGAAAGCACCATCACCAATTACCGCTACCGTTGCAGAATCATCCTGAACTGCTTTTTTTGCTGTAGCAATACCTGTTCCTATAGAAACAGATGTAGAACTATGACCAGCATGGACAATATCATGACTGCTTTCATAAGGACAAGGATAACCAGAAAGTCCGTTTTTCTTTCTCAATGAAGGAAATAAATCCATACGTCCGGTTAATAATTTGTGTACATAAGCTTGATGGCCTACATCCCAAATAAACGAATCTTTAGGAGAATCAAACACATAATGCAAAGCTATTGTTAGTTCTACTACTCCCAAATTTGGAGCTAAGTGTCCGCCCGTTTTTGTGACATTTTCGATCAAAAAATGCCGTATTTCTTTTGACAACTCAAGCAACTGTTCTAAAGACATTGCTTTTACATCTTGAGGTGTCTGAATGATATTTAACAGATTATACTTCATAATTTTTATTATAACACACTATACATTGATAATTCAACAATTTTTTTGACAAAAAACCTTTCTTTTCTTAATTGGTAGAAAAGAAAGGTTAATATCTTTTAATAATATTATTTTACTCGGCAGACGTTGAGTGATCTTCTTCAGAAATTTTTTCTTCTTTGGACTCACTGCTGTCAGAAGCTGCAAAAACACGTGCCGGAAAACGTTTTCGGAATTCATCAAGTACTGGATTTTTAACATGCTCTACATGACCCAAAATTTCAGTGACTTGATCAGAAGACAAGGTTTCTTGTTCTAAAAGAATTTCAGCAAGTTCTATTAGCTTATCTTTTTTAGATTCCAATAAAGATACTGCTTTTTTATATGCATCGGTAACAATTCTTTTGATCTCGGAATCGATCTGTTCATGAGTGATTTCAGAATAAGTTTTTCTAGTGGAAATATCTTTCGCAAGAAACACCGGACCGTCACTTTCACCATACTGAATAGGTCCTAAGAGGTCACTCATCCCCCACTCACATACCATTGAACGAGCATATTTGGTCACATGCTCAATATCACCTCTTGCACCTGCAGAAATATACTCCGTACCAAACATCAATTCTTCAGCAGCTCTTCCACTTAATGCCATAATAAGATTTTCTTCAACTTTTTTCTTAATATAAGAATACTTATCACTTTGCGGTAAAAAGTATGTAATCCCTAATGCTTGACCACGTGGAATAATGGTGACTTTATGAACTGGATCAACTAAAGTAAGATAATGTCCGGATACAGCATGACCTGCTTCGTGATAAGCTGTAGTTAATTTATCTTCGTCTGTCATCACCATAGAACGGCGTTCCGGACCCATCATTACTTTATCTTTAGCAAATTCAAAATCTGATCCAAGAATTTCTTTTCTATTTTCACGACCTGCTTTTAGCGCAGCTTCATTAGCTAAATTAGCCAAATCTGCACCAGTAAATCCAGGGGTTCCTTTCGCAATAACATCCAAATTAACATTTTCAGCTAATTTCATTTTTTTAGTGTGTACATGCAAGATCGCTTCTCTTGCTTTTACATCAGGTCTGTCTACGACTACCTGACGGTCAAAACGACCGGGTCTTTTTAAGGCCGGATCTAAAATATCAGGTCTGTTTGTTGCAGCAATAATAATCAATCCTTCAGAAGAATCAAACCCATCCATTTCAACTAAAATTTGATTCAAGGTCTGCTCGCGTTCATCATGCGAACCACCCCATCCAGCGCCACGTGCACGACCTACCGCATCCAATTCATCAATAAATATAATTGCAGGAGCTTTTTTACGTCCGTTTGCAAACAAATCTCTTACTCTCGAAGCACCAACCCCGACAAACATTTCAACAAACTCAGATCCCGAAACACTAAAGAATGGTACATTTGCTTCTCCGGCCACAGCTTTAGCAAGGAGAGTTTTTCCTGTTCCGGGAGGCCCCACCAAAAGAACTCCTTTAGGAATTTTGGCACCTATTTCAACAAATTTTTTCGGATGTTTCAAAAATTCGACAACTTCCTGTAGATCTTCTTTTGCTTCATTAGCACCGGCAACATCTTTAAATGTTTTTTTATCTACAGCATCTTTATGAAGACGTGCTCTTGTTTTGCCAAAATTCATTGCCTGTCCGGGTCCGTTGCTTCCACCACCTCTTGAAAACATCGACCACATTAACAACAGTCCCACTGAAATCATCACAATCCACCAAATCGAACTTGTTCCACTTCCCGATTGAATCAATTTTCCTGTTGTACTTACTTTATGTTCACGAAGCATTGGAAGAAGATCAGGATCATTCAATGGAATTATTGTTAAAAAGCTTTCCGATTTTTGTGTACCGGTAATACCGGCCATATAACCTTCGATTTTTTGTCCTTGTATACTGACAGATTGTATTTTTCCTTCACTAAGCTTGGTAAAAAACTGAGAATAATCTATTATGGTTTGCGACGTATCAAATTTAGACCAAATCACAAAAATCCCTAATGAAATCAACAAAAACAACCCAAAATACAACCCTTGGTCGCTTCCATTAGGAGTATCCTTTTTTTTACGAGACATATTTTCTCCTTCAATCTAACTTAAGATCATAATCATATATAAAACTTTTATTTAAATTTATTCATTATAAATAATATTATTCATTTATTATAAAAAAAACAAGTACTTATTACTGTATCAATTAAAATATCCAATATAAGGAAGATTTCTAAGATATTGATTGTCATCCAATCCATAACCAACCACATAATGATCCGGAATATCAAAGCCCACCCAATCAGCAGTAAGATCAGCCTGCCTATTTGCTGTCTTGTTAAGAAGAACACAAATTTTAATATCACTCGGCTGATGAAAATATTTAATGTGATTCAAAATATGCTCAAACGTTAACCCTGTATCCAAAATATCTTCAATAATAACAATTTTCTTGCCTTCAATATTTTCAGATAAATCTCTTGTTATCTTAACTCTACCAGAACTTTTATTATCGATATAACTTTGAGTTTCTATGAAATCCATTCGTATTTTTGTACTTGACAACTTTCTGAGCAGATCCGCATAAAAAATTATTGCTCCTTTTAAATTAGCAATAACAACAACCTCATCATTACCAATATATTTGTTAATATCTTCTGCAATTTCTTCTATACGATGCATGATTTGTTCTTGAGAAAACAGAACCTTAAGTTTATCCATATTTTCAAATCCTATAACACTAAATTCTTTATTTTTATTCAATTATCTTATTCCGATACATAATTCCAATAATATTCTTTAATACGTTGTTTGTTTTGGAACATTAAACCACCGGAAATTTTTGATGACACACGATGCTCTTGACTGATATACACCAACTCACCAACTAAAATACCGATAATAATTTGATTTTTTACAATCACTCTTACAAAAGGATAGAGAAGTTTTGATATTTTCTTATCTTCCAAATAAGATAATATTAATTTATGACCATTGCCCCATCTAATATTGTCTTCAGGATGAAAAGCACGTGTATACAGATCATCTGAATTTTCATACGACAGCCCCAATCCACACTCTTCAGAAACATTCCATAATTCCAAATTATTATTTAATTTATTATCCATGATTATGTTAATTTTTTCAAGATTTATTTTTACATTTTGATTGATAAAAACAATCAATCCGTTTTCTTTTACAATTCTGCAATCAGAAGAAGTATCTTTGTACAAAACACTATTAGATTCCGAGTCTGAAATTGATTTAAGAATTTCAGCAATATGCTTATTATGCAAAACTTTATTAAAATACCGGCGTATTTTATTTTGAAGCACCCTTTGCTGAATGACACGGTGCTCTTGTAAAAAATCATCCACTGCACAAACATTTTTTTCAAATATTCTTTCCACAGCACTATCTGCAAGCTCACGCAAAAACTCTTCTTCTTGACTGCTATTGAATACAGCACTTGCAATTTTGGTATTTAGAGAAGAAATTTTTTCCTTTAGTTTCGGCAGAATTTCTATACGAAAAAAATTCCGCAGATATTTGGAATCTAAATTGGATTGATCGGAAATATATGAAATATTATTATTAGTGATATAATCCATAATTTCAGCTTTTGAAATCCCAAGCATAGGACGGACAATTTTAAGCTCGGAACCAAAATCTACTGAGCGAATTTCAGGAATAAACAAGCGATTTGAACCTCTGCACAGTTTAATAAATGCATTTTCAATCATATCATCTTGGTGATGTGCCGTCATTATAACACGGATATGATGCTTAGAAGCAGCTTCTTGAAACAGCCGGTACCGAGCTGACCGTGCTTCCTCTTCAAAATTGGACATATCCAAAAGCAATCCTTCAGCCGTTAACACTTCACAAGAAACTCCCAATTCTTTGCATAGTTTTTGAACAAAAATCGCTTCATTACTACAGGCTTCTCTTGTTTGATGATTGATATGAACAGCAATGATATCTTTTGAAAGCTGAGCGGCAACATGTATCAAAAATATAGAATCCGCACCGCCTGATACCGCAACTGCAACACAGCCACCGTCTTGTTGATCAATATATTTACTTAAAGAAATTTTTAATTTGTCAATATAATTTTCCAACATTTTCCGTCTCCAACATGTTAGCTATCTTTTTGATTTCGGCATCCCCTGCACAAATACAAAAACTCCTGCAGAGTTTTTTTCAAGTCTGATCCTGATAATACTTTATCAACTTTTTGATCAATTTGATGTTTTTCGCTATCTGATATGTTATTCTTTGGAAGTTCTTTTTTGGGGCTGTGTTCCCAAATTTTCAATTTTTGATATGTCGCCTGCTGTATTCGAAGAGAATGAATTTGATATTTTTTCGGTATTTTTTCGAGGTATTTGTCCGAATAATCTGTTAGTGCAATCTTTGCTGTTTCATCTGCCAAAATAATCAACCTTCGATAATACGCACCTGTAGGATTGCCTGATTCGTCTTTATAAGAAACAAACTCACATCTGTCTACACAGCTTCGAGAAGCAAGTGTTGCTCCAACAATATCTTTCCACATTAACCGAAGTTCAGCAACAATTTTTAATTTATTGGGCATACGTGTTTCAAAAATTTTGACAAAATATTTTAAAGATTTAGAAGAACTCTTAAAATTCACCGGATCCCCACTTTTTTAGAATACATCTATTTTAACACAGATAAAAAAAAATTTCAAAGACTTGGTGTTAGATTTGAAAATAATCATCAAGATTTATTTTAAAATACCGAAAATTATTTAGATGTATTATTTATTTTTTATAGAAATAAAAACAATACTCTACTTTTGAAAAGGAATAATATTATGATGCGTTCATTATGGACTGCCGCTACAGGCATGGTGGGAGAACAATTCCACATCGATACTATTTCAAACAACTTGGCGAATATAAATACTACCGGATTCAAAAGAACTCGTGCCGAATTCCACGATTTGCTTTATCAAACACAACGTCTTGCAGGAACACCTGCTACAGAAGTCACCCAGTACCCTTTGGGAATTCAAACAGGTTTAGGAGTTAGTGTGTCCGGGACCCAAAAATTTTATACCCAAGGAAGTCTACAGCAAACCGGTAATGTTTTGGATGTGGCTATTCAAGATGAAGGATTTTTTGCTGTTCAAATGCCTGACGGATCTACAGCATATACCAGAGACGGAACATTCAAAATCGACTCAAACCGTGAAATCGTGACATCTCAAGGTTATAAACTACTCCCAAATATTACTCTTCCTGATAATTTCGAAATCGAAACCTTTACCGTCTCACCATCCGGTGAACTTACTGTACGCGTAGGCGGTAATGACGAACCTCTAGACATAGGTCGGATAACTCTCAATCGATTTATCAACCCTGCCGGTCTTACTAATATCGGAGAAAATTTAGTCAAAGAAAGTCCTGCTTCCGGAAACGCAGTAGAAGGAATTCCTTCTTCCCAAGGATTCGGCAGCTTAAATCAACGATTTTTAGAAATGTCCAATGTTTCTGCCATTACAGAAATGGTGGATATGATTGTCGCTCAAAGAGCTTACGAATTTAACTCCCGTGCCATACAAACCAGTGATAATATGCTGGGGTCAGCGGTTTCCCTTAAAAGATAATTCTTAAAATTTACTAATAACAAACTACCTCAATGAGGTAGTTTGTTTGTTATATATAGTGTGTAGTTTTTTCGAAACTTATTTTATGCGTAAAGGATACCCTTCCGGAGGATAAGAAAAATCCGTATCATCATACTGCTTTGAATTTTCACCGTCATATAATATCCCCACCCTCATAAAAATCTCGGGATCTTCATATAATCCCCTATTTGAACCAGTAGATGATTTAAAATACACCGTAATACCACCATCACAAATCAACTTCCGACCATCATCAGAAAAAACACCTATTCTCTTGAACGGTAAATTCGGTTCTTTACATTGTTGACTATAAATCGTTTTTCCGGCAACTAACGATAGAAACATTTCTTCATTATTGGAAAACCCAGAAATCCCCATATTAGTCTTCGAACAGGAGCCGAAAGTTATCACGATAGTAAATAATAATATTTTTTTCACTTTTCACTATCCTTGTTGAAATACTTCTCAATATCATATTATTATATAATATATCATGATCCTGTACAAATTTTTTGTACTTGTTGATACGAATAATAATTCTATTCGATGATCATAAATACATATCAACAAAAAAAAGAGCGGAAAATTTCCGCTCTTTTTAATCGTATATTTTTTATAACAGCAAAATTAGATTGCAAGACCAATACCAATAAAACTAAAAATAGAAAATTGACCTGACATAATATTAACTCCAAAATAAGGCTGTACATTCAATGCCATTTTTCGGCTGAAATGATATTTAATACTCAATGAAGCGTAAGGACGTATTAATAATCCCTGTATACCTTGAGATACAAAACCAATTCCAACAGCACCATTCATAGCTAAACTGAGTCCTACACCACTTTGTGGAGGTCTAATAAAGTACCAACCCATACCAAAAGAAAGACCGGCATTAAGAATACCTGTGTTAATACTTGTTGTATAACATGTAAAAAGCTGGGTATGAAAATAAACTGACCGACCAATATTAAAATCCAAAAAGATACCAAATTGCAGATCATGATTCCCTTGACTTGAAATATACCCAAGCGATAAGTTAGGAGAGAAGATAGGATAATACGTTCCATCTTTTCCAACATTAAAACCAACTTGTCTAAAATCGGCATTTGTATTTGTTGACGAAGCAGAACTTTTTTGAACCTCAACTTTAATGATTTTAGAATAATTTGTTGATTTAGTATTATTCTGACTATAAGCAGAAACAACTATACATTGACTTAAAATCATACCTACCAAATATATTTTCCGAGACATATGGAATTCCTCCAAAATTTTATCTTATTTTATTTTTGTTAACATCTATGAAAGTATAATAGTTAAAAATATATTTTTAACTACCCCAATATTTTGCTTTCATTTTTTTATAATCTACAGTATAATAAAAGGGATAAACTTGTTTTTGGGAGAGCAGTAAGATGTTGTTTCCTTTTCTATTGTTATTACCCTGTACAAAAAAAATACACTGTGTTAAAATATTATCGACCGACTTTGAAGAAACTATAGAATTAGAATTATTAAATAACAAATATTTTTATACTGTTCTTAATCTCCCTACAGGTATCTATCGATATCAATTGGAAGCTGACGGTGAAATTATTACAGATCCTTTTCGATCTCCGCATGGAGGTTTATCAGAACTGATTGTAGGAGAATATAATAACGGGATTATTTTTGATCCCACAAAAATTCTCCGCTTCGAAGATAAACTTATTATCCAAATTGCATTATATAAACACCAATGGAATAAGATTAATCTTAACATTCAAAGTTTACTGACTTTAAATACCATTCCGGGAATATTTTCTTTTTGCGAAGGATCCCACAATTATTATGAATTTCATATTCCTACCCAACAGATACATAATAATATTATTTTTTATTTTGAACTGGTAAAAGACGGACAACGATATTTTTTTGGAGAAAGCGGCTTAAAAAATCAAGAATGGGAAGTACATCCTATTGAAATTAATATCACAAAAACTATTCCTACTACATATCCTGATATAACAGCAATATATAATATTTCCAGTACCCCTTCTTCCCAAAAATTTGACCAGCATTTGTCCTATTTTGATGATTTTCCAATTAGTCATATTACAGGCAGTAAAGAAGAAAGTCCCTTTATCAATGAAAAATTTCCTCATATTGCATCATCAAATAATTCTATAGCAGAAAATACTACAGCACTTCTGCATTATATATTTTTGCAAAATACTCATATAGATTTGGGTATAGGGCTTTTTCAAAAAATGATGTATGAGTTAAACAATCATTCTACAACAATTCCTATCGCATTAAGCAATCACAATCAATGTTTTTGGAGCTTATCGGAACAAAACATTGATACAGCACTACCGGGAATTATCTTTCAAATGCTGGGTTGCAATATTCCGGAGATTTTGTTTGGTGAAGAAACAGGTTTATCAACAACCGGTTTGCAAAGACAAATGTATTGGAGTAAAAATAAAATCAATACTGATCTTTTTACCTTTTATAAAAAACTGCTGAAACTCCGGCAACAGTATCCGGTTTTGAGAAAAGGACATTCGCGATTTTGTATACAAGAAAAACAAGCTTGGGGATTAGAAAGATATTTGCAAGGAGAAGATTCCATTTTTATTTTTGCCAATCACTCCAAAGAAAACATTACTATTGATTTAACAGAAATTATGCAACATAACGGAAATATGATCGAACTGATTTCAGACCACAAACTTAAAAGAAAAAAAGTATGTACTATCTTTGCACAGTCCGCTGCTGTATATAAAAAAATCCCTTAATAGCTCGTCCTATACAACATTATTAATATTATTTTCAGCTAAAGGATGATATTTTTCCAATACTGTTTCTAAATGAGATTTATCAAGATGTGTGTAAATTTCTGTAGTAGATATATCGCTATGCCCAAGCAATTCCTGAATCACTCTCAAATCAGCTCCGTTCCAAAGCATATGGGTTGCAAAAGCATGTCGCAGTTTATGAGGGGACAAATTATTAATATCAATATTTTCAGAATATTTACGTAGAAGTTTCCATACAAACATCCTTGAAACAGCTTTACCAAATTTGGAAGTAATCAGATATTCACAATCTTTGCTTTTAGTCTGAAGATATTGACAGCGTATCGTTAAATATTCGGAAATCAATGTTATTAACCGCTTTCCGATAGGCAATAAACGTTCTTTTCCACCTTTACCCAGAACAACTAAAAATTCATCTTCCAAAAAAATATGATTTACCTGTAAATTGCACAATTCTGACACCCTAACCCCGCAGGAATATAAAATTTCAAAAATCAACAAATCCCTCATTTTTCGAAATTGTTCATCCAAATTACCGAATTCTTGAACTGCAAATTGATTAAACAGCTCTTCCAGTTGCTCTTCCGAAATAACAGAAGGAATAGATTTAAGCAATTTTGGAGAAAAAATCGAACTCATCGGATTATCCTTCCGCATACCCAAACGAATTAAATCAGCAAAAAACGTCCTGAATGCAGAAATTTTACGTGCAATACTGCGTGCACAAAGAGGATGTTTGCCATTGCCTTCGGAAATATATTGCAGATAAGTTTGTATTTCTTGTTCTCCGGCATCTGCAATATCTCGTCCCAAATACTCTGCAAATTCTACCAAATCATGCTTATAAGAGGATACGGTATTAATTGCAGCATATTTTTCATAACTAAGCCGCATCAAAAATGCATTAACAGATTTACAAATCATTAAAACCTTCTTAAAAAAATTAAAGTACCTATCAACAATTGACAAGCGTTACCGAAATATGATATAAAAAGATAATGTTAGAAATCATTTTCGGAAATAAAAAAAAATATTAAATTATTTTTTTCGTGAAATATATACAAAAGTCCTTTTTTTCCGATATAATATAAATAGTTTTATTTTTAGAATTAACGTTAGGAGAGAGAAAATGGTTAAAGGATTGTACACCGGAGCAAGCGGCATGAACGTTCTTCAAGAAGCTATGAACTCTATTTCCCAAAATCTCGCCAATATCAACACAGACGGATACAAACGTGAAACAACAGTAATGAAAGCTTTTCCGGAAATGCTGGCTCGTAGAATTAATGATGAAGGACAAGTCAAATTCCCTCTAGGTTCCTACGATAAAGCTCCTATTGCAGGAAAAATAGGAACCGGCGTAGAATACAATGAATCTTTTATCAACTTTGACCAAGGAAGTCTTATGCAGACTGATTCGGAATTTGATTTTGCATTGGAAGGAGAAGGATTTTTTACACTGGAAACCCCAGCCGGAATTAAATATAGCAGAAACGGATCTTTTACTATTAGTGGAGACGGTTATGTGGTAGACAGCAAAGGAAATTACCTCTTAGGAGAAGAAGGCAGACTTCGTATTGCTCGAAATAATTTTAAGGTTGACCAGCAGGCAAACATTACTATCAATGGAGCAATAGAATTTGACGATTTTACAACCAAAACAAGCAACGATTGGAATGTAGAACAATCATTAGGAAAATTAAAAATTGTTAATTTCAAACACCCTCGCTACCTTGCAAGAGAAGGCAATCACCTATATGCAGAAACATCATTCTCCGGAGAGGCACAGCCTGTTGCAAATCCTAAAGTTCTTCAGGGATTTTTAGAAAAATCCAATGTACAAGCTGTAAACGAAATGGTAAAAATGATAGAAGTACAGCGTCTCTATGAGGCAAATCAAAAAGTCATTCAAACTACCGATGATTTATTAGGACAAGCTGTTAATAAAGTGCTTCAAGCTTAAGCTTGTAAAAATATGACAAAAAAATAGAATTTTTAGGATTATTTTTATATAATAAAATAACATATTTATATTAATTGATAAATCAATTAATATATTAATAAACTAAGGTATCAAATGCACTACGCTGAAAAAAGAACCAAGGGCCAGTATTTTACTACAAAAAATATATTTGAACATGTAGAATTCCGCAATTGGGCTACAAGAGCAAATCTAACAAACGAAACAATATTGGAACCGTTTGCAGGTGCAAATTCTTTAATCCATATGCTTAAAGAATTAAATTTATGCAACAGTTTTCAATCGTTTGATATTGTACCGCAAACGTCAGAAGTCCTCCAAAAAAATACATTGGCATCATTTCCTAAGAAATTTCAAGTTGTTGTCACAAACCCTCCATATTTAGCTAAAAATTCCGCATCGCGAAGAGGTATTCCTTTTTTGGAAGAGAATAGATATGATGATTTGTATAAATACGCATTATTGAAATGCTTAGATAATGTTCCTTATGTTGCTGCAATTATTCCTGCATCATTTTTACATTCTAATTTGTTTCGAGACAGGCTTACTTGTTATATCAGCCTTCCTTATGATGATATTTTTGCAGATACATATCATCCTGTCTGCTTAGCACTGTTTGAAGATAAGGCAGAACAAACACTTATTTATGAAAAAGATACTTATTTGGGAATTTTACATGAATTGGAAAAATTTATTCCCGAACCCAAAAGGGATTTTGATATTACTTTTAACAAACCCACAGGAATATTAGGATTAAAAGCTATCGATAATGCTACTACAAACAGTATTTATTTTATAGAAGGAAAAACCATTCCCTCTAAGAAAATTAAATGTAGTTCACGAAGTTTCAGCAGAATCGAAACAGAAATAAAAATTGAAATAGAAGAGTTAAATTTCGTACTAAATAAATTTAGAATCCAAACTCATGATATTTTTCTGACCCCATTTAAAGGCATCAGAAAAGATGGAAAATTTAGAAGAAGACTTAATTTTTCATATGCAAAAAAAATTATTTTGAGTTTAGGGTAATTTCTTATTTAGAACAAAAGATAATAAATTATTAGGAATAAGAATATGAAAATTAATTTTAATGATGAATTAAAAAAGCAGATAAAAGAAAATTTTAACCAAGTTGTTAAAGAAATCGATACACCTGAATTTCAAAAAAAAATAACTAATTGGGCAGATAGATTCGGATATCCCTCTGAAACCGTAAAACAAAAAATTATAGAAGACGAAATGTTTCGATGCCATTTTATTAAAGATCCTAAAAAACAAGGATTTTATGATAAATTATTATATACCTCTCTGCACCAACTAAAAAATGTAGCCTTACTTGCACGAAATACAACAAAATTTGTTCAAATGGGAGAAATCAAAAAAAGAGGTCCTACTGATAATAAGAAAAATATACACTTTACTTGGGAATCATCGATCAATCAAAAACCTCATAACTGCTATGCTTTTCAACAATTTATATTTGGAACCGGCGGAAGCCAGTTCAATCAATACAATATGTTTAAAGAATTTATAGCTAACTGCAAACATACGGACAATAGAATAGAACCTTATACCCTATTTTTTGGTATTTATTATGGTGATTATTTTACACAAGATAAAATTGACAAAATAAAAGAAAATACTGCTGCAAACTTATATATCGTTACTCCTGATGAATTATTTGGTTTTCTTATACAGCACACTCCAGAGGAATAGACCGGCAATTGCTGTTAAATAAAACAGCATCAAACTAAATTATCAATTTTATTTTGTACAAATTTGAATAAAATACATTGATAATTTATAATAAACCATGAAATTATTAAAAAAATTATATCGTATTTTACCAGTATCATCATATTTAGCACTTCGAAGAATTTTTCCTTATTCTCGAATGCCTGGATCAAGCTTACTGCCGGGATTGGCATTTGCATCAATTACTGTTGGAGTAGCTGCATCCGTGTTAATTTTATCTCTTGCTAACGGACTACATAGCAATTACTTAGATCGTTTAGCTGAAAAGGATTCGCATATTACCATATTCGGTCCAAGTAAAGGTATTCCCGCTTATGAAACTCTCTTAACAGATTTAAATTCCATTCCCGGAATCATTCAAGTATATCCCTACAGTCAAAATGAAGCACTAATCAAATATTACGACGACACTGCCGGAATAATCCTAAAATCATATCCTTCCTATGTCACTACAGACCCAGTATTCAATAAATTATTCCGTCTTGTCAGTGGAACATGGAGTTTCGGCAGTTCTAGAAATATTGTTATTGGAGAAGCGCTAGCCAAAAATTTAGGTATTCTACCCGGTGACCATATTGATATTTTGGTTTATGATAATATCTTAGGATCTGTCACATATCGATTAAAAATTTCAGGTATTTTTACCGCATCGGATGCAGCTATTGATGCAAGCTTAGGTTTTCTTGATTTTTCAGATGCTGCAGAGATTTTTGATTTCGAAAATTATGCACCTTATATAGGAATCCGTGTTAAAGATTATTTAAATCCTGAAAAATATTTTTCAGCTATATCTCAAATAACACCTTTCAAATACACAACTTGGATCGCATCCAATATTAATACTCTCCTCGCACTTCAAAACGAAAAACAAGTCATTAGAGTCTTACTTTTTATATTTTTTTGTGTTGCGTTTTTTGGTATTTTGGCTGTAATGACAGCTTTAGTAGAAAACAAAAGAGACGAAACCGCATTATTAAAAGCTCTGGGAATGACTCCACGTAAAAATTTCGAATCTTTCATGCTGACCGGACTTTATTTAGGATTATCTGCATCATTAATAGGTGCCATATTAGGAATAATTTTAAGCCTTCAATTTAATAATATTATTAATTTGATTGAAACAGTTATTAACTTCCTATTAACTTATTCCATGAAACTCATAGGGCAAGAATTGGAATACCGATTTACATTCTTAAATCAATCCGTATATTATCTTAACAAATTCCCAATCCTCATTAACACTTGGGATATTATTTTCTCATGCAGTCTTGCTATTTTGTGTACATTGACCGCAGCAATATACCCGGCTCGAATATCAAAAAATTACAGACCCGCTGAAATCCTAAGAAAACAAGCATAATAAATAACACAAAGGAACAATATATGAATATTATTTCTGCCCGCAATATCTCAAAATCATATCACCATCCTCAAGGTAATCTCAAAGTAAAAGTATTAGAAAATTTATCATTCGATGCTGCACAAGGAGAATCATTTGCTCTTGTGGGAGAAAGCGGAAGCGGAAAAACAACGTTGCTGTATCTTCTTTCGGGATTGGACAAACCAAACCAAGGTGAAATTACCATTCAAAACACAAAAATAGAAAATCTTTCAGAAAATGAATTATCATTATTAAGAGCAGAAAAATTTGGTTTTGTATTCCAACACCATTTTTTATTAAACGATTTGGATGCATTAGAAAATGCATTGCTTCCATTGAGAATCAATAACAAAATGACAGAAGACGCCGTAGAACAAACCAAATATCTTTTTGAACGATTGGGAATCCAAGACAGAATGAATCACGAACCAAAAGAAATGTCAGGTGGAGAATGTCAAAGAGTTGCTGTTATCAGAGCACTGGTTAACAAACCATTGATTGTATTTGCTGATGAACCTACAGGAAGTTTGGATAGGGGAAATGCGGAAATATTAGAAAATATACTTTTTGATTTAACACAAACACATTCTGCTACATTGATTCTCTCAACTCATAATCAAAATCTTGCACGCAAATGCACTCGGCATTCAACAATAGAAGAATTGGAACAACAATGAATAAGGATTCCTATTATTTTCAATCTTCATCAAAAATAAATCTTTATTTAGATATTACAGGTAAAGATCCCATTGACGGATACCATTATATCAAAAGTATTTTTACGGAAATCAATTGGGGAGATAATTTGATAATTACTCCGGCAAAAGAAGATAGCGTCATATTTGAAAATAACCCGGAAATAGACAGTAGGAAAAATACCGTATTCAAAGCCTTAACACTGTTCAAAGAAAAATATCATATAAAAGACTGCTGGAATATTTCTATCCACAAAAATGTACCTTTAGGTGCAGGCTTGGGAGGAGGTTCCGGTGATGCAGGTGCATTATTAAAATGGTTGAGCAAATGGTATCACATTAATAAAGAAGATACATTAGATATAGCATTTGAAACAGGTAGTGACGTCCCATTTTTTATTTATGGAGGAACGGCACTAGTTGAAGGTAAAGGTGAAAAAATTACCCCCTTGGCTAGCAAATTGAAAAACATGGGAATATTAATCATTTATCCTAAAATACATATAAACACTAAAAAAGCATTTCAAACAATTTCACCATTAATTAAAAGTAACGGTACTAAAGAATTGAAAAGCACCCAACTAGATAAAATAATAAGAAAAAAAATAGATTTAAGTCTTGACATATTAGACAATTTAGCTTATAATATTTTTGATAGTAATTTACAAAACTTAGATAGAGATATCTTTTTTTACAAAAGATATCTTATCGAAAACCTAAATCCTCAACTTATATTTATGACAGGAAGCGGGTCAAGTTTAGTACTAATATTTAATTCAAAACATCAGTTAGAAAATGCTAAATTCAGATCAAAAGCCGAAATTATTTGGACGAGGTATTTTGATTAATCGTTTTAGTTTTAAATTATACAGGATGTGAAAGGAGCTAAGAATGGAAATAACAGACATTCGTATCAAAAAAGTCGAAAGTGAAGCTAATAAACTGCAAGCATATGCTTCTGTTACTTTCGATGATAGTTTTGTAATTCATAATATTAAAATTATCGATGGTCGTGAAGGACTATTTATTGCAATGCCTTCTAGAAAAACACGTAGCGGTGAGTTGAAAGATGTAGCACATCCTATTAATTCCGAATTCCGTGATAGAATTCAAAGTGCTATATTAGAAGCTTATTACGCTGAATAGTATATTTGGTTTGATAAGATTATTAATATAATTATTACAAACATACAATTTTGGGGTGTAGCCAAGTGGTAAGGCATCGGTTTTTGGTACCGACATTCGGTGGTTCGATCCCATCCACCCCAGAGTTATATCTATCTAACAAAATAGATTAAACATTTATAAATGTATTTTTATAAATGTTTAATCTATTTTGTTAGATGCTGTATTTTTATTAGGAAGAAATCTATGTTCAAAAATCAAGACTTAAAAATTATTTCAGGCAGAAGTAATACTGAATTAGCCAAAAATATCGCTTCTTATATGGGAATACAATTAACAGAATGTTTAATAACAGAATTTGCTGATGAAGAAATTTTTGTACGTATAGAAAATGATGTACGAGGAAAAGATGTATTTCTTATTCAATCAACATCTAATCCCGGATATAAAAATATTTTTGAATTGCTGGTTATTACTGATGCATTAAAAAGAGCTTCTGCTAATGAAATTACTGCTTTAATTCCTTATTACGGTTATGCCCGTCAAGAACGAAAAGCAGAATCACGTGTCCCCATTACCGCAAAACTTGTTGCAAATTTGCTTACAAAAGCAGGAATAACTCGTATTATTACTATGGATCTTCATGCTGCTCAAATTCAGGGATTTTTTGATATTCCAGTGGATCATCTTTTTGCTACACCTCTGTTCTACAACTATTCAAAAAATACGTTAAAAGTTGATTCTGATTGGATTGTTGTTTCTCCGGATGTTGGAGGTTTGGAACGGGCTCATAATTTAGCAAAATTGTTTAATGCTGGTATTGCCGTTTTCGATAAACGCAGAGAGCAAAAAAATCAAGCAGAAATTTTAAATTTGATTGGAGAAGTAAAAGGAAAAAATACTATCTTACTTGATGATATGATCGACACAGCCGGAACCATATGCCAAGCTGCAGACAGACTAAAAAAACTGGGTGCTATCAGTGTTCATATTATGGCTACACATGGTGTATTTTCGAAAAATGCTCCTCAAAAACTTCATGACTGTCTTGCGGATTCTATTATTATTACAGACACGATACATATTTCTGATAATATTAAAAACACTATTGGTCATAAACTTTATATTATCAGTTCTGCAGAACTTTTTGGGGAAGTTATCGAAAGAATTTATTCAAACCGCTCTCTCAGTAGCCTGTTCTTTCAAAGCAAAAAGGTTTAATTATAATTTTTTTTGAAAATCCTTAGAAACATCGATATATTTTTTCAAACACTTTTCCTGATCCAATACATCATAATCATCACTTAAAAATAAATCAAATGCGTCTAATTCTCTTCGGATAAAACTTAATACTCTACGAATATTCTCTTTATTAATAAATACATTTTTAATAAACACATCATCAATGTTTTGAGACAATTTTAAAAATTCTCTTAAATTTCTATTATAAAATCCAAAGAACAACGTATCAGACCAACTGTCTCTACATAAAATATTTGCATATACAGCAGCCATTAATTTTATTGTTTGATCTGTTTCTGCAACTATTTCATCAAAAAAATCAGCCGATGTTGGAACAATCTTAGCTCCAAAATAATTCCAAAATTCTTGTGCTTTCACTAATACTTCTGTCGTTTCATTTGAAACAACAGCAACAATTTTTCCTTTAAAGATCGTCCCTCTTATCGTCAAATCATCAGGATAGTGATCCAAAAAAACATAGTTGCTGATATAATGACAATAATTTTTTAATAATTTCGAATTTGTATTATAAGAATCGCCTTTCATAAGAGAAAAATCAATAATCAATGTTTCAGGAGACAAAACTGAAACAATTGATTTTAAAAATTCTGCTGTCTTTTCAGATTCTTGATCGATAATAAGAAAATCAACATCACTATAAATTTCCGCCCGATGACGAGGAAGCAAATCAAATTCAATACTATCATTATACTGCGATTTTTTAGACTCCGTGTCTGTACATAAAACAATCCCAGTTGCACTACTTCTTCTTATGCCTTCAGCCAAGGAAGCTGTAAAATTATTTAAATTATGAATAATAGTTTTAATCGGTCGGACATCAGACATATTTAAAACTCCATTATTAAATTTTATTAAAAAAATTCAAACAGTATAATTAATAAATTTTATCATAAACTACAATGTTTTGCAAGAATTATTATTTTCGTTTATAATAAATTTATATTAGCAAATAATTGAAGGTGAAACATGACAAAAAATATTGCTTTACATAAATTCTATACTATTGGAGCAACAATATTTATTATTGTACTAATGATCGTACCTGCGATTTCAAATTACAAATACAATGACCATAGTAAAAATTGGCTCAATCATGATTATGGAAAAAATCTTCTTGCATCGACAGAAGAATATTCAATATTTATGACAGAAGGTGGTGATAATCAAGTTTTCTCTTCCCTATACTTTACATATGCAGAAAAATTACGCCAAGATTTATTTCCTTACGACCAAAAAGGAAATATATTCAAACGAATTTATGGTGATTTAAGATATGTATCATACAATACAATGGAAGAACGGAGTTTGATTGTCAATAAAGGTTTGTTCACAGGACAAGAACCTTTTTATACAGAAATTAGATCCTCGGCTCCACCTTACTTAGTTCCATATCCTTTAGGACGTCCGGCAACATACTTAACATGGCAGTTGAAAAATCCACAAAATTTAGGAGATTTTTACTACAAGAATTATGGTCAAATGTATAAAGTACAGCATATCCGCTTTGCTATTGTTGATTACGTGGAAAAAACAGAATCAAGCAGTATCTCAGAAGTAAGACAATTAATCTCCGAAAAACTTGCAAGACCCATTCTTGATCAAGAATGGAAAACTTGGATTGCTCAATTAATTCAAGACAACTTAATCAAAATTAATAAGAATAATATAGAGTTTGTACAATCCTATCCCAAGCCTTTCAAAAAAGATCCTACAGAATTTTTTATCCGAAGATGGGAAAAGATTCCTAATTTATTTTATTACGATTATCTTTCGAGAGAAATTGTCACGAGTTTTGCGTATGAGCAGTTGTCTTTGCTTTCGGATCAAATAAAATATTTAGAATTGCTTCAAAAAAGAGAACAAAACCAAAGAAATAAAGAAAAAATCAATCAAGAAATTCAAGATAAATGGAAACAAATATTATATTACGCTGAAACAGCTGAAAAAATAGGACACGATTCTTCCTCTATTCTACACAACTTGGGAATTTTTTATTTGACAGCACAAAATCAATTTGAATTTATTACAGAAGATTATAGCACCAAATCAATTGAATTATGGGAATCTGTGACTAAAAATTTCAAATATTCATGGTCAACATATAATGTCCTTTTATGGACATATCTTCAACAAGCATTAAAAAATCCGGATTCGGCTTCTATATATTTAGAAAGTTTCAACGTTCAAGTTAACCAAATGACCAATGCAATGATGCATTGGAAATCCATGAAAACCAATATAACAAAAACGATGCCGTATAAAAATTCTCAATACTTAATACATATAGCAAACAATTTTGATATTATCGGCGGGAAAAAATTCGATGCAATGGAAAACCAAGTGAAAAAATGCATTGAAGAACCTGCAGATCAAATTAATACTGAAAATGTAAAAAAATATATTGAAAGTTCATTACAGCGATTAAATTTCCAAAGCGACCCTGTAAGATTAGATGCATTATATCAACTATGGTACAAACTATGGACAAAGAAAAACTCTGATCCGGAATACTTTCTTTGGCATATTCAAATTATGGCTGAACTTGCACAAAACGGTTGGATTGAGCCTGTATCCTTTACACAAATTTTACAAGAAAGCCGCAACCGTATATCCCAATTAAATTTAAACCAACAAATACAAGCTTTGGTATTTTTAGCTAAAACAGCAAAATTATTAAATAACCAAACATTATTGACATTTTTTACCAATAAATTCGTTACAGACATAAAAAACAATATCCCTAAAGAAAATTATGATCAGCTTTATCGTCAATTTAATGAATTAGTCTACAATGAGAATAATTAATACCGAGGCATTACAAAAAGTAGATCGTATTATCTTGTGTCTTTATTTTGTCTTTGTCGGAATAGGATTAATATTTAACTTTAGTATTTCACGGTTTAGCGGATATAATTTGGGATTACAGACACATACTTTATTTGTCAAACAATTAATTTTTTCAATTATATCTGTTTCCTGTATGTTGGTTTCCGCACAAATTGATTATAAAATTACACGAATTATTACCAAATTTCTTATATCTATTTCCCTTGTTATGCTAGTGATGGTATTTATACCTGGAATAGGCTTGGAAGCCGGTGCCGCAAGAAGATGGATTAATCTGCGTATATTTACTTTTAATCCATCGGAACTGGCAAAACTTTCTCTTACGATTTATTTAGCGCATATACTGGTAAAAAAACAAGATTCTATTTCCAATTTTATTAGAGGTCTTCTTCCTCCCTTATTATTAGCGGCATTAATATTTTCTATTATCCTCATGCAATCCGGATTTTCGATCGGTATTACAATAATTATTATGATGTTTGCATTATTTTTTATAGGAGGAGCTTCTATAAAACATATAAGTGGTATTATTATTTTTACGTTGCCGGTGCTTATTACTGCAATTTCAAGTGTATCATATAGAAAAAATAGAATTCATGCATATTTGGATCCGTGGCAAGATCCTTCGGGGATTGGATATCAATCTATTCAATCTTTACAAGCACTTGCAAACGGGGGATTTTTTGGAGTAGGGTTAGGCAACAGTATTCAAAAAATTTCTCGCCTTCCTGCTGCCCATACTGATTTTATTTTTTCAATTATTGTAGAAGAAGTTGGATTTATTGGAGGATTTTTAATCATTGCAGCATTTATTCTATTTTTTCTTCAGGGAATGAAAATTGCAAAATTATCCAAAGATCCTTACGGTCAACTACTTGCATTTGGAATTACTATTTTGATTTCTTCACATGCATTGTTAAATATTATGATTGCTCTTGCATTAGCTCCTCCAACAGGAGTTCCTTTGCCTTTTATTAGTTATGGTGGATCGTCTTTTGTGATTTTTTCCATTGCTGTTGGAATATTATTAAATATTAGTAGTTTCGAACATGCCTCAACATTAACTCACAAACCGCATTATGAATAAATATTATATAATGAGAGAGGATTTGATATGAACATCAATTTCCAAAAATATAGACCACTGACATTTGCAGATCATACAACTGTATCCCGACGTTTAAAAAAACAATCAATTCCGCATAACCCACAAACACAACCTGCTATTATCCCCTTAACTCAATCAGAACAAGAAGGATTATTGAGCCGGCTGGCACAAAAAATTAAGGAATTTCAGAACTCAACTTCTCTTTATCAACAGCATATAGAACATCAAATTAAAGAACCTGCATCTTCAAAAAAAGACATACCACAGTTTGTTTCCGATAAAAAAGAAGCTGTAATCTTTCAAAATCAACGTTCCGTATTAACACATTCCATCACCAATAAAAATGTAAAACCTTCTTTTATAAGTTCTTCATTCAGAAATTTATAAAAACATTCAACTATTATTTAAAAACCAAACAATTATTAACATATTAGGATTTATAAAATATGTTTGATATAAACAAATTATTTTCTCAACCGGAATTATCCCCTATCTTTTTTATTGCAGAACTCGGCATAAATCATGACGGTAACGTTTCCACAGCAAAACAAATGATAGATGCTGCATTAGAAGCAAAAGCCGATGCTGTTAAATTTCAAATATACAATACAGAATTATTTTATAACAAAAAATATGCTCCGGAAGCATATGAATTATTTGAAACGTTTTATATTTCTATTGAAGATTTTCTTTCATTAAAAAAATATGCTGAATCCCGTGGTATCATAGCATTTGCAGCTCCATTTGATACACAAACCCTAACCTTCTTTATTAAAGAACAAATCACTCCTATCAAAATTGCAAGTGGTGATGCTTTTACAGAACCATGGATAGATAAGCTATTGGAATCAAAAACTCCATTTATTATTTCAACAGGCTCTTTGGAAGATCATGAAATTAAACAATTAGCTAATCACATTAAAGGTTCTCATTCCGCCATGTTATATTGTGTGTCAGAATATCCGGCTCCAAGCGAGCGATTCGACATTAACTATTTAAATACGCTACACACCTATCTTCCCAATCAAGCAATAGGATTTTCAGACCACTCGCAAGGAATTGCATTATCACTAGCAGCAACGGCACACGGCGCAAAAATTATTGAACGGCATTTCACCTTGTCTCCGGAAAGAACAGATTATGACCATCCGGTTTCGCTTAGTCCGGAAGAATTTGCACAAATGGTTTCATTATCAAGAAATATTGAAAAATCTTTGGGTACAGGATCACGTATTGTCAGCAATACCGAAAAAACTATCCGTAGTTTAGCAGGAAGAGATGCCTATGCAGCTAACAATATTCTTGCAGGTACTGTTATTACTGAAGAACATATTATTCTTCAACGGCCAGGATCAGGTATTTCCTCAAAAAAATATCATTCACTAATAGGAAAATCATATAATCAAGATATTTCCCAAGGAACACGTCTTTTCGATATTTTTCCAAGTAGTTTCGAACAAAAAACAGACGTTAAGAAGGAAAAATGAAAACATTAATACTGGTATTAGATCCATTAGGCTCGGAAGCTGATGAACTATTAACTAATTCAACACTGCCTGTTTCAACAAATATTAAAGACCTTGCCTCAGCAACAGCATTAATTGTACGATCTTCAAAAGTAAGCAGAGAAATGATTCTCAAAGCACCTTGTCTAAAAGCAATTGCAAGAGCAGGAGTCGGATTAGACAGTATCGATGTTGAATTTGCAGAATCACAAGGTATCAAAGTATTTAATTCCGCAAAAGGAAACACCGTCAATGCCGCTGAAACAACAATAGGATTAATATTATCATTGGCTCATCATATTGCCGATGCTCATTTGAAATTGTATGGAAATAAGATTTGGGATCGAAGCATCGACACTGAAGGATATGAAATTCAGCACAAAACATTAGGAATTATCGGTTTTGGCAATGTAGGTTCCACCGTTGCCCAATATGCAAAAGTATTCGGTATGCACGTGAAAGCGTTTGATCCTTATACTTCAGCGGGAGTACCGGGAGTGGTCCAGCTCAACAGCAAACAAGAACTCTTAATGTCATGCGATTTTGTCACTCTCCACACACCGCTGACTCCGGAAACTCAATTTATGATTGATTTTCCCGAATTTGAATTAATGAAACCGTCTTCATATTTAATTAATGCAAGCCGAGGCAGAACAGTTAGAGAAGCAGCTTTAGTAGACGCCCTCATCAATAATAAAATTAAAGGCGCCGCATTGGATGTATTCGAAGAAGAACCTTTAAATCTAAATTCTCCTCTATACCAATGCAAAAATATTCTCATGATCCCTCACTTAGGCGGTGCAAGCCGAGAAGCACGTAAAAGAGTTTCTTGTATGGCCGTTGAACATATACTATCATTTTTGAAGGAATTATAATTATGGAATCGTCAATTTTTACAACTTTTTTGGACATCTTCATTACAGGTTGTTTTATTTATACCCTTTATTATTTTTTAAGAGGAACCTATACAGCAAGTATTATAAAAGGATTGATAGTAGCTATATTTGTATTTCTTCTTTTGGAAATGTTCAATCTTCGAACCCTAAGCTGGATCTTTAGAAGATTTTTCAATGACCTTCCTATTACGTTAGCTATTATCTTCCAAAAAGAAATAAGACGTTTCTTATCCACTTTGGGAAGAAATCGTCATTCTGTTCCTTTAAAAAATCAATTTATCTCTCAAGTAGCCTTATCGTTAAAAAAGCTCGCAAAAGACAAAATCGGAGGATTAATTATCATTGAAGGACAACTATCTCTTTCCGATATTATGGAATTTGGAGTACCGTTGCATGCTGATTTCAGTCCGGCACTCATACAAAGTATCTTCTATCCCGGTACAATGCTTCATGACGGTGCGGTTGTTATTCAAAATGAAAAAATTATTGCCGCTCAAGTATTTCTTCCAACAACTTTTGCAAACAACGCAACAGGTACTAGACATGCTGCCGGTACTGCTATCACCCAAGATAGAGACTGTGTATCGCTGATAGTATCCGAAGAAACAGGGTCTATTTCTTATGCTAAACAAGGTATCCTTGTACCTATTACTACTGAAAATATTGAGGAGGTATTACTTGAAATCCTTGCATAGATTCATCAGTATTATATTTTCCGATTACTTAGCTAAAATTATGTCGTTAGCCACTGCAGGATTACTTTGGTATTATGTTAATGTGCTTTCTTTGGAAAAAACATATATTACCCTGCCTATTAACGTGATTAATAAACCTAACAATGTATGTATAAATTATATGAAAGATCTTAATATCCATTTAGAAGTTCAATCCTATGAAGATATTTCACAAATTACTTCCAAATTCGAAGCTGTCGTTAATTTGTCCAACGCCCAACTTGGTACTCACAGATATCCTATTGAACTCCATAATATACCGGATAAAGCTTATGTTAATAAAAATCCTGAATTCTTAAATGTTGTTATTTCAGAAATCGTTACTAAAACCGTACCTGTGGTGCTAAATATAAGTTCAAATGTCAGTAATGAAAGTAGAGTGGCATCTTATAAATTATCTCCTTCCGAAATACAAATATCAGGATCTCTTGAATTATTAAATAATATAAAATACATTAAAACAGCTATCCTAAATGAGGCTTCTATTCCTGAAAATGCTTCAACTTGGACAACAAATATTAATTTGGATACGCCTCAAAAATTAAAAAACTCTTCTGCAAATTATACAACAGCCTCCTTAATATTAAAAAAGCAAACATTTACTAATGAGATTGTTGTTCCTGTAGATATTGTAAAACTGGATCCTCGATTTTCCAGTATTACACCTTTAAGCACAAAATTAAAAGTTATCAGCTTTACCAAAGATATTGAAACTCTGATCTTAGATACAAAAATAGAAGCCGATGCCAATTCTATTTCAAACGCCGGATCGTTTAAAATTCCATTAAACATAACAGCACCTAGCAATTTAATTATTCTGCAGAAAGAAAAAGATATTAGTATTGATATTTCCGTAAGCAGAAATATTCAAGAATTTGTGGGTCCAATCATTGATATTGTCAATCCTCAGAATTCCGAAACAAATAAACTGTAATGAAATAACGAGGACATAAATGTACAAAGCATTAGTATTGGTTTCTGACGGACTGGATTCTCTACTGACTGTCAAATTAATGGAAAAAACTAAAATCCCTTTCAAAGCAGTACACTTTGACATTGGATTAACAAAACATCCTCCCATTCAGGCCGGCCAACATATTTCCAAATACTTAGGATTAAAACACTTAATAAAAAACAGTATAGAAATTGATCGTATTAACGTTGCAAAAGAATTTTATAGTTTTTTGATTTCCCAAAAAAATACGGAAATTTCTCATTTTTGTTTGTTATATAAAATTTTTATTCTTAAAAAAGCACATGAATATTTGAACACTTTGCAAGGAGATTTTATTGTCACCGGAGATGTAGTTAATCAAAAACCTGCTCTTCAAAGTAAAGAAAACTTACTCCTAACAGAATTTTATTCCAATACACAGGAACTTATTTTCCGACCTCTTTCTGCTAAACTTATGCCCTATACTCCTTTGCTCGAAAAGTATCAAGAACTACAGAAAATTATGTACGATTTTACCGGCTATTCCTCTCAAAGAACCAAATTGGCAAAAAAACTGAAATTAAAAGAATTCTCCGATATTGATATTGATGAAAACGACTTTCTTACAACATTAGGTCAAAAAGCGTTTGAAGAATTTGAATATCATCACGAATATTCATCCAATCCTTTCATTCATTTGAATAAAATAGGACTGCATATCGGACTTGATTCTATTCAAGGTATTTTAGGCAGAACTCCTTTTGAAAGTATTTACTTATTCAATAGTTTTAAAAAATTCAAATCCTCCAATTATACTGCTTTTTATGTTTCTTATCCTAGATACTTATTCGGCTTCATCAATACCGAACATCCTTCCGCTCGTCAAAAACTTATTACAGCACAAATGTTCAGCTATATTATTGACAAAACCTCGCCATCTAATAGTATTAATCTTCTAACATCAGATTTAATGCCTCTAGGATCAATGACTGCACCTCCGATTGCAATAGAAGAATTTCTCAAATATTCCACTCAAAATAATTCTTTATTCTGTCCTATTCCTCCGTTCTTAAATAAAAAAACACCATAATTTTCAAACAAACTTATCTCTTTTCTTTGCCAATGAATTTGGTGATTTGTGATTGATTATTAACATATTTTGTCCTATTTTATTATCTTTTTTTAAATTCCTCCTTTAAACCCATAATAATATTATTCAAATCAACAGATAAACCATAATTTAATCACACAGATATTGATTTTTAAGAAAAATTGAAATATAATAGTATATTAGTTTATTCTTTAAACAATTTATGTTTCAAAGTGGTGGAGTTATTATATGATTATATTTTTACTAACATTATTTATTATTTCAATTATTCTGCTTATCCCAACAATTATGCTACAAAGCGGATCTGATGGAGGAATTATGTCTTCCAACATTACTTCAGGAGCATTTGGTGCAAAATCTAATGAAATATTAATTAAATTCACCTCTTGGTTGGTTACAATATTCATGGTTTCTGCTTTACTCTTATCGATCCACTTTGTTAAAAGTAGTAATCTTTCATACAGTGATACTGCTTCAGATTCCTCTGAAGTTATTGAAGAAGCATTACCGGTCGACGATTCAACACTTCCTATCCCGGAATAAATTTATATATACCACCATTCTGCAAACGATTAATATATTTGTTAACGTTTGCAGGCAAATTGGCATATTAAGGTTTTTCTATGATAAAAACAGCATTAATTGTTGCCGGAGGTTCTGGGACTCGTTTTGGCAGTACCGTTCCTAAACAATTCACAAAAATTAATAATACTATGGTAATTAATTATTCTATAAATCTTTTCATACCTATTGTTGACATTGTGATGGTTGCATTACCGGAAGCGTATAAAGATATCGTTAAAAACATTCTTCAAGCTCCTAATGTTCATTTTTGTACAGCAGGAACATGCCGTCAAGAAACCGTTTTTTTAGGACTTAAGGCTTTGGAACAATTCAGCCCTGATTACTCCGCTATTCATGATGCAGCACGACCAATAATAACTACAGATCTTATCAATAATTCTTTTAAAACAGCATGCACATTCGATTCTGCAGTACCAGTAGTTTCCATTACTGATTCTTTGTGGCAAACAACCTCTGATTCCACTATTTATTCTCCTGTAAACAGAGAATTATTTGTTTATTCGCAAACTCCTCAAACATTCAATTTCAAACAAATTCTTGAAGCCCATACAGAATACCATTCCTCTCTAGACAAATTTAGTGACTGTGCTTCTGTATATATGAAAAAATTCAAAAAAATATACACTTACGAAGGTTGCAAAAATAACATCAAATTAACAGTACCATCAGATTTAAAATATGCAGAATTTTTATTACTAACATAAACATCTTTGAAAAAAGAATAAAAAGTTATTATATTTAAATTGCAAAGTATGTTATATTTATTCAAAAAATTTTTACCCTGCAAGGAGAACTTCATGAATTCGGAAAAATTACGTGTTTTATTTGCAAGTAGCGAAGCAGTACCTTTTGCTAAAGTTGGCGGATTAGCTGATATGACTAGTGCTTTATCCAAAGCTTTGATAAAAGAAAATCTCCTTGTGAAGATTATTATCCCCAAATATCGATCTGTCACCCAATATATGAAAGACCACCATATTAAAACCCAACATATATACCAATCGTCAATTGTCATTAATGAAGAAGAATATTCCTTTGCTATTGAAGAAACAACATATAAAGAAAATGATTTTATTTTTATCGATATGCCTGAATTTTTTGATTGGGAAACCATTTACAGCGATCCATCGCCAGACAAAGAATACCAAAACGATCTTAAACGATATGTTTTTTTCAATCGCGTTGTCTTAGAAACCTGCAAACAAATCTCATGGATCCCAAATATTATCCACTGTCACGATTGGCATACCGGATTAATTCCCTTATATATGGATACCCTTCCGGAATATCAATCTGTTTTTGTAAATACGAAATCTGTTTTTACTATCCACAATCTTACTTATCAAGGAATTTTCCCTATTGATCAATACCAAGAACTGGATTTGGAATGGAAATACTTTAATATTCACGGATTAGAATATTATCGGAATATCAATCTCATGAAAGGAGGAATTGTATTTTCTGATGCAGTAAATACAGTAAGTCCTACATATGCTCAAGAAATTAAAACAGACGATTTTGGATCAGGATTACAGGGAGTTATTCAAGAAAAAGAAAAACACGGTATCTTCTGCGGTATTCTAAATGGTGTGGATTACACCGAGTGGGATCCTGAAAATGACAGCTTTCTATTAAACAAATACAAAATTTATTACAATTACAGCAAACTGGAAAATAAACAATTAATTAAAGAAATGTATTGTAAAAACAATAATATTGAATTTGCACCTCATATACCTTTAATTGGAATTATAACAAGATTATATGATCAAAAAGGCATTGACATTATTTTGGAAGTATTGGAAGATCTTTTAAAACAAGATATTGCCTTTACGATCTTAGGAACGGGTAAAAAAGAATACGAAAATACACTTACTCGATTAGCTGAATCTTATCCTCATTTGTTAAATACATTCATAGGATTTAATATTTCCCAATCCCACGAAATTGAAGCTGCTAGTGATATGTTTTTAATGCCTTCACGTTTTGAACCCTGCGGATTAAATCAATTGTACAGTCTTAAATACGGTACTGTTCCTATTGTTCGAAAAACAGGAGGATTAGCAGATTCAGTTAAAGATAATATAACAGGATTTACCTTTACAGATTATACTCCGGAAACACTGTATAATACTATTATGAGAGCAGTAGATACATGGCGGGAAAATCCGGAACAATGGAACAAGATAGTAAAAAAAGGTATGCATGAAGATTGGTCTTGGAAAAAATCAGCAAAAGGATATATCAACTTGTATCATAAAGTATTGAAAAAATAACCCTACCGAACTCTTAATGATTGATTTGCATAAAAACTTTGACGAAATTTAAATAATCTTTCATAATAAAAGTAAACTTATATTAATAAGATATGGAGCTCGGGTTTATGTCGAAACTCAAAATCGCAGTACTGGCAGGCGGAAGATCTGCAGAAAAAGAAATATCCAAAAGATCGGGATTAAATATTCATAAGGCACTTCTAAATTCCGGATTTCATGCTGAGATTATTGATCCGGGTAGTATAAGTTGGAATATAAATTCTTTAAAAGAATTTGATGTGGTCTATCCAATTCTTCATGGTACCTATGGAGAAGACGGTACTATTCAAGGAATACTGGAATATCTTGGTGTTCCTTATGTAGGAAGCAATGTTAAAGCCAGTGCAGTTACAATGGACAAAAACATTACTAAAGATATTTTCAATGCTATCTCCATCAACTGCCCAAAAGGAATATTATTAAAAAAAGATTGTCCGGACAATCTTAAAAAATTATCAACAATAGGCTATCCGGTCTTCATCAAGCCAGTATCGGAAGGTTCGAGTGTTGGAAGTTTTATTCTTCATAATGAACAGGAAGCACAAGAATTATTAAAAGATAATTTGAATAAATTTGACCAAATGCTTGCAGAACAACTGATTACCGGATCTGAAATGACTATGGGAATATTTCAACAAAAAAAGTCACTTCATATTCTGCCAATTTTGGAATTAAGGCCTAAAGCAGAATTCTATAACTTTGAAACAAAATATACTGCAGGAATGACAGAATTTATCCTTCCTGCTCAAATAGAAACACATACACTTTCTCAGATTCATCAAGATGCTGTAAAAATTTTCGAATATTTTGGTTTAAATGATTGTGCACGAATTGATTTTTTCTTGACAGCTACAGGACCTTGCTATTTGGAAATCAATACCGCTCCAGGAATGACAGAAACCAGCGATATTCCGGCTATGCTCAAACATGAAAATATTTCCATAGAAGAATTTGTTTCTATGATGATAGAAAATGCATTAGAGAGAAATAATGAACAATTTTCCCCTAAGATATAAATTTTCTTCAATTTTAATTATTATACTTATCACAGCAAGCATATTATTACATAAATTATGGTTTGAGCTAGCTGCAAAACATACCGGAATTTTTGATATAAAAAATATTGAATTAACAGGATTAGTTTCTACAGATCGGCAAAACATTAATAATATTATTAAGAATGCGTCTACTCAATCCTTGATTAATATAGACATTAACAGTTTAAAAACAGAATTAGAAAAATGCCCTTTAATAAAACAAGCTGTTATTAGTAAAGTATTTCCTCATATATTATCAATTGAAATAAAAGAAAGACTACCTATTGTTTATATTAATTCAGGAAGTAAGTTTTATGTGAGTGATAATGAAGGTGTTATTCTTCCTATTAGAGACAAACAAGATTTAATTGTTATGAATACAGAATTTGGAATTGCAATGAACGGCAGTCAAATAGCAGATGATTTACTGATTTTTGTCCTAAACAGTATAAAACAAGACTATTTGAGTAGAATAAAATCTATCCATATTAATAAAGAAAGAGAAATAAGTTTTAAGATTCCGAATTTGAGTTCAGAATTTTTTATATATAACAAAGCTATTAGTAAAGAATTAATAGATCAAGCGTATTCCATTGCACGTTCAATCAAAGATAACAATATTATCCCCCCAAGACGTATTGAAATCACTGATAAAAAAACTGCAGTAGGAATTCGCTGAAACTAAGGAATTATTGTGAGCAGTAAATCATTCAATCAACCAAATGACAGAATAATAGCCGGTCTTGATATGGGAACAGGAAAAATTGCTGTTGTTATTTCAGGATTGGACATGCACAACAAACCGGAAATTCTTGGAGTTGCGAGTGTGCCGTCTCGAGGAATTCGAAAAGGTGTCGTAATAAATTTAGAACAAGCAGCATTTGCTGCTATTTCCGCAATCGAAAAAGCAGAACTTCAAGCAGGAACAACTGTTAATAGTGTAATGTTAGGTATTTCCGGTGGACATATAGAAATTACCAAAAGCAAAGCTGTAATTGCAGTACCAACAGGAAGAGAAATCAACAAAGAAGATATAAACAGAGTCATTGATGCTGCTACTACAGTAGTTATTCCTCCAGATAGAGAAATTATTCACGTACTTCCTCAAGAATTTTCTGTAGACGATCAAAAAGGAATCAAAGATCCTATAGGAATGTTGGGGTCACGTTTAGAAGTATATGTACATATTATTACTGTAGCGGCAGCTTCTGTAAATAATTTGATTAAAAGTGTTTACAAAGCCGGATTTGATACTTCGGATATTATTCTCAAATCATTGGCATCATCACGTGCTCTTATTCATGAAGAAGAACGTGATGAAGGGTGCTTATTAATAGATATTGGAGCAGGAACTACAGATTTCATTGTTTTTCTTGACGGAGGAATGAGGCATACAGGACAATTATCTATAGGTGGCAGCCATATAACCAATGATATTTCTTACGGAATGAAAGTGACAATGCACACAGCCGAAAAAATTAAATGCCAATACGGATCTGCCATAGCAGCTGCAGTACCTCTTCAGGAACAATTTGAAATTTTAAATCCCAATGGGCGTTCCGAAAGACTTGAAACCAGACGTCTGCTTGCAGAAATTATTCAACCTCGTTTAGAAGAAATTTTATTTTTAGTCAACGAAGAAATTGAAAAAACAAGATTCAAATCTTATCTTTCAGCAGGAATTATTTTAACAGGCGGAGTTGCCTGTACAGAAAACATTGAAGAGCTTGCTATGGAAATTTTCAATCTTCCTGTTCGCGTTGGTTCTCCTATCAACTTACGAGGATTAAATGAATTTGTAAGAAATCCTTCTCTATCTACAGCTGTAGGACTATCACTATACGGTCTTCAACATAAACCGCAGATCGGATCTATGAGTAGTCCGGATGAAGACAAGAATTTTCAAAATATTGTTCAAAGAATACAAGGCTGGTTTAACGAATTTTTTTAAAGAATTTAATAAATCAACAATTATTCCGATAACATTACCAATGTATATTAAATAAATATTTTCCGGGGGAATTTATGTCATATTTTGAAGAATTATGGAGTGCCGGACGAGAAGAAAATGACGAACCTGAAAACAACAAAAAAAATTCTGATTTTATTTTCACTACTCCGGATCAACTTCAAGAAGAGATTTTTTTCACACCTCGTAATATTCCTGAAAATATGCCGGCTCCACAAGATTCAATATCATTCCCTATTCCACCTGAAGATAATTTACTTGATAATATTACAGCAGGCGGAGCATTAAAAGTATTAGGTATCGGTGGTGCCGGATGTAATGCTGTGAACCGAATGATTGAAGATCATATTAAAGGTGTTGAATTTATTGCAGTAAATACAGATATTCAAGTATTAAGAAAATCATTGACAAAAAACCGTATTGCTATCGGAACCAAAATCACTAAAGGATTAGGAGCCGGAGCAAAACCGGAAATTGGAGAAAAATCCGCATTAGAAAGTGTAGAAGAAATTAGAAATTCTCTTCAAGATACTGATATGGTATTTATTACTGCAGGTATGGGCGGAGGTACCGGAACGGGAGCTGCTCCTATTATTGCTCAAATAGCTAAAGAAGCCGGTTGTCTTGTTGTTGCTGTCGTAACGCTTCCTTTTGTGTTTGAAGGATCCAAACGACATAAAACCGCTATAGAAGGAATTGACAAACTTAAAGATCATGTAGATACTATGCTTGTGATTTCCAACTCCCGTATTTTTGAAATTGTCGAAAAAAATACATCTGTTAAAGATGCGTTTAAAAAGATTGATGAAGTATTAAAACAAGCTGTACAAGGTATTGCCGGAATTATCAGTGAAACAGCTATTATCAATGTAGACTTCAATGATGTAAAAACAATTCTAGCAAACCGAGGTGAAGCCATTATGGGAATCGGTCAAGCTAAAGGAGATAACAGAGCTCTTAAAGCTGCTGAAGAAGCACTTGCCAATCCATTAATAGAAAACAATACTTTCCGACAAGCAGGAGCTATGGTTGCCAAAATTATTGGTGGAAATGATTTTGATATGAAAGAATTTCATGAAGCAGCAGAAGCAATTGCCAAATTCTGCCGTAAAGATGCCGAAATTATTATGGGCTTGGATTTTGATGAAAATTTAAAAGATCAAGTACGGATTATTATTGTAGCAACCGATTTAATCAGAGATGTTTCGCCTCATAAATTATCAGATATTTCTTCCAATGAACAGCCCTTTAGTACATTACAGGATAATCTTTCCCCTTCTCTAGATGTAGAACAGCATCACCACGCATCCACTCCAAATCAATACAACTACTTGGATACTAATGATGATTGGATTTTTCAGTTTCCCAATTCCCAACACCCTACTTCTGAAAAAATCCCACCTGCTTCTAACGAAATGTCTTCGCAACGGCATTCGCAAAACAGAAGAAGTTTAGATTTCTCCGTACGTAAAGATAATCAATATATTTACGAAAAACTGGATCCTATAGATTCTCGAAGATCAATCTCTGACGTCCCTAATATTACTTCTGATTTGGATACTCCTGCTTTTTTGAGAAGAAAAAAACGTATTCTTAATGATTCTAATCTTCCTCAATATTAAATTTTATAAGGTTTAAGTTATGAAAAAGTGGTTTGTCGTGTTTCTTTTAACGTTGAATTCATGCCAAAATAAAAAACTCCTACAGTACCAAAACATATTTGATACATCATTAGGTACTAATATAACACAAATCGGTTCTTATTTTAATGTTAATACTCTAAAAGAAGGTTATTGTTTAGAAGCAAATTTTGTTGTTCCTAACGCTCTCTATGTTTATAATCAAAAATTATACGTTGCAGATCAATTTAATCAAAGAATTTCTATCTTTCCGATTTCCAAACAATTTTCAGCAAAAGATGTTATTGTCATTTCCAATAAGACTTCCGAATATTCTTTTGCTCAACCTTATAACGTCCTTGCAAACAACAAATTTATTTATTCTGTTGTTTCAACTAAAGAAATTGACTACTCAAATAACAGTAATTTTAATTCTGAAGATTTATTTATTTACAAATTTACCTCCAAAGGTCAATTTGTCTATTCCCTAGGAAAAGCAGGCAAAAACTCTCAAGTACTAGACCAACTTCCAAATCATCTCTATATGGATTTAGAAGACAATTTATACGTATATTATTGGAAATATCATCAAGAAAAACAATTACCTTACTTTGAAATCAACAAATATAATGATCAAGGTATATTAATACAAACATTTGATACTATTACCTTATTCAATACTACCAATATCAGCGGTACAAACTATCAACCCTTGGTATCTTCAGCTTTACACAATCCAAACGGTGATCTCGTAATGACCATCGAATTACAGCCTATAACTGATACCACCGGTAATGAGATTATTCCAGAAATACAAAATATTAAAAACTACACTGCCATTTATTCTGTTTCAACAAAAGAATTTATCCGTGCATCGGATTTACACGGTATGGATGAAACTATCTTAGGAATCAGCGACTCTGAAGACATCTATCTTCAAAGTTTCGATACCGAACAAGAAATTCTCCAAATTAAAGTATTATCTTCCTCATTAGAAAAAAAATCGCAATTCTATGTTCCGGTTAAATCAGATTATTATTTAATTAATAATTATTTTATTGACCATATTGGAAACATATATAATTCCGTTATTGACCGTTGTCAAAAATTTATTCTTATCAAATGGAATAAAAAATAATATTTTTAAAGTTGTTTAGAATTTCATATTAGGAGAATTTATTGATTGTCTGCGGTATTGATCCCGGTTACGACCGATGCGGATATGCTTTTCTTGAATTAAATAACGGTAAAATCAACGTATTATCTTACGGTTTGATATCAACTGATAAAAAAAACGACTTCTCCAGCAGGATTAAGGAATTAGGAGATGATTTTGAATTACTCCTGAATACTTACCAACCCAGCCATATCTACCTTGAAACACTTTATATGGGTAGAAATACCACAACTGTATTAGGTGTTGCCGAGACAAGAGGCATATTTCGCTATATTTCCAAAAAACATAATTTAACTATTGCAGAACTTTCCCCCAATTCTATCAAAAAAACAATTTCAGGATATGGTGCTGCAGGAAAATCTCAAATGATTCAAGCAATTACCAAACTTTTAAATTTACCCAAACCACCTTATCCGGATGATACTGCCGATGCATTAGCAATTGCATTTTGTGGTTGTTTAAAGATTTCATAAAAATAAAATCCTTTTTCGACAAAAAATACTTATATTTAAGATATATTCATAAGAATTTTATTACTATAATGAGGTATACGTTATGTCAAAAAAATATTTCCCTACGATTATTATCAGTATATTTTTAGGAATAGCAAGTATTGCTTTTGTTAGTTCAAAACTACTAGCTCAGAAACAAGAACTTCGAATCACAACATCCAATCCCGTAATTGATAATTTACCACAATTAAACTCTATTTTGGGATTACAAACTGCATTAAGAACAATCGCAAGTAATATTACTCCCGGAGTAGTAAGTATAGATATTGAAGGTTCTACTTCTATTAATAATATTCCCAACGATCCTTTCTTTCAATTTTTCTTTGGAGACAACGAAAATTTGAAGCGTCAATATAATTCTACAGGTTCCGGATTCATCATTACTCCTGATGGATATTTGTTCTCAAATTGGCATGTTGTCAAAGACGCATCAAAAATTCAAGTCACTTTAGCAGACCAACGGACTTTTGAAGCTCGACTTATTGGTGCTGACACAGAATTAGACATTGCTTTATTAAAAATTGACGGTCAAGATCTTCCGGTAGTACCTATTGGAAACTCCGATGAAACAATGGTTGGAGATTTAGTAGTTGCAATAGGAAATCCTTTTGGTTTGTCAAGTACATTTACGTTTGGTGCAGTTAGCGGTCTTGGTAGAGAAGGCGTTCTACCCGGTCTGCAACGGTTCATTCAATCTGATGTAGCCGTTAATCCAGGAAATTCCGGAGGTCCTCTTTTAAATATCCGAGGTCAAGCCGTTGGAATTAATACCGCTATCCGTTCAAGAAGCGGTGGATATGAAGGAATCAGCTTTGCTATTCCTATTAATACAGCCCGCCATATTGCAGAACAACTATTCACTTCTGGTACTGTTGAAAGAGGATTTCTTGGCGTTGTACCTCAAAGTCTTGATGTTATGTCCAGACAAGCTCTAAAATTAAATAATAACGAAGGTATATTGATTTCTTCTTTAGAAGCTTCAGGGCCTGCTGATCAAGCAGGTTTGGTACAGGGAGATATTATAACAAAAGTAGACGGTCAATCAGTATCTTCTCCGGCACAATTAACAGAAATAATTGCCACTAAAGCTCCAAAAAGTACTGTTCAACTGGAAATTGTAAGAAATAATAAAAGAAATACTATCATTGTGACATTAGGGAAAAGACCTTCAGCTCTTGTCCGTGGTAATTCTTCAGATTCTTCAGACAATAAATTATCAGATACTTTCTCATTTAAAGGTATTCAATTTGCATCAGCCACTTCTGAAGACTTAAAAAGAAACGGCGCATCTCAAGGAGTCGTCATTCGAAAAACAGATCCGAACAGTCCATTTTCATTTATTCTTTCAACAGGCGATGTTATAGGAGCAATCAACAATACAGAAATTTCTTCTTTAGAAGACTTAAAAGCAACTGTTGAACAACATCAAAATTCTAAAACATTTGTATTTCTTATATATAGAAAAGGATTTTTGATATACCGAAGTATACAGCTTCGGTAATATAACAAAAACAAAAAACGGTTCTTTAAAGAGCCGTTTTTTTCATAAGATTGCAAAATATATCAAAATATGCTATTAATATTAAAATAACAACTATTTTAGGAGGATGTATGACTATACTGTTAATGATCATTTTATGTATACCAGGATTTATTTGGGCAGAACCATCAAAAACAAATGCAGAAATATTAGGTATAGCAACGTTAGTTCCTCCATTATTGGCTATTTTGCTGGCTTTTGCAACCAAAAAAGTGTACTTTTCTTTATTTATGGGAGTTTGGGTAGGAAGTCTTATTCTATTTTCCAAAGATGGAATAAGTGTATTAGATTTATATTCAAGTTTTGAATATATTACAAACACTATTATTAAAATTTCCACAGACAGCTGGAATGCATCTATTATACTACAAGTCGTAACAATAGGTGGATTGATTGCTGTCATTGGAAAAAACGGCGGATCTTATGCTGTTGCCTCTGCAATTGCAAAAAAAGCTAAATCATCTTGTTCAGCCCAACTTCTTACTGTCTTTACAGCATTATTTTTATTTTTTGACGACTATGCAAATTGTTTGATTACCGGTCCTGTTATGCGTCCTGTCACAGATAAATTAAAAATATCTCGTGAAAAACTCGCATTTTTGGTAGATTCTACAGCAGCTCCTGTAGCAGGAATTATGGTTATTTCAACTTGGATTGGATATGAATTGGGGATATTAAGAGATTCGTATCAAGCAGCAGGATTAATGGATCCCAACGTATATCAAATTTTTATAAAAAGTCTTCCTTATCGATTTTATAATTTTTTTATCTTGGGATTCATCTTGTTAATTCCATTGCTGAATAGAGATTTCGGCCCAATGCTTACTGCTGAACGAAATGCCCGTACTCAAACATCTCAACAGACAAATAATTCTGTTCAAGATTCGTTTACTACACCGAAAGACGGTGTTAAATATCATATAATCAATGCATTAATACCAATCAGTGTATTAATTATAAGCTGTATCCTTGGTATTTGGTATAACGGCTATCAAACTCTTTCTGCAGAGAATTCTAACTTTGCTGCTTCTCTTTCATGGAATGAATATATTATTCAAATCCTATCATCTGCAGATGTTGTTTCTGCTATTTTCAAAGCTGCCATATTAGCAAGTATTACCGCGATTATTTTATCTGCTTTAACTAAAACCTTATCATTTTTTGAAGCTATAGAAGTTTGGATTACCGGTGTCAAACATCTGATTGATACTGTTTTAGTATTAATATTAGCTTGGTCGTTATCATCAATCATTAAAGAATTGGAAACAAGTTTGTACTTAACAATGCATTTAAAAACATTTATCACTCCGGAAATTGTCCCTGCAATAACATTTATTCTTGCCAGTTTTATTTCGTTTTCTACAGGTTCTGCTTACGGCACGATGGGAATTCTTATGCCGCTAGCAATTCCTCTAGCAAGTTCCCTTTCCGGAGATTATCATTCTTCCGTAACTCTTCTTACCGCCGGTTCAGTATTATCAGGAGCTATTGTAGGAGATCACTGTTCTCCTATTTCCGATACTACTATTTTATCTTCCAGTGGTGCTTCATGCCCCTTAATCAGCCATGTCAAAACTCAAATGCCTTATACATTGTTAGTCACAGGAGTTTCTATTGTTTTCGGTTATCTATTTATTGCATTGGGATTCCCGCTGTTTATCAATTATATTATTGGATTTTCAGTGCTTATTGGAGTATTAATTTCTTTTGGAAAATCTCCCGATCAAAACACTTAATTTACAAATAAAAAAACCTCCTGATATCAGGAGGTTTTTTATTTTCCTATACAAAATTGTGAGAAAATTCGATCTAATATAGCATCATCTGTTGTCTTACCAACAATTTCTTCAATAGAAGCACGTGCATCTCGAATATGAGATGCAGTAAATTCTTCAGATTGCTCATTCCCAATACTTTCTAAAGCCTTAAGAAGATGTGATTTTGCCTGAATAAGAAGACCTTCCTGACGAGCATTAGCAATAAGAATTTCGTTTTCGGGATCAATACAACCGGAATGGTAAAAATCCGAAATTTTCTGAAAAATTTCATCCAACCCTTCACCGGTACGAGCCGATACAGATAATGTCTTAAAAGAAGATTCAATATTGATTTTAGATGGAAGATCCCTCTTATTAAGAATAACGATAGTATATTTTCCAATTTGCTCGAGACGCTTTAGAATTTCCAAATCGTCCTGTTCAACATCCTGCGATTGATCCAATACAAACAATACAATATCTGCCTGCTCTAAAGCTTTCCAGCTCCTTACAGTTCCTTGTTTTTCGATTATATCATCAGTTTCTCTGATACCAGCTGTATCAAAAAAACGAAGAAGAAGACCGTGGGATGAAATCGAATGCTCTACAACATCCCTTGTCGTTCCGGCAATATCACTAACAATTACTCTGTCTTCACAGCTTAGCGCATTCAATAATGACGATTTTCCTACATTAGGACGTCCTGATAATGCTATTTTAATCCCAGCATTACTCATTTTCCCTACAGAAGCTCCAGACAATAATTGTTCTATATTCCGAATCACATGATTAATATCGTCTTCATATTGATCATGAATAAGAATATCAACTTCTTCTTCCGCATGATCAATAGCAGTTTCAAGTAATGCTAAAATATCAAGGATTTGATGATGCAGATCTTCTATTTTTGACGTTAATCCTCCATTCAGCCTTCCAATAGCTTGAGCATGAGCAAATTTGGTTTGAGCATGAATCAAATCTCTTACCGCTTCCGCCTGTGTTAAATCCATTTTCCCGTTAAGAAAAGCTCTAAAACTAAATTCACCGGGCTCAGCACCGGTAATACCAAGCTCATAAAGAAGACGCAATACTTCTTTTACAATATAAGGACTTCCATGAGTCCAAATTTCTAATGATTCTTCACCGGTAAAGGAATACGGAGACTGAAAAATTCCTACCAATACCTCATCAATAATTTTCGCTGAAGATGGATCAATAATAGATCCATAAGCAATTTCGTAAGCTTTCTTCTCAGACAAGCTTACTTTTCCACGAAAAATATGATCAACCAGTTTTATACACCCTTCTCCTGACACACGTATCATAGAAACACCGGCAAAACCTGCAGCAGTAGCAGGAGCAGCAATTATTTTATGATTCACAATAGATCAACCTCTCTATTATCAAATACAAGCCCGTTTAAGGGCTTGTATTTGAAATCGGATGAATTTTTATTTTATTTTTAATTTTATCGTTTTACTTTTCTTTTCCTAATCGGGAGTCTAAATTGACTAATTCTTGCTCAGCAATAGAAAAGATATTTTGCACTGTCCAGTACAACACAAGACCGGCAGGCATATTCCAAAATAAAAACAGAAAAATAACAGGCATTAAGTATCCTTGAATCTGCATTTGTTTCTGCATATCGTTTTGAGCACCAGTCATACGACCCTGTTGTAAAAATACCGATAACAACTGAAGAAGAGTCATAATCAACGGAAGAAGATTAAAATGAAAACTTCCTATTGTAAAGAGTGAATCAGTCATAGTTAAATCCTTAATCCACAAAAATCCAGCTCCTCGAAGTTCAACCGTTCTCGAAAGAACCCTAAATAATGCAAAAAATACCGGAATTTGAAGCAGTAAAGGCAGACAACCTCCAAAAGGATTAACTTTCTCTTCTTTATATAGTTCCATTGTTTTTTGTTGGAGTACTTGAGGTTCGTGCCCCCATTTTTCCTGAAGCTTATTGAGTTTGGGCTGAAGTGCTTTTAATTTTTTCATTGAAACGGCAGATTTGAAAGATAAAGGAAGTAAAAATAATTTTACCAAAAGTGCAATCAATATCAACGTAATACCAATATTACCAGTTAACTGAAATAATTGATTAAGAAGCCAAAGTGTTGCCAATTCGATTGGTTTGATCAAGGGATTAAACACAGCAGGCCATGCAAATAATTTTTTGTATACAGGATTGATTGATTTTACAATCTTTTCACTTCTAGGACCTATATAGTATTCCAATTCGTTCGTCCAAGCTTCTCCGGCAACCAGCTTTCTTGCCAAAAACTGAATACCTATTTCTACTTTAGGATTACGTCCGGCAACAGTAGAATTAAACACAATAACTGTATTTGCATCATTAGGATTAATAATATTAAGAAAAAAATTGTCAGCAGCAGAAATCCACTCTACCCCTGATACAAAAGTCATACCGCCTTTAGAATTAATAGATGCTTTTCGAAGCTTCTTATTGGTAAAATATTGAAACTCGGATACATTATTTTGATTAAAGGAAGCACCCGCAAAATCAAGTGCCATAGAAGTTGTAAAAGCTAATCCTTCAAAATCAAGATTAATTTCGGATCTGCCTGCATTTGATAAGATAATTGTTTGATAAATTCGTCCTTCACCAGCTGTTTTTATTATTCTATTAATGAAAATTTTATTGGAACCAATAGTCGCTTCTGCTCTCATTTCAAGAGAATCTTGATTATTGTTTGTAATCATATTATACACAGGCCGCAATAAATTAGTACGTAAATCAGTGTATGTTCCCAGTACAAAATCTAATGAAGGGGTCGCAGATTCTCCAACAATAATATCCTGTGGCCGACCTTCTGAATCAAGGCTTTTATTCCATTTTCCGTTCAATAATACCTTAACAGCTCTTCCGCCCTTAGGATCAATAAGAAAATTTATCTGATCCATTGTTTCCGAAGAATCTTTATATCGAATAGTATAGAAATCACGCATTCCCGAATCAGAATATTTTATATTATATTTTTGAACTTCTTTCGACTCTTGATCGGCATCATTTCCTTGTGCAAATAAACCTACTGCATTACCGGCAAATAATATTGACGTTATTAAACCAAATCTTAATATATTTTTATGCTTCCTATACATTTGTCAAGCCTCCATATAAATATAACAGTTAATATCATACTATAAAACAAAAATATCGTCAATATATCACCCAATTAAAATACACTAAAAATAGCAATAGTTGACAATAGTAATAAAAATGTTTATAATTTGTGCTGAAATCAGTACAATATTAATATTATTATAACTTAAGGAATCAGTATTATGAATAAAGCAACTCTTATTCGAAAAGTTTTCAATAACATCCCTCTAGGAGTTTCCGGTCTTGCTTTAGGAATCACAGGAATTACAGGCGCATGGACAGCAGCTTTAGGACATAAACCTATCAGCATAATTGGAATTGTTATTGCTTGTCTTATTTTATCTGCATTGATCATAAAATACATCATTTTTCCTGACATATTTTTAAAAGAACTCAAAGATCCTGTACTTAGTACCGCTTTGCCCACAATGGATATGACATTAATGGTTATTGCCGCATTATTAGTTGAAACAGGACTATCATTTGGTAAAGTGATATGGTTTGTATCAATCTTAATACATATGTTTTTTCTTATTTCTTTTATTTATTATCAACACAGAAGCATTTGTATTACCAAAATTATGCCTAATTGGTTTGTTCCTCCTGTTGGTATTGTAGTGGCTTGTGTCACCGGATCAGAAATGGGATTTCCTAATTTTTCACAAATACTTTTTTATTTTGGTCTTATATGTACTCTCATTCTTCTTCCTATTATGCTTTACCGAATGATGTTCTCAGAACGTCCTGATGTCGCTCACTTACCAACATTTGCAGTTATTGCTTCACCGGTTAATTTATGTTTGATAGCATACTTGGTTATTTTTCCAAACCCTGATTACTTAATTGCGTCCAAATTAATTTATTTGGGAATATTTACTACGCTTCTAGTTTATATTTCATTTTTTAAAATATTCCGGCTTAACTTTTCACCTTTATTTTCGTCATTTGCATTCCCGCTCGGAGTATCAACAACTGCAGCTGTAAAATATACCTTATTTTTGGAACATATTCCTTTTATTTCTTTACCATATTTACAGGCTTGGGAAACAATATATCGAATCGAATTGCTGGTCACAAGCCTTATTATTCTATACATTTTTATTCAAATGATTTTATTCATAAAAACAAAAATCAAACAACATTCTTAAGGAAGAACTTATGCTGTCAAAATTTGCTATAAAAGGCGGGAAACCTCTTAAAGGAACGGTACAAATCAGTGGTGCTAAAAATGCCGCCTTGCCTATTCTTGCCGCTTCAATTCTTACATCAGAACCATTAACACTAAACAATGTTCCAAATCTAGAAGATATCAATACCATGATTTCTCTTTTAGAATCCTTAGGTAAAAAAATAACCAAAAACAATTCTCAAATTCTTATAGAAGAATGTCAGCCCTTAGATTATTCTGCACCTTACGATATTGTAAGTAAAATGAGAGCTTCCATTGCTGTTATGGGACCTTTACTTGCACGTTTGGGACGTGCACATATTTCTATGCCTGGTGGTTGTGCAATTGGCCCTAGACCTATTGACTTGCACCTTAAAGGTATCGAAGAATTATCCGCTACTCATCAAACAGTTCACGGATATCTTGATGCTGAAGCCCCAAAAGGCGGATTAATCGGAAAAGAAATGAATCTTTCCGGAAAACATGGAAGTTCCGTATTAGCAACTGAAAATATTATGATGGCAGCATCATTAGCTAAAGGTAAAACAATAATCAACGGCTCAGCTAAAGAACCTGAAGTTATTGACTTAGCAAATCTGCTTAACAAAATGGGTGCCAAAATTTCAGGAGCCGGAACCGATTGTATTACTATTGAAGGTGTTGATACACTCCATTCTGCAGAACATGATATTATTCCGGATCGTATTGAAACAGGAACCTTTATTATTGCAGCTGCCATTACAGGTGGAGAAATTACAATTACCCACTGTAATCCTTCGCATTTGGAAGAACCAATACGATTATTCAAACAAGCAGGAATTCAAATTACATCTCTATCCGATTCTTCGATTTCTGTCAAATCAGGAAATGCAAAAGCTGTTGACTTTACAACCATGCCTTATCCTCTGTTTCCTACAGATCTTCAATCTCAATTTTTAGCTTATCTTACCTTAGCCGAAGGTAAAAGTATTATTACTGAAACTATTTATCCAGATCGCTTTATGCATGCAGCAGAAATCAACCGCATGGGAAGCTCTATCTCCGTAGATGCCGGAATAGCAATAATTCAAGGAGGATCTTCATTATCAGGAGCTTCTGTAATGGGATCCGATCTTCGCGGAGGAGCAGCTCTTGTACTTGCGGCCCTTGCAGCAGACGGGATAAGCGAAGTTTTAAGAATTTATCACATTGACAGAGGCTATGAAAATCTTGAAATCAAACTCCGAAATTTAGGGGCAGATATTCAAAGAATTATTCCTTCATCATAATTTTTTGTATTTTTCTGCTGTAATAGCTCAGTTGGTAGAGCAATTGATTCGTAATCAATAGGCCGGCGGTTCGATCCCGCCTTACAGCTTGTAATTCCAATCTATGAGTATATAGTTATTAAGCAAGAAGGAAATTGTGAATTTTAACATTAATTATTCTATCCGTCTTTTCATATGGTCTATTATTTTCGGCTTTGCATTGGGATTATTCGGTATCAGTCTTTCTATCATTCGAATTGCCGATTTTTATCTAAAAGAAGGGGCTAATACCGAATCCAATAGATATTTATACTGTGTTCAACCCCAATCAAATAAACCTCTTAATTCTCAAGCTGTCGCAGAACTTCAAAATATAGCTGGTATCGAAAACGTTTATCCTTATATTACTCCTAAAGAATCGTTTGAAGGTAGTATCAATTATTTTGGATTTAGTGCGTCTTATCCTATTCAAATCAAAGGTCTACCAAAAGAATTAGCTCAATTAAAAGCAGAACCTCAATATCAAGATCAGTGGAATTCTGTAAATTTAGACACAATACCTGTCTTAATTCCCAATCAAGCACTCAATATTTATAATAATATTGCACCTTCTAGAGGCTGGCCAATTCTTCCTATGGATAGATTTTTAGGATTACCGGGATTAAAACTCAAAATAGGAAATCAAACTGTTAATGTTATTATCACCGGATTTGATAACGAAGATCTTGGAACTACTATTATTGTCCCTGCAGAAAAATTAAATGCTATTTTTGAAAAACAACAAATGACTAATTTGTATGATAAAATAGAAGTAGAAACTATTCCGGGTATTTCAAAAAAACAAGCCAGAGATACCATAGAAAATATAACTAAAATAGGTTATGACATTGATGACGTCCGTACACAAAACTTCCAAGCAGGATTGTTTTTCCGTATTAAAATTACTTTGTCTATTTTAGGATTTGGAATATTGGCAGCCTTTATCCTTCTGAAATTTTTCCACCTTCAACGCTTTTTTTCTCTTTATACAAAAAAAATCTGGATGCTTCGAATTTGGGGAATAAAAAATCATTTTGGAATAATTATCATTTTTTGGACCATTGTATTTTCAATACTATGTGGTTTTCTAACTTGGCTTATCTGCTTTTTCATTATCATACCCGCTCAAGATTATATCGTCTCCTCACTTATGCAATTTGGAATCAATACTCCGGATATCAAAGTAAGTGCTCGAACAGCAATTGAATCCAGCTTAACAGCTACAGGACTGTTTGCTACAATAAACCTCTTCTCTGCTATTCTATTTTACAACTCTATTCCTAAAGCCGACTTTATCAAAAAATTCTAAAAAAAAATCCACGTAATGAAAACAAATTTTCATTTTTTTGTCAAAAATATTAAAGTTTCAGAGATTTTACCGAAAAAACATTATGCTTAACAAGTTTTATGTTTTAATTTAAGGAGAATCCTCTATGAAAAAGTTTGTCATTACGTTGATTTTAAATATGATCTTACCACTCTCTGTCTTTACACAAGTCAAACACGTTTTCTTTGATTTTAATACTTACGAAGATCAAATAAATTCTATGTACCCACCTGAAAATATTTTAAAATCAGATAATGGAACTGCTATTGCAGAATTGGGTGCTGAAGGATTTTTACTCGACAATTGGAAAGTAATCTTAACAAATTCATCAGGTCAAAATCCTTTCTCACGAATCAATTCCTATACAAAAAAAATTACCAGCCAAGAAAAAGGAACTGTTTTAGGTATAAGAATATTTTTCCCAGAATGGCCAAATAGCTGTGAAGTACATATTAAGCCTGTATTTCCACTTTACCCTTTCTCTCGCGAAGGAAAATATATTAATATCAATAACGGCGTTGTCACCAACGTTGGTATTGTAAAAAATTTCAGTAGCTGGATCAATGGAAGAGGGTTTCCTTATTCTATGGGAGTTCGAGTACGCGACTTAAAAAATCGTTTAACAGAATTTACTTTAGGTTCTTTACAATTTATCGGATGGAGAAAATTAGTTCATAGTAATAGATTCTTCTCTGAAAGAACTCCTCAGAATGTACTCCCAAATTTACGTATTTATCCTAGTGATGTTCCTTTACTCCGTTTCGAAACATTTGTTATCTACAGACCTGGAAATGTAGAAGGTGGAAATTTCGTCAGCTATATCGGATCCTCAGAAATTGAATATACTTCTTACTTAACCTATGTTCCGGATGATATTGATGACGAACAAAATTGGATGCTGATAAAATCCGAACAAGAAAGAATTGCTGGAAACATTAATAAAAATCTTTATGAAGAAATTCTTCAATTTGAATATGCAAAACAAAGATTATATACAGATTACGATACCAATAATCAAAATAACCAAACTCAATAGAAATATGGAAAATATGATTACCAATTCTCGAAACAGGGTGTAATCCAGTATATTATAGAAATCTTATTTTCTGTGATCATCTTCAAAAATAAAAAAGAACTGTAAAAGGTTCTTTTTTATTTTGAAGATTTATTATGATATACATTCCGTCGCTGCCGGCTATCAAATTATTGCAAAAAATAATATTTAATAGTATAATATCTTTAATAATGCCTGGATGGTGAAACTGGTAGACACGCAGGACTCAGAATCCTGTGCCGGTATAGGTGTGCAGGTTCAAGTCCTGTTCCAGGCAAAATAGCAAGAGTAGATCTTTACGATAAAAGATTTACTCTTTTTAATTTTAAACAACAAAATATTATCTATATAAAAACCCACGACTTATTTTATCTTTGACATACTTTACAAATCTATTAAAACCAACTATAATAGAGAAAAATCATTACGAATAAAAGACAAGTATATAACTATTTGATTTTTCAGCATACCCTATTAATGTAAACTACAAAAATATAGTATTTAAAGCTTTCTTTTCATTCCCAATAATATCAAAATATAATACAAATCAGGTAGAACCCATGGATATCAAATTATACAACTCTCTTAACAAAAAATTAGAATCCCTGCCATCAAAGACAAAATTAAATATCTATTCGTGTGGACCGACAGTATATGATTTTGCCCATATAGGGAATTTACGAACTTTTCTGATTGAAGATTTGCTAATTAGAACGCTCAAAACAATTTCATACGACATTCACCACGTCAGAAATTTAACAGATATTGACGACAAAATTATTCAAAAAGCTTATCAATTACAAATTCCCATAGAAGAATTAACAGAAAAATACAGTAATTTATTTTTTGAAGACATTCAATCGCTAAATTTTGATCAAAAATCAACAACATATATTAAAGCAACAGATTACATCAATCAAGCAATAGATATTATCACGCAACTAATCAATCACCAATTTGCTTATGAAACAGAAGATGGAGTTTATTTTCATACCAAAGCATTCAAAGAATATGGAAATTTTTCTGGATTAGATTTGGAAAATATTCAAGAAGGTGCTGCAGGAATTATTCAAGAATATCAAAAGAAAAATGATTCGGATTTCGTACTTTGGAAAAAATATAAACCTGAAGATTACAATTCTTATTGGGAAAGTCCTTGGGGTAAAGGGCGACCTGGATGGCATACAGAATGTGCTTCTATTGTTGCTGATCAATTTCCGGATGGATTGGATATTCATACCGGTGGTGTAGATTTGTTATTTCCACACCACACCAATGAAAAAGCTCAAATAGAATGCTTGTCTTCTAAGCCCATGTCCAAAATTTGGATGCATATTACCCACTTGCTGGTAGATAATCAAAAAATGAGTAAAAGTTTAGGAAATTTCTATACCTTTCATGATTTGCAAGAATTAGGTTTCGATGCTAGAACTGTTAGATTTTACCTCCAAACAGCAGCTCATTACAGAAGTCCTCTTAATTTCACACTGGACGGATTAAGAAGTGCTATTTCATCATTAAAACGCGTAGATAATTTTATTGCCATTATTTCAGAAAATCCATCTGAAGGTAGTTGTTATTCATTAAAAGATAATTTTTTGGATAAGTTATGCAATGATTTAAATATTTCAGCTGCACTTGGTGAATTATTTAAAATAATCAATGATTTCTTTGCCGGACAAGCTGTTGATTCAAAACAAATGTTAAGTGATCTTAAAGAAATTAATCGTATCTTAGGTGTATTCTCTTTCCCTGAAGATAACGAAATAACCGATAAAAACATATTAGAAATTTTTAATAACCGTGTCGAAGCTCGAAAACAAAAAAATTGGCAGGAATCTGATAGATTACGTGATTTATTATGGGAACACGGTGTAGACGTAAGAGATACTAAAGACGGTTCAACATTAATCAAAAGATCTCATTCATCTTAAAGGAATCATATACTATTATGAAAAAAATACTGATTTTTATTGCAGTTATTATTACATTAATCATTTTACCGGAAAGATTTTCAAAAAAAAAACCTCTTCCTATTAAGATCGAAAAAGTCGTGACTTTAAGTCCTGCTCATACTAGAATTATAGATTATTTGGCATTAGAACAATATATTGTCGGTGTATCCATGTTTGATGAAAACCCCAACTACAAAAATATTCCCAAAATCAGCGGTGGTATTGTTATTAATATAGAGGATACGCTTGCTTTAAAACCTGATTTAATTACCATCGGAGATTTTAAAAATTCTCCCTATTATATTTCGTTATTTAACTCTCAAGGAATTAATACATTAGTACTAAAAACGACGTCCTTTGAAGATATATATTATTCGCTTATTGATATTCAGGCATTATTTTCTAAACACAACCTTTCAAACAAAATTTCCCAATTCAAAGACGAATGGGAAATATTAAAAAACAATCCTGTGACAAATAGAAAAAACGTATTAATGATTATTGGATTATCACCTATCTTTGCTGTCGGTCCTAATAATTATTTAGACGAAATGATGACCTATGCGGGATGGGATAATGTTATTTGTACAGACTCTGCATATCCTGTTCTTACAGAAGAAAAATTATTACTACTGACAAATATTGATATTATTGTTGCCGGTGAAAATTTACTATCAGAAAAGAAAATACTTGAACAAATAAAACGTGATGTTAAAGCAAAAGAACTTATTTTTATTACCAATAAGAATTATATGTTTCCCTCTCCTTATTTGATAGACGTCATTAAAGAAATAAGAACTGGCAATGTACAAAAATTCTAAACATTTTGAACCCTATTCTTAAAATTAGCTAGTGAATTAGCAATTGCAGAATAGTTTTCCGAAACAAGATATTCACTTTGAAATACAGACCCTTTCACCCCTACAGCTTTCACACCATATCGTAAAAAGTCCAAAGCACTTGATAACGTCAACCCGCCTGTCAACATAAATTGAGTATTAGGCATATGTTCAATAATAGAGGCTATACATTTTTCGTTTAACTGTGCAGCAGGAAAAATTTGAACTAATTTACTATTTGTTTTTTGAGCATTATATAATTCTGTAGGAGTTAATCCGGAGATCACTGCAGGAATATGATATTTATCAGCAACAGTCAATAATTCGTTTGCTAATACAGGGCTGATAATAAATTTCAATCCGTTTTTCGCCAAAATTTCCGCATCATGCTGGGAATATACAAAGCCGGCACCTATACACATTTCAGGAAATTTATTCATTAATTCTCCGATATGCTTAGATTCGGAAATATGATCCTGTGTTTTAAAGTTTACCTGTAAAACAGATACATCCTGTGCTAACATTGTTTCAATAAAAGCCGTCCAATTTTTCACTGTCTCAAAATCAATAATAGGTAAAAACTTTAATTTTAAAATTCTTGTAATAGAAGATTCCATAAATTCCCTAACCTTTTATAAAAATACTTTACAATTCCAGCATTTCATATTATTATTACTTAAAAAGTAAAAATTTTCAAGCTCTAAGATTTTTCACCGCTAAGGCAGAAACATGAAAAAACAAGTACAAACTTCAACATCCAAAAATAATGAATCTCAAAAAATTCAAATCATTGCTCAAAATAAAAAAGCTTCTCACGATTATGAAGTATTGGAAAAATTCGAAGCCGGTATCGAACTTCGAGGGACTGAAATCAAATCTGTTAGAGAAGGACGAGTAAATCTTAAAGAAGCTTATATTTTAGCTCGATCAGGAACAGCCAAAATTATTGGTATGAATATCAGCCAATACGCATTCGGCAACCTATTCAACCACGACCCCAAAAGAGAACGTCGACTTCTTCTTCATAAAAAAGAAATCATCAAATTAGAACAAAAAAGTTCTCAAGACGGACTAACTATTATACCATTATCAATATACATCAAAGGTAGATTAGCCAAAATATCTATAGGATTATGCAAAGGAAAAAAACTGTACGACAAACGAGAAAAACTAAAATCTCAAGATATCAATCGAGAAATACAACGTACTTTAAAATCTTTTCATTAAGATTAATGTTTGAGAACATCATCTCTACAAAATTTACATTGGGGATCTTTAGTGCTTAATTTAGTATGATCTCCAAACACTTCATGAATCATCTCCTCACCAATATTTTTTGGAGAACCCAAGTATTTAAATTGATGAGACAATACTGCAACTTGGTCGCTTAATTCCATTAAATTCCCTAAATCATGCGAAATAATCATAATTGCTGTTCCATTGTGTTTCAATTCATACAAAATATTATAAATCGTATTTATAGAAAAAATATCCAATGCACTAGTTGGCTCATCCAAAAAAAGCATGTGAGGTTTCTGAACCAATGCTAACGCTAACAACACCCTCTGCCGTTGCCCTCCGGATAACAAACTAAACAAACTGTTTTTCTTATCACTCATTTGTACTTTAAGCAAGACTTGATCAATTAATTCTTTGTCTTGAACAGAAAGTATTTCCCACCACCATTTATAAGCCTTAATACCTTGAGATACTACGTCATAAACTGTTAACGGCAGAAGCGTATTAACCGTATGATGCTGAGGAAGATATGCTAATCTGATTTCACGGTTTTTAATGGTTTCACGAGGAGAACAACCGTTAAACGATATCAAACCGGAATCAACTTTTTGTAATCCTAATACTGATTTAAGAAGAGTTGATTTACCGGATCCATTAGGTCCAATTACTGTCAGCAAACTTCCAAAATTCAAAGTAAATGATATATCTTCAAGTATATACTGATTTTTATCATAAGAAACATATATATTTTTGACTTCTAACACAATTATTTATTACTTCTCCGATGATCTTAATTTAATAATTTATCTAATATTTTCTTTCCTTCCGTTTCATCTAGTGAATTAAAAATAAAAATTTTCTTTTTTGATTTCCCACCTGATTTCAACACAATAGAAGATTTAGAACAAGCAAAATTTTTTGCCAAAAAAGCAATAATATACTTATTAGCACGTCCTTCAATAGGAGGTTTGGTAATTTTTAACTTTACTCCGGAAGATTCAACAACAAATTTATCACATGAAGAGTTCGGAACAACCGATAATTCAAGCACAAACGGCATTACAAAATTTGATTTAATCCGGTAATAACGAAAACACGTAAAAATATCACTAACCATTGACTCAACTGCAGAAATAAAATCATGTAAAAAGGTGAAAAATCAATCATTCCTAATCTTAACGGCGGTAATATTTTTAACAACGTACAATAGATAGGCATAATCAAACCATCAATAAACCTCATAATAGGAATAGACCGATCAATAGGAAACCAAGAAGCAAGAATCCAAATAAAAAACACAAAATTATAAGCTTGTATTAAAAAATCTAAAAAATCAAATAACCGTACAACTAACGTTAACATTAATTGTGAATCCATATCAAAAGCTCCTTAATTTATAAAAATAACACCGATCCTAATCGTAGTATATCGGAACCTTCCCGAATTGCCCATTCAAAATCATTACTCATTCCCATTGAAAGTTTTAATGAATCAAATTCAGCATAACGATTGACAATATTTTCTCGAAACAACCGCAATTTTGCAAACGCATTACGGATTTGATTTTCACTACCGGAAACAGGACCCAATGTCATTAGTCCTTGAAGTATTAAATAATTACTTCCCAGTACTTCATCAATCATGGTAAAAACGTCATCCAATGAATGTACTCCATGTTTGGATGATTCACCGGATGTATTAACCTGTATAAAAATTTTTTTTACTATTTGAAGATTTACTAACTTGTTATGGAGTTCCACAATTTGATGGTGTGATTCAATGCTTTGAATTACATCAAAAATTTCTAATGCCTTATTCATTTTATTACGTTGAAGAGAACCAATTAAGTGTTTATCAAACACCAAATCATTCAAATCAGGCAATTTCTGAACAGCCTCTTGAACCCTATTTTCACCTATCATACCAATACCTTCTTGAATAAAAGGTCTAATTTCTTCAGCAGAATGATTTTTGCCCACTAAAAGAATATCAATATGGTCTGTTCGTTGAGAAAGATATTTCGCTTGTTCTATTCGTTCCCTTACTTTTTGTAAATTGGGAATCATGAGTTATGAAGAAGATTTTCTTTTATCTTGAGACGTTTCAAATCTGTATACAACATCGTTAATGCCAATACTCCAATAATTACATATGCAACCGGAAAAGCCCACCAAATACCTGTTGCACCAAAAAGTTTAGGAAGAATCCACAATGCACCCAGTACTGAAACCGGATAAGATAATGATAGAAAAAGAGATTGCCGTGCATGTCCCATTGCTTGAAGTGCCTCTGCTATACAAATAAAAAATCCCCAAAATATATAAGTATAACCGTTAATTCTCAAAATCAACGCACACATTTCTAAAATCACAGTATTAGAAGTAAAGAGTAAAAAGAGCGATTTCGGAGCCCATACAAATAATAAACTGGTTAATATAGCAATAATAACAGAAATTGTTAACGAAGTAAAAATAATTTTTCTTACTCTTTCAAAATATTGAGCTCCATAATTCATCCCGATCAACGGCTGTGCACCAATAGAAAGACTGACTAACATCATTGCAAATAATGTAATAAGTCTGTTAGTCACACCAAAGGCAGACAAATAATCCGGTCCAAGCACTTTAATTAAATTATTAGCATAGGAAAACACTAACACAAACAATAACAATCTTAATCCGGTAGGAAGACCAACAAAAAAAATTTCTTTCAGCAAAGGCAAATTTAATTTTTGAGATGGTTTCCAAAGCCAATGAATATGATATAAATTCTTCACTTTAATAAGAGCAAAAATAAACATTATGATTTGGCTGATTGCTGTAGCAAGTGCAGCTCCGGAAATCCCCCAACCAAACACAATAATAAATAGTGCATCCAACAGAATATTTAATACTGCACCTAATATACTCAAACGGGTAGCTTGAAACGTTAATCCTTGAGCTCGAATTGCACCAATTAACAAATTATTTACGGGCAAAACGAATCCCGTCCACAAAATAATACTACCATACTGTTTGGAATAAGTCATGATTTCTTCAGAAGAACCCATAATTTTAAGTATATCTTCCAAATTTACTAAAATAAAAAAACTTATTAAATTTGAAACAACAAATGTTATCCAAAAACTATGCATAAGAGTTTCTATTGTTCTGTCGTAGTTTTTAGCCCCTAGTGCTCGAGAAATAATAGAAGCATTGCCCACTGAAAACAATACCCCAATTGATATATATAACAACTGAATAATATTAATAACCGATAAAGCTGCTAAACCCAAACTACCAACATAATGTCCTACAAACATAGAATCCACAGTATTATACAATGAATCCACCAAACCGGCTACCATTGTCGGTATCGATAACGTAAGAAGAATTTTTAAAATATTTTTATCAGTAGTAAGCTGATTAGTACGTGAATTCATAAACAATTCCACCCTTAATATACCCATATAACAAACAACATTATAATATAAATTACATTGTTATTCAATATCTATTTTTTTTGAATCCATTTGCTGTTTTATTTTCCAATATACATTTAAGGATAAAATTGATGCTATAATTATATTTAAAATATCAGATACCGGCAATACAATCCATATTCCTGTCAATCCCAAAAACTTAGGAAGTAGCAGATACAAAAGAACCGAACTTAAAGGTCTTAAAAAAGCTAACAGAAGTGAATATTTCACAAAACCTACAGCTTGAATAAAACCAACCAAAATTAAATATCCTCCATAGATACAAAACAAAGATCCCATATAACGTGAAGCCTGTCGTGCCAATGAAATCGTCACAGTATCGTTAGAAAATAAAGAGAAAATTCCCATAGGAGCCATGACAAACAATATTGTTCCCAATATTCCAACAATAACAGCACTACCAATAGATGCATACAAAGCTTTTCGAATTCTATCCAGTCTTTGAGCTCCCAAATTAAAAGATACTATTGGTTGGAAACCAAAATTACATCCTTGAATTGGCATGAACGCAAAAGAAATCATTTTATTGACAATTCCAAATGCCGCTAAAGCCTCTATTCCATATGATTGAAGAACTTGATTGGCAATAAGTATTGAAATAGACAGCAAAACCATACGTACTCCAGACGATAATCCAACTAATACGATTTTTTTAAGAACAGAAAAATCAATGTTGAAAAATTCAAAATGAAATTCAGAAATGAAATTGATTTTGGATACCGAATAGCAAAAACCTACAAATGCTGTGAATTGAGATAAAATTAGTGCAAAAGCAATTCCAGGAATTCCCCATGATGTGAAAGACAATACACAAAAATCAAAAATAATATTAATAATTGAAGTTGTGACAGAAATCACCATAACTGTTTTAGGATGTCCGGATGCTCTAAGAATTGAAGACAATACGGCATTAATTAAAATAATAAATGAAAAAGCTAATATTACCAGCAAATAAGAATAAGTATATTGATAAATTTCCTTTGGGACTTTGATAAAATCAAGAATATAAGGAAGAAGTCCTACCATAATAATTGATAATATAATACCAAAAATTACTGACGCAGATATTCCGGAATATAATACTTTTCTTACTTTTACAAAATTTTGAGCACCCAAAGCTTGAGAAAGCAATGTTCCTGTACCAACACTGAACAATGCTGCAACTGAAAACAATAAAATTTGTACAGATACACTAATTGCTAAAACTGATAAAAAATTAGTTCCTAAGAATTGTCCTACAAGTATTGAATTAATAATATTATACAGTGATGAAATAACTCCTGTAATCATAGCTGGAAGAGAAAGTTTGACAAGAAGAGCATATATATGATCTGTATCTAAAATCGATACCGAAGGAGAGCAATTAAGTTCATCATTATCTGTTTCAATATCTTGGGAGATTAACATAATACCTCATTTTTAACTACTTCAAACCAGAATAAGCTAAATGTTTTTTCTTTAAAATATTTAATTCTCTAAAAATAATTAGAGCAGAAAATAATGTATTCAAAATATCTGTCATAAAAAATGCATACCAAACGCCTGTTTGTTGAAAAAATTTAGGAAGAATAAGCGTCAACACTAATAAAACCAATGGTCTAAACAATGATAAAATCAACGCTTGTGTGGGATGCCCCATTGCAACTAAAGATCCACTTGCAAATACTTGGAAACCGTATAGGAAAAAAGTTAGTCCAACAATATTAGCTCCTTGTCTTGCAAACTGAACTACATCCAGAGAATCTGTAAAGATATAAAACAATTTTTCAGAAGCTGTCGATAATATAATAGAAGGTAATAATCCAATAATAGTAGAAAATATCATTCCTTTAAGAATAATATTTTTAACTTTCAAAAATCTATTTGCTCCATAATTATATCCGATTAACGTCTGCGTTCCCAAATTAGAACCAAAAATCGGTTGATACGCTAGATGCAAAATTCTGTTAACAATACCATATCCAGCTACCATTGCAGGTCCATAAGAAGATAATACCCTATTTGCTGCTGTTGCCATCAAGACAAACGTACATACACGCGAAAAATGTGTCACTCCTATACTAAGGATTTCCATACAAATTTTCCATGAGATTCTACGAAGATCAAAAAATGTAAAATAAAACAGATAGCTCTTTTTGATTTGCAACAAAGATAAAACTAAAATAACAAATTGTGATAAAATAGTAGCAAAAGCAGCTCCGGCAACACCCCATTGAAAATAAATAATGAAAACAGCATCCAAACAGATATTAGAAAAAGCACCTAATACTACCAGCTGCATAACATTTTTAACCAAACCTTTAGCCCGAAGAATTGCTAATGTAATAGTATTAAGAGGTTGAATAAAACCACCTAACAAAATTACCTGTGCATATTCACGCGAAAAATAAAGTACATTTTCTGAAGATCCCATAAAAACTAAAATTGTATCTAAAAAATACAATATCAATATTGAAATCAACACACCGAAAATAAATCCTACAACAAGCGAGTTAATTAAAACCAATCTTACCTTTGTTGTATTTTTTGCACCAAGAGCTCTGGAAATAAGAGATCCAGCTCCTACTCCAAACAAACTCCCAACAGCTATTAAAAAGATTTGAATTATATTATTTATTGCCAACGCAGCTAAAGCCAATTCCCCTACAAAACGACCTACAAAAACCGAATCTACAGCATTATATAATGCATCAACAAAACCGCTTAACATCATAGGAACAGAAACAATTAAAATAGAACGAATAATATTTGAAGATTCTAACAAATGCTCGGAATTTTCAGTACTAGAGTTATTTTGAGCGTTATCTGACATATCATACCTCAAAATATCAAATTACGAATAACTACCAACTCTTTAAATAGTTATGAAAGGCAGAAATTAAATTCTGCCTTTTTTATCATTTTTTTTATCATTTAAAGAATATATATAAAATTTATTGTGAAACAGAACCAGATGGAGTAGCAACACTTTCCAAAGAATTATTAAGAAGATATATTTTCGCCACAGCAACTGAAGCCCATGGAGAATCAGGATAAAGATTAAATAATTGCTTATAATAATAAAGTGCATCCTGATTTTTTTCTATTAATTCATAGCTGCGAGCAATTAAGATATAAATATAATCATTCATGTATTTTTTTTTGTCTTTTTTAAGAGCAGATTGATATAATTGAATTGCAGAAGTCATATCGGATTGTCTTTCCATACCGATTCCTTCAATAATATCCAATGCAGCACCCCAAAATGAAGAATGTTTTCTTGCTACAATATCAGTATATTCTGGAGCTGAAATACGTTGTACTAATTCTTCATCCAGCAAAGAAAGAAATGATGGTTCGCTACTTATTGTTCTTACTAGCAATGCAGCACGTGCAGCTGAAACTGTATCAGGATAATCTTCGATAAGAATATCAAGATCACTTATCCCTTCTTGAAAAAGTTGCTTAGCCTGAGTTTCTGAGGACATATTTTTCTGCTGTAAAGATGATTGAAGAAGCTGGATAGAATACATTATTTTCTGCCAAGATTTATCAAATAACGCTTTTGCAACTTCCTGCCTATCAACATTCCGCTGATACGATACACCTGCAAATATTGATACAAGCAAAATTGAGCTTAAAATACCAACTACTATGATTCTTTTTTTCAACAATGTATTCAATACGTTTTCCAGCGTCCAATTCATTATATTTCTCCGAAGATTATTTATCTAATAACGTTTTATTGATCTGACATTTTATTCAATAAATCACCAAATACCGATTTTAAATTAGGAGATTCTACTTGGTGGTTTTCAATAACACGATTAATTTCTTGTTTGGATTGATTTTTAAGCAATTCTTTAATACTGAGTTCTATTTTCTGTCTTTCTGTATTAATACGTGATACAACAGCTTTTACTACATCACCGAGTTTGCATACAGATTCCGGTGATTCAATTTTTTCAAGAGCTAACTGAGAAATATGAATAAAAGCAAATAATCCGTTTTCTAATTCGACCTCAACCCCATCTCTAAAGATATTAACAACTTTAGTATTTACTACAGAACCAATAGGATAATTATCTGCAAAATTTTGATAAGGATTAGAGGAAAGCTGTTTAATTCCTACTCTCAACTTTTCATTTACAGGATCACAATTCAATACGGTAGTTACGATAGGCATACCGACAGTAAATTTTTCTTTTAGATTAAAATCTTCTGATTTCCATTCGATATCTTCTTTCCGCACAAGCCCCTGAATACCGTCATCAAATGCAACAAAAATACCAAAATCGGTAATAGAAACAATGTGTCCCGTATGCTTGGAAGCATAATAATAAGTATTCGATGCATTATGCCAAGGATTTTCAAGTAAATCACGCAGAGAAACAATTACTCTTTGATTTTGAGAGTCAATATCTTTAATTTGAACTTCAACACGATCACCTAGCTGGAGAAGCTGTTGAGGATTAGATACTTTTTTAGTCCAACTCATTTCCTGTACGGGAAGAATCAAATCAGCACCTTCATCAGATTCCAATATTGCAACACCTCTACCAAAACGGATAACAGTTGCTGAAACAGTGTCATTGATTGATTTGTTAGACAAAAATACTTCTTTAGGATTTGGAAGAGCATCTTTACGGGAAACTTTTACAGAATTCTTAGCAGGATCTATACTTTGAATACAAACTTCAAAAGTATCTCCAATTTTGAGAACTTCTTTAAGATTTTTTATAAATTTCCAATCAAATTCAGTGATATGAAGAAACATTCTTATTCCCTCACCGCCAACTAAGGCAAATGAATCATTAATTTCTTCAACTTTAACAGGAATACGATCACCTTTTTTAAATTTACCTGTAAATTTTTCAAAATTTTCATTTTGAAGTTTCTGCCTAATAAGTTTTTCGGAAACAACTATCCGATTTCGTTCAAACTTAATAACAACCATAGGATATGAAAGTCCAATCAAATCAGAAGGATTTTGAGGAGCTCTGATATGAGACAAAGGAAGAAATGCTTTTACCCCATTAATATCAACTTCAAAACCACTTGGAGCTCCTTCAGAATTGGAAACCAATTTAACAATTTTCGCTTGTATAGGGGTATTGTTTTCAGATGAAAGTTTAATATCATCCATTGCTTTGAATACTAACGCTTTTTTCTGAGATACTTGAGGAACACCGTTTTTTACACCGTTATAAACTACATCTATTTGGTCATTTATATTAACTTCACCAACAGTTTCATTAAAAGGAAGAATCATCTCGGATTTATCTCCGACATTTACAAAAAATTCATTATCACCTTTTCCGCAAACCTGTCCTTTTAACAAAGTCTGCTGATTATGAACTGAAGAGCTATTATCTGCTAATTCTCCATTCATAGCCTGCAAAAAAAGATCGCTGTGTGTATTCATAATTGATACTCCATTCCCTAGATCAATATCCATGTCTAGTTTTTCCAAATATTTTTATTATTACTAATTTTTTACAAAATCGCAAGTAAAAATAACTATTTTTTATGTTATATATTCTCAGCGATTGGATAAAATTGAAATATTTCTAATTTCAAAAGAAGCTTCTGTTCTTGTTTTATCATAACTAATCGTTTTAAAAACATGAGGAACAAAATATTTTCCTAATTTTTCCCAAGTAATCGACAATACAAAAATTTTCTTATTTTTTTCAAAATAAGCAATTTCAGAAACCAATCCCAACATTCCTATTTTAAAAAAATAAGTGACCGGTATATCACCTTTACGGTATTCAACTCTGAACACGTTTTCTTTAGGAATAGAAATAGTAAAACGCTTTCTTAATCTGGTATAACCAGCAGTAGAAAGCAACGGAAGCATCATTGTATTAATATAAACCGCATAAGAAGATAAAAAATTTTGATAAAATGTTTCCGAACCGCATACAAGCAAATCTACCCCTTTTTCGGTGTGATAATCTACTTTTACTGTGTATGGAGCGGGAATTTTATTTTGAATTAATTTTTTTGCACTTGCCGAAGACATTTCAGCTCCGAATGCAGAAGGCATTAACATTCCGGTATGCTTGGCACGGACTTTTTCGAAAAGAACATCCGGTTCGTTTCCGTAAGCAACGAAAGGTACAACTACTAATAATACCCAAATAGAGTATTTTACCGTATTCCTCACAACGTACCTCCTTTAATACAAACTGGCATGTTAAATTAATAAAAATTTTCTAATAAATCGTGCAATTCGGGAATAACGACCCCAATTTAATGTACGATCAATAAAATCTTGTGTTCTATCGGCATCTGAAGCCGAATCCAAATAACCTTGTACTGGACTACCATCTGGAGCAACATTGGTGATCCGCAAACGAACTAACCCATCGGAGCCATAGGACACGAGTACTTCTCTCCGTCTTGCAGCACCAATAAAATAAGCAATACCATTTTTTGAATAGTATTCCGCTTCTATTGCCAATGTCTCATCTTTATTAAAACGAACACCCAAAATACCATCAACACCGTCAGCTATCCAAAGCAAATCCTGATAAGGAAATATATAAAAACCTTCACCGGCTAACGTGATACGATTAATCATTTCACCAATTTTATTTTTTTTCAAGCGACGATATACTTTCAGTCCATCAAGTTTATCCGCTACGATAATATATTTTTTTCCATAAATTTCATACGGAACAATCATAGAAACTTCAGAAAAATCCCTTTTTACTTGGGAAACAATTTTTCCTGAGATACGGTCAATCACAGCAAAACCCTTTTTACCAAGCGCAGCATATAATGATTTTTGATCTGCATAAATATTTCTTACCCCAGCCAACACTGTATTAGTACTTATTACAACTACATCAGTTTTTACACTGTATTGGGGAAGCAACTTCAAAATTGCAGATAATACGGAAGCATCCAGTAATTCTATAATATCAAGATACTTTTCTTGCTGCAACAACGAATAAATCTGCCCAACCTCAGCTCCTGAAGCATACAGAAGAGGAAGAATATCTTTCATTACAGCAGCTTGGCTGAATAATGATTGAAACAACTGCTGCAGTTCTAATTGTGAAAATTCGTACAGCATATTTTTTATTTCTTCGGATCCGGTAAAAAAGAATTTGCGTCCAATACTTTTTATTGTTTGTTCAATTTCCGATCCTGCATTGCCCACGGGTTTTCTATTAAGAAAAGGATTATATTTAGGATCATGAAGTTTGTTAATATCTATATTTTTTTGTGTAGTAATCGCCTTCAAATTAGAAAGATATGACGCAATATATAACGTTTCAGGTTGAGAAGGTTTGATATCTCTAGGCGGTACAGCACTAGAATTATTCAAAAAAGCTGTTATATCTTTTGATCGAGTCAGTTCTTGAAGAGGATTTAAAGGAACTCCATTCTGCATATTAGACAAGGCTTGAAGAGGCAACCCTTCTAAATTTTGATTATTTGTCAAATTTGGAAGAACTGAAAGGGCTTGTTCAGGCAGAGAAAGATCTACAACCGTTTGAGGTAGACTTTTTAAAAAAGAACTCAACATTTCAGGATCAGACAACACCTTATTAAATCCTTCTTCTCCAAGAAGATCTTTCGCAGTTGTAAAAATATTAGACAATGTTTCCTGATCAGGAATATTAATCAATCGCTGAAGTTCCTGTTGCTGCTGAGAATTCAAAAAAGGTATATTGGTTACCAATTCCGAAAACAAAGTTTTGTTTTGAACAGCAAGTTCGGCAAGAGTACGAATATTTGATATTTGAGAAATATTTGTAATATCATCCATACCAGGAGCGCCTAATGGAGCAAAAAAAGCAAGAGGATTTCCAAATTCAGACCGTGAAATAAAATCCACTAATGCCGCTACTTTGTGCTGTTCAAAAAGACTATTTGATGAAATTGTCAAATCGTATGAAACAATGCCTATTGTTTCATCCGCAGCTAAAATATGAAAGATTCCCTTAGGATTAAAAGTAGTAATTGTATTTCGAATACGAAGTCCGGGCATTGTTTTCAAGGATCCGAGAAGCGTAATTGTTTCTTGAGAAATATCAGCTGCACCAAAGCCTCCTCCGGAAAGAGTGTCAAAAGCAAAAATCAAATTTGTAGATTTTTCAGTTTCTACAACTTCCACCGTACGAACATAAATCGGCTCAAAATCTTCCGTATACAAATTCGTTAACGACAAAGAAGACACCGGATCCATCGAATCTCCAACAATCCGATATACCAAAATCCCTCCTGATCCTGAAGCTGCATAAATTAAATCACCATATTGAATAAATTTTCTGATTTCTTGATTTTCAGGAGTTTGAGACCACGAAACCGCAAACAGAGGAAACGCTTTAGTTTCATCCGTTTGCAATCTCGCGCAGGACACACTGAAGAAAACTACAATGAACAAAAACAAAATATTTTTTTGACCCAATACTTTCTCCATATGTTTCAATAAATTGCTGTAAATTGTATTTCTTTACTGTTTTCTTTACAGTAAAGAAAACAGCAACTTATTATTATAAAAAAATTTCAATAAAATTTCAAATTTAACCGAAAATTAAATTATTTAACAGCTGATTTTTATTATTAGTTGCAAAAATAATCGTTTTATCGGATACTATAATTACTTTAACATTTGTTATTTTTTAACTTCAACATGTTTTGTTTGATGTTTCAGCTGTTCAAACATCACCAATAATCCGTCAACAGCTATAAAAAATTTTATATCTATATTGTTTATCTATATTGGAGCGACTATGAAAAAATTTACTATTCTTACAATATTAACAACAATACTAACAACCATATTTGCATCCTACGCTTATGGAGTAGAACCTGTCACCCGCGTCACCACAACTCCTAAGGTAATAGGAACTAATGAAACTGCCATAATCTCTGTTGATATTATTAACTGCGAACTCACAAGTACCCCTGTTCTTTCCAAAGCCAGTAAAGATTTTGACTTACAGTTCCTAGGTCCTCAGAAAAGCCATGAAACAAGAATTATTAACGGATCCGTTTCTGTAAGAGAAACATATTCCTATATGTTTAGACTCATCCCCAAATCAACAGGAAATATCACTATCCCCGCTTTTATCGGTCAAACAAAATTAGGCAAAGAAATATACACTGAATCATCATCAATAGAAATTCAAAAAATCGACTCGTTGAGAGCATCCCATCAGAATATCTTTAGAGGATTAAATTCCTTTTTCAATAGTGACCCTGGAACTCCCTTTCTTCAATGGCGGCTTTCATCTGCTGAAACCATTCAAAACACATATATTATTGCTGATCTCTATATATTTTCTCAAAATCCTAATTTTTTAGATCATTTAAACTATCTGAAAATGCAACAAAGACCAGGATTTGATGGAGGAGTGCTTTATGAAATCGATTCTCCCCCTAATCCTGAAACTATTGTAGAAAATTTTGGATTCCTCTCGAAATTTTATGGCAGACACTTCAAAAGTTATTTGATCTTCCCTTTAGAAAAAGGGGAACTTCGTTTGAATCCGCCTTTATTTATTTATGATAATCCGCCTTTTTCAACTTATGTAAACGGTGAAAATATCCTTATTAAATCCATTCCTACTACCAAAAATCTTACATACATAGGCAAAACATTAGATATCGAAATGACTCTCTCATCTACAAATATCAATGTTTCTGAAGAAGCAGTAATGACTCTTAGAATTTCCGGAAACGGAAATACTGATTTTTTTGCCAATCCGTTTAAAGATGTACAGATTAATAATTTATTTATTTCGGACCCCGATACAAAAATTCAAATCTCTCAAGAAGATAACAACAATTTTACCATGATCAAAGAATTTACTTATACTATTATTCCAAGAGCTGAAGGATCGTTCACTATTCCATCCGTAAAACTTAATTATTCCACTCCTCAGGGTGTTTCCAAAGAAATCGTCTCCGAAGAGCTTACATTAACTGCTCAAGCAGTTCAAAACACAAACCATTTTTCGAATAATCTGCCGATTCTATCCGAAAAATCTCGTACCATCAATTATAGTTCCGGTTGGTTGTTTATTTTATTTTCGATATTATCAGGAAGTATAATAATCGCTGTAGGCTATTCTATTATGCTGAAGAACAATCGACTACTGTCAGATCACAAATTTTCAAGATTTTCAGGTGCCAAAACACGAATCGAGCAAGCTCTTTCTGAAAGTATAACTGCTCTTGAAAAAAAAGATTATCGTTCTGCTGCCAGACTTCTTAGACAAGGTATATTGAATTTTTGTACAGACAAATTTTCCCTACCGGTATCCAGTTCGCCACAAGAAATTATTACTTTCTTTAAACAAAAAGGAATTACATTTTCTTTAGAAGAAGAATTTCTCGCCTTAACAAAACGATTAGAATTCTGTGCCTTTACCAATAACCCCAATGCTGAAATCCTTCAATCCGAATTGGAAAAAGCCAAGCTCGTTATTGAAGCTGTCAACCGCTTAAAAAGATAATAATTATACAAAAATCCGAAAGGTATTATCCCTTCGGATTTTGTTTAAATATATTATTTTATCAATCAGCCGAATATTTCAACCGAATATTTTTTTTAACAAAAAACGCAGCCGAATCCAAATACAGCCAAATATAGCTTCGTAAATAATAGAACCTTGAAGTTTAGTCTGCCCTACTGTTCTATCTATAAATACAATAGGTACTTCAGAAATTGAAAAATTTGAATAATATGCAAGAGATTTCATTTCGATTTGAAACATATACCCTTTTGCTCGAATATTTTCCAAATTAATACTTTCCAACACTTTTCTGTTATACGCATTGTAGCCGCCCGTCAAATCAGAAACAGAAACACCGGTAATACATTTGGCATAAAAATTGGCCGCTATACTTAAAAGAAGTCTTTTCAAATCCCAATCCAAAACCCTGACTCCATTAATATACCTCGAACCAAAAACAGCATCCGATCCACTTTCCAAGGCATCAACAAATTTCTTTAATTCTTTGGGATCATGTGATAAATCAGCATCCATTTGGACTGCAAAATCATAATTTTGTTCCAGAATTCTTTTGAAACCGGCGATATACGCACGTCCTAATCCATCTTTTTCTTTGCGTTCCAAAAGAAATACTCTTCGACCAAATTCTTTTTCTGCTTTGACAAGATCAGCCGTACCATCCGGAGAATTATCATCTACAACCAATACATCCAAAGAAGATTGTTCCAAAATCAAGGGAATAATTCTTTCTATATTTCCTTTTTCATTGTAAGTAGGAATAATAACCGTTCCTTTCATCATTCAACCAGCACCCCTAACTTCTAAAAATCCAATTCCATATCTCATATTATACTTCATATTATCAAAAACATCAATTTACAATGTACCAATTAAAGTATTTGAAAAATTATAAAAATTACTTTATACTAATCTACATATTTAAAAAATAATTTCTATTTTACGATTAAAGGATAAATAAAGATGAAAAATCTGAAATTAATATTGTTATTCATATTATTTCCAATTTCGATTTTCAGCACAGAAACCAAATTCATTACCGATAACGAGTTCAATAATATATGGCTATGGCAGCTGTCCAATACATCAATGACAGCAGGACAAGGAATTACCTTATCTCAAGACGCTGAAAATTTATATAAAACATCTTATTTACTTTGGGCGGCAAAAAAAATAAAAAATGTTCAATATTTAGGAACAGCCGATTCAGCTAAAATCATTAAACTATCTCAAAATTTTCAAGAAGAAATTATTTATACAGATCCAGACAGATCACTGGTTGGAGCAATTGAATCCGATGCACAAGGAATTATTGCAGCCGTTTCTCCGGATAGTGAAATTATCCACTTAAACAGCAATAACGAAGTATCTCAAAGAACAGCTGTTTCAAATACTTATATTTGGGATATTGTCCCCAATCCTAAAGGTGGATTTTTTATCCTTACCGGATTGTCGGCACAAGTATACGAATATAACAACAAACAATTAAGCGAACCTATTTCTATTGACAGCGAAGATCATCTGCTTCAAGGATTATATATTGATAATACGTTGTGGGTATTGGGAGAAAACGCTCTTTACAAAAAAGAAGGATCCAAATTTACCGCTGTTGCAGGTTTTAATTTTACAGCTTCAGGATTTGTGTACACTAACAATACTTTTTACATTGCTCAATCCAGTATTTCCAAAAACACCGACAGCTCTAAAAAAGATCAAATTTTTAGTTCTCTTATTTCTGTAAAGAAGAACGGTGTTATTGAAGAATTATTCAGTCTGCAGGGATTTTATTTTACTGCAATAGGAGCTCATAACAACAAATTAGTTATTGGTGCTGATCAGTTTGGATTGTATGTTGTTTATGATCCTATTGCAAAGAAATTTACTTATTCGAGTTTGGGAACAGGAAAAATACTGGAAGTACTTAGTGAAAACGGTGAATTAACATTAATTACCAGTGATTCATCCGGTATTTGGAAAATCGGAAACAATACTGCTCAACAAGGATGTTTCATTTCAGAAGTATACGATACCAAAAACGTTTCTTCATGGGGAGCATTTTCTTCAGAAACGTCAACACCTGTAGACACCAAAATAGAATTTTTTATCCAAAGCGGCGTTACCGATAATCCGGAATATTGGTCAGATTGGACACCTATTGCCGATGGACAAAAAATCCCTGTATCTAACGCACGTTTCATTAGATATAAAGCAGTCTTATATTCTGCAAAAAAAGCTCTTCCTTATGTTTATAAAGTAAAATTCCCTTATACAGAAATCAATCTGGCACCCGTCATTTCCCAAGTCAACATCCTACAAGAAGGCCAAACAATAAAAGCATTTTGGGAAGCTATAGATCCTAATAATGATAAATTAGAATTTGATGTATATTTAGCTGATGACGGTATGCCTAAGGTCAAACTTAATCCATATCCTATTACAACTACAAATTGGAATTTCCCATATAATTATTTTCCTTCAGGAAATAAGAGAATTACTATTACAGCAAGCGATCGTCCTTCCAACAGTGATCAAACAGCATTGACAGCAGAATATAATTCCATACCGATTTTATTTGATACAGACTATCCTATCATTAGTGATTTTACCGTTAAACAAAGCAAAAACAGTGCAGAAATAAGCGTTAAAGTAACGGATCCGACAAGTATTATTTCAAAATTTATCTATATCGTAAACGGTAATCAAGAAGTTTATGTATTACCGGAAGACGGCTTTTTCGACAGTAAAGAAGAAACGTTCCGATTCAACGTTCCGATACCCAATACAACTTTTATTCAAGTACAGGTTGTTGATTTTGCTAATAACATTTCCTCTAAAGGAATTACTGTGTTGAAAAAATAATACGAGATCAAAATGAAGAAAAAAATTATTCTGCTGGGTGCAACAGGTTCTGTTGGTGAATCGGTTCTCAGTGTTATTAGAACATATCCTGAAAGATTCGAACTTGTCGGCATTTCCGGATGGACTAACATAGAAAAATTGGTTGAAATTATTAAAGAATTTCAGCCTCAATATGTTTCTCTCCAGCATATCCACGAAGAGCTGAAACTGATATTTCCTAAAATTAATATTTTCTCCGGAAAAGAAGGAATTATCAAACTTATCCAAGAAGCAGACTACCATACCGCTGTCTCCGCTATACTCGGAACATCCGGACTTCTTCCGGCAATAGAAGTACTGAAACAAGGCAGAGATTTGATTATCGCAAATAAGGAAGCTCTTGTCATAGGTGGAACATTTTTAAAAGAACTTCAACAGAATCGTGGCGGGCAAATTATTCCTTTAGACAGCGAACATTTGGCTCTATTTGATTTATTGAGAGGTAAAAATCCTGAAGAAATTCAAGAACTGGTCATTACTGCATCTGGAGGACCTTTTTTGAATAGGGAAATAGATGCATCTATAGAAATATCTGAAGTGTTGAATCATCCTACATGGAAAATGGGTATGCATATTACCGTAGGCAGCGCATTAATGATAAACAAAGGGTTGGAAGTTATTGAAGCCATGCGTTTATTTGATCTTCCCGAATCAAAAATAAGAGTTCTTGTTCACCCTCAATCCAAAGTACATGCTGCTATTAATACCAAAGGCGGACATTGGCATTTTCTTGCTTCTCCTGCTGATATGCGTTATCCTGCATTATATTCTTTATTTCACCCGGAAATCCCTATGGAAACTCCTTTTGGAGAATTCAATCCCGTAGATCAAGCTTTAGAATTTTTCGATCCGGATTACAGCAAATTCCCTCTCTTAGCACTCGCCAGACAAGTAGCACGAGAAGACGGTACTATGCCGGCTGTTCTTTGTGGATCTATTGATATCGCTATCGAACAATTTTTAGCAGGAAATATCAAATTTTATAAAATCCCCGAGCTTATCCGTGAAATTATTGACCAATTTACCAATAACCCCAAACCGGATATCGAAGAAATTCTTATTATCGATAACCAAGCCCGTATTAAAACACTAGAAAGGATAACATTTCATGGAGACGATCTGCGTTAAACTATCTGCAGTGAAATGAACGGTACAAATAAATCAAATTACCAATTAACGCTGCAATAGTCATAGGCCCAACCCCTCTAGGAACAGGCGTTATTGCTAATGCATTTTCTTTAAGATTTTCAAAATCCATATCGCCAGTTAATCGGTATCCTTTTTGAGAATTATCAGCTATTTTATTAATCCCAACATCAATTAATACAGTTCTTGGTTTCACCATGCCACTTCCAATCAAAGACGGCTTCCCTACTGCAGAAATAATCATATCTGCATTCAAACATATCTCAGAAAGATTTTTTGTCTTGGCATGTGCAATCGTAACCGTAGCACCTCTGTTAAGCAAAAGTATTGACATTGGTTTGCCTACGATATTGCTGGCTCCAACCATAACAACATGTTGCGACTCTAATTTCCATTGCTCTTTTAGAGTATCAATAAGCATCATAACACCCGTTGGAGTTGCAGGTGCAAATTGAGACTCTCCGCTAAATAACAATCCCAAATTCACAGGATTAAAACAATCCACATCTTTATGCGGATCAATCGCATTTAAAATCTTAAATGTATCTATATGTTTAGGTACAGGAAGCTGTACCAACATTCCATGAACATCTTTATTTTTGTTCAAACAATCAATAGATTTAAGAACTTGATCCTCTGTACAGTTTTGATCAAAATGTATTAAATTAGTATCAATTCCTATTTTTTTACACGCTTTAATCTTTGCAGCAACATACGTATGTGATGCAGGATCGTTCCCTATTAATATAACGGATAGGTTTAGTTTCGGAAATGTTTTTAGCTGCTCGGCAAATCCACAGTAATATGTATCAGATAATTTTTTACCATCTAATATTATTGCACTCATCTCCTTTCTCCTTTGTCCTTAATTAAGAAAAATTCTTGATTGGAACTATAAATATTTGTATTTCTTTTACCGATAATTAATTTAATAATAATTTTTTTAATAAAACAAGGAATATTATGCAGGAAAATCAAAATTCAATATCTTCAACAAGTACTAAAGTATTAGTGATTAAGGGTAAATTCAAATTCGAAACATCAAATGTATACGGTTTATTTAGCATTCTGATTAATATAGATCTATGTATCATTATAGAATCATATATTATTATATCATATTTCAGTGACTTAGGTGCTGTAAATATCAAACAATCATGGTTTAAATTAGAAGAATTATTCAACGATATGAAAATTACCGGTAATTTTGCAGAAAACTATACACGAATTTTTGAAAAATTATTTAAAGAAGTCCTCAAAAATAATAATACGATTGAATCTATCATATCAGATTACAATAAACATCAGATCAAAAAGATTGAAAACTTAATGACAGATATCTTTGCCCGCATGCAGAAAGACAAACATTTATCATTAGAACTTGGATATGAAGAAACTTCTTTAGAAGATCTTAAAATTATACGAAGCACAAGAATTCAACAAGAAACTCCATCGCCAAATGTAGAGCTTATTAACGCTAAACCCATTCAAATTGATACAAATGCTATTAGTATACCAGCATTCCCAATATTAGCACCTATTTCAGGAAGTATCAAATCACAATCTCTTCAACCCGGAACAAAAATCTTAATGAAACTTGATTCTTCCACCCCTTACGGACAAGAATGGATTGAAACATTCCATGCATTAGATCATCGTAAAGGTGAAATCATTCCTGTAGTTGCAAAAGTAGATCAAATAAGTCCCATTATAAAAAAATCCTTAGATATTTTGGTTTATTACAACAAAAATCAGTATACTAAATTCAATATAGAAACTGATGTGAGACTTAAAGCATTCGATCCTTCATCAAAAGAGAAAATGATTATTCCTGAAGATCTTCAAGATAAACTCTCTCCTGAGATCCAACAAGAACCAGAAACTACTACTTCAATAGATTACACTACCGGTTTTGCTCAATTGCTTGTGACATTAACAATCTTAGCAGTCATAGGAATTATTTCTTTCTTTGTTCTCTAAAAAATAAGCCAAAGTGAATATAACCAAATCACTACAATTGACACATAAACTCCTACACTATATACTTTTTTTGCCGTTGTTTTTGACAACATAATAAGAATTGTTGCCAAAGCAATAGCACCTATTGTATAAAAGCTATTAATAGGAATTTGAGACCACATATCATTTTTCGCAAATAATGCCGAATTAACCAATACAACCAAATTCAATACATTACTTCCTGAAATATTTTCTATCGCCATATTTGGAGAACCTTCTTTTATCAACTGATAACACATTGCAAACTCAGGTACTGATGTTGCCGCTGCTAAAAATATTGTTCCTATAAAATGATGCCCTAATGGTTTGCCGTAAAAAGGAGCCGGAATTTCAGCAATCTTATCACATAATATAACTAATATCCATGATACTGCTATAATTAACAAAGCAAAAATAATAAACATAACTGCTATTGTTTTTAGGTTTGTTTGATCTGAACTTTGAGATTGACTTTGAGAAGTGTGTTGATGAATTCTGTATAAATAATACATCATCAACAAATATAATATATTAACTATTGTTATTACTATATACTTGTTGAGTATAATATTCCAATAATAGTGTACAAACAATAATATACCGGTTATTAACAACATAATCAAACTGAAAGCAAATGTTATTATTGAATTTTGGTCTAATTTGAAATTAAAAGAATGGAATATCAACAAAATAATACTTAATAATGCAAGATTAATAATATTAGAACCCCAAATCCCTCCGGCTGTTAAGCCGAACATTCCTTGACCGGCAGACACAAATGTACTGATAATTTCAGGAACAGAAGTTATTAAGGCTATTAAAATAAAACCTATCAACGCGCCGGAAATCCCTGCAGAAACTGAAAGCTGATCAGCATAAAATGCCAGTTTCCCGCTAATAAGAAATACAGCAAATGCTGACATAAAAATTAACATCAAGACAATAAAAAAATTATTTCCGAACAACTCCATTGATTTCTCCCCTATAGAGCTTAATAAGCATATTTTAATAATATTTTAGAAATAAAATATAGTAATAATGCATTTAATACAATCAACGCACCCGGAGCAACATCAAAGATTACTGACATAAAAATTCCTAAAAACATGGAAGCCAAATTAAACAAAAAAGCAATAAGTAATGTAGCATTCATATTTTTTTTCCATAGTAACGCAAATGCCGCCGGAAGAACTGACATTGCAGCAATCAGCAACACCCCAACAAGCTGTATTCCAATAATAATACTTAAGGCCAGTGCAATATAAACTATTGTATCCCAAAATCCTACTTTTACCCCCGACACAACAGCACTATCAAAATCAAAACTCAAATATACTATTTTACCAAATGCCGGAGTCAAAATAAGAAGTATTATTACCGCCACAACAAGTGCAAAAATAAAATACTCCCTTGTCACTCCTATTAAATCACCAAACAAAAAATTCATTAAATTAAAAGATTGACGCTTAGAAATTGAAAGTGCAATCATTCCAAAAGCCATTGCAGCAGAAAATAAAAGATTAGTTCCCAAATCAGAGTTTTTTTTGTACATGCGACCTGCAAACACTGTAATTAACATACAAAATATGACTGTAGTAGGAAAAACAGGGGTATTTAATACTTGAGCCAATCCGACAGCTCCAAATGCTGCATGTTCTGTTCCAATAGCAAGAAATGTTAATCGTCGTGCTACAATAATACATGATACTAAGGCAAAAAGCACAGATAAGACTACAGAAACCCCAACCGTATAACGAAAAAAAGAAAAACTCCATAGTTCCGGCAAAATATGCCTCCTTATGTACCGAATAATACATTATATCAAATACACACAATAAATTCAATAAACAACAATATTCTTACTGAAACAAATCGGATAAAAACGAAGAAATTTTGTGATTTAATTGTTCTTTTGTCATTGAATAGTTTAAAAGTTGATGTCTCAAACCATACGGTTCACGTTCCTGAGAAATATTAAACACTACTTCTTCTATATAAGGAGAAGAAATTTCTTGTTTAATGACATCTTGATTTATAAAATTAACAAGTTGATCATTTTTTTCATATGCTAAAAATACAGGTATAGTAATTTTCTTAAGGAGGCGTCTTGTTTTTCTAAGACCGTGTTTAAATGTAAAGATAGTCCATGGAAAAAACAAGCCCTCAGCATCACAAAATTTTTCTACTAATGATCTTTCCTCAATATTTTTAGGTGGTATGTGAATTCCCTTAGGTTTAATAAAGCAAAGCAGTCCGGAAAAATAAATTCCAATATTGTGCCTCCAAGACGATGGAGAACGATACAAATTCACAGGACTTGCGACAATTATCAACGCTTCTAGCTTAGGAAACAAAGATGCCACTGTTAACGCCAAGCTTCCTCCTTGAGAATGACCTCCTAAGACAATATGAGAATATTTTTGTGCATTTTTGATACATGTACTTACTTTAGAAGAAGCAACATGAACACTTTGTTCCCAAGCCCATGAACCAATTTTTTGTAGCTGTTCTTTATTATTTGCAGAAGCCGGCAATGCAGGTACATAAATATCCCAGCCTTCTTCTATTAATCTTTGAGCAATATCTTCAAATGTTTTTGGTGTAGAGTACATTCCATGTAGAAAGATTATCAATTTTTTATTGTTCTCTTTTGTAAACCAGCAATCTTCTGTTGCAGCATAGTTTTGATCTAAAATATCAAGAGCAGGTTTAGTATGTAGAAGAAAAGTATGATTAAGAATAAAAAACAACACTAACATACCAATTATTATAAAAAATACCATCATAAAATAACTCCATTATTTTCAATATATTATTAATTACTATATATCTCAAATAAAATCAAACTATTAGTTAATAAAAATTTGACTTTAATATAAAAATCCTGTTATTCTAAATAGGATATACACTTTGAATAAAAAATCAAACCAATAAAATTATTAAAGAAATAGCCAGTCATTAACCGAAATATAAAATATAATGCAAAACTATAAGGCAGGAATTATGAGCGGAAAGCTTTTTATAGTAGGAACGCCTATAGGAAATTTAGAAGACATTACGTTGAGAGCTGTACGTACGTTGAAAGAAGTTTCGGTTATTGCATGTGAAAATATTCTTCGAACGAGAGCATTGCTTTCACACTTAGAAATTCATCATAAAAGAATTATCGAATATTCACCGGCTAACGAAAGAAATTCAGCAAAGGGAATTTTAAATTTTTTAAATCAAGGATTGGATGTTGCATTAGTAAGCGATGCAGGAACTCCGGGGATTTCAGATCCGGGAATGCTTGCTGTTCAACAAGCTGCATTAAATGGGATACCGATTATTCCTATTCCGGGAGTTTCAGCACTAACGACAATTCTTTCTGTAGCGGGAATTGGAAGCGAAAACATTGTTTTCACAGGATTTTTGTCAAAAAAAGAAGGGCAGATTTTAAAAATTCTCAGAAACGCTGCTAAAGATGATAATTTGATTGTTATCTTTGTTTCATGCCACCGGATAAAAAAATTTTTAAAAATGCTAAAGGATTTAGAGATTTCTGCCGATATAGTCGTAGGTAAAGAATTGACCAAAACTTATGAACATATTTTTCGTGGAAATATCGACGAAATTGAAGCTCAAATCCAAGAATCCGAAAAAGGGGAATTTGTTATAGCTGTTAAATTTCATTCCGATCTCCCCGAAAAACAGCTAACTATTACTGCTTCAAAAAAAGAAAAAAGAAAACGTAAGATATTGGAACAAAATTCCAATCTCACTAAAATATAACTGCATTTAACAAAAAACAAACAGGGAATTAATAAAAAAGAGGAGGTTTCATAATATGGAGATCAAAGGTATAGGCGGTATTAATCCTACAGATTTTCCGAACAAAAAACATACCGTTTCTTCTGCAAAAACTCAACAATCCGTAAACCCATCAGATTCGCTGAATGTCTCTGATGAAGCCCGTTTTTTAGAAGATGAAATTTTTGTTAAAAAAGTTCTCGATAGTATTCCAGATATAGATCAAGAAAGAATCAATATTGTAAAAAAACGTCTTGAAGATCGTTCATATGACACTCAGGAAGTTATTGATAAATTAACTGAGAACTTAATCAAAACACTAGGATTATAAAATAAAAAAAACATACTTTTGAAAGTATGTTTTTTTTATTCTTCGTTATTTATTAATAATTCGTGTAAATCTTCTTCGCTGAAGGTGCTGATATGATCATGCAACTGAATTGCTCTTCTTGATCCAAAAATTCCCGGTTTTGCTTTAAACTTAATATTCCGTCCTATGTAAACTTGCACATCATCATTCACATTAGTATCAAAACGAATTACATCGCCTTCTTTTAAGGTACTGACTTCTGCAAAAGATAATGTTGTATCTGCCAGTTGTGCTATAACTGTTAATTCAATATCGTTCAACTGCTGTTTGATAAAATTAATATGTTCAGTAGAAATATGTTTATTAACAGCTGCGTACCAATACTGAGCTGATAATTTTCCAATAATTGGTTCTATTGTAATGTAAGGAATACAAAAGTTAACCATTCCTTCAACATCACCAATTTTCGTATCGAACGTTGTTAAAATAACCATACTGTTTGGAGGAACGATTCCGACAAACTGAGGATTAGTTTCGATGTTTCCCAATCTTGGACGAAGATCGGTCATATTAGACCAAGATTCCCTAAGATTCCCAAGCAACCGTACTAAAATTCCTTCTATAACAGAAATTTCAATATCAGTTAATTCTCTATTTGTCTTTAAAGTTTCGCCTTTTCCGCCAAATAATCGATCAATAATAGAAAATGTAATCGCAGGATCGATTTCTATAACCGCACTGCCTTTTAAGGGATCCATATTGACAATCCCCAAGGTAGTAGGAGATGGAATCGATCTGGTAAACTCTTCATAAGTCAACTGGTCAACAGAAACCACATGCACCTGTACTAAGGAACGAAGTTGTGCAGCTAATGAAGTTGTTGTTAGACGAGCAAAAGTTTCATGAATCATCTGCAACGTTCTAACCTGATCTTTTGAAAATTTATCAGGTCGGCGAAAATCATATACCTTAAGACGTTTTTTATTACTTCCGGCAAAATGTTTGTCATCATGATGAGACAGACGTGAAGTATCTTCTTCTTGTGCAGCAATAGGAGTACTGGATACAGCAGTTAGAAGCGCATCTATTTCTTCTTGAGATAAAATTTCTGTCATACTTTCCTCAAACTTTTACCCGACAGCTATTAAGAAATTGTAAATTCTGTATAATAAACAGCATCAACTTCACCATGAATTAAGATACTATTAATTGTTCGACGTATTTCTTCTTTCAACTGTTCTTTTTCTAAAAATTCATCTATTTGATTTTTTTCTTTGGAGTTTACTAAATTTAAAACAATATCTCTAATTTGCGTTTTGCGGGCAACCAATTCATTATATAAATTTTTGTTTTCTTGGTTATAACCTAATGACAACACGATTCTAACAAAATGGTTAACATCCAAATCAGCAGTATTAATACGAAATTCTCCCAAATCATAATAAGATAACGGAGCTGGTTTAGGCTGTAATTGAATAGCAATTACATCATCTTTACGTTCTTTGGAAATATCGCTTTTAAAAAATAAAAACATTACTGCTATAGAAATTAATACAGACACAATAATCGGAATCAAATAACCAAGAAATTTTTCTAATATCTTTGCTAAAGGATGAGACGCTGCACTACCGGATAACTCGCTACCGGGACTATTTTCATTATCTACATTTTCTTCAGGCATTACCGTCTCCTTATATTATAAAATATAACACTTCCCTTGATAGTTTAATAAAATTAAGAAAAAAATGCAAATTAACGCATTCCACATATATTAAGACAATCTTTCCAATTCTTGTTCAGAAAACTGTATTAATTCTTTTATATATTTTTGAGAAAAATTTAAAGATACTCCGGCTGTTTGATACAGTGCTGACAACGGATAATGATAACCCAAATTGAGGAATTTTTTGTACATACAAAGTGTATTATCAGGATCCTGCTGATAATTTTTGTAAATTCCCAACGCGCCTAATTGAGCAATACCGTATTCTATATAATAAAAAGGAATTTCAAAAATATGAAGCTGAAACATCCATTGAACTGCTTTAACTTGCTCCAATCCTTTCCAATCAATACCTGCAGCATCAGAAAATCGAGTCATTAATTCCAAAAATGCCTGTTCGCGTTTTTCAGCAGTATCGCATTTGGTATAAATTTCGTGTTGAAATCTGTCTACAATAATATCCCAAGGAAAAAATCTTACTGCACCTTCAATTTGATCATACTTGGCTTTTTTCAAATCAGATCCTTGATAAAATTCATTCCAATACGGCATAGTAATCATTTCCATACCCATAGATGCCAGTTCAGCAGCTTCCATAGGAAGTCCCAGCAAACTGGTATAAGAAAGATCTGATTGGGCAAATTCGTGCATTGCATGACCGGTTTCATGAACCAGCGTAGTAAGATCGCTATGCAGTCCGACAGCATTCATAAAAATAAAAGATGCACCATATTTTGCTAACGGATAAGAATAACCGCCGGGAGCCTTATTTTTTCGATTAAACAAATCCAATAACTCCGTTTTCTGCATAGATTCGATATTATCACCAAACAGTGGATCAGTTTTGTGCATCATGGTAATATGTTTGGGAAGAAGATCTTCTGCATTCTCAACAGGACGAAGAATCACTCCATCAAGTTCTACCGATAAATCCCAAGGCCTGAGTGATTCGACGCCTAAGCTTTGTTTTCTTTGATTATTAAGTTTTTTGACTAAAGGAAGTACTTCCGATTCAACAGATTCATGAAATTCATATACATCAGCAATACTATAAGAAAATCGTCCTTTAGCTTGATGCATATAATCCCTATAGTTTTCAAACCCGGCATTAGAGGCAATTTTTTGACGAAGTACATACATTTTATCAAACAATTCATTCAAGACATCTTTCTGCTTAAGAAGAACTTCACTTTTTACTTTCCAAGCTTTTTCTCTAAGATCTCTATTTTTATCCTTCAAATAAACAGCCATTTCAGGAAGAGTATGTTCCTTACCTTCAAACTGAACAGTCAATCCTCCGATAATTGCACGATATTGAACAGACAATTCGGATTCCTGAATCAGCAAAGGTATATTTTCTTCTCTAAAGAGATCACAATCATTTTGAAGAATTTGGCGGAGTAGATAACCTGTTTCTCCATGAGCATCAACCCAATGATCAACAGCAGGTGATTGAAGAATTTTTTTCTTAAACGAAAAATCTTTCGATGCATAGTACGAAACAATATTTTCTTGAAATGCTTGATAATCTTCAGAAGCTTTGTTATCAGCTGTATTCCGAGTCATTTGAATATAAATTTCAGCACCTTTATCAGCTATTTTTTTTGCCAGACTGTCTATCTTGTTCAAAAATAAGTCCAACTCTTCAACAGTATTACATGTTTCTGATTCTAGGAGTTCCGACCAGTTTTTAAGAAGCGTCAAATCATAAGGATTGATTTCACCATGAAAAAAAGGTGATTCCTTTATAGGTATAATTTTCGACATAATTATTTCCTTAATATTTTTAAATACCGTACGCCGAGTACTCTCACAATAATCCTTTGGACATTTGATTGTTCTCAGAACACGTTTAATCTTTATATATGTTTAAAGAAGATTGATTTTTGCTTAGTTCTTCTTCAATTTCAGCAAGTTTTTCTTTTTCTTTTTGAATAACCGAATCAGGAGCTTTTTCCAAAAATTGAGGGTTATTTAATTTATTGCTGATCGATTGTGCAGCTCTTTCCAATCGTTGAATTTCTTTAGACAAGCGTTCGATTTCTTTATCCTTATCAATAATTCCTTCTAAGTTTACAAAAACCTGAAAATCAAATTCTGTTCCTACCGATTCGCTTTGACGTGGTTCTCGATTTTCGGAAGAAATGTCTATCCGTGATAATTTGGCAAGCTTGCTTACAACAGGTGCATTTTTTTCAAAAAATATTCTCAGTTCTTTATTAACCAAAATTTCCACTGAAGGCTCTGCCGAAACAGGAACATTACTCTGTGCCCGAATTTCACGAATGATATACAGCGATTGCTCCAAACGCTCCATATAACGATTTTCTTCTTCAAAACATTCCTTCGCTTCAAATTTTGGATATTCTTCAAAACAAATATGTTGACTGCCAAAAATTTCTCTAAATAATTTTTCAGTAATAAACGGCATAACAGGATGAAGCATTTTGAGAATTTTTTTGAGCATGATCAATCCAAATGTTAACTTACGAATACGTTCCGTTTTGTCTTCACCGGCAAGTGCATACTTAGAACTTTCAATAAACCGATCACAGAAATCACCCCAGATAAAATCGTAAATCTCCCGTGCTACATCATTAATTCGGAATTTATCAAAATGATCACGTATTTGCTGAATAGTGAAATTAAACCGCGTCAGTATGCTTTTATCAAAATCATCTAATTCCAATTCGATATTATCTGTATTAATAGTATTAATATCTAAATTATTATTTTCTATGTGCATTTGGATAAAGCGTGCTGCATTCCATATTTTATTGGCAAAACGCCTGCCCAAATCCACTTTTTCGGAAGAATAAAGAATGTCATTGCCCAAAGGTGCCAATCTGATAATCGAAAACCGAAGAGCATCAGCTCCATACTGTTCCATCACATCCATCGGATCAGGAGAATTTCCTAATGATTTACTCATTTTTCTTCCCAAATCATCACGAATAATACCGGTAAAATAAACATTTCTAAAAGGAATTTCTTTATGAAAATGCTGTGCCGCCATAATCATCCGAGCTACCCAGAAAAAAATAATGTCAGGACCAGTCACCAAGGTATCAGTAGGATGATAGTAAGAAATCTCTCGAGGATCTTTGTGTACAGCATAGGACCAAAGCCAAGAACTCGCCCACGTATCCAATACCGATTCATCCTGCCGGATACCACTACCACATTTGGGACATGTTGAAATTTCTTCTACAGAAGCATCAAGAAAATCACATGATCCGCAATTGTATACAGGGATTCGATGTCCCCACCATAACTGTCTGGAAATACACCAGTCTTTAATATTATCCAACCAGAAAAAATATGTTTTTTTCCAATGAGAAGGATAAAATTTTATTTGTTCTTGGTCAACAACTTGACGTGCAGGTTCGGCAAGAGTTTTCATCGACATAAACCACTGTTCTGAAATCATAAACTCTATCGGAACCTTCCCACGTTGTGAATATCCCACTTTATGCTGATGAGCTTCCACACCGGCAAGAAGACCTAATTTTTGCATTTCGGCAACAACAGATGTACGTGCTTCAAATCGATCTAATCCTATAAACATTTCAGGTACATTATCAGCCATTGTTCCTTGTTCTGTCATTACTATAGGCATTTCAAGCTTATGACGTATACCAATTTGATAGTCGTTAGGATCATGAGCAGGAGTCACCTTTACCGCACCCGTACCAAATTCACGATCAACATATTCATCAGCAATAATAGGAATCTCTTTGTTGACAAAAGGCAATACTACATATTTGCCAATCAAGTGCTTATAACGGACGTCTTCAGGATGAACCATCACCGCTGAATCTCCAAACATTGTTTCCGGTCTGGTTGTTGCAATAGTAATTGTTTCTTTGGAATCCTTAATAGGATAAGAAAATTTCCACAATGATCCTGCTTCTTCAATATGTTCCACTTCTTCATCCGAAATAGCAGAACGCGAAACAGGACACCAATTCACCATACGCATCCCTTTATATATTAACCCTTGATGATACAATTCGACAAATGCTTTTAAAACTTCTACCGAATATTCTTTGTCCATGGTAAAGCGTTCTCTTGACCAATCACAGGAAACTCCCAGCCGCTTTAATTGAGTAGTAATAATACCACCATAACGTTCTTTCCATTCCATTGCATATTCTAAAAATTTCTCCCGTCCCACTGTACGCTTGTCAATATGTTGTTCGGAAAGCCAAGAGGTGACTTTGGACTCCGTAGCAATCGACGCATGGTCCAATCCCGGAATCCAACACGCCTCAAAACCATCCATTCTCTTAAAACGAATCAATACATCTTGGATTGTGTTATTCAAAATATGACCCATATGCAACATGCCCGTCACATTAGGAGGAGGCATAACAATAGTATATGGAGTTTTGTTGGGATCAACAACAGAATGAAATCGGCATTCTGCTATATCTTCTTGAACAAGAACCGGTTCAAAATTATTTGGCTGGTATTCCGGCAGTTTAGACACATTAAGCCTCCTCAAAACATTAACAATGCATTATATATTATAGATTTCAAATATCTTATTGTCAAGTAAATTCCGTCTCAACACATCTTGAATATATTAATTTCATTAATTTGATATTGTATAAATAATTTCAATGATTTTATTCATAACCATTGACATATATATGAAATATATAATATAATTCTAATGCCGATTATATTGCTTTATGATTGTTCTTTCATACATTTAGACTATTACTATATCTACCGGATCGAATAGTATTAATTCGCCTGCAGCGGTTTGTACGTTCTTCGGTAGGTATGAAAAATCAACCAAGCAATGAAGGTCGGCACGTATATCCCTGCAGGCTTTTTATACCCTCAATGCCTCCCAAATCACAAAAAAGTCTCAGGATACCTTTTTCATAAGAGTTTGATTATTTTTAAATAATTAATTATAATATTGCATATAATACTTATCAATACTGGAGTACATATGAAAAAACTTCTTGGTATCTCTTTAGACACCTGGCTGGAACTTAAAACCCTTTTTGAATCCTCAGATATACAAGGATTAACATTCGGACACGAAAAATTGACCATTTCTCTTAAACGTAAATCCAACACCACTCTCGTACCTATGCCAATATCCTATTCTTCAACACCAATAACTGAAATCAAACAACCTGCTCTCTCTCCTGCTCCTCCTCAAAAAGATAATTATGATGACACAAATAAATACACAAAAATAATTTCTCCTATTATGGGTACTTTTTATTCCAGTGCATCTCCTGATGCTGCTGCTTTTGTACAAATAAACTCTCAAATTTCTGAAGGTTCTACCGTGTGTATTGTCGAAGCAATGAAAATTTACAACGAGATTAAATCTCCCGTTTCCGGTAAAATTATCGCTGTATTAAAACAAAAAGGTGATACAGTAAATATTGATGATGAATTGTTTGTTATCGAAAAATCGTAAATAACTTTTATCCAACTATGATAACAAGAACCTATCTTCATTATCCCTTTTGCTCAACTATGTGCCATTACTGTAATTTTACCGCCGGTGTGTCTCCTAAAGCCGAATTAATGAATCATTATTTTAAAGCTCTAATAAAAGAAATTAATTATTATAAAGAACGATTTGATTTCTCAACAATTACCAAAGATTCTCTGTATATTGGAGGAGGAACACCTTCGTTAATGCCGATTGAACATTTGGAAAACATCTTAAATCAGTTTACTATCTCAAGCGGTACAGAAATTACTTTGGAAATTAATCCGGAAACAGTAACCAAAGAAAAAGCATCTCTTTGGAAACAATTAGGTATTAATCGGGTTTCTTTAGGCTGGCAATCTATGAATTCTCAAATATTAACATTTTTGGGAAGATCCGGCAGTGAAATCCACAATATACAAGCATTTGAAATTTTAAGAAATACAGGGTTTGATAATATTTCCGTTGATAGAATCTTGTCCGTGACCGGTGATACCGATAAAGATTTTTTTTCAGCTTTATTGGAATATACACCAGATCATATATCAACATACCAACTTTCAATAGAAAATCAAACCGTACTCAAATACTGGACTCAAACCAATAAATATCTGCCTGTTCCCGATGAGAAAGCCTTAGAAATAGAACAACAAACTGAAAAATTTCTTTCATCAATCGGATTTGAAAGATATGAAACATCGAATTACCATAGAAATAACAAATTAGGAAGTCATAATTTAGGTTATTGGAGTTATGACTATTGGCTGGGTCTAGGTGCAGGAGCTTCAGGGTTTTTACCCGGATTAGAGGCAGGATTGCGTTATCAAAATCATAATGTATTCAAACATTATTTAGATAATCCTTGCTCTCCTTTAGAAACTGAAACTATTTCTTTTCCAATGGCTGTACGTGAAGCTCTTATGCTCGGCATCCGAAAACGAAATGGTATTAATAAACAAGCCTTCGAACAAAAACTTAACATTCAATGGAAACAAATTTTTAACAAACCTTGTTCTCCGGAATTTTTTGAAGAATCAGACCATGCATTAATTCTCAAACACCATATGATCCCTTTTACCAATCCTGCAATATTATCTTTGTGGAATAATTTGGTTTTTGACTATCAGGCATTTATAAATATTTAATTTTGAGAGGGAATTTATGAAAAATATCAATTCCACACCTGTGATTATCGGAATAAGTACCATTATTGGATTATCAATTCTAGGATTCAGTATATCCAATGCTATTATCAAATTTAAAACATTTGATAGAAGTGTCACCGTCAAAGGTTTATCAGAGAGATTTTGTCAAGCCAATTTAGCAAACTGGACTATTTCTTTTTCTTCTACAGCTAATGATTTGGTTCAAATATACAATAATGTTAATAAAAATATTAACGAAATTATGTCTTTTCTTTCAAATTCAGGGATCCAAGAAAATTGTATTATTATTCCTCCAAACTTTTTAACAGACAAATTTACATTATCATATGGAGCAGCAGACGGGTTGCAGTTCCGATATGTTGCAAAACAAAATATTTTGGTATCTTCCACTAATATAACCCTTATACAAAAATTACAAACCGAACTACCGAATTTGGGCAAAAAAGGAATTGTATTTTCCGGAAACGAATATGTATCTCCCGTTAATTACGTATTTACCAATCTTAACGCTGTGAAACCTGAAATGGTAATGGAAGCTACTCAAAATGCCCGTGAAGTTGCATTAAAATTTGCAGAAGATTCCAAAAGCAAATTAGGTAAAATAAAAAACGCCTCGCAAGGACAATTCATTATTCAAGATTCAGATCAAAGTTCACCGCATATAAAATTGATACGTGTTGTTTCTACAGTAGAATATTATTTACGAGACTAATTATTAAGGAGTAGTTATGATTACTATAACAGATTACAATCGCCAAATTATAAGAGAATTTACAAACAGCCAATTTGCATCACATATTCAAATGATCGAAGATATAAAATCCGAAAATGATTTCGGTACTACAGGTATTAACATTATTATCGAAAATTATCTCCATCTTGTACGTCAAATGGAGACAGAATTTAAAAATAACCAAAAAAAGGAATTTTCTTTTTCTCGAGAACAAGTTGTTTTGTATGATATAATAGTAGAATTAGCGAGATTGTGTTATAAACATTCTTATCACACAATCTCTCAAAACGATTGGGAAAATGAATTTGATGAAAGAGCTTAATTGACCAATTTAACATCGTAGCCGTTAAGAATTAACAACTCAGGTCTGTATTCGAAATGCATGGTATCATAAAAAATCCATTTACCACCCCAAACAAATCCATACTTTTCAAATATTTTGACAATACCATTTGAAATATTCCAACGAACAGAAATAGGTTCCTTAAGCCAGTCAATTTTTTGATCTTGACGCCACAACCAATAATATGAAAGTTTGGAACGGCTGTCTAATACATCGATTGCTAAACCATAAGAATGGAAACTACGGGCATTTGAACCCGCAATATTTCTCCAAAAAAACGAATACATTGTATCAACAGATTTCAAAAATTCAGCAACTTCAGCGGTATTTGATAAAGACAATAGCTCAGCTTGTACTTTTTCTAACGGTTTTACCAAACAAGAATGTACATTAACAGAAAAATTTAAAAACCTGATATTAGTAATTTGGACATTAGTATCAGTACTGCTTCGAATACCATATAAATTATCAAATAAAAATGGAGCTTCTGCTTTTCTATGTTTACGGAAATTTTTAGAAGCCCGTGTTCTAAATTGTTTGATTTGTTCTTTTGTGTATTCTTTGGGATTTCTGACTTCTTTAGGATACAGATAAAATTGAACTACTCCGTACTGTTTCCAATTTTCGAATTCGGATTTTGGAAGAATGCGATTATTAAACCAATAATATTCTTGCCCTCTAACATTTAAACGTGTTTGATAATTGGAAACAACAGAAATATTTGTGACAACAAATACATTGTCTGTTTGTGTTGTAAATACACTAAGATGCGACTCAACAACTATATCATTAGTATGCAGTTGATTAGAAGACCTATTATTTGTACTTGAATTTGAGCTGTTCTTTATATCTGTATCTGAAACAAGTGTGTCTGAATTAGTTAAAATATCAATATTGGTATCTACACTCTCTACGAAAGTCTCAACTGAAACAATCTTTGGATAAGCTAACGATAACGCATGAAAAATTCTGTCTTTATCATAAATATATTCTGAATTGGTAAGAGGTGTTGAAATAGAAAAAACAGCCATACCAAAAAAATAAAATAACATTTAAAACTTCCTCACTACTAAGATACTCGAATATTATATATTCATTATAATTTAAAATCAATTAATTGACTTAATATTAAGTAATTTTTAACGTATTGCCTTGTATATTCATAATATGAATAACATATTTAACAATACTTCAAAAATTTTTATTAAAAATTCCTTAATATTTGTAATTTTTACTATAACTCTTTCAATAAATATGCTATAATACATATGCCAACTTTGGAAAAAAGACTATTAAACAGGAGGAGCTATGCTACCTAAAATAGATAAAAACTCGTATATCCCCGCTTACATTCAAATTAAAGACCATTTCTTAAAATTGATTGAAACTCAAAAACTAAAACCTGGAGATCAAATACCTCCAGAAAATGATATCGTACAATCATCCGGATTAAGTCGAATGACTGTTCGACAAGGAATACAGCAATTGGTACAGCAAGGTTATTTAAAAGCCCAAAGGGGATTAGGGACTTTTGTAACCATACCAACATTTACTATTGATACAATGAGTTTTTGTTCATTAAACAAAAGGGATATGTTTCAGAATACTCAGATCAATACTACTATTTATGTGTTGGAAGAGACCAAAGCTGATGATAAAATCGCTGAAATTTTGAATATAAAACCAGGATCCGAAGTTTGGTATTTTGAAAGATCTCGTTTTAAAGAAGAAACTCCATTAATTTTTGAAACATGCTATTTTCCAAAAGCGATTTTTCCAAAAGTTTCTAAAAAATATTTGGAAAAATCAAAATATGAATGGGTTCAAAATGCAACATCAAACGTTATTGCATTTGCTAAAAGACATTTCACTGCTGTTGTCAGTGATCAGAAAATTGTCTCTGTATTCAAAGATATAGAATTAAATGTTCCTATGATTCAAAAAAATACCATAGGATACTTTGAAAATCAAATACCATTTGAATATAGTAGCGTTTGGTACCATCCTAACAATTATTCTTTAAACGAAATCCAATCTTTTAAAGAATAATCTTATCCAAGTTCGACTGAACCAAATGAACAATTTTTTGAACCACATCGTCTTGGGATAACATTCCGGTATCAATAATATAAGCATCTTCAGGAATACATAGAGGATTATAAACACGAGATGAGTCTTCTTTATCTCGTGTAATAACCTCTTTAAGCAATTCTTCAAAATTAGGTTTCATTCCTTGCTTTTCCATTTGAACAAATCGTCGTTTTGCTCGAATCTTAGGATCGGCATCTAAATATATTTTTAATTCTGCATTAGGAAATATTTTCGATCCCATATCTCTTCCTTCAGCAATGACATTTTTACCTTTTACAATTTCTCTTTGCAAAAAAGCCATTCTTTCTCGTACATCAGGATTTTGACTGACATATTGGGATGTAAATAAATCAATTTCCGAATTTCGAATATGATCTGTTGCATCAATACCATTCACAAATACTCTATTATTTTTAAATTCTATTTTCATATTATCAATAAATGTTTTAATATTCTTATCTTGCAAATCCAAATTATTTATCTTAAAAAAATAAGCTGCAGAACGATACATTGCTCCAGTATCTAATTTAATCATGCCTAATTTTTCAGCAACCTGCTGCGAAACAGAACTTTTGCCTGAACCTGCAGGTCCATCGATGGTCACTATCATAAAACAATACCTCCTAATATTCTAATATTTATCTTATTATTATTATTTTTTGACTTTGACAGAAAGGATATATAAATTTAAATATAATCAATAACAGGAGTATAGTTATGATATTTTTATTTAATATTATATTAGTAATATTTTCGACAGCATCCTTTGGATTTTCCTTAGAACAGTCAGAATTACTTGGAGGATGGTTTCGAACAATAGAAGCCTACAAAGCCTGGTCTGATGATAACCAAGGAACGTTTTCCACCTTTCAAGAAAACATCACATTTAATCAAGATGGAACTTACTGTGTACTTGATGGAAGCACAGGAGAAGTTAAAGATAAAAACAAATACGCATTATTAACCAAAGATACAAACTCATTCATCGTATTTTATAACGACTCTGATAATCCAGAAGATCCTACAGTCCAAGAAAAAAAAGGATTTTATATCTCATTAATAAAAGACAGCAAAAATATTGATACTATTGTTCTTATTCCACAGAAGGAGTTTTTAAAAGAACAAAAACAGAAGAAGAAGAAAAAACAAGAAAATATAGGTATTACATATACCAGACTAGTAAACAAAAAATAAGAAAAACATACCCTCACCCTTTTATAAACAAAATTTTACCTTACTAAAGATATTTTAGTAAGGTAAAATTTTGTTTATTGATTTTCTTGAGATTCCTCGACATCATTAAGAAATTGTTCTACTTCATCAGGAGTTAATTGATCTAAAATTTCTTCAAGTTGGGTTTCTGTAAGTTCTTCTTGTTGTTCTTGAAATTGGGAGTCGTGATTAAGATCGCGGGATTGTTGAATAGATGTCATCAAGCCGTCCAAATCATAAAAAGATCTTTTACTTTCTACAAGAATATGAATAATTAAATCAGTACAATCTAAAACCAACCAACCTTCAGAATAATCTTCTGTAGGATTTCGAACAGGAAAGCCTTCTTCTTTTGCAATAAAAGACATACTACGGCGTGCAGCATCAAGCTGTAAAACGTGATCAGCAGTAGCTACAAGCACAGCATCAGTCACAGGACTAAGATTTTGAACATCATAAACTTCAATATTACGTAAAGTCAAGCGTTCGCATTCCTTAGTAATACGAGAAATAAGAGTATTTAATTCGGATTTCATTATTCAACCTTTTTTTTAAATCGATTTTTAATATTATCAATAGTACGTATTCGAACATCAGGATTCATTTCAGGAAGTACATATTGATAAAGCACTGTTAAAAATTGTTCATCCGAGAAATCATTTAGCAATGCACGTTGTTTTTGAGACGACCAATTACGGTAGTCTTTATCAGCTTGATCACGAACTAATTTTCTTTTTGATTCAGTAAGAGTTTTTAACCGCTCAAAAAAAGCCATTGTTGAAGAGATATCACCTTGAAGAAATGATTCCAATACTTCATAACGAGCCAGCAAAGCAAGCACATTATACACAACTGGATAAACAGTACCAGGAAAAAGAATACTACGGTAATAATTCAAGATTTGCTGATCGGAAAATTGAATCATTTCAAATTCATTTCTTGCTCTATCAAAAACTTTTTTTAAATCAGACTGAAAAGGTACTGTTGCAAATTGTTTATTGGAAATAAAATACATTATTTCATCGGATGTCAATGCATTAATAAATTCCACATAAGAAAATTTTACAAGATCTTTAAGCAGTGTATGATAAAAGAAATGAGCAGTCTTTGTACCATCAAAACTCATAATTGCTTCATTAATACGAATTTCACGTAATTTTTGAGCAAAATTTGTATCCTGAACTTCACACTGATCAATCAATTGACCAAGTTGCTGGAGTTCATTTTGAGCAAACAATTGTAATTTATCAGAACCTAATAGATTATTCCATAAAGACATCCTGTTCTGAAGACGAAAAATTTCTCCTTCAAACGCACAGGAAAAAAATAAAAGCAACACCATTAACCCGATACAAACAAATAAAATAATTTTCTTTTTCATATATAATCCTATTCAAAAACATTATCGTAAATTTGGGAATCTTCAGTTGTTTGAAGAACAAAGACAGAAGGATCATATTGTTTATTAAATTCAGTGTAGTTTAAAGACAATTCAGTTTTAACACCTATTCTGGAAACACCCGAAATTCGATAAATCAACCCATTTCTATCAGAAATCATTTCAATAGAGCGAAAGGCAGTTGCATTGTGTTTGGGTTGAAACATTATGTGGTAAGCAGGAATTTTACCGAACATTGTTTTCAATCCGGTAACGGGGACTGTGGCAATGTATTGGCGTCTAAGACGAGTGATATTCCAACTTTGTACAGGATGAGAATTAGTACCTAGTTTCTGCCGAGCAATAATATCCCCTTCTTTAACCCACACAAATTTTCCATCAGAAACAATTCTTTTATTTTGAGGTGCAGAAGCGGATCCAAACTGCATCAATAACAAATCAGGAGCAACATAAGTAATAATACCGGAATAAGATTTATTATTATGCTTGTAAATAAAATTACCTTTAAAGCTTTTATAATTTGCAGAATGTTTTTCAATAATATCTGCTACGGAAGAAGCATTAAAAACCGTAATCTGCTGAGCAGATAATACCGAAAACACCGATAAATACACTGCCAAAACCAGCAATTGTTTCATAAAACCTCCACAGGATCTACAATAAAAATTCCATATGATAAAAAATGATTATAGATTAAAAATGATTTTTTCGCAAGATAACAAATAAATCAATTTCTTTAATCTATCGATTCATGATAAGATTGACATATTGTTATTTTTATGAGATTATATTATAATATGTTTTGATTGATAATATCATGTTGAAAATAAAATAAGATTAATTTGGGAGCATATTGTGAGTGAAGAGCAAAAAATTTCTAAAAATTCGGACACGGAACCAACAAACCAACAATCTCCAGCTCCCTCTGAGGAAAAAAGAAAAGCTCTCGATGCTACTATAAACTTCTTAGAAAAGCAGTATGGCAAAGGTTCTATTATGCGTTTGGGTAATAAGGAAATCGAAAAAATACCTGTTATCCCTACCGGAGCATTAACATTAGATTTGGCACTTGGGGTGGGAGGAATTCCTTACGGACGTATTACAGAAATTTACGGACCTGAATCATCCGGAAAAACAACTCTTACCTTAAATATCATAGCAGAAGCACAAAAGCAAGGTGTGACTTGTGCATTTATTGATGCCGAACACGCTCTGGATGCAGAATATGCTAGAAATATTGGTGTTGATATCGACAATCTTCTTATTTCTCAACCAGATAACGGCGAACAAGCATTGGAAATTACTGAAGCTCTTGTTAGAAGTGGTGCTATTGAATTAATTGTAATTGACTCTGTAGCAGCCTTGGTTCCAAAAAACGAAATTGAAGGAAATATGGGCGACTCTGTTATGGGAATGCAAGCACGTTTGATGAGCCAAGCTCTCAGAAAATTAACCCACATTGTCAGTAAAGCAAAATGTGCCATTATTTTTATTAACCAAATTCGTATGAAAATCGGTGTTATCTATGGAAGCCCAGAAACGACAACAGGTGGAATGGCTTTAAAATTCTACTCTTCAGTAAGAATTGAAATCCGCAGAAAAGAACAACTAAAACGTGGAGATGAAATTATTGGTAATCTCATTAATGCAAAAGTAATCAAAAACAAAATGGCACCACCTCATAAAACGGCATCCTTTGAAATTCGTTTTGGTAAAGGAATTTCAAAAATTGCTTGTATTGTAGATGCTGCAACAGAATTAGGTATTATAGAAAGAAAAGGTTCTTGGTATTTCCAAGGCGAAGAACGTATAGGTCAAGGTAGAGACAACGTAATACAACTTTTGGAAAACGACTCGGCCAAATTAGAAATTATTGACACGTTAGTACGTGAAAAGTTAACAAATCATTAGAACCGGAGATATTATGGTAGACCTATCACATTTAGAAGAAGGTATTATTTCACCTATAGGATTTAGAGCTACAGGCGTATCATGTGGATTAAAAACCGGCGGTTTCAAAGATATGTCTCTTATATTAAGCCAAAAGCCATGTACTACAGCTATGGCCTTTACATCTAACAAAATTAACGGTGCTCATATTACTATAGACAAAGAACGATTTCATAATTCTATTAAAGCTGTCATCATTAATAGTGGAAATGCTAATTGTCTTACAGGTCAAGAAGGTATGAACAATGCCCGTGAAATGGTAGAAATGGTAGAAAAAAATTTAGAACTCCATCCTGGAGAATGTTTGATTGCATCTACAGGTACGATTGGACAGCAGTTAAATATGATCCGAGTAAAATATGGTATAGACCGTATCAGTTCCATTATTAAAAATGAAAACAATATCCGTCATTTTTGTTCCGGAATTATGACTTCAGATACCAGACAAAAAAACATTGCTTATGAATTTGATTTAGAAGGAACAAAAATTAGAATAGGAGTAAGTGCTAAAGGTGCAAGCATGATGAATCCTTGGTTGGAATCCATGCAAGGAACTTTATTAACTTTTATTACAACAGATATTGCCATTTCAAAAGAATTGTTGTCCTTGTCTTTGTCAAAAGCAATTACAACATCATTTAATCGAATTAGTATTGATAATGATACCAGCCCTAATGATAGTATTTTCATCTTAGCAAACGGAATGGCTGAAAACCCTATTATTAATGATGAAAAAGACCCTAGATTTCATATTTTCAGTGAAGTATTAAACAAAATTTTGTTAGAAATGTCAAAACTTCTTCTTAAACAAGGTTTGGGCGTAACAAAACTTGTACACTTAGAAATTAAAGAAGCAACATCTTTAGAACAAGCAGAAAAATTAGTACGAAATATTGCATATTCGTATCAAGTTAAAACAGCTCTATTTGGTCAAGTACCTGTATGGCAAAAAATTATTAACATATTGGGATATTCTGACATAGATTTTGACATCAATAACGTTTCTATTACTTTAAATGGTCTGACATTGTTTACTAACGGCAAAATCAATTCTTCAAATACAACAACAACTTATACGGAAATTTTCACTACCGAATATTCTATTGTCATTACTTTAGGAATGGGAGAAGCATCTACTGATTTGTGGACTTGTGATCTTTCTCATGACTACGTTAAAGTTAATTCTCATTTCTTAGAATAACTATTCCTGTTTTTTAATTCAACAAAATCGAATTTTTAGGAAATTCTTCTATGGTATTTTGATTTGCAGACGGACCAACACGTTTATACAACTGTTTTTGAACTCTAAAATTAGGATCTGAAGCCATTTCCAATGCACACTCAACTGGCATTCTCATATAAGCTCCCAAAACCACATCACTTTCTGTAGAAAATAGCGACAAATATGGTGTATTATCATGTAGTGATAACGAATATTTTAAATTATATGATGTTTCTTGAACATATTCTTCATCTCGAGCAGTTATTATTAGTGTCGCATTTTGCCCATCTCTTATAATCAATCTTTGCTGAGATACAATAACTTTATCAGTTGAAAAATCGTCTTGAGTAATATAAAAGTATGTCCATACGCCTACTAGAGATGCATGAGTAATTTGTATTTGAGCAAAACCAGAATTTGAAATTAATAAAAGCAACAGCAACCATAATTTTTTCATTTTATTAACATCCTGCTTATTTTTATTTTGAAGGAAAACGCCGCCAATAAATACTTTGACTAGGTTCGAAATCAGTACTCTTAGACATCTGCATATACCCTTGTTTTTCTAATATACGTACAAAGAATCCTTGTCTTTCTCGTACTTCTTGTGAAGTAGGGTCTTGATTTTGATAATAAAATACAAAAAATTGATACCCAAATAAATTAAATTCGGCAATATTTAACAAACGTTGGGATTGAGACTGCAGTGTTTGAGGAGTCTTGACATCTTGAATCCAAACAGATTTACCATTAGATTCAATAGATAAAATTTCTTCTGTCACTGCCGGAATATTAAATAAACTTGTTGTCTGAGAATAGAAACGCCACCACACACCAATAGCTGCATCTGTTGGTGTGCTCCATTGGCTGCCTTGATAAGGAGAATTTTGAAAAAGAAAACGCTCTTTAATATTTTCTATAGAAATTTCCGGAGTAATAATGGAAGATACTATATCTAAATCAGGTAATACCGTAATTTGCGGAACTTCAGGAAGACTCTGATCAAAACTATTGGTATCAGTTAAAATATTAGTATTAGATTCTTTATAATTTTCAGGGTTCAATATTAACGGTTTTGCATCCACATTTGTTATTAACATAGGTGGTGAAGGAACAGCTAATGGAACGTCGCCTACCGAAATAGGTTCAACATTTTCAACAGGTGGTGCAGAAACTGTTTTTTGATTCGTAGAAATATCAGATACTGTGTTAGTATTAGTTTCAACAGTGTTAGTTGATTGAACAGATGTATTGGATAATTGTGCTGCATTGGTACTATAAAAATAAGTCTCAATTCTATCCAATTTTCTAATCTCTTGACCGTATGTGTGATAAGAAACAAGTAGTAATAAAAATAAAATATATTTCATGGAAACTCCAAGTGAATCCTGACATTTTGCTAATTTAATATAATAAAAACGATCCGTTCTGTAAATCATTAATACAAAATTTTACATCGGAAATCTTCATTATTAGAATGTATCGGTACAATTGCAAAAAATTATAAGATTTTAATGAATAAAAGAGGATACAATTGATGTACTTCCAAAATAAGGTACTAGAGCTTCCGGAATAGCAACTGAGCCGTCTTCTTGCTGATAATTTTCCAAGACTGCAACTAATGTTCTTCCTACAGCTAAAGATGACCCGTTAAGTGTATGAACAAATTCGGTTTTTTTATTTTCATTCCGATAACGAATATTAGCACGTCTTGCTTGAAAATCCATACAATTGGATATCGATGCGATTTCTCTATATTCTTGAAATGAAGGAAGCCAAACTTCAATATCAAACGTTTTAGCAGCAGAGAAACCCATATCTCCTTGAGACAACATGACTATTCTATAAGGAAGCTGAAGTTTTTGAAGAATTGATTCGGAAATTTGCAACATTCTTTGGTGTTCAGTTTCGGATTCGGAAGGTTTGCAAATCGTAACTAACTCAACTTTATTAAATTGATGCACACGAATTAATCCTTTAGTATCTTTACCATAGCTTCCGGCTTCTTTGCGGAAAGAAGGAGAATAAGCTGTAAAACGTTCAGGCAGAACACCAGAATCAATAATTTCTTCCCGATAAAGATTGGTTAATGCTACTTCAGCCGTCGGATTAAGATATAGATCCGAATCAGCAATCTTAAACAAATCTTCTTCAAATTTGGGTAAATTACCTGTACCAAACAACGCTTGATCAAGAACTGCAAAAGGAAGCCACAACTGCTCAGCACCATTTGCAATGTTATGGTCAAGCATAAAATTTATCAATGCCATTTCCAAACGAGCACCGACACCTCTCAACAAAGGAAATCCTCTACCAGAAATTTTTGCCGCTCTCTCAGGTTCCCACAAATTCAAATCAGTAAGAATTTCCGTATGAGATTTCGGTGTAAAAGAAAAAATTCCAGGAACACCGTATTTTTTTATCTCCAAATTCGAAGTCTCATCCTTCCCTTCAGGAACTTCATCCATAGGAATATTAGGAATCACCGCTAATACATTTTTTAATTTGTCTTCACTGATTTTTTGAGCATTTTCTACGTGGGTGATTTGATCTTTCAGTTGATCAGCTTCCTTTAATAATTGATCGGCAGCATGATAATCACCTAATGATTTTTTAACACCTATTTCTTTAGAAATAATATTTCTACGGGTTTTTAATTCGTCTGTCTGCCGCTGAAATTCTTTACGAACAGAATTTATTTCTACTACTTCATCAATTAACGAACTATCTGCTCTATATTTAAGCATTGATTTAACTTTCTCAACATTTTCCGAAATAAAGTTTACTTCTAACATTTTTCCTTCCCCTTAAGAGCGATAGCGTTCTAATATCAATTCTACAAACGCATTTGATAATTTAAGATTTTTGGCAATATCATTAATACTCCAATTCTGATCATAAAGCCGAAGAATATTTTTCACATTTGCATCTTCTGTATCGGAATTATTATTTTTAGGCATCGGAGAAACCCCCGAACCTGTTCCTATTCTTTCAACATTATTCATCGCTTTAGCAATCCAATCACGCATTTTCTCAAGACGTTTCATTTCTTCATCAATATGCATAACCATATGTTCTAAATCATTTAATTTGGAAACCGCCATATGGAATTTTGTTTGTTCTCCAGTCATAATTTTCATTTCCGATTGAATTTCAGTTAATTGACCTTTTAAATCACCGGAAAACCTATTAATTTCTTGGATTCGATTCACAATATCATCCATAGATCCATTCATTGAAGACAATGTGTTTTCAGATTGATCAATAGAAGACATCATTCCTTCAACAATCATTTTTTTACTTTCCAGTTGTTGAAGAGAATCTTGCAGATCATTAAATAATTCCAAATTCTTTAATAATAAGTTTTCAATTTCTTGAGCTCGAGATTTTTCTTCGTTTAGTCCTTGAAAATTTGCTGCAACAGTTTTTGCTTCATTTACAGTTGAAATCAAAAATTCTTGTACTCGTCCGGCTTCTGAAGATAACACACTAAGATTTTCTGTTTTACTTTCCCAGTCTTGTTTGGAACTTTGATATGTTGCAATAGTATCATCTGCATCTCGGCAAATATCTTTCAACGAAAACGAAAGACTACTCATTTCTTTTTTTAGATCATTAATTTCTTTGTACTCAAAATTTAATTTACTCATCAAATTTTCTGCTCTTTCAAGCTTCTCTGTTTTTTTCATAAATGCTTGAAACTGCTTATCAACATCTTTTACACGTATATTTAAACGCTCGAATTCTTTGTTTGCCGTATCACGAACTTCTTTTCCATGATCCCATAATTCCTGTTTTAAGGATTTGATTTCTTGTTTAGCAAAATCAATATTTTGGTGGAATTCTTCTTTACTGTTTCTCATATGTTCAACCGTATAACGCTTCAATTCCTCAAAACGGCGTTCCGTATCCTGTACCATTCGCTCCGATTCGTTTCGAAGCGAACCCAGAATTGTTGTTTGTATATCCTTAATATCTCTTTGTATTTGCTCGACATCCCTCTGCATTTCCAAATACGTTTCCCGAGCTTCTTTTAATGTTTCATCAAAACGATCCTGCCATACTTCTCTCTCTTGACTGAAGTGTTCTATTCCTTGTGTAAAAAAATTCTGAAGCGATAGTTCATTATTATTTTGAAGATCTGCAGCGTACTGCTCCATATAATGAGTCACATCTTGAATATTTTTTTCCCTATCATGTTCAAGTTCGGAAACCATTAATAAGATTTTATCTTTTTCATTATTGAAATTCTCATCCATTTCATAAATACGTTTACCCAAGGTATCCGCATAGTTCAATTTTTCACGTATCATTGTTTGTAATTTTTCCGACTCGGCAAAAATAGAATCTACCATATTTTGATACCGCTGTTTATACTCATTCTCAATAGATGAAGTCAATTCCTGAACACCTAATAACATTCGTTTGTGATTTTCTTCTTTAAATATTTCTTCCAATCTACTGATGTTTTCATTTGCCTTTTGCCGAAACCCATCTTCAAATTCAATAATTTTCCCTTGTAATTGCTGCTGGGAACTATCTAAAACACTATCTGTTCGTTTTTGTAAATCTTCCAATTCAATATTCAACTCATTGACTTTATCTCGAAATTCCATCTCACTTATTACAATACTTTCATTAATACGAACGGTCAATTGTTTAATTTTATCTTCTATGGAATTTTCTTGTTCTGCAAACGCCGAACAAACCCTTATCAATTCGTTTTGTATATCAGCTATATGTGTATCCAGATTGTTTTGAATTTGAAGAGTAACGGTTTCACCTTGTTTATCCAAATACTCAGAAACATCTTGCAGTTTGGTATCCAATTCGTGAAATCGCTGCTGAATATTAAACTCTATCCCTGTTCTTATTTCCAAAGACAAATTTTCTGTTCGATCTTGGAACTCTTTAAACTCCATACGAATCCGTTCTTCAGCTTCTTTGAAGATCGTTTCTTTTTGCTGTAAATCATTTTCTATAAAATTCTTGTCTTGAATTGTTTCTTCTTTTAATTTAAGCCACGTATCATATATTTCTTCTAAGTTTGTTTGTGCGTAAACACGAAGCATTTCCAAATCATTATCATACACTTGTTTGAATTTGTCCAAGCTGGATTCCGCAAAATCCTTAAACTCTTTAATCCGATCTGACATCGATTCCGATGCTGTACTTAATTCTTTAATTTGAGATGCCATTTCAACATCTTTTTGAGTTAATTCTGTTCGAGCTTTACTAAGATAACCAGATAAATCACTTTGCATAACTGTAAAAAAATTCTGTAGTTCTTGACGACTTTGATTTTTTAATTCCTCAGAAACACTGTCATACTCCTCTTGAAACTCTTTAATCAATCCACTCAGTCGTATTACTTCTGTAATTCCTTCTTCAGCTTGCTTTTTTATTTGAAATACCGAACTCATTCTGTCTTCTATTTCACGAAACTCAGCTCGAATCTTCTTATATTCAAACAATTCTTGTGAAATATCCGTGCATTCCAGCTTAAGCAAATCAAACAATTCTTCACCTCTAACAATATCGTGATCAAATATTTCCAATTTCTCTTGAAATGTACCGGCTAATCTGTTCATTCTTTCAATAACAATTTCCGAAGCAATCATTTTGTCTTCAAATTCTTTTTCTTTCTTTTTCAGAATTACTTCTATATGCTTTTCCGCCTGCTTAATATAATCTTGCAAAGAACGAATGGTGACATTCCTGGAATCCATATACCGAAAATAAAAAAACAAACCAGTATAAAAAAAGAAAGAAAAAATAATAAATATTTCCATAAACCTGCCGGATACCTTTTTTAATAATAAAAAATCATTTTAAATAATTTACCATCATAACATTATACCTACAATAAATAAATATTTCAAATTCCTTCCATACTATTTTTTACCCCTCTGTTCAATTAATTGATTTTTCCGGTAAAAATATTTATATTAAATAAGGTGATAATTTGTAAGGAGTTCATAGTGTTTGAAATCAATTCTCAAAAAATAAAAGCATTAAAACTTGCCCCTTGGTGGAAAAGACTTCTATCTTATATGATAGATAATGTCTTTCTGACTTTATTTTTAGTTATGTTTATCTTAGGTATTTACGGTAAGGAATTTGTAGAAATTTTCGACAATATCAAAGCGATTGGCGGTGAAAATCTTTTACTTCAGGAAAATATTAATTCTGATGTTATACAGTCTCGTATGAAAACTATTTCCAAACTTTCTGTTGAAGATAAAGAAACTTTTTATTTCTTTTGGATAATCCAAAAGAAATACTCTTATGCCATCTTTTTGTTAACACAAATCATTTCTTCATTATATTTTATTTTGATGTGGCATGGAACAGGACAAACGTTCGGAGGAAAGCTCTTAAAAATTAAGGTTATTACCACCGTTGGTGGTAAAATTTCTCTGTATGCATCTATTATCCGGCTGCTTGGATTGAAATTTATTGAAATGACATGGGGATTTGCCGGTATTTTCAACATTAACAAAACCTTTAAACAAAAAATCCATGATATTATTTCCGATTCGGTTGTTGTAGAAGAATTTTCACCTATTGAAGAAAAATTCTTGGAAGAACATTTGAAAAATTCAGCTATGAATATCAAATTATCTTCCGAACAAGATAACCCTGTTGAAAACGAACACTCTCATAACAAAAAATAAGAACTAATTAATAAAGCAGTCTTAGGACTGCTTTATTAATTCTATTATCAACCTTGACGTATCAACTAAATCCTTAATTCTTATATATTCGCCGACTCCATGAATCTCCTCCATTCCAACACTGATTACTGTAGCTTCAACATTCTTTTCTGTATAAATATTTGCATTTGTTCCCCCGCAGGATTCTTCATATAAAGGTTCTATACCCAAAGATCTCAATCCCCGCGAAATAAACTCAATAATCGGTGAATTCAAAGAAAAGTTATACCCAACATTCGACAAATGTACTGTGATTTTAATCTGTTCTGCTTTATCCTTATGTGTTTCAACAGCATTTTCAATTTGTTTCAATATGGGACGGCATTTTTCATCATCTAATGATCTTACTTCTCCCACAATAGTTGTTTTTTCAGGAACAACATTCCTTCCTGTTCCGCCATTAATCAATCCAATATTACATACCGTATCTTCTGAGATACGTCCGGTAGGAAGATCCTTAATAATATCAGCTGCTATTTTAATGGAATTGATTCCCTTTTCCGGCGCAATACCTGCATGAGATGCTTTTCCAATAACCGAAATCATATATTCATAATGATAAGGAGCTTTTAAATTGATTCGACCAACAGGCCCTCCCGAATCCAAAATAATCCCATATGACGTATTCGCAAGTTCTGCCTCAGGAAGATATGATGCTCCAACTAATCCTACTTCTTCCGCAGATGAAATAATAAAAACCAGCTCTCCATGAGGAATTTGATGCTCCAATACCGCATCAATAGCACATAACATACTTGCAATACCGCATTTATCATCAGCTCCCAAAACCGTATCTCCAGAAGAACGAATAATATCTTCTTCAACCACAGGAACCACATTTTCACAAGGTCCTACAGTATCCGCATGTGCGTCAAAAAATAATCCTTTTTTTGAAGAATCTGTTGCTGCAAGACGAATAATCATATTTTCAGTTTGCTTATTACCAAATTTTTCAGCACAATACGGAATTCTTTTAATACTAACCTTCTTTCCTTCAAGATAATTTTCTACATAATCAAAAACAGGTTTCTCGTGAAAACTTGGAGATGAAATCTTTGCCAATTCAACAAACAATTTTACAATATGATCTCGAGAGATTATTTCTTTCATTAAAAACTCCTCAGTAAATACAATTTTATATACATACAACTTATTATAAAATATCAACCCCAAATGTCAATTTAATTCTATAGTACAAATTAGTCTCAGTCATTGATAATGATTGCAAAAAAAGAACAATTCACTTATAATTAATGTTAATGCATAGGAGACAAATATGAAAAATAGTCTATTTTGTCTTAACATCACTATAGATTTTCAAGGTCAAAAAATTTCCCAGCTTTCTATAAACTTGGAATTATCTCCACAATTACAACATTTATTTTCAGAAAAAATTTTTATGAATACATTAATTTCGGCATTTCCGGAATTATCAGATATTGAAAGAAATTTCTTAATTTACTGGCAGACAATTTACAAAAATCAACATCATATTGTTTTAAAAGCTCCTTTTCCTTTAGAATTAATCTACTTTTTCGGTGAAGTTCCTTCTGCTGTCATCTATCCCAATCAAACCAAATTCCCTTTGCAGAAATCTTCCAAATTTTATATCCCAAAAGTCCATTTAAATACATCTCAAGCTGTTCTATCTTTAAAAGATAGAGATCATAGTTTTCTGATAGATTCGATTATTCCTTTTATTATCAATGAAAATAAAATTCATCCTTTAGATACCCTGTTTGATAAAGAAACAATTAATTATTTATATTTAAACAAGCAAACACAAATTTCTACAGAAGAAAATATCTTTATCATGAAAGAATTAAAAAAAGAACATTCTCCTATTGCAAAAAAAATTGAAACTCCGGAAATTGTAAGCAGTTCAAAGATTTACCCTGTTGCAGAATTTGAATACTTAAAAAACGAAAACAAATACCAATTATCATTTAAATTGGAAGCTGAAATCAATAATAAAAAAGAACATTTTATTTTTGATTTGGAAAACCTGAGAAAAATGATGGACAAAAAAAATCCGTTTCTGTTCAGTAACGAAAAAAATAATAAATCATTACTGATAGAGCTGGAAAGTGAAGAAGGGAAAAATATTCAAAAAATAATCTCTTCAAGCTTCAAAAATTTCTATAGTATCTTAGGCGAGATTCATACAAACAAAATTATTACCAAAGATAAATCCAATTTCTTTGAACGTTTTCTACCAGATGTGTTTCAAGAAGTAATTTTATACAAAGATAAAAAACAAACCCTCTTGATATTTGAACAAAAAACATCTACATTATCTGTCGAAAAACTAAACAAAACAGGATCTAAAGAAGAATGGCTTGCCGTACATTTTAAGTATTCAGCAAAAGAAATACGGCTTTCGCTTAAAGATTTGGAAAAAATTATCAACCAAGGATTTGTAGAAATTGATGATCACCTAGTTGTTATTCCGGAAGAAGAAATCGAACCTATTGCCAAGCTTTTGGAACTAAACAAAAAAAATTCTTCAAATAAAGAAATAACGATCCCTTCTTATTTTTTACCATGGCTGTTAATTTCCTATCCTCAAATAGAAATTCCTCAAGAGTTTAGCGTATTAAAAGAATTTATTCAGGACAATCAACTACCTGAAATTGGCATTCCGTTTCACATTGAAAATACCTTGAGGTCCTATCAAATTATCGGTTTACAGAGAATGGCTTTACTGCACCATTTTGGATTTGGAGCGATTCTTGCCGACGAAATGGGATTAGGAAAAACTCTTCAAATTTTGGCGTTATTTGACCTTTATCTCAAAAATGGAAACACTGCTTTAGTAGTGACACCAAGTACATTAGCATTAAATTGGTTTGCTGAAATTCAAAAATTCTATCCCACTCGATTCAAAGTAAAAATCATCAACTCTCACAAAGAAGAACGTATTCAACAGATTCAAGAAAGTTTTGAAGATTATGACATTCTTATTACATCATACCATATGCTGAGCAGTGATATTGAAGAATATAAAAAATTCCAATTTTCATTTGCTGTTTTGGATGAAGCACAGCATATCAAAAATAAAAAATCCAAACGTTCTCAAAGTGTTAAACAAATCAATGCTCAAACAAAAATTGCTGTAAGCGGAACACCATTAGAAAATCATTTATCAGAATTATGGTCTGTATTTGATTTTATTATGCCTGGATTTTTAGGAAGCTATTCAGAATTCCAGCATAATCATGAAGAACTACTCAATCATTTTGATACCGACAAAAGAGCAGCCGCATTAAAAAGATTATCGCAAATGTGTAGTCCTTTTATTATTCGAAGAACCAAAGCAACTGTATATAAAGAACTTCCACCTAAGATTGAACAAACAATCTTCACAGAACTTACAGAAAAACAAAAAACGTTATATTTAGAAATATTATCACGTGTGAAAAATCACTTTGTCAATTTGATTGAAAACAATTCTTTAAATACAAAAACTATTGAATTTTTAACTGCTCTCACCAAATTACGGCAAATCGCACTCCATCCTGGTTTGGTATATCCAGAGCTGATAGAAAAAGATCCGTTTATTTATTCGGCAAAAATGAGAATTTTATTAGAATTGTTAGAAGATGCATTAGCATCGGGACATAGAGTATTGATTTTCAGTCAATTTGTATCGATGCTTGGTTTGATAAAAAATGAACTTATAAAACATAACAAAGAATTTTTATATATTGATGGGACTGTAAAAAATAGAGTGGATTTAACAGAAGAATATAATACAGGAAACATTCCGATTTTTCTTATTTCTTTAAAAGCCGGAGGAGTAGGATTAAATCTTATTGGAGCCGATACAGTTATTTTATTTGATCCATGGTGGAACCCTGCAGTTGAAAATCAAGCAATAGACAGAGCCCACCGTATTGGACAAAATAAAGTGGTTAACGTTTACCGTATCATGACTAAAGGAACTATTGAAGAAAAAATTTATACTCTTCAACAGCGAAAAAATCATTTATTTGATAACATTATACAAGAAAATGCTAATTTTGGGACATTTTCTTCTGAAGATTTACTTTCCCTTCTTGCAGTTGATGATGAAAATCAAACTGATCAAACTTCTTAAACTGCAAACGGGTTGAATTAAGAATTGCCAGTACAGAAACTCCAACATCTGCAAATACCGCATGCCACATACCCGCAAGACCAAAAGTTCCTAAGATAAGGATCAACAGTTTCACTGATAGTGCAAACACAATATTCTGTACAGCAATTTTTCTAGTTTCTCGGGCAATGTGGATTGCTACAGCAATTTTAGAAGGTTCATCACTTTGAATAATCACATCAGCCGTTTCAATTGCCAAATCACTACCCAATCCACCCATCGCAATGCCAATATCACTCAAGGCTAATACCGGTGCATCATTGATACCGTCACCCACGAAGGCCGTTACTTGAGAAGGATGAGCCTTTTTATATTCCAAGAGAAAAGCAGCCTTATCTTCCGGCATCATTTCACCGTAATATTCGTCAATACCAATACTTGAAGCAATTTCTTTAGTTAATTCTTTTTTATCACCGGACAACATAATCATCCGTACCCCGCAGGCATGCATCTGCTCAACGGCAAATTGAGCATCATCTTTTAATTCATCAGCAACTACAACAGATCCTATAAATTGATGATCGTAAGCAACTAAAATTTTTGTTTTACTAATGGAACGAAACTTTTCAGGAATACTAATATGAAGTTTATCCATTAATCTTGAATTACCTGCAGCTATTTGTAAACCATTTAATTCCGCTTTTAAACCAAATCCGGCCATTTCTTCAACAGAGCTGACAGCAACAATTGGAATATTGTATTCTTTCGCATAATCGGAAATAGACTTAGCAATAGGATGGCTACTCCGCATTTCTAATGAAGCCAAATAACTCATTAATGTATTCGAATCAACATTATTATACGATTCTATATCTTGAACCTTGAAAACACCTTTAGTAATTGTTCCGGTTTTATCAGTCACCAATGTTTTAAGATTAAGCATTGCTTCTAAATAATTTCCACCTTTGAATAATACTCCGTTCAACGAACCAAGTCCTATTCCTCCAAAGTACGCCAGCGGAACACTAATAACTAATGCACAAGGACAAGAAAGAACTAAGAACACCAATGCCGTATAAAACCAATGTCGGAAAACATAATCAGAAACAACAAAATATGGTACAAACATAATTAATAACGCTAATCCAAAAACAATCGGTGTATAAACACGGGCAAATTTTCTGATAAACTGTTCTGTAGGAGATTTACATTCGGAAGCTTCTTGCACGATTTTTAAAATACGTGATAGAGCTGAATTTTCATAAGATCTATTAACTTTAATACGTACAACTTTATCAGAAGAAATCATTCCCGACAATACTTGCTCTCCGGTTTTAATCATTCGAGGTACAGATTCACCGGTCAAGGCAGCTGTATTAAACGCAGAAGGATCTGTCAACAGTAATCCGTCTAATGGCACTTTCCCACCTGTTTTTATTTCAACAATATCTCCAATATTCACCTGTTCAGGAGAAACTTCTTCAATTATACTGCCGTCGTCCGATACCAAATAGGCAACATCAGGTCGTATATCCAATAATGCTTTGATATTTCCCTTAGCACGTGCAGCCGCATTATCTTGAATAATTTCACCAATAGTATAAAATATCATTACTCCGATACTTTCCAAATATTCACCAATAAACATTGCTCCGATTGTTGCAATAGACATCAAGGTTAATTCATTAAAGAAATCTCGTTCAAAAACCAGCAATACAGCATTTTTAATAACAGGAAGACCAATAATCAGATAAGCAGCTATATAAAAATAAAATTGATTTTCTTTACCTAGTGTAAAGTTAAACCAATTAAATTCTATTGCAGCTCCCATTAGAGCTAAAATTAGAGAAAGTGTTATTCTGATTAACTCAGGTTTAGAATGACTTGATAATGTATGCTCATGATTTGAAGACATAGTAACTACACCCCAATTTATAAAATTCAATATTAAATACTGATTAAAACAGTTTTAAAATATCATCGAAATAATATCATTCCATCACCATAGCTGAAGAAACGATATTTTTTATCTAAGGCTTCCATGTAAATTTGTTTCGTTTGTTCAATGCCAATAAATGCCTGCACTAGTAAAAGCAACGTTGAGTAAGGTAGGTGAAAATTGGTAATCAATCCATCAACAATTTGAAACTCATAACTTGGTTTAATAAAAATATCTGTCCAATCATTTTTAGAATCAAAACCGGCAGATTCTAAAGCCCTACAGACGGTTGTTCCCGCAGCAATAACACGTCCACCTTGTTTTTTAGTTTGCTTAATACGTTCAATAGTATTTTGAGATACCTCTATACGTTCACGATGTATCTCAAATAATTCAGGATCTTTATCCATTGGTTTAAAAGTCCCTATCCCTACATGGAGAGTAATTTCTTCAAAGTGCACACCTTTATCTTTGAGTTCCGAAATAACCCGTTCTGAAAATCTCAAAGAAGCAGTAGGTGCTGCAACAGATCCATAATATTTTGCAAATAAGGTTTGATACCGTTCTTCATCGTCTTGTGAATAAAGAGTCTGACCTCTTTTTTTTCTTTCTTCAATAATATAAGGTGGTAGAGGGATTTGCCCTATTTGATCAAGATATTCAGGAGACAAAGGAATATCAAATCTTATTATTCGTAATCCGTCTTCTAAAATATCAGTAATAACGCCCTTCGTCCCGTTCTCTAAGACAAGAGTATCTCCTAATTTGAATCTCTTTGCTTTTTTGATCATTGCAGACCAAGTATACAAATCCTGCTGTAATACCAGTAATAACTCTGAAATAAAACCATTCTTTGCTGAAATTATTTTTAGTCTTGCTTTTAAAACTTTACTGTTATTAAAAATAATCAAATCACCAGGATTAACATATCCCGCAATATTAACAAACAAATCATGTTCCAACTGACCGTCTTGATAATAAATCATTCGATCACCATCACGAGATTTGGATGGAACAGTAGCTATAAGAGATTCGGGAAGATTAAAATCTAAAAAGTATTTCATAGTATTTTTATTTTGTTAATCATGATATAATATATTAATTTTTCGCCATAAAATCAAGAACTATCTGTAAATGATCTTGAAATTCAGATAAATACATATGATGAGAACCTTTTTTATAACATTTATACACAGAATTAGGATTGGGTGTACCACCATTCAATGCCTTGTAAGACTGTGCCACTGTCTGAGCAGGAACCAATAAATCCCTGCCTCCGCTGACAACCAACATAGGAGTAGTTATTCTGCTTAACGGAAATACAGAATCTGTACTTAGATTAATAGAAGATTGACCGTTCTTTTCCAGTGCTAAAATCAACAGTTCGGTTTGAGTTTCCAAATCCAAATAATTAACAATATTGTCACCTATAAACATCGGTAAATTATTTAACGCAAAATCATTTAAAGAAGAATCGCCTTGTATTAAATCAATTGTATTTACATATTCCAAATGTTTCATAAAAACTTGCGCTGTAATCACAGGATTATCTATATAGAACTGTCTTGCTTTTTCTACGATTTTTCTGGTTTTATCACTTATATCCGGATGATTTAATAAGTTATCGATACGTTTTAATGCTACTCCGGAACTTACATGTGCTATATCACCAATATCAAAAGCCGGTGCAGTAAACATTGAAGCTTTGACTTTATCATTGAAACGAGAAACATATGCTCCTCCAAATAATCCACCAAAACTATGACCCATTACATAAATTTGACTGTCAGGGTTTCGTACCAATATGGATTGATATACCGCATCCATATCTTTAACAAACTGATTGACCGTAATAGTATCAAGAGGCGTATGACCTCTTGCTCCACCACCTGCACGCTGATCCCAAAATACTACACGATAATGTTTTATTAATTCTTGAAAAAAAGGCATATAGTAATATAATACCCCTGATAAAGCCGGCCCGCCATGCACAAATAAAATTACCTTTTGAGTATCAGGTCCTTTAATATAAACCGGTAGACGTGCTCCATCCGATAATACATAATATGTATCAGGAAACCCCTTACCAAGCTGCAAAGAACATGAAGTAAAAAACAACAGTATACCTAATATTTTAAAAATCATTACTTTCATAGTTACTTCCATAGCAAAGAAAATTTTATTATATTAACTACCTATTCATCTTCAAATATTAATTCTTTTGAAGAAATAGATCAATTGCCTGCAACATTTCCGATTCAAATCGAAAAAAAGGTTGATGGGGTGCTTTCACGAAACAAATTTGCTGAGATTTCGGATTAGGAGTTCCATTATTTAATTTATTATATCCATCGATAGATGTTTCTTTAGGAACAACAAAATCACTACCTCCTGTAAACAAAAGCATAGGAGTTGTAATACCTGCCAATCCATACTGCACATCCGTACTCAAATTACGACTACCTTCTCCATTGTCCCCCAAAGCTGTAAGAACTCGAAAACTTTGCTGGAAAAAATCCAAGGAATCCAAAATGTTATCAGAAACAAAATCTTTAAATACTGCTTCTTTCACATAATCTATAGGTTCTGTATTGCCATCGACCATATCTACTGCTGAAGTATTAGATAAATGACGATTAAATTGGTCTACTCCCAATATAGGATTTTGTTGATAAAAATTCAATTGTGCTGTCCAAAACGACCTCATTTGCTCATTAATGTTTGGTGAATTAAGATAGTCTTGAATCCAATTAATCATTAAAGGAGAAATTGTCTTAGTCATTTGCTCAACATTAAAAGCCGGTGCCACGAATATTGAAGCAGGAACTTTATTATTAAAGCGGGACACGAAAGCTCCACCTATCAATCCACCAAAACTATGACCCATAATATAAATTTTACTTTTCGGATAACGAACTTGTATTGATTGATACACAACATCCATATCTTTAACAAATTGAGGAAGTGTAATAGAACTTTTATCAATATGCCCTCTAGAACCACCGGATCCACGCTGATCCCAAAAAATAACTTTATAACTTTGTGCTAATTTTTTAAAAAACGGCATATGATAGTATATTACTCCAGAAAAACCCGGTCCGCCGTGGGTAAAAAGAATAATTTTCTCAGTATTTAAACCATTCTCATAAACAGGAATACGTGCACCATCCGATAACACATAATATGCTTTACGATCAGTCCATTGAGAAGAAGAAACCCCGCATGAAACAATAAAAACAAAGACTGCAACAAAAAATATTCTTGAATTAATAAATTTTAAATATTTCATCATATTACTACTATTCTTATTTTTAAATGAGAATTTATTTTAAATCAAACATATAACTAAGACCAAACCCAAATACAATATTATTAGAAATAAAAAGATTATAAGGAAACAACATACGATACCCTATCATAAAATCAAAGACGATTGGTTGCTTATACTTTGCATAAAAATCATGACCAAATCTAAGTGCTGCCGAAAACATTCCATAAGCTGTACCGGGATCGCTATGAAATCCCTTTTCTACAGAAAAAACAGGAGCTGTTGCAAATTCTCCAACAACACCTAATCCTGTTTCCATTGCAAATACAAACCCCTTTTTGGTTGTGACGCGATACTGCAACTCCCACAATACTCCAAATAAGGCAAATGTTGGTGCAAATTTATAATTGCCATTCATATACGTAAATAACGAGTTTTTAAAAAGAAGAGCATTTACACCTTTTTTAAAAAAGGGAAATGCTAATGTGACATCAAAAGCCGGAAAAACAAGATTCATATCCATTCCCGTTAAACCAAATTCAAGTTGTTTAAACATTTTATCTTCAGAAATACTGGACGTTCGTTGAATATTAGATGATTTATTTCCAGATCTCTGCTGAATTAATTCAAGAGTAGTTTGATTCTCCTGGGTATAATATATAGATGTCATGATCATCAAAATAGCTATATAAACTTTTCTCACCTATCACTCCCATTTACATAATTAATAAAAATATTATAAAACATTTATATTAAAATGTCTACTAAACAAAAATATATTTTGATATCGCAACAAGATATGACTATTTTTGATTAGGGAGAAAAGAATGGAAAGATTCAAAAACATCTATTCCGAATCGGAAATTCAAAAAGCTATTGATGAGATTTTAAAAGGACATTCGGAAAAATTTGAAATTATATATGACGCATATTACAAAATGATTTCTTCTATTGTGAGAAGAATACTTCATCCTTCGCCTTCAGAAATAGAAGCTATCATAAATGAGTGTTTCTTACTAGTTTATAAGAGTTTAAAAGGATTCAAAAAAGAGTCTAAATTTTCTACATATATTTATAGAATTGTTTTAAATCATACATTTAAATTATCAAAAAAACAAAGAAAACACTCTTCCAACATTACATTTTATGGGGAAGACAATAATAATACTATTGAAAATATTGCGTCATCTGATAGAAAAGAAGAAAATATTATTAATCAACAACTTGTTGAACAGGCTGTAAGTTCTCTTAATAAAGATATGCAGGAAGTTATTGATTTGTACTATTTCGAAGATTACGCTATTAAAGAAATTGCAGACATAACTAAAACAACAGAAACAACTGTTAAAAATCGATTACATCAAGCAAGAAAAAAAATCAAACAGTTCTTAAATCAAGGAGATGATAATGTCCAATAAATCTTCACAAAAAATAGAAAATAACGAACTGGACACAATCATGAGACAATATTATGAAGAAAATTTTCAACGAACAAGAAATAGTACAAGTGAATTATCCAGAAACAAAATGATGCAGAAAATTTTCAACTACGAAGAAAAAAGAAGATCAAAAATAACATATTCCATAACAAGTCTTATAGCAGCAGCATTGCTTGCATTTTCGACAATAGGTCCGTCTCTTTTCGAGCAAATGGCCAAAAATATAGAACAAGAAGAAGTCTTAAAAGATTAAAAAACACTCTCTTAATGAGAGTGTTTTTTAATTTAAAATTCGGATTCTTTTCGGACAATATCTTTCACTTTCATAAGACGAGAAAGATTAGAACGATCCATTTCATCAAGTTTCATGACAATGAATCGAATAATTTCTTTTGTTTGAGGAATTAATCGATATTCTAATGCATTAACACGACGACGGGTTCTTTCAATTTCAATAGCTAGAAGATGAACTAATTTTTCTACTTGAGAAAGAGAGATTAATTTTTGAACAACACCGGAAAATATATCCAGAGCAGAATCAATTTCTGCAGAAGTACCTACTAAACCGTACTCATGAAGAGAACCTTTTTGTTCAACCGAGCATTCAGAAGACCTTACACCTAAATGATTAACAACTTTAGTTTGAAGAATAACCTCAGCATTAGAAGAACCAAGAATCATTAATGCAGCTGTACTATCCATCACACCACGTGCAATCATAAAGTAAGAATAGGCTCTTTTGAGATCTTCTTCAACTTCTTCACGGAGATCTTTAACGAGATGGATTTTTTCCAAAAACAATTTAGTAAGAGCATCTTGCTTATCTTTAAGGAGTTTATGCCCGCGAGAAGCTGTTCGGAGTTTGGTTTTTTGGGATTGGAGCTCCATTCTATTAGGATTTGCCTGAATCATACCCGCCTCCTACTTCTTGTGAGCTTTATCAATATACTCTTGAAGATATTTTTCTTTATATTCTTGACGAATACGTTTCAATTCTGAAATTGGAAGTTCTGCCATAATTTCATAACCAATCGCGAGAGTATCTTCAATAATTCTTCTATTTTCGGTTTCACCTTGCTCAACAAATTCTCGTTCATAACGGTCAACAAAAGCTGCAAATTTTTGATCATTTGGTGTTAACGCACCTTCACCGAGGATAACTTCCAATTCCTTAGCTTCTTTCCCACGAGCATACGCAGCAAACAGCTGATTAGCAAAATCGGCATGGTCTTCTCTAGTTTTGTTTTTACCAATTCCCTTGTCACGAAGACGAGAAAGTGAAGGAAGAACATCCACTGGAGGATAAATACCTTTAGAATGAAGAGTACGGGAAAGAATGATTTGACCTTCAGTAATATAACCAGTAAGATCAGGAATAGGGTGAGTTTTATCATCTTCAGGCATAGAAAGAATAGGAATCATTGTGACAGAACCTTCTTTACCGTTTACTTTACCGGCTCTTTCATAAAGAGTAGCCAAGTCGGTGTAAAGATATCCAGGATAACCACGGCGTCCGGGAACTTCTTTACGAGCGGCGGAAATTTCACGAAGAGCTTCAGCATAGTTAGTCATATCAGTAAGAATAACTAAGATATGCATATTATGTTCAAAAGCTAAATATTCAGCAGTAGTTAACGCCATACGAGGAGTAGAGATTCTTTCAATAGAAGGATCGTCAGCCAAATTAATAAACATAACAGTACGTTCAATAGCACCTGTTTTACGGAGATCTTCCATAAAAAAGTCAGCTTCTTCGTATGTCACACCCATCGCAGCAAATACCACAGCAAAATTATCACCATCTTTCAATGTTTTCGCTTGACGTGCGATTTGAGCAGCCAAGTGGGCATGAGGAAGACCTGAACCGGAAAAAATAGGAAGTTTTTGACCACGAACCAACGGACTCATTCCATCAATAGAAGAAATTCCTGTTTGAATAAACTCATCGGGATAATCTCGGCTGAAAGGATTAATTGCAGCTCCGTTGATATCAAGATATTTATCGGGAATTAATTTAGGAGCACCGTCTTTTGGATTACCGGAACCGTCAAAAACACGTCCCAACATATCAATAGATAATGGTACTGTTAATGTTTTACCTAAGAAAGTGACTTTGGTATCTCTCGTATCAATACCGGTTGTTCCTTCAAATACCTGTACAAGAGCACGATCGGTTTGAGTTTCCAATACTTTACCGTTTCTTCGGGTTCCGTCAGATAATTCGATTTCAACCAATTCTTCATATTTTACATTAGCTACTTTTTCTACAATAACTAGAGGTCCTTCGACTCCACGGATCGTTTGATATTCTTTAAGCATTCTTTCCTCCAGTTCCCAGAGCGGCAAACTCTTTTTTGATTTCTTTTTCAAAAGCTTCTATTTCTGAAGCAAATTGGTCTGTAGGGATATACTTGAGTTCAGCAAATTTTTGATTACATGGAAGCTCTTCAATTGACAAAAATTCCACACCTGATTTAATAGCTTCTTGACCTTGATGATAAAACAATAGGATTGCACCCAGCATCCCTCTTTGTTTTTCCATAGGAGTATATGTATCAACATCATGAAAAGAGTTTTGATGAAGGAAATCTTCTCTAATCTGCTTTGCGGTATGAAGTACTAAACGCTGTTCACGAGTTAAAGAATCAATACCAACCAAGCGTACAATTTCTTTAAGTTCCGCTTCTTCTTTAAGAAGACGCATTCCTAAAGAACGCATTTCACTCCAATCTTCAGACACATGCTGTCTCCAAAATTCAGTTAATTGAGATACATATTGAGAATAACTTTGAAGCCAATCAATAGCAGGAAAATGTCTTTGATACGCCAAAGAAGAACTCAAAGCCCAAAACACTTTAACAACACGCAGAGTATTTTGAGTCACAGGCTCAGAGAAGTCACCTCCAGGAGGTGATACCGCACCAATAACAGAAACAGAAGCAACTTTTTCTTTACTTCCTAAAACCTCAACCATACCTGCTCTTTCATAGAATGTTGCCAGCTTAGATCCCAAATATGCAGGATAACCTTCTTCACCGGGCATTTCTTCCAAACGACCACTCATTTCACGAAGAGCTTCCGCCCAACGGGATGTTGAATCAGCCATAATAGCAACGTGGTATCCTTGATCTCTGAAATACTCAGCTAAGGTTATTCCTGTATAAATAGAAGCTTCCCTCGCAGCAACAGGCATATTAGAAGTATTCGCAATAAGAACGGTTCTATCCATTAAGGGTTTTCCTGATTTTGGATCAATCAATTCCGGAAATTCTTTTAATACGTCTGTCATTTCGTTTCCACGCTCACCACAGCCAACATAAACCACAACTTCCGCTTCTGACCATTTTGCCAACTGGTGCTGAGTAACTGTTTTACCGGCTCCGAAAGGCCCAGGAATCGCTGCCGTTCCTCCCTTAACCAAAGGAAAGAAAGTATCAATAACACGCTGTCCTGTCATCATTTGAGTACGAGGCACCAACTTTTTCTTTACCGGTCTTGGCACACGTACAGGCCAATAGTGTGATAAATAAAGTTTTACTTCTTTTTGTGTTTTTTCATCAATAAGTGTTCCAATTACTTCTTTTACATTATAAGAACCGGATTTAATAGATTTAAGCTCTCCCTTAACACCGTATGGTACTAAAATACGAGTTTCTATTAATTCTGTTTCTTGAACTACACCAAGAACATCTCCCGCTTCAACCTGATCACCAATCGCAGCTACAGCATGAAACTCCCATTTTTTAGTATGATCCAACGCAGGCACATCAATACCGCGTGCAATAAAAATAGATCCGGATGCCTTTTCAATAGCTTCTAAAGGACGCTGAATACCGTCGAAAAAGCTTCCAATCAGTCCGGGTCCTAATTCTAATGATAACGGTTTTTCAGTAGAAACAACCGGTTCACCCGGTCCAACTCCTGAAGTTTCTTCATAAACCTGAATATATGCTTTATCTCCATCAAGACGGATAATTTCACCGATAAGCTGCATATCTCCAACTTTAACCATATCAAACATTTTTGTTCCAGTCATACCGCTCGCAATCACGAGAGGACCAGTAACTTTAACAATTTGTCCGTGTTCTTTCATTTAGTTTCCTCCCTTTTGGGTAAAAATATCCATACCGATCGCTCTAGTGACTTGACTGCTAAGACTTTTTACTGCTAACCCAATACCACCTGAAGCTCCAGGAATAAGCGTCACTGCAGTTTCTCTATGCTGTTCATTTACATCACTAATAACTTCAAGTACAGATTCGGCAAGATTTTCTTCAACAAAAATAATTCCAAAGGTTTTCTGTTCTGCAGCCTTACGCAACGCGTCAACAAGCTGTTCCGATGTTTCAACTTCAAAAGCCTCTGCACCGATAGAACGAAACGGGAGGACCGTATCGGAAGTGCCTATTACTGCTATTTTTTTAATTTCCGACATTTCTGATTCTCCCTTTAATTTCTTCAGAACTCATATTATTGAGCTTTCCGATAATAATCAATTTGAGATTCTTTAATTCCATTGACACAGATCTAAGAGCCTCCTCTGCTACAGCAGGACCTTCATTAATATAAGAAAATTCTTTTACCAAATCTATTAGAAACTCATCTATCTGCTTTTCTAATAACGAACATGACTTCTTTGAAATCCATTCATTAATCCCCGGCATAAACAAATCTCCATACCAAGTTTCACGAATTAAATCAGGAACATCGTCAACAGAAATATTCGCATAATCTGCAAAAAATAATTCCGAAATCATTCCTCCAGGAATCATCAAATGGGTAATATAATCCTTTTCTAATCCAATATTTTTTGCACGTAGAAAATTCTTAATATTCTCACAATCAACTTCTTTTTGATAAAATTCAAAAATAGGTCGGTAATATCCGGGTTCATTCTCTGCTGCTTTCTTTAATACCTGCAACCGATATCCGTAATATGCACTATCAATCAAAAAATCAGCAAATCTTATATCATGAGTTGTATGATTTTGTTGAAACATTATTAATGCTTGAGCTACTGGTTGAGGAAGTTCATTAAATAGTTCATTTTCTATAATTGAAAACATTTTCTCAGGCGCAATAGTACCTTCTTCCGAAAGATGACTCCAATTAACTTCTGTATGAGTTAATTTTGCTTTATAACACAATTTAAGATTATTAAGATCATATCTCATTTTGTGTACAGACAAAATAATAGGACAAGGAGCCATTTCTTTAATTTGCTCCATTTTATTTTTATAATAACTTCCCAAAACAGGAGCAAATTCTTTTAGAGTTTTCTCATGAAACATCGATCCATATACAGTATCTTCCAATAATTTCACGAGAGAATCCGTATCCGCAGCTTCCGCAAACGTACCAAATTGATTATCTGTTAACAAATTCGCACGTTCGGATCGGAGAAGCCCGCTAAGATATCCCCAGCTCTCCATAGGCTACTCCTTAAACATCATATCAGCAACAGATCTTTCAACATCTTCTCGAAGAAGCGAAAAAAGTGTATCTAATGAGATATTAACCAAACTGTCTTCTTCCTGCAGAAAAAGTCCACCAATAAAATTCCCAGGTTCGGTTGAAAAAGAAAAACTTCCTCCACAGCTTTGATTTAAATCATTAAGCCACTGAGTATTTAAATAATTTTCATTCTTCCCAAGGATAATTTTTTCAGACTTTTTGACAGCGGCTTTCAATACCAACTGCTTCATCATAACAGGGTAATCAGCTGAAGAAATAAATTCTTGTTTTGCTTTATCAAACGCATCCTTAATATGAACACGCTTTCTTTCTAACAAGTTGTTTGCTAACGAACGCCGCGCATCAATAATAAGTCCGCGTTTAATATTTGCACCAAGATTTTGAGCGTTTTTATCGGATTCCTGTTGATATTTTTCTGCGTGATGTTTTGTTTCTTTTAATATTTCAGCTTTTTGCTTTTCTGCCGCTTCTAAACGTAATTGTTTTTTTTGTTCGGCGTCAGCAATAATTTTTTTTTGGATATCTTCTAAAGCCATCAACAGCCCCTTAGGTTTTTTATTCAGTTTCTATAAGAAAAATAATTCTCTTACTGACCAAGATTCATTAGAAGAATAGATGCTAAAAGTCCGAAAACAGCAAATGTTTCTACCATTGCAGGAAGAATAATTGCTTGTCCCATTTGTTTAGGACGTCTTGCAATCAATTGCATTCCAGCTGCTGATACTTTACCTTGCCAAATTCCAGAAATAAGACCACATATACCTACAGGAAGTGAAGCAAACAATAATTGCAGTCCTCGTGTTAAATCAATGTCTGCAATACCTAATACCATAAATGCATATAAAAGACCATAAATTCCTTGTGTCATAGGAAGAGCTTGTAGAACAAGAACACTACCAAACTTCTTTGCATCTTCTGTTAATACAGCATTTCCTACTTGTCCAGCCAATCCTACCCCAACACTTGATCCATACCCACCTGCAAAAGTGGCAAACGCAGCTCCAAAAACAGCAAATACTAATCCCCAATTAACACTTTTCCAAACACTTGGTTCTGTTGCCATTTGAACTGCTTCTTGTGCAAATCCTGGTGCAGCCAAAAATAAAGCCATAATTGATAATGCAAACATTTTTTTCATCGTGAAACCTCCATTTCACCAAGTAATATACTATGAACGTATACACTCGTACTAATCGGAATATTTTTTTTAAATTATTTTTTGAAACAATTTATTTAATTTACTTTACAGTATAGTGAGAACCTTGTCTCGCTAAGGGTTTGTAATCTTTACCCCCTCCCTGCATAAATTGACCGAAAAATTCTACAAACTGAAGACGGAGAGCATGTACAAATGCTCCAAATCCACCCAATACCAAGTTAAACAAGTGTAAAACAAACAACATTAAGATTCCAAAAATAGATAGTATTGGATTGATTGATGATAATCCATTTATCATATCAAAGCATAATTGATTGAATACATTTGCTATAATACCGGACGACAATCCTAGTGCTAACAGCCTTGCATAAGAAAGAAGATTACTCAAATATCCAGAAATACCGTACAATTCCCAAGCACCGGCAAGCGGTCCTAAAATACCCGAAACAAATCCTTTTTGAAATCCTTTACGCATAGAATTGAGAATAATCAACCCAGCACCAACTTTCATTAATACAAAAAATAATGATACCTGCTGCTCAGAAACCAATTCCAAACCAGCCATCCCAGCAATCCATGAGAAAACCGCCCATCCGAAAAATCCCGTTAACAAAATAATCCAAGGAAAATCATCAAATAGAGCATTAATACCGTTATTCTTCAACGAAACAATAAATTTAATCCAATAGCCGTACCAAAGTTGTAGTGCACCCAAAAAAAGCGATACAAACAATACAACTAAAGGTTTATCAAAAAACGATGATCCATCAGCAAATCGAAAACTCAAATCTTGTAATGCAGGAATAGGTATGTAATCGGTAAAGAGATTTCCAGCATAAGAACCAAACAACACCCCTGCAATTACTGCTGAAAATCCACTCCAAATAAGAAGCGAATAAAAAGCAACAAGACTATGATTAGCTCTATTTTTCAACACCATAAACGAAGAAAATAATACCATCAATGCTCCATACAACGCATCACCTAAACACATTCCATAATAGATAAAATAAAATATTGATAAATGCGGAGTAGGATCTACTGTTGTACCATACATTGGTGTACCATACATATTAGTTAATACCGCAAAAGGTTTGGTAAGGGAATTGTTCGACAAAAATACAGGAACCTGATCATACTCTTCTTCAATCGGATTTTCTATTGTGACATCTATTGATTTGTTATAAATTGATAAAATCGCCTCTACTTTAGGCATAAAATTTTCAGGAACCCATGCCCGAAAAAATTGAACCGTATCTGTTTGAAGAGCCATAGCACTGGCTTTTTGAAGCTGGGCATCCATTTCCAGTATATCATGAATTAATGTCAAATCACTAATATTTTCAGCATAAGTTTTCCATTTGGAAACAGCCTCAGAGTAATTTTTATTTAATTGTTCTATTTCGCGTTTAAGATCTTCAATCATTTGATCTGTTTTACCGGATCTCTTAGTAACCGATAAGGTATTGAACGGATGATTTTTAATTACAGAAAGAACTTTGTCCCATACTTCACGATGAGCTACAACATAGCAATAAACTTCGCCTTCTTCAACCCATGCCGGTAAAACTTCTGATAATTCCGTTTCCTGAATGATATCGCTCTTAAATATTTCAAAAACAGAATCTGAAACATGCCCAACAACCCCTTTCAAAAAAGGATCCTTGTCAAAAAGCGGATCAAAATCAGGAACAACAGACGACCATCGTTCAACAGATTCAAGTTCATTATTTAAAACTTCAAGCATCGATGCTGAATGTTTGGTTTTCTTATCCAATTCTTTTAAATCTCGAGCAACTTGATCAAAATCATATTTTTGACGAATTTTTTCTAAAGTATCCACCGACGTCACTTCAAATTTTGGAATCTTTACTTGTGTAATTTCTTCTATATTATGAAGAGCTGCTGCTAGTTCTTTTTTGTTTTCTTCCAAATTCGAATACTCCATAGGAACATCCTTCAAATCAGCTGCCCATACATCCGAAACATATCCGCCTTCTTCCGACGCCTGACTGTTTAGAACATCAATATGTACCGAATCCAACATCTGCAACTCATTCAATAAAGAACTACTAACCGAATCAGAAACAACGATTGTTAATTTTTTCATTTTAACTATTGCCATAGCGTACCTTCATTTGTTCTATTAAAAATACCGTCACTCTAGCTTTATGTTTTTCAGCTTCTCGGTCTAAAACTGTAAGATCCTTATCCAAATTACTCAAAATTTTTTGAGATTCTTTTTGACCTTCTTCTCTGAATTCAGCAACAATTTGTTCTCTCGAATCTCGTGCCGTTGATTTGGCTTTTTCCATAATAGATACAGCTTCTTCATTAGCGTTTTTAATAATCGTTTGAACGTTTTCTTCAACAGAACATAATATTTCTTTGGCTTTTTGCTCTGCCTGATAAATTATCTGCAGTTTCTGTTCATTCATGAAAAAGCCCTCCTTTTAATGAATTATATTAATAATACCAATATTTCTATTAATTATACTAATAATCGGTATTTTTTGCAAAAATTACAAACTTTTTTACAATAAAAAAACGAATAAAAACTTTATCAACCTTGATTTTATCATTTTTTTACAGTAATATTATATTATTAATCTATTATTAATTGTAAATACAATATTAATAACAAATCATTTATTTTTATATATTTTGTATATCAATCTTATTTCATTTTTTTATTATTAGATTCGATATATCAATAGAGAGGATTCTATGAATATGAAAAGGTATCTTTTATACTTTACTTTTCTATTTCTTATTACACCGGCATCTTATGGATTTACCGGAATATTTGTAGGCTGGGAAAATTTTGGTAATCAGGCAATCCCGCTAAATACCAAAGCTAATAGTGTTGTTTTTGGTGTCATCGGAAACACTCCTACAAGAGTTTACTTCTATTACAACGTGCTGGGAAAATCCATTTTCACAAGCGGTGAATCTCCCGGAACATTAGGATGGGGTCTCGATCTTGCTGGAGGTATCGGGTATCGATTTCTCAACGCATCTTACAAAAAATCAGGTTGGGATATGGGAATGGATCTCTTTGCTTACTTAGCTCCCTATTTCCTTAACAGCGCAACAGGGTATACAGAAACAACGCTGTATTATGGAGTTGGCTTGGGGTTGACAACTATTTATAAAATCAATCCTTATATTGGTGTTGGATTCAGAGCCGGAATGAAGTACAATATCGGAGCTAAATCTCTTTCTTCCAGACAAGACAACAGCTCAGGAATTATGGGATTTGTAGGAGCTTTATTAACCTTTTAATACTTCTATTAATAAAAGTATTAAATTTCCAAATAAGATTTAAAATTCTATATAATATAATCAAACAATAATCTTAAATAACAATTCAAAAAACTCCCCTTAAAAGGGGAGTTTTTAGTTTATTACATTACATATCTGAAGGTGCAGGAGGAATTCTGAATACTTGTTTTGGATAGATCAAATCAGGATCTTTGATTTCTAACTTATTAGCTCGCCAAATATTAGGCCATAACCAATAACGTCTTTTCTTGTATATTCTACCTGAAATATCCCATAAAGTATCACCTTTAACAACTGTATAATTAGTTAATGTTTGACCGGCAAGGAACAATTCAGCAATTCTTAATCCTTCTCTAGCAGAATCAATAGCACTGAGATAATTACCTTCATTATAATATTGAGTAGCTGCATCATTAAACGATTCAATCATTTCTAAAGTAATAACACCATCATCAGAAAATTCCGGATTGATATTCTGTGCTTTATAAGAAATATCCATATAAGAAACATCAGTAAGAAGATCAGCAGCAGAACCAATAAATAATGTCACTTCATCATTTTCATCAATATCTTGAATATCAATAATTTCAACATTACCGTCTTCATCTTCATAAATAATTGTTTCTGTATCAGTAGTAGGCTCAGAAGCCGATCGAACAGCTTTTGATCCAGCACCGGAAGTTTTTGTAGCAGGTTTTGTTCTTGATGCCGGTACAGATTTCTTTGTCTGTGATCTACTGGTATTTCCGGATTGTGAATTCATTGATTGATCTTTGGTATATACATCATTAGTATAGTTATTTTCTTTTAAGTACGCAATCATTTTTTCCAAACGATGTATCAAATTATAAGCTTGGAGTTGGAGATCAGATCCGTCTTGATCAACTGAAATACGAATATTTCGATCAGAAGAACCACATGTTGCCAATACTTCTTCAAGTGATGCAATAGCGGATTCAGATGAAGAAATACTTGCAGAATACTGCTTGTTATTATATTGATCAGAAGCTTTTGTAATTAATTGATCAGCATTTTTCAACATTTGTTCTGAACATGCTTTATCTGTGGAATTAACAGCCTGCTTATGCATTTCTCTAGCACGATTTAAATTTGCAAGAGCTATTTTTTCTTGACCGCCAATCAACGGTTCCAATAAATTGATTCCGGATTCAGCAGATTCTCTTGCTTTATCGTAATCTTCATTTACAAAGAAACTTTCTGCATCAATTAATGACTGAGCAGCTTGATGATAAACATCAGGATTGGATCTGTCAATTGATAAATCTTTAGCTGTGACCAATAAATTTTGAAGAGATTTTATTCTTTGGAAAGCTTTTTCACGTCTTGCAATCCTAGTTGCCTCATCTGCTGCTGCAATTACTTTTTCTGCAGTAACATTAGCTGTTTTGTGATCTTTTCGAGCCAATTCGGCATTCATTTGGTCAAACAACTTCTGTGCTTGTGCAAATTCTTTAGGTGCATAAATTTCAGCTTCAGCTTGTCTAGCTCTTTCCATAGCACTAATAGCACGATCTACAGGTCCGGATTTAGTACTCTTACAACTTGTAACCGAAAGCAACATAATAACTAGGAATGAATTAATTATTATTTTTCTCATTACTCACACCTCATTTTGAATTATATAAATAGTATTCATCAAATTATTTTTTAGTAGCTTCTACAATAGTATTACGCGACAAACGTATTGCAAGATTAGCTGCTTCTATCGTTAATATTGCTGAATTGTTGGCATCATCATATTTTTTCTCGTCTAAAAAACGATTCATTTGATCAAACAACTTTTCTGCATCTTTATATTCTTTGGGAGCTCTTATAGGAGCTTGTACATCTCTTGCACGCTGCATTGCTTCAGCAGCTAATACAGTATTTTTGAGATCAGGCTTTTTAGCGCATCCATAAACAGACCCAGATAAAATAAATAATAATAAAATAATTTTAAATTTTTTCATAATAAAACCTTTTCCATAATAATTGAATTTTATAATACTAAATATATATGTATAATTTAAATATTTCTAAAAAATATGTCAAATATACATATGTGCATTAAATAAAAAATTCCATTACAATTTAATTACTATGTATATGTAATTGTAAAATATAACAAAAAAATAAGCAACTTTCAATCACGTTTATTTTTGCGATCTCTTTCATCGGAAATACGTTTTAATTCAAATAAAACATTAGATACTTGAGCCTGCTTATTTTCTTTTACAATTTCGTCAAAAATTTCCTGCCTGAAAATTTTGACATGTTTAGGAGCTATAATTCCTATTTTTACTTGATCAGGTTTAATACTGACTATTTTAACTTCAATTTGATTGTTGATAATTATCGATTCATTTTCTTTACGAGATAGAACCAGCATTTATTCCTCCTTAGAGGCATTCATAAAAGGCTCTATTGAACAACAGCAATGTTTTCTTCTTGCTTTGCAAAAAGTCTGCATTTTGTTGTATAATGAGCACAATTGGAAATACTTTGAACAGCATACATATTTTTTGTATTGATTACAATAGGACCTAAGATATTCATTGTCATATCTTGAATAGATTCCGGAATAGTAATAATAGCAAAATCAATAACATCGTTATGATCTTGTATATCCAAAATCTCTACATCTTTATCATCAATATCTAATACATAATCGCTAAGAAACAGCTTAGGTTGAGTCAGCATAAAAGAAATTTCAGGATCTTCTTTGCTTTGAAGAAGAACAAATTGTTCCGGTTCTTCAACAGGTATCAAATAAAACTCTTTTAAATGTTCAAATCCAAAAATAGGCTTCTGGAATACAATAACACTATCCTTTAAAATTTCCATAATTAGACCTCCAAAAAAATTATCATCTACTTTTATCTGTATTATTGTTTTTTATATTATTTTTAATCTTCTACCTTAAAAAATCCATTAAGGTTGTAGGGAGAATTTTAGCACCGATATTTAATGCCGCTTGGTGAGCAAATTCCATCATTTTAAATTCGGTCAATGTTTTGGTAAAATCAACATATACCGCATTAGAAGATGCATTAGTAAGATAAAACGATTCGGTTTCGTTCCTTTGGAATGTTTTTTCCAAGCGTTCCGAAACAGCTCCTGTATAGCTTCGATAACGAATAACATTATTTAAACTTTTATCCAGAATACTAAGATCCTCGCCTCCTATTGCAAGAACATCATCTTTCAACAAATTATCACGAAGCGTAATTAAGGTATCAAAAACACTGACTTTTTCAGACACGGCTTCAGGAGAAAGATTATTAGGCATACCGGGTCCGGGAGTAGTGATTCCCAAATCCTGCATTATTGTTCCGCCTTCAATATCCTGAACCCAAGGCTGGCGTGGAGAAATACTTGTCAACCGAAAATTAACATTTCCGTTTTCTATTGATTGGACGGAAGCTGTCACTGTTGTTCCGGCTGCATTTATTTTTTGAGCTATAACATCTGGACTGTCTCCAGATGAAATAGAAATTTCTATGCCTTCAATAACAATACGTGAATCTGATGGAGCAATATATCCACCAACATCCATTCTACCTTGAAGAGTAGTTTTTGAAGTTTGAAAAATAGTAGATCCCGGAGAAATTGAAACTACTCTATCATTTCTTCCGACATCCATAATTCTTTCTTGAGCATTGCCAAAGTATTCTACTCCGGAAACCACTGGAACATTCAAATCGGGATGATGCATTTCCTTCATACGGTAAGGATGAATCGTTGTAGATGTTCCGCCAAATAAGGGTATTCCTTTGTATTCTACATTTGCATCGGAAACAACTTGGCGGATAATTTGATCAATTTCTCCAGCAATAATTACTCGGTCATCTTTATTGAATGTTCCGTTTGCAGCTTGTACCGCAAGCTCTCTTGCTCTTTGAAGAGAATTTGCGACAATATCCAAGTTTGAATCAACAATATTCATCTTCTCTTGATGTGCGGAAATAATCTCGTTAAATTTTCCAATATCGGATTTTCTACCTTCCCATTCCATATAATTTGCTGTATTAGCAGGATCATCACTAGGCAAGTGAATTTTCATATTAGATGTTAATTGAGATTGTTGTTTCTGCATTTTTTCATATCTGTTTGCCGCATTAAATAGAAAATCGTTCTGCATAAAACCATGGGTAATACGTCCGGTCATAGCATCCTCCCCAAAAATTTAAAATTAAACACCCATTCTATTGATGATCACATCCAACAGTCTGTCGCTTGTGGAAATCAAACGGGCAGCAGCATTATATGCATGTTGCAACGCCAGCATTTTGGTCATTTCTTCATCGACATTAACACCAGATATTTTTTCACGAATACCGGTCAATGATTTGGCAACTGTTTGAGTTTTGTCATAGGACAAAATTGCTTTTTCAGAAACAGTTCCTGCTTTGGCAACTGTTCCTTGAAAAAAATCCGCAAAACTTTCCGAACCGACTGTCATCACATTTGTAAAACGAAGATTTGCCAAAGCCAGTGCATTTCTGTTATCGTTCAATCCTGTAGCAATATCAAAAGTGCCATCGCCATTATAATCGTACCCTTGAGCTGCGGCAATCATTTCAGGTTTGTTATCAATATCTTGAGATACCTGCATCAATCCGGCAATATTATGTTCCGGAGAAAGCGAAATCAAATCATTTGTTGTACGAAGAGCGTTTACCGCATCAACACTCTGCCAGTCAAAAGCCCCATCAGCACCCGACTCCTGAAGAACACCGGCAATACCAGTTAAAAAACTTCCAGAATCTTCCAAATGCCTTAAAGCAAAATTTGGAACATCATTTCGTGATGATGCTTGGGCTTTAATCGAAAATCGACCTCGAAAATCCAAATAAGCTGTCACTCCCGCTCCGGATTGATTAATTTTTTCGATAATTTGTACTGGAGTATCTTCTTCACGGTATTGTACAGTAATATCTGCTCCATTGAGCGTTGTAGACCCCAAATTAATAACCCCTGCAGCAGCAATCGGTGCTTCCGGATCCAATTTTTCTGTTCCTGTTATTCGAAATAATGCTGTACTATCTAGAACTCCATCTTGATTAAAATCAAACGATCCATTTTCGTTTTTGGATAAAGAAAGTTCTCTAAAAAATAATTTTCCTGTCTGTGCACTTAAACCAAAACCTTCTTTATGAACTGCATTAACGGAATCAGACACACTATAAGACAAATAATTTATTCTGTTCAGCATATCACCCAAATCTTGATCACGAACCTCTACAAGCCCCGAAATTTCACCCATACCAAGATTCACATTTTGACCGGTTTGCTGCCAGCGTGCCGATATAAATCCTAAATTGTTAGGATCTTCATATGCTTCAACTTTTGCCGCATATTCTCCCTGCACCAACTTTTCCGCACCGATATATACAATAAATTCATTTTTATTTCCGCGTTCTACACGAATGTCAGCAAGCTGTGAAAGCTCATCAATAAGCAAATCCCTCTTATCATACAAATCATTAGGTTGATCGCCGGTTAATTCTTGTTTTTTTATCTGAACATTCAATGTTGATACAATATCTGCAATATTATTTAATCTGTTAATCTGCTGCTCAACTAAAGAATTTGTCTGTTTCTGCATATCCTTTAAAGCTTGATGCTGGGCACGGAACGTTTCATTAAGTGTTTTTGTTCTCTCCAAAAGATGTATTCTCAATGCATCATCTGTCGGAGATTCCGATACACTCTGCCATGAATGCCAAAATGCTTCCAAATCCGTTCTTACATTTGATGTACTCGGTTCGTTCATTAACATTTCAAGCTGGTTAAGCATTGTTTTCTTTTGTTTCCAAAATCCCAATCCACCGTTTTCATAAATAATTCTATCATCCAACAGTATATCCCTGACTCTTGTTAATTCTTCCACCGTCACACCGGTACCAAGCTGTCCGGGAATATTAGGTTTGGTAATACCATTAGGAAACAATGCAGGCATTGTTTTTTGAGTGACACGCTGACGTGAATAACCTTCGGTATTGAGATTATTTAAATTATGACCAACAGTTTGAAGTCCTTGCTGAGATGTTTTAAGTGCACCCTTTCCCATTTCCAATCCCAAAAATGATGAAATCATTCCCTTCCTCCTTTCAAAAATTCAAAGTAGAAATTAAATTAAGTGGTCAAATGTTTTGATACCCTGAAGTGTAGGTTCTTTAGTATTACCGTATTCATCGTATCTGCCATCACTCTGAATTCCAAGTGCAGTATCTAAAATCTGAATTAAAATTTGTGAATTGGCATTCAAAATATAGGCGTTTTTTTCCGACATCATTTGGACTTGATTGACTATTTCATTAATCTCCTTACGTATCTTCAACAACTGTTCAGCCTTATCTGCAGAAAGTCTGCCTGCAAACTCCACTAACGATACATTCAATTCAAATCCTGCCTCTTCACCCAATACCTTTGTCCAATCCATCCTAAGCTGCTCTATATTCTGAAGCTTGTTAAGATATGTTTCTTCTTGTTCATGTATTACCGATAAAACCTCAATATCAACATTTTGAAGAGCTTGATATTTTTGATTTTGAATCTCCAACATCTGAAGCAATACTAACTTAATATCCGTTAATATCTTTAATAATTCATAAGATGCGGAAGTAATATCTCTCATTACACGCCTCCCGTGCCATACCGTTAAGATATAAAACACCTAATATAAAAATCGGAATTTTTAAAAAATACTTAAGCTTGTTTCGCTCAAAAATTTTTCTTATCCCCTATTTTTCTGCATCATAAAATATAGAATTTTTAAAAAATCATTATTTTATGATTGAAAAAGTGCCGTTTCTATGGTATAATATTTTTAAGTAAACACTGAACTGCCTCTCAATAATATTAATACAATATATTGAGAGCTGGTTGTAGGTTGTTTAAACCGATACCCAGTAAGGAGCCCAACATGGCAAAAGAATGGTCGACAACGACTTTAAAAGCTGAAATCCGTACAGCTTCAACAAAAAGCTCAAACAAATCATTAAGAGCTGAATCAAAATTACCCGCTGTCATTTACGGACCAAAAATTCAAGAAAATATCAATATTACTATTGATTATATTTCTTTCGAAAAAGTATTCGCAGCCAACGAAAGGCACCAAACATTTACCTTGGAATCAGACTCTAAAAAATATAATGTTATTATTAAGGATTATAAAATCGATCCTATTTCCCGACGTTTTATGCACGTTGATTTTTATGCAGTAGAAAAAGGAAACGCTTTCAAAACACTTATTCCTATACAATTCACAGGAACTCCTGTTGGGGTTCGTGAAGGTGGAAATCTCTTAACTTACTTAAGAAAAATTTATATTCATGCAAAACCCGAAGATATGCCTGCACAAATTACAATTGATATTTCCAATCTTCAAAGAAAAAGAAATATTATTGTCCGCGATATCGAAGTACCAAAAAATTGTAAAATATTGACAAATAAAGGTGTTGTTCTTACAGAAGTAAAATAATTTATATATGTGACAATGCTTAAATAATAAAAAATAAAATATGAGGTTTGGAGGTAAATTATGAAACTTGTTGTCGGTCTAGGAAACCCTGGCGAAACTTTTGAAAAAACCAGGCACAATTTAGGATTTTTAGTGTTGGATCACTTGGCAAAACGTCATAATGCGTCTATCGATATCCGAAAAAAGAAATCTTTAATTGGAAAAATGCGGTTCAACAATCAAAAAGTAATCATCTTAAAACCTCAAACTTTTGTTAATCTAAGTGGAGAAGCTGTGCTTTATATGGCAAGTTTTCTTAGAATTCAACCGGAAAATATTATTGTTGTATGTGATGATGTAAATTTTGATTTTGGAAAAATTTCTATTATGAAATATGGATCTTCAGGCGGACACAACGGCGTAAAATCATTAATCAAATTCTTAAAGACCGATAATTTTCCTAGAGTAAGAGTAGGTATTGGAAGACCTGAACATGGTTGTTTAGAATCACATGTCTTGTCTAAATTTTCCAAAGATGAACTTCACAAATTAACGCCGGTTTTTGATGAAGCTTGTGATCTTATCGAACAAATTTTATGTGAAGGTATTGATTCTTGTACTAATAAAGATAATAATATTCTTCTATCTTCAAACAATAATTTAGATATTTCTCAGCTTGCCGTTTCTTCATTATAAAAAGATTTCAAAAGTTATTACAAAAATAAAAAAAGTCCTTATTTTTCATAAGGACTTTTTTTATTTGTCTTGTTTAATTAATGGTTTTAATATTAACCTTTGTCTTTTTTGGAGATAAATGGAACTTAACACCGGCAGCACCAAAAATTTGTTCAGCTTGAATTCCCATACCAACATTGATAAACACAAGATCAGAAACCGCAAAATTGAACCCTGTATTGAATCCAACTCCAAAACGATATATTCCGGAAACAACATCATGTGAAATAAACTGAAGACCAGGTCCTAAGGATACATACCAGTCTACTTTTGGAGAAAAAACCACGTGAGCTGTAATCAACGGCGCAATAGAAGCTGAAAAAGGACCTAAAAAATCAATAGAACTATCAAGTGTTAGTCCCAAAGCAAACTGCATTGATTTACCACCCCAAGCACCAACAATAAATTCTCCGGAAAGATTAACAGCCAACTGAGGACCGCCAATCGGATTGACATGTGCAGAACCGGCACCAATACCAATACCAAGTAGTGAACTACCTGTAGAATATAATTCTTGTGCAGCTGTATTTACTGCAAACATACTAAAAAATATAAGCAATACTAAATTTTTTTTCATAAAATCCTCTCTAATTATATGATATTTTTATAAATGTTCTTATCTTGAATAAACGTACGTTTTTTTATAGTTGAAAACCTTTTAATCTGACATTCTCGAAGAAATGCGGAACGATGGCATGAATGCTCTTCTACAAACACTAAAGAAATAGGTTTATAAATTTTAGTATATTTGGCTCCTCTTCCGGAAAGATGCATTTTAAAGCGTTTAACAGGATCTTTTGCTATTCCTGTATATAAACTGCCACCTCGACATTCAATCATGTAAACAAACCACGGACCTTTAGAAAAATTACTTTCAGACATTTAGAACCAAGTATAATCGAATGCTGATATTAATTAGTATATATTATAAAAGCAGAAGGAAAAAAAATCAATATTTTACATAATATCTGACAATTTTGAAATCTTTTTTATAAAATTTGCTCAAGATTTTTTTTTTATTTCCGAAAATTATCTTAGGTAAAGAGGAAGAAAAAAGGGAGGATAACATGAGTGATTCATCATTATCTCAAGACGAATTAGATGCGTTATTGCAGGGCGGAACACTGGAAAACAACAATAGTGAAACTCTAACTAACACAGAAGAAGTGACACTTTCCCGATTGTACAATTCATTAGCAGTATCTCGTATTAATATTATCAAACAATCTTATAATCTCCCGGTATCACTAGATCAGGTAAATATTTTAGTAGGCGGAAACGCAAAAATTACTCAAGATTTAACGAGCCAATTAGTGGGAGCAACAAGTACTATTACAGGAAGTTCTTCTGGAGAATGGTACTCTGCAATACCTGTAAATTCCGTATTAGGTATTATCAACACCATGGACAATACTAATATTACAGAATTTTCAGATGATATATTGAAACGATTTGGAGATTTCATAAAAAGATTAGAAAATTCAGATCAACAAATTCTTTCAGAGCAATTGAAAGAACAAACTAATATTTCTACAGGAGAAATCAGCTTATATACTAATGGTACGGATTTCCTCAAGAACAATGGAAGTTTTGTACGAATTGTAATGAATATTAATATTAATAATGCATCATACCCCTTTTATATCATTACAAATATAAGATCCGCAAAAAATATGGCTAGGCTGATAAGTCTTAACAACAATACCAATCAAACACCAAACCCTTTAGGACAGAATAATTCTTCCGTAAATATGCAGCCTGCATCTTTTCAGCATTTTAGTCCCTCAGGAACTATAGAACCTTTAGACAACTTAGCATTACTACTTGATGTTCCGATGCGTGTGACGGTTGAGCTTGGAAGAACAAGAATGACGATCAAAGACATTTTGAATCTTGGAGAAGGTTCTATTGTAGAATTGGAAAAATTAGCTGGAGAACCTGTGGATGTATTGGTTAACGATAAGCTAATTGCATTAGGTGAAGTTGTCGTTATAGATGAAAATTTCTCTGTTCGTGTGACAAAAGTCGTAACGCCTATGGAAAGGATTTTCGACCGCGAAAATCTTCATGGAAAAGGCGGATTCTAATAACCGTATTCAAAAAAATACACTTTCTATCTAAAATGGTAGAAAGTGTATTTTATTATAACACTTTCGGAATTAAACAATAAAAAATATTTGACTCATAATCCAAGTAAAGAGTACAACATTATGTTTTTAAAAAAAATTCGTTATATCAATTTTCGTTCCTTTCCGGAATTAAATTTGGACAATTTCGAACATGTCAACTGTCTAGCAGGAGAAAACGGAAGCGGAAAAACCAATTTCTTGGAAGGAATATATTTACTATCCTCAAATAGAGGGTTTCGTACAGGAGATCGAAAAGAACTGACTTACAAAAACGAGTCTGGATTTTTTCTCCAAGGACATTTTGATGACGATATTATTGAAAGAGTCATTGCCGATAAAAGAAAATTAACTTTAAACGGACAGACAATTCCCACAAACAAATTAAGAATTTACAATCCCGTGATTGCATTTTCGCCAAATGATATCTTTTTGGCTACAGGATCATCTGAAACAAGACGACGTTTTTTTGATGCCGCTATATCGTTATTAGATTCATCATATCCTGAACATATGATGAATTACGAACGAGCACTCCGCCAACGAAATGCTTCATTAAAAAGAGATCCCAAACATGCAGATATTTGGAATGAACATATCATAACCCATGGTGCATATTTAATACAGCAACGATTGGCATTTGCAAAGCTTTTGACTCCCAAACTTCATGAACTCTACAAACAATTTACTCAAGGTAATGCGTCCTTGCATTACTTAAATAATTTCAAATTATCCAGCAACTTACAAGAATCGCTTCAAGAAGCCTTGGAACAAAGTAAATTTGAAGATAACAATAAAAAGCATACATCTAAAGGCCCTCATAGAGATGATATCACATTATTTATTGACAGCATGCCTGCGGCTAAATCAGGATCTCAAGGTCAAAATCGAGCGTTAGCATTTGCATTAAAAATCGCATCTGTAGAAATTATTGAAGAAACATTAGGTAGAAAACCTATTTTGTTAATTGACGATGCAATGCTGGAATTAGATTTAAAAAAGAAACAACGAATTTTCGATAAACTGCTTTCTTTAAAACTTCAAATTTTCTTAACAGGTACATCAAAAGAGTTTTTTGATTTTATACCAAGCAACGTCAATAAAAATTATATTAATTTTGATCTTGAATCAAATCAAGAATCATAGGAATACTATAGAACGAACCGGCAAATACTTTGTAGTCTCCCGAAGTTTCTGCAAGATCAATATTACTGACATCAGACACATAAGAAACCGTAAAATATGTTGACAGCTTGCTGTATAATTCCAAACCATCAGATTCTCTAGTACCATTGTACCGAAAATCATAAACACAAATATGATTAATTAAATGCTTATACTTCTGAAGTACTTCAGTAATATCATCCAATTCTTTCCCCTTAAGAATCGTCAAATATAAATCTGCTTTTTTCCGACAAAAAATTTGTCCAACTGAAACCAGTAAATTCTCAAAAGAATCACCGTTATGAGCAGTATCAATCAAAATATTATGAGAGACTTGCTGAACACGAAAAGGTATCGGACATAATGCAGCTTTTTTCACAGCATTAGAAGAAATTTGAGGAACTACAGACAAAACCCCTGCAGCTGCAAGACAAAAATTCTTCACATGAGCTTCACCAATACGATTAAGAATGATATTATTAATATGAAATTTTTTTGATAATTGAACGTCAAGAGAAAAAGATGTGGAATGGTCAGGACAAAGAGTTTGATCTTGAATGGTGATAATATCGTTAAAAAAAGAAACATTACCTTCTTTCAAAAAAATATCTCGAACAGTTTCCTGTTGCTCCAAACTCAAAACCAATGCACCGGATTTAATCACTCCAGCTTTATCATAAGCAATTTCTTGAATTGTAGAACCAAGAAATTTCGTATGCTCCAAAGAAATATTTCCTAAAAGAACAAGAATAGGACTACAAAAATTCGTCGGATCAAATCGCCCTCCTATTCCAACTTCAAGAATAACATAACGACATTTTTTTTTCAAAAAATAAATCAATGCCGAAAAAAGACAAATTTCAAAGAAATGTAGTTTATGGTTCTGCCAAATCATATGGTATTCTTCAATAATGCTCATCATATCTTGATTGGAAATCATTCCGTCTGTTGTTGTTATTCTTTCACGAATATCAAAAATATGAGGAGACGTGAATATTCCGGTATTTATTCCTTGATTTTTCAGAATTTGAAAAGCCGTCCAAGATAAGGAACCTTTTCCTTTGGAGCCGGCTGTATGAATATAAGACAGTGAATCCGGATCAAACCCTAATTGTCTTAATATAGAAAAAACTCGCTTAGGATAAATATCTGCTTGTACACGTGTTTGAGAAGAATAGCTGATAATAAGTTCGGAAATATTGGTATTCATTAATCCTCACCGTAGTTGAAGAATTCTATAAGGAGATAATTTGGAATCAGCCAAAGCAACACCTGCAGCCCAAACAGCAAAATCCGCATGAGGAACACTTGTTTCGCCAAATTCATCCAACCATAACTTACTGTGAATAAATTCTTGGAATACGGATTCCCATAACAAATATAATTTCCGCGAGGACGGAACCTTATGTTCTACTGAACCAATTAATCCTATATTTTTCATAAACGATACAATATGACGATCCATAATAACCAAATCATCACTCATTCCAATATTTCTAAGAAAATGAGTTGATTCCTTAAGTCCAAATCCCTTCGCTGCCGAAATTAGGTACTCCCTCTTTGATGACGCTGATTTCAGCTTTATCATCTCCGAAACAATATCCATACCATGAGAACGCCAAAATATTAAACGATCGGTTTTTTGATTGTGAAATCTTATATAAGGTTTCTTGCAAAGACATTGAGCGATTTGGATAGGATTCGCTTGATAAAAAAAATCATCTGTAAACAATTCACGATAAGTATAATCTGCCGAATCGGATTTAGTAGCAGGAGTTAGGAGGCAGTAAACTGCCTGCCGAAATATTTCATGTGCATTATCCTTAGGAATAGATTGAATCTGATATTGCAGAGATTGAGGATAATGCACATGAAAAAATTTTAAATGTTTGAAAAATTCTGTATCTTTTTGAAAGAACAACAATTCTGTCATTCAGGAGAAAGTCCGCTTTTTTGAATATCATTAGGATATCTTGCAGAAGTTAAATCCATTCCTCCATCAACCGGAAGCAGAATTCCTGTAATAAGACTTGCATAATCACTCGCTAAAAATACTGCCGCATACGCAATATCATTAGGAACACCAACTCGAGGTATCGGCTGGATTTTAAGAAAATCCGATATAAATTCTTTTGTTAAATTCGCCTCTACAGCATGTGTAGAAATCAAACCAGGAAGAACAGCATTACAACGAATCCCAAAGCGAGCATACTGAATAGCAATTTGTTTTGTCATATGATTTATCGCGTGTTTCGCTGTACCGTAAGCAACACTCGTAATATCAGGAATCAACGACGACAACGAAGAAATATTAACTATACTCCCAGTACGATTTTTAATCATATAAGGCAACACATTTTGGGAAGCTAAAAATACACTGTTTATATTAGTTAATACATTTTTTCCCCACTTATCCACATCCGTATTCAAAAAATCTTTATCCTCTGCTGGATTAACTCCACCAAAATTATTGATCAATATATCAATTTTATTTTCATTCTTAATGATATGTTCAACCATATCTTTATAACTCTGCTTTTCTAATGCATTAAAAAAAAGAGCTTCTGCTTGAAAACCTTCTGCAACAAATTCTTGAACTGTTTTGTTGGATAATTCCTTGTCCCAATCCGCAATGTAAACTTTTGCCCCTTGTTTGGCAGCAAATTCAGCACAAGCCCTACCTATTCCCTGTGCTCCAGCAGTCACTAAAACAACTTTATTTTTTAGCATAATTTCTCCTTATTAAATACATATTCTTAATTAATATATATTTTTAATTTATTACATTAACTTATTTGTTTCAAAATAATATCAGCAACCATCGTCGCCCCATCATGAAATAATTCCATTTGATTCAAATGTGTTCTGGTGTCATTAAGCAATTCAGGATTCTTAACAAAATTTCCCACCATCTTAGCTACTTTTTTGGAATTTTGACAAATCCAAAGAACTTCATGCTTACGGAAAAAATATGCCGCTTGTTTCTCTGCAGGATTTGCTATCAAATTCACTATTACCGGACATCCCATCTTTAAACACTCAAACACTGTTGACGGTCCGCTTTTCCCAACAAACAAATCACTTACACTTAAAATCGGTACAATAGACTCAACAAAACCAAATACTACCACATTAACAACATGATCTTGCTGTTTCAATCTCTCAGAAAACTTACTCAAATACTCATACAATTCTTCATTTTTACCACATACAGTGATAATATTCATAGGAATATTCAGATTGACAAGTTCATGAAGCGTATGCTGCATTTTTCCACGCCCTTGTCCACCATCACTCATAAACACTGTAAATAACTCCGGATTCAAATGATAATTCTTTTGCAACTCCGATTTAGGCGGAAAATCACTTAGCTCAAATTCCTGCCTCAATGCCGGTGCAACCAACTGAAGCTTTTGTTCCTTAAATCCCAAAAAGCGCGCTTTCTTTTCTGCCTTGTCAGAACATACCAAAAATAAATCCCCTCTCTGATCCCAACATGGAAATACATCAAAAATATCAGGATTAAACGTAATAACAGGATAAGAAAGGTTATATTGTTTTTTGGCATCAATCGCTACTGTCTGAGTAAAAAAATGAGTAGTCACCACAACATCCGGATTAACTTCTTTTATATACTTTATCGATTGCAACCACACTTTTCGATGAAACACCCTCATATACAAATGCACAAATGGAAGAAAAAGATAACACGGAATCAACATCAGTTGAGCAGCCCAAGGTATCTTAAGCATATGGTTTAAAACTTCTTCCAAGTATTTTGTAAATTCAGGCTCTCCGGCGTCTGTAAAAAAATTACAAGTAGTAATCTCAAAACGATCCGAATAAAGCTCTTTTAATCTATTTGCAATAGCTAATGCAGTGACTTGATGTCCCAATCCCGTCGTAGTGTAAGTAATCAAAATATGTAATTTCTTCATGAAAATAATGACCACTCCTTCTATTCACTAATAGTCTTTATTATTTTATTAAATAATAAAAGTATTTTAATTATAATATAAGCAAAAACATATAACATAAACAAAAAAATTTCAATTTATTATTACAAAATCTACTCTTATAATATAAGACTGTAATTAGTAATGACTTGATATTCCACTCCTTTCATAATGTAAATCATTAAAATATGTAATTTCTTTATGAAAACAATGATCAATCCTTCTATTCACTAATAATCTTTATTATTCTATTAAATAATAAAAGTATATTAAACACATATTGATTATAGCACAAGCAAAAAAAATTTTCAATTTATTATTACAAAATCAACTCTTATAATATAATACCATAATTAATTGAATTAAAAATTTATTTATGCTATAATTAAAGATAGTTTATTACGTTGATAATAAATAATTTTTGGAGATGATATAAAATGAAAAAATTACTTTTATTATTTTTGATTCTAAATGTTTCAGCCTTGTACTCTCAAGAAAAAGACAAGATCAAAGGCGGTTTATTAGGTGGTTGGGTTGCTTATGAACAACATCTTGGAGGATTAAATAATCAATTTATCACTTACAGTGGTGTTACCACAGCTATCAGTATATTGGGGTTCTCTCTTGGTGTTGCAGCTTATGGAAATCTTCCTTTTTCATTTGAAAGTGACAGCATATTTTTTAACAATAATCTGCAGATTCTTTACGGTGGTATCGTTATTGGATACAAAACTCCTTGGAAAACTATCGGTGTACGTATTTCTACCATCATAGGTGCCGGATCTATTAAATCTTGGAACAATATTTTTGAACAAACTTACCAAAATTCAAATATTCACTTTGTCGTATCGCCAACAATCAATCTTGATTTCCATCTATTTAGTACATTAGTATTAAGCGTTGGTGTCAGCTACCGCTACTTCTTAGGTGCAGAAGACAAACATTACTTTGATATCAATAATTGGAAAAATGCTCTTTCCGGTGTTATCAGTTTAGGTTGGGTATACTAAATTACATCTCTTCTCTCAGAATCATTTCTTACTTATATTAAATAAATATAAGTAAGAAATGATTCTATCAATAAATAATATGATAAATAATCAACTTAGGAAATTATATGACATTCCCGCTGATCCCTTTTTTAGCACTAGTATTTTCAGCTTCTTTTACTCCCGGTCCAAATAACTTAATGTGTATGACTCTTGGACAAAGTTTAGGATTTAAAAATGCATTTAGATATATTCTTGGTATTATTGTAGGTTACTATATCGTACAGTTGATTTTAGCCTTTTCTGGTTATATCATTTATGAAATATTACCAATATTAAAACCAATTATAGGAATTTTAGGTGCATGTTATATGAGCTTTCTAGCTTTTTCCATCATTAAATTAAAAAAGCCTTCTTCTAATAAAGAAGATACTGAAGTTATTATACCAATAGACAAATTGTTTATCACAGGATTAAGCGTTCAATTTTTCAATCCTAAAGCTATTTTATTTGGGCTTGCAATTCTATCTAATTTCATTTTTCCATATATTACCAACATTTTCCAAATCTTAATGACTTTAGCATTTTTAACGTTTATGACCTTTACCGGTGCTGCTATATGGGCAGGATCAGGAGCTATCTTAAGCAAATGGATACATAAATATCAAAAGACATTTAATACCATTATAGCATCAGCTCTTATTTATAGTGCATTTTCTATGTTAAAAATTAGTTTCTCATCATTAGTATAAATAAAAAAAACTCTTGGAAATAATTTCCAAGAGTTTTTTTTATAAGTAGTTGAATTTACAAACTTATTCTTATAAAAGAATTAATTTTTGCCGAACCCAAAAGATCAGAAACTTTTTTACTTTCATCAAAAACAAACGGTTGTTCTAAAAGAACATTTTCAGAATAAAATTTACTCATCATTCCTTCTACAATTTTTGGAATAACAGCTTCAGGTTTGCCGGATTCTTTCGCTTTTGCTGTACAAATATCAAGCTCTTTATCAGCAAGATCCTGAGGAATTTCATCTTTAGTCAATCCTAAAGGATTCATCGATGCAATCTGCATAGCAATATTTTTCATATTTTCTTCGGAAACATTGCCATCAAAGTCGATAGCAACAACAATTTTGTTCATATGAATATAATGATACAATGTACCCTTAGCATCAATTTCTTTCCATTCGGACAAAACAACATTTTCACCTAATTTAGCAATTGCAGCTTTTCTTTCTTCATCAATACTTTGAGAAAGTTCAGATCCGGAAGAAATACCTTCTTCCAAAAGTTTAACAGCAGCATCTTGAGCAAAAGCTTGAAATACTTCTGTTTTTGCAACAAAATCTGTCTCACAATTCACACGAAGAGCAAGTAATTTATTTCCTTTTTGAGTGCAAACAACAGTACCTTCTTTTACTTCATTTTCTGCACGCTTATTTGCTTTAGCCAATCCCTTTTGACGAAGAATTTTAACCGCTTCATCGATATTACCGTTAGTTTCTTCTAATGTACGTTTTGCGTCCATTAAACCAGCACCGGTCATTTCTTTTAATTTTTTAATATCATCCATTGATACAGAAGCCATTGAAATTTCTCCTTAAATAATTTTACGCATCTTTTTCAAACACTTGAGCCAATTCATCAACAGAATCATCTAGTGTTGTTGGATGTGTAATTGTCTGCTGTTCTTCATCTATTGTGTCATCTTCAACGGTATTTGTAGTTTTTACAAAAGATCCTTCTCCTTCTATAATAGCATCAGCCATGATAGAAGTCAAAAGCTCAACAGATCTAATAGCATCATCATTTCCCGGTACTACATAATCAAGCAGATCTGGATCAATGTTTGTATCAGCAATTCCAAATACTTTAATACCTAGCTTTCTTGCTTCAAGTACAGCATTAATTTCTCTTTTAACGTCAACAACCCATAATGCTTTGGGTAATTTTTTCATATCACGAATACCATCATAAAATGCAAGCATACGATCTAATTCTTTTTGTAAAGCAAGACGTTCACGTTTGATCATTTCATCGCCTTGAGTTTGAATCTTACGTTCGAAACGCTTCATCTTTTCAACGCTTTTTCTAATTGTTGCATAGTTGGTTAATGTACCACCCAGCCATCTTTTTGAAACATGGAACATACCGCATCTGGATGCTTGTTCTTTAATTGACTGCTGTGCTTGTTTTTTTGTACCAACAAATAAAACTTGCCCGCCTTGTTCTGCAATTTCTTTCATTGCGGCATAAGCTTCCTTCAGCTTTTCCGTTGTATAACGCAAGTCTACGATGTATATCCCATTTCTTTTTGTAAAAATGTAAGGTTTCATTTTGGGATTCCATCTTTTAGTTGGATGACCGAAATGAACACCGGCTTCTAAAAGATTTCGCATTAATTCGGTATCGTTATAAATGATGCTTGCCATAAAAATTTGTCCTCCTAAGACATAGTATATCCCCTGATTATAACATATTTTCACTATTAAAGTCAATAAAATTTCACTCATATTGACCATTATATCGAAATCATTTATAATAAATTCAAATATATTTTCAAGGAACGTTATGTTGCAAATTAATAATTTTTCTCTTCAGTTTAAAGAGTTTTCTTTATTGATCAATCAATGCTTATTTCCATCTGAAGGTATTACCTTATTAATCGGTGACAATGGATCAGGAAAATCATCCCTTCTCAATTCTATAGCCGGATTAAATTCTTCTTATCAAGGAAGTATCTTAATTGATAATATAGACATCCTGTCTATGTCAAGAAAAGAAATCGTTAGTCACATTGCTTTTCTTCCTCAAATCAATACTTCTATGCCGTCAATTTCAGGACAAGAATTTATTGATCAAGGATTATATATTTCCAATTCCGGACAAACGGATTTCCTTGTCAATACATTAGAAATACATGCTCTTCTTTCAAAAAATTGTGCGTATATGTCCGGTGGAGAAAAACAATTATTACGATTTGTTCGAAACATTACTGTTCCCAGACCTTTCATTCTTCTGGATGAACCTGAATCATTTCTTTCCAAATCCAATCGCAAAAAATTAGCTGACTTAATCCATGTCTTGTCAAAACAAGCTCAAATTATTATTTCAACACACTATCCGGAATTATATCATTCCGAAAAAACTTTAAAACTTGAAGAAATCGACGATTATTGTTTTGAAGGATCGTTTTCATAAAACTAGCAAAAATAATTTTGTCTTTTCCTTTCTCAATGAATAAATTTGATTCGTAGTTAACGAATTAAAAAATTTATTTAATAAAGGAAGGAAAAAATGAAAAGAAGAAGTTATTTTATAATAGGACAATTATTATCATTAATTTTTTTAACCAGTCATCTCTCTGCTCAAATGTATCCTGAAGATACATCGTACCAAAAAGAAACAACCCCAAACTATCAACAACCCGTATCCGAAAAACCAAGTACTACTAAACCTCGAACTGCACCGGCAACTTATACTCCTGAAGCAGATCCGTTTCACTTTGGTGTTTGGATCAACTATCAGCAACAGTTCGGTGCTTTAGACAACAAATTCTTTACTGTCGGCGGACCTAGTGTAGGATTTAATTTAGGTAAACATTTTCTTATCGGCGGAGGAGTATATTCAAGTTTCGGATATCTTACAAGTAATGACGGATTGGACAAAAACGCTCTACTCTACGGCGGAGGAATTGTAGGATTTCGATGGAACCCCGATAGTCCTATTGTTTTCAGAACACAAGTATTAATAGGTGCAGCAGCTTTCGATACTATTAACGAAAATGCTCCTGAATGTATTGTTTCTCGCCATACATCATTGATCGTTGTTCCTGAAATCGCTTTTGATATTAGAATCGTTAAATTCTTATTTCTATCATTATCTGTCAGCTACCGCTATGTACAAGATCTACCAAGTGAATGGTCTTCTTTCCAAGGATTAGGCGCTTTATCCGGAAACGCAAGTTTAGGCTTCTCTTTCTAATAAACAAAACCATAATCATTTAAATACAATTCCGAAATTTGTTTCAAAATACCGAAACGAACTTCGGAATTGTATTTTACTTAGGATATAATAAATCCTCATAATCATACAGTAACCGATACATACCATGATTATAGGTAATGGTTTTAACATAATTTCTTGTTTCTTCTATTGGTATTGCCTCAACAAACAAATAGATATCATCAAAGTGCGGATAATTCTTTTTCCAGCGGTGTACCGCACCAGGACCGGCATTATAAGCCGCCAAAGACAAAATAATATCGTTATCCATAATCTTATACATTTTGTAATGATAATAAACACCCATCATTAAATTGTCATAAAAATCATAGTTAGAAAAACAAGGTTTTTTCATCCATTTTTTAATATCCTTAGCTGTATACGGCATAACTTGTGCAAATCCTACCGCTCCAACAGAAGAGTACACTCTCTTCCTAAAATGACTTTCCGCCATAAACGACGAAAGCATCCAATATGCCAAATCCTTATTATTGTCAGATAAACTTTCAATCGTATTAAATTCTAATTTTGGAAAAATCAATTCAATCATCTCTTTAGGAAGCACCGGAAGATACGGAGCTCCAAAAATATCTCGTGCATAAAAATATAATCTAAATGTCAACTGTCCGACAATTTCACTATTTAGAAGAATTTCCTTGTACCTATAATAATAACGTGCAATATCTCTATTACTTTGATCTTCCACCACATCAAATACAGAATTCTCTACATAATCCTGCGTTTCCGGGGCAAGATTACTCATATGAGGATTGTACTTTTCCAAAAGACTAATCTTAGGTACATCTAATAGATCTTTATATATTTTTTTATCAAGTTTTTTTTGATCTCTCTTCATCATTGCTTTATCAGCATACTGCACCAATTCAGAATCAACAGATAATGCTTTATTCACAATTAATCTGTCTTGAATTTTATAAAACGGAAGTTCTTTTTGTATTTTTTTTACTGCTTTATCAAATATTGATCGGTATTGATTACGTAGTTTGCGTTCTTTCTGCCTGGCAACAATCCCCGCATATCCAAACGCGTCTTGAAATATTAACCGTAAATAGGATTGATATGCTTCTTTTGGTTTTTTAAAATATTCTTTAATCAATCCATGCATCAACACAAAATTCGCATTATTCAAATTATAATTGATACCAATATCTACTGCTTGTTCTGCAAGTTTGATATCGGATCGAATCAAAGCACGAATTGCCGCATTATGTATATCGGGTTGAATTTTTTTATAATTTTTTTTGTACCATGAAAGTGTATACTGTGCATTTTTGCTGAATTCTATTGCATCTTTGACATCATGGTAAAATTTTTGATTATGATTGCTGTATGCAAGTTGTGCAATATCGTCCGCTAAATCATAATATTTTCTTTGAACCAAATATCTATGAGTATTAGTATAAAATTTAGGACTAACGTTTGTATTGGAAATAATATAATCATAGAGAAGCAACGCACTGTCATTATGAGACCCGTCTAAACGAAGCACATCCGCTTCAACTAAGGTATAGTATTCACGATCTCCCGACAGTTCAACATAACGATCTGCAAACTCTAATGCCCGATTACGTTGATTTTTTACTCGAAGACTCATTCTGGCAAGAGTTTTCGCATCTTTAGCACTATTGACAGATTTAGAATCAATAGATGCCAATACGTTAGAATATACTGTATTATTACCCAATATTTCATAAGCATCCAAAATTAACGGCAAATTATAAGACATTCCTTTTGCATATTTAGCTATTTCAAGCCATGCTTGACCGTATTGCGATAAATTTTTGTCCAAACTAAGAATAGTATCTAAATCATTGTATTTCCATAATATAGAAAACAACTGTTTATCCATATACTTTCTGATTGGTGAATCTTTATCTACTAATCCAATCATTTTTGCTGTCTTTTCTTGCTCTTCTTTGGTCAGAAGGTCCGGATCATCCAATTGAATCAATGTTTCAATATACTTACGGACAAAAAACGGATAAATATAGGAATAGCGTTTATTTTTATACATTTCTTCAGCGTCAATCTTATAAAAAATTTCAAACGCTTTACGATATTCTTTCATTTCCAAATAGCTTTTTGCCCAAATAAACTGCAGTTCCGGATTATCGACAATGTTAGGATTACGCTCAAACACTTCTGCAGCACGCCTCACACTACCTTTGCGATAAAAATTCAAAGCTTCTTTCACAGAAGGATCTACATTCTCATATCCAAACATCAAACAAGACGTACATGAAAAAAACAGTATAAACAGTATTACAAATTTTGAATGCATACATATTCCTTCACTTAATTTTTATAAAAATTAAGGTTTTGATATTTTAAAAAAAATTTCGTATAATTTAATAAGTTATTCTACGTTAATAGAGGCATTTTATGAAAAAAAATATATTGATTGCACTGATGTTATTGATAACATCTCAAGCTAAGGCAAACAGTATCTCAGAAATTTATCAACTTTTGGAAGGACGATGGTCATCCCCAGAAGAATCAGATATTTCTACAGTGTTTGTTTTTAAAAATGCTGGTTCGTTTACGATGCATATGAATTCTTCCATTGATTATTCAAGTCTTTCCACTGAAGCACAAGAATCAGAAAATTATAATGATTATTATATTTACGGCAAAATTCAAATACTTGGAAAACCAAAAATAGTACAAAATCAAGATTACATCGTACAGGCTGTCATCGAACTAAACGAAGAAACATCCACGAACAAACTAAATATTACTAAAGATAAAATTTATATTTTCAACAACCAAGACAATAAAGAAATTAAAACCGTCTTTATGGAACGTATAATAAAATAATCATCTTCTTTTAAATACCAATACTCTAGGCAGATTGTTATAATCATAAATCAATTCCACAAACTGAAAGACATGATTAGGAAACAATTCCTGTACTAACTGATATTTATGATCAATTTCCAAAATTAGTAAGCCTTCTGTATTCAAATGTGAATAAGAAAATTCCCTTAAGGCTCGATAAAACAACATGCCGTCTTTTCCACCGTACAATGCAGTATGAGGTTCAAAATCCGATACAGAAGAAGTTAAATTTTTCATATCTTCATCATTTAAATAAGGTGGATTACTGACAATACAGTCCCACATTCCGTACCAATTTCGAGAATCCAAGAAATCCATTTTTTTGAAGAACACCCTTTGATTATCAACATTTAATTTTTCACAAGACCTGATGAAAGGATCTTCTACTATATCCCAACCTGTAATAATACTATTAGAAAATATACGATACAAAGAAAGAGCAAGAACTCCCGTCCCTGTGCAAACATCCAAAATCATATTTTTTCCGGAACAAGAGAAGTATTTTTTTGCAGCTTCAACCAAATGTTCGGAATCGTATCTTGGAATCAAAGTTTGTTCGGATACAGGAAAACAATCGTAATAAAAATAAGAATACCCAAGAATATATGCTAAGGGTGTACCAGTTTTCCTTTGTTGAATCATTTGATAAAAAGTATCACAATCAAATTGAGAAACCTCAATATCCATAGAGTTGATTATGTGATACTTTTCGATATTAAGCAAATGAGTGATCATTCTAAAAATTTCTTCCTTACGTTCAGGAAAATTTTCTTCAGAAAGATGTTCGTAAGCGTAATTCATCAAGTTGTTTACTTTTTCCATAGATTAATTATAACACCATTGAAAATTTTTTCCAATTTATTTGCAGTTTTAAATAAATTTAGAAATATTGAAAATTTTGTCAAAAACAAGTATAATTTTTAATATTATACAGCAAGGAATAATAATGTATACTGCTATGATTACAGGGAAAACAAACATTCCCGAATTTGCTCATGTATTTAAAAAGCTGCAACACGAACTAAAAGAATTAAATATTAATTCTTTTGTGGTTGATTCAGGAAAATTTACAGATAAACCATTTGATATTATTTTTTCTATTGGAGGAGACGGTCATTTCATTAGTGTTGCACGTAGGTTCGCTCAGTTTGATAAGCCTATTTTAGGAATTAATGCAGGAACATTAGGATTTCTTCCGAACATAGAACCTGAAAATATTAAAGAAAAATTAGCAGAGTATCTTTCCCAAAATACACAATGGACTAAAAGAATGCTGTTATGCGGTCAAAGCAGCTCAGAAAACAAACTATCCGCACTAAATGAATTTTTGTTTACCAATAACAGAAAAGGAATTTTAACAGAATTTTCTGTCTATATTAACGACGAACCTATTATGAAGATGAGATCCGATGGTATATTAATTGCAACTCCAACAGGATCTACAGCATATAATTTGTCTGCTGGTGGTCCTATTGCTATGCCTGACATGCAGTTAATTATGATTACTCCGGTTTGTTCCCATATTTTGGGAGAACGTCCTTTGGTTGTCAGCACTGATTATTCCATAAAAATAGTAAATCACTGCCTTCAAGAAGCCGCTATATGGGCTGACGGTCAAGAAAGTATTCCTCTTTTACCTCAAGAAAGTTTCTTCATTACGGACATTTCTTACATCAAAAGCCAACCTGTAAGTTCAAAAGAATTCTTCAATACCCTTTCTAAGAAACTAGGTTGGCATTTGGGTAATTTTAAAAACTAAAAATATTAGGATTATTTATGCTGGAACGAATAGCTATACAAAACTTTGCTGTTATCAGTAATTTGGAAATTTCGTTTTATAAAGGATTTTCTGTATTCACCGGAGAAACAGGCGCAGGAAAATCTGTACTCATTGGTGCATTAGGCTTATTATTGGGCGGACGAAGTGATTCATCTATGATTAGAACAGATAAAGATATTATGTTTGTAGAAGGAGAATTTTTGATTTCAGACAATGAAACTAAAAATTTTCTGTTCAATAATAATATTGATATTGAAGATTCCCTCATCATCCGCCGCGAAATTCACAGAAACGGTAAAAATCGGATCTTTATCAACAGCAAACAAGAAACACTAACCAAACTAGAAGAAATTGGTGTTCGATTAGCTGATATGCATGGCCAACACGATCACCAGCTTCTCTTAAACAAAAAAGTTCATGGAGATATTTTGGATTCATTTGGAAAGTTGAAAACCCATGTCAACGAATTTTCAGAGTTTTATCAACATACTATTTCAAAACTGGAACAAAAAAATATCTTAATAACCCACGCTTTAAATCTCAAAAAAGACAAAGAATTTTATCAAAATGCATATCAGGAAATTTCTCAAGCTTCTTTCCAAACAGATGAAGAAGAAACCCTTCAAGAAAATCTAAACCAAGCCCAGCATAGAGAAAAAATACTTACTGCCCTTACCCATGCTTATCAATGTATTCATGATGCTGAAATTAATGCTTCTTTGATGCTTGATGATGCAAAAAAATCCCTACAGAGTATTTCATCTTTTGCTCAAAAATATGAAGAACTAACAGATATTTTGGAAGACGCATCTGCAAAAACCAAAGAAAGTGCCCATCTCTTATCTTCATACATTGAATCTTGGGATATTAACAGAGAAGAATTGGATGAAATCCTAGACAGACAAGCTTTGCTGAAAGAACTAAAAAGAAAATATCAAAAAAATACTGTTGATGAATTAAATAATTTTAAAGAAGAATGTTTGCTGTTGATTGATAAAGCAGAGAATTTAGATTTGGAAATGGAATTATTGGAAAACGAGTGCCTTTCAGCTGTGAAAACCTTAGGAGAAAAATCCCTCGAATTATCAAAACTCCGCCAAACAACAGCGTTAGAGATGAGCAAAAAAATCGAACAGGAACTTTCGTTTTTAGGAATGGAAGGAACCCGATTTGAAGTTAAAATCACCTATACAAAACAAGAAGATTCTTTTTTAATATTAAATAATATGCCCCTCCACGTTTCAGATAAAGGAATCGATCGAATTGAATTTATGATTGCGGCAAATGTAGGTGAAGAACCCAAACCATTATCAAAAACAGCTTCAGGAGGAGAAATTTCCCGTATTATGCTTGCATTAAAAACAGCTCTTTCTCAGAATGATCCTGTTAATATAAGTATTTTCGACGAAATAGATGCAGGTATTGGAGGGATGATTTCTCATAACGTAGCAGTAAAAATAAAAGAATTATCCTTAATCAGACAAGTATTTTGTATCACCCACCTTGCTCAAATTGCTGCTAAATCAGATCATCACTATCAAATAAGTAAATTTTCAAATAATTCCGAAACATTTACTTCTATAAAAAAACTGGATTATAACGAACGAATTCAAGAAATTGCACGAATGCTTGGAAGCCAAGGTCAAAATTCCGAAAAATTAGCACGAGAACTATTACAAGATCAATAACAAAAAACTCCCTTTGGGAGTTTTTTGTTATTGAACGATTTACGACAAATACGAAATTAGTATTGTTTCCAAATTATAATGGATATTAGAAAAATTATGATACGGAAGATCATCACAAATATCAATCATATATGAATATTCAAACTTATCCGGCACAATACCCAAAATCTTTTCTACTGTTTGATAAATATCCAGCATACTGACTTTTATTCCGCCCAATACTACAGGACTTTTAGGTATTTGATTTTCCAACAAATTATATACAATATCATTAGGATGTATTATTCGAAACAACGACTTCTTTTCCCAAACCAATTGGTCAAAATAATGGTTAAGAAGTTCGGTACAAGGATGATTTTTGTATGAAGTGTTCAAAATATCAGGTAGAATTATTGGAAATACATTATCAAAAGTATCAAAAAATTGTGTAAACATATGATATAATGCAAATACTTTATTAAGTTCAGTATGATTTGATTGATAAGAAAAATTTTGAAAAATTCTGATAATAGAAGAGGTTTTATGAAATTTATTAATTATTTGATGAATCCGCAAAAAAAAATAATACAAATATTCCGGTTCGAATAAACAAGAATCATATAAATCAATATAAGCATCAATCCAAATTTCTTTAAATTTGGGAGTTTCAGAAACCATTGATTTTTCATCAAATACATTTATATCCGGCTGTAATTCAAAAAAAGGCATGATTGTCTGCAAAGGGCTTTTTTGATAAGATACAATAGCTATTGAAGACTGCATAAATTTCTCCTGTTTCCTTTAATGAGCTTCCGCCCAATTAGAACCGATTCCAACATTAACTTCCAAAAGAAGATCAGGCATTGCAATTTCAGCCATTACCTTTGATAAATCATTTACAAACAACTCACTTGTTTTGGGATTTGCTTCAAATAACAGTTCATCATGCACTTGAAGAATCATTTGAACATCATTAACATATGATTCAAGAATCATATGGTGGATTTGAATCATTGATTTTTTAATAATATCGGCTGCAGTTCCTTGCACAACCGCATTAATAGCAAACCGCGAAGGATGAGACAAATTTGTTAACTTATCTATTTTTTTTCTTAATAATTCGGGAGTAGGACGGCGACGGCCGTACATGGTTTGGACAAAACCATTATCATGTGCAAATTCAAGCGTACTCTGCATAAATTTCGAAACACCCGGAAATGTTTCAAAATAACGATCAATAAAATCTTTTGCTTTACTGAAATCTACTTCCAATTCATTTGCCAAACGAAATGCAGACATTCCGTAACTGATTCCGTAATTGATTGTTTTTGCAGCACGGCGTTGATCTTGAGTAATATCTTCCTCTTGAATCCCAAACATCAAAGAAGCTGTTTGACGATGAATATCTTTTCCTTCTAAGAAAAATTTTCTCATTTTTTCATCGCTCGATAAGTGGGCAAATAAACGAAGTTCTATCTGGGAATAGTCCGCACTTATCAATATTTTCCCTTCAGAAGGAATAAAGGCTGAACGGATTTCTTTTCCTAATTCACTTTTGATAGGAATATTCTGCAGATTAGGATCTCCGGAAGAAAGTCTTCCGGTAGCTGTAACTGTTTGATGAAGTGTTGTGTGTAATCTATGATGTTCATCTGCAAGTTTAGGAAGTGAATCCGTGTAAGTATTTTTAAACTTGGACAAAGACCTATATTGAAGAACTTCTCGAGGCAGAGGGTGGATAAAAGATAACGCTTCTAAACTCTCTTCATCGGTAGAATATGATTTGGTTTTTGTTTTCTTATAAGGTTGCAATCCTATTTCTTCAAAAAGAATTTGTCCTAGCTGTTTCGGCGACAAAATATTAAACTCTCTTCCTGCCAAATGATAAATCTTTTGACTTAATACTTCCAACTGCTTATCAAGCTGAAGGGAAATTTTTTGCAACAACGGAATATCAATTTTCACTCCAATAGATTCTAATTCAGCTAAAATAGGTCTCAAAGGCAGTTCTATCTGTTCATAAATTGCCAGCATATTCTTTTCAGATAACGAATTCTCCATTATCTGAAACAATTGCGGAAAAATTTTTGCTGTTGTTTCATGCTGACCAATGTAAGAAAAAGATAATGCCTCAATAGAATAAACACTTCTTGCCGGATCAAGCAAATAAGCCATCAATTTTAAATCTTGGCACTTAGGTAGAAAAATATCAAAAGCTCCAAAGATATGGATTAGTTTTTTATAGTCAAAAACTAATATCTCTTTTTTATTTTCGTGAAGTGCAGAGAAAAACATCGACAACATTTCTTTAAATTCAGGGATTCTTTCTACAGATAAATGAAAAATTTCATCAGATCCCGCAAATTCCAATATATTATCTTCAAACTGTAAAGAAATAATATCACTACTGCTCAATATATCCAAGGTCGTCAAATGAAATTTCTGAATATTTTTTTGCCGGCAGGATGTAGGAAATAATTCAAGTGATCCTTGGGATTCCTTAGACTCTTCTTGAAGACGCCGGACAATTTCTTTAATCAAAGAATGAAGCTCCAACTCCTGTAATTTATCCAAAAACGGTGCAGAAGCCACATCTGATAATGTTAATATGCCTTCGTAAATTTTAGGTATCTCAACATCCAAATCATGATTTAATTTTACCAACTCTAAACTCATAAATGCTGCATCTCTATGCTCTTCCAGTTTTTTTGCTAATGACGCCGGTATATGCTCTAAATTTTGATAAATATTTTCCAAACTGTGATATTCTTCTATTAATTTCACAGCACCTTTTTCTCCAATTCCCTTTACTCCGGGAATATTGTCAGACGTATCACCAACAATTGCAAGAAAATCTTTTATTTCTGACGGATAAACACCTTTCAATTCTTTAACACCATCTTTGTCCAAGATTAAAATTCCATCTCCGCTTTTTTTAGAAGGTAGAACAGCAAGAACATTATTTCCAACCAATTGAAGAAGATCTTTATCTCCTGTAAAAATAAGAATTTCATTCTCTTCCGAATAGCGATGAACCAAAGAAGCCAGAACATCATCAGCTTCATAACCTTCTTTAACAATAGCAGGGATACCTGCTAATTCCAAACATTGTTTAGCAATAGAAATTTGTTCTATTAAATCGGGAGGAGTTTCACGGCGGGTTGCTTTGTATCCGTCAAACTCTTTTTTTCTTTCCAAAGTATGTCTGGGAACATCAAAAGCAGCTGCTATACCATGGCAGGGATATTTTTTAATAACATGAAAAATCATTCTCAAAAATCCAAAGACAGCACTGGTAGGCTGGCCGTTTTTCGTGTATAAAGGATTCTTCAACATAGCAAAATACGATCTGAACAATAATCCGGACGCATCAATAAGAATAATTTTTTTCATTCCCTCACACTCTCTTAACTGATAAATTAAAAATATTATAGCATGTTTTTTTAATTTTTCATAGGAAATAACAAAGAAAAGAGAAGGATACATTGTACCCCCCTCTTGCAAATAGATAGGAATGAAGATAGGATAAATAACGAAAAGAAATTTGAGATAAGAAGAAAAAAGATATGTGTATTTCTCAATACAAATAAAAACTATTAAACTTTTCAAAAAAAGACAAAAAAAAACGAAAGCCGCTTAAAAGCGGCTTTCGTTTACAAACTCCTCACCCTAGTGAGAATTTGCAAGATTTGGGGGGGGGAAACTTTTAATTATTAAACACCTTTAAGGGAATTATCAACCAATTGACCAGCTTGAGTTTTAGCACGTTCTTTTCTTTCAAATCTTTCACGAGCTCTAGCTTTTCTTTGAGGTGAATTGTCCAAACCAACAGTAAAGTTCAGATAAAATTGATCGCTTTTAAAGAATTCCAAATAACTTTGTCTATAATAAGCGAAATCTATTCTTCCCCATTTCCAACCAGCACCAAGTCCAGCTGTAATAAAGGAATCGTATATACCAACTCTTACATCTAAAAAACGGAACAGTTTTGTTTCAACACCAGCTCTCACCTTATTTGCCCAAGAAATATAAGGATTAGAAGCATTTTCAAATTCCAAATATAATCCAACTTCTTGAATAAAGTGATTGTTGAAGTAAAATCTATAAGAAGTACCGAAATCAACTGAAAATGGAATTTTAGAATTTTGAATGACGGAACCTAATCCATCAATTGACTTCCAAACATAACCTGTAGATAAAGCATCACGGACAGCTATACCAAAAATCCAGTTCTGAATCCGAAGAGACATACCAAAATCTGATGAAATACTACCAGCTTGAAAGATATTTTTCTGTAATGAAGAAAAAATATTTGCCATTTGAGAAATATCAATAAAACCGTCAGAAGTCATTTTAAATCTTTGGGAATAACGCACGGTAACCCCTAAAGATAATCCAGAAACATCATCTAAAGCTGCAAAAGGAATACGATAACCATAGCCTAAGTTAGCAGTCAATTCAACAGTAGCAGCAACAACTGCTTCCGGTATAAATGTATGCAGAAACGCATCCGGATTAGTTTCCAACTGGCTAACAATATAGTCAACAGCATTTATTATATCTTTCTCACTAATACCCAGATCAGATAAATTTTTACCGATATTCCTTTCTACAATACCTCTTAATTGAGAAGTAGAAACAGGCCCAGTATTAACAGCTTGAAAATACTCATCAGCCGTCTTTGCAATCGTATTTAAACTAACTCCAGATTTGGCAATAATATTTTCAGGATTCTGCCTGACAGCAAAAGCCACATCAGAAGAAGAAGTCGTCCAAAATCCAAATCCCTTACCCATATAACCAGCACCCAAAGGCCCGTTGAGACCTACATTTGGAAGAGATGTTGTAAATTGATCGTAATTGATATCACCAAAAGAAGACTGACCGGAAGTCACTTTTTTAACTTCGTCAAGAAGACTAAACATATCAGGATTTAAAGAAGCTCCTATACAAACAAAAGGAGCCAAATCATGATCTGCCATTAAACCTAAATTTGCAGGATTTCTTATAACAGAAAATGTATAGCCTATTGTAGAAACACCAACTCCACCCATTCCCATTGAAGCCGCATTCTTATAAAGACGTCCTTCAACCGCCTGTGCAAATAACGAATCAATAGGTAGTAACAAAATTAGCAAAAATAAAATTATTGCATTTAAACTCTTCATCACCATACCTTTACACTAAAAAGATTGTTTTTACTAAATTGACATAATAAGCTATTTAAATTACTAACAATCGATCTATTTGTCACCTAACAATCTTTATTAAACTTTCTAATTATTCTTACTAGAATAAGAGAGTTTTTTTTAAATTTGGTTTATGAATAACAAATCCTTTAGTTAATAAAAAAAATAACAGCTTGCATCTTCAATATTACTGCAAATAATATAAATGTCAATATATATTGACATTTCAAAGTATTATAAACTGTGTATTATACTGTACGTTTTATTATATCATATTTTAACTACTAATGCAATCAAAAATATTTCTCATTTTTACTAAATACATATTTTAGTATATATTTTCAAGCAAATATCATAATAATATTAAATTTTGAAAAAATTATGAAAATTCTTTATAATACTTTATAATACTTTATATCAGTAAAATTTTCGGCAGGATTAAAAAAATAATATTTTTAACATAAGGATCATATTTATGCTCAATATTAAAGAAAATTCTCATATTTTCTTCATTGGAATTGGAGGAGTAGGAATGTCTGCTCTTGCTACAATTCTTAATTCTCAAGGATACAAAATTTCCGGATCAGACAATAGTTCATCAGACGCAATCGAAAAATTAATCAATCAAGGAATTAATGTTTTTATCGGACATAATAAAGAAAACATAACATCTGATATTGACTATATTGTATACACTAATGCTGTTAATTCTGAAAATCCCGAAATTCAACAAGCAGAAAAACTCAATATACCTCTTATTGTCCGTGCTAAAATGCTTAATTTTGTTGGTTCTCATTTTTTCAGTATTGGTGTATCTGGCACTCATGGAAAAACAACAACAACATCTATGACTGCTAAAATATTTTTAGCTGCAGGCATAGATCCTTCTCTAGCGGTAGGTGGATATCTTGCAGAAATAGACGGCTCAGGATATTTTGGAAAAAGCAACACGATGATTTATGAAGCATGTGAAGCATTTGGATCATTAAATTATTTGTACCCCGATATGGCTTTATTGACAAACATTGATGAAGATCATTTGGAATTCTTCAAAAACAGACAAGAAGTGGAAGACTTATTCTTACATTATTTCAATACCCATTTGTCTCCCAACTCATTATTAATTTGGAATGCTGATGATGAGGGTTTGGCACTTGTTGTTGCAAAAAGCAACGTTGCCAGAAAAGTTTCTGTTTCTATTACTGCTCGGGGAGGAGATTTTTGGGTTGAAAATATTACCCTTCATCCAAACAGTTCAGAATTCGATGTTTACTATGAAAACACCTTAATAGGACATTTTGTACTCGGAACTCCTGGTATCCATAACGTTTCCAATACACTTCTTGCTATTGCCGCAGCTAAAATTTATGGAATTGATAATGCATCTATTGTCCATGCATTGGCTTCTTTTCAAAATGCAAAACGCCGATTTGAAATTAAAAATTCATCTGAAATGCTTACTATTATTGATGATTACGCCCATCATCCAAAGGCCGTACAGTTGACATTGGAAGCTGCCAGAAAAATTGCAGCCAAACATAATGCTAAATTAATTGCAATCTTTCAACCCCATTTGTATTCAAGAACAAAATACTTTTACAAAGAGTTTTCTGAAGCCTTAACCTTAGCAGATAGTGTCATTTTAACAGATATATACGCAGCCCGCGAAATCAACATAGATAATATTTCTTCCGACATCATTTGCGAAGAAATTTCTAAAAGAAAGCAGATGGATCATTTACTGTTTGAATCGGATTTTGGAAAAATTTCCGATACTATTCATCAAATAACAGAAAATAAAGCTTCAGTTGTCATTACACTAGGTGCAGGCGACATTTGGAAAATTTCAGAAAAATTAATGGAGAATATTTGTGTTTAAATTGAGATTAATATTTTTATTCGTTTTTGTGTCCATAATACACGCTCAATCCAATTCTTCTTTTACTGTTAACGAATATCAGTTTGATCCAAACAACAAAAACTTCAATAACGGAATTAGAGCAAAAGCTATAGGTGATTTTTTATTCAACAAAAAATCTTACTCCCAAGCCGTAACTTATTATGAAAAAGCTCTTCAAAATATTTCCAATGAAGCAGATATCCCATTTAAACTCGCCCAAATTTACGAAAATCAAAAATTATGGAAACTGTCTATTTTATATTACCAACAAACCATAACATTACTTAAAAACCCCATAAACTTTGGAAAAAGCCAACTCAATAGCTATTTGTCGCAAATACGAATTGCAAAAATACACCATCTAAACAAACAAACAAACGAAACCAAACAAATCGTTCAACAGCTTCGACAAGAGCAATCCATATTACAATCTCTGTACCCAGAGGCATGGTTGGAATTTAACAATTACTTTAATCAGATTTATCCTGAATTCCCTATAAGAGTTACCACATCATCCAACTAAAAAAAATTTTAGTATTCAATTTTTATGATAAGGAATGTTATGATTAATTTTATTTTTATTCTTAGTATTGTTGCCTTGATTTATATTTTTACAACAATTAAAACACCTAAGAAATCAAAAAATTTATTTTCGACCGGTAAATTGATTCTATCAACTTCAGAAGCTTTAAAATTAATAAACCAAAAAGCAAAACTATCTCCTTACGAAGCAGAAAAATTAGAATACCTATACTCTTTAAATAGCAGAAAATTGTATCAAGCTCTGAATGATGAACAAATCGGCAGGCAGTGGTTGATTTCAACATATAATATGATCAGCAACCCCGAATTCGAACACAAAAATAAAGAAGACTTGTTACTGGCCTCTTATGAAATTTATAGAAAAATTAACAATTATTATATTCAATGTAATTCAAGTATTCAATCTATTAATGATATTTCTATAGGACAGAATGCTGATATCGAAATCCTATATGGTCCGAAATTTTTTGCAGAATTCTTGAATATTAACTCAAAAACTATTACCTTTCTTTTAAACAACAGTAATAAATCAGCTTCTGAATATTTAAATTATACAAATAGAAATGCTGATGTTTCTTTTTGGAAAAAAATGGATGCAGGTTATGAATTTTCATCTAATGTTGTCAAATTCATGAATAATAATAATTCTCTACTTTTGGTATTGAAAACCCCTTCAAATATTAAAAGAACAACTTTGCGTGAATATCCTAGAAAAGAATGCGAACTACCGGTTAAAATCAGAGCCAATCAAATCCGAATGAGTGAAACTACTGGTTCTTTAGAAGAAATTTCGGGTCATCTTACTCTAGGATTAGTACGAAATATCAGTATTAAAGGGTGTAATATTATATCTCGAGTAGGTATTGCCCAAGATACTATGATTAGTCTTGAAATTACATTAGACTTTGAAGAACTTAATATCAAAGGAATTATTCGAAGAACAGTTTGTTATAGCGATATTTATGTACTGCATGTAGAATTTCTCTCAAACATTACAAAAAAAGAGATTTTAGCTATTTACAATTTTATTTTTTCAGAATACTTCTAAACAACTAATAATAAAAATTAAAAATAATAAAGAGGTATCCATGAAAGTAATTAAAAGTATTTTTGGATTTATATTGTTTATATTGTTTCTTATTTTTGCCATTCAAAATAACGGAAATGCAAATTTAAGCTTTTTCAGCTTCCAAATAAACCAAGTACCTATTTTTGTTATTTTAATTATTGTATTTTTATTGGGATTTTTCTTAGGACAGCTTTTTTGCTGGTTCCACAATCTTTTTTATTCAAAAAACAAATCCAATAAAATCAACAAAAAATAATCAAACTATTTCCTATTCCCCAAAAGGAGAAATCGTTGTCAAAATCCAAACATATTTTTTGTTGCTCATCCTGTGGTTATGAAACACCAAAATGGTTGGGGAAATGCCCCTCTTGTTCGGAATGGAATACATTTTCAGAAGTTTCGATAAAAAAAATCGGAAAAAGTGCTTCTGGATCTTTAAAAATCTTATCCGGCTCAAATCCGGAACTTCTGTCAGCAGTTGCGTATGAAGAATCTGCACGTATTTCTACCGGAATTTCAGAATGGGACAGGGTATTAGGAAAAATTAACGCAGGTCAAGCAATTCTTCTTTCAGGAGAACCCGGAATAGGGAAATCTACCTTACTTATGCAAATTGCTGAAACTCTTGCCAAACAAGGATCTATTTTTTACATCAACGGAGAAGAATCTTCTTCTCAAGTAAAACAACGTGCTGATAGATTAAAAATTCAATCCGATACATTGTATTTATTCTCAGAAACAAACATAGAGTACATCATTCAAAAAATCCAAGAATACAATCCTACCTGTATTATTATTGATTCTCTTCAAACATTAAGTTCAGATTCAATCGAATCATCGCCCGGATCTTTACCGCAACTGCGTGAATGCACACATCAAATCGTCAACGCATGTAAAAGCATGAATATTATCTCCCTTTTAGTTTCACATGTCACTAAAGAAGGTTCCATTGCAGGGCCTAAAGCTATAGAACACTTAGTAGATACAGTATTGTTTTTAGAAAGCGATGCACGAGGAATTTACAGAGTTCTCCGGTCATTCAAAAATAGATTTGCCTCTACAAATGAAGCTGGATTTTTTGAAATGGGAGAATACGGACTTTATCCTTCGGAAGATCTCAGTACAGCATTCATTTCGATACATGAATATCCTGTATTCGGATCAGCGGTTTATGTGCATTCGGAAGGACAACGAATTTTCCCCTTAGAAGTACAAGCCCTATGCCATCACAATAATCAAAACTATCCAAGACGCACCGCAGAAGGAATAGACAATAACAAATTAGCATTAATAAGTGCTGTGTTAGAAAAACAACTCAAAATTCCTTTATCAAAATTCGATATTTATGCAAATATTACCAGCGGATTAGAAATAAAGGATCGTGCTATTGATTTGTCGCTTATAGCAGCTATTTACTCTTCTTTCAAAGAGACCGCATTAGACAACAGTTCCGTATTTATTGGCGAAATAGGACTTTCAGGAGAAATAAGGCCTGTTAAAGATATTCAAAAAAGAGTAAAAGAAAGTGCAAGATTAGGAATACAAAAAATATTTATTCCCTACGATACAAAACACAATGCAGAATTAAAAAATTTCCCTATCAAGCCATTAAAACACATTAGTGAATTAGCAAAAACAATATAATCAGCTTTACTCTTGATTAAAATAAAATTATAGTATATAATGTTGTAATATTTTATTGTGAAGGAAACTTGCTAAATGAGAAAAATAGACTCTAAAAAACCTGAAAACAAAGACCAAATTCGTATTAACGAAAGAATTACCGCTCCGGAGTTAAGAGTTCTTGATTCCGAAGGACAGCCTTTAGGAATTTTAAGTTTGAAAGCTGCACTTGATGAAGCAGAAAAATTGGACTTGGATTTAGTGGAAATTTCGCCAAATGCGGAACCTCCCGTTGCTCGTATCATAAATTACGGAAAATTTCTGTATCAAAAAGAGAAAAAATTAAAAGAAGCCCGCAAAAATCAAAAAACAGTCGAAGTTAAAGAGATTAAATTCGGTCCTCATATTGATAAACATGATTTTGATTATCGTGTTAAAAGAATAGTTGATTTTTTAAACAAAGGCGATAAAGTTAAAGTCAGTATTAGATTCCGAGGAAGAGAAATGGCTCATACCGATCTGGGATTCGACATCATAAAAAGAATTTTAGAACAGATTGGAGACGTAGTAATAGAAAAATCGGCCAAATTAGAAGGTAAGCAAATTCTAATGTTCTTAGCTCCGTCAAAAAATTCAAAAAAATAACTTTAAATATACATTGGAGAAATGCATGCCAAAAATGAAAACAAATCGATCCGTTGCAAAACGATATACGATTTCTTCATCAGGGAAAGTACGTAGAAGCAAATGCGGAAAACGCCATCTTTTGGAACACAAAACACCAAAAGTAAAACGTAATGGCAAGGGGCTAGTAGAAGTACGAAAAATATTAGCCGACAAAATCAAATTATTAATGCCATTTGCATAATAATTTTCGGTATTTGAATGGGTACGGGTGTCCATTCGAAACCTTTATTAATTTATAAAAATTAAGGAGATACCCCATGAGAGTTACTACTTCTAAAACTACCCGAGCACGACATAAAAAAGTTCTTAATCGTGCCAAGGGTTTTAAAGGAACAAGAAGTGTTCGTTTTAATGCTGCAAAGGAAACTTTACTACATGCATTACGTTATGAATTCATCCATAGAAGACTGCGCAGAAGAGATATTAAGAAACTATGGATTACACGTATCAATGCTTTTGTAAGAGCAGAAGGAATTACTTATTCAAGATTCATGGAAGGATTGAAAAAAGCTTCTGTTGCTATTGATCGTAAAGTGTTAGCATGGCTATGCATGAATGATGCTCTGGCTATGAATGCATATGTTGCAATAGCAAAACAAAAAGTTGGAAAATAAATTATCCTCATAAAAAAACACTTAAGTACTTATACTTAAGTGTTTTCTTTTTTAAGAATCTGCTTCTAATAGTTCATTGTTGTCTATACTGTATTTTTTTCCAAACCCTGAATAAGGATACAACGGATACTTATCAACACGATAAAAAATAGCTGGAGTATTTATGATCATGTCAAAGAGAATATTATTATTAACACCTACTTCCATAATTCTTTTAGGAGTACTATTTCCAAATAAAATTAATCGATTTTCATGAAAATCGCCTGAAATATCAACATCAGATACCAGCCTTGAGTATGTAAAATCAATAGTATTAAACTGCTTAATAACCCTTGCAATCATATTACGTTCATCAATATTATACTCAATAACACGAGAACCACCCGGATTTTTGAGTTCATCAGCCTGATTATCGAACAGAAGAAGATTACCATTCTTTTTTAAAAGAAGAGAGTGAGCACCTTTGGGATTTCCGTTAAACATTGTAGTGTTCATACGATATGGTTTCAAAGACGGCACGTCAATCAAATATTTACTTTCTTTAGGTTTTTCACCATATTTGGTACCGGCTTGAATTTTTAATTTTTCATCAGTCATAAACCACTGCAACGTCCAAGTACTCATTTTAATTGCTATAATACCTTGATGCCTCAGTGAAATATACAGACGATCATTAACTTTATCATAAACCAAAGAATTCGCATGAGCCCAATCAATACGCACTTTTTTAGGTTTGGCATTATTATTGGTTGCTTTAGGATTGACATATTCATATACATTATTATCATCATATATTACTTGATTTAAAATAGGAAGATCTTGAGGTTTAACTACTTTACGAATTGCATCTCCTATTAATAATTTGTTAACAATTTGAGCATTAGGTTTGCGTTTAGGTCGATCCGGATCTCTAGGTGGATTGGTATTAATAATCCAAACCGAATCCTCCCACCCCCACTTGGAGTTTGCTAAAATCAACTCACAATCGCTACTATACGGAACCGCTTCATGATGAACTCGTAATTTATGGCGAGTAATCGGTTTTCCTAATAAATCCATTGTTTGATAAAATTTATTATCATCGATCATACGAAAAAAAACCTGTTTCTCATCTCTTTCCATACGCATTACATAAATTTTAGAACCAGAATCCTCTCCTTTGTAAACATAACGAATTTCTCCAGTTCTATCATATCCGGCAATCATATTATTATTAGGAATACTTACAAAATAAAGATCTTGATTGGAAATACAAGCTGTCTCCAATACATCCGTTTTAATTTTAGCTTCCAATTTGAGAGGAGTGTTGCCGGAACTGAAAATTTTCAATGGAGGAGTTTTGATATAAAAAATACGTGCAGGATTTTCACCATGCTTAATAGTCACAATATTTTCATGATTAGCATACAACCCGTGAATAGGAATTTCTTTTCCGTATCTTTCAGGAAATTCATGAAAAACTGAATATTCGGATCTTTTGCCCCTTACAGTAATAAAAATAGGATCTTTATTTACTTTTTCCAGTTTGTAAGCTGCAGATAGAGGAGTGGTTCCATAAGGATTCAAAACAATATCAGTTGATTCCTGACGTACAATATCAGAATCTGCTTTTTGCTGAGTATAGACATTAGTATTTACAAACAAAGACATTAATAATAAAGAAAATATATAAAACAACATAATATTATATACCTCGCCAATTTTCAGCAGTAATAAAGATATAATAAATAATCGAAAAGAAAACAAATATCTTTATTATTATATAAGAATTCTATATATATTTCAAATTCTTGTAAATAACAAATCAATATGTTAAAATAATTAATACATTTGTAAGAACAGGTGGAATTTGAATGAAAAAATATATTTTCGTTACAGGAGGGGTCGTCTCTTCATTAGGAAAAGGAATTACAGCTTCAGCAATAGGAGCCTTAATTAAGGCCGGAAAATATTCGGTCAATATGATGAAAATTGACCCTTATCTTAATGTTGATGCAGGAACAATGAGACCATATGAACATGGTGAAGTTTTTGTATGTAAGGACGGTACGGAAACAGATTTAGATCTTGGCAACTATGAAAGATTCCTGCAAATCCAAACCGCTCAAGATTCCGCTATAACCACAGGAAAAATATACCAAAAAGTTATAGAATCCGAACGAAGAGGTGAATATCTTGGACAAACCGTTCAAGTTATTCCCCATATCACAGATGAAATCAAAAGACGCATTCGAATGTTTGACAAAAATAATTCGGATATTTGTATTATAGAGCTGGGAGGAACAATAGGAGATATTGAAAGTATTCCTTTTGTTGAATCACTCAGACAATTTTCTCTTGAAGAACTTCCTGAAAACGTGATGTTTATCCACTTAACACTGGTACCTACGGTCGGAAAAGAATTAAAAACCAAACCATCTCAGCATTCTGTCAAAACATTAATGTCTATGGGAATACATCCAGATATGCTTGTATGCCGTTCACAAGAATTTATTTCTGATGACATTAAGGAAAAGATTTCGTTATTCTGCAATGTTCGTAAAGAAGCTGTTATTTCATTACCGGACGTTGAGTTAAGTATTTATGAAATTCCTATTCTTCTTCAACAAGAAAAAGTATTGGAACTAATCGAACAACGATTGAAACTTCCTTTAAAAAAAGCCGATCTGTCAAATTGGCATAATATTATCAAACATATCAAAGATTCAAAAGATACGATTTCTATTGCCTTTATAGGAAAATACTTGAAACTTGCTGATTCCTACAAATCTACTTTAGAAGCATTTTACCATGCAGGTTGGAAAAATAAAGTTCGTATTGAATTTATCAATATTAATCCGGAAGATTTAGAAAACCATTACGAAGAAAACATACAGTTATTGGAACAAGCAGACGGAATTTTTATTCCGGGAGGATTTGGAGGACGAGGAATCAATGGAAAAATTAAAGCGTTAGAATATGGACGGATAAATAACAAACCTACTTTTGGTATTTGTATAGGTCTTCAGTGTATGGTAATTGAATATGCAAGAAATGTTCTGAACCTTAATGCCGATTCGACAGAATTTGATATAGACACTCCTCATCCGGTTATTGATATGCTTTCTAATTTGAAGAATATCAAAGAAATGGGAGGGACAATGCGTTTGGGTGCTTATCAAGCATTTATTGAACCAAATTCGAAACTTGCCGAAATTTATGGACAGTTAACCATTGAAGAACGGCATAGACATCGATTTGAAGTTAACCCGCATTATACCAAACAACTGGAAGACACTGGATTGAAAATTTCAGCAGTAGGACCTTCTAATTTGGTAGAAGCATTAGAAATTCCTAATCATCCTTGGTATATTGCTGTACAGTATCATCCGGAGTTTTTATCTTCTCCGTTAAATGCTCATCCTCTATTTGATTCTTTCGTAAAAAAAATTAAAGATATCAAGGAAAACAAATGAAAGCGGTAATACTTGCAGGCGGTAAAGGTACAAGATTATGGCCTATCTCAAAAAAAGATACTCCTAAACAAATTCTCTCCCCTCTGGGAGGAAACCGAAATTTGCTTGAGACAGCTGTTGAAAGAACCGAATCAATAGGATTTCAAAGTAAAGACATTTATCTTTTAACCTCTGAAAATCAACAACATCTATTATCTCCTTATTGGAAAAAGGGTTTAGGAGAAATTATCTCGGAACCTTCCGCAAGAAACACTGGTCCAGCAATTTTGCTGGCCTGTAAATATTTTATGGAAACCTCCAAGGATTTCCATGAATCAATTTACTTTTTTGCTTCAGACCATGTTATTAGAGATTTGAACATTGATTTTTCATTACGTATGGATGATATGATTCTATGCTTTAGAATTATTCCGACCAGAGCAGACTCAAATTACGGTTATATACAAGCACATACAGGTGGTATAACAAGAAAAGTACGCTTATTTAAAGAAAAACCCGATCAAGCAACAGCTAATCTGTGGTATCAGTCTTGGAAAAACAATCCTGAAGGACCTCAAGAAGAAAAATATTTTTGGAATTCCGGAATTTATGGCTTAACTCTTCATTCGTTAAGCTCAGCCCTCCAAAAAATTGATCCTTCTCTGTATGAATTTTGGTTTAATAGTTCTTATGAAGAATTTAGAAAAAATTATGACCGCCTGCCTCAGATTCCCTTTGATTGTATGATTGCTGAAAAAGCCTATAATCTTCATTCCGTACCTTTGAACGCATCTTCTTGGAACGACATCGGATCATGGGAATCTATTCATAAAGCATTACGAAATAATCCTTCAGATAATATTATTATCGGCTCCGGTACAGTCATTACCACTGAACAGACAAAAGGATGTTTAATCTCTTGTGATCAAAATTATACTATTGCTTGTGCAGGAGTTGAAAATCTTGCGGTTATTATTTGCGGAAATAAAATTCTTATCGCTGATAAGAATAACGCAAGTTCTATCCAAGAATTAATCTCTAAACTTGATCCCAATCAATTTGAATAAAATCCCAGATCGCAATATGAGTAAAAATAATAAGATTTTTATCGAAAAAATTTCATTGTATCTAAACGAAAAACCGTTAACATTAGATGAAAGTATTGATTTTTTGAATCTGATACGAGAATTAACATTAGATCTTATCAGCAAAAAAGAATCTCAACTTTCAGATACCGGCAATATTAATAATATTACTTATGATTTATTGGGATTTATTCTGAAAATTCCAAGAATGAACGAACACTCGTCCGAAACATCCGAAAATAAAGAACAATTAGCAAAAGCAGTAAAACAAATCGACCAAATAAATCAATCTACAGAAGTATGCCGTGAATACCTAAAAAATAATATTCAACTGCTAAAAAATTATTATCAATAAATTACTGCTTTGTAAACAATATAGGAATTGCTAATCTTTTGTTATTATTGAAAACAAACATTAATTGTGTAGGAGTCACGGATCCTATCAATATATTAGTGCTTTCTTCGGTTTTAAAAGCAAATTCTACCTGTTCATGTTGGTAAGTAATATTGACTGTACCTTGAACTGATACTTGCTCTACATCATTTTGCAGACAAACATATTGAAAATGATCGCGATTAAAGATAATTTTTCTTTCTTTCAAAATCAAATTAGAAGAAAAACTGTCCACATCTTTAGAAACCCATGCTCCATCCATCTCAATCAACGATTCGGTATTTTGAAAAGAACTGCAACCGTTAAGCAGTACGACAAAAAACATCAAAATATACCACATTATTTTCTCCTGATTTTATTTTCATGTTTACAATAGGATTACTAAAATAATCCTATCATTACAAATAATATATTCTTAACAATTAAAAAAACAACTTCATTCCCAAAAAGGATACTTAATGGATATTGGACAAAGGAATTCGTTTCCGTTATAATATTGAATCACATTATAAAAGGATTAAACCAATGACCAATAATTCCGTCCCAAACAATTCGAATGAACGCGAAATGCGTTTAGCAAAAATAAATGCATGGAAAAATTTTCAAAAAGATCCCTTTACACCGCGGCCGGATACTCCAAGAACAACATTTTCCAAAGATCTTATTAATTCGTTTAAAGAGAATTCTTCTGAACAACATCAAGGAACTGTAGCCGGAAGAATCATTCTTAATCGTAATTTCGGAAAAGCAGGATTCATAACTTTACAAGATGAGCATGATTGTATACAATTATATTTTAAAAAAGATATTTTAGGCGAAAATTTATTTGAAGAATACAAGTTATTAGACTTGGGAGATATTATATCGGCTTCAGGAAAAATGTTTTTTACCCAAAAAGGAGAACCGACGTTAGAAATTAACAATTTCCAAATTCTTACCAAAGCTTTACGGCCGTTGCCGGAAAAATTTCATGGATTAGAAGATATTGAGACACGCTATAGAAAAAGATATTTGGATTTGATCATCAATACAGAAGTAAAAGAAACATTTATTTTTCGTTCAAAGCTGGTACAAACAATTAGAGAATACTTAACAGAAAAAGGATTTTTAGAAGTTGAAACACCCATGATGCACCCCATACCGGGAGGTGCAGCTGCCAGACCTTTTATTACCCATCATAATGCTTTAAATACAGAACTATATCTTAGGATTGCACCGGAATTATATTTGAAAAGATTGGTTGTAGGTGGAATGCACAAAGTGTTTGAAATCAATCGTAATTTCAGAAATGAAGGCGTAGATTCAACACATAATCCGGAATTTACGATGTTAGAATTATACGAAGCTTATTCTGATTGGGAAGGAATGGCAGATTTATTTGTAAATTTAATTTCAGAAGCGGCTACTAGAATTAAAGGATCTACTATTATTACATTCAAAGGAAAAGAAATAGATATTTCTCAATGGAAGAAAATTTCATATTCCGAAGCATTAAAAGCAAAAGGACTTGATCCAAATATTTTAAATACTAGAGAAACAGCCGTAAAAGAAGCGGAAAAACATGGAATTGAAATTTCGGATGATATGGGAAGATGGGCTGTGTTGGCTGAATTATTTGATAAATTAATTTCAGATTTTATTGAAGAGCCTACTATTGTTTATGATTATCCCGCAGAAATTTCTCCTTTGTCAAAACGAAAATTGTCTGATCCCGAACTTGCCGAAAGATTTGAAGCTTATGCATTTGGAATGGAATTAAGCAACGGATTTTCCGAATTAAACGATCCTATTATTCAAAGAAACGTTTTTGAAGATCAAGCCTGCAAAAAGAATAATGGTGATGATGAAGCTATGTGGCTTGATGAAGATTATATTGAAGCACTGGAACAAGGTCTTCCTCCTACAGGTGGAATAGGTATAGGAATAGATCGTTTAGCAATGATTTTTACCGATTCAAATTCCATTCGTGATGTTATTCTGTTCCCTGCAATGAAACAAAAATTATAAACCTTACGATCTTACAAAAAAGACAGCACAATAACGGGAGCACGTTATGAAAGAAAATATCCTCAATATTTTTGCATCAAGTTTGGATGGAATTCCGGCTATAAAAAATTCAGATTATTCCTTTTCCATAGAAGTAGGAGGATTGCATATTATATGTGATTTTGCAGATGATATTTTTTCATTAAGCTGTGGAGAAATACACCAAAATATTTCTTATGAATTAGGATCCGAAAAGTTTTTTACTGCTCAAAAAGGATTATTTAAAAATTTAGAATCCTTAATGAAGATGACAAATGATAAAAGAGCCTTTGGTCAAACATTATCTTGTTGGAAAAAAAATATACAAGACTGTCTTTCTGAGCACTCCAACCAAGAAAACCAAGAAGCTTTGCAAAAAAAATTAAGTAATTTTTATTTGGAAACAAGTTTGGCAGAAACCTCAATCAAAATTGGATATGAACATATTTTAAACAAAGTAAAAAATGAAATGTTATCCGTATTTAGAGGTATGGGATACACCTTAGTTGAAGAAAGAGAATTAGAAGACGAATACCATAATTTTGAAGCATTAAACATTGATGAGGATCATCCTGCCCGTGAAGATCAAGATTCTTTTTATGTTGATTCCCAATACTTAATGAGAACACATACATCTAGTTCTCAAATCAGAACCTTGGAAAAAATGCTTAAAAATGGAGAAACACCTCCAATTGCAATTGTTTGTCCGGGAGTGTGTTATAGAAGAGATGCTGTTGATGCGACACATTTTCCCATTTTTAGACAAATGGAAGGTCTAGTTGTCGACAAAAATGTTTCTTTTTCGGATTTAAAGGGCACTCTGCTTGAATGGGCAAAAGCTATGTTTGGAAACAATACTAAAATCCGACTACGACCCGATTATTTTCCATTCACAGAGCCATCTGCAGAATTATCGGTATCATCTCCAGATCTTTTGGATGGACGATGGGTAGAATTACTGGGATGTGGAATGGTTCATCCTCAAGTATTTCGCAATGTAGGACTAGATCCGGACATTTGGAAGGGATTTGCGTTTGGAACGGGCATAGAACGTATTGCCATGATGCGTTACGGTATTAAAGATATACGATTATTTTTTGAAAACGATATTCGTTTCTTAAAGCAAAGTTTATAATTCTCTTCCTAATACTTGTTATAAAAAAATAAACGTCAACCACTTTATATGAATTTCAAGGAGTAATTTTCTATGAAAATGACTGTTAGTTATCAATGGCTTTGTGAGTTAGTGCCCGATTTATCATCCAAAACACCTGAAGAAATCGGCAGTGCATTTACTGATTTCGGAGCAGAAACAGAAGAAATTACATTACTCCAATCAGATCCCCGTATACAATTAGGTCAAATTCTTTCTATAGAAGAACTACCCAAAAATGTCTTAGTTAAAATACAAACAGAATCAGGTGTTTTTCAAACTATATCAGATTCATCACGTCTTGCAGTTAATAATTTTGTTATCTTTGCTCCGGTAGGATCAAAGATTGCCCAAAATATTACCGTCGAAAAAAAAAATATTCAAAACATTCAAACTGACGGAATGCTTCTTGCATATGAGCATTTCGGAATTGAAAACAAAAGCAACGAAATTATTATTCTCACCGAATCAAAGGATTTTGCTTATGAATTTTTCAAAGAACTAACTAAAAACGATGCTTTATATGAATTGGAAATTCCGGGAAACCGATCAGATTGGCTTTCTGTACGAGGATTGGCCGAAGGTTTAGCGGCATACTTTAAGTATCCTCTCAAAACTAATTCTTTTCACTCGCTACAATCTCTTCATCATACTCAAATAACAATATCTGTTGACAGTAGTAATTGTCTACGATACATCTTATGCGGTATCGATAATATTTCCAACATGCCTTCCCATCCTTCCATTCAGAAAAAACTTTTAATGCTTGGAATGCGTCCTATTAATTTTTTAGTGGATTTATCTAATATGGTAATGCTGGAAACAGGTCAGCCTCTTCACGCTTTTGATGCATCTAAGATTAAAGGAAATATTCATATTCGTCAGGCATCTTCAGGCGAAACCCTTGAATTACTTGATTCTTCAGTAATTGAATTAACAGAAAACGATTTAATTATCTGCGATCAAGAAAAAATACTTGCTCTGGCCGGTATCATGGGAGGACTTTCTTCAAGTATTGACAAAAATACAACAAAAGTATATCTTGAATCAGCCAATTTCCGTCATATTACTATACGCAGAACAGCAAAACGCCTCGGTATTAAAACAGAATCTTCATTACGTTTCGAAAAACATATTTCCCCTGAACTGGTAAATGGTGCTCTTCTTAGTTATATTCAAAATATTTACTCTCATTTTCCAAATGCTTCCGTTTCCAAACCATTTGATTATTATCCGAAACCTTATCAAGGCTCTCCTATACACATTACTCCTAATGAAATACGAAATTATTTAGGTGCTCCTGATATTTCAGACGATACCATTCGTAATATTATCACCCTATCTCACTGCAAACTGGAATGTCAAAAAAATTCTTGGACGGTTATTCCCACAGGAATGCGTACAGATATTAATATAAAAGAAGATATTATCGAAGAAATTGCAAGATTTTACGGTTACAACAATATTCCATCCACATCGTACCGACCTTCTTCAATAACACTTTCTCCGGAACAATCTTTTGAAGAAAAAATAAAGCCTTTACTGAGAGGAATGGGAATTCATGAAGCAGTTACTGTAGGCTTCCGATCACCAAAGCAACGAGAGTTTTTTAAAATTTCGTATCCTCAACCGGCTATCATTGTTAATCCGCTTAATGCAGAATGGACAGAAATGCGAACTCATTTATTTGACGGATTGCTGGACATAGTAAAATATAATTCCTCAAAAGCATTTGAAAAAAATACCACATTTTCAGAAATTGGAACAGTTTTTTCTAAAGACAAAGATCATTTTATTGAAGAGAAAAAACTTTCTTTGATTATGAACAGTGAACAATCCTGTTATACAAAAGGTTTGAATATATTGAATAATATTTTCGAATACGCAGGCCTTAAAAATATTTCTGCTAAAAAAATCGACCCCAACAAATTAGGATTCTTACATCCTCTTAATTCCTTTGAAATTATTTCTCTTGACCGTAGTATAGGATTTTTTGGAGAAATTCATCCTGAGCTTCTCTATAAATGCGATTTATCAGATAAATCTAATCATCCGGCTCCTATCGTTTGTGAAATTCTCTTTGAAGCGTTAGAAGGAAATTCTCTTAACAAAAGTTTTACACCTATACCGGCTCTACCTCCTGTTTTCAGAGATATCACCCTATGTATCCCAGAGAAAGAATTTGGTCTCAATATTAAAACCCACATACAATCGATGCATCCTGATCTTACTCATATTGAATTTTTATCTATCTTCCAAAACCAAGAATTGAAAGAGCAGCAAAGAAAAAATTTATCTTTACGACTACGATTTGAATCATTTAATATTCTTGAAGCAAAAGATATTGATTTATTTCTTCAACATTTACTGAAAACATACCAATAAAAAAAAGCCTCATGAGGCTTTTTTTTTATTTACAAAAATTTTTTTTTAACTCGCACCTTCAGCACGCAAAACACTCAACGGTGTATTCAAAAGAATGATGATATCCAAACTTAATTTCCAATTTTGAATATACCACATATCTATTTTGATCCGTTGAATCCTGTCATTATTATTTCGCCCAGTCACTTGCCATAATCCTGTCAATCCGGGTTTTACTTTTGCATACGTTGTAAGAAGATTGGGATCTATCTCTTCAATTTCTCCCAATACAAAAGGACGCGGACCAACTAAACTCATTGATCCTAATAATACATTAAATAATTGAGGAAGCTCATCAATACTGTATTTTCTTAAAAATCCACCTATAGGAGTAATCCGCGGATCTTTTTTTAATTTGTAATACTTTTCCCATTCCAATTTTAATACAGGATTTTCTTCTAATAAAACCTTAAGCTTCTGATCAGCATCAAGATGCATCGTACGAAATTTAAAAATTTTAAACGACTTGCCACCTTTTCCAACACGGGTTTGATGGTAAAAAATCGGCCCCGGAGAAGTTAATTTAATCAGCAAGATAACCAAAATGATAAGAGGTGAAATACAAATAATAATCAAAAAACTCAACACCTTATCCATAAGAAGTTTGAAAAAACCAGCAGTTAGTGAATTTAATTTATTTTCAAATTTTATCACAAAAAGCCGTTCAGAAAACAAATATTGATTATCAGCATTAACTAAAATTCCAGATTTATAAGGGATTGCATAAATAACATTATATCTGGCATATAATTCTGAAATCGCTTGAGACTGAGTATCCTTACAAGCCAAAAATACCGTCATATCCAGAGGCAACTGATCAATAGATTGATAAGTATGAAGATAGGGATGCTGGCAGCCGTTTCCGGTATAATCAAAAAAACCAATAGGCTTAAATCCAAAATAAAAATCTCTATTTAAAAAATTAGTAAGATTAACAATATTGTCCATCTCATCCTGATCAGAAACAATAATTACAGGAATTTGAAAAATTGATCGAGATAAAACAAAAAACTTTATAATCAATCTAAACAATGGAATAAAGATCAATAACAGTAAAAATAAAATAACTAACAATAACCTACTCAATAAAGGAAGAAAAATAGGAAAGTTAAATAATACCAAATAAGACAACAGAACAGATACAAATAGATATTTTTCTATAATTAAAAATTCATTCCAAAAAGTTCTTTGGCAGTAATACAGTTCTTTTATCAAAAAAACAGCAAATATAATTAACAAAAAGAACCATGATTCAGGATTTTGATAATAAATGTGAGAAAAATGAGGAAACTGTATATCAGAAAAAATACTAGGAATAATGTCTCGAATAAACAATGCTATAGAAAACGAACAAAAATAGGCTAAAAAATCAGAAAACATTAAAATAACAAGCTTAGAAGAAAAAATAAACCAAGATTTATATTTATTCATATATATACCTTAATCAAATTTAAGCAAACTCTAAGTATAAAGAGAATCTTCACCGTGATTTTGGGCATCAGTAATTGCTTTAGATTCTTTTAAGTCGGTATCTTCTGGAGGTACAACGGACAATACTGTTAATTCGTCATCTATTTTCATAATTAGAAGTTGAGAAGCATAATTAGTAATAGCAGATGCTTTCAACACAGCTCGTTGACCTAATTTGCTGACAACAAAGAAAGATTCTTGTTCCGATACATAAGCAAAATCAGAAATATGCTCACCTGCCCTTAATGCAACCAGTTTATATCCTTTACCACCTCTATGAGCCAGCTGGGAAAAATCTTTAGAACTGACACGACGACCTCTTCCTATTTGGGTGACAAACAACACGGTTTTATCAGGTTCATCAACAGCCATTCCAACAACACAATCCATTTCATCTTCTACACGAATAGCACGTTCACCCATAGCACCTCTATTATGAGGAGTAAAAAGATTTTCATCTAATTTGAATCCTTTTCCTTTTCGTTTGACAAAAAGCAGCGTATCGGAACCGGATGTTTTTACTGCAGAAATTAAAGAATCTTGGGGCTTAAGTTTTAACGCAATAACTCCCGCACGAGAAATATTTCCAAATAAATTTAGAGGTATTCTAACTCCTTGGCCAAATTTAGTAGCAAAAACAATAAAATGATCATTTTTGAATTCATCAACAAACATTACTGCAGCAATATTTCCCTGCATAGCTTCTAATCTGGGAATACTGTTTACATGGCGTACGCGAGATCCGTTTTCGGATCCTGCAATTTCATAACCTTTAATAGAAAACACTTTACCGTCTGAAGAGAAAAAGAGCATAGTATCTTTAATATTACATGCTGCTGATGCAATAATCAAATCATCTTCTGCAAGTTTACGACCACCTGTAGCATTACCTGTTCTTTTACTTCCTCGACCGATTGTTTTTTGAGAAGGATCAACCTCGATAAATAAATATCCTTGATGAGAAACAGCCAAATGAACAGGCTTGTTTTCCAAAAATTCTTCATTATCTATTTGTTCCGCGTTTGTGCCGCCAAATGTTGTTTTTCTTTTATCGCCGATATCATCAGCCATATCTTTTAGTTCTTGCTTAATCAACGCATCACGCAACAACGTATTTTCAAGAAGTTCTGTTAATTTTTGAATGATTTTATTCAACTCATCTCTTTCATCTTTTAGTTTTTCGACTTCCATAGATGTTAAGCGTTGAAGTCTCATTTCTAAAATTGATTTAGCCTGCATTTCGGAAAGCAAAAATTGTTTCATTAACGATTCTTGAGCTTGCTTGACTTCCTTAGAAGAGCGGATTGTTTTTATTACTTCATCAATTGAAGCTTGTGCAATTAATAATCCTTCAACAATATGAAGACGTTCTTCAGCTTTTCTTCTTTCATAACGATGCTTTCGATCTACAACAATTCTTCTATGTTCCGCAAATGAAGAAACTAAATTTTTCAATGTCATTAATTCAGGACGATTGTCTTTTAAAGAAACCATATTGACAGAAACATTAATTTCTAATCTTGTTTCTTTATAAAAAATTGAAGAAATTTTACTAGCTATACTTTCATCACCTGTTTTTCCAAGTTCAATTGCAACACGCATACCTTCTTTAGATGATTCATCACGAACTTCTTTGACATGTCTAAGAACATTTGCATATTTGCTCTTTTCATCAGCAACTAAGTCTACTATTTCTGTTACGATACGGGATTTGATTGTTTGATAAGGAATTTCACTTATGATCAATGAATTACTTTTTTCTTCCCAAGATATTGTTCCGGCAAGTCTCAAAGAACCACGTCCGGTTTCATAAATTGTTCTAATATTGGATCGATTGGTAATTTTACCACCTGTAGGAAAATCAGGACCCTGAACGTGTTTCATCAATTCTTCCAGTGAAATATCCGAATTATCCAAATAAGCAGATGTAGCTGAAACAATTTCATGCAGATTGTGAGGAGGAATACCTGTAGAAAAACCTACCGCAATACCTTCTGTTCCATTACAAAGAAGCTGAGGAAACATTCCAGGCAAAACCATTGGTTCTTCGTTACTGTCATCGTAGGTAGATTTAAACTCAACCGTATCTTTTTTTAAATCATTCAAAATATAATACGAAACTCTTGATAACTTTAATTCCGTATAACGCATAGCAGCAGGAGGATCATTATCTATAGATCCGAAGTTTCCTTGACCGATAATCAATGGATATCTTGTAGAAAAATCCTGCGCCATCCGCACTGCGGCATTGTACACAGAAGAATCTCCATGCGGGTGATATTTACCCAAAACATCCCCGACCATATGTGCGGATTTCCTCATTTTTTTATCGTGATGAATTCCAAGTTCATTCATTGAGAATAAAATTCTGCGGTGTACCGGCTTTAATCCGTCTCTCGCATCTGGTATCGCTCTTCCTGTAATAACACTGTAAGCATAATTTAAATAAGAAGTTTCCAACTCATTTTCAAAATAAGAAGCTCTCACTCCATTATTTATTCTTTCTTCATCCATGCCTATGCCCTTAATAAATTTAGAAAATTTGAATATATTATAACAAACACCTGAAAAAATTTCAACTATATATTGCTACACAGTATCTTGAAAAAATATATGCTGACATATCCCTTATCACGATTACACATGGTAATATAAAAAATACCTCGAATTATCCGAAGTATTTTTTATGTGTATTTATTTTCTATTCTTTTCATTCTCAGTACTTTTCAATAAATAAGCATCATTCCAAAAATTATATTCTAAGACCAATGCTTTTCGAAATCCTGTTATTATTTGTTTATAATCCCAAAAACGATATCGGCAAAATTCTTCAAAAAGACGTTGATGAACTTGAAATTCCTGAACAACAGCATTAGACGCATTTTCTTCAAACCAAAATCTATAGCGATTGCTTTTCAAACCACTTTCCAAATAATAACGAGCAGCATAGATATAAATCCACGGACAAACAATCATACTAGACCAAGCTACAGCAATCCGAGCAGTTAACGATTGTTCTGTCAAAAATTTACAATATTCAACATATCCCGGCATTTTCAAATTGGTCGGTTTATAAGGAATATTATTATGAATTCGATCTTGTTCATCACTGCACAATGAAGATAATTTAACAAAATAATCAGATATATTTTTTTTCTCTATACGCTGGGATAACATATTACAACATTCTGCATAATGATCTAAATATAACACATCTTGTTCAATATAGTAATGAAAAACTTCTTCTGGCAATGTTCCTTCAGCCATTTCCCGCAAAAAATCGATCGCTAGAATTTTTTCCACAATATCCTTATTAAAAAAACAAAGCCATTTTATCATATTGCTATCCTATTAATTTTACAATTCATATCAATTTAAACAAATTTCTTCTCAAAAAAAGATTCTTTTCATTTCAATAGAAATATAGTATAATAGAATAAGACAAGGTTAGCAAAATATAAACACAGAAGGTTCAATACTATGAGAATTTCCATCGCTCAAATAAATCCTATTTTCGCCAATTTCAAAGCTAACAAAGAAAAAATAAGCTTTTATATTACGAAAGCTATTGCAGAAGATGCAAATATCCTTCTTATTCCTTTTGGATCATTATCCGGAATTCCTCAAAAAAATCTTATTGCGTTAGAAGATTTTCGGCAAACTATGTTCTCAGCATTAGAAGAACTAGCTTTAGAAACACTAAATACCAACTTATCCATATTCTTTGAAGGAAAAGAAATTCTCTCTGAAGGAAAAGTTCATTCTGTTGATGTACTGGAAGATCAAAATCTTTCCCTTCCTCCTATGTTCAATAAAAAAAATATGGATATCTTTGTCAATCTTGGTCCTAGAGTATTTGAAAAAAACCTTTCTGAAATTCATGAAATAGAATTGAGTATTTTTGCGAAAGAAAAAAATTCATGGATTTTTGATGTAAACTTAGCTGGAGGCGCAGATGAATTAATTTTTTCCGGATTAAGTTCTATTGTTAGTCCTTCAGGTCAAATTATTACACGTTTAGCCTTTGCACAAGAAGATTTTATTACTGTAGATTTAGATGATCTTAAAATTTCTTATCCTATTGCAGCAATACCAAGCGGAGAAGCCATTTTACATCAAAGTTTGGTCGTTGGAATTAGAGATTATTTCGAAAAAAACTCTTTCAATAAAATTTTAATTTCTGTTAGCGGCGGAATAGATTCTGCACTTGTACTTGCATTAGCAGTCGATGCTGTAGGAAGTCATAACATTTCAGCTATTTACATGCCTTCCAAATTTTCATCTGACACAAGCACTCAAGAAGTACGAATTCTTTGTAAAAATTTATCAGTTGATCTACAAGAAATTCCTATAGACACGCTTCATGACTCATATTTACAACAATTAACATCATTAAAAAACGGTAATCCTGTGTGGCAGGAAAATATTCAAGCTAGAATACGAGGTTCTATTGTGATGAGTATTTCAAATGCTTATAATATGCTTGTTCTTGCTTGTGGAAATAAGACAGAAGCAGCAGTTGGTTATTGTACATTGTATGGTGATACGTGCGGAGGGTTAGCTCCCATCGGTGATTTGCTGAAAACAGAAGTGCGGGCATTATGCCGTTATATTAATTTACGTAATAATAAAGAAATTATTCCTGAAAAAATTATTTCCAGACCCCCTAGTGCAGAATTAAGTGAAGATCAAGAGGATGAACAATTCCTTCCAAATTATGAATTTCTTGATCAAGTGTTATATCTTCATTGTGAAGAAGAGTTAGATTATCATCAAATTATTGAGCGTCTTTCCAGAGAAGAAGATATAAAAAAAATATTTACCTTATTATATAAATCCGAACATAAAAGAAAACAGCTTCCTCCATCCTTAAAAGTATCAAAACGACATTTCGGGTTAGACTGGAGAATGCCTCAAACAATTTATCCATGGTTTTTATTATAATATCAGGAAATAATATGTTGAATTTCTTTAATTAACAGCTCTTCTGTTTGATCAATATCTTCATTATTCAAGACAAGATCATATAAACCCTTTTTGTCCATTTCTTGAGATGCATTAGCTAATCGGATTTGAAGAGAGTCTTCATCATTTGCTCCTCTGTAACGAAGCCGTTTTTCAAGAATTTCCATAGAAGGCGGTGCAATAAATATTAAAAAAGCTTTGTCGCCAAACATTTTTCGAATTCTCAACCCGCCTTTTACATCTACATCCAAAAGACAAGATTTATCCATACCCCAAATTCTATAGATCTCAGATTTCAACGTACCATAATAATTATTGTACAATTCTTCCCACTCGATAAGTTCACCTTTCGCAATAAGATATTCAAATTCTTCCCGAGTAATAAAATAATAATCTTCATTATCTTTTTCATTACACCGTTGCTTACGGGTTGTAGCGGAAATAGAAAACCCCAAATAATCTGCTAATCGATTGAGAACTCTTTTATACAAAGTTGTTTTTCCAACTCCACTTGGACCTGAAATAACAATGATTTTACGTTGCGTTGACTCCATACAAAATACGATCTCCTTAAAAACTTTTTTAAATAATATTTCTAAATTGTTCCCGCATCTTTTCAATTTCACTTTTAAGGACAATCGTATGTTCAGTAATAAAAATATCTGAAGATTTGGATGCAATCGTATTAGCTTCTCTGTTCATTTCTTGAGCAATAAAATCAAGATCTTTTGAGGTTTTATTACTATGATGATCTAATAAAATATTTTTCATAACAAAAATATGATTAACCAATCTTACCAATTCTTCATTAATAGCTGTCCGAGAAGCAAACAATTCTATTTCTATCATTAGTCTTTCTTCAGGTGTTTTCATAACCGAAATTTCAGAAACACGTTCTATTAATAATTTTTTGTACTTTTCAAGCACTTGAGGATACCGAGTTTGAATCGTCGTAACGGATTCTTCCATTAAAGAGATTGAATTCAAAATATCCTTAACAGTACTTTCACCTTCCGTAATCATCATAGGAAGCATACTATCTATTAAACTTTCCAGTTCTTGAAGAATAGTACTACTGAATAATTCTTCTGAATCCGATGATTCAATGTTCAAAATATGTGGAAGAGTCAGTATATCTTTAATAGAAATATTAGGTTGAAGATTTAATTCGTCAGCTAATCTACGGCCTTCCTCAACATATAATTTAGCCAAATCACGATTAATACATATTTGAGCAGGATTAAATTGCTTTTCACTAATACGCAGATATAAATCAATCTTCCCGCGAATCAACCGTTGAGAAACGATTTTTCTAATGTCAATTTCTAAAAAATTATATTTATTTGGTAATTTAACTCTAAATTCAAAATACTTAGAATTAACACTTTTAATTTCCATTTCTGCGTCAAAAGTATCTGTAGAAAAACTTTTTACAGCATGACCTGTCATTCCTCTTATCATAATGTCTCCTAGCTTGTTCCTATCAATAAGCATAAAAAGTTTGAGCTAGTTGAGAATCCGGATTTGCTTGACAATAATCCTTTATCCGAACCAATACTTTCTTTGCAGAGTCCTGTTCAGCTTCTTTTTTAGATCTACCTTTTCCCAACGCCGAAAATTCATTAATTTTACACTCTACAGTAAAAATTTTTCCGTGATCAGGCCCTTCAATATCAACAATTTCGTAATTGGGATATACTTTAAAAACCTTAATTACTATTTTTTGAAGCTTTGTTTTCGGATCACAAACACCATCTTCCAATGAACGAGTGATGATTTCTCTAAAAATTCGACTCACAAAAGATTTAACTTTAGGAAATCCGCAATCCAAAAATACTACAGCTAATGTTGATTCAACAAGATCACATAAAACTTTCTCTTGAGCACGCTCATCAAGTAGTTTTTCACCCCTACCTAATTTCATAATTGATAAGAAATCAAACTCCGCTCCAATTTTCGCTAACGTTTTTCCATCAGCAACATTAGACTTAAGAACCGACATACTGCCTTCAGACAAATTAGGAAACTCTTCAAATAAAATACTTGAAATACTTAAATTAAGAACTGCATCGCCCAAAAATTCCAAACGTTCATAAGAACCTTGATTAGAAGAATCCATATACGAAATATGTGTTAATGCCAAATCCCATAATAAAAAATTTTTAATAGGAATATTATATTTTTGAGCATGTTGTTTTAATTGAAGCAACCGTTCAGGAGATAAATTTTGATCAAAGTTTTTTGAAAATAACTGAAACATTATGACCGCCAAACCCAAAGGAATTATTCATTGCTATATTAATATCTTTTACTTGTGCAACATTAGGAGTATAATTAAGATCACACTCAGGATCTTGATTATCCAAATTTATAGTCGGATGAATACAGCTTTGTTCCATCATTTTCATAATAGCAATTGATTCTAAAGCACCTGCAGCTCCTAAAGAATGTCCCAACATTGATTTAGTAGAATTGCAGTGAACATGATAAGCCTGTTCTCCAAACGCAACCTTAATTGCCTTCGTTTCCGCAATATCACCCAAAGGAGTAGAAGTACCATGCATATTAATTAAATCAATATCTTTTGGTTGAAGATTTGCTCTTTGCAACGCTTGTTTCATTGCACTTCCGGCACCTATTCCTTCCGGATGTGGAGCTGTGATATGATATGCATCAGCAGTAGCTCCATATGAAATAATTTCTCCTAAAATTGGAACATTTCTCTTCAAAGCATGCTCATACTCTTCCAAAACCAAAATTCCAGCACCTTCTGACATTACAAATCCATCTCGATCAATATCAAAAGGACGAGATGCTTTTTCAGGTTCATGATTAAAATGAGTAGATAATGCTCTAGCCTGTACAAATCCTATCACTCCTAACGATGTTAATGCACTTTCAGCAGCACCGGCAATCATTACATCAGCATCGCCAAGGCGAATATGATTAAATCCTGCAATAAGAGAATGAACACCCGTAGCACAAGCAGAAGTCACTGCATAGTTAGCATTAGTAAATCCATAAATCATAGCCGCATATCCTGAAACAATATCTAAGATTGATCCCGGAATAAACATTGGAGAAACTCGACGAGCTCCTTTATTAATAAGATTAAACGCATTTTCTTGAAGAGTATCTAATCCGCCAATCCCTGAGCCAAGTACAACACCAACTCTTTGTTTATCTATCGATTCACTATTCAATCTTGAAGATTCAACTGCTTCTTTTAACGCAGCCACACCAAATTGGGAAAAACGATCCATTCTTGATGCCAGTTTTTTATCCATATAATCTTCAGCAACAAAATTCTTAATCTCACCAGCTATTTTAGCCGCACTGTCAGATGTATCAAATCGCTCAATCTTAGAAATTCCACTTCGTCCGGCTTTCAAATTTTCCCAAAATATATCAACACTTGATCCTAAGGGGGTAATAGCTCCCATTCCGGTAATAACAACCCTTCGTAAATTCATAAATCCTCCAGGATTTTTCTACATTTTACATTATTTTTTTGTTTACATTACCATTCCACCGTCAACGACAATCGTTTGACCGGTAATATAAGAAGCTTCTTCAGACGCCAAAAATGCAACAACAGAAGCAATTTCTTCCGATTCAGCCATTCGTTTCATTGGGATGGAATTCATTATTTTATTTTTTTCGTTTTCCGGAATAGCATCTGTCATTGCCGTATTTATAAAACCAGGAGCAATAGCATTAACATTAACTCCTCGTCCGGCGAGTTCTTTCGCAGTTGATTTGGTTAATGCAATAATTCCTGCTTTTGCCGCTGCATAGTTTGCTTGACCAACGTTTCCTATAATTCCAATGACAGAAGACATATTAATAATTTTGCCTGAACGTTGCTTCATCATAATAGGATATACAGATTTAATCCCATAAAATACACCTTTCAAATGCACATCCAATACTTTTGAAAAATCTTCAATAGGCATCCGAAGGATTAAATTATCTTTCGTAATACCGGCATTGTTAACCAAAATATCTACCGATCCCCACTGTTCCCAAGTATGATTCATCAAATATTCAACCTGATGAAAATCAGATACATCAGCAGCAATAGCCATAACATTAACACTATATTTTTTACGAAATTCTTCTACTAAAATAGAATCTTCAGATATACTTGAAGATGACAATACTATATTTGCCCCTTCCTTTGCCAAGCGGTGTGCAATAGCTAGTCCTATTCCTTGAGAAGACCCTGTAATAACCGCATTCTTACCTTTGATACCGCGCATAAAATACTCCTAACATATTCAGCAATTTATTAATAAAAATTCAAACGATGTGCATATGCAAAAAAAGTTTTATAAAAATAAATCAAATCATCATAAAACACAAAATCAAAACTACCTTCTAATGACTCAACTCGGAAATAAATTTTTCGATTGCTCTTAAACAAATATTCCAACTGTTCTAAATCTTCAAAAGAAAGCACTTTTGTCAATTTCAACAACACTCCACCTTTACTAAGGATTTGCTGATCAGCTTCACGATAATTAAAATTAAAAACTTTTCTCCATAATTTTTTATTATTGCCCCCTACAGCTGAAAGAGTAATCTTATGATCAAAATTATAAAGAGGTGCAAATCGTTTCGGTGTATAGAAAATTAACAGTATTTCAGATTTTGTCTTAGGAGGAACAAATTGATTAAATTTTTCAAACGAAAAATTTACATGATAAAACCCGTCTCTATTATAAAAAGTCGTATTATTACTTTGAAATGTTAACAATTCAGAACAATTATAAATATCTTCAAAATAAACAAAATCATCTACCGGATTTAATAATGCATTATCTTCAGGTATACGATCCGAATTAAGAAGTTCCAATGCTTTATTAAAATCAAAATCCGAAGATTTGGGATTAATATCTTTTAATATGGATTCTTTAAGCTTTCGAGCTTCAAGTTGATCTAAAAGCATTATAGAAAAATTTTCATTTTTGGCATAAGAAGGAAAACTTAATAAAGTAATTATAAAAACTCTCAAAACGATATGAAAATTTTTCATCTATTAATCCCTAAGTATCGGAAATTCAGAATGTTGATTAATAATAAGACGACCACGTGCATACAATTCGAATAATTCTTTAACAGCCTTTGCAAATTCTACAGAAAGCCGGAATTTTAATGCACCGGATTTTCCAGTCACTATATAATCTATTTCTGTATCATTTTGAAATACATCAAAAATTTCTCTTACATCTTTTTTATTAAGAGCAAGCGTATAACCCAAATACCAAATCACATTGTCATATGCTTGATAATTTTTACAACCATCCAGCTGAAAAGGTTTAAACCAAACTTTTCCTGACTTTCTTCCATATAACATAATAGAAAACCGTTCATAAGGATCTGCAGGATTTAAAATAGTTTTTTTTATATTACTTAACAAGAAGTTATTATACTTTTCTACAGCATCATTGTACGATTTTTTCAAAATTTCATAACGAACTAGGAATTTTAATTCTTCATCAGAAAGATTAACCCTATACTCTTCTAAGTCTGATAACGAAATACATGGAAATTTATCCAATCCCGATAAATTTTCTTCAGACGATTCTTCAGACAATTCTTCGGCATTTTCCAACAGAACACTTTGAGATTCAAATTGTAGTTTTGTAGTGGCATATTGATAATCTTCATACTCATTTTCTGAATCGTTATACTCAGATTGTTCCGAATCACTATCAGATTGCGTAGAATTACTATTGATTTGATTGGACAAAGAAGAGTTTGTATCAAGAGTTTCAACCATATTAGTAATATTAGTTGCCTCAGCTTGATTTATTTTACTTTTGAGAGAATTTAATGTTTGATCAAAGGCTTCTTGAAACAATACAAAATTGCTTACGGCCTGTTGATATTCAGGAAACTGCATTCCGTAATTTGAAAAACCAGACACATCATTAGTACGATGATACTCTATAGGATCAAATAAAGACAAGGGTTCTTCAGAAATTAACCGACCTTCTATTTCTCCCAAAATATCATTATCGTTTAACAAATATTTATCTTGATAAAACAAATGAACATTCAAATTAATTTCTTGATTTGGCTTCTCACCCTTCAATCCGGTCAACACAGAATTAATCTGCAATCCAGCCTTATGCTCGGAAACGTACGGCTCAATATAAGGACTTTCAATAACCCCATTAGCAAAGACAGAATTTACACACAATAAAAAAAGAAGCAGTAATCCCATAATCGCTCTCCTAATAACCACTTATCTTAATATTGAATCAAACTTGCACCCCAAGTAAATCCACCACCAATCGCTGCAACTGCCACCAACATACCAGGTTGAATAATTCCCTGCATTTCAGCATCGTACAGTGCCAAAGGAATAGTAGCACTACTGGTATTAGCATATTGATCCACATTAATAAAAGCCTTCTCTAAGGGAAGATCCAATCGTTTTGCCACACCTTCTATAATACGAATATTAGCCTGATGAGGCACCAATAGATCAATATCTTCAATTTTTTTTCCGGCTTTTGCACAAACTTCACGTACTTGTTGTTCCATAACTTTTAATGCGTGCTTAAATACTGCCGAACCATCCATTCTTAAATAAAACTGATGGTCAACTTCTTCGGTGTAAAGTAAAAATTTATAAGCTCCATCTCCACCAATGATTGTTTGTAAAATTTGAGTTTTAGGAGAATCCGCTTCAACAACAAATGCCGCTGCAGCATCTCCAAACAACACACACGTATTACGATCCGACCAATCCACAATACTGCTCATTCGTTCGGAACAAATACAAAGAACTTTTTTAGCAAACCCTGATTTAATATAAGCTTCAGCCGCTGACAATACATAAACAAATCCCCCACAAGCAGGACTCATATCAAAAGAAGGACAAGGAGGAATATTTAACTCATCTTGAACAACAGCTGCAGTAGAAGGAAAACGATATTCAGGAGTACCTGTAGAACAAATAACAAAATCAATTTCCAAAGAATCTATACCCGCATTTTTTAATGCTTCTACAGATGCATTAACAGCCATTTCGGAAGTTGTTTGATTTTGGGCAATATGTCTTTTTTTTATTCCAGTTCTCTGAACAATCCACTCATCATTTGTATCAACTGTTTTTGACAATTCATGATTAGTAACTATCTTTTCGGGAACAAATATACCAAATCCTGTTATACCAATGTTCATAATTTCTCCGAATTTCTATCGATAGGCATTTTAATTATTCTAATCTTCAATAATATTTTGTTTTTCCAACTGCTCAGCTATTTCAGATAAAATATTACTTTCTATTGCACGGATACAATGATCAATCGCACTCTTAAACGCAAGTGCTCCTGAAGAACCATGCCCAATAAAAACAATACCTTTTACACCAAGTAAGGGAGCACCTCCAAAAATTTCCGGATCTAAAGCATCTTTCACTTTTTGAAAGGCCGGTTTTGCCAGTAATGCTCCAAACAATGTCACCATACTGGATTTAAAAGCTGTTTTAAGCATTTGAGAAAAACCGGAAGCTGTTCCTTCTATGGCTTTTAAAACAATATTGCCGACAAACCCATCACAAACAATCACATGTGCTTTGCCTTTGAATAATTCTTTACCTTCAATATTACCGTAGAAATTCAAAAATTCAGATTGTTTCATTGCTTTATGTGTTGCACGAATTAATTTTGATCCTTTGAATTCTTCTTCCCCAACATTAAGAAGTGCAACTTTTGGAGAAGGAACATTCATCATCATTTGGTAATATATTTTTCCCATAATTCCAAATTTTATCAAATCGGACGTTGTGGTTTCAGAGCTAGCACCAACATCTAAAAGCATTGAAGGATGAAAAGAAATCCCTTTAGAAAGAAATGTTGCCAACGCAGGTTTTTTAATTCCAGATATTCTTTTTAAAATAAGAGAAGCACCAACAACAATAGCCCCTGTATTACCCGGGGAAAAAAATGCATCCAAACGACCTTCATGATGAGCTTTCAGTCCAACAACAATACTTGAATTAGGTTTGGAACGTACAGCAAACAAAGGTTCATCTGTCATTAAAATATTATCATCAGCATGCATAATTTGAATATTAGAAGGAACTTCTATTTTGTGTTGTTTGCATACATTATTTAGAATAGCAGTTAAAATTTTTTCATGACCTATCATTACTATTTCAGCATTAGGATGTTGTAAAGCTCCATCTATACAGCCTTTAATTAACACAGCAGGTTCTCTTTCTCCGCTTGCAATATCTACACCTATTCTCATTTTGCCATCTCCAATACGATAAATATTTATGAAAATTAGCGGAGAGTTTACTATCCACTCTCCGCTTTAATATCTATTCTTCGCTTTAAAATGAAAATTCATAAATCACGCACGAAAAGTATTAAACTTCCTGCACACCAGCAACAACCTGTCTACCTTTGTACATACCACAGGAAGAACAAACTCTGTGTGGGAGTTTTTTTGCACCGCAATCGGAACATGTTGATAAATTCACAGCATCCATTTTGTAATAACTATTAGATCTTCTGATACGAGAATGACATTTTGACGTTTTCTTTTTAGGTACACCCATTGTGCAGCTCCTTGCAAATAGAAACAACTTAAAAAAGTTTGTTATTATTTTAGCACATAAACCGATATTTGTCAATAATAATACACAACTTTAACCAATCAACTCTTCTCTATTGCCATCTTCACATATTATATATATTAACGTCCAACATAAACAAAATGAAATCTAATATGTATTTCTCCCTGTTCAGCCAAATCATTTGGCAACGGACCAAAATTCTTTGCAAACACAACTGAATTTAAACTTGCTTGGTCTACCGTTTCCGAACCATACGAAGAAATAATTTCCGCTTTTACAATGTCTCCTGATGTGTTTACCGAAAATTCAACAACAACTTGCCCATCTTTCAATAATCCTTGGTAATATTGATACACTGGAAAAAATTCTCTATGGTATTTCTCAATTTTTTTCTGCATAGAAATAAAATATTGTGCATATTCCTTAGATTGTGTGGCCACACTTGCACTTCCACGATTATAGAGATTAATTATTTTTTTCTTGTCTGTATTATACAGTGTAGGGGCTGTTTCTCCCCCTCCTTCAGATGCTTGTTCTTGAAGAAGCTTTGTTTTTTCTTTTACTGCACTTGTTTTACCGTTCCGAACATTTTTTTCCACTTGTTCCTGCTGACGTTTTTCACTTTTCTGCTGAGGAATATACGATGTTTTGCCACCCTGACCCTGATGATCAGCAGGAGACAAATTAACAAAATTGTAATCTTCTTCTTTGGTTTTATCAACTTTTTCTGCTTGATTAATATTATTTTTATCTGATATTGCTGCTTTTTCGGGTTCAATTTTTGACTCTGTCTTTGTATCCAGAATAACTTTGTATATCTCCTTCTCCGGACGCCTGCGTTCTTCACTCTGACCATTCCACCATATATTGGAAACTTTATTAACAACTAAAATCCCGTATATATGAATTGTCAAAGAAATCCATATAATTAAAACCAAATGCTTGACACGTTGACGTGATTCATAATAAAAAGTAAAAATGCGTTTTTCTTTTAACAATGCTGTGCCTTCTTAATATTCAATACATAATAATATAATAATTGTACAAATAATATTTTAAAAGTATAATTTCTTAAATGTTATGGAGTATTTTATGATCAAATTATTACAAATTCTCTTTAGTATATTTATCGGATTATCTCTTTTTTTCATTTACCAAAATGTATCTATTCCGCAAACAAAATGGACAAATAATACTCCTTATATTTTTGAAGTGTTCCCCGATTCGGCCAAATTCATTTTTAGTGTATCTCAGCCATCAACAATCTACTGGAGAGTATGTACTTCCGACCAACCAGCTCCTAAAGCCACAGATATGACAAATCCTTTTTCTCTGTCAAAAACAGCATTATATGGCGGAACCATTATTCAAAACAGTATCTCTATGTATACTAATAATATAAGCCCTCTATCTCCGGAACAGTCTTACAAAATTTATACTATCGCTGTCCCCATTGCCGGAAATTTTCCCAATAACATAACTGAAATAAAATTTTCCACCCCACCTAAATAAAAGATACTAAAATTTATTTAATCCAATTGACGAATTTATCAATTACGTATATACTATAATATTATAAAAATTTTACAATATTACAATATATATTAAAAATATATTAAAAACAAAAAATACTTGGTTTAATTCGATTCCAACTCAAAGGAGAAGAAATGAAAATACGGAATTTATACTTAAAGATTATATTTATAGTCTGCATTTTTTTTAAGCCGATATTCATTCTTTCGTTACCGTCAAATGATAATGTTTCTACTTCTTTTTTATCACAAACATCTTCCGATGCCGATAAAAATACCGAATTTATTTTGGAAGATTCTATTTCTCTGCCAGAAGACAATGAATTAAACATTCCAGATTTTTCCCAAGACCACTCAACAATTTCTCCTGATAATAACAACCAAAAAGATTCTCAAGACTTGATCGATGCTGCAAAATCCGGTGATATTTCAACATTAGAATCTATTCTGCAAAAAGGAGTATCTCCCAATTCACGCGTATCCCGTGATTCAAAAAACGGACCTACAATCCTTATGTGTGCTGCTGGAGAACGACGAATTAATGTGATATCGATTCTATTAGATGCAGGTGCAGATCCCAATTTACCGGCTTCTAATAAAAATATTAATAACATCACAGCCTTAATGATTGCTTCCATCAAAGGTCCAATAGAAAGTGTTGAGATCCTTATTTCATATGGTGCCAACATAAACGCTAAAACAACAGGAATCGTATCGGGAAGTACCGCCTTGATGGCCGCTGTAAGTGCCAAACGCTTAGATATTATTCAAACTCTTGTTGCTCAAGGTGCTGATATTAATGCAAAAACCAGTAGTCCCAGTATCAGCAATGTCTCCGCTTTAATGCTTGCTGCAGAAACAGGAAACACTGATATTGTATCTTATCTTCTTTCTATTGAAAACATTGATATCAATGCTGAAGACTCTCAACAGAAAAGTGCTCTCGTATACGCTTATCTTTCAGGAAACCTTCCCGTAATCAGTCTTCTTATTAATGCCGGAGCCACAACTTCTTTAACCCAAGACGAATTAAAGAAGCTGTTATCCTAACATTATCTTAACTTCATTAACTGTTCGGCAATACTAAGCATTGTAGAAACTTTATTCATTAAAATATTGTCCGCTGAACAACAAAAATAAAATTTATTGCGTTTTTGCGAAACTTTTCGGAATTTACCAATTAATATTTTATAGGATCCTTCAGCATTCCAAGGACTAAAATCACCCTCATTGACTGACAATAAATCATTTTCTTTCCATAATTCCAATACTTCTTCTTCTGAAAGATCTCCATCAACTTCAAATACAATATTAAGACAATTTCCCCTAATTACCGGAACAATCATACTATTGACCGTTATTTCCATATCAGGCTGATCTAATAACATCTTAAGCTGTTCAGAAGCAGTGTTTTCTATTTCGTTTTCGTTATTATCAACACTATCCATATAAGGAATAACATTGTACGCAATTTGGTATGGAAATACTAATGAACCAGGTTCTTTACCATAAAAAATACTATCTATTTGATTTTCAAGATCTGCAACACCTTCATCTCCAAATTCCGAAACTGCACATAGTGCAGAAATATTTATATCTAAAATTGAACACTTTTCTTGAATAGGTGCAAGACACATTGACGCCTGAAATGCAATAGAATTAGGAACAACAGCAATAACACTTTCTTTTTTAAGTTCTTTACTGTTGATTGGTGGAGCAATAACTGGTACTTGATGTTGTTTTGTAAAAAAATATGATGTATGGTCAATCACAACAGCACCCGACTCTAACGCAATACTTGCATATTCTCTAACATCTTTGTCTGAAAATCCCGCAAAAAATACAAACTTAAAACGACCTTCTTTCAACACATGTTCCGATAATTCTTCAATTATCAAATTTTTATTGTTGAATAGTATAGTATTTCCTATTCCTTTCTCGGATTCAAACAAATGCAGATCTGTTAAAGGAAAAACCTGCTCTTCCAACACTCTGACCAATTCTCTACCAACAATACTTTCTACTCCAATAATGGCAACTTTGCAAGGCATAAGCCCTCCCTATTATGTGAATAAATCGAACAGAGTATCATCTATTTTAAATTAAAGGATTAATACTAAATTTGATTTGTTTTTAATTTTTTCTGTTTAAAACATTTTACAATTTCCGGTTCAAACATACTTTCCGTATTATTCTTCCAACAAGTTTTTACTTCAGAAGAAGATGCTGGGTGATCAAATAACAATAACTCCTTCCATTCAAACAATTCATCCGGCTTCTCCCCACCTCTTCCTACTGACCACAACACCACAAGTTCTGATAACTCCTTATTGGATTTCCAATATCTAAAATTTTTCGCTTGATCAGCCCCCATAAGCAGATTAATGTGATATTCGGGAAACCGATCCTTGATATTTTTTATCGTATCTATCGTGTATGAATATGAATCGGCATAAATTTCATCTTCCCAAAGAATAATTCTTGAATCATTTAAAATATAGTTAATTTTTCCACATCCGATATCATCAAGGTGTCTTTTATCATCAGAATCCAATAAATTAACACAAGATTTCAACATTAACAAACGTTCTTGTGAAGAAAATAAAAATTTTTTATTCTCAGGATGCACACCTGCAGGAACAATAAGAAAATATTCAATCTCTAAATCCAATTTCAATATTTGCTCTATTAAAGACAAATGCCCATAATGAATCGGATCAAAACTCCCTCCATAAACAAAAATATTCCTATTCATAAAAACTCCCAATATATTAGTATAATACAAATATTATTTAAATAAAAATTAATAAATCAAGCTTGTAATTTGATTTTATCAAACAATTTTGCTACAATTAGAGGAGAGGATAATATAATTGGAAAATAAATCTAACTACTCTCTACACTACTCCAATATATTAAATATTAACAATACTTTAATCCTCATATAGGGAGAATTAATATAATGAAAATAATCAAAATTATCATGATCCTATTTGTGATAAAAACAAATACTTATAGTCAACAAACTACGTTATTTACTTATAACGATACTCAAAAAAAAGCATTGCACGAAGAAATCGGACAAAATAAAAATAAATTAACGACAAAATTTATCGGTAAAAAAGAAAAAGATAATTATGAGATGATAGTAACCACAAATATCAATGCAGGAACAACAGAATTCTCTATTATTAAACAAAACACGACAAACGAATTCAACGTTTTATATGGAAAGCTATCCGGTGCAAAAACAATTTGGGATCTTAAAGGATTAGAATTAATCTTGATTCCTGAAATTCAATTAAAGAATTTTGTATTGAATAATGCTCAAAAAGAATTCCACTATATGGGTATGCGTATTCAAAATTTATCCGTCCATCAAAACACAGCAACAAAAATAGAAACAAACAAAGATGGATTACTACTTGTTGAAATTACTATAGACAATGTACCAAAAGGATTTGTAAAACTACACTATTATTTTAACAAAAACGGAACTGCAGAAATAAAACAAGGATTTTTTGCCGGATCTTCAAAACCCGCATTTAATTTAGTAATTTCTAAAAATAAATAAATTCATATTACTTGTATTCAAATACTATCCGAGAAGGATTATGAAAAATATAAAAAATCAGATATTGATAACAATTCTTGTTTTGTTAGGAACAGCTTGTTCAATTGAAGAAATCCCCAGACAACCTCTTCTTGCTTCACCACTGGGATTAACTGTTTCAACAGCTGCTTCTACAGCTCCAGGTGGTGGTACAGGTATTGCTATGTTTTTCACATCGATGAATAATGAAATTTTTTTCTCTGGTTATGCTATATATATTTCTACAAGAAAAGAAGATTTCCAATCTTCCCAGAATATATTTTTTGCAGTAAAACCAACAGATGTACCTGGAAGCGATGCGCGCCTTTTAGTTAATTACCAAAAAGTTGATGATGAATTTTTAACACTTAGTATTGTTGGAGCGATGGCTTACCCTAATATGTTTTATTATCCGCCGGATGCAGTACCGGACAGCACTCAAATTCCGAATTTTACATCAACTTCTTTTTCAGAAATACCAAACAAACCGGATGGAACAGGAGCAGGTCCTTTTGTTCCCGGAACAATCTATTATTTTGCTGTTTATGCTTATTCGGCTGTGGATAATATTTATAGTCTGCCATCAAATATTGCTGAATTAAAATTTGAATTAAAACCCTGATTAGGAATATTGGTATTATGAAAAAAAATATTTTTCTTACTACTTTTATATTGCCGTTGCTTACTTTTTGCGGTATAGAAGTTGCTCAGCCGATTCCCAGACTTTATGCACCTAACGGATTAATCGTAGAAAGCGGTAGAAATGCTGCAGGCGAACCAACAGCACAATTTGTTCTCACATGGCAGGGCTTAAATCCCGAAGAAGAATTTTCAGGTTATAATATTTATTATGCAAATACAAGAGTTGATGCGATGGCTTATCGAGGAAAAAAGTTATTAAACGATAAACTGGCTTTTGACCGTCTTCAACCAACATTAGTAGTAAGAAGACCGTTTACTGTTGCAAGCAATTTTACATTTGTTATCCATAAATATTATTATAGTGCTAATGAACAATTATTTACCAATAACATGGATTATTGGTTTTTTATCAAAGCTTACAACCTTGTAAGAAATATAGAAAGCCCTCCCAGTTTATATTTTGAAGCAAAATTTATAGATAACGATCCTTCCTAGATTTTTGGAGCCAATGAATGACTTTTACCAGTTTACATTGTTTAAATATATTCTCTGATCAAAAAGAGAAAACAATAGCAGCACCTTTAGGTGCTTTGTTGTTTAGTTTAAATGAATTACTCGACAAAAACGAACACGTATTTGTCGTAGTGGAAGAAAGTATTCAAGTTGAAAAAATTTACGAAAGTTTATGTAGCTTATATGATAATGTGTTGTACTTTCCTTCAATAGAGCTGATGCCTTATTCGCACGGTATGCCTTCATTGGATATTTTGGCGGCAAGAATAAAAGTTCTTTCTCTTTTGTATAAAAATGAAAAGCCTTATATTATTGTATGCTGTTTTAAGAGTTTTATCCGATATCTTCCTCCGGTTGAAGCGTTTGAGCGATCACTGATTGAACTAAAAGAAGGAATAACGCTTAATATTGAACAATTTTCAGAAAAACTAAAATTATACGGTTATACTCAAGTATCTTTAGTAAGAGAAGTCGGAGAATTTGCAGTAAAAAATCGATTGATTGATATTTTTCCAAGTGATTCGGATATACCAATAAGAATTATTGTTGAAGACGATTGCATTGCTAAAATTGCATGTTTCAACAAAGACACTCAGCTTTCCGAAAAAAAAATTACAAAAACAGATATTGTTCCTTTAGCTGAATTTGTTTTCCCAAAAGACAAAGAAGGATTTCCGGATCCTTTTCAAAATACCTTAGCACACTCAACATTCATCGAGTATTATCACAAACTTTCATCTTTGACATCTTACGCCGAATCAAGAAACACAAATATTCTATTCACTGACAGACCTGAACTTCAAGAAAACAAAATAAGAATCATTTTTTCGCGATTAAAAGCTGACAAATTATTAATTCCTTCGATTCGCGAAGCTTCAAAATCAGCTTTGCGAATATATTTTCGAGACAATAATGGAGAAGAATTTCCAAATATCAGACAAAGAGGAAACTTTTCAGGTGGATTTTCAGGATTTGTCATTGAAGTAGAAAAATTAATTGCAGAAAAACCAAATACTTGTATTTGTTTTTTTTCGGAGTATCCTGAAAATGCACGTAGAATTGCTGTTATGCTCCGGAGATTCAAGCCAAAGATTATTAAAAACATTAATGATGTTCCAGAAAATCAACCTGGATTTTATATTATTACCAAAAATTGGGAATTTGGATTTTCTGCAGAAGATCAATCGGGAGATTATCCGATTCTGCTGATTGGTGAAACCAATATCAGTGGTAAACAAAAAGCTTTTAGAAAACGATTAAGCCAAACAAGTTATTCTAACTTTAGTTCCGATATCCAAACCGGAGACTACGTAGTTCATCTCAATTACGGAATTGGGGTTTTTCGAGGTATTGAACGAATTTCATCATTGGATAAAGAAAAAGATTATATCCATATTGAATATGCTGATAAACAAAAATTATTTGTCCCTTTGGAACAAGCGGATTTAATAGGACGATACAAAGGCTCTTCGGAAGACAAACAACCAAAATTAGATTCGTTAACAGGAAAATCTTGGCAAAAAAAGAAAGTAAAAGCTCAAGAAGATATCTTAAGATTAGCAAAACAGCTGGTAGAAGATCATGCAAAACGCTTAACCTTAGAAGGAACTGCATTTCCACCGGATACCGAAGCCCAAAAAGCATTTGAAGATTTATTCCCCTATATCGAAACACCGGATCAAATAAAAGCTCTTGAAGAAATCAAAATCGATATGGAAAATCCTAGACCAATGGATCGCTTGTTATGCGGAGATGTAGGATTTGGAAAAACAGAAATTGCTCTTCGAGCGGCATTCAAAGCAATATTTTCAGGCAAACAAGCTGCTTTTTTGGCACCTACTACTATTCTTGCCGAACAACATTACTTAACATCATTGGAACGATTTAAAGAATTTCCGGTTAAAATTGCTTTATTAACAAGATTTACAACACCTGAAAACAAAAAAGAAATTTTAAAACAACTTGCCGAACAAAAATTGGATTTAATTATCGGAACACATGCTTTATTAAGTAAAAGTATTCAATTTAAAGACTTAGGACTTTTAATTATTGATGAAGAACATAAATTTGGTGTAGAACAAAAAGAAAAAATTAAATCTTCCTACAACTTAACAGATATCTTATCATTATCGGCAACACCTATACCCAGAACTCTATCACTCGCATTGGGAAATCTCCGATCATTTTCAACCATTCAAACTCCTCCGGAATTACGCATGCCGATAGAAACAATTTGTTCGGATTTCAATACAGATATTATTAAAGATGCCTTAAGAACAGAATTGGAACGCGGAGGCCAAGTATATTTTATTCACAATAGAATAAAAGAATTGGATAAATACGCAGAATTGATTTCAGAACTTGTTCCTGAAGCATCCATTATTACTGCTCACGGACAAATGGAAGAAGACGAGCTGGAAAATGCATTTTTGGGATTCATGAAAGGATTCTATAATATTCTAATAGCAACAACAATTGTAGAAAGCGGCTTGGATATCCCAAACGCCAATACACTAATTGTCAGCGATGCCCATAGATTAGGATTGGCACAACTATATCAATTAAAAGGCCGTGTCGGACGTTCAAATAAACAAGCATATGCCTATTTTTTATTCCCAGAACACAAGAATATAACAGAAACCGCAGTAAAACGATTAGATGCATTAGCAGAATATACAGAATTAGGATCAGGATTCGAAATAGCAAAACAAGATATGGAAATTCGAGGAGCAGGAAATATTCTAGGAGCTGAACAACATGGACATGTGATTACAATAGGATATGATATGTATATGAAACTTCTTAGAGAAGAAGTTGACAAATTACAAGGAAATTCAACATCTTCTTCAGAAACTCTTGTTGATTTATCGTATAACGCATTTATTCCGGATACATATATCAGCGATCCTGCATTGAAAATGGAAGCTTACAAAAAAATTGTCGCTGTAAAAACAGAAGAAGAAACAGAAACTCTAAAAAAAGAACTGAACGACAGATATGGATCAATTCCACATGAAGCAGCAACTCTTTTTGAAATTTCCAAATTAAAAATAGAAGCAGGAAAAATAGGAATTACATCTATTACAGAAAAATCTTTCCATATAGAAATTGTATTTTCCCAACAGTCTAAGGCAGATCCATTCAAAATATTAGAGATAGCACAAAATTGTAAACATCCCGTATCTTTTAATCCATACAATCCACATCAACTAAATTACGATACCTTTGAAGCAAATGCAGAACAAAAAGTACGAAGACTAACATCTTTTTTAAGAGATATTTGTTAAATTAACTAATTATTTTCGCTTTGTTGAAATAATACTTTTGTTAAAATTTCCAAATCTTGAGGAGTATGATAGAAAAATTGAACAGAACCTTTTTGAATATTACCTGAAATTTTAGTATCAATTCCTAAAGTACGAATCAATTTTTGTTCCAATGCCGTGATTCTATCATCTTTAGACAAAGGTTTAGATTCTTTAGGAAGAGTTTCCGTTTTGTTAAGCATTTTTCGAACTAGCTCTTCTGTTTCCCTTACAGATAATTCTTCCTGTTCAACTAAAATCGCAGTTTCTTGAATCATTGTAAAATCATTCAAAGCAAGTAGAGCTCGTGCATGACCTTCAGAGATATTATTATTGATAATCATTTGACGAACATTATTAGGTAATTTAAGAAGCCTCAATGTATTTGCAACACCGGTTCGACTTTTACCAACAAGTTTAGCAACATCATCCTGAGTTAAAGATAATCTATCTATCATTTCCTTATATGCTTCAGCAATTTCAATAGCATTTAAATCCGCCCGCTGGATATTTTCAATCAAGGCAACAGCTAATCGATCTTTTTCTTCAAACTCTCTAATCACAACAGGAACAGATTGTAATTCAGCAAGCTTAGATGCTCTCAAACGCCTTTCACCGGCAATCAACTCATAGTTTCCATCACCAAGATCAGAAACAACTAAAGGTTGAATAACTCCGTGTTTACGGATAGATTCAGCTAATTCTTCTAAAAACGCTTCATCAAATTCTTTACGAGGTTGATATCTGCTTGGAAGAACCTTAGAAACATCAACTGTAAGAATTCCTTTATTTTCAAAATAATGTACTTCCGGATTTAAAGACACCGCTGGAGGATTAATCAAATTCTCTTCAACAAGAGCAGACAATCCTTTTCCTAAACCTTTTTTCATTTATGTATCCTTTATAAAATTCAAATACCGGATTTTTGAATAAATTCATCACCAAAAGCAGCATAAGCTTTAGCACCTTGGGATGCACTATCATATTCAAAAACAGCAATACCATAAGAAGGAGCTTCACTTAAACGAACATTTCTAGGAATAATATTGTGATAAACTTTCTCTTTAAAGAACGATTGAGCTTCATTAAGAACATCTTTTGCCAAATTAGTACGCTGATCAAACATAGTTATTAAGATTCCTTCTATTTCCAAATCCGGATTAGTACTACTTTTTACAAGTTTGATAGCTTGAAGAAGCTGAGCAAGACCTTCCATTGCATAAAATTCACTCTGCAACGGAATAAGAACACTATGAGCCGCTGTTAAACCATTTAAAGTAAATAAAGCCAAAGAAGGAGGAGTATCCATTAAGATAAGATCATACTGATCAATAATTTCATTCAAGGCATTCTTAATAATAAACTCTTTACCGCTTTGATTAAAAAGTTCAGCTTGAGCACCTGCTAGATCAATAGAAACAGGAATAATATCTAGATTTTGATATTTGGAAGGAACAATTACATCCTTTATTTTTTTAGAACCAATGAACACATCATAAATTCCTTGACTTCGTTCTGAAAAGTCTACCCCCAAACCGGAACAAGAGTTTCCTTGAGGATCAATATCTAATAACAAAACCTTTTTCCCCTTACCGGCAACATATGCAGCTAAATTAACACATGTTGTTGTTTTACCGACACCACCTTTTTGATTCGCAACAACAATTATTTTCGCCATTTCAACACCTCTTTTCGAATATCTTATTATAAACATTTTTACAAAAAACTTCAACAGAAACAATCAAAAATAATAAAACAAATGTTTCACGTGAAACATTTAAAAAAAACACCCCTTGATTAAGGGGTGAAATGTTTCACGTGAAACATTTTTAACTCTTTCGTTTTATCTTATTGTTTCGACCAATTAAAACAAATAACGATGCTGCCAACCATAATACAAACCATACCATCGTAAATATAAAAATTAATCGAGTTTGTTGTGCAGATTGAGGAACACTTCGCGAACGAAGATATGATTTTGCAGGAACTGTTGTTTTTAAATCTTTACGTAATAAAAAATCTACGCTGTTTAGAAAAAACTGACTGTTTCCTCCCAAATTCAAACGTTGATTGTCCACAAAATCTAATGATCCTATCAAAACACCTCTATGCTGTTTCTTAGGGTCATCCTTCCGCGCTGTTATCGATGATAATCCTAGAGAATATACTCCCTCTATATCATTTTCATCTTTCTGATATATTTTTGAATCAATTTTCCGCTCGCCAAATCCATTTTTTGAAATCTTTGCCAAAATATTAATATCATATATATAATTAGTATTCCAATACTCTTCTGTTAAAAGCTCTATTAATGATGCAGTCGGAAATAACACTCCTAGATTTTTGTTCCTAAGCTGTACTGTTATTTCTGATTTCGGTGATAATAACGGTATAATTGATAACGGTCCCGCACTTTTAGACGTTAACGTCGGATCAATCGCTATATTTTGTAAATAGGCAAAGCCCGATTTAAAAAGCAGTATATTTAAATCCTCTGTAGTCTTAGGTCCCACCATATATAATACAGAACCACCATTGTTAATATATCTGTCAACCGAAGTTATTACTTGAGAAGACAATTCCGTTCTGGAATCCGCTATAATAAGAAGATCTGTTTCTTTTGGAACTTCAGGATGATGAAGAAGATTTAAAGCCTTAAATTCATATCCTCGATCCATCAACATTGTCTCTAATAAATTATATCCTGACGCTCCCCCACTCGAAAAATCCACCTCTCCTTGTCCTGACAAGTAATAGATATATGTTTGTTTATTTTCTTTTAATTTTCCGATAACAGATGTAAAAATCGTTTCCCCTTTGAACTGAATATCTCCGTTATCAAATTTTTCTTCTAATATATTTGGTATAACGTATTCTTTTTTGCCATTCATTTCAAATACAAAAGTTCCATTTTGTCTTATACCATAATCACCAGCCAACATTTTATTACGAATAGGATCAACTTCTTTAAATATTACTTTATTAGGATTAAGTGCTTGATAACGCTCTGCCAATTTCCTTCCATATGAAATCGTTCCTGTAAAAGGATCTTCCATATCATTATAGGAAAATAATGTAATTGTAACCGGTGTTTTTAATTCCGAAATTATTGTTTTTGTTTCAGAAGAAAATCTAAATAACCCTTGCTCCGTCCAATCAACATTCCAATCAAAACTTTTTATCAAAACAAGCAGTGCAATACCAAAAAACAAAACCGCTCCCGATTCCAATAATTTCAAACGTGCAAACTTTCCTCTCTTAAAACTGTTCAAAAAATATTTTCGGAAAACTATCGTATCTGCTACAAATATTCCTATCATCAACAAAAATGCTACTCGAAATGCGATACTTTTATCTCCTTGCAAAACATAAAATAATATTGAAATAATAATCGATAATACAGAACATCCGGCTAATACAAATAACTTCTGTCTCATTTCTTTCCCCTAACGAGCAATCTGCGCTAAAATACGCGATTCTGACATTTTAATAAAAAATACACTTCCTATTACAAAGTACAATATATCATCAAAAGAAAAAACTCCAATGTTTATATTCCTAAAATGATAGCTGTAAGAAAGCATGTTAACAAAATTTATTAATGGAGAACCTGGATCCATCATCGCAGCTATTGACTGAAAAACATTCATTACCATCCATATACCAAATCCTATCAAAATAGATATTAACGTATTATTTGAAAATGATGATGCAAATACCGATAAGGCACTAAAGAACATTATCAAAAATATTAATCCAAAAAATCCTGTAAACATTGAAAGCCAAGAAATTGGAAAAAAGAATGAAACCATTAGAGGATAAAAAAACAAACTAACGGCAAGGATAAGAAAAAAAATCGATAATGCCAAAAACTTCCCAACTATCACCGTTCCTAACGATATCGGCGATGTAAAAAATAATGAAAACATACCTAATTCTTTATCTCTTGAAAGAGATCTTGCTCCAACAATAATAATTGCCCATGATATTGGAGTTTCCAATAAAGAAAAAAATTGACTGAAATTTCCAAATTCTACTACTGTTAAAAACGCTATAGAAATAAAAATATTTACAATTATAATCGAAATCCAACCCATCCATGAAAAAACATACAATCTCAGTTCATTTTCAATAATAGGAATTATATTTTTAAACATCTGATTCTCCTTGATTTGAAGATTCGGAATCTGTCATCTGAAGAAAAACTTCTTCTAATGTGTTTCTCACAGGACTGAAAAAACGAAGCCCGGCACCTTGCTTAATGATTTCTTCCGAAAGCGTTTCAGCAATATCATTATTTGCTGATATCGTTATAATACCATTCTCTGAGACTACTCTCAAAACACCTTTTATATCTTTTAAATGATTAATTAACGATTCACTTATTTTTTTGACTTTCACTTGATACGATAATTCCTGCTGTTGTTTTTGAAGAAGATCTTCTTTACTTCCATCAAAAATCTTTCTTCCTTCATTAATGATAATCACTTGATCACAAAGTTCTGCCGCTTCAGACATAATATGCGTCGATAAAACTATTGTCATATCAAAATTTTGAGACAGCATTCGAATTAAATTTCTAAAATGTACCAATTGAGCCGGCTCTAATCCTACCGTAGGTTCATCCAAAACTAATACTTTTGGTTTGTGCATAATACTTTGCGCTATTCCAACCCTTTGTTTTAATCCTTTTGACAAGTTATTAATCAATGTACTCTTTCTATCTCTTATTTGTAAAAAATCCAATGACTCTTCCATTTGTATTTTTGACTGCTTCCAATCCAATCCATGTATTCGACCTGTAAAATCAAGATATTCTTCAACGGTTAATTCCGGATATAAAGGAGGTATTTCACTTAAGTATCCAATAAAAGATTTTGCTTTTTCCGGTTCATCAAAAATGTTAATACCATTAATATAAACATCTCCTTCTATAGGAGGACGAAATCCCGTCATAATACTCATTGCTGTACTTTTTCCTGCACCATTAGGCCCTAAAAGAGCAAGCAGACTGCCTTCACTAATTTTAAAATTAATATTATGCAACGCTCTAAAAGTACCATAATTTTGCGATACATTGACAAATTCTATCATATACATTTCCTTTGTAATATCGAAATTTCTTCTATCTTGTTTATCGGTAAAATTATATTTTTATTTACTTCAATTATTAAATAAAAAAAAACGCTTTTGTTTAACCAAAAACGTTTTTAAAATGTATTATTCTTATTAATCAAATTTTATCATAAGAACCGTAAGATCATCCGAATTAATTGTATGTTGCTCTTTAAAATTATCTCTTCTTAACTGTATCAAATTTTTTAACTCTTCCAAAGAACAAGTTCTGTTTTTTTGTAAAAATTTCTTTGCAGAATCTGAAGGTTTCTGACTATCAATTTCAAACAAATCCAAAAAACCATCTGTATAACAAATTAACCTATCCTGCTTGGTATACTTCAAAACTTCCGTATGAGTTTTGATTTTATCCATAATACCCAAGGGTACTGATCTGTCAAATTCCATTAATTTAACATCTTCACCGCTAATCAAATAAGGAAGCGTATGCCCTGATGAAGACATAGAAATAGTCTCCGCACTAAAATCAATAAAAAACGCTATACAAGTAATAAATTTGGAATTTGAAACATCCAAATCTAATAACTTCCTATTCAAAAGCTGAAGAAACAATGCAGGGTCAAATATTTTTTCTAATAAATATGTTTCTCTGTAGGTACCGTAAACATCTTTTACCATAACATTCATCATCGATGAAGATATTCCATGTCCACTAACATCGCTTATAAAACCAAAAGCATAAATCTTATCTTCAATGACCAATTCTTCAATATAATAAAAATCCCCACCTAAATCATCAGATAATTCATAAATCGCTTCACATGACATCCTTTCTGAAGAAGGAAGTTTCTTTGGAATAAGATTGTACTGAATAACTTTAGCCGAATTAAATGCATCCAAAAGATTTTTATTAATGTTTTCAAGAGCTTCTTTTTTTTCTTCCAATTCTATCATTGTTAAAATTCTTATACTTTCATCAATGAAAAATACTATTACTCCACCGTAATCATTATTAGAATTTTTATGAACTCTGAAAAATCTAATATTATAATACTTTCTCTCAAAACAATAATCTATATCTAAAAATTCCAAGTTAGTTTTTTTAAATTGATTAATCGCTTTTTCAAACTCTTCTCCAAACCTACGAGGAAAAATCTTCTTTCCCGGTACCCCGAATAAATTCATAGAATTATCTAATATCACTCTCAAACGATGATTATAAAAAATTATTTTATCATTTGAATCTAAGATTAAGATACCGTCTTGGCTGTTTTCCAAAATAGTGTAATTAATAAAACTGTATTGCTGTATATTATCTTTGAAAATCTCTTCTTTTGTGATATCTTTAACAAAAACACTATATCCCGCAAGCTCTCCCGTAACACTAAACATTGTTTTTATTTTTAATTCAATTTTGATAGGAATATTCATTCTATCTTTTAATACTGAAAAATATTTGACATCTTTTTTAATTTTAAGAATTTCTAATGATTTTTTGAATGACTCTTCTTCTCCCTCATCAAACAAAACAGAAAAATTTTGTCCAACAATCTCTACACTTCTGTAACCAAATAAATTCCTGGCACCTTTGTTCCAAGAAACTATTTTTCCTTTTTCATCAAGTGATACAGCCGCATAATCTTCTATTTCATCTAACAACAGTTCAGCAGAACTTTCAAAAGACATACAAAAATTTCTGAAAATACTCGCATAAAAATGCGAAAACTTCGTATTTATACAAATATACTTAAAATACGCAAGTAAACAGGAAAATTTATTATTAAAATAGAGACTTATAAATCCTTCTTCTTTTCTATCCGCGAAAAAAATAGGAATCATAAAAGAATGATTTAATCGAAATGATTTTAGAAGATTTTCATTTTTTTGATTTCTATGTATTAAAGATTCTTCTGTTTTATACACAAAAGGAAAGCCAAATTTTTTCCTCTTATTTAAATGATAGTCATCTTTTTCAACAGAATCTATTAAATAACCAAATTCACTATCTCCTGAAGAGATAATCATTCTTGCAGTATTAATATCTTTTAACTTACAAATACTTATAAAAGGAACATGAAAATAATTCCGTGTTCCTTCAGCAAGATCTTCCAAAAACGTATTTTTCCAATCCGTTTTTAGAGTAATTAGAAAGACATAGTTGTTATAAATGGATCTGCTTAGTTTGGAAAATTGAAGAATACAGACCAAATATACATAAATCAAGAGAAAAACAGGAAAACAAACCAGACTATAAACAACAAACTCCATAGTAATTCCTTAATAGTATCTTATTACTATTATGATAAATAAAAACCTTTTCGTCAAGTTTTATCTTTAGAATTTTAATTTGAATATTTAATAAAATTATTTGACGTTCTTTATTCAAAATATGTACATTTATGATATAAATATACAAGGTATATATTAAATAATTTTTATCTGAAACAATATTTTATTGCAGATAAAACACAAATGATATGTTCTATATTATAAATACTAAATTTAAATAAAATATTAAATAATATTAGTATTAGTATGTAGGTAAGAATCTTTTTATTTGTTTTTCGAGTATATATATTGGTCTAGGAATGATTAGAAAGACTTTTTTTTCTGTTATAAGTTGAAAGGTCTTTCGTTGTTTATGTGCTTTATTTGTATTTTTTGTGCGAATTTTTGAAAATTTTTTGATTGTTGTGTCTTTGTGCGAATTTTAGGTTTAAAAATAGTTCAAAAAACGCACAATTTTATTATTTTCTAAGTATTCAAGTTTTTCAATGTTGTAAACCGAATTATAATTATAAGCTTATGGTAATGTGCTTTTATCAAATAAAAATAGTAGAGTTTTTGTTTGAAATTAAATTTCAGGGTTTATTGCAATGAAAAGTATAAAATTATTGATATTTTGTATGCTATCTCTTCCTCTTTCTGCATATTCTCAATCCAGTATTTCAAATTTGATTACGTCAATTGCCGTAAAAGAAATTCAATCAAATGCAGTTGTTCTTCAATGGAAATCAAATAAACCTTCCGGTACTTTTTCTATTTATTATAACACTAATCAAGTTATTAAAGATAAATTTGTTCTTAGAACTTCTAAACGTGCTATTTCGACTAATTTAACTGGAACGATTACCGGTTCGTTATTTAATTATGAGCAGCAAATTCCTCTCCCGCAAGGTGGCAAATATTACTTTGCAGTAATTTTTGAAGATAGTGTTTCAATAGATGATACGGCTCGCGGATTGCAGGGATATGATCCTTTTGTTCAAAATAACGTATTGATTCCTAATCTTAATATTACAATACAGCCTGTCACATTTCAAATTAAGTCTTCTCGTTTTAATAAGAGAATAAATCCTCAAACTATTAGTTTTCCTTATGATGGTTATTTAGTCACTTCGTTAAATTTAAAATCATTTGAAGATGTATTTAGATTATCTTGGTCTGTTTATCCTAAAGATTTATCTGAATATGTTTTTATTATTTATAGAAGCAAGTATCCTATATGTCAGTTTGGAAGCCCTGAAGGTCTTCCCGAATATGCTCGGGTCACGAATCAGTTTTTCTTTGAAGACAGAAATATTTCGTTTGAAACACCTTATTATTATGCTGTTGTAAGCTTAGATTCCAAACAATGGGATTTGGGAATAAATTTATTTACACAGCCTGCTGTATTAGTGAAAAATTCTCCTCCGTTTGATATAACACCTAAAGTTGAGTATATCAAGATAAAAGAAAAATCTCCTGTGTTTAAATCCGAAGTTCTTTCTGAAGAAGATGTTGAAGAAGCTGTGCGTCAAACGTTATCAAATTTGCAAATTATGCCTCTTTACCGTACTAATCAGAGATTAGCATCGGAAGTGTTGGAAGATCCATTAAAACAAAATCTGGAACCCTTAACAGATCAAGAAATTTCAAATCTTTCACAGTTAAATAATACTAGTAGAACATCTGATCAACTTTATTTGCAAGAAAATTCTGCAAAATTCCAAAAATTAAATTTGGAAAGCGACACTATGGATTTTGCTTCGAAGATTCTTCTTGAAGATAAAAATAAAATCTTAAAAGATCAAAGCGAATTAGAAAAAAAGTTTTTGGAAGACGAATGGAAAGATTATAAAGAAGTAAAAACTAAGTTTGATCAAATTAAAAAACCTTTGTCTGAATTTAAACAATTAGAGAGAAGGCTTCTTGTATCGGATAAGTTGTCCGAATCACAATTTAAAAATTGTTTGGATAATTATTTCAAAGCTAAGGACAAACTCGCTATAGCAAATTTTCAGCTCAGGGGTATGGGAAACGGTATAGAAAAAAGAAGATCCCAAAGAGAAAAAAAGTTTTTGGAAGATATCAAAAAAATTCACTCAAAAGCTTTAAAAACAACAAAATTATCTTCTATAGCGAATGGGATTTCATATAAAGTATTCAACTTGGATCCTAATAATATTAATGAAACATTAATTTTAGGATCGGTTGCCAACCCACCATCCGAGAATATTAATTCTCGTAAATCCAACTTAAATTACGAAAAGGTATATTTTGATTCAGACAATAATAATTTTCCTGTTTTTCAAATGCCTGAATCTTGTACTCCTGAAGAACGATTAGAAAAATTAAAATCCCGCTATCAAGATATTCCTACAGAAGTTATTCCTACAATTAACGATATTCCTAAAGAAATTTGGATGGCGGATAAAGAACGCTGGCTGAGTGAAAATAAAAATCTATGGTTGAATAAACAAGATTTCTGGTTCCAACAAACTGTAGAAATTTTGGGAGAAGATTATAATCAAATCAGCAGTAAGTGGATGCGGCCTTCACCTACAGTTGCTTTAAATGAAGCTCAAAAAGCTCTTTCTTCTAAGAAATTTAATGAAGCTCTGTATTTGTTAAGCTTTGTTCCTAAAGAATCTGCAAATAATCTGATGATGCTCGGCAGAATTTATTATGAATTGAAAGCTTATCGAGAGGCATTTTCCGTCTTTATTACGGCATATCAGATGAGTATTCCGGAATCCGATTATTGGCTGGAACGGTCTGCTGAAAAAATACTAAATCGTTCTATCATTGAAAAAAGATGACTATTCCCTAGGAGGAATTATGAGAAGATATGATTCGGGGATTTCTAAACCGGATATGATATTCTTTCGTTTGTTGTCTCGTTTGTGTTTAATTATTATTTTTGTTGCAAGTTTTGCTTTCTTGTATATGTTTTTCTATCCGGAAATTATGTCTCTTTATAAAAATTTTCAAAAAACTAAAAAAGAATCTTATTTCCAATCTTCTTCTATTTCTAAAGTTGACTCCGGAATTTCTCAGCTTTCTGCGTCAGATTCTTATCAAACAAACGATAAATCAGCGAAAACAGCAGAGAAGATTTTTGTTGCATATCAATTAGGAGATACATTACTGGCTTCGCGTTTGATTGTTGATTTTTTGGCTGATTTTCCTGACAGCCGATTTAAAAGCCGAGTTCTTCTTATTGGTGCTAAAATTATGAATGATAAAGGTGATTATACCGGTGCCTTAACTTATATCCAAAAAATTCTTTCTGAAACAAATCTGAACAATCAAGAGTATTCTGAAGCTGTATTGTTGATGGGAGAAGTTGCTCGTGAAAGAAAACAATATGATTCTTATATACAGTCATTTTTAGAGCAGGCGTTCTTCCGAGCTTCCGAACCTACAAAATCCAAACTGGCATTTTATCTGGGTTATTTATTAATGCATAAAGGTGATTATCAAGCTGCTCTTACTTATTTCAATAATGTAATTGGTGAAGACGGGGTATTAGGTCGGGCTGATTTGTACTATGCCCAGCAAATGAAACCTGAAACTATTAATTTCTTAATGAGTTTCTTGGAACAGTATCCTGCTTCTAAAAACTATTCTTATGCAAAAAGTAAATTTATTGAGGAAAGTTTTGTTTATGCTCAATTATTATCTACCCGTGGATATTTTGACAGTGCGGAACGGTATTATTATAATATTATCAAATTGTTTCCTAATACAAAAGAAGGTGATCAGGCTAAGATTAATTTGTCTGCTCTTTATCATCAAAACAAAAATGTTCAAAAAGCAAAACATATTCTTCTTGAAACTCTTGGAAATGATGATAAATCTCTTGATCCTGAAGCATTATTTAATCTTGGAAAAATTTCTTTTGAAACCGAAAGTTATGAAGATGCTTCCAAATATTTCAGACAGTTGACAGAAGATTTTCCTTTGAGTTCGTTTTCTTTGAAAGCAAGAGAATGGCAGGAATTAATTTTTGAAAGCTTAAGGAATTAAAATTTTATTATTAGGACTTGTATTATGACGAAATCCTTATTTATTTTTGATTTATATAATACTTTAATCTTTGATGAGTTTTTTGAAAAAAGACAACAGTATCGTTTGGATGCTGTTTTGTCTTTATGTGAGAAATTGAATTATCCTATAAGGTTTAAAGATGTTATTGATGCTTACGCCTATTCTCAAGAATTTATGAAAGAAAATCAAAGCAGGTATTTTAGTGTAAGTATTTTTGATCAAGTGAAATATTTTGCTAACAAGTTAAATCTTTCAAGTGTTATAGAATTAAAAAAGATTTATGATATTTGGGCTTTTTCAAGTATTCAAGTTCCTCCTATTCTTCTTCCTTATGTAAAAGAAGGGTTGCTTGAATTAAAGGAATCAGGATACAAATTAGCTCTTATTTCAAATACAGCTTCTACACCTGGTGTTGCTTTAAGATTTTTGATGGTGGAGTATGGTATTTATGACTTATTTGATGATATGGTTTTTTCTGATGAATTCGGATTTATGAAACCTAAAGAAATGATTTTTCATCGTATTTTGGATCATTTGGAAATTGCTCCAAATGAAGCAGTGTTTGTTGGCGATCATGAATTTTATGATAAATATGGTGCAACGAATGTTGGGATAGAATATGTTTGTATGACACCTTCTCATAATTTTTTAGAAGTATTGAGAAACTATTTACAATAAAAAAACATCCTCTAAAAGAGGATGTTTTTTAGGAATATTTTGATTGATTATTCAAAATATTATAAGTTTGTATAATACATAGTAGTGGTTGGACAAGTTTTAGAAAAATTAACATTTCTAGAATCGTTAATGAAAAACCCTTTGCTATCTGTATAAGTAGTGTCAAATCCTGCTCCTACCAATTTTTCTTCAGTAATGGTAAAGCCGTAATATACAGTAAAACCATCACTACAAACTTTTTTGTATAGAGCTTGTGTTGAAGACATAAGATTTACAGGGATATACCTAGGAGTTTCTTTATCTGTATCATAAATACTATAGAAAATACCTGTATATGGATCAACTGTAAAGAAACCAATAATTCCTCCGTTTGCTGTAGTTGAAAAGAGTGTTTTACCTTCTAAATTTTCAGGAAATGTTTTTTCCATAACACGTGCACTTCCTTCAGCTCCACCAACTTCTTCAAAATTTTGTGTTTGTAGCGCTGAACAACTTGCTAATGCAAACACAACTCCTAAAATGGATAAAGAATGAAAATTTTTCATTTTTTACTCCTCAAATAAATTTTTTTTAAAAATTCTAATTATTTGAAATTTTTATAAACTTAAGTTATTAATTTTAAACCAATACCAATGTATTTTTGTCACCTATGTCACCTTATTATATTATATTTTAGATTAATAATCAAGTATCTCCCTAATTCTATTCTATTCTATTTTCTTGACAAAATTTTTATATAATTTTATAATTTTATTTGCCTTTGTATTTTTTTGAAGTTATAACTATAGGAGAGCATTACTCAATGTCTTATAAATCCACTCTTAGAAATTTTTGTATTATTGCTCATATTGATCATGGAAAATCTACATTAGCTGACAGAATTTTGGAATTAACAGGGTTGATGGATCCTGGTAAATCCGGTTCTCAAGTTCTTGATTCTATGGAAGTTGAAAAAGAGCACGGCATTACTGTAAAAGCACAAACCGTTTCTGCTCCCTATAAATCAAAAAATGGTTTGGAATATCAATTAAATCTTATTGATACCCCGGGTCATGTGGATTTTTCTTATGAAGTTTCCCGAAGTTTGGCTGCCTGTGAAGGTGCCCTTCTTCTTGTTGATGCAACTCAAGGAATACAAGCTCAAACTCTTTCAACTTTTTACCAAGCTGTGGAACATAATCTTGAAATTATTCCGGTTCTTAATAAAATTGATCTTCCAAATGCCCGTGTTGCAGAAATCTTAGAACAAATTGAGAAAGATTTGGGATTGGATGCTTCGGAAGCATTAATGGTTTCAGCAAAAACCGGTGAGGGAATGACAGATCTTTTTGAAGCTATTGTAGAGAGAATTCCTCATCCCAAAGGAGATGCATCTTTACCGCTTCAGGCTTTGGTTTATGATGCTTATTATGATATGTATCGTGGTGTGATTGTCAAAGTGAGAATTATGCAAGGAACTTTAAAACGTGGACAAGATATTTTGTTTATGCATACAAACTCCAAGTATACAGCAGATGAAATTGGATTGATGCAGATCGCCTTTAATTCCAAGCCCGAATTAAGAGCCGGTGATGTTGGATATATTACCGCTCAAATTAAAAGTTTGGCTGATATTAAAATAGGTGATACCATTACAACAGTAGATAATCCTTGTGTAGAAATTTTAGAAGGGTATAAAGAACCTCAAGCTTTTGTATTTGCTGGTATGTTTCCCGGTGATGGTGAAGACTTTGTTGATCTTGAACACGCTCTCCAAAAATTAAAACTTACCGATGCTGCTTTAAAATTTGAAAAATGGAATTCCGGTGCTTTAGGTATGGGATTTAAGTGTGGATTTTTAGGGCTTCTGCATTTGGAAATTATTCGTGAACGTTTGGAAAAGGAACATGATTTGTTTGTTATTTCTACTGTTCCTTCTGTTGAATATAGAATTACTTTAAATAAAGGTGAGCAATTTCTTATTGAAAATGCTACGGAATTTCCCGATCCTTCTCAAATCAAATTAGTTGAAGAACCTTTTGTTAAAGCCGTTATTATTACACCTAATGAATATATGGGAACTCTTCTTAACCTTATTCAAGAACGAAGGGGTATTCAAAATAATTTAAATTATATCGATTCTAAGAGAATTCAAATTGATTGCGAACTTCCCTTAGCTGAAATAATTTATGACTTTTTTGATAAGCTCAAAAGCTATTCTCGAGGATATGCTTCCTTTGATTATACATTTTTAGAATTTCGTCAAAGTAAAGTTGTGAGAATGGATATTTTGGTTGGTGGTCAACCTGTAGACGCTTTAGCACAAATGATTTTTGCAGAAGATGTTCGTCGTCGGGGAATTGCAATAGTAAAAAAGCTTCGTGAATTAATTCCAAGACATATGTTTCAAATTGCTCTTCAAGCCGCTATTGGTTCCACTATTGTTGCCAGAGAAACAATCTCAGCTCTTCGTAAAGACGTAACCGCAAAATGTTATGGTGGTGATATTTCACGTAAGCGGAAATTGTTAGAAAAGCAAAAAGAAGGAAAGAAAAAAATGAAAATGATTGGTAATGTCAATATTCCTCAAGAAGCGTTCATTGAAATCCTTAAAAGAGACGAATAATTTTTATTATATAAAAAACACCTTCCCTAAAGAAGGTGTTTTTTTGTAAGGTATAATTGATCAGAACTGTATATACGGATGAATACTTTAATGTCTTTGTCTGTTTAGTGTCAATATTTTCTTTTGACATTATCTTTTTGAAAAATTCAATGGATCCTACCGAAATTCCAGGATAATTTTGACCTTCCTCCTTCAAGTTGCAAATATCGCAAAATTATAAGGATTTCTGTCTGCTTCATTAGATCGGTAAATCACTTTATTAGTTGATATTTATTTCATCTAAATATCCGCATATTTGTTTTATTTCATATGAAATTAGATTTCTATTAGTATCAATTTCGAAAATACGTGATCGGGAAGACAATTTCGTACCTTTGAACATTACAATAAATTACTCTTTTGCTTGTTTATTAGTTTTGGTGCAATCACATCACTATTATTTTGTTATTTTTAAAATTAGTCAATAAAATCTAAGAATTCTTTGATTCTTACAGGATTTTGTAATTTTCGAAGGGCTTTACTTTCTATCTGCCGTATCCGCTCTCTTGTCACTTGAAATAAATATCCCACTTCTTCTAACGTATGAATATATCCGTCTTCCAATCCAAAACGCATTTTTAAAACTCTTTGTTCTCTCAAGGGAAGAAAATTGATAATTTCTTTTAATTTTTCTCTCAACATATTGGACATTGTTACGCTTACCGGAGAAGTTATTTTTTTATCCTCAATGAAATCTCCTAATGAAGAATCTTCATCTCTTCCAACGGGCGTTTCTAATGACACAGGATCATTGGCAACACTTTTAATTTGCCGTACCCGCATGACAGACCAGCCTAATTCTTTTCCTAACTCTTCTGTTGAAGGAACACGACCTAATTCTTGAGTCATAACGTTTTCTAATTTTTTAACCTTATTGATTTGTTCTATCATATGTATAGGAATGCGGATGGTTCGTGATTGTTCGGAAATTGCTCTGGTAATTGATTGTCTAATCCACCAAGTCGCATATGTAGAAAATTTGTATCCTTTTTTGTATTCAAATTTATCTACTGCTCTAATTAATCCGATATTTCCTTCTTGAATCAAATCAAATAAGTGAACTCCTCTATGCATGTATCGTTTACCAATACTAATAACTAATCTTAAATTTGCTTGTACCAGTTCTTTTTTATGTTCTTCAATAATGTATCTGGTATTTAAAATTTGGTTGGACCAAGATAAAATTTCTTTAGCATTGGCTTTGAAAATATCTTCAATCTGTGAAAGTTTTTCTTGTTTTTTTCTTATAGTACTGCATAACATTTCAATTTGTTCATCTTCAGGATAATTTTGACTTTTTTGAAATAAAGTTTCAATATCCATTTCGTTAATTTCTTCAGTTTTTTGTAAATACTTTAAGATATCTTCAATTTCTTTAGATAACTTAATTAAGTTTTCTGTTGCGTTTTCTTTTAAACGATGGTTGAGGTCAATATCATCAAAACGTGTGATAAATTCTTTTCGGGCTTCTCGAATTTGTTTACGGACAGCTTCTACATCTTCATTAGAAGAATTAATATCCAGTTTTTCTGAAAGAATTTCACATTGATCAAGAAACTCGTTCAGCATCATAGATATTTGTTTAACAAGCTTGTTTTTTTCTTTCCGTTCTTTAGGATTGATATTGTATATTTTAGGCAAATTAAAAAAGTGGTATAATTTGCCTTCTTCTTTAAGAACTTCCTGCAAAACAGTATGAATTTCCGAAATTAAAAATCCGCTTTCAAACACAATTTCATCAATTTGTTTTTGTCCTTGCTCGATACGTGCAGCAATTTCAACTTCTTCGGCATATGAAAGCAGATTGATTCTACCAATTTTCTTCAAATAAATTCTTAAAGGATTATCGTTTTGTTCGTCATCACTTTCGATCAATATATTTTCAATAAATATATCATCCATTTCTTTTTCGATTGGCTCGAAATTTTCAATAATTGTCACGCTACTTCCTTCTAGAATTTGGATAACACATTCTATTTTATCCGGATTTGCGATGATATGTTCCGGTAATTTTTCTAAAATTTCTTCGTAGGAAATAGATCCCTTTTTTTGAGCCGATTTGATAAGCGTCATAACCTCAGGGAATTCTAACATTTCTTCTTGCATGAAAACTCCTGTTTTTATGCTGTTAAATTTGTTGTAGAATAAGTTTGGAGAAGCGATTTTTTTACAACATTATTTCTTATATAATTTTTATTTTTTTCAATGATAACCCATTTCTTCGAATGAGTATAGTTATTAAGAGTATTTTTATATCAAAAAGTATTATTTTTATAAAAAATAAAATTCTTTTTTCAGATCAATCATTCTCATTTGAATTTCTAAAATTTGATTGTTCAACTCTTGAGAGAATTTGTTTTCTTTTTCTAATAATAATATTTGTCTGCTGATGTCGTCTTTTTTTTGTTTTAATGCTTTTATCTTAAGACGAACGGCATAATTTTTTATTGTTCTGATTTCGGGAATAGTCACAAAGTCACTTCCAATATGAATCTCCGGACTGCTTCCAGCAATCATAATCCATTCATCAGAACTTCTTTCTGGATGCATAAGGATCTCTCGGTAAAAATTCTGCATCGCTTCTGAAGGAAAATCTTCAGGAGTTATTATTGTTGCAATTTGATCTGCAAATTGGGGAAATAAAATCAATGTTGATAATATTTCTTTTGCTTCTTTATGGAGTTCCAGTTGTTTGGTTTCTTCAATGATTGTATCATCATAGTATTCTTTTTCAGGATTCCAGTATCGAAAGTAAAGTTCTTTAAATCTTGAAAATTCCAACTCAATTGAAGAAAATGATATTCCAGCTTCTTCAGATAATTTTTTTAGAAACTTTTCTGTTTCTATTGAAAGCGAAACGGAAGGTATATTTCCTTCTAAATGTACTGCATATTCAAAGCAAGACTGCATAAACTTTTTTGTATCGGGAAGAAATTTTTTGGTTGAGTCTATCACAAATTCTTCAGCTGAAATACTGTTGTCAATTAAGTCACTAAATGTATCCGGTCCGTATTTCAAGAGAAATGTGTCAGGATCTTCCTGATCTGGTAGGCAGATAATTTTTACCGGTACTCCAATTTTGGCTGCTAAACCTGCAGAACGGTATGCGGATTTTTTCCCTGCTTCGTCTCCATCAAAGCATAGAAATAACGTGTCTGTTTTGTTTTTTAGAAAATGAATTCTATCTTCTGAAAGTCCCGTTCCCAACGGTGCCGCTGTGTAAGCAAAACCTGCTTGAAACAATCTGATAACATCCAAATATCCTTCTACTAATATCAAAATACCTTTTTCTAATACTTGATCTTTTGCCAAATTCCAGCCGTAAAGTAAATTCTTCTTTTTAAATAAAGGTGTTTCCGGACTATTGATATATTTTGCAGGTGTATTTTTATTCAGTGCTCTTCCGCCAAATCCTACAATTATATTGTCTTGATCGTATATCGGAAATGTAATGCGATTTCTGAAACGGTCGTAAATTTTTCCTTGTTCTGTTTGCCCGCATAATCCTGAAGCAATAATTTCTTCTTTAGTAAATCCTTCGTTTTTGAGGTGTGTAAAGAGTCCATTTACCAAATTACTTCCATAACCTATGCCGAATCGCTGTATTGTATGTTTGTCTAATTTTCTGCTTTTTATTGTTGCAACAGCTATTTTAGTGTTAGGATTTCCATATTGATGGAGATTGTGTATAAAAAATTTCTGTGCATGATCGTGGATGATTTTTAATCGGCTTCTTAGATCCGATTGTTCCGAATTATTGTCAGAAAGATATGGCTCTAAATCAATTCCTGCTGATTTGCTTAATTCTTTTAGGGCTTGAATAAAATCAAGTTTTTCATATTCTTTTAGGAAAGTAATTGCATTACCACCAGCACCACATGAAAAACAATGATAAAGCCCTTTTTGATCGCTGACCGAGAATGAAGGGGTTTTTCTGTCATTGTGGAAAGGGCAGAACCCAGTGTAGTTGTTTCCTGATTTTTTCAAGGGAATTCTTTGGGAAATGATATCAGCAATCGATACTCTTCTGAGAATGTCTTCTACTACATTATTAGGTATCAATACTTCTTCCCCCTATAATAAGAAAAAACTATATCATATTAATACAAATAATCTAAAAAAGCAAGATTTTATTTATTATTTTATTCTGTATTAAAGTCAAAGAATGGTTCTTTTAGATTCTCTATATCAATGTATGACAAATTTTTATCCGAATAATTTGAAAATGCTTCAAATAAGTGGTGGTGTTGATAAATTTTTTCCAGTACGGATTTATCAAGATTAAGTGCTTTTGCTTTTTCTTCGTATAATTTGTACAGACATGTACTTCTTGTTTCCGGATTTGCTATTTTTGTGTATACAAACGATCTTCCTGCAAGTGATGCCATTTTTCGGATTTTTTTTACGGATATAATTGATTCCGGAGCAGCTTCTGATGCAATGATTTGAATATTATATTTTTTTTTCTCAATAATTTGTTTGTATATTTCTACCATTTGATCCGTGTTGGAAATGTGTGGTTTTATTGTGATATTAAAAATACGTCCTAAAGATTGTAGGCATTTTATTACTAATAATGCATGCTGTTGCGGTGTGACTCCTAAAATAGTATAGTTTTGATCGAAGAAAAACAGATGGTTAGGATTAATTTCCCAAAATTCCGGAGCGGCATAAATTTTCATTTGTTGAGTATTTGATATTAGATGATTTAATGAAATCTCAGTAATAATTTCTGCTTTGAATAATTTTTTTACAAGAGTTGGATTGGTGCATAGAAATTGATGCACATTTTCTATACGAGAAAAAAGAGATCGTAAATTTTTATTTAAAAAAAACCTTCCTATTTCCGGAATAATTTGATAAAACAATGTAATACAAAATGGTTTAATAATATGTTCATTTGTTTGATTTTGTCTATGTGTTGAACGTACAATGAGTTTTTTTATCAAATTACCAAACAGCCAAATGGTTTTTTTTAATCGATACAAAAATGTTCTCTTATTTGGATCGAAATCGTTAATATAACGATAAATTTTTAATCCTGTTTCATATAAAGAAAGTTTGATATTATATTTGCTGCAAATGGTTTGAACTAATTGAAATCCACTTTCAGCATCAGGTATGAAAATTTCATCCGGCATATGTTCTGTAATCAAAACAGATAAGCTACGGTAATGTACCAAAAGACTTTTCCAAGCTTTTCTGCCGAAGTTTGGCCAAACCGGTACGGTAATACATTCTATGCAAGAAAACATGTCCTGTTCGATTTCAGCTTGAATAGCAGGAAGATTTTTTTCAGCTTGATCCCATAAAATCAATATTAATTCTTCTTTGGTCATTTCCAATTCAATAATGATATTTTGTACTTGCAGAATATCAAAGAAACTTGTTGCGAAAAACATCTTTTTCATAATTTAATCCTTTTTGGATATTTTAAAAATCATCGTATGAATTTTTATTCTTCAATACTGAATCCTAAAGAATTGTTAATTGATGAAGTGACAACCTTTATTTCCTGAGAATAACCGCTGTATGCTCCATAAATATTTTTACTTCTTAATGATATAAAATAGTTTTGTTCGTTTTTTAAGCCTTGTATTTTGTAAGATAATTTTGTGTTTTCCTGTGAAACGGTGAGACTGATTGGCGAATTGGGCGAAATATTTGCAGTGCCAAAATAATTTTCAGGAAGATAGCCATAGTAAATTTCATAGCTTTGAATATTTGAATCCGGAACTGCGGACCAAAAAATTTCAATGCATTCACTGCCTGGTTTTACATATTCGATAACAGGTGTTGAAGGAGTAGGAGTTTCTCTATATTCCAATACAATATCGTTAATAGAAAAGGAATTTGATTTCTGATATTCCGGTTGGTAATATTCAATTTTCCACTGCATATATCTTCCTGTTGAAGCTGAAGGCGGAAAGCTGTTTTTTTTAGGGTCAAAAAAGATCCAAGGTTTCTTTTTAGAGCTTGTTGTCGGAAGAAAGTGGTTCGAAGACGTTCTATAAGCAATTCGATAATGCGAATTAAACGGGTGAGAAATATCAACATTAATTTTTTCAATGAACGAAATATTACTTGAAAATAAAAATACTTCGCTTTCCAATGAATTCGTAGTTTGAGAATATAAATATCTATTCTTTGTTTTTATACCCTTGTAAATCGAAAATTCGTCTAATGAAAATAATCCGTTGTCTCCTATCCTAAGAATAGGAAAATCGACACCTGAATTTTCTTGGTTCCAAATTATTTGCTGAGAGCTGTTATACCGAGGAATTTCAAGAACACAATTTTCTTCATCGTTTCTATAGATACTAATACTTGATGATAAACTGTTGAGTATTAAAGAATGTTTTTCCCATACTCTAGTTTCTAAAGGTTTTCTTTCTGTTAAAGAAAAGTTGTAAAATTGACCGGTTTTGTCTTGAAAAAAGTTGTAAAATTGATAATTGAGAATTCCGTTTTCTATAGTAACAGTGAATTTTTGCTGGGTATCTTTGTTTATTGAAGATGTATACGAAACAACTGTCTGAATACCTTCTCCCATATTGTAAGGATAAAGGTAGAATTCTATGGTCACATTATTAATATTAATTGTTTGATTGTTTAATGATGAATTTTTATTTGGAGAAAGAACAATAGAGCTGTTTTTTGAAATAAATTTGCCTGATGATGCACCAAGGATTTTATTAACAAAATTTGTTTCATAGTTCATATTGATAATACTGTAATTATCAGCTTTTAAATTTTCGTCGAATCCAATGAACAAATCCAAAATATCAGAATGCGAATTCTGATTGGAAATACTGATTTGATAGTGTGAAGGAAAATTTGATATTGTTATATTGGATGGAGCTGACAGAGTTAAATTATTTTTTTTCAAAGAAAAGTTTTTTCTCATATCTTCATAAAAAACAGGGTTTGAAAGTACACTGTACACAGGTATTTGGAGTGCTGCAATTAGAGTTATTAAAATAAACAGATATGTAAATATACTTTTGATTAACAAATCGTTTGATTTCATATAAAAAATTCCTCTCTCTTTAGATTATCGGAATTTTTTATATTTTTATTATGTTTTGAAAAAACACCCCTATTAATATAGGGGTGTTATCATTATTGAGTATCTTTAGAATTGAAGATTTCTTTCAAGCTTTGAAGAGATCCCATCATTGCGGAAGCTTCATAAGGGATCATAATAGTTTTATTTCCGGATGAACCAAGATCTTTTAAAGTATCGATATATTTTAAAGCAATTAAATATTTTGAAGGATCTTTAGAACCAATTCTTTCTGAAATAAAACGAATACTTTCTGCTTCAGCTTGAGCAATTCGTTCTCTTGCTTCAGCGAATCCTTGAGCTTTTAAGATTTCTGATTCTTTAAATCCTTGTGCTTCGGTAATTCTTGCCTGTTTTTCTCCCTCTGCAAAAAGAATAGCCGCTTGTTTTTCACCTTCGGCTCGAAGAATCATTTCTCGTTTTTCCCGTTCGGCACGCATTTGTTTTTCCATTGCAACCTGAATATCTTTAGGTGGTGAAATATCTTGGAGTTCAACTCTATTGACTTTGACTCCCCATTTGTCGGTTGCTTCGTCTAGAATAGCTTGCAGTTTGGTATTAATCAAATCTCTTGAAGATAATGTCTGATCAAGCTCTAATTCGCCAATTAAATTTCTTAATGTTGTTTGGGTAATTTTTTCAATAGCTTGAGGAAGATCAGCAATTTCATAAACAGATTTGGCTGCATCCATAATTTGGTAATAGATGACTGCATTGATTTCGATTCCTACGTTGTCTTTAGTAATAACAGACTGCGCCGGAAAATCATATACGGTTTCTCTTAAATCTATTAAAGGTGAAAATCGCTCAACATACACATAACCTGTTCCTCTTTTAACAGGAAATCTCCATCTGACATTTCTTGGTATGTCTAAAAACGGTATCAGAAAATTTAGTCCAGCTTCCATTTTTCTATGGAATTTTCCTAATCTCTCTATAAGAAGAGTCTGCCCCTGTTGAACAATACGTACGGATTGAATTAAAAAAATTAATCCTATAACCAGCAAAATTGAAAATACAATCATATTTAGTATTTCTCCCTATTAATAATAATTATATTTTAAATATAATTATATTAAAATATTTTAACAGTTTGTCTAAAATCTGTCAAATGGAACTGGATTTATTTTTTTTATAGTATTATAATATTATATGGTGTTATATAATTACTAAGCAAACAGTTCAAAGGAGAATCAATGTATTTGAGACCTGTTATTGCACATAGAGGATGGTCAGATAAATATCCTGAAAATACTATGCTTGCATTCGAAAAAGCAGTAGAACTGGGTGTTAAATGTATAGAAACCGATGTCACCGCTTTAAAAGATTATACTCTTGTGTTGTTTCACGATTATTGTACGGATCGCTGTTCTGATTTTTCAGGGATTATTTCCGAATTAGCGAAAGATGATTTACAGCGTATCGATACCGGAAAATGGAAAGATAACATATTTGCCGGTACAAAAATTTGCTTGTTGCAGAGTCTTCTTGACTTAGCTCAATATCATAATCTTACTCTTAATCTTGAATTCAAAGGTGAAGAAGGTAAAAATGAATTTCTTTGGGATGAAATCGTAGATCAAACTGTTAATGCAGTACTTCAAGCAAATCTTCAAGAGAATGTCTTTTTTTCCAGTTTTGAAATTCCTATGCTACGCCGTCTTTGCCGTTTTTATCCTCAAATGCGTTTTGGTGTCTTGTTTTCAGAGCCTTCTCTTCTTCAAATTCAAGAAGTTCTCTCAGAATTAAATCCTCAAGCTGTTCATTTATCACAAAAGAATTTGGATTTCTCTTTGGTTGAGTATATAAAAAAACAGGGAAAAGAAGTTTATGTTTATACTCTAAACGATCCAAAACAGGGAATGTTTCTTCTTCAAAATGGAGTAGACGGTGTTTTTACTGATAATCCGGATTTGTTTGATAAAAATTTGTATTAAATAAGGACTCATTATGGAAGAGCAAAATATTGTTTATGCGGTTATATCCGTAACTCTTATTCCTGAATTTGAAGAAAAGTATCTTCAGGAGTTTGAACATTTTATTCAAGATATAAAGAAAGAACCCGGAAATATTTCGTTTCAAGTTCTTAAAATAATGGAAGAACCTTATCAGTATAAATTATTAGGATCTTGGAAAAATCAAGACGCAGTGGAAGATCATTTTAATTCTCCTCACTTTATTAAGATGACACCAATTTTAGGATCTTATTTGGAAAGAATACATGTTCAAATAGGAAAAGAAGTTTTGTAGATGATTTTTTCATAAAACTATTGATTTATTTTTCTTAATCTGCTATAATTTCAAAATACGGGGATATAGCCAAGTGGTAAGGCCGGGGATTGCAAATCCTCTACTCGTCAGTTCGATTCTGACTATCCCCTATTTGTATTATTTTTATAAAACAAAACTCACCTATCTGCTCGGGTGGTGAAACTGGTAGACACAAGGGACTTAAAATCCCTCGCTCGTTAGAGTGTGCGGGTTCAAGTCCCGCCCCGAGCAAAAAAAAACTCCCACTAAGATGGGAGTTTTTTTTTGGATTGGATTTAGATTTTTTTGTGATGTGATGATTTTGAATTAATAATTAATCGAAAATCTTTCTTAAGATTATCATAACGTATTTGGCTTGCCAGTCTTAATGATTTTAAATCTTTTAAATGTCTCTCAATAGAAAATTTATCAAGCCATAAAATTACAGAATTTGCTTTTCTTCTTTCTTTTTCGGAAACATTTTGTAAAATAATTTCTGCTTTTTGTCTTATTTCTTTGACGATGTGTTCAAGTTTGTCTCTATCTTGGCATCTCGAAAGTTCTGAAAGCAATTTTGTTAATGAACGTTGTGATACGCTTGAAGATATAGTAATATTTGAAATTATTAGTGTTCTGAACGCTTTAAAGGCATTTGGAGTGACCAACACTAAAAAACAAAAACTTAGACATATTACACTAATAAAAAATAAAAATATTCCTAAAGTTATTAAATGTGTCATTATATGATCCTTTTAAAATATTATTTTTTTAAGTTTATTAATTTTATTTAATTTTATTTGAGTTCTTTTAAAAGTTTCGTATTAAAATACTGAATATCACATTTTTCCAGTACTTCATCAAGAAGAGAATCCAATATTTTTTGATTTCTTTGATGAGTGAGATATTCTTCCAGTCCATCATATGCTTCTTCCAGCGAAATAGGAACTTCTTCCCTTTTTTTCAAAAGTTTTATTAAGACAATAGAATCGTCTTCCATAGGAAGAAACCCAACCTTTGATTTTTCCAAATCTTCTAATACGGATTGAAGGGATTCAGGAAGCTGTTGTTTGGGTATATCCGTATTTATTGAAACAGAAAGATTGTTTTTTTCAGCAGCTTTAGAAATCTCCGATGAATCTGTTAACGAAAGAATTTCAGCAGCTTGCGTCAATAATTCTTTAGATGGTGCTTCCAATTCTATAAAAGTATATGAAGGTGGGTGTTTCATAAATTCAACATTGTCATCATAAAATTTTTCTATGGATTCTGCATTGATGTTTTCGAAATATTCTATTCGAGACTCAATTAACATTTTAATTATTAAATCATTTGCAATTTCTTGTCTCAAATTGCTGTCGTCAATTTTTAAATCATGGAGGACAGATTCCCATTCGGCTTCATCTTCATATTGATTTCGTAATTCAAAAATTGCTTGGGAAATTTCTTCGTCAGCTTCCAATCCTTCAAATTTTGCAAGTGCAATTAATCCATATGTGTTGATCAGACTTTGTAATGCTTCAGCATTCAATAAACCATTGTTATCTTCGTTCGGTGTATATGCAAAAGATTGAACTTCTTCATTTTCGGTTAGTAATCTTTTCTTTGCTCTTATTATGTCTTCACCGATAATTTTTTTGCCGTTTATTTGAGCAAATAAGGTGTTTTTCATATTTTTTCCTTGAAAAAGCTAAATGTTTTCTATATTTAATTAAGAAATTTGGTGGATTTTTTTTGTAATTTTATTTATAATAGCGGAAGACTATATACTGAATATATTATACATTTATTTAAAAAAATCTTCAAGTTGTATTTATTTTCTATATTATTTCAGGAGAATTCATGTTTTCTTTATCAAATGTGATCAGGATTTATTGTATATTTTCTATTGTTGTAATGATAGCTTTTTTTCTTATACTTACAAGTATTGATGTTATCCTCGAACCTGTATGGCATAATGCTCCTGCTTATGCTCAAACTATTTTTACCAATCTTTATGTTTCTGTGATTATTATGTCTATTTGTTCTGTTGTAACGGGAATAATTATTGTTGTTTTTGTATATAACAGAGGTATTAATAAATACCAAGATCTTATTCGAAGAATAGATAATTTGTCCCGCAATAATATGATTAGACTTTCTGCACTTAAATTTCCGGCTCAAGACGAGTTTGGAAATTTGGGGGAAAAGCTTAATGAATTTCTGCAAAAAATAGACTATTACGATCAAACCAAAACGAATCTTGCTCAAATAGAAAAAAAGAAATTTCAAATTATTGCTGATTATACACAGTTTCCTATTTTATTATTCAATACCGAAAATAATGAAGCGTATATTGTATATCATAATAGTGCTTTCAGAGATATGTTTTTAAAGAAAAATGTTTTTATTGATAATTATGGAAGAACACAAATTCAATATTTTATTATTGAAGATTCTCCGGTAGCACATTTTAATATTAATAATGAGGAACAAACGTCTTTTTTTGATAATGATGTGTTGTCTCGTCTAAAAACAAAAGATATGCTTTCAGATAAAACGCAGATTTTCCAAAATAAAGTATTTATGGATATGTCTGGCGAAAGATCTTATGAATGCGAACAGTTGATTTGTATTCCTCTTAACAGTAGTATTAGTAATTCTATGGCACAAATGCTTTATTTGTTTATTGGAGTGAAACCTGTTGAAAAGAAAATTTCCAATGTGGAATAACAATTGTTATCTTTAAATTGAAATCATTTGAGGAGTAAATTGTGAAAGCTCTGCAGAAAATACTTGTTATTTCATTGTTAGTAGTAGTTTTTTTAGGATTATTTGCTGTATTATCTGCGGATATATTTTTGAATTTATTTTGGCTTAAAACTCAGAATACATTATATACAGCACTGAAATTATTTACATTCCGCCGGCTTACTATTCCTATCTTTGGGATTATAATGGGGGCGTTCAGTCTGCTTCATATTGTTTCGGCCTCTAAGGAAGAACGCAAAAACGGTAGATTTCTTCAATTAAAGACATTATCAATTGTTATTATATGTATGGTCTTAGAATTTTTTCTTCAAATTTCTCAATATACAGTTTTTGCTTTATTAGGCGGTTTAACGGGGGTACAGGATCCTCTAACCGGAATGGATATGTCGTTGCATTTGTTTTGGTTGCCTTTAATAAAAAGGTCTGTGTTCTTTTTCTTTTGTTATTTCAGTGTATTATTTTTCTTTAGATTGATTTATCCTGCTGAAGATTCTTCCAAAAGGGTTGATAAAATTTGTTTTCTCAATGTTTTGGGATGTTTTATTGTATTAATTGTGTTTCTTCGTCTTGATATGATTGTCAGGATGTCTGCTGATTCATATCTTGGTTATATGGATATTTACGGTAAAATTGTTCCTTTTGCGGCATCATTAATATTTTGTTATATTATTTTTGTGATTTCGTTTATGTTTGCTGATTGGAATTCCAAAGCAGGATTTTTTATTATATTGGGATTATCTATTGTGCTGGTTTCGGCAAATATTATTTGGCCGATGTATTTGAATTTTTTTGTATATAGATCCAATCCTGGCATGCTCGATGAGAAGTTTGCAGGAATTCATGCAGAAAGTACGCGGCGAGCTTTTGGTGTACAGGAATTAATAAAGGACAGAAGTTTTGTTGTCGCCGAATCCAATCTTATCGAAACAATCAGCAATAATTTTTGGCAGGATAGCTCTCATTTTGTTGAAGCTGTTCGGTATAATCAAGAAATTATTCCTTATTTTTCTATTAATAATGCATTTCCGATTTTATTGTCAAATAATAATGATGTTCTTAACCCGTACTTTATTTCTCCAAGAGAAATTCAAAATGCTGAAAGTGAACTGTGGGATGCCAAATATTTTAGAAATATTTTTGGATATGGTGCAGTTATTGGTTCTGCAAGCGAATTCGATAAGGAAGGATATCCTGTATTAGTGTTGAAGGATTTGGAATTAAATTCGTCTTTTTCCAACCTTAATTTGGTTCAACCGGAAATTTTCTTTAGTGATTCCTATAGTAATTTTGTTTTTGTGAATACTTCTATGCCTATTCCTGATTTTAAATATTCACGGAAAGAACTTTCTGTTAGAAAATTTGATAATGTCTTAGGTATAAAGGTTAATTCTTTTATTAAGTTTTTGTTAACGTTAATTCATCGGGATTCGAGATTTTTCTTAACAAGTTATTTTTTACCGGATACAGCATTGATTTTGAAAAGAAGACCTAGTGATATTGTTAAGAGTATTCTTCCTATGTTTCATTATGATACTCCAAAGCTTACGTATCATAATCAAGAATTGTGGTGGGAGATTGATGGATATTATACTTCTCAATCTGTTATTGGAGCCGCATCAATAGAAACACCTTGGGGAAACGCAAATTGGATTCGTTCACCATTAAAGGCTTATGTATCGGCATATTCGGGGGATGTAGTTTTTGAAATAACCGAACCTCAGGATCCTTACGCTAAAACCGCTCGAAGATTTTATCCTTCATTGTTTGAAAAGCGTCTGGAATTTTCTAAGGAAAAATATTTATATCCTAAAGTGTTGTTTGAAATTCAAAGTAAAATACTTGCCGAATATCATGAAACAGATGCTTCTCGATTTTATTCGGGAATTAGTAAAAGAGAAATTTCACGTAAAATGCAAACATCAGAAGAAATAAGTTATATTTTTCTTAACAGTGAGAAAAAATTAGCATACCAGCATACATATACGTATTTTGGGAAAAGTATTTTTGCAGCTCGGCTGCTTGGTTTTGTGGATGAGCAGGGGGAAAAAGTATTGCATTTGTTTGAAAGTCCTCCTACAGACGGAATAGCGGGACGATTTCAAGCGGAATCGTTTCTCAATCAGGATCCTGTCTTTTCGCAGCTTTCTACTTTGTGGGGTCAGGTTGGTTCGAAAGTCAGTTTATCTGAAATGGTATTCTATCCTTCGAAAAATCAAGGAATATATTTGGGAACGGTGTTTATTCAATCCGAATCTGCTAGTATTCCGTTAGCACAGAGATTTTTTGTTATTAAAGGGGCAAAGATCATATTAACTGCGAGCATAAAAGATCTTCTTACAGATGATCTGATTTCTGAGACTGATTTGACTGAAGATTTGTTTGCCAATAAGGAAGATTTAAGAAGATTGTTACGACAGCTATATCAGTACTATCTTGATGCGGAAAAATCCCGAATCAATGGTAATACTCAAGAATATCAACAAAATGTCGATAAAATAGGTAGGACATTGAGTGGTATTTCACTTTAATTTCCAAATTTCGGCAAAGGGAGTTCGTTATGGATAAATCCGAACGTTTCCTGCTTATTTCCAGAGGAAATGAACTTTTTCAAACAAAAGATTATAAAAACGCTTTGAAGATATTTCTTGCAACTTCTTATGTTGAAGGTATTGCAAATATAGCAGATGTTATGTACCATGAAAAAAAAGATCCGGTTTCTGCACTCAAGCTGTATAAAAAAGCCGGTAAAGAATCCAATGTCGAAAAGTTGTCGTATGAGATGGCTCAATTGGTTCGTTTAATGATCAAAGAAGACAAAGTCTTAGAAGCTCAAAAATTAGGAAAAGATTTTAATACGGGATATAAAGTATCCGGACAAACTCCTAAAATACTTCCTACAGAAGCGGTCAAAATTGCAAAAGAACGTTTAGGAATTCATCCGGCTGTTTCTCAAGCAGAAAAAGACGGCCGTGTTCAGGATTGGAAACCAATTACGATTTCACGTAATGAATTAAAAAATAGAAAATAATAAATTACGGATTGTTTATGAATCGCAGTTTTTTATATTGTATAATGAGCGTCTTTGTGTTTCAACCGCCTTTGATGTCTGTTTTGACTCCTCTTACTCCTATTAAAATACAACCTAGTGTTACCAATGATTTGGTGCAGTATTTTCCTGAGTATGACTCTTATATTAATTGGAGCAAAAAAGAACTGGTAGTTGAGGGCGGAGTGCCTGTTTCGTACAATGATCCCAATATTGGACGTAGTATTGCCAATCTTAATGAAAAACTTGAAGATTATTTGTTGGAGTTTCTGTTTAAATCGGTGAATAAAATTTCTGTTTCTTCATTTTGTGCTATTGAAAATGCTGTTCAAGAAAACCAACGTCTTATGTTTCAAATAATGTCTAATGCTTCTTTGCTTAATTTACAGAATGCTGTTGTTAATAATTCTAAGATGACTGGGCAGATTGTTTTTCCTTTATATGGTTCGAATAGTATTGCTGATTTATTTTATCAAAATTTAAGCTTTGAAGAAAATACTAATTATCTTCAAAAAGAAACAGTAGCCAGTTATGTTTATGATACGTTAATAATAGATATGGTAATGTTTGATCAATTTACTCCTTCATTGATGCCGATGATTTTTGATCAAAAGGGTTCAAAGATTTTTAGTGCCGCTAATGTGGATATGTCTGTTCTTAAAACCGACGGTCCTGTACAGTATGTTAAAACCTTGGACGAAGCTTGGAAACATCCTAAGCGTGGCAAAAAAATTGCGTATGTTGTACCTGCTCGGATTGTAGGTACAACACCGACAGATATCGTTTTGTATAATAGTGACGTGAGACGGATTTTCAGTCAGCGTAAGACGTTAAATAGTTTGAAAAAGGGTAATGTTATTATCGTTTATTCCTATCCAAAAACAAATCAGCAAAAAGCATCCTTTTAAGGATGCTTTTTTTTTGTTATTATTGATTTGCTTTTATTTCTATATTTTTGATACTAAGTTCAATTAATTGTTTGGGTTCTACGGGTGAAGGTGCATCCATAAGCATACAAGAAGCCTTTTGTGTTTTAGGGAATGCAATCACATCTCTAATAGAATCAAGTTCTTGGAACATCATCACCATTCGGTCAAGTCCCAGAGCAATCCCTCCATGAGGCGGTGCTCCGTAAGAAAGGGCTTCTAATAAAAATCCAAATTTTTCTTCAGCTTCTTGTGACGAAATATTTAAAAGTTTAAAAACATCTGCTTGGATTTCCGGTGAAGAAATACGGATGGATCCTCCTCCTAATTCAATACCGTTACAAACTACATCGTAAGCATTGGCTCTCACTTCTGAAGTTTGAGTGTTGAGTTTATCAATATCTTCTTGTATAGGCGAAGTGAATGGGTGATGGACGGAAGTCCAGCGATTGTCTTCTTCATCTTTTTCGAATAGAGGAAAATCAACTACCCATAAAAATGAAAATTTATCTTTAGGACGCAACCCAAAGCGATCTCCGATTTCCAAACGAAGGTTTCCAATAGCATCGTACACAATTTTATTCTTAGGATCTGCAATAAATAATAGAGCATATCCATCTTCAGCTTTTACAGCTTGAATTAATTGTTGTTGAATTTCAGGAGAAAAATATTTGACAATGTTTGATTCTAAGGTCTGATCCTTAACACGCATCCAAGCCATACCTTTAGCTCCAAATTGACCTACAAAAGCAATCAATTCATCTAAATCTTTTCGTGAAAGGTTATCACCGTTTGGAACAGGAAGACATTTCACCATGCCACCTTTTTCAGTCACATTGGTAAATACCGAAAATTCTGAATTTTTAACAATAGCACTTACGTCTACAATTTCCATATTGAATCTTAAATCAGGTCTGTCTGAACCATATTTTTCCATTGCTTCTTTGTAAGTTATTTTAGGAAAAGGAATAGAGATTTCTTTGTTGTAAACATTTTTCATAATTTGAGCAAGCATTTCTTCAATAAGGTGTTGAATATCTTCTTTTGTTAAAAAGGATGTTTCTATATCCAATTGAGTAAATTCCGGTTGTCTGTCTGCACGCAGATCTTCATCTCTAAAACATCGTGCAATTTGGTAATATCTTTCTAATCCACCTATCATTAATAGTTGTTTGAATATTTGAGGTGATTGGGGCAGTGCAAAATATTGTCCTTTATGCACACGGGATGGTACCAAGAAATCTCTAGCACCTTCGGGTGTTGATTTGGTAAGGATAGGTGTTTCAACTTCTAAAAAATTATGTTTTTGCATGACATTGCGGATTTCATTAGTAATTAGGGATCGTTTGAGAAGATTGTTGTACATAAATGGTGAACGGAGATCCAAATAACGATATTTTAATCGAACTTCTTCGTTTGTATTTTCCGAATGAATATCAAAAGGTGGAGTTTTAGATCTGTTGAAAACAAATAACTCTGTACAAACAAGTTCATATGCTCCTGTGGCAATACGCAGATTTTCTAATCCTGCTTCTCTTTTTCTGAGTGTTCCTTTAGCTCCAATAACGTCTTCTCTACGGAGGGTCTTTGATAATTCATGTATGTCACTATTTTTTTGCGGATCGAATACCAATTGGATAATTCCGCTTCTATCACGAAGATCGATAAATACTAAATCTCCATGATCACGATAATTGTTTACCCATCCATTAACAACGATAGGTTGATTAAGAAACGTATCTGAGATTAAATCTCCACAGAAATATGTTCTTTTTGTATCTTGTGATAAAAGCATTGATTAGTCTCCCGATTGTGTTTATAATATCGATATTTCTATTATAAATGAAAATGTTTTTTTTTGCAATTACTGTTATGAAATTGCAGGAAAAAAGAATCACATTGTTTTTAGGTAATGTTGTTTTTATTAATTCATCTTATTGAAAAAAAATAAGTATTAAGTTATAATGTGGTAATTATCTTACGAGGTTTATGCAATGGAAAAAATAATGCCCGTCGTGGCAGTAATAGGCCGTCCGAATACCGGTAAATCATCTCTGTTTAATCTTTTGGTTGGTCAAAGGAAATCAATTGTTGATGCTCTTGAGGGAGTGACAAGAGATATAGTTTCTGGATATTCTGTACATACTCAATATCCAAAATTTGCGGTTTGGGATACAGCCGGATATTTAGAAACTGACGATGTAATCGATCGTCTTGCCCAAGAAAAAATTGCTTATGCAGCCGGACATGCGGATCTTGTACTATTTGTGGTTGATGCTCAAAATCCTCATCCTATTGATGATGAACTGGCTCTGTTAATCAAAAAACGAACCAATCGTGTTATTGTTGTTGCAAATAAAGCTGATAATAGAGATTACGAAATTCATTCCGCACACTTTTATTCTTTAGGTTTCGATTCTGTGATTCCGGTTTCTGCAATTCAAAAAAGAGGTATGTCTACGCTTTTGGAAGAAATAGAAGCAAAACTATTTGATTTGGGAGTGGTGTTTCAAGATGATTCTGAAGAAGCCGAACAGACTGATGAAGCAAGAATTGTTATTGTTGGACGCCCCAATGCCGGAAAATCCATGCTCTTGAATACCCTCTTAGGATATGAACGTATGATTGTCAGTGATATTGCCGGTACTACTCGTGATGCTACTGATGAAATTATTATTCATCAAGGTCGGAAAATTCGATTGACTGATACAGCCGGTATTAAACGAAATGCTAAAATTAAAGATGATATCGAATATTATGCAACTGTACGTTCTGCACAAGCTATTGAGCATGCGGAAGTTGCGGTACTCTTGATTGATGCCCACGCTTCTGTTGATGAAATTGCAAGACATGATAAGATTCTTGCTAATATGATCCAAGAGAAAAAACGTGCAATGGTCTTTGCTTTAAATAAATGGGATCTGTTAAAACCCGAAGAAAACAACGGAAAGCAGAATCAGGAATTAATGAAAGCAATGGAACATAAAGTCCGTCATGCTCTTCCTGAATTTAATCATGTTCCGTTATGTTTTATTTCTGGTAAAGATAACTATAAAACCGATAAATTACTTGAGACCGTTCTTCAAGTGAGAGATGATTTCCACTATCGTGTGGTTACCGGTACCTTAAATAAATGGCTTTCTGAAAATATTATGGAATATCAAAGCGATAAAATAGCTTCCCGTTTAAAAATTTATTACGGATCGCAGGTATATACTGCCCCGCCTCGCTTTATCTTCTTTATTAATAATAAAGAACATTTACGAAAAGATTTTCCAAGATTTTTGGAAAAAAAGATTAGAAATGCTTTTGAGTTTTCCGGTGTTCCGATCACAATGACTTTCCGAGAAAGACAAGAAGAACGTCCTTCTTCAAAAAATCATAGTTCTAATAGAAAAAAATAAAAACTTGTTAAGGAGAATTTAGTGTTAAAAAAAGGTGACAAAGCTCCAGAGTTTTCTCTTCCTCAAGCCGATGGTACAATAATTTCTCTTTCCGATTATAAAGGAAAGTGGTTGATATTATATTCTTATCCTAAAGATAATACTCCTGCGTGTTCCAAACAAAGTGTTGAGTTTTCAGATATGCTTCCCGAATTTCAACAGCTGGGTGTTGAAATTTTGGGTATTAATAGAGACTCTGTTGAAAGCCATCAGCATTTTATTCAAAAAAAAGGTCTTAAATTTCCTTTGCTTTCTGATACCGAAAAAACTGTTTTGCAGGCTTATTATATTTGGGGCGAAAAAAAGTTTATGAATAATGTGTACGAAGGATTAAGTAGAAGCACTTTTGTCATTAATCCTGAAGGAATGATTGAAGAGGCTTTTTATAATATTAAAGCGGCCGGTCATGTTGCTCGGATGTATAAATTTATGTCTCAGTTATTGAAATAATTATTATTACTTGGAGAATGTTTGTATGAAGATTGTACTTCCATTAGCAGGTAAAGGAACTAGACTACTTCCTCATACCGAAAATACTCCCAAACCTTTAATGTTTGTGGCCGGAAAGACTATTTTGGATTACTTGATGGAACAATTAATTCCTCTTAATCCGACGGAATTTGTTTTTATTGTGGGTTATTTAAAAGAAGATATAGAAAATTATTTGCGGAAAAATTATCCTAATCTTCCTATGTGTTTTATTGAACAAACTAATCCGCAAGGGTTAGGGCATGCAGTTTATCAAGCAAGAGATGCATTTTATAAAGACGAAGATATGCTGGTTGTCTTGGGGGATCAAACATTTAAGGTTGATTGGAATAAGATGCTTGAAAATTCTTACAATAGAATTTCAATAGCAAAAGTTACTGATCCTTCAAGTTTTGGTATTGTTGAGTGTGATAAACAGGGATTTATTTTGGAAATGGAAGAAAAACCTGAAAATCCTAAAAGTAATTCTGCCATTTCAGGGATTTATTATTTTCCTTCTGCGCAGGCTGTTTTTTCTGCTCTTGCATACCAAATTGCACAAAATATCCGTACACGTGGAGAAATTCAACTTACTGATTCTATGAAAATAATGATGAAGTCAGGAGAAAAATTTCAAGCTCTTGAGATATCAGATTGGAATGATTGTGGAAATCATGCTGACTTAATTGCTGCAAATCAAACCTTATTATCATCGCAACACAATTCTTATTCATTTGATGACGTACAGATTATTCCCCCTGTTTGGATTGATCCTTCTGTTGAAATAAAAGCATCTACTATTGGACCTAATGTTGCGATAGCTTCAGGGGTTTCGATATCGGAATCACAGCTTTCAAATACAATCGTCTGTGCTGATACTAAAATCGAAAGTTGTTGTTTTGATAAATCTTATTTAGGTTCGAATCTTGTACTTAAAGATCAGGAAGAATCTGAATCATATACTGCTTAAATTTTAATGCTTTTTTCGATAACTCGTGCTCGTGCATTTTGATATTTGTTGGTTTTCGCTGTTTGTAGATATTTGTTGTATAGTTCTTGGTCTTTGTTCTTATAGAATAAGATTGCTTTATTTAAAGCTCTTGTATATCCATGCCTGATATATTTCTTTTTACCCAGTCCATGGTTGAGGGCTTTTTCATATAACGTAATTGATTTTGTAAAATTACTTTCAAATTCTTCCATACGTGCATAGTAAAATAAATAGTATTGATTATTCATTCTCAGCGTTTTATCAAAATATGTTCTTGCTTTTTCTACATCATTCAAGCCTAAATAATTTTTGCCTTGAATAAAGTATACTTTTCCTTGTCGAAAGAAATGCATCTTATGTTTTGAAATTTTTTTTCCTAGATCAATACTTTCTTGAAATTTTCCAATCTCCAACAAACCTTCCATTAAATCAATTTGTGCCGGAATATTATTCTTTAAAATATTTGTATGATGTTCTAAGTACAACACTCTTAAATCAGGTCTATGTTCTGTATCTTCCAATAGTTTTTTAAGATTGTGGTATTTACGAACCGGTTCTTCAGGAGTGGAATAAGTCTCTTTTGAAGTACATGAACCCAGTAAAAGGAAGAAGAACAATATAATCATTGTACAAATAATAAATTTTCTGTATCGTCAAAGGCAACACTAACAACTTTTGAGCATCCAAGCTCTTCCATTGTCACCCCAAATAATACATCGCAAACTTCTAATGTTGATTTTGAGTGAGATACAATAACAAATTGGCTTTTTCCTTTGAATCGAACCAATAGTCTTTTGAATCGATCGATATTTTCATCATCGAGGGGTGCATCCATTTCGTCTAAAATAACAAAGGGTGTTGGTTTTAGTTCCAGAATTGAAAAAATTACGGCAATAGCTACCATAGCACGCTGACCACCGGAAAGCAGGCTGATGTTTTGGAATTTTTGCCCTGGAGGTTCTGCCATAATATCAATTCCTGAGTGCAGAGGATTGATTTTGTCTTTTAGAATCAAATCGGCTCTTCCTCCATTGAATAGTTCAAAGAATAAGGTTTTAAAGGATTTTCTTATTTTTTCAAATGCTTCCAAAAATCGGTCTGCTGATTCTTTATTAGCATCATTAATTAAACGTTCTGTATCTGTAGCAGCAGTTTCAATATCTTCTTTTTGGTAAATTAATGCAGAAAGAGATTCTTTTGTTTCTTGAAATTGCTCAATAGCGAGAAGGTTGACATTTCCCATTTGATTCAGTTTCTCTCTCAACTGCCTGATACGACCGTTAAGAAACTCAACACTTTCATTGGGAAGTAATGCAATATCATCACTATCTGTTTTAAACTGTTCTTCAAAAGTCGCTATCATATTGTCTAATGTTTTTCTTCGTTCAAATAAAGCACCTTCAATTTCACTTTCTCTCATTCGAAGTTTTGTAAACTGTTCTATGGTATCTTTATGGGTTTGTTCAATGATTTTTTTTGCTTGTTTGAGTTCCGATATATCCACAGCATTTTGTTTCATTGCTTCCTGTAGTCTTGCTAATTCCGGATTTAACTCGTCTTGATCAATTAATAAATCTTCAAGTTCTTCTTCTAGATTTTTGATTGTTTTTATTAACTGGACCCTATCGTTTTCGAAAATTTTTATCTGTTTTTCTAAGTCTAGTCTTCGTTCTTCCAGCAATGTAATATCATTGCCTAATCCTTTAACCTGCATTTCAAAGCTTTTGAAATTAATGCGTGCATTGGCAACATCTTCCTGCAATATATGATTTTGTTGTCTTAATTCATGCAGAGAATTTTCATACTCATAAATAATCTGTTCAACAGCTTGGAGTTTTGTTGAATTGTTCTTAGATTCGGCTTGGAGTTTTTCAAAATTTATTTTTGCTTCAGCAAGCATCGTATTACAAGACAATGTTGATTTTTCAATTTTTTGAAATTCTCTTTGAGATGATTTATAAAATGATTCACTTTCTGCTAATTTTTGAAATGCTATGGATTCTTTTTGTGATATTTCTTCTAATAATAATCTCAAATTTTGGAGTTTATCTTTTTTTTGCTGGATTTGTTGAGATATACTCTCGCCTTTATCTGAAAGTTCGATTTTTTCCGAAAACGCTGTGTCTTTTCCAAACATTTTGTCCAACAAACTACGGTATACAGAGTCTTGTGTTTCCAATGCTGATTTCAGTTGTTGAAACAATAGCTTGTCAATAATTTTTTCTTCAGAAATATGGAGTTCCATGTCAGAGATTATTTGTTTTAATGATGCTTCTCCGGATTGCAGATCAGTTTGGAATCGCTTAATATGTTCTATTTGATAATCAAGAGCTGTTAAGATTTTTTTATCGCACTCTTTTGATTCATTGAGAATATTTTTGTATTCTTGTTCTAAATATATTAATTCCTGCTCGCAGTTTTTAATTTCAGAAAGTTGTGTTGTTTTGTCATTGGTAATTTTGTTTTTTTCTGCTTCTGCTTGTTCAAAATTATTTTTTAATTCATCCAATAATTCTTGTTCTACTTGAAGATGTTTGTTTTTCGAAAGAATATCTTCTTCTAATCTGATAATTTCGGATTCTTGTATAAAAATTTGTCCATGTAATTCGGAAGAAGTCCTTCTCATTTGCTCAATATCATCTCGGCTAAGGATTTTTTTAAATCCTAAATCCTGAAACTTTATTAGTAATTTGTCTTCTAAGTTTTGTATCTTATTTTTCAATTCGTTTTGCTTGAGCTCTTGTTTGTCTAAAATATTTTTGGCATCGGATTGTTTTTTTTCAGCTTCTGCAAGGGCATCTCTCTTTTCTTGAATATGGTCTTCCCATTCTTCAAGTTTTTCTTTATCTTGTTTGGTGCGGAGATCCATTTCTTGCAGACGGGCTTTACTGTTGTCTAAATTTTTCTTTGCTGATTCCTGTTTGATATTGGCTTCGGTCAGTTGTTTTTGAAGGTTGATATACTTTTCGTTCATTTTGCCGAAAAGAAGTTCTTTTTCGTGGAGGTCTTCATCGGTAAGACCAATTTGATTTTCAAGTTCGCTTAATTTGTCGGATGCAGGAGCAAGCTGTTCTTTAAGCATAACAATTTCCTGCTGTCTTCGATAAATTTCTTTATTCATGTTTGCGATACGGGCTGCTTCAAATTTGATTTCCATATCACGAAGTTCGTTATTCAGTTGATTATAATTTTCTGCATCGGCTGCTTGAATCTCTAAAGATTCAATTTCTTTTTCCATTCTATCAATTGTTTGCTGGAGTTGGTTTAAATTTTCTTTGGCGTGAGCTAATTTTTTTTCTGCTTCTTCTTTTCTGAATTTGAATTTCGAAATTCCTGCAAAATCTTCAAATAAAATTCTTCTTTCTTCTGCAGACTCTGAAAGCAATCTATCAATTTTTCCCTGTTCAAAAATAGCATAGGAATCTCTTCCTACCCCTGTATCAAGAAACAATTCTGTAGTGTCTTTAAGACGGGAACGAATTCCGTTGACAAAATACTGACCTTCACCTGAACGAAAAATACGGCGTCCAATCGAAATTTCCGGAAACTCTAAGGGCAACCATTGAGGATCGTTATTAAATGTAAGCGATACATCAGACATGCCAGCTCCTGAACGGTGTCTGGTTCCGGCAAAGATAATATCCTGCATTTTATCGCCTCTTAAGGATTTGGCACTTTGTTCGCCTAATACCCATTTGATTGATTCGATAACGTTCGATTTACCGCAACCGTTCGGACCCACAATTCCTGTTATTCCTTCTGAAAACTCTATATAAGTTCTGGTTCCAAAAGATTTAAATCCTGAAATTTCAAGTGATTTAAGAAAAATACTCATAGTAGTCCTTTAAGTGTTGTGTTTGAATTATTATACTATGAAAAACACCTTCTTGTAAAGTGAAAAATAATCTTCTTACGTTTTAGTAATTTTAAATACCATCTTTCTTCTTTAAGAATATCCGTTTCTAATTTCTTTGGCAATCATTTTAATGAAACTATTGACAAATTTTATTTTCCTATTTATACTCTATATTATTACGGACTGTAGCGCAGCTCGGTTTAGCGCACTACCTTGGGGTGGTAGGGGTCGGAAGTTCAAATCTTCTCAGTCCGAAATTTAATCTCCTTTCATTGCGGAAGGAGATTTTTGTTTAATAATCAATGTGAAAATTTAAAATAAAACATTAAAGTATTTTTTTGCTTTTCCGAAAACTTATTACTAAGACCTTAATTTACTGTTTTGCGGTAAAAATAAAGGTAATTTGGCGGAGGAATCCATGAAAATATTTACAAAAATTCCGGGAAGAGTTTATTTATTTCTGTTGTTGGTTTTGTTTGGTCGTACAGCTGTTTTTTCTCAAATGGCCTTATCAACTCCTCAAAACCAAACTCCTCAAACACTCTATGGTATAGCTTCTTGGTATGGTGATGAATTCAATGGAAAAGTCACTGCAAGCGGGCAGGTTTATTCTAATTCCGGACTGACAGCAGCTCATAGATCTTTGCCTTTTGGAACTAGAGTTGAAGTGGAAAACTTAAGTAATGGTAAAAAAGTACAGCTCCTTATTAATGATAGAGGACCTTTTATTCAAAATAGGGTATTGGATGTCTCAAAGCAGGCTGCTGATATATTAGGATTTTTAAATTATGGTTCCACTTTTGTTAAAGTCACGATTTTAGAGCTAGGATCTTCTCTTCCTAATCCTATGGGTGGTGTTCCCAAACCTTTTGTTGGTAATGATATTCCTGCTAATTTTCAAACTCCTGTACAGCAAACTCCTGTACAGCAAACAAATTTGCCGGTTACTAATATTCCCGCAACTACTAATACTCAGGAAGTATATAATGATCAAAATATTGATCTTCTACCCGAAGAAACTCAAACTTATACTGAAGACCAGTATTATGATGAAACTGCTGATTTGAATAATACAGAATCAGCAGTTGTAACGGAAAATTTTGATGATTTATTTTTTGGTGAAGATGATGAATTAGCATTCATGGATGACGGAGATACTCCATTGTTTTCCAAACCTGAAGAAGTAAAAACTCAAACAATTCAATCCAAAATCGAACCACGTGGATTTGTTTCAAATACCAATGATTTCTTAATTACCGATCCATTATCCAACCTTGTTCTTAGTGAAGAAGATGAGTTTGTTGCCACACCTCCGTCACTTTCCCAAGAAATCTTAGATACTGCTCCTTCTCAAGATACAGATCCTTTTGCTGATTTGTTTTCTGACCCTGTAGACGATTATCAAATGCAACAGGTAAATAAACCTATCTCTCAAGTCTTAAATACTAATGCTCTTCCAGCTCAGCATATTGGCGAAAATAATATCGATTCTCAAGGCAGTTTTGGTAATGATGATAGGATGAAATCTGTTATTCCTCCTGTGCAGGAGCCAACTTATACAATGCCCTCCCTTCCAAATAACGATAGTTCTGCAGGAAGCCGGATTGGTGAGCATTTTATTGTTCAGCTGGGGGCTTTTTCCAAACAAAAAAATGCTCTCGATCTTTACGAGAAACTTAGAAAACATGGATTTAATGTATTCACTACGGATGTGAAAATTAAAGGTAAAAATTTAATACGTGTTCGCGTTGGACATTTTACCAATTTTGATGAAGCTGTTCAAGTTTCCCGTCGTTTGGATTCTGAGTTTGGTGTTGAAAATCGTATTATTAAAGTTGAGTTTGAGTAAATTTCAAAATAACATAAGATTATTAATATCCCCTCATTAAGAGGGGATATTTGTTTTAATATATCTGTTTGGAAGTGAATTTAGGAATATTTTTATTTCTTCAAATACTTCATTTTTTACAACCGGATTGTTAAATAAATAGTGACTGTTGATTGTTGATTCTCTATCTGAGGAATCTACAATTTTTGTTTTTACTATGCTTGATTGAATATTTTGTTTGATTACTATGCTGTTAGTGATATTGATAACGGTATCATTTTTATCATATATAAGCAGGCATGGCTGTGTAATGTTTTTTAAATTCTTTTTAACTCGTGCTAATCCCTGTTGCATGGAATGGAGCGTTAGTGCATAATAAAAATTTTTTGGCTGAAATAATGGATTTGTTTCTAAGGTGTTTTGAGAATGCTTTTTTAGCTTAACTCCAAATTTTGGAAATAGAGAGCATAATCCTGACATACAAATACCAAAATTGGTTGAAAACTTATTATGCTTGTTTAATAGCGAAATAGGTGATCCTGCAATAATTACTCCTGATAAATAATCAAGTGAAGGTGCTATAGCCATTGCAAGTGATCCTCCTTGAGAATGTCCTGCAAGAGCAAATTTTTCATATCCGTTGGTGTAGACTACAGTTTTTTGAAATGCTATTTTCACACTGTCATCCCAAGGAAATACGTCTTGGTTCATCAAATCTTCTTGGGAGTTTGAAGAATTTGGAAGTGCCGGTAGAAATACGTCCCATCCTTCACTACATATATAATGTCCAAATTCTTCAAAAATCTTTGGATTTGAATACATCCCATGTAAAATAACCAGTAAATTTTTGTTTCCTTCTTTTTTTATCCAAATATCTTCATTATGAGTGTATTTTTTTTTAAAAAGATCTTTTGTAGATTTTTTTCGAAAAATCATTGTTTTTGCCGATATATAAAAGCTGAATACCACTACTCCTAACAATATCTTCATATTATCCCTCTCTGATATATATTCTACCTGGTTTTTGACTAATCAATCCTTTCAATTCCATAATAGTCAGTAATGAATTTAAAGCTGCGGTTTCAATTTGCATAGCTCTTAACATTTCGTCTACGTGGATATGATTTTTTGTTAATTCGAGAACTTGTTCTTCTTCTAATGACATTTTTTTGTATTCTGTAGGTTGAGCAGTTGTGTTTTGAATTTCTTGAATGTTGGTTTGAAAGTTTGGAATTGTTTTTGCTATTTCTTGGAGGGTGTCTTGAGGATTAAGTGCGATTTTGCAACCGTATTGAATCAGATTGTTTGATCCTTCATATTCGTACTGCATAGGATTTCCCGGTACAACATATACATCTCTCCCTTGATCACAAGCTATTTTTACTGTAATCATAGTTCCTGATTTTTTGGGTGCTTGGATGACAATCAAGGCTTGTGATAATGCACTTAAAATACGATTGCGTCTTGGAAATCTCCATTTTTGAGTTTGTGTACCGGGTGGGTATTCCGATATTAGAACTCCACGTTCTTTGATTTGTTCGTACAAATGAGATGAACTTTTGGGATAAATAGTGTCTATCGCTGTTCCTAATACTCCGGCAGTAAATCCTTCATGTTTTAGTGCGGTTTCTAATGCTATGGAATCATGACCTTTTGCTAATCCGCTGATGATACCAAGATTATTTTGAACAAAATGACGGCAAAACCATTGATTAATATCTTTACCTTCTTTAGTATATTGTCTTGTTCCTATCACTCCTATGAGAGAAACATCAGGTTTTAGAAATCCTTGAGTAAAAATAATATACGGTGGATCGACAATTTGTTTTAATTGTTGAGGAAACATAGGATTAGAAATCGGTATTATAGAAATATTCTGTTTTTGACACGTATCCAAAATGTAATCAGCACGTTTTTTCATGGTTTTTAATCTGGTTTCCGCTACTTCCGATTGGATATTTAAAAATTCCATTTGAAACTTGGTATCGCAGTTTAAAAATTCACTGATATCTTGGAAATGATTGCATATTTTTTTGAAACGAAGTGTTCCAATCAAATCTGTTGATGCAAATGCCACTAAACTATAAATATATTTTTCCATATTTTACCATGTTCAAATTATTTTTTTATTAAATTAATCATTTTAAGATATTGACTGATTGTTTCTAAATTTTTATTAATATAATCTGAAGATTCGAATGTTTTTGTTTGTTTTGCACTTTTTGCTTCTAAGAGCAATGCTTCTGCTTGAAGAAATAATTTTTCTGATTGAGCAAATTTATTTTGTGAAAAATAAATATTTCCTAATTTTATCATTGCTCCTGTATGTTCCGGTTGTAATCTTAATACTTTTTCAAATTCAGAAACAGACTCATTGTCGTTTTCCAGATACATATTAATAATTCCCAAGCCATATAGTGAATCAATGTTATTTGGATCAAGACCTAAGGCAATGTGAAAATATTCAGCTGCTTTTTTAGCTGCAGTCAGTTGCTCTTTTTTGTCGGAGAGCGAACAGGCTTTTTTTAAATAAGAAACAGCAGTCCATTGTGTCGCTGAAAGATCTGTTTGATTTAATTTGTACGCTTGTTCAAATGATTGTGATGCTTCGTGAAGCATATTGTTTTCAAATTGCTGTTTTCCCAAAGAGAGTAAATATTTTTGCAGGCTTTTGTCAATTAATACTTCTTGTTTTGCAAGAGCAGTAAATTCTTTTATTTCTTTTAAAGAGTTTACTGCTTCTAATTTTTTGGATATATTGCGTGAGGAAGTGGAAAAATCTTGAATATATTGAGCATTGGATGTTTGTTTGTTAAAAATATTTGAAAAATTAAATTTTTGGGATTGGAGGTTTTCAAAAGCGGTAATTTTGCTTCCGGCATGGTTTAATCGGGATGCTTTATGAATTGCTCGATCAAGCGGATCCATCATTAATCCCATCATTATTCCTAAAAATAATCCTAAACACAGTGTCAACAAGGGTATGAGTAATTGCTTCTTCATCTGAATTCCTTCGTATATCTCATATATTATATAAATAATATGTGAAAATATCAATATGTTCTCAATTTTTGGTATTGGACGTTTGACAACATTCTTAATAATTTATTAGTGGAATGATATAAAAATTTTTAAAGAAGGTTGCAATAATGTTAAAATATATAGTTATGTTATTCATGGCAGTTGTGCTGAATCCGCTTAATGTGTTTGCACGTTATCAAGCTGGCAGTATAGGTGTTGTTACTAAATTTTTAGGTGCTACGGTGTTTAGTCCTCAGTCTGCAGCCAATCCCGGTTTTCCATTAAGTATGACGGTATTGGAATTTTATACTCAAGAACGGAAAGGAGCCACTCTTTATACTCCTTATGTACAGATTAGGTTTGCAACCCCAATGCTTGCAGATAATCAAAAAGGAACTTTTATTGAGCAGTTTCGCTGGGGATTTTTGTTTGGCGGATCTCAAACGGTTTTTTCCAAAATAGAAAAAAATTCCGGTACAGGTTGGTCTCTTCAATTAAACGGCGGATTTACAATGGATTTTCTCTCAGCAGCAGACTATTCTCATATGAGTCCTGATGTTATTAATACTCCGGTTAACTTTGGCGCGGAACTTTCTTTAAGAGCGGTGTATAATTTTCATCGATATGTAGCGTTTACTTTTGGTTTTGATATTGCTTATATGATGTCTGTTTCGTTTTTTGCTGATAATGCTTTTGATAGTTCTCATTATGAAACTGTAGGTCAAATTGTAAATAATGTTATTCCTTTTTATCAAGCTTTGACTTATGGATTATCAATGGGATTTTTATTCTGAAAGAATAGAACAGTTTTGTAGAAACATTTTTAATTTATACATAGGAGCACCGATAACAGTGTCGATTGATCCTGAAATTAATTTAATATTAGTATCATCTTTTTGAACAGCGTATGCTCCGGCAAATTTTTCAGTATGATACCGTGATATATAATCTTCAATCTGAGTTTTGTTCATATCTAAAATTAACTCGGCATATTCGGCTCCTATGCAGTATTGGTCTTCAAATGAAAAAGCATATCCTGTCCAAACTCTTTGCACTTTGCCGGATAATTCGAATAGCATTTGATGAGCATGGTCAGTGTTGTTTGGTTTGCCGAGAATAAGTCCATTGCATTCCACTACAGTATCAAATGCACAAATACAATAATTTTTCGGAAATTCTTTTACTGATGCTTTCAATTTTCTTTCAGCCAGCATTTGCACTATTTGTTCTGCACTTGTTTCCGGTGGTGTATCTTCTAATACTCCCGGTGTATATGTAATGAATTTTCTCTTTAATTCTTTTTGAAATAACTCTTTTCTTCCCTCGGATCCTGATGCAAGAACAATCATATTAACCTCTTTTTTGATGTTTATTTTTCTTTTTTTTTCCAAACTATTGGTTTGTCCAATTCAATAATACTACCTCTTGGATTCGGTGTTAATGAAAAACACTCCGGATTGATATCTTCTAATTCTATGTGTGCTTTTTCTCCTTTAAGAAGTAAAAATTTTTCGGTATTGGGAGCGTAAGCTTTCTGCCATTTAGAAATTTCTTTAATAGATCCGAATGCTCTGCTTGTAATAATACAGGGGTATTCAAATATGAAATCTCGATGTACTTTGACTACATTAAGGTTCAAATCAAATTTTTTTCCGCACCATCCTAAGAAGGCTATTTTTTTATCAATAACATCTGTTGCTGTAAATATCATTTCTGGGTGATGGTGTTTTCCCCAAATAGCTAAAGGAATAATAGGAAATCCTCCTCCTGACCCTATGTCAAGAATATATTCTGTTTTGTATTTCTCTATGAATGGAATTAATGAAAGCGAATCTGCAATATGTTCCTCTAAATTATCAATTTCTTTTTTTGCAACAAGATTGTGGGTTTTGTTCCACAACATTAATTCATTGATATATTCTTGATAATTTGTGTAATCGTTTTGCATAAATTTATCTCCAATCTTTAAAAAGATGTTTTATTGACAAAGAATTTTTAATAATTTATAATGGAAGCCGATATACAATCAATTAAACACATATTTAATGTATATGTTTTTCGGAGGAAAAATGAATAAGTATATTTTACCTTTAATTCTATTAGTATACACATCATGCAGTGTTTCCGGTAATAATGCAAATTTTACAGGTAAACCTATTACTCAGAATATTCCTAGTGATGATAAATACAAACTTGAAGGAACACCTTTAGGAAGAAGTGCTTCTGCTGACGTACAAACTGTTGCAGGAACCGAATATACTCTTCTTCAAAGATTGTATGATACGGTTTGGATGCAGTCAGAGTTTGATTTTGATGACGGAAGAGTTGAATATGAAGCGGAATTTATTCTTTTTAACAACAAGTCTTACTATGTTGAAAGAGAATTTGAAGATGGTCGTATGGAAAAAGTGGAAATGGACGATTATAAAAAGCTTGAACTCATAGAAGAACTTCCAAGTCCTATCCAATCTGGTGGAAGTCCTAACCAAGATAAAAATGCTATTATCGTTCGTACAACAGAATTTGGCGGTGATTTTGAGAGAGAATATGAAGGCTACTGGCTTAGAACCCCTAAGGTGCTTTATGTTGTTGAGGGTGATAATCCGCTGGAAGTAAAATATCGACTCCAAACAGTTATGTCTAATCCTGCTGCCGTTAACAGACATGGTGAACACTATGTTTTATCTACTCAAGCACAATAATAAATTAAATAACCAAAAACAGCTCCTATTAAGGAGCTGTTTTTTTATGATGTTTTTTATATTCTAAGATTAATTTTATAAGTTCATGGTTTCTGTATTTCTCAGCATAGTCTAATGCTGTTTTTCCTTGAGAATCTTTTATTTCCGTATTCAAAAGAGAAGATTTCATTAATACTTTAGCCAAATGGATTTGATTTTCCTTTGCTGCTATGAGAAGGCTTGTCATACCATATTTGTCGACAGCATTAGGATTAGCACCAGCTTCAATAAGAATTTTAATATTGGTGGCTTGGTGTTGTTTTACAGCAAGCAAAAGAGCTGTATTTCCGAACTGATTCCGTTCTTCTAAAGGTGGCGAATATTGAAGGATGGATTTTAAAATGTCAGGTTCTCCAAATTTCGCTGCCATCATCAAGCTGTTAATTCCTTGTACATTGGTATGTGTTATAGAAGCACCTTCTTGAAGAAGAGTGTTAATAATATTTTTGTTATTTCTTCGTACAGCTCCAAGCAATGCAGTTTCTTGAGCATTGTTTACTACGGAAATATTTGCACCTTTTGTAATAAGATACTTCAATAATTTATCATATCCCCCATATGCTGCCAGTATTAGTGCTGTATCACCGTCTTTGTTTTTGGATTCGATATTTGCGTCCCTATCCAATAGCATTGTCACAATAGGCAGATATCCATAGAGAGATGCATGATGCAATGCAGTGCCAAAACTATCTCTTGAACAGATATTAATACTATAGGACAATATTTTCCGGACGATTTTTGTTTGACCAAAATGAGACGCTAAAATAAGAGGTGTTGTTTTAGCTAAAATAGGTTCTAAATCAGCATTCCTATCTATTAAAAAGAGTGAACCTGCTTCATTTCCTTCTTCTATAGCTGTCATAAGAGCCGAGTAGCCGGTTTCCGGATTGATATAGTTAATATCACTTCCTTGTTCTAATAATCTACTGAGAGTTTTTGGATTTGCGGTTTCAGAGGCTTTAATAAACACTTGGTTGATATCAGCAAATAAGTGTACGGGTAAAACTGAACAAATCAAAAGAACGAGTAAATAAATCATATAGCACTCCTTATGTGGATAGAAATTTTTGAGCAACAGTGTAAGCAACAATACTAAATACATTTCCTACGTTCAAAGAATTTTTTTTACCTACTAATGGAAGTCTGACGATATCATCACATATATTTAAAATGGATTCGGTAATACCAAATTCTTCATTTCCAAAAATAAAAGCACACTGATCAAAATTGTTGATATCTGATAGATGTTTTGCCGGTTCTACTACTTCTAGTGCGATCACTTTATAGCCGAGTTCTTTTGCTGTATGGACGGCTTCTTCTGTTGTTTCGTAGTATTGGAAAGGAACGAATTCTTCTGCTCCTAAAGCTGTTCGCGAAACCTTAGGATTGGGAGGGCAGGGAGTGATACCGGTTAGGAATAATGATTCTGCACCAAATCCATCTGCTGAACGAAAAATTGTTCCTACATTCATAGGGGAACGAAGATTGTCCAAGATTCCTATCCAAGGAAAACGCTGAACCTCTTTATCTGGTGAATCAAATTGAATAAATGAAAAGTTTTTATCTTCATCAGCTTTTTTTTCCAATAAACATAATAGATCATGGTATACAAAATTTAATGTTTTTAATTTTTCTTTAATATCACAATCTGAATTAATATTTGAAACACGCGAAATAATTTCTATTGTTTGGTGGATTTTTTTTCCTTCTTGCAATCTAATAGCTTCGGTATAAGCAAGCAGTTCTTTGGTATCCGGTTGAACTCCTTGTTTAAGGGATGATTCCATATTTCTAATCGTAGATGCAATTTTGTAAATCTTTTGTTTTGTTCCCAGTAAAGCAAATTTTCTAGGATTGATCACATATACCTCTCAGGATTATATATTTCCATATGGTAAGGGTTGTATAACTTTTTATGTTTTTCGAAATCGCCGTTGGCAAGTTTTTTCCATTCTTTTAGCAAAGTGATTTCGTACCTGCTTTTGAAAAATATACTGTTGAATTTCATAAAAAGCAACTCTTCCAACAAATGAAGAAATGCATCTTGATGTTCTGCACCGCATTGAAAGAATACAATAGTATTTTCTTCTACTATTCCAATACCTAAGATGCCTGTGTGGTCTTCTATCAAGTAAATTTCCAAGTGGATGAATTCTTTAGGAATAATATTTTGTATTTGTTGAAAGTCGGAGGGGATTGTTTTTCGAAAAAACATCTCTTTTCCTTAATTTAAATAATTATCTTAATTTCTCGAGTAATTGTTGAAATTCAGGAGGATCCGGCAATGTAAAAGACATTGTTTCTCCTGTGCTGGGGTGCTTAAATGTCAAATGGCATGCAAGAAGCCCCATTCCGGGAAGATCGGCTTTTTGTCTGGAATAAAGTCCGTCATTAACAATAGGATACCCTAAATCTGAAAGATGTACTCGAATTTGGTGTGTTCTTCCGGTAAATAATTTGCAGGCTAGCAGAGTGTGTTCTTTAAGATATTCCAGTACTTTAAAATCAGTTCGAGCGTCCCGGCCTCCTTTTTTAGCAACAGCCATTTTTTTTCTGTCATAAAGGGATCGGGCGATAGGTTTTTCTATTACACCGTGATCAGGAGTGTGTCCTTTAACTACTGCTTTGTAAACTTTGGTGATTTCTCTGTTTTTAAAAGCATTACTTAATGTAAGAGATGATTTTTGGTTGAGAGCAATAAGCATTAGTCCTCTTGTATCCTTATCTAATCGGTGTACAATTCCGATTCTTCCTTCATCTCCAAAATCATCATCAATGTTTTCTTCTTTCATAAACTGCAAAATCCCGTTGGCTAATGTTCCCGACTCATGTCCTTTTGCCGGGTGGACTACCAAATTCCAAGGCTTATCAATGACCATCAAATCATTATCTTGATAAATAATACCGAACTCTACTTTTTCCGGAGCAAAGGATATTGGTTTTGATTTAGCTTGGTAGAGTTCTACTTGGTCGCCTTTTTTTAGTTTGTGTGATAAACGGCTTTCCTGTTTGTTCACAAAAGCAATCGTTTCCAAACTCTTTAAACTACTTCGGGTCAACTCCGGTTCAATTATTACTGCTGCATTATCTATTCTCAAATTTGATATCTGTTCATCAACTGAGAAATTTATGTAGCGGTATTCTTGATGTTTTGTCAAAAATTCCGATAATTTCTGCATGAAAAAAATCCTTATTTGCGTTTTTTTTATTTCTCATATGCTGCATGCTCGCGTGTCTGATTTTATGATGCTTCCTGTTCCTAAACGTTTGGATACAAAAGAAGATCTTATCAAAATAGATTCTCGTACGCTCGATCGTCGCGAACAGCAGGATGCTCTTGCCCGTAATATTTATTTTTTAGAACTGGCGTTGGCGATGCCTTTTGATCATCCTGTCAAAGCTCTCGTCCGTATCACAAACGAACAACAGTACCAAAAATATAAATTTGCTGTATGTGCACACTTGTTCCAGCGATTGGCTGATGAATATGTTCAATATGGAAATTTATTCTTTAAAGAAAATATCTATTTTTATAATAATGAATTTTATCAGGAATATCTTGATGGGTATGATATTTCGGAATTTTATTATAATGCTGCGTTGATTTATCGAAGAAAAGCTTTGGAACAAGCTAAACTGGCTGCAAAAATATCTGGAGAACTCAATCCCAATAAAGACCAAATTCTAATTGATTTTGATCAAAAAATATATCTGCTGATTGACGATCCTTTTGATTTTGAAGCCGTTTATGCCGGATTACTCAAAAAAATAGAAAATAATCGAAATAAAATCCGTTCTCTTCAACAATAATTACGATATTGATTCCAATAATAACAATTCTTCACTTTGTTTGAGATTATCAAGCAGTTCGTCTAATTCTCCTTCTAAGATTGCATCCAGTTTGTGTAAAGTCAGTTTAATTCTATGATCGGTAACTCTATTTTCTTGGAAATTGTATGTTCGGATTTTTTCTGAACGGTCTCCCGATCCTATTTGGGATTTTCGTTTTTCGGATTCTTGTTGCTGGCGTTTTTGCTGTTCCATATCGTACAAACGAGACTGCAGAACCATCATTGCTGATGCTCTGTTTTGAATTTGTGATCTTCCGTCTTGACAAGTCACTACCAAACCTGTAGGAATATGCGTAATCCGTACTGCTGATTCGGTTTTGTTGACGTGCTGTCCACCTGCTCCACTCGCTCGATAAACATCTATTTTCAAATCTTTTTCGTCAATCGTTACTTCTGTTTCTGTTGTTTCCGGAAGAACAGCAACTGATGCGGTCGATGTATGTACTCTTCCTCCCGATTCTGTAACCGGAACTCTTTGTACTCTATGCACACCGCTTTCCAATTTTAATGCACCGTAAACCCCTTTTCCGCTCACCTTAAAGATTATTTCTTTGTATCCGCCTGCACCTGCTTCGTTAGATGATAAAACTTCGATTTTCCAGTGTCTTTTTTCTGCATATCGCTGGTACATTCTGAACAAATCTCCTGCAAATAACGCTGCTTCATCTCCACCGGCACCACCTCTAATCTCTACCAATGCACTTTTGTCTTTCATTGGATCCTGCGGCAACATCAATAGTAATGTTTCTTGATTTAATCTCTCTAACTGCTCTCTCAGTTCCGGAAGTTCTTCTTTTGCTAATGTTTTTAACTCTGCATCTGACGAATCAAGCCAGTCTTCGTATTCTTTAACTGATAGGGCTGTTTTTTCATACTCATCATGTTTTGATAAAAATTCATCATATGATGCTCTTTCTTTTGCTACTTTTCCATATTCTTTATCTGAAGGATTTATATTTTTTAGTTTTTCATCCAGCTCTTTAATGAGTTTTAACTTTTCTCCTGCTTTAGGGTGCATAATTTTTCCTTAATTACCGGTTTTTTCTTTACAGAAGTTTATTATACTATAGTTGTCTTTTTTTTTCAATACCATTAACCTTACAAACTTGATACCTTTGCCTTAATATATTTAATTTATTTTTCTGATTTGGATTTTTAAATCTCTTTGTCTATATTATTAATATAGAATATTTATTTAAGGAGAAATATATGACTCGTTTCGAACAAATTTTTTGGAGCAGAGCTGCTAATATTCATTCCGGATGGGCAAGAGTTGGTGCGGTTATTTTGTATCCTTTTGCTTTTTATACAAGAGATTGGTTTATTATTGCTGTTTCTACGCTAATTTTGTTTATTCTTCCTTTTTGTTTTGGGAAGGCAACTTCTAGTATGAAACACGATTTTATTTATCAATCAGTACGCGGATATTTTTTGATTCGTAAAAATGTTGCATCTTATCAATCTAATATGTGGAATTCATTAATGACAAAAAAATCTTTTCGTTATGTTTTGTTTACTATTTATTTTATGCTTTTTGTTGCTTCTATTGTATTATTATGGCTGCATTATTTTTGGATTGGTATTTTAATGTATGCTATGTTGGGATTTTTTAAATGGTTGTTGGCTGTTGAATGTGTTCTTGTATCCAAACATAACCCTGAAAATGAATTATGGGATTCTATGATATCTTAGTTATAAAAAATAAACAGTAAAAAAAAATATTGATAAATGTTTCATTTATTGCGATTTTTCCGGCATGTGTTATAATTTATTTATTATTTCTTGAAATAATTGTTAAATCAAATTCATCTTAAATATATATTAGGAGGCCTTTCATGGCAAAAATCGCAATAAATGGTTTTGGACGTATTGGACGCTGTACTCTACGTGCTTATTTAGCAAACTATTCCAGTCAATATGAAATAGTTGCAATCAATGATCTTACTGATCCACAAATGCTTGTACATCTTTTCAAATATGATTCTACTTATGGACCATATAAAGGCGATGTAAAGTTAGAAGGTGATTATTTAGTGGTTGCCGGTAAAAAAATCAAATTGATTGCTGAAAAAGATCCTAAATCTTTACCTTGGAAAGAAATGGGTGTAGATATTGTTATTGAATCTACAGGTATTTTCACAAAACGCGAACATATGCAAATGCATATTGAAGCAGGTGCTAAAAAAGTTCTTCTTTCTGCTCCTGCAGCATCAGCTGATGATGTAGATTTGACAACTGTAATTGGTGTAAACCACGAAAAAATCACTAAAGAAATGCAGTTTATTTCAAATGCATCTTGTACAACCAACTCTATGGCTGGTGTGACAAAAGCTATTAATGATGCTTTGGGAATTATTTCCGGATTTATGACAACAATCCACTCTTATACAATGGATCAAAATCTTTTAGATAGTCCTCACAGAAAAGGCGACCAATACAGAGCTAGAGCTGCTGCAGAAAATATTGTTCCTTCATCAACTGGTGCTGCTAAAGCTATCGGTCTTGTTATTCCTGAATTAAAAGGAAAATTAGATGGTGGTGCGCTTCGTATTCCTACTCCTGTTGGTTCTATTACCGATTTAACTTTCGAAGTGTCTAAAGCTACTTCTGTTAAAGAAGTTAATGAAATTATTAAAAAAGCTTCCGAATCTTACTTGAAAGGTACTGTAGAATATTCTGAAGAAGCATTGGTTCTTAAGGATATTGTAGGTAATCCTCATTCCTCAATCTTCCATGCTGATTTGACTAAAGTCGGTGGATCTGAAGGCAAAACTGTTAAAGTGTTTGCATGGTACGATAACGAGTGGGGCTTCTCTAATCGTTTGGCTCATCTTTGTAAAATCGTTGCTGACAAACTTTAAAATTTTTCTTTTGTTAAATAAAACGGCTCTCTTAAAGAGGGTCGTTTTTAAAATTTTGTTTATCTAATAAATTTATTTATAAATTAACTTTCGAACGTAATATGTTTTATTTTTATTTGTTCATTTAAACTTTTATTTCGAAAAATGAACTCGATTCTCAATGAGAACAATCGGTATTAATGAGTTGTGTATGTTTTTGTTTGGAGAAATTAATGAGAGGATATTATGCGTAAAGATGTTGATATGCGTATGGAGTTTTTCATTAAGGCCATGCTTGTTAAAGAAGGATTCTGTGTTTTTACTCCCTTGGTTGAAGATCAAGGATGTGATTTGATTATCAAAAATGTTCTTGATAATGGAATCTGCCAATTTATACAAATTAGAATATTATCTCGAGTTGAAGAATATAATATTATTATTGATGAACCTGCAGTTGAAGAGAACAATCATTTCTACTACTATATTTTGCATTCTGTCGGTATAAACAAATGTTGGCTTCTTCGTGCTGATGAATTAATCAAGCTTCGATCTCAAGGTCTTGACGATAGAGATACCGGTCCTTATTTGGTCAAACATTTTCAACGACTTACTATGCCGGATTTAACGTTAGAGCAGTTTAAAAACAGATCGGTATAATAGAATTAACGGATAGTTATGTTAACAGATATTTCTTAACGGTAAATATTATTCAAACGTTATGACAAATAGTACAGATTTTTTAATTGATTATTTTATTACAAATTTAGGAGGTTTTCATGTCTGTTGCTAAAAAAACAATAAAAGATATGGATTTGAACGGAAAATCAGTAATTATGCGTGTTGATTTCAATGTTCCTATGGAAGGAAATGCTGATTCCAGAAAAATTACTGACGATACCCGAATTCGTGCTGCACTTCCTACTATTCAATATGCATTGAATAATGGGGTAAAAAAGCTTGTATTGATGAGCCATCTGGGTGATCCTAAAAAAGAACAAAAAAAAGCTGAAGAAAAAGAAGGCTTTAATAAAGAAAAGTTTGATTTGGAAATCAAACAAAAACTTTCTCTTAAACCTGTTGCTGTACATCTTTCGGAACTTTTGGGCAAACCTGTTCGATTTGTTCCTGCTACGGTAGGAGTAGATGTTGAAAAACAAATTGCAGAGTTAGGAAACGGCGAAATATTAATGCTTGAGAATACACGTTTCAACAAAGCTGAAACTTCTAAAGATGCTTCAGAACGTGCGGGCATGGGTAAAGAGCTGGCTAAAGGAATGGATCTTTATATTAATGATGCATTTGGAACAGCACATAGAGCTCACGCATCAACAGAAGCTGTGGCACAATTTCTTCCAGCTGCTGCGGGATTGTTAATGGAGAAAGAATTAACATTTTTACAAGACAAAGTATTGAATAAACCTGAACATCCTTTTGTTGCCATTATTGGTGGAGCTAAAGTTTCTTCTAAAATTGCGGTTATTGAAAATCTACTTTCAAAAACAGATGCTATTATTATTGGTGGTGGAATGGCGTATACTTTCTTCAAAGCGATGGGTTATTCTGTAGGATCTTCTCTTGTTGAGGATGATCAAATTGATGTTGCTAAAAAAATTATGGTTGCTGCGAAAGAAAAAAATACAAAATTTGTTTTGCCTATTGATGTTGTTGTTGCTGATAAATTTAGTGCTGATGCCAATTCTAAAGTTGTTAATGCGGATCAAATCCCTGATGGTTGGATGGGATTGGATGCCGGTCCTAGCTCTATTGAAGAAATTAAAGCTATTTTGCTGACTGCTAAGACAGTATTTTGGAACGGACCATTAGGAGTGTTTGAGATTGATCAGTTTGCTAAAGGAACCAATGCTGTAGCTGAGATTCTTGCTGATCTTGATGCAGTAACGATTATTGGAGGAGGAGATTCTGTTGCTGCTGTAAATAAGGCTGGACTTGCCGATAAAATGACGCATATTTCTACCGGTGGAGGTGCTTCTATGGAATTGATAGAAGGGAAAGAAATGCCTGGTATTGCAGCTCTCAACGATAAATAAATATAATTAATTAATACGGTAAGTTGCTTTTATAGCTGTGTTTTTAGAATTTACATAGGATGTTGATTCAATATTTATGTGTAATTTAAATTTAAGGAGTTCTTTTTATGAAAGTATTAATAGCTGGAAACTGGAAGATGCATAAAACTATTTCTGAAGGTGTAAAATTTGTTAATGAAATGAAATCAATGCTTGATCATAAACCTAATAGAGGTGTTTTATTATGTGTTCCTTTTACAATGTTGCATGCTGTATCTGAAGCTGCTAAGGGATCTGTTATTATGATTGGTGCAGAAAATTTCTTTTATGAGGAAAAAGGTGCTTTTACCGGAGAAATTTCTCCTGAAATGATTAAAGATGCCGGTGCTCAAGCTGTTTTGATTGGTCACTCAGAGCGTAGAGAATTATTTGGAGAAACCAATGATTCTGTTAATAAAAAAATTAAAGCTGCGTTGAAGCATCAAATTATGCCTGTATTGTGTGTTGGAGAAACGTTAGAAGAACGCGAACTTTCCAAATTGGAAGAAGTGTTAACTACACAATTGAAGACAGCATTTAAAGACATATCTGAGCAAGATGCTGAAAAAGTTATTATTGCTTATGAACCTATTTGGGCTATTGGTACAGGAAAAACAGCTTCTCCTCAAGATGCGGATCAAGCTCATTTAACAGTTAGAACGATTCTTGCTTCTTTATATAATAAAACAATTGCTGATAATATGTTTATACTCTATGGAGGATCTGTAAAAGCTGATAATATTGATGAACTGATAGCAACAGATAATATCAATGGTGCGTTGGTTGGTGGTGCTTCTTTGGAAGTTGAAAGCTTTGCTCGAATTGCTAATTTTAAATGTTCCGGTAATTGTGGTCGTCCCAAAAGTTAATTTTTCTTTCCTAATTTAATAAAAAAAAACCTCGTTTTTAAACGAGGTTTTTTTTTAGAAGCCTGCATCCGGTGAATGGCCTATATTTGATGAATTTTCAGATTTATTTTCAGATTTATTTTCATGTTTGATTTCAGGCTTGGTTTCAGGTTTATTTTCATGTTTGATTTCAGGTTTACGTTCTGTTGATTCTGTACGTGAATCTGAACGAGGTTTGTTATAAGGTTTATCAAACGGTTTTTGGAAATCTTTTTTAAATTCTTTTTTATGTTTAAAATTATTTCTGTCTCTTTGTGGTGGTTCGGCATTTTTGTTAATTTGATATACATTGACTCTTTTTTTCTCATCAATGTTTTGGAAAAATACAGAAATCTTATCCCCAATTTTTAAATCATTTTTATTGTCTTTCATTTTTGAAGTGTGAAGAAGAGCCTGACTTCCAGGAAGAACTTCAACAAATACACCAAAAGCTTCAATACGGGTTATTATTCCTTGAATTTCTTCATCTTCTTTGAAACCTTCAACAATTTGACGAATAACTTTGATTGTTTCTTCAATATTTTTACTATTTTTACCGGATATAACAACACTTCCGGAATCTTCAATATTGATTTCCGTATTGAAGTCTGTCATAATTTTCTTGATAATTCTTCCGCCGGAACCGATAACATTACCGATGAATTCAGGATCAATAGTAATTTTTTGAAGCTTTGGAGCACTGTGTGATACAGATGGGCGGTGAGATTTAATTGCTTCATTCATGATACCAAGAATATGCATACGACCTTCTTTAGCTTGAGATAATGCAATTTTCATAATATCTTCCGGTAATCCTGCTGTTTTTAAATCCATTTGGATAGCAGTGATTCCATTTTCCGTACCGGCAACTTTGAAATCCATATCTCCGTGATGATCTTCTAATCCTTGAATATCAGATAATACAGTATAATCATTGGTTTCTTTATCCCAAACCAATCCCATCGCAATTCCTGCTACAGGCGCTTTAAGAGGAACACCAGCTGCCATCATTGATAACGATCCGGAACAAACAGATGCCATAGATGATGATCCATTGGATTCTGTTATTTCAGAAACAAAACGTATAGTATATGGGAATTTTTCATATTCCGGAATAACAGGAACAAGAGCACGTTCAGCCAAATATCCATGTCCGATTTCGCGTCTTGACAATCCTCCAAGTTTTTTTACTTCTCCAACTGAAAAAGGAGGGAAATTATAATGAAGGAAAAATCTTTTTGTATAAGGAACTTTACTCTCTACAGAATCAATAAGCATTTCATCTCTAGGCATACCCAATGTTGTTACTCCAAGACTTTGTGTTTGTCCTCTGGTAAATAATGCAGATCCGTGTTGACCGGAAAATAAATCCAAATCAATATTGATTGGACGAATATCGGTTAATTTTCTGCCGTCTGTTCGCATTTTTTCAACCAAAATTTGATGTCTGATTGTTTCTACTTCAAGTTCTTCTAAGTATTTTAAAAATTCTTTATACCCTTCATGCTCTGATGTAATTCCGAATTTTTCACACGTTTCTGCAGATACTGCTTTAATATTTGCTGATCTTCGATGTTTATCATTGTCGTTTGATACGGATTTGATTTTGTCGTATGCAAAGGTTCGGATTTCTTTCTTTTCTTCTTCGCTGAAGAATGATTCTTTAGACACTAATTCAATTTTTTCAGGATTGACTAATGCGGTAAATTCTTTAATCATTTTAATTTGTTCAAGAATAGCTTGTTGTGCTATGCGAAGAGCTTCCAAAACGATTTCTTCTGAAACTTCTTCTGCGGAACCTTCAACCATACAAACACCTTCTTGTGTTCCACCGACTAAAAGATCCAGTTTTGATTTTTCGATATCTTGGAGTTGAGGATTGATTTTGAATCCAAAATCAGGATGCCAAATAATTTTGACTCCTCCAGCTAATTCAGTAAGCGGTATTGGTGAAATAGAAAGGGCTGCTACAGCTCCAATAATTCCCATAAATTCAGTTGTATAAGTTAAATCCGAATCTAAAAGTGTCACAATAATTTGTACTTCGTTTTTAAACTTTTTCGAAAATAAAGGGCGGATAGGTCTATCGATTTGTCTTGCCATCAGGGTTGCATTGTCGGAAGGTTTTGCTTCTCTTCGGAAAAATCCTCCTGGGATTCGTCCTACAGAATAAAACTTTTCTTGAAAGTGGACTGTTAACGGAAAAAAATCTTCTTCAGAAGAATTTTGCGACATACAAGCTGTAACCAACATCGCATTTCCTGCATAACGCACTAATACTGATCCTGATGCTTGACGGGCGATTTTGCCTGTTTCCAATGAAATTTCATGTTCGCCTATTTTTTTTGAAATAGTTTTAATATTGAACATACATAGGTTCCTTAAATAATGATTTCTTTACTGTCTAATAATTTAATCTATATATGAACTCTTAGATATAGCTGATTGATATTTTACTAACAATCAATAATAATATTAATCAGATATTCTAATTGCTTTATATATTATCAGTAAATTGCTTTATGTATTATCAGTAAAGATATAAATTCTGATATTGTAAAAAAGAAACAGCCAAAGTATCCATTAGGATACTTGGCTTGATTGATTTTTAGAATGATGCACGTATTCCAAGACTGGATACGATGTTATGGAATCTTTCTAAATCTTTAGAATGTAAATATCTAAGTAGTCTTTTTCTTTGACCAACTAATTTTAACAATCTTCTTTTTGTTTTGTGGTCTTTTTTGAATTGACGCAAATGGGTAGAAAGATTTTCAATGTATGCTGTGACAAGAGCAATTTGTACTCCTGTTGATGCTGTGTCTTTTTCATGAAGACGATATTTTTCAATGAGAGCTTTTTTTTGTTCAGCTGTAATCATAATTCCTCCGCGGACAATCGGTCGTTATGCCGATCCGTTTTATTTTTGTATCTCTCAGTCGCGAGACCCGAGGATATCTTTTTGTAATTATACAATACTTCTTGTAAATTCTCAAGAGATCCAAATGTTTTTTCCTCAGAAATCTTTTTAATGAAAATCATTTCTACAAGTGTGCCGGTTGTTATTTCTGGGTATGGAAATTCTTCAATAATATGCGATTCTATTCTAAGTGTGGATCCGTGTATAGTAGGCCGAGTTCCAATATAAATTGCTGACGGATATGTTTTATTGAAAATAACCGTTTCCCCAAAATAAACACCGTACTGAGGCAGTAATTGATCAGGAATTTCCATATTAATTGTCGGGAAATTAATAGTACGTCCGATTTTGTCTCCGGGTGTTGTAACCGAATAAAGTTTGTATTCCCATCCTAAAAGATTATTTGCGCGTACAATTTGACCTTCGGAAATCAACTTTCTTATATTAGTGGAGCGGCAGATATCGTCATTTATATAAATGTCCTCTATTTTGATAAAGGAAACATTATTTCCTGTATAATTTTTGTTATTTTCTGCACTTCCTATACGAAAATCTGGTCCGGAATATAAAATCAGACGTTTGGCTTTAGTTAGAAGTTTCAAAATAAACTCTTCTTCCGAATAGTTTTTAATTTCAGAAAAATTGGTAATAACGACATAATCAGTATTGAATTTGGTTAACATTTCTTGTTTAATGTTTGGAGGGATCAGACGGCCGTGAAAATTTTGTTTGAGAAAAAATTCTTTTGGGATTGGTTCGAACGTAAGTATTAATGACTTTTCGTTATTTTGTTTGGCTTGTTCTTTTGCTAGCGAGATGATATGTTGATGAGCATAGTGCAGGCCGTCAAAAGATCCGATTGCTATATGTAAAGTATCGGATAAGGGGAGGCTGTCTATTTCATTATAAATCATGTTCATTGCCTACAGAAGATTTTTTTTCTAAAATAGGGCAGATATTAAATAAATATGTTAATGCACCGAATATCAAGATCCCCAAACCAAAAATTGTACTACCTGTCAGCAGGTAAACAACAGCTGAATGAGATCTTTGAATATACCATTGGTATAAAGGGTACATGATCAACCAAGATAAGCCAGACAATAAAATGAAAGGAATAATAGTTTGAATAAAACTGTAGTAATAGGCTTTTAATTCAGGGAGATAGATGATTATCACTATTAAGCTGACAACTAGAGTGATCCATGCAGCAATCAAATCGGAATATATTAACCCTAATCCACCTAAATTTAATTTTCTAGATATCATATATCCAAAGATGTTAACTACAAAATTAATAATGATGAAAATAAGGGGCCACTTAGGTTTTTCTAAGGAATAAAATAATTTATTTATCATGAGGGTTAAAGACCAAGGAATAATAACAGTTCCTAGAATTTGGACAGCTTGAATGGTTTTTGCTTGTAGTTCGTCTGAGTATTTACCTGTAGATCCTGATACTAAGAGAGAAATATCCCTAAAAATAATATTTACGATGACATCGGGATACAACGAAAAAAAGAATGCAATAGGTATAGAACAAAAAAGAAAAAATTCAAAGCCGTGAAACCAAGCTTGAGCTAATTTTGGTCTATTTGATTTGAACTTGGCAAATATAGGGAAAATAGCACTGGAAATAGCAACTCCTATAAATCCTACAGGAGCTATTAAAATGGTGTTAGTGTTTCTAAGATAAGTAATAGAACCGCGTGGGAGAAAAGATGCGAAAAATCCTAATCCTATTGAAATTCCGGATTGAGCTAAATAATTTCCGGCTGTTGGAAAAAATAATTTCCAGAAATTTTTTGATGAAGGATCTTTGAAATTTAAAATAGGATAATATTTAAATCCTATTAATGCCAGTTCAATTACTTCGATGAGTAACTGTAAGAATGTTCCCAGCACAACAGCCCAACCTAGTGATAAAATACCCAGTGATTGGAATGTCAAAAGAGGGAAGACAATAAAAACAATGTTTGAAAAAATCGGAGCTGTTGACGAAGAAAGAAATCGTTCGTGGGAATTTAAAATACCCATAGCCAGCGAAAAAACCGAGAATGCAATGGTAGAAAGCAGCATGATTGAAGTTAGAGATACAATTTCATTAAATTCTTTGGTATTTTCTTTGAACCCCGGAAGAAAAATTTTTGTCCATAGTGGTGTTGCAGCCATTCCCAATATGATTACGATTAGGGAAATTAATATTAATTGATTGATAATATTTGATGCAAATTTATTAGCTTCCTCTTGAGATTCGGCTGAATTTTTTTTGCTGAAAATAGGAAGAAACGCATTTACAATAGGACCTTCTCCTAATACTTTTCTTAATGTGAGAATGTTAGCGTTGGCACTGTGGAAAGTATCGGCTGAAGATCCGAATAAATAGTTGACAACATTAAATTTTACAATTCCTATTACTCTGGAAAGAAAAGTCCCAACAACATTAATTAGAGTATTTTTAAAAGGCATAATATTTTTTCGCATAAAGCTCTCTTTTGTGATAAGTACAGATATTTTATGGATTTAATTAGATATTACCGGCAGATTGTGCTAATGTAATTGCTGAGATAGTGATAATATCTTGATAAGAACAACCTCGTGATAAATCATTAATAGATTTTTCCAAACCTTGAAGAAGAGGACCGTAAGCCTGGGCACTACCGAATCGTTGAACCAGTTTGTATCCGATATTACCTGCTTCTAAATTGGGAAATACCAATACATTTGCTTTTCCTTGAATACAGCTTCCGGGAGCTTTTAATGTTGCTGTTGTTGGGTGTATAGCCGCGTCAAGCTGTAGTTCTCCATCAAATTCAAAATCTACGTTTCTTTCTTTAAGAATTTCGACGGCTTTGATTACTTTTTCTGTTTCAGGACTTTTTGCAGAACCTTTTGTCGAAAAACTTAATAAGGCTACTTTAGGATCCGCTTGAAGAAGAGTTTTAGCTGTTTGAGCACATCCTATTGCAATATCTGCTAATTGTTCGGGTGTTGGATTTGGTACAACCGCACAGTCTCCAAAAATTAGTTTCCCGTCTACTCCCAAATGTTTTAATTCGGACTGCATAACAAATACACCGGAAATAGTTTTGACAATAGGCCGTCCGAAGAAAATAGCTGCTCTTAAGGTTTTTGATGTGGGAGAAAAACTTCCTGAAACCATTCCGTCAAACAAATCTTTTGACAGTAATTTGCCTCCAAAGAAGACATCGTCTTTCATTTCTTTTAGGGCTTCTTCTTCAGAGAGTCCTTTGTGTTTTCGTTGTTCGTAGTATTCGTGTGCAAATTCTTCCAAACGCGGATCTTGTTCAAAATCTATGATATTGATCTGCGACAAATTAACACTGTTTTCTTTTGCCAGAGCGTTAATTTTGTCCGGATTTCCTAGTACAGATACTTCTGATGCGATTTTTTCTTTAATAATAACTTCTGCAGCTTGAAGCACTCTAGGATCTATACCTTCAGGAAGAATTAATTTTTTTGGCTGGCTTTTGGCTCTTTCAATAATTTCGTCTGAGAATATTGGCATAACAATTCCTTACTCGTTTCTATTATTTAAAATAATAATTAAGCGGATCAACTGCATTAATGTCATTGCGGCGTCTGCAACATATGTCATTGCAGCAGCGTTTAAAACTTCTTTAGTACCTTGGATTTCATCGGGAGAAAGGAACCCACCTTGATCTAATGCTGTAACAGCACGTTTGCTTGCGTCAAATTCTACAGGAAGAGTAATGACTGAAAAGGCAAAAAATACAGCAAAACATACAATTCCGATTTCTATCAAATTTGGAAAGTTGAAGAAAAATCCTGCTAAAATAATAAAAGTCCATGCTTTTGAAGCAAATCCTGCAATAGGCGCAAAACTGTTGCGGAGCATTAGGGGTTTGTATGCATCGTGGTGTTGGACGGCATGACCAATTTCATGTGCTGAAACAGCAAATGCGGCAATAGAATTTCCGTCATAAATATCCGGAGATAATCGTACGATTTTTGTTGAAGGATCATAATGGTCTGTTAATCTTCCTTCAACACGTTCTATTTTTACATCTGTAATGCCGTAAAAAGAAAGAAGAGATTCGGCAACTTCTCTGCCTGTCATTCCTGCAGGTACGGCTGACCATTTTTTCATAGTGCTGTGAACTTTAAATTGTGCCCAAACTACAAAAAGAAAAGGAGGGATAATAAGATAAAGAGTATAATCCTTCCCGAAAATAACACCTGCTGCTAAAAGTAAAGAATATAATATTACAAAAAATATATACATGATTCCTCCCGAAATGTTTTTCATTTCGATATTTATTTTTTAATTGTTGTTTTTAAGTTTGTATTTTGTTATTAATGCTTTCTCTATATATTCATGCACTTTGTCGGAAACATCTCCTCCAAATTGAACTATTTCTTTTACTACTGTTGAACTCACAAATAATTGTTCTTCTTTAGCAGTAAAAAATATAGTATCAATATCGCTATAGAGCTTTTTGTTGGTTGAAGCCATCTGAAGTTCATATTCGAAATCCGATATAGCTCGAAGACCTCTGATAATAGAAGTACATTCTGTTTTTTTCATGAAATCTACAATCAATCCTTCAAATCCCATAACGGTAATTTTGTTGCTGTTAATGATATTTTTCCATAAATCTATTCTTTCTTCCAAGTTGAACAAACATTTTTTTGATTTATTTTCTCCAACTGCAATAATTAATTCGTCGAAAATATTCAGTGCTCTGTATGCAATATCAACATGTCCTTTTGTTGGCGGGTCAAAAGTTCCCGGATATACGGCTCTTTTCATTTTTTTCTCGTTAAATTTTATGTTATTCAATGGTGATATTAATGTCTTTTATACTGCTTATGCTGTTTTCTATAGGAACAAATTCCGACTCAAATCCTTTACTTGGTATTTCTGCACTGAATGAATGAATAAGTACAGAAGAGTTATTTTTTGATTTTACAATGATATTTTTTATATGCCAAGGTTTTGAGCTATTATTTCTTAACAGTATCGAAAGTCCGTATCGTTCTTTCTCTTTGATAAATGATATCAGTACGGTTTTTTTTGAAGAAATGGACACAGTTTTTTGTTCCGTGTTTGAATAAAATTCTTTTTTGGTGCGTTTTAAAATTCCACCTGCTATTATTCCTACGATCAACAGAGCAATATAAAATCGAAACAAATATTTTTGAGCTTCTTTGGTTTTTTGTATGTTTTGGTTATTGTTTACTTTTGTTTTTAAACTCAAACGTTCTTTTCGGGAAACACGATTTGCTGTATATTGGATATGTTCGGAATTTTTCATTTTTTCTCGTGAAGTTATTTTTGTGTATCGGCAGGGAGGATCTTGAAAAATCATACACAAAGTTTGTCTGTACCTTTTTGAAATTATTACACCTGAATTTGTTAGTATTTCCGGCCGGTGGTAATTTAAGATACATTAATAATATACCCATCAATTATAACATAGATCAATGAACTTAACAATTTTTTTAAATTTAAATTTTGTATTTTGTTGTAAGGCTTAGTCTTTGTATTGAGTTTTGGTGAATATTGTGTTATAATAATTTATCTGTTTAAATTTTAAAAAATTGAATTCATATTTGTTTGGATATCATATTAAATTTTCGGGGGGGGGATTTATTTATGAATGTTGAAATTTGTATAAATAGAACTGAGCTGATTTGAAGGTGGATAGAATGGCGGATATTGTAATTGTCGGAGGTGAAAATCCTGTTTTTATCAGGGAAGAGTTTCACAAAATAGTGTTGGAATTTTCTGAAGACAGCCGGCGTATCTATTTTGGTGATGAATTGGATGTGGAACTTTTTTTTGAAGATTTGTTGACAGGATCGTTATTTACTCCAAAAAGATTAATTGCGGTCAAGCATGCCTCGCAGACAAAATCCGAATTTGAAAAAAAAATATTGGAATATGTTAACCATCCTTCAGACAGTGCGGTTCTGCTTTTAGAATACGACAAAATACCCACAAAAATATTAGATGCTGCTTCCAAACTCGGAAGCAAAACTGTCAAGGTTTTTAATTTCAAAAAATCTTGGCGTGAAGATCAAAAATCCTATATTCAAAGGCGTTTGAGAGATGCTGGAATTAATTATTCTTCCGGTGTTGTGGAATTGATTATCGATTTGGCAGGTTCTGATATTGAAGAAATTTCCGGGATGCTGGATCGGTTGACGGATTTTTTAGGATCCGACAAAGAGTTAAATGAAGAAAAAACAGCGTTTGTTCTTCAAAAAGTTCAAAACGCTTCTATTTTTGATTTGACTGATGCTATATTTCAACGAAATATTCCTACTGCTCTTCAAGCGTTTCACGATCTTATTTATTCCGGGCAGTCTTTTATGTCTATTAATGCGATGTTTTTCAGGGCGGCAAAAATCATGTGGGCTGTGAAGACATCTCCTAATGCTATTCCCAAAGGATTTGCTGTTTCTCCTTACGAATGGAAAAAGTATCAGGGATTTTCTTCAAAAACCGATCTCAAATTTCTTTCCCGATGTTTTGAATTGATCAGTGTTATTGAAGTATCATCAAAAACCAGACCCGATTTTGTTGTAGAGACATTATTTGAAACTTTTCTTACAGTGTTATAAAAAACTGTTTGGTTGGAGAATTTGTATAAGCTATTATATTATAAAGTCTTCCGTGATTATTTTCGGAAGAATAGGAGTTTGTCATGGGTAATATTTCTTTTCCTCAAGGTGTGTTTTCTGTTGGTGTGGAAAAAACATTTGCTGATATTTTAAAAACATTGAGGGAAAATAGAGATTTGGCCAAAGACTTAGGTGTTAATGACCGGTTGGATAAGGCTGTAGCTGTTTTGGCGGATGATAAGGAATACGATTTGGGCAACAGTATTGAAGGTGTTTCAAAGGTGGATTTTATTACTTCCGATAATGAGAAGGGGCTTGAAATTATCAGGCATTCTACAGCACATTTGATGGCTCAAGCAATGATGCGTATTCGTCCCGGTACAAAAGCTGCAATAGGTCCTGTGATTAGAGATGGTTTTTACTATGATTTTGATATTGAAGGCGAGTTTGGTGAAACAGATCTTCCTCAACTTCAAAAAGAAATGGAAAATATTGTAAAAGAAGGTTTTCCTATCCAACGCGAAGTTTGGACAAAAGAACAGGCTTTGAAATATTTTTCCGAGCAGGGTGATATTTATAAAGTTGAGATTTTAAATGATTTGATTCAATCAGATACTGTTACGATATATAAACAAGGTGAATTTCTTGATCTTTGCCGAGGGATTCATGTGCCTAATACCAAAGCCCTTAAAGTTTTCCAAGTTCAATCATTAGCTGGAGCATACTGGCGTGGAGACGAAAAAAACAAAATGCTAACTAGAATTTATGGAACAGCATGGTCTGATAAGGAACAGCTTAAAACATATCTGTATAATATTGAAGAAGCAAAAAAAAGAGACCACAGAAAATTAGGTCGTGAGTTAAAACTTTTCGGTTTTCATGAAGAAGGTCCTGGTCTGCCGTTTTGGTATCCAAAGGGAATGATTTTAAAGAATGAAATGCTTAAATTTATGCGGGAAGAACTTGATAAAAGGGATTATTTAGAAATTGAAACACCGACAATGCTTAAGACCTCATTATGGGAAACGTCCGGTCATATGGAAAATTATAAAGATAACATGTTTTTCTCTTCCACAAAGGAAAACGAAACCTTTGCTCTCAAACCAATGAACTGTCCCGGAGGAATACTTTGGTACAAAAGCGAAGCACATTCTTATAGGGAGCTTCCGCTTCGTGTAGCTGAGTTTGGCCGAGTGCATCGTTATGAAAAATCAGGTCAGCTAAACGGTTTGATTAGAGTACGTGGATTTACACAGGATGATGCTCATGTATTTATGACGCCGGAACAAATCGAAAACGAAATCGTCAATGCTATGGAATTGGTTGATACAGTGTATTCGGTTTTTGGATTTGAATATGAAATTGAATTTTCTACCAGACCCGAGAAATCAATCGGGTCCGATGAAATGTGGAAATTAGCTGAAGAATCTCTTAAATCAGCATTAGATCGATTTGGTAAGAAATATAATATCAATCCCGGAGATGGAGCATTTTACGGTCCGAAAATAGATTATCACCTGAAAGATGCCCTTGGGCGAACGCATCAATGTGGTACGATTCAGCTTGATATGAATCTTCCTATGCGTTTTGACATGTCCTATACCGGTACGGATGGTACGGATCATACCGTTATTATGATACATCGTGCGATTTATGGAAGTTTGGAACGATTTGCGGGAATTTTGGTAGAGCATTTTGGAGGACGTTTTCCTCTTTGGATTTCTCCGGTGCAGGTTAGAGTTCTTCCGGTGTCTGAAAAATTTAATGATTATGGAAATTATGTTCTCCGCGTGTTAAAGCAGAACGGTATTCGTGTGGAAATCGATTCTTCCAGTGAAAAACTAGGCTATAAAGTCCGAAAATCAACAATGGAGAAAGTTCCTTATGTTGTTGTTTTGGGTGAAAAAGAACAAACAGATAATACTGTTGCTCCTCGCCATTTTATTAGAGGTGAAGAACCAATTGAGGAAGTGGAAAAATTTGCAGAACGTCTTATTCGCGAGATAAAAAATAAAGATCTTTATCCTTCCGAATAACACAATATTCAAATGGCATCTTTTTGTTAAATTTTTATTATATTAAGGAATACTATTGTGCATAATCTCAAATCAAAATTAATGCGGATTAATAATTGTAAATATTCTTTGTACTGCAGTATTCTAGGTGAATACCATTTTGACAAATTTACTCTTAGAATTGATCATATTCAAGCAGATCCTTTTGCACCGCCTTCTAAAATTACAGTGATTATCCCGTTAAACAATACACAGTTTCCTAAAGAATTGTTTATTAATCCTGTACGTAGTTATTCTTTTTGCGATGCGGTTGGAAGAATTGTTGCAGCTGATATCAGAAAAAATATTAAAGAAATCAAAGGCTCTGGAAACAGTGGATTCTGCGGAATACGATATGGTGCTCAAAAGGTTATTGAAGGTAATGCGGTTATTATCAATAATCAACAAATAGAAATCCGTATATTAGCCGGCATGCCTGCATTTGGACGAAATATTTCCGGGAAAGAAGCTCAAACTTTGCTACTCCAGCAGATACCTGCGTTGATTGAAAATACTATTTTAAATACGCGTTCTTATCATGAAGAATTATTGGAATTTGTCCGGTTGACGGAGAGGCAAACTTGGCTGAGAGAAGAGTGTCGTAAAAGAAATTTGTGTGCTTTTGTTGCAGACGGTTCTATTTTAGCAAGAGCTTCTTCGATTAGCGATAAACCAATGTCTTCTCAAAAAGCAGTTCCTTTTTATTCGCCAAAAGAATTATCTGTATCGATTACTCTTCCTGATGGATTTGTTGTTAAAGGAATGGGAATCCCTCATGGAATTACCTTAATTACCGGTGGTGGATTTCATGGAAAATCAACATTATTAAGTGCATTGGCTGATGCTGTTTATAATCATATTCCCGGAGACGGACGTGAATTTGTTGTGACGGATGACAGTGCTGTATTTTTGCGGGCTGAAGATGGTCGTTTTGTGCAGGGAACTGATATTTCTCCTTTTATTCACAATCTTCCCGGAAATAAATCTTCTCATTTCTTCCAAACCGAAAATGCCAGCGGTTCTTCATCCCAAGCTGCCAATCTTGTTGAAGCATTAGAAATGGGTTCACGTTTGATGTTGATTGATGAAGATATTTCTGCTACTAATTTCCTTATTAAGGATCAAAGAATGAGGTTGTTGGTTCCTGATGCCAAAGAAACAATTATTCCTCTTATTTCTCATTTGAAATTTTTAAAAAAGCAGGGTGTCTCTGTTATTATGGTTTCGGGTGCTTTGGGTGATTTTTTGAATACCGCTGATCATGTTATTGCAGCAGAAAATTATTCTTATCATGATGTCTCTTCCAAGGCTCGAAAAATAGCTTCTGATAATCCTATTTCTTTTGTGCCTGCACATGAATTTTCGTTTGCTTCTTCTAGGATTGTTAGTGATGACAGTGTGTCGTATATTGGTAAAAAAGGCGGTGCTATTATTGATGGCGAATTCGGATTGGTTAAAATAGGTCGTCAGGTGATTGATCTTTCTGCTTGGAAACAATTATATGATTTTTCTCAATTTGGGACAATAGCTGCTATTCTTTCTTATGCAAAGCTTAAAGGGTACTATAATCAAAAACCGGAAATGCTCTGGAAAAAAGTAAATCATGATTTAGAGCAGTATGGCTGGGATATATTATCAAAAATAGGATTTGATCATTTTACTCCTCGTCAGGAATCACGCAAACATAAACAAAGCTCTGATCAATTAAGTAATACCGGTAATTGGAGATATATTGTCAAAACAAGACCTATAGACTGGCATGCCGCATTATCACGACTAAGAACTTTAAATTGTTCGTCTTGCAATATTGACAAATTATAGGTTTTTGATTATAATTAAGCCGGTATTTAGGAGCTTGTAATGGATTATCAATCATTGTTCAGAAAAATAAAAGATTATCCTATTGAAGGAATTGTTTTCGAAGATGTGACGACATTTTGGAAAGATCCTGAAGCGTTTTCTTTTAGTATTAATAAATTAGCGGATTATTTTAAAGATCGTGGTATTAATAAAGTAGCGGCTTTAGAAGCTCGGGGATTTGTTATTGGTGCTCCGATAGCACTGTTGCTTGGAGCTGGGTTTGTTCCTTTGCGTAAGCCTGGGAAACTTCCTGCAGAAGTGATTTCAGAATCTTATTCTTTAGAGTATGGAAAGAATCAAATAGAAGTTCATAAAGACGCATTTCAGTCTGGCGATAACGTATTGATTTGTGATGATATTCTTGCTACAGGAGGCACATTGCGTGCTTCTGAATCTCTTATCACACGTCTCGGTGCTGAAATTGCCGGAATAGCTATTCTTTCCGAATTGACTTTTCTTGATGGACGTTCACGTTTGTCAACAGAAGATATTTATAGCTTATATCAAGTAAACCAATAGTAATTCAAGTATTATGATCTGCTTAGTTTGTTGTTATCAATATTCTTTAAAATATTTTTCAAGAGTATTGATAACGATATCTATTCTATCTAATGTTGTTTTTCCGAAACTTCCAATCCGGATTATTTTTCCTTTAAATTCTTCTTGGCCTTCTGCAATAATAATGTTGTGCTTATGCATATATTCTATGATTTGTGTTGCTTCAGATGTAAAAAATACATGCACACTATCGGAAATACCACTTTCCGGATGAGCCATGAGTTTTAAATTCAACTTTCCACATCGTTCTCTGATATAATTTCCTATTTTTTTATAATATTCGAACGTTTCTTCTAATCCTTCTTCCAACATTAAATCAATACTTTTATTTAATGCGTTGATATGATTAATGTTTGGTGTCCATGATGCTTTCCCTGATTTTTGCAGGGAAATTTCTTTTTGTATATTGAAATAAAATTTTGGAAGTGTTGACTTTTTCATAAAATCAACAAACTTTTCTCCATGGTAAGAAAAAATTCCACATCCCGGTGGACAAATTAATCCTTTGTTGGTTGTTCCTAAGCAGATATCAATGTGGTATTTTTGCTGATTGATAGGCATGGTACCAACACTACTAATACAGTCTGCTATAAATAAGATGTCTGTGTTAGCAATAATCGATGCATAGTCTTCAATAGGTGCAATAACGCCGGTACTTGTTTCGCAATGGCATGCTGTGACGGCTTTGACATCGGGATGCATACGAAGAGTTTTTTTTAGAATCTCCGGATCCGGTGTTGTTCCCCATGGAGAACTAATAGGGATAACATGACATTGGTATGCGTGGGCAATTTCTGTGAAACGGGAACTGAATTTTCCGTATTCCAGACATATAATTTTATCATTTGGTGATAACGTGTTTGTCAATGCCGCTTCCATTACTCCGGTACCCGAACAAGAAAAAAATAGTACAGGATTATCAGAATCAAACATTAACGCGGTTTTTGATGCACATGCAGTAAATAATGATTCAAATTCTTCTGTACGGTGGTGGAATAATCCAGTAAATTCTTTTAGTATTGAATCGGGAACATTAACAGGACCCGGAGTTGCCAAAAATACTTCTTTCATTAAACAATCCTATGGTATAGAAAGTGTTTGATCGGCATAAAAAGCATTGATTGGTTTGTTTTGCATATTACGGAATTGTTTTTTATTGTTTTCGTCGGATGTCCATTCTCCATCTGCAACAAAAGCATATAAATAAATCTGTTTGGGTTGCAATTCCAATTCAATCTCGAAATAGCCCGCACCTTTATAAACCATCTGGTCCGAATAAGGATTCCAATTGTTAAAATCTCCTGTAATAAAAACATTTTGTGTTCCGCTGGAATAGTGACGGAACAAATACGTGTTGTTGGAAACCCAGTAAGGATATTTTTTGAACGCTGTAAAGTTATTTGTTAAATTCAAGATAGATAATTTTTGTCTGCTGTTGTCCAAAATAAAGTTCGGATTGTTCGGATCACTAATCCAAATACCGTCTATTTTTATACGGTATTTGTATTTGCCTGCCACAAGACGATTAGTCCATACAGCAGTCCATAAATTTGTTCTTGTCTCCTGCATGATAAACTGATCAGACCAATTGTTGAAATCTCCCGATAAAATTACTGACTTGGCAGATCCCCTATAAAAAAATAGAATTGCATTAGACATAATAATCGGCGAAGCAAAGGATAAAGAATCATTGGAAGGATTAATTAATTCGTTTATTTTTTTATATTCCGGTATGATAAGCCCTGATTGCGCTGATACGAAAATTGGAAAAAAACATATGATCATTATCAAATAGATTTTTTGCACAATAAATAATCCTTAAATTTCGATAAAAACAGTATCTAATCATAAATCATATTGTTTCAAATGTCAAAGTTTGAATAGATCTCAAACAGCTCTAAGGTATTAACTTGCTTACTTTAATAAATTTTGTTAAAATGTTTTGTGATGAAAGAAATTAAGGATATTGTTGTGAATAATGTTTTATTTGTGTTAATAGATGCCGGAGTAGTACAAAATTCGATGTATTCAGATCTTATGTATCAAATTCATAATGATTTAATAAAAAAACTTTCTTGTTTTGATATTTGTGTTGTTGGCAGCAAACAAAGTATCATTGCAGAACATAAATTTTCAGATATACGTTCTCTTTATGATTTTGTAAAGGAATATGCTTCGGGCAGGGATATTATTGTCATTGATGCTTTTGCAAAAATGCTTTCTTTAGAAGATGTCGGACGTATGCTTGAGTATATACGGACATACTTATATGATGTTTGTTTTAGTGATCATTTGCCAGATGGGATTCTACCGTCGATTATTTCGGGTGATTTTATTGAAGAATTTGTTTCTCTTTTAGATCGTAATAATTCTATAACCTCTTCCATTAAAAATTTAATTCAATGGGAATACCAAGGTATTGATGTAGGAGTTTATTTATCTTACTCTAAGATAGGTATGAAGAGAATAGAATTTCTTCCTGTCAATAAAGGATCTATAGAATGGTTGTCTGAATTTACCGATTTTGAAAATGTGTCTTTGGAAAATATGGAACATTATATTAAAACAACTCCAAAAATGCTTCGAAATTATCCGGAGTATGTGGCATTTGATATTACTTCTCCTAAGTATCCTTTTTTCAAGCACCATATAGAAAATCCAACAGAAATGTCTGTTGAAACATTTGACCGGTGTATTTCCGAAATTTCAGAATTAGCTCCAGAAACCTTAATTTCATTAGGTGTTTGGGGAGATCCTTTTGAGCATTCGCAGTTTGCGAATATCTTTTTGAAAATGGCAAATCATTCCCAACGTGTATTAGTAGAGACTCGTGCATTATCTTTGAACAAAGAATATGCGGAATTAGTTCTTTCCCGGCCGAATACAGAATTAATTATTGATATCAGCTGTGTTTTTGATCCGTTGTTTTCTGATAGTACAAAAACAATACCATCCCAATTTGTCTATGATTTTATCTTAAATCTTCCAAATCCTGAGCGTATTTGGATACGTCTTACTCGAACCCATTCTACAGAACCGTTTATTCAATCTTTTATTAAAGAATGGCAGAATTTTCTTCCTCGTGTGTTGATTACTAAGGCTGATTCATTTGGGGATCCGGCTTCCAAAGTTGTTGATCTTGCTCCTCTCCAACGTCATGGCTGTTATGCGTTACGGAGAGAGCTGACAATTAAAAATGACGGCTCTGTTCTGTTGTGCCGTCAAACTCCCCAGAAAAGTATTGGGTCTATACAGACCAATACTTTAAAAGAATTGTGGAATAAAAATAATAATGCGTTTTTTGATCAAGAAAATGGAAATTTCAATACTTGTGAAGTTTGTAAAGGATGTGATGATTGGTGGATTTGGAATTAATAAATTGAAAATATAAATTATACTCAAAAGTTCTTAACATTTTTTTTGCTTTTCCGATAAAAAATCAAAACATTGTAATCGGGAGTATGATATTGAATTTTAATTATTTCCACATTCCGACAAAAATTATTCAGGGCTATGAAAGTTTCAGTAATTTAGCTGAAATTCCCGAATTATCTAAAAAACGCGTTGTTATGGTTACGAGTGAAGCATTGATGAGTATGGGGGCAACCCAAAATCTTCGGCGTTTTATTGAAAATATATCTTACGGTCTTATTTTTTACGAAGCTCCTTCTTATATGGGAGGAGGGTTGACATCAGAAGCGGAACGTTTAGTATATGACTCACGTGCTCAAACTATCATTGGATTCGGTAATACTCAAATATTGTCTATTGCAAGGGCAATGGCACAATCTGCTTCTTTAAATGATTCGGATAAAAAAGTTTCTTATATTGAAATTCCTTCTATTCCCTGTATTTATTCCGGATTATCCGAAACTTACTATGTCGCTGATGAATTTGATTCTCTTAAAAAACCATATTCTTCTTCGGCATCAAGAGCAGAGTGGCTCTTGTTGGATTCATCGTTTTTGGAATATAATAAGGTTCAGGATATACTTGAATCATCTATATATAGTTTAGGGTTAGCGTTAGATGCTTTGTTTTCCCGTAATATGTCTATGCTTGGCGAATCATATGCTTTGAAAGCTATAGAACTGATTGTAAGTGCAGGAAACAGGTTGCCTAATGAACCTGCTAATATCAAATTGAAAAACGAATTAATGCTTGGATCGTTGCTGGCTAGTTTTGCTGTTCAAAGTTCGGATTTGGGGATTACAGCCGGTCTTGCTATGGCTTGCGAAAGTGCATCGGTTTGTTCCGAACCTGAAGCTGCTGCTGCTGTTATGTTGAAATCCTTAGAATATTCTTTAGTATCTAATTTGGATAAATTTCAGCGGATTTTTCGTATTTTGTCTCTTCCCGATCAAAAAGACCCACTTAATAACGCAATGAAAGTATTGGAAATATTTCAAAATCTTTTGAAACAAATGGAAATTTATCCTTTATCTGCTTTCAGTTATACGGAAAACATTCTTGATCTGATAGCAAAGCAGGCATCTCGCTATTCTTTTATGATTAATTTGTCAAGACCTGCCGGATATTACGAATTAGCTGAAATTGTCAAGTCGGCAGCTCGTGAAGGTATTAATCTTAGTTATGATTTGAATATGTCACCTGTTAAGGATCCGGTATTAATCTAATGCTGTTGTTATTATTGGTATTTCTTGCATCCAATCAAATTTATTCCCGTATGCCTGTATTTACAAGTGGTGAATATACAGTGACTTCGTTTACCGATGTAGAATTTAAAAATAAATATCCACGTTATTTTGTCAAATCAAATAATTATAAGATTTACTTTGATTTTCCTGTTTCGCTTGCTCCATTGTCTAAAATTCGTGTTTATGGTGTGAACTTTTTAGACCGTTGTTTATATGTAAATCATTCCAATAATCTTATTATTTTATCAGAATCTCGTCTCATGAAAAGAATTTCTGAATTTCGTATTAATCTTACTCATAACATTTTGGAAAATTATCCTAAAAGTTTTGCGTTAATTTTATCTCTAGTGCTTGGCAACAAAACCTTTTTGAAATCTCAATTTTTAGAATTTGTTCGTATGTCGGGATTAGCTCATGCTTTTGCTTTATCAGGAATGCATTTGGCTATCTTTTTAGCATTATTTATATTTTTGGCTGATTTTTTGAAAATTCCTAAAAGAATTTATTGTATCTTTCTTTTTATTCCTGCACTGGCTTATTTGTTTCTTGGTGGTATGGGTGTGTCTTTAATTAGAGCTTTCTTGTTTTTTTGTTTCTGGAGTTTTTCTGTGTTGATCCGTGTCCCTATTTCTCTTAAACGAATTTGGAGTATTACTCTGCTAGGTTCAATATTATTTGCTCCTCATAATATTTATTCATTATCATTTATTTTATCATATTCCGCTTTGTTTGGAATTATTTATTTTTATCCTTTATTGTATTCTCCGTTCAAAATATTTGGAAATTTTCTTGGTAATCTTGCTGCAATTTCATTTTCTGCTTCAATAGCTGTTGCACCTGTGTTGATTTGGAATTTTGGCGAGTATAATTTTTTAGGTCCAATTGCCAGTATGATTGTTGTTCCGTTTATGCCGATTCTGATTTCATTATGTTTTACAGCGGTGATATTGTCGATGTTTAATATATCGATTGCCGGTATTGATAGTATTATTGATATTTTTTATAATTTTATCTTTATTATTTCTGAGAAATTTAGTATAATGTTTCGTAGTGTTGTATTTTTTGACCATCCCAAGTTATACAGCGTGTTAATATCGGTCATTATAGTTTTGATTTTTATTTGCCGATTAAGGAAAAGTATATATGAGTAATGTTTGGACTTCTGCACGTTGGGAGGAAATTTTTTCGATACTCGAAACTGATCAAAGATTGTCGAATGCACCTGTTGTGCACTTTATGAGCAAAGTTGGAGACGGAGCATTTAAAATTCTTATTTCAACCATATTAAGCTTAAGGACTAAGGATGAAGTCACCGGACCCGCAAGTCAAAGACTCTTTTCTCAAGCATATACTCCAGAACAAATATTAGAACTTTCTTTAAATGATATTGAAACATTAATTTATCCTGTAGGATTCTACAAAAATAAAGCACGCCAAATAAAGAAAATTTGTGCTATTTTGGTAGATAAGTACTGTTCTCAAGTACCTGATGATTTGGATTTATTGTTAGAACTTCCAGGGGTAGGTCGAAAAACTGCTAATTTAGTTTTGTCGGTAGCATTTAATATTCCGGCTGTTTGTGTCGATATACATGTGCATAGAATTTCAAATCGTTTGGGATTTTGTGATACAAAAACGCCTGAACAAACCGAATTTTATATTCGCAGCCATATATCTCAAAATCTTTGGACTCGATTTAATAGGATCTTAGTTGCTTTAGGTCAGGTAGTATGCCGTCCTATATCACCTAAGTGTCAACAGTGTTCAATTAATTTCTATTGCCAAAAAAAAATAAAAAAAAGCTAGTTATAATATGGGATAAAGATTATGAAAATTTTATTAATCTCCTCTTATGAAGAAGTGATAAATTTAGTGAAATCAATGGCTGAAAATTCTGAGTACGTTTTTGATATTGTTGATTCTACAACTCAGTTGGAATATACGTTGCAGGGTGTTTTTAAGGGCAATATATTTGCACCGCTATTTAGTTCTGATTATGATTTAATTTTATTAGATTTTGATTTTTTGGATGTGCTTCAGGAACTTAATAATCGTTATTGTAAAGATAAATTGATTTATTATCCTATTTTGATGATTGTACATGGCTATGAAAATTTGGATATTGCTAAAATTTTGGATACAAATATTTCTTCAATTATTTCTTTACCTGTCACTGAAGATCAATTATCTACACATATTACGTTAACATTGAATCATTTTCGATATATTTCTGATATTAAACGTTCTGCGTATTTGGATTCTTTAACGAATTTGTACAATAGAAGAGCTTTGATGGAAAATTTAACTCGATTTTTTGACATCTATTGTGAAACAAAAACACCATGTTGTTTTGCTATTATTGATTTGGATCATTTTAAATTTATAAATGATACGTTTGGACATCTTAAAGGTGATTATCTCCTGACGATTTTGGCTTCTATTATTCAAAGTTGTACAAGAAAAACAGATGTACTTGCACGAATGGGAGGGGAAGAGTTTGCGATCATCTTTCCCAACACATCTTTAGATGAAGCTTATCAAGTCTTAGAACGAATTCGTGTTAGTGTTATGGAATCCGATCAAATTGAAGACATTTTGAAAGTGACATTAAGTGCCGGTGTCACTAAAATACGATCATTTCACAAATCTCCTGATGATGTTATTGCTGATGCTGATTTATTACTCTATCAAGCAAAAGATACCGGTCGAAATAAAGTCTGTAAATAAAAAAATTATTGGTGTTCTAAACAGAACACCAATAATTTTATATATCAAATAATACTTTATTAAATTCACTATTTAAGAGATCATTTGCATTTTGTATATTAAATTTGTTATATTTGAAGAGAGATTCGTCCAATTCATTTTCAAATTGATCCGAAGAATAAAAGTTAGGATCAATTTCCGGGGCTTCTTCAATATATTCTTCCGGAGCTTCTTCAATATATTCTTCCGGTACTACTTCAATATATTCTTCCGGAGCTTCTTCAATAACTGTTGATTTGGGTATTTTTTTAGGTTTGGCAGGAGGGCGTGCTTTTTGTCGAAATGTAGGAGCCGGTGAAGATTTAGTTTTTTTAGGTGGAGCTTTAATTTTAGGTGGAGGGGATTCTTTAGAAGCCTGATTTTCTAAATTACGAAGTAAGTTGTTTAATTCATCTGCTGTTGGATCTACTGCTATGACAGGTGCTGGCTTTTTTTTTGTTTGAGTAGGTTTCTTTTGAGTTGTTTTTGCAGGTCTAGTGATGACAGGTGCTTTGATTTCAGAATTAGCTGTTTTAGCAGCTTGTTTTGTTGTTCTTGTCACTGGTCCTATAACGTTAAGATCCAAATCTTCTGCAAAGGGTTTAAGAAGTTCCGGTGGAATTGGTGGTAAAGCTGCTGGTTTTGGTTTGTTTGTTAGAACAGAAGATAATTTAATTTGTAAAGTTTGGTTTTTCTTTTTATAATTCAAATCTGAGAGAATTTGTAATTGAGAAGCGTCAATTTGATCTAATCCTAAGGCTAATTTTTTTAATTCGTTAATTTGATTTGATAATGCTTGATCATAATTGGCAAGTGTAAAAGTATCTTTTGGAGATATATTTACTTGGATGTTGTTGATATTTTGGGTAGATGAGTTGAGTGCATCGTCAAAAATAATATAAGATTGAAAATCAGATTCTTTTGCTAGTACAGGGTATTCAAATCCACTATTAGGATAGAATTTGATAAGTTGTCTTTCATCAAGCACAAGTGCTAATGCTTCTTGTTCTCGATAGCTGATAAGTCCTCTACCTGTACGTATAATAAGTTCATTGGTTCCGTTGAGATTTAATCCTCCTCCGGAGCCGTTTTCTATGATGCTGGTAATCAAATCCGTGTTGACAACCAATCTTGATTTTTCAGAAGGATTTGAACTGTAGAACCATCTGCCAGAAAGGAGGAGAATTTTTGTTTGGTAAAAATTTGTCTTTGCGGAAGCAATACAGTCAATATAAATTGATCCTATACCTATTAATCTTAACAATCCTCCGTCCGCCAATTCCAATGTTATAATACTTTCCGGTGTATTTAATCTAATAAAATGTTTGGTTGGAATGCGTATTCCAACTGATGCTGGCAACCATGTTATTGCTGAAGTTGTTTTATATTCTATACTTCCTGAAGTATCACGAATTACTGCTTGATTGATATTGATGCCGGATGAACCGGATAGAGTAGAAAAAGTTGGTAGATGTAAAAATATTGTTAACAATATTGTATTAATAATAGATATTTTCATAATGTATTTCCATAACAGCCAATTACTTTACGTATAGTATTTATTATATTATACAATATTTTTTTTGAAACCGAAATATTTGAACAAATTCAATACTGTAAAATATTTGTATATTTTTTATATTGTGGATCGATTGTAATGTTGGGAGCTAAATGGTTTGAATGTCGATGTTTTGCTAAGAATAGTCTGATATCTTGGGCGAGTTCTTTTGGTGAAATACTGACAACGGAATATCCGCTTATATTTTCGAATCCTGCGGGCATACGGCGTCTAATATTAATGATAATCCGCCATGGAGTTTTAAAGGTTTCTGAATCGAAAGGGGTGTAAAACCATTCTTCATTATAAGATGTACTGTTTCCCAAATAGTAAATAATAGCGTGTGTTAAATCGCTCATACTGTTTACTTCTTCAGGAGAATGTTCATTAGGTCTGAGATGATGTGATTTGGAGCAGATAGTGATATAGCCTGTTTTTGCTCCAACTTCAACAAATGCTACAGCAAATTCATTTTCTGCAATTAATAAATTATTTTCAATAGCTGTTTGTAATCCAAATTCCGTATATATAAGAGGATTTTCTTTAAAAAGTTCAGCTTCTCTTTCTAAAGGCCTACCCCAAAAATCCAGTGCAAGAATTTGTTTATGCCAATGGTCGAAAGATGCTCCGGCTGCTGCAAGCCAATTTTGAAAAACAGCAATAAATTTAATATATTTATTTTTTGTCACCATTTCTTGAATAATATTGATTAACATTTGATATGAAATTCTATGTTGAGTCCAAGTCATGTTGTTTGAACCAAATAAATTTGGTGAATGAGGGTCACTGTGAAATCCTGAAATAAGCAATTCATGAAATCCTGAATATAAGTTCTTAGCATACTGTTTTAATTCAGAATCGGGAACATCAACAGCATGATTGTGAATCCGCTCTAATTTGGTATGAATGAGATTTTTGATAAAGGTTTTTAAATATGGATTTTCTATTGCTTTATTGAGTTGTTTTTCTTCTTGAGGTGTAGGAGAAATATTGTATTTATTTTGCCAATATTCAAAGGAAATGATTTCAAAAAGATTAGCCTGCCGTCGAAAAAGAATAGTTTGATGAGGATCCGGTTCTAATCCTGGATAGTTATGAAATGTTATTTTTCCGTTTGATTCTGCTGAATATGATTTTTCTGGAGTACCTTCTAGTCTTCTTCCTAAACAGAAAGAACATAATTTTTCTTGGTATTGGTCTACGGGAATAATTCTTGTTGTTGAGTCTTCGGGATTGAATGGCGAAGAATAGACTCTTCTATCCGGATGGTAAAAAGAATTCTCATCAAAAAATGGATGATAATAATATTCTATTCCGTTATCCGGCTGTTTGACCCATTCTTTCATAAATCCGTTCTCCTATGTTTTTGAAATAGCAATGTACATACGAATCATTAGTGCTGTAGTTGCTGCAAACAATGCTCCCCATACAATATTTGGTGCAAAAGGATCCATAAATGGGTTTTTCACAACTGTATATTCATAAATAAAAAATAAACTAATTACTAACGAAAAGGCAATATTAAAAATTTTAATACTTTTATAGTCTGTTTTTTTTTTGGACATGAGATGGTACCTCTGAACATTATTTTTTATTAATTTGGTTGGTTGTTTGGGGGAATATGGAGCTTGTCCAAATAGTATATTGTGATTCGTATATAAATTCAAATCTTATTTTGAAACTGAGAGAAATTTTCTGTTGCAATACTATTACAAATTTTAAGATTAATATTGAGTTCACAATACCGGTTATATTCTATACAACTTAAGTATAAAAAGAGGCTGAGTATTTTCTGTAATCAATCATATTACTCTTTTTTTCTCATATATAGCATCAGGATAAGGAATCGTATCCGGATTAATAAAGGGCCACAAAGAATCATTTGTTTTATAAGATGGCTGAAGTATTTGGGGTTCAAATTGGAAATTAGGATCTGCTATTTTAGCAGCAGCATCTTCTATCATGATTCGTTCGGGATGTTGAAGATTGGTTTCTGCAGCTAAATATTTCTTCCAATAAAGTAGTGTTTTGGGTTTATTTTTTTGAACGAAGTATATGGTTCCTATCATTCTTAAGGAATCATGAAGAGAAGGATTGTAACGGTAAGCGGATTCGAATTCGTTTTTTGCCGAATCATGCCAATTTAATAAAAATAATGAAATGGCTCGATTATAATGAGCTGATGCTAGCTGAATTTTTTCTTCTTGAGAAAATTTTTTACGAGTTTGTTTTTTTTGTTCGATATACAAACCATAAAATTCCGAAGCTTTTCCGTATAATTTTTCTTTAAGGTAGAAACTTGCCAAGCGGAACATTTTTTCTTCAGAAAGCCCTTGAGTAATAAATTCAAGTCTTAATTCAGCAATTTCAGGCAAGGTATTGGACAAGATTTCAGTATTATTTTCGACAATCGGTATCTCTGTTTGCTGTCCGGCTGTATCAGCCGGAATAATCAATAAACTCAGTAAAATTATTATAAACATAAATAAAGCCTTAATGTACTGATGTTATTACTGAAAGAAAATTAATTATTTTGTACTTCTTGAATTCTTTTCAGAAGAATATTTCTTAACTCTTCAGTTGATTCAACATGCTGTAATTGGGCCATTAAATCAGTATGCTCGCAACATTCAACAATAATACGGAGAATTTCCAATTGTTCTTGAGGATGTCCTTCTTCATCAATAATTGCTGCAAAGAATAAATGAGTTGGTAAATGATCGTAAGCATTGAAATCTTTTCCCTCTTTAGAGTAAAAAACTGCCAGTTTGATATCTCCAATATTTGGGATTCTGGAATGCGGAACTGCTAATCCTTTTCCAAGACCAGTGGATCCTTTTTGTTCCCGATTCCACAAATGTGTAAATACTTGTTTTTTATCTAAATTGTATGTATCAGCGAAATGTTGAGCTATTTCTTGGATAATATCTTCTTTTTGTGAAGATTTCATTCCTAAGTGAAAAGATTCTTTAATCAGAATATCGTTTAGATTCATAATATTCTCCATATTAATAAAAATTATAATTGATTCTTAGATTAAGAAAATCAGCTTAAATGAGATTTAATGATTTCCTGTGTTTTAGCAAGTGCCACAGAGATAAGCGATCCGTTTTTTCCGCCAGCCATTGCTTGGTCGGGTTTACCGCCACCGTTTCCTTCTATTATCGGTGCGATTTGTTTAATTATTTCTCCGGCGTGGAGTCTATTTGTCAAATTCTTACTAACGGTAATACTAAGAGTTCCGCTTCCATTTGAATTTTTTGCACCGAAAACGGCAATGCCTGATGAAGTATGATTTTTGAATAAAGTATTTATTTCGTTAATGAGAGCACTGTGTTCTGATAAATCTTTAATGAGAATAGTATTTTCGTTAAAGATTTCCGATTCTGAGATAATTTGTTTAAATAATTCATTTGCTTTTTGTTGTTGAAGAGTTTTGATTTCTTTATCTTTAGATTTCAATTCTTCTAGCAATTTTTCCAGTTTTAATATAATTTCAGATTCGGCACATTTTAGAGTATGAGCAATTTGTTTTTCTGTTGACACAAACTCATTAAGACGCTGACGGACAGATTTCCCTGTTGTTGCTTCCAAGCGTCGTATACCTGCAGATACGGAAGATTCATGCAGGATACTTAATATCCCTATTTCTCCGGTACTGCTGATATGCGTTCCTCCGCATAATTCTTTGGAATTTCCCATCGTTACAACACGAACAATATCTCCGTATTTTTCTTCGAAAGCAGCTACTGCACCACTGATTTTAGCTTGTTCAATAGGCATTTCTTCAATAATGGTACGGTGATTTGCAAGAATTTCATGGTTTGCTATTTGTTCAATTTGTTCTAATTCTTTTTTTGTAAGCGGATTTGGATGGGTAAAATCAATACGAAATCTATGATCTCCAACCCATGATCCTGCTTGACCTATGTGATCACCAAGTATCGTACGCAGGGCTTTAAATAATAGGTGGGCTGCACTATGGTTTCTTGCAGTATCGAGTTTTCTGGTTTTATCAACAGATGCTGTCACTGTTTGTCCCTCAGAGAAAGTTCCTTTAATAATTTTCCCTAAGTGAATATATTTATCTTCAAAAATTTTGGTATCAAAAATCTCAATAACGTTATCTTCAAAAGAAATGATTCCTGAATCCCCGATTTGTCCGCCTTTTTCTCCATAGAAAGGTGTCCGATCAAGTACTAGTGCAATGTCACTTTCGTTTGAAGCTGTTTTTACGCGGTTTCCCTGTTCGGAAATACTCAAAATAATTCCTTCTCCTGAGTCGCATTGGCTACCTATATAAGTTGTTCCAGATATTCCACTAAATAACGAGAAATTAACACTTTCTCCTTTCCAAGAAGCTCTGGCTCTTTCTTTCTGAAGAGTCATGAGTTCTTCAAATCGGTCTTGGTCAAAACTTAAATTTTCATCTTTCAGAATCTGTTCGGTAAAATCAACAGGAAATCCCATTGAATCGTAAAGTAAAAATACATCGTCTCCTGATACACGATGTGTCTTTGATGTACGAGCATTAGTAATTAATTCTTTTATCTTATCAAATCCTTTGTTCAGCGTGCGGAAAAATGACTCTTCTTCGGAACGGATTACCGATTTGATAGAAGAAAGGCGTTCTTGAAGTTCAGGAAACGTATCTTTCATGATTTCCGCCGTCACTCCTGCTAGTTCGTATAAAAATGGTTCTGTTAATCCTAATTCTTTGCCGAATCTTACGGCCCGTCGTAGAATTTTCCTAATAACGTATCCTCGGCCTTCATTTGAAGGAATGATTCCGTCACTTACTCCAAAAGTTAATGCTCTGATATGATCTGCAATAACTCTATGGGGAGTGCCTTCTACTCCTTGCCGGTATTCAACTCCACTCTTTTTGCTGATTTCTTCAATAATGGGTTGAAATAAGTCGGTGTCATAGTTGGATATTTTATTTTGAAGAACTGCTGTAATACGTTCAAATCCCATTCCTGTATCCACGTGGCGTGCAGGAAGTTCTTCAAGAGAACCGTCTTCTTTTCTGTTGAATTGGATAAACACCAAATTCCATAATTCTATAAATAAGGCATCGTCTGCATTAACGCCTTTAGATCCTAAACTTTGACTCAAATCCGGCGTTAAATCAATATGGATTTCTGAACAAGGTCCGCAAGGTCCTGTCTGTCCCATTTCCCAAAAATTCTCTTTGTTTCCAAATCTAAGAATATGCGAAGGATCAATATCGGTTTCCGTTTTCCAAATGTTAAAACTTTCATCATCCGAATCGTATACGGTAGCATAAAGACGTTCTTTGGGAAGATTCCATTTTTTTGTCAGTAACTCCCATGCCCATGTAATAGCTTCTTTTTTGTAGTAATCTCCAAAACTCCAGTTTCCCAGCATTTCAAAAAACGTGTGGTGGTATGTGTCTCTTCCTACATCATCAAAATCATTATGTTTGCCTGAAACACGCATTACTTTTTGTGTATCTACTGCTCGTGTATAATTTCTTGTGCCTAAATTCAAAAAAATATCTTTAAATTGATTCATTCCTGCATTCGTAAACAAAAGCGTAGGATCATTTTCCGGTACTAATGACGCAGAAGGCACTAATGTATGTCCTTTGGATATGAAAAAATCGAAAAATTCTTGACGGATAGTTTGCGAGCTTTTGAATTCGTTGTTCATTAGTTCAGAACTCCCTGTTTGAAATTACTCTATTATTATAACTTATTATCTTTTTAATGTAAATTATAATCTAATCTTCATATAAAATATTTTTATATTCTTTTCTATTTATCCAAATATTATCCAATAGAAAGAGACTCGCTTGGAGTTCGAATCAGCATTGTTTGTGCCGTCTTTCTGCCTGAAAATGCAAGCATAACTGTTGTAGGACCTATTCTTCCTATAATCATCGTAATCGAAATCAAAATTTTTGAAATAATATGCAGTTTAGGTGTTATTCCTGTAGAAAGTCCTACTGTTGCAAAAGCCGAAACCGTTTCATATGATGCGTCTGAAAGTGGTACCTTGTCCAAGTGGCATATAGATAATGCAACGAAAAAAATCCAAATTAACGAACTAGATAATAAGACCCATGTTTGTATAACAATATCTTTACTAATCTGCTTCCCGAAAATAATTACTTCATCGTCTGCAGAACTCATATTTGAAATAATTGTTGCAAGCAGAACCATAAAACTTGTTGTTTTGATACCTCCTCCCGTAGATCCGGGAGAAGCTCCAATATACATCAAAATCATTGACAGTAATCGTGAACTTTCTGTTGTAGAAGCTAAATCTATAGTATTAAATCCTGCAGTTCTCATATTTACCGAAGCAAATAACGATCTTAATATCTGCTGGGGAAGAGTTAAATCATTTAAAACGTGTTCTTTTTCGAATATATAAAACAAAAATGTTCCTAATAAAATTAATGCTGTAGAAACTCGGATAATAATCAAATTTTGTAATCTAAGATGTTTGGTTTCTTTTGTTAAGTACCGAGAATTGATATCCAGCCAAAACCCAAATCCTAATCCTCCAATAATAATTGCCAACATAATAGGAATATTAATTAATAAATCATCTCCAAATTTTACCAATGAATCAGAGTATAATGAAAATCCCGCATTACAAAATGCCGAAACAGCATGGAAAATAGAGAAAAATATTGCTTCTCCCAGTGGTAGAATAGTTGAAAATTTAAAAAACAACAACAATGCAATAACAGCTTCTATAAGCAGGGTAAATCCTAACGTAAATCCCAAATAATATATTAATGAATTTGCTCCCATTAATCCGCTGGTACTGTCTCTTGCAGAAAGTTGTCCGGCTAAAGAAAGTTTTTGTCCCAAAAGACTGATGAATACAGTCGTAATACCCACCAATCCTAATGATCCTATTTGAATCAAAATTAAAATGATAATTTGTCCAAAACGGGAAAAATATGTTGCCGTATCAAGAACTGTTAATCCTGTCACACACACAGCCGAAACCGCAGTGAAAAAGGCATCTATTACTGAAATAGGCGGTTTATGCGGTTTGATTGCCATCGGAAGCAACAGCAGTGCTGTACCAAAAATAATTACCAATAAAAATGATAAGGTAATAATCCATCGTGAATTTAAATTGAGCTTCGCGAAAAATGCAAACGAATTTCGAAGATTTTGATAAAAATACGGTGCAATAACAAATAAGGTAATACTGTTTGCTAAGGGCTGAAGCTTTAAAGAATTGTCAATCATAAAAATATATGTGTGGGATGTATTAATGAAAATTAACCAAAATACTGTTGAAAATACCGAAATCATTATTTTTGAATTTTTCATGATTTTGTTGCTGATAATTTCCGAAATTAAATGAATCACAGTAATAAACAAGGTTAAGTTGATAACCAAAGGAAGATAACTGATCGGCATTTCCAATACGCCTTGAATTAATACAAAGATAGCAATTCCCAATATAGTTATTCTAACTATAGATAAAAACTGAAATAGAAAAATAATAGACTGCATTTATTACTCCAAAATAGCTGAAAAAATTATCACTATCTATTAATATTAGCATAAAATAATCTTAAAATCTATAAACATTATTTAATATTTTTAAAATGATTGCATAATACAATCTAGTATGGTATAATAATTCTCTAGGATTTAAATAACAAAAAATATTATCGAAAATTTATACGGAAAATTTGGAGGAATGTATGTCAGATACTTTTTCAAAAGTAAAGGAATTGATCATCGATAAACTTAATGTAGATGCATCTGAAGTCACTGAAAATGCATCATTTATTGAGGATCTTGGAGCTGATTCCCTTGATATAGTGGATTTTGTTATGGCTCTTGAAGAGGAATTTGGAGTTGATATTCCCGATGAAGATGCTCAAAACATTAAAACCGTAAAAGATGCTGTCGATTATATTGACAAAAATTCTTAAATTTTTGTAAAAAAATAAGTGGATAATTTAACTTCCACTTATTTTTGTTTAGTTTTCTTTATTGTTTTTATCAAGTAATGATAAATTAATACAAATATAAAAACAATTGTGGCGGCTTATTTATGATTGATATAGTAAAGGTCAAGGTATGCTTAGATCAAAGTGTTCGATACTATAAAATCTCACCCGGCAAATCCGTGACAAAAGGAATGATCTTTATAGGTGCTACCAAATTTGGCAGTGATTTTTTGGAGATTGTATGTCCTAAGATCACCCAAATAGAATTGTCTCAATGGGAAGAACTTAATAAAGATCTAGCTGTTTGTGATGAAAAAAAACAAACAAGATTTGCATTTGAACCTATCTTGGAAAGGCCTGCAAAAGAATCTGAAATTACTCAACATTCTCAGAATAATGATGATGTTAAAGAATATCTTCCTCTTTTCAGACAAAAGATAGCTAATTTTGAACTAGAGATGAAGATTGTTAAATTATACTATACTTTTGGTAAAGAACGATTGGTTTGTTTGTATACGTCGGAAAAAAGGGTTGATTTTAGAGAACTGGTCAGGGAGTTAATGACTGTATTAAAAATTCGATTGGAACTGTTTCAAATGAATCCAAGAGAATTTGCTTCGGTGCTAAAGGGGTGTGGATCTTGTGGCAGACAGCTTTGTTGTTCATTGGGGTGTTCTTCTTTACTTGATAAAAAATTAACTGGTAATGTAAAAAATTCAAAAATGCTTGGTGTCTGCGGTAAAATTCGATGCTGTGCTTCTTTTGAAAATATACCTGATACAACTTCAAATTAGTTTTTGAGAGAATAAAATGTTTTCAAAATCCAATGATGTCAATTATATAGAAAGTATTGATGATATAGAATTAACTCCTTTGATGATGCAGGAAATTTCTGTAAAGATGAGTTTTTGGGAACACATTGTTCGGATTTTTCTTTTCTTAACAAAAAGTTCTAAATTAAAATTATTTTATTTTAAATGTAGTTTGAAGCATTTGGAACAAGAGTTTTCTGAACTTCATCCTGATTGGTATCATTCTTCAACCAAAGAACTACAACCTGAGTTTGCTCATATTTTGTTTAAGCTTGCTAAGGGAATGTTTATTTTAGGTCCTATTCTTAAAGCGACAATTATTAATTCTGAATTCAATAAAATTCAAATACAAAAAAATCCTCTTCCTGTGGAAATGATATTCCATACATTATATACCAAAGAACTGCTTCAAGCTTATCCTTTTACATTTCAAAATCTCTGCAAAAATCAAGACTCTGATTTAGGAGTCCCTTTTCAAAATAAAGAACAAAAACTTGTAGAAAATTATTTAGAACAGATAAGCATAGAAGAAATTGATCAAATAAATCATTTATACAGCAGATTTATTTATTTTTCACGATTATTGAATGTTCCGCTGTTAGATTTTTCGAAACGTTTTAATCATGCTGTTAATTTTACATCACTTTCTGTCAATGACGAACAATGGAAACCTGTCACTATATCTGCATTAACGCATTATTTGAATTTGCTTTATAAGGCTGTGAATAATGTGGATTTGATTCGGTCTGATTTTGATACTATGCGGTTGTTAAATCTTTTATATCAAGAATGTTATCCTCAAGCATCCATAATTTCGGAGGATATTCTGCGGAAAGCATGGAATAATGTATTGAATGTCATAACATTGTTTCAAACCAAAGACGCATTATTAAAATTATTGCGTATTTCGTCGCAGAATGTTTTTTTGTCTGTACCAAAAGATAGAAGCGAATATGTTTTGTTTCCTTTTTTTACTACTGCTTTGAACGAACGCATGAAAGGTATGTCTATTGTTTTTCTTCGAGATATGACTGTGTATAAAATCGATAGTATTATGCAGAAAATTTTTCCTAATATTAATATGAAAACGCTTGGGATTGGATTTTACAGTATGGATAATCGAGAAAAATTTGTACGTTTGGGAATCCATGGATTTCGGTATATTGAGAAAATTGTATTAATTGAATATTTTATTCAACAATTTGCAAGAGGTGTATTGAAGCCTATTGCAAGTTTTGTATTGTTTAATGCTAAATTTGTACATTCTAAAGATCATGATTTGATAGAGATAGCATATAAGAAGCTTAGTAAATTTCATGAACAGTTTGATATATTTATTAACGAAGTAAACCACGATGCTCCTATTGGTAATAAGATTAGTGCTATCATTCAGCAAACGGATGATAAGCCTATTGCTAATAGTAACGAGCGTTTAAAAATATTTGTTTCGTCTATTGATTCACAGGCACAGACGATTGTTAAGGATTTTTCAACTATTATTGCTCAAATATCTTATCTTATTTCTAAAATTGTTAATTCTTTGTCAAAAAATTCTACTGACTTTATTGAAAATATACAAGTTCTTAAAGCATTTTTGGATGATGATTTAATAGCTGTGTTGAATCATAGTTTGGAATTTTGTGATGATTATGCCGAATTGGAAAGTTTAACTTCTCAATTTGAGCAGTACAACAGTGAGTTTACAAACAAATAACATAGACAAATAAAAACGTATATTGAAAAATTACTTTCAAAGGATTCAATATTTACAGTATAAGTGTGCGGAGAAGTAAAACTGATGTAATAATATTCCGATGTGAAGATTGAGACAAATTCGAGGAGAGCTTATGCATGAAAGAGATGAAAGTCAGTATTTTTTAGTAGGTTTGAAGCTTCCGGGAGATAATCAGGATATTATAGAAGATTCTATGAAAGAACTTGAAGGTCTTGTACAAACAGCCGGAGGAAAAGTTGCAGGCAGTATTATTCAAAATCGAAAATCTATTGATGCTTCTTACTATATTGGTAAGGGCAAATTGGAAGAAATTGATATATTGTTTGACAGAAGAGAAGGGGATGCAATAGTGTTTAATGCGGTACTTTCTCCTTCGCAAGTTAGGAATATAGAAGAGTTGCTAGAGTGTCGTGTTATTACAAGAACAGAATTAATTTTAGATATTTTTGTGCTTCATGCACGTTCGCGTACAGCGAAGCTTCAAGTGGAAACAGCCCAGCTTAGTTATCTTCTTCCGCGTTTGACCGGACAAGGTAAATCTATGTCTCGAACAGGGGGAGGAATAGGAACAAGAGGCCCCGGAGAAACCAAACTTGAAACAGACAGAAGAAAAATTAATAATAGAATAGCACTTTTAAGAAGAGAATTAAAAAGTTTAGAAAAAGCTTCTGCGGAAAGAAGAAAATCACGTCAAGATGTTTTTAAAGTAGCTGTTGCTGGTTATACAAATGCTGGAAAATCATTATTAACTTCTTTACTGGTAAACAGTGGTTTGTATTCAGAGAATAAGCTTTTTTCAACAATTGATACGACAACCAGGAAAATGGCATTGAGAGGTGTTAATGTTGTAATAACGGATACCGTAGGATTTATCCGTGATATTCCGCATGAATTAGTGGAAAGTTTTCGAACGACACTAGCTGAAACGGTATATGCTAATTTAATTATGCATGTTGTAGATGTATCGTCACCACTTTTTCATGAAAAAATAGAAACAGCTGAAGCTTTATTAACAGATCTTGATGTTTCATCAGAAATTATTTTGGTGTTTAATAAAAGTGATTTGATTTCTGAAGAACTTCTTTTGAAGGTAAAGCATGAATATTCAGGAGCATTTTTTGTTTCTGCGAAAGATAGGGTTGGCTTGGACGAACTGAAAGAATATATTAAAGATCGTGCATTAGAATTTCTGAAAGAGCGTGGAGAAACTGTGTTATATCTTTAAAAATTGTGATAAAAAATTCCTCTAGAGTATAGAGGGATTTTTCATTTTAAAATAATTTTTTAATTTATTCAAGAATTCATATGTATGATTCCGAATTTGATTACTAATAAACTTTAATTTTTGTGGGAGCATGATATGAGATATATAAGTTTACTGGTAATTTTATTGTTATTTTCAATCAATACAGAAGCTATGACGTTAGACCATGCGGCTTTTCAAGTAGGTAAACGATTTTTTTCTCAAGGATTGTACACGGAAGCTGAAGCGAGATTTTTAGATATTGTGAAAAAATATCCTGATTCTTCTTATTATCGTGATGCATTATTTTATTTGGGACAGACCTATGCTAAACTCGGCAAGCATAAAGCGGCGTTGCAGTATTATCGTACGATGCTCAATAAATCCCGTACAGTAAAAGAACGTCAATCAGCATTACTTGGAATCGCAAAAAGCTGGCTTCAATTAGGATCGCATGATAAAGCTGCAGAATTTTATTCTTTTTTTGCAGTTGAGTATCCTGAATCTTCTTATGCGCCTGCAGCTCTTTATTTTGCTGGTATTGCACGAGAACGTCAGGATAATGTTCCTGCTGCAATTGAAAAATATCGTTCGGTTTTAGAATTGTATCCTCATTCTCCATATTATGAAAAATCTATAGAAAAGGTTGCGGTCTTAGGCAAAGATACTCCTGAATCACTATGGCAGGAAGGAACTTCTAATACAGTTTTGCCTTTGTCTTCTGAAGGAAAGGTTGAATTGTTTGCAGATGATCAGTTTAATATTGATGAGGCACCGGGATTTAATGCTACTGATTTTCGTGCACAAGCGGGAGGCGTGGTTCAACAACCTCTTCCGGTTCAGCCGGCGGCGGTCACACAGTTTGTTGTGCAACATCAACCTGTTGTTGTGACACAGTTTGTCCAAGTGGCGAATGAACCTGTTTTTGATGAAAGTGTTTCAACATCGAGTTCAAATGTATCAAATACCAATGTTCAAAATACCCCTTCTTCTCAGAAAGCATTAACAGAAGATGATTTGGAGCAGTACAAAAAAATCTGGGAACAGGAATTTGTGTCCAAATTACGGGATCAAGAACTTTCACAAGCAGAAAATTCTGTTAAAGAAATGTTTCAGGTAATGGAAGACAAAGCTCAAATACTTCAAGTAAAAGAAAACAGTCTTCTCGAAAAACAAAATAGTATTCGAAGTTCTTTTTATCAGGAATTAAAAGAATTAGAAGGTGTTCAGGCAACTAATTTAATTCGTCCGGCTCCTTCACCTCGGCTTGCTGTACCGGATTCAGTCGGAAATACCAATGTTCAAATGACTAATAATGTTCAAATGAATACCAATGTGCAAATGACTAATAATACTGTTGTAGAGGATGTTCCTGTTCAGGAAAATGAAAATGAATCAGCAGACGAACTTCAGCAATATTTAAATGATTATAATTATGAAGAATACCAATATGAATAAGGTTTAGTTGGAAACATAATGTGGAAATATAAAAATTATATTTTTCTAGTAATAATTTTACCTGTTATTGTCTATACTCAATCATCTTCATTTCGCCAATTTTTAGAACAGCAGATTGGAGTGTGGGTATTAACAGTGGATTCTGTGTCAGGTCATTTTAATTTATTTGATTCGTCGCAATCCGATATTAATAAAGCATCATTATTATTTGGTCCGTCTATACCTTCTTCATTTATTGATGTTCGTGTTGACCAAAAACGACAGACATTTCAACAAATGAAAGTATTATATCCTTTTGGAAATTCTGCCGGTTCTCAAATTGATGGGATTTTTTTGGCAGGTGAGTATGCAGATGTTAAAGTCGAAAATGCCTTTTTTGCTGTTAATATGTTTGGTGAAGCTCATCCTAATACCTTAGGAATAGCACTAAATTTGTCTAATCAATCCCGTTCAATGGTTCGTACGGTTTGTGTTAAAATTATGCTTGATACTGATATTGGAGAAAACGATGGACAGCCTTTAATCTATCTTTCTTCAGGGCAGCAGATTACTAATGCTTTTCTCCTTTCTGAAAAAATCCCTCCTTATATATTTTTAGGAAATCCCAAGCTTCTTTCTGAAGATGCCTTTGGTACAGGTATTTATGTTTATCCTTTTATTACAACTACCAAACCTCAAGCTATTCTTATTGGAAATTGGCGTCGCATTAGCTCTGATCAATGGATCATTCGTGATATTAATACTTCTTTTCAATACGATCGGTCTTCGTCTTCTGATGCCGGTATTGCATTATATTTTGGTCCTTATACTCTTGAGCCTGGTCAATATACTAATTTTGGTGTAGCTATTTCTCAAGTTGAAAATATGATGTCGCCTATCTTAGATACATATGTTCTTGATAAAGCAGTGTTTACTTTGGAGCGTTTCAAAATCCAAGAAATGCTTAACTCTTCACTAAATTCCAATTCCAATGATACTCCGTTTGGTCTTTCTGATCATTCCAATCGGCAAACCTATCGTAGTAATATTCTTTCTACAAATACTTCTACATCTTGCTCTGGATCTTCTCTTCTTAATGAGGATCAACTCGATCAACTTCTTTATAAGGATTTAATTTGGCAGTACAATTTGAAATTGAATTCTCAAATTCGAACACTTGATTCGTTAATAAATGATATACTATGGAAAAATTTGTCAAATACGACTTTTGACATTCCTCCAAGTCAAGGTATAAAGTCTGATGATCTTTATGATAAATCTTTCACAAGAGAATAATTTTATTCTCTTGTTTTTTTTTTTTTTACCGATGATATTTGCAGATATTATTTAAATTCATTTTATAATTGTTTTCTGTTTAGAAAATGGAGGTAAAAATGCAGCTGCCTCTTTTGGATTCAATCCGAGAGCTTTATCGAAATCTTGCTGATGATAATGTCGATATTCATGATACTGCAGCTAATTTGTCTCATATGGTTGATGTCGGACGAAAAAGCAGTAAACTTCGTATCGTAACTCAATTAATTTGTATATTGGAAGTGACTGCTGATCAATATGAGTATGATGAAGCATCTGCAATTATTAGAGTTAAAAGTTTGATTAAGCAGGCACTTAAGATCATTATTGATATGGCATCCGGTACGGTAGAACATAAAAATGGTGTTTCTCTTCTTAAAAAGATTACGTGTGAAGCTCGAAAATTTTTAGTCGTTAAATTAGGGGAGATTCCCTTTCTTTATGAGCCTAAATTAATAGATCAATTTTCTTTGGATATTTCTTCGGATATCCGCCATATTTATGAATTGATTAATAAACCTTTTGATAATAGTGATTCTCAAAAAATATTTGAAACCATTAAATATTTTTTGAATTCTATACAAAAAAATATTTCTTTTCTTAACGTACATCAGCTTCTTTCATTGATTGATGCAATGCACAAATATACTTACAAATTTTACAAAAATAATAAACTTCAAGAATTAAAAAAAGAACCTGATATGCTTCTTGCATTGGAATTTTTAGAAAAAAGGTCCATGTTTCTTAATCAACATTCTCAAGATTTGTATGCTATTCAAAATCATTTAGAAGAATTTGTTCCTAATAATTTGATTAAACGGCTTTTATCGTTATCTTCCGAACAAGAAACCCGTGTCGTTAAACAAGGATTTTCTCCTATGCTTCTCAGTGAAGATGAAATTAATGCATTGACAGATGAACATAGAGATTTTGAATCTGTTGTTTTTGGAATGACGGAAAAATCAGAACAATCTCATGATAACGATACTCAAATTTTACAAGCTATTACTCCGATTCCATCAGATGTTATTGTTAATCATTCAAAGAATCATAATTTATTTAATTCCAAAGTTATTGATCCTAAAGAGTTTCAAAAATTTGATTTGAAACAATCCGAGTCTTTGTTAAATTCAGCATCATATTATGATTTATCTCAAAATGAAGATACATTTATTAAGCTGGCGGCACGTTTGTTTTTGAAACAAGAACAGCTTAAGCAAATGCTCTCTCAAGAAGCTTTGGTTTATGCAAATGAAGATATTCAGGAACTGAATGATTTAACTCAGAGCTTGAAAACAATGCTTTTCAGTAAATACTATATTTCTATGGAAGAATTACTTGGAAACGAGTTAAGAGAATTTATTCGAACAGAAGCAAAATTCTCGGATAAAAAAATTAAATTTGCAATACGTGGTGAAAAAAATGAAATTTTAACACGGGAAAGTATGTTTATTAAAGAAATTGTCTTTGCTTTAATAAAATATTCTTTAAATAAAAGCTTGGAATCTTCTTCTCGAAGAAAAGCGTTAGACAAAAATGAATTTGGTTGGCTTGTTGTTGAATTTGAATATATAGGCGGATTTTTTGAAATCTATGTACGCGATGATGGAAACGGATTGAATAGTGATATTAATGATCTTGAAGAGGTACGTTCAAAAATAGAAAACAAAAACGGTAAAATAATCATTGATTCGTTAGAGAATGAATATTTAAAAATAAAAGTAGCTATTCCGATGAATAAAATGCTTATCCATTCTCTTCTTGTTAAACAATCCGATACGTATATTCTTTTGCCAAGCAACTGTATTCAGCAGGTTCTTGCTCCACAAGAAATTCAATTTGCGCTTAAAGATAAATCATGTTTAGGTCAAGTTGCACTTTCTGCTGTTTTGGGATTGGAACGTTCTCCTATGTGTATGTTTTTGTTGTGTAGATTTGGTAATGAAAAAATAATTTTTGGCGTTGAAAAAGCTTTGTATGAAATCGAAGCCTTAGCCGAACAAACAGATATTCCATTAATTGACTGTGCAAATAATGTTTCATTAATGCAGGACGGATCAATTGCTTTTATTATGGATGAACGTTTGCTTTATAAAAAAAGCAAGCAGATGATTGAAAAAAGAATGAAAGTTATTTTGTCTAATTCTGAAATATAGGAGAAAATGTATTATGACAATTTTACCATTTTGTCTTCAAGATGTTTGGTTTGGGATGGATTTGCAATTTGTCAAAGGTGTTCATGCAGCCGGTAAAATTACCGTTGTGCCTAATTCTAGACTTCCTTTGGCCGGTTTAATGCAGAAAAACGGTAAAATTCTTCCAGTTTGGTCTCTTTTTCATTTAGTAAATGGATCTATCAATGATTTGAAACACTGTTCTTATTATATTGAACTTTTTAAAGACGAGAAAACAGTAGCATTGCCAGTTGAAAAAGTATTATCAGTATTAACGGTTTCATCAGGGTGGATTGAAGTACCTATGTTTGGATTAACTATTTATCGATGTCTAGCTAAAAAGCCTCATGTGGAATCTGATGATATTGTTGAGAAAACAGAAACTTTTTCTGATGAAGAGTTTAATATAAAAAATAATGATTTCTCTATTGAAGAAATTTCTGAGTAAATGTTAATTTAAATGTTCCAGACTTGTTCTAAGTCGTTGAATTTCTTCTTGAGCAGCTTCGGGTGTTTCAATAGAGAAGAGTCTTCTTCTTCTGTAGAACGAGTATTCAAGTGGTAAAGGTATTCCGGATAATTGAAGAATAAATAATCCGTACTGCCGAGATAAGATTTCAGCTTTGGTTTGATCGGATACATAAGCTTTTTCTGCAAGCGAAAGTAAATATTGTTCACTGCCTTTAAAGAATTCTTTAAAGGATTGCTGGCTGATATTTTTACTACTGTAAAGTTGTTTGTAGAGAGGGGCTGTTTCTAAGAATGTGTTAATCTTAATCAAATCATTTTCTGCTAATGTTAATTTTGCGTGTTTATCTAAATTTGTATATATAGGCAGTTCTATTTTAGGTAAAAGCAGTTCATGTTTGGTTGGGAAAGTATACGAATTTTTTATGAAAGAATGTGATATTATTTTTTGTTCCAGTAGTTGAAGATCTTGAGTTGGTAACCGATCTATTCCTTGGATATATTGTTGATAATAATTTTTGAGAAGAATGGTGTTGGTTTGGATGTTTTCAAATGTTTGACTATAGATAATAGTATTCATGGCTATAAGGAATAATAAGGAAAAGAATTTCATACAATTCTCCTTATGATGTTTTGTATACATTAGGATAATATATTTATCTTTTTTTTGTCAATAAAAATTGTAATAATTTCAAATATTAATTAAATTATACATAATATATTGTATAATTAATAAGGAGAGTACTATGCCTGCAAAAAATGGAGATGTTGTATTTGTTCATTATAAAGGTTTTTTAAATGATGGCAGTGTTTTTGATAGTTCGGAAGGGCGGGATCCATTGTCTTTTGTTGTTGGTCAAGGACATGTTATTCCTGGATTTGAAGCTGCTGCTGTTGATATGGAAGTAGGAGAATCAAAAACAGTTCATATTCCATGTAAAGATGCATATGGAGAATTTGTTGAAGAAGCTCAAATTAATATTCCAGTTGGACAAACAATAGTTCTTCTTCATCCTGAAACAGGAGAGCCTATGCCTGTTAAAATTGTTAAAGCCGAAAATGGAGTATTGACGATTGATGGAAATCATCCTTTAGCTGGTCAAGATTTGAATTTTGAGATTGTGTTAGAATCCATTGGCGAAGTTGAAGATTCCGATTCCGATTGCGAATGTAGTTGTGGGTGTAGCAAATAGTAAATATTCAAAAACAACTGTCTAAAAGACAGTTGTTTTTCTAATAAGAATATTATTTTTTGTTTAATAAATCTGCAAAAGGATTATGAGTCACTTGACCATGATCATTTTTTTGTACCTTAACTGATTTTGCTGTTGAGTTTTTGTTTGGTGCAGATGAGCGATCTTTTTTGAATGTATTGGTATTAGCAGTTGATGAAGGTTCTGATTTTTTAGGCATAGAATTTGAATTCTTGCTTTGAGTTTTCATAGAGAGACTGATTCGTTTTCTCTTTTCATCAATATCAATAATTTTAGTTGTGACAATATCACCAGCTTTTACTATATCCATAGGATGCTCAATGTAAGAGTCACTCATTTCCGAAAGATGGAGAAGAGCTGTTTCTTTGATTCCTAAATCTACAAATGCTCCAAAATCAACAACATTTTTTATTTTTCCAGTTACAGTCATTCCTATTCTTAAATCGTCAAAAACTTTTACACCTTGTTGCATAATTGGTCCAGGATAATCTTCACGTGGATCTCTAGCTGGTTTTTGAATTTCTGAAATAATTTCGTCGATTGTAGACAAACCTGTATTATATTTTTGACACCACTCTTCTTTTTGAGTATTTGAAGGAGTTTCATGAGAAAGAGTTTGCAAAATTTCTCGTGCTAATTCATAATTTTCAGGGTGAACCCAAGTATTATCTAATTTTTCTTCGGATTCAGGAACTTTAAGAAATCCTGCAGCCTGTTCGAACGTTTTTTCTCCCATGCCGGATACTTTAAGTAGATCCATTCTGCTAATAAAAGCACCATTTTTATCTCTATAAGAAATAATTTTCTTGGCTAAATTTAATTTAATTCCAGAGACATACTTTAAAAGAGAATAAGATGCTGTATTAACATTAACACCTACACGGTTTACAACAGATTCTACCGTTTCATCAAGAGATTCACCTAATGCTGTTTGATTTAAATCATGCTGGTACAAACCTACACCAATTGATTTGGGATCTATTTTTACTAATTCAGCAAGTGGATCCAATAATCTTCTACCTATCGAGATAGCACCACGAATACTAACATCCAAATCCGGAAATTCTTCTTTTGCAATAGGTGAAGCCGAATATACACTTGCTCCATCTTCTGAAACTACAGTAAAAGGAGTAGAAATATTTTTTTCAGATAATACTTCCGAAACTATTTCCTGAACTTCATAAGTACCTGTTCCATTTCCGATAGCAATTAATTCAATGTTATACTTTGCAAGTGCTGCAGAAATTTTGTTTTTTGCTTCTGCAGGACTGTGCTGGTAAAATGTAAAATCTTCTAAATAACGTCCATTTTCATCTAATGCAGTGACTTTGGTTCCGGTTCGTATTCCCGGATCAAATGATAAAATACGGGTACGTTTGATAGGCGGCTGAAGGAGAAGGTTTTCTAAATTAGCAGCAAATAAATTAATCCCATGATGATCTGCTTCTTCTGTAAAGTTTGATCGTATTTCTCTTAATACAGCTGGCATTAATAATCTTTTTAATCCGTCAAGAATACTTTCTTTATGAAATCGATTGAGTATTTGATAACGTTTTAGAACAACAGATTGTACGGATTCTTCTTCAAAATCAATTTTAATCTCTAATTCTTTTTCAGCTTCACCTCTATTTAGAGCTAAAATTCTATGAGGTTTTACTGTAGAAATAGGTTCTTTATAATCGTAATACATTCCATATACACTGGTGTCTTTATCTTTATTTCCTGTGACAAAAAGTTGTCCGTGTTTGATGATGTATTCACGTATGTTTGCTCTGTTTTCAATGTCCTGCGAAATTCGTTCTGCTAAAATATCCATTGCACCCTGTAATGCATCTTCAATTGTGAGAATACCATGTTCTTCTGAAAGAAAATCGTTGGCTTTTCCAGTAATATCGCTTTCTGACGAACTAACCAGTATGTATTCTGCTAACGGTTCTAATCCAGCTTCAATAGCTTTCATACCTCTAGTTTTTTTCTTTCGTTTGTATGGTGCATAAATATCTTCTAATTCTGTTTGTGTAGAACAATTATTGATATTAGTTAATAATTCTTCTGTTAATTGACCTTGGGAAAAAATAGCTTTTGTGATTTCAATCCTACGTGTTTCCAAATTAGTCAATGATTTATGTAAATGTTCTATATCGCGGATAGCAGTTTCGTCAAGATTTCCTGTTTTTTCTTTTCTATAACGTGCAATAAAAGGGACAGTACAATCTTCACTAAATAACTCCAATACTGCTTCAATCTGATTTAAACGGATATTAAGCGTATCTGAAATTTTTTTGTTTAAACTTAACTTATCTATTGCTAATGACTCAATAAATTCTTCTGTCAACACCATAACTAAGTATTCTCCCTTATTTTATATTATCGATTTCAATGGTAGGGCTCTTTTTTTAGAAAGTAAATCCTATAGAACCTGAGAAGTTGAGTGTTTGGTAGGAAGCAAGCGATGTCTGAAGTCCTGAATAGAATGGGTCACCTGTATCTATAGCATATAAATATCCTATATCAAATCCCATAACCAATCCTGCGTATTTGTGGAAACTATATGCAAATCTTACATTTACTTCTGCTCCAATATTCAAAAATCGACTTCCAATGGATTGATTGATGTTGAGTAAAGGGCGTTGTTGAGTTGCATTAGGATTATATATTCCACCGTCTATGACAATTCCGCCGTTCATTGTTGCTGACCAACCAATTCCGTTATTATTTCTATGATCTATCAAATATCCACCTATTCCTACTAATGCACCTAATCTTGTTTGTTCCATATTACGGATAGGTAGAATATCTGCAATCTCAGAAGCTGTGTAAGCTAATGGAACTGTAAGTCTAAGCTGGGTATAAAAATATACTTTTGGATTGTTGATAGGAATCAATCCTTCTACAATAAGCCAAGTTGTAGGGGTTGAATGTACCGGTGCCGCACCTGCAATCACTGATTGAACACCAAAGCGTGAAATAATACTTGCATAGTGGGGCTTTAGGGTAAAGGGTGTTTTTTCTTTTCGAGGTTTTTCTACTACTGTAGGTAGATTTGTTTTATTAGTTGTAGTTGATAGTGTATTGTTATTTGTAAATATTGGTCTTGTTTGTGGAGGTGCTGTTCTGAATTGAGCATGTGATAAAATGGGTAATAATATTAATACCAGTATTTTTAAAATTTTCATTTTTCCTCCGAGAAAATGATATTAATATTTAATAATAATTAACTTTTTTATTATTTTAACATTATTTTTCTTAAAAAGCAATCTTAATAAAGGAACAATTTATTATCGTGCATTAAAATATAATTCTTTGTATGAGTAAAAATTGGCATATTATTGTAAAAAATAATAATATTAATTAATGTTCATAATATTTAATGTCTATAATATTTTTATGGAGTTGTTAAATGAAAAATTTAATGATATTATTAATTTTTTGTTTTACTAATTTGTCTTGTTCAAAAAAAAATCCTACTTCTGATTTTCTTGTTGTTACCGGAATTGCTCCTATTGCAGACCTTGTTTTTGAGTTATCTGGAGGTCTTGTTTCTGTAGTTTCTTTGGTTGATCCCAGACAAGATCCGCATCATATCAATCTTAAACCTTCTGATGCTGTGAAAATAGAAAAATCTGATATGATTTTTGCTGTAGATAAAGATTTTGATCATGTTTTGGTTAAATCTGTGAAAGATACTTCCAAACTTGTTTTGTTGTACTCAAACTCTGTTGATGATTCGTTAGTTCATAATCATCAACATAATCATAATCCTCATATATGGCTTTCTTTTCGAGAATCCATTGCTATGGCGGAACGAATTTCTGAAGAACTTTCTGCAAAACTTCCCCAACATTCCGAATTGTTTCAAAGTAATACTGTTAAATTCAAAACACAAATTTTAGAACTTCTCAAACTTAGGCAACAGCAGTATGTTAATAAAACACAATTTGTTGGTGTTGTTCAGTGTCATCCTGCATGGGATTTTATGATTGGAGAATTAGGTCTTCAATCTTTAGGAGTTGTTGAAAAAGTTGAGGGAGTCCAGCCTTCGCTTAAAAAAGTTCAAAAACTTATTCAAACTATTGATTGTTTTAGCGGGAATGTGCTTCTTATTAAAGATTCCTATGCAGGATCTGCTGTTTTGGATCAAATTTCTCAAGAAACTCAAAGACCTGTGTTGATTTTTAATCCCATGGTATCTCCTAATGGTAGTTTTAAAATTTTTGATATTTTGAGTGAGTATAGTGAATTGATGATTAACTAAAAAAGTACTCTCTTTATGAGAGTACTTTTTTTAAAGTTAGTTTTGATTTGGTGGATCTATTCCATAATTAAAACGGTATAGTCTGTCAAAATTTCTTTTGATTGTGTCTTTCATAAATTCTAAAGATCGATGTATTCCCGTATTATCCGATTCTGAAAAATAAATCATTAATTTCTCTTCCAAGTCTATACACAATATATTAATTTTTTCTGAAAGATTGTTTAAATTCTCAAGTATTTTTAATGTTTCTTGTAATTTATGTGTTTGGATAGAATCTTGATTGGATTTATTTATATTTTCTGAAGAAGGCGATTCTGAAGTTTCGATAATGTTTTTTCCAATTGCATATGCTTTTCTTATTGCTAAGTCGGCGTCTTTTAATTCTTCTAAAATTGCATTACCAATATTAGAACTCTTTTCTGCGAAATCTTTCACTTTATCAGATACTGCTAAAAAGGGTTTTCCATTTTCACCAGCACGTGCCGCTTCTATCGAAATGTTTAATGCTAATATTCCTGCTTGAAATCCATTATCACTTGAAGACTGGGCTAATGAAGATGCTCTTTCTGCACGATTGAATAATCGTGATAAAAGTTTTTGAATATAAATCAATTTATTTTGTAATTCTGTTTGATTTTGGCTGCTGGTTGTTGAAGGAGCTGTATAAGTTGTTGTAGTTGAAAAATCTTCTAAAAATTTGGAAGTATTTTTTACTTGCAACTTTATAGAATGAATTTCTTCTATTAAGAGTTCGGAAATATTTTTGATATTTTCAAGAGTATAAGTACTATTTGGTTGATGAGTGTTAATCTCATTAAGAGAATGTATTTCGTTCCACATGTCTTCTAAGATAACAGCATTCTTTTTTATAATTCGTTTTTTTGTTGCATTTGAAATAGAAAATGAAACAAATAATAAAATTAATAATATACCTGAAATACAAGGGATAATCACATTTAAAATATTGCTGATTGTTATTGGGATAATAGATTTTTTGGCTAAACGCTGAAGCAAATCAATTTGATCTGTAAATTTTTGATATTTTTGCAGTAATTCTGACGGATTTTTATTTTCATAAAAAGATACTCCTAAATTTTTCAGCAAATCGATTTCGGGTTGAGAAGTTTTGATTATTTTTTGATAATTTGAACTTTCATTGTTGATCCACTGGCTCAATGTTGTTTTTGTGATGTCAATTTCTTCACTTTTATTGTTGCTTGAGCTTTTGTAGTATAACATAATTGCTGTTTCGGAATTGATGGAGCAAAGAGAAATAATTTGGTTTTGCATAACGGAATTTTTTTCTAATTGGTATGTATAATAAAAAAGAATTCCTGAAGTTGAAATAAAACAAATTATCCAAAGCAAAGTGATTTTTTTTATATGCTGCGAAATATATAATCCAATATTTTCATATGACATGGAAAGTCTCTCCAAAAAATACAATATCTATTGTATTGATTATCGTAGTTTTTTTCCAAAACTTAAGCTTTTTATGTATTTTATACAAAAGACACTCTCTCCAGAACAGCATTTTGGGGCTGTAATAGTTGAAGAGAGTGTCAAATATGGGGAAATTATATAACAAAATATATTTCTGAAATTTGTTTAGGATTTCTTTTTATTTGATAATAATTGAAAGAAAGTAAATAGAGATTAATTAGAAATTTGAAAAATTTTTAATTATATTAAACCGTGTTAATACGTAACACGTATAAATTAAATAATATGTAACCAATTAGCGAGAGATAAATCGATAATTTTTTTTTAGAATTATATGATTTTATTTTAACTTGATATTTAAGAAAGAGTAAAAAAGTAATAGAAATGGAATATTCAATAGAGATATTAATAATGAATTGAAAATAGAAAATGAATGGTATTATTAAATAAAAAATATTGGGGATTGTAGGAATCGAACCTACGACCCCCTGCTTGTAAGGCAGGTGCTCTAGACCAACTGAGCTAAACCCCCAATAAGATTAATAGATTATAACATTTAATTTTATGTTTGTCAATAGTTATTTATAATAATTCACAAAAAAGTGTTTCAGGGGCAGGATCTTTAAAGAATCCGCCTCCCATAACAAACCAATCTAATCCTGCTTGTTTTAATTGATGTATATTTTGTCTGGTAATTCCGCCGTCAGCTTCGATAATCAGACGGGATCCAAATAATTCTCGAGCTTTCTTTATTCTATCAAGAGATTCCGGGATGAATGGTTGGAGTGAAAATCCTGGTTCAACACTCATAATTAATAATAAATCCATGACAGGTAAAAATTCTTCTGCAACAGAAATAGGTGTTGATGGTTTTAAGGATAAGCCTGCTTTGATATTACAGTCTTGAATTTTTTTTAATATAGAATAAACTAATTCTTTTGAACCGGCTTCATAATGGATTGTTAAACTTTCAGGCTTAAGTTCCAAATATCGTTCCCAATTTCCGGGAAGTTCTATCATAAGATGAATATCAGCTTTAATATTAGGGTAAGACTGCATAATATGCTCAACAAACAAAGGACCAAAAGACAGATTGGGAACAAAATGATTATCCATAATATCAAAATGAATCATTGTTATTCCGGCTTGGGTTATTTGTTTCATTGTTGATGCTGTATCTGCAAAATTTCCTGCGAAGATAGAGGGTAAAATATTAATGGCCATACTGTTTCTTGCCTATAGGTTGTTCATTTTCATACAATGTGACGGATGCTTGTCCATACGCTTTGAAAATTCTTACAATTAATGATCCTTCACCGCCGCTTCGTTCATAAATTATTCTTGAACGGCCAAGATCATCTTCTAATACGGCTTTGTATACTTTCGCTGTTGGAAGATTTTCAAACTCTTGTGTATTATCTTCATTAATATTTGTTTCAGAGTCTTGGGTTGATGCTGTATTGTTTTTAGGAATTCTGCAACTGAAAATGTACCATTTAAGGTGTTCTCTTTCTGCCGAATCACTGGTATACAGTCCTGCTGTAAGAATAATACTACTGTTTTTCAATATCAATTCTCCAGGAGGAATATTTTGTTCCAATATCAATCCGTCGTCAGAAATGGAACTGACATTTGTAGTAATAATAATGGGGGTAATTCTATTGTTTATCAGTATTGTTGCAGCAAATTCTAACGGATGTCTTGTAAAATCATCCAAGCTGTATTGAGTATTATCTGTTTGTGCGTTTATTGTTAAAATCAAAGGTATATCTCGGCTTACTTTGGAATTGGGGTGTTTATCCAAAGCCAGTACGGTATTTTCGTTGCTGTCTGTTTCGGAAACTGTTTGGATACTAAAAGGAATATGTTGTTCTTCCAAAATTTTTAACGCATTTTCTTTTGTTAAACCGCATAATGACGGAACAATATAAAGATCTTTCCCCAAACTTATAACTAATGTCACTGTACGACCTTGTCTGGAAATCATTTTTGGAGCGGGTATTTGTTTGATTACGGTGTAGGGTTCAAATTTATCACAATAACGCATTTCCAAGTTAATTTTAAGATTTTCGGAATTAAGAATTTTCACACTGTCCATAATATTTTTATGTTCAACATCCGGAATTCTGATAATGGGCTTTCCTAATTTAACAATAGAAAATGAAATTAAAAATATTAAGGCAATTGCTGTAAATACCAATCCTAAGGTAAAAAATAAAAATCTTACTAATTTTTCGTGTTCAGAAGGATTTTCAGGAATAAGTAAGTCCATCCAAGCCTCTTTAGTATGAATTCTTTTTAAGAAATCAATAAAAATTAGAGCTTGCTTTTTGATATTGAAAAATAAATTTTTTGAAAAATGATGTATTTTCATTAGCTTTTTTTTCATTATAAGATTCCTGTTTTAAGTATTTGGTTGAGGAAATAACATTCCGGTTTTGAGTTTGAATCCGTTTGCGAAATCTTTTCCGGATAATGGTTTTTTCCCAGAAATTTGGAGGGATTTAAGTAGAATACTGCTTTGTTCAAAACAACTGACTACTATTCCTTCATTATTGATTTCGAGAATTATTCCTTCTTGACTGTTGTTGCAGATATCACTTTCACAGCAGTCTACTATTTTTATATTTCCTAAGTTGGATTCTAAGAAAACTCCGGGTCTGATGGATAAGGCTCTAAATGTATTCACAATTTCTGATGCGGACATGGAGAAAAATACAAAACCATCTTCTTTTGTAATTAGTTTAGTATAAGTTGCCTGTGAATGGTCTTGAGGAGTAGATTTTGCTGTTCCGAATTCGAGTTTTCGGACACATTGGCTGAGAAGCTCTGATCCATCTTCTGCTAATTTATTTTCTAAACTGCTATAAGTATCTTCTGGAGCAATGTTTACGAAGCTTTGTTCAATGATATCCCCTTCATCCATTTTTTCTGTAATAAACTGAACGGTATTGCCTGTTAACGTATCACCTCTCCATAATGCAAATTGAATAGGTGCTGCACCTCGTAATTTTGGCAGAAGGGATGCATGAAGATTTATAGTATTTAGCCTAGGAATAGAAATCATATCTTTTGGTATTATTTTGCCGTAAGATACGATAATATGAAGATCAGCATTCAGGTTGCGGAGTTCTTCGTAAAATTCGGTATTATTTTTCAGCTTTGAAGGCTGTAGCACAGGAATTCCATGTTGCAAAGCAATGTCTTTTACCGGATTGATCCGTATCTGCTTTAATCCTCTGCCGACCATACTGTCCGGAGCTGTTACCAGTCCACAAACTTCCCAATGTTTTATTATTTCCTTGAATGGTTTAACGGAAAAATCACTATTTCCAAAAAATACTATTTTCAATCATTCCTCAATTTTATATAAATTACTCTAAAATTTTTGGTAGAGAGTTTTTATTTTGTTCTAAAATACTGTTTATTAGTCTTTTGTTTACTTCCATATCCGAAGTGGAAAAATAATCAATAAATAATTTGCCATGGAGATGGTCGTATTCGTGTTGAAGGCACCGTGCGAATAATCCGGATGCTTCTATTGTTCTCAATGTTCCTGAAGGAATTAATCCTTTCATTTTTATTTTTACGGAACGGCTGATATTTCCGTGTACTTCGGGAAAAGACAAACACCCTTCTTGTTCCGAAGCGGTATTTTTTGAAGAATAAATTATTTCAGGATTGATAAAAACAACTTTACATGAAAGATACTTTCGTTCTGCTAAGATCGAAAGGTCTGCTATAAATATTTGTTTTGATATTCCGATTTGAGGAGCGGCTAATCCTAATCCTTTAGCGTATTTGAGAGTATCTTTGAGATCAGTAATGATTTCAAGAATCTCGGAATCTATTTGTTCGACCGGATCTGCAGGCATTCTCAATGCGGGATGTCCATAGCTGACTATTTGTCTCACAGCCATAATATATTCTTCCTCAACTTTTAAATATATTTTTTATGGTTTATAATAATTCAGTTTCAATTATTTTTCCGGCAGCATATATAAAATCATTACGATAGAATACAGCATATTGTCCCGGAGTGACGATTTCTTGAGGTTCCGACAACATAACTTGTATGGTATCTTGATTGATAAATGTGATATCCGCCGGAATTCTAGCAGAACGATATCTTGTTTGAACAAGCCACGTTCCTTCAGTAAAAGATTTTGAAAAAATATTTAAGTCGCTTACTTTAAACATGTTGGATTTTGGTTTTTCGCCTAAGTAAATTTTGTTATTATCCGCATCTATTTTTCTGACAAAAACTTTTTTTCCGATTGATGTTTCTAATCCTCTTCGTTGTCCTAGTGCGTAAAATGCAGCTCCTTTGTGTTGTCCGATAATATTATTATCTAAAATCATGTCGCCGGGATAATTTTGGACACCGTGTTCTTTTAGGTATTCACGGTAATCATTGTCAATAAAACAAACATCTTGGCTTTCTGATTTGGAACTGCTTATCGGAAGATCGGAATTATCAATAATTGCTCTTATTTCGCTTTTTTCTTTATCTGCTAAAGGAAACATCAAATATTGTAAATATTCAGGTTTTAGAAAGCTTAAAAAGTACGACTGATCTTTGCGGAGATCTTTACCAGATTTTAAAAGATATTCTCCATTGACGCATTCAATTCCGGTATAATGACCCATAGCAACATAATCCGCTCCATTTTTTAGTGCAAATTCTATCAAAGCCCCCATTTTTACAAATCTATTGCAGAGTATACAGGGATTAGGAGTTTCTCCTTTTAAGTAGCTCTGAATAAACGGTTGTTTTACTTCTTGAGCAAATATTTCTGTAAGATCCAATGTTATATGAGAAATTCCTAAATTATAGCATATATCTTTGGCAATAAGAACTTCTTCAGAAGAACAACACTTTCTGCTTGATTTTTGTGAAAGAATTTGTTTCCCAAAACTTTTAGGTGCATCTTTTCCTAAGCCTACAAACGTCACTCCTGTGACTTGAAATCCTTGATCGACTAAAAGCTGCGCTGCTGCAGAACTGTCAATACCTCCGCTCATTCCAATAAATACATGCTTTGGAGTATGTTCGTGTTTCATGAATACTCTCGATATTATTTTTGTTTTAATTTATCGATTTGATCTCTTAGAAACTCTAATGCTTTCTTAGCTTTTCCTTCGGGAAGCTGTTCTAACAAATCAATAAATTTTACATTTTGAGGAAGGGATGTGCTTCTGTTTAGTTCAATGAAATCAATTGCTTCTTGATCGGTAATTTTATCAAGAAGTCTTATTCCATCTGGAGACAGCGATGTTAAATAATACAAATTACCTAGCTTTGCTACCAAAAAGTAAACCCCGGCTCCTGCAGGAACGGTAGCTAATATTTCAATGATATTTTCTCCGGTAGATGGAAGTACATTTTTTCTAAAGAAAAATTTAATAATCACCCATGTCAGTAATCCCAGCATTCCAGTAATGAGCATAATTCTTAATAATATAAAAATACCGGATTCTTGTTCAGGTTCAACAATAGTGTTATTAGTTCCGGTATAAAAAGCGTCAAGGAATCCCGGATTGTTGGAATCTGAAGTATTTGATATGTTTTCAAGTACGTTTTCTGTCTGTATATTAGAAACTTCAACAGCTTCTTGTGTATGTGTTTCCGAGGTTGTTAATAAGAATAAAAAAATGATATACAATATTTTCATGATAAATAATCATATTATAAAAATGTCGATATGTCAATGTTTGTCTTTTTGCTCTATGTATTTTTATCTTTGTTTTTAATGCTTTTCTTGTTTCAATATCAAGAATTTATTTTTTTTTCCGAAAATACTAAAGAAGTATTTTTATTTTGATTCTTGAATATTTTTTGCTTGTTGTAATAATTATCAAGGACAGCGTTATGAATAAGCTTTTTGCTTTATTTTTATATATTTTTAGTTTGATTGTGTTTATGAATTACTCGTTATTGTCGGCTCAAGAAGAATATGCTTATGATGAAGACAGTTATTACGAAAATACAGATACTCAAAATGAAAATCCTGCTGATACTGATATTAATACTGATTCCAATACCGGTGCTGATGCAGATACTCAAAATGAAAATCCTGCTGATACTGATATTAACACTGATTCCAATACCGACGCTGATGCAGGTACTCAAAATGAAAATCCTACTAATACTGATGTTAATACTAATTCTAATACAGGTGCTGATACAAGTACTGTTTCTAGAGGTGCTGTTCCGGTATTTCAATCATACAGGCTTCCTTTTTATATTGATCCTGCCAGTCCTGAACTTCCTCCAAATCATAAGTTGAAAAAAATACGCGGTACTGTTTGGCGAGGCAATGAATTGTACATACAAACCAATAAAGGACAGATAATTTCAAATAGATTATACCTATTTTTTGATAAAGAAACTGATGCGATTGCTTATGAGTATGTTCCTTATTACAGTACTCGGATTCCTGATGTTCCGCGAAGACGCGAGTTTATACCTTTAGTTCCTTTGCTTGCAACCAATGATTTCACGCCTGTTTCCAGTACAACGCTTACAGCACTTTCTAATCTCAACAAAGATAGAATTCCCATAGCTCCTCAAGTTCAAATTACTCCTCCTATTTTGGATTTTACTGAAGAATACGGTACAGATACTGTTCAGCAAGCTCAGGGTGTCCAAGAAGATCAAAATACAAATTCGGAGCAAGCTGTGACTGAGGATGTGACTGAAAATGTGACCGAAGCTGTACCTGATCCCGAAGAACAGGCAGTAGAACAAATCCAAGAAGAAGAATATCAAGAATATGCAGAAGGTGAATATGAAAACGTATATTCAATCAACGACGGTCTTCATTATCAAGCAACATCATTTTTTGCTCAGCAGGCATCTGAAACAACATTATTTGATCAAAATAAATTTGCGGTAAATATAGGCGGTGAAAGAGGTGGCATCTTTGTTCATGAATCTTCCAATATTCTTACGCCTTATACGGTTATTTTTCTTTATTTGGATAACGGAATGGCTTTGTATGAAAATAAAATTGAAAATTCATTCGATGTTCGTACTTCTTGGTCGGAAACAAGCCGACAGGCTCGTGAACTTTATGTTAATATTCTTGATAAGAAAGTCAATTTGAAGAAATTTGAAAGAGTTCAGCTTGATTTAGATTTGTTTTCGTATTAAATTAAAAAAAGATAGGTCTTCTTTGTTAGTGTTTTTATCTTGGGAGCGGAAATGACAAAAAATAATCGCAAATCTGCCGGATTAGAATCTAACTTTAGTATTGTTGATAAGTTTGAAGAAGTGATTAGAGGGCAGATTGCTTATGCTGAAAGTCTTGTAGCCCAGCGTGCTTGGAGTAAGCTCCGAACCTTTCTTCATCAATCCGATCCTCATGAAGTTGCTTCTATTATAGAATCTTTAAATAAAACTGATAGTATTATTGCATTTCGATTGTTGGATGAAAATATAGCTGCAGCTGTATTTATGAATTTGGATTCCGAACAACAGGAGAAACTGCTCTATGCTTTTTCTGATAGTGAAGCCGGATCCATTCTCACAGCAATGGATCCGGATGATAGAACATCTCTTTTAGGAGAGCTTCCTTCTACGCTAGTTACTAAACTTCTTAAACTTCTTCCTATACAGGAACGAAAAATAGCTAATACACTATTAAATTATCCAGAATCTTCTGCCGGTCGGATTATGACGCCGCAGTTTGTTGCATTATCTCCTGATCTTACAGCAATGGAAGCCTTATCCTTAATCAAGGTTCAAGCTCTTCAAAAAGAAACAATTTATACTTGTTATGTGGTGGATGATGCAGGAACATTAATTGGATCGATAAATTTAGCGGATGTTATTCTTGCACCTGAAAAGCAACGGATTAAAGAATTCATGAAAGAACATCCTATTTCTGCATCTACTCATACAAGCCGTGAAGAAGCTGCTAGACTTATCGGTTATTATGATTTGATTTCTCTTCCAATTACAGATACGTATCAACGATTAGTCGGAATTATTACCCACGATGATGTACTCGATATTATTCACAAAGAAACAACGGAAGATTTTCATCGATTTACAGGGATTAATCCTGCAGAAATCAGTTATCTTTCCGGTTCTTTAATATCTTTGGTTCTTAACAGATCGGTATGGGTTGTTCTTTTGCTTTTGCTTGCGGGATTTTCTCAAGATATTCTTCTTCGTTATGGAGAAATGATGCACAAATATTGGATGGAATTGTCATTATTTTTTACGGTTTTGGTTGGTGTTGGAGGAAATATTGGTAGTCAGTCTTCAATTTTGGTTATTCGAGGTCTAGCTACCGGTGAATTGAATGATAAAAATACGTGGCATTTGTTTATGCGGGCATTGTTAAGTGGTTTGTTAATGGGAATATTACTGGCTTTAGTTTTGTTGCTTAGGATTTTTATTTTTCATACCGGAAAAGATGTTCAATGGGTTGTCACTCTTTCTATGGTGATTTTAGTTACGGTGTCTAATTTGCTTGGAGCTCTTTTGCCCTTGTTTCTTAAAAAAATCAATATAGATCCGGCAGTGGTCTCTGCTCCTTTAATTTCAACATTAATGGATTTGGGTGGATTGATTATTTATTTGGAAATAGCCCGTCATTTTTTGTATTAGAAAAATCAACTAAATATTATTTTTCCAAAATAGATGCAATCTTTTGTATACCCTTTCTGAGAGTAGCTCCATCGTATGAAAAACATGTTCTTATAAATCCTTCCATTCCCAAACTGTCTCCAGAGGAAACAACTACCCCTGTTTTTTTGAATACAATATTTGCAAATTCTTGGGATGTCTGAGGTACTTCTCCACCAACTTCATTACCAAGGTAATACCTTATATTCGAGAACATAGTAATACTTCCTTGAGGTTTTGCGGTGCGGAATCCATGAATTTTGCTTAATTCTTGGTATAGAGCATCTCTTCTTTCTTGGTGTACAATGATTTGTTTTTTCAGCCAAGGCATTAAATGTTCCCAACAATCAACCAAGGCATACTGCGAAACTGAATGTACTCCGCCTGTAGTATAAGAACTAAAAGCTTCTGCTTTTTGGATTATTTCTTTGTCTGTAAGCATCCAACCAATACGCCATCCTGGAATAGATAAATTTTTGGAGAATGATCTTACTATAGCAATATTTTTAAAAGATCCATTTATTTCTGCTGCAGAAATAAATTTGTTATCGTCAAAAATTTCTATGCAACAAACCTCATCCACAAGCACAAAAATATTCTTTTGTTCTGCCCAAGTTAAAATCTTTTTTATGGCTTCTTTATCCCATATGTTTCCTGTAGGATTATGAGGATTATTCAAAATAAGCATTTTAGTTTTGTGACTGCATGCGGATTCAAATTTTTCTATTTCAGGATAGAACCCTTCTTCTTCATCTAAAATAACCGGTTTTGGAACAGCTCCGGCGATATTAATTTGATGAATATAACCTCCCCAGTATGGACAAGGTACAAGAACTTCATCGCCCGGATTTAGAAGACACTGCATAAGTACAAAGATAGCTCCTCTTGCTCCCGAAGTGACAATGGAATTTTCCGATGTCATGTCAAAATGGTATTCTTGTTTTCCCCATTCTGCAAATTTGCTTCTTAATTCCGGAATTCCTGCAGCAGACTGGTATCGATTGTATATTGAATCCTGAGAACATCGTTGTAACGATTCAATCAGTTCTATAGGCGGATTTAAATCCGTTTCTGCAACGGATAAATTTATTACTTCAACATTTGGATCGGTTTTTTGAAATTCTGTAATCATTTTTTTTTGATTTAAATAATATAATGATTGAATTTTTTTTGAAATTTCTGAAAACGACATCAACAGCCTCCAAATATTAAGATGAGTATCCAACAATTAACTAATGATAGATTATAAATTAATTTATTGTTTTCGTCAATTTTCAAAAATATTCAGCGTAGTTTTGCAATTACTTGAAAAAAAGAGTACAATTATTCAAGATTGTTTTAATTTGAAGAGGGATTTATGTTTTTTTACCTGTTTTCAGGGTATATCAATATATTTCGGTATTTAACGTTTCGCGGAATTGCAGCAGCGTTCACTTCGTTTTTGCTTGTATTGTTTATTGCACCGAAAATAATAGAATGGTTAAGAGAGTTGAAGTTTGGTCAGCAGATCCGTAATGAAGGTCCTCAATCCCATATTGTTAAAAACGGTACCCCTACCATGGGCGGTATTTTTATGTGGGGTGCTGTATTAGTTTCTACGTTGTTATGGGCGTCTTGGAATTCTTTTGTACTCATTGTTTGTTTGTCGGTCATTTTGTTTGGGTGTATTGGTTTTGTGGACGATTACGCAAAGATTAAACAGCAAAACACTAAAGGGCTTTCTCCTCGTCAAAAAATTTTCTTTCAAATTTTATCTGCATTTATTTTGTTGTTTTTGGTCTATCAAATTCCACAGTATCATTTTGAATCTAAATTTGGTACTTTAGAGTTAGTAGACAGCCAGAATCAAATTATCAAATCATATATTATTGATATCACGTCTGATGGAGAATGGTACTTTGAAACCCCATCACTTCATGAGGACGAATCATATACTCTTCGAACAGAAATTTATAATCCTGAAATCGGACGTGTTATTCCTGTAAATTTAGTTTCTATTACCGGTGCTGTTTCCAAACATCATAAGGTTTCGTCTAAAGTATTGTATAATAATCGCCATATTGTCAGTAATCAAATTTCTTATATTGAAACTGATATTGATAATAATATTCTACAGGACAAAACGGTTACTAATCGATCAGTGTTTAAAGCTAAACTTTTTAATGCTCAGTTTGTGCCTTATTATTCAAAAGTAGTATGGTATTGGCCGGCAGTATTAGCGATTTTGTTTTTTATTTTTATTATTATAGGGTTTTCTAATGCTTCAAATTTATCTGATGGATTAGATGGTCTTGCAGCTGGAATGGGAATTACACTATATTTTCCTTTTGGGATATTTGCGTATTTGACTGGTCATGCAATATTATCAAGCTATTTGCTTCTTCCTTATATTGCAGGAGTAGGAGAGTTAAGTATTTTTATTGCGGCTGCTTTAGGAGCCTTTTCAGGATTTTTATGGTACAATGTCCACCCTGCTGAAATTTTTATGGGTGATACAGGATCGCTTCCTATGGGAGCTTCAATAGCACTTATTGCAATTATTCTTAAACAAGAACTGTTGCTAGTTATTGCAGGATTTATGTTTATTTTGGAAACCTTGTCAGTAATTATTCAGGTTATATATTTCAAAAAGTATAAAAAGCGAGTGTTCAAAATGGCTCCGGTTCATCACCATTTTGAATTGTCCGGTTGGAAAGAAAATCAAGTCGTTATTCGTTTTTGGATGATGAGTGCTTTTTGTGCTATGATTGCACTTGCTTCTATTAAAATTCGGTAATTAATAAAATTTGTTATTTGTATTAAGGAAGAATCTTTGATTGTTTTGGTTCGTAAAGTATTATCAGCTTCTGTAACGGTTGAATATCAAACAATTTCGTCTATAGGATTTGGACTTCTATTGTATGTAGGATTTGAAAAATTCGATCATTTGGATGATTGTATCATGTTAGCGGAAAAAACCGTACGATTAAGAATTTTTGATGATGAAAATGGAACGGTTGTTTCGATTTCGGATCTGCCTGAAGCCGGTATTTTATCTGTAAGTCAATTTACCTTATCTGCAGAAACCAAAAAAGGTTTGCGTCCTTCTTTTTCTAATGCAATGAGCTTTGATAAAGCACAAGAGTTCTACAATTTTTTCAATCAACAGCTTCAACATTTTTCTCATAAACAAATAAAAGAAGGAATATTTGGTGCTGATATGAAAATTTCTGCAGTTGATGACGGGCCTTTTACAATTTTGTTGAAGAATAAATAAAAAAAACACCTTTATTTTATAAAGGTGTTTTTTTTATTGGTTATTGGTTTTGCTTTTCTAAGATTTTTTTGAAACAGAAAAAGTTCCACAAAATAATGATTATCCATGCTGATCCCATAAAAATCCATCCGGAAATACTAATAGAAGATGTTTGAAACTTTACAAACAATACAAAAGGTACGGAAAGAACTAATGTAAGTAAAGATCTTACTAAAGCGATTGAAGAACGGCTTTTTAAATTGGTACCGAGATTTTTTTGAAATAATGTTAGAGTAAATACCAATATTAAAATTGATAAAATAATTATATTAATCATGAAGCGGATCCTCCACAGACAGATTGAGTTTATTGTTGTGATTGTGTTTATGCCAAGCATATTTAATTAGTACATTGACTAGTATTGTAAGAGTGATCAATAACATTCTAGTAGCAAAAATTTTGGAACGAACTTCTGCAGGATAATGATCCAAACTTATACGTTTCGGTCCTTCCATGATAAGCCATGAAACAAGAATTACTACAAGAACAGAAGGTGTGACGTATTTTAAAATATATCGGTAAACAGGAGGGATAGTAATATGAGCACCTTTATGGAGTTCAAGCCATCCTTTTTTACTATCAATATGTGTGGCAAATAGTACTGTTTCTATTGTTCCGAAAAGCAACAACATAAAATTACCACCCCAGAAATCGATTTCATCTAAAATAGTCAAGCTTGAATCTAATGCAACATAAATTCCTATTACTCCTGTAATAATAGTGACCGCCCAAAGAGTAATTTTTGTATCAAGATACAATTCATCTTTACAGAAAGAAGCTAAAGGCTGGAACATAGAGATAGAAGATGTAATTCCTGCAAAGAAAAGGAGAAGAAACCAAATAAAAGATAATAATGTTGCAAAAGGAAGTTGTGATAATATTGCCGGCATTGTGATAAACCCTAATCCAAAAGTTCCGGTTTGAGCTACAGTACCTAACGTTGCAGAACCTAAAATAGCAGCCGCAGCAGGAATGATGATCATTCCTCCTAAGATAACTTCTGCAAATTCATTAGTTGCATTTGCAGCTAATGAAGATAATGTAATATCGTCATCACGTTTCATATAGGAAGCGTAGGTAATAATAGCACCCATTCCTATACTGAGGGTAAAAAAGATCTGTCCTGCTGCTGCAAGCCAAGTTTGAGGTTTAAAGAGAGCAGAGAAATCAGGATTCCACATAAAAGCTAATCCTTTTTCCATTCCAGGTAATGTTAACACACGAATTAACAGTCCTACTCCTATCATTAGGAGGGCAGGCATGAGAATTTTTGCAATTTTTTCGATTCCTGCTGAAATTCCCATACTGATAATTAAAATATTTAAAAATAATGTTAAAAAGAAAAATATAAACACAGAAGGAATATTAAATATTTTTAAATCAAAAGAAATATATTGGTTAAAAAAATCTGCAGCTTGACCGTTTTCAGCAGTTTCAGCCATAACTCCTGTCAAAGAATACCAAGAAAATCCTAACAAAATCGATTCAAGATAAATATAATATCCACAAATAAAAAGAATCGCAAGAAGTCCGATAGAACCAAGATATTTGGCCCATGGTTTTCTAAATAATACGTTGAAAGCTCCAGGAGACGAACCGTGTCCGAATGCTCCTCCATATCTTCCGATTGTCCATTCTAGCCATGAAATCGGTAATCCGATAATCAATAGTGAAATAAAATAAGGAATGAGGAATGCACCTCCTCCGTTTTGTGCTAATTGACCTGGAAAGCGCAAAAAATTACCAAGACCAACTGCAGATCCTGCTACCGCAAGAATAATACCAATAGAAGATGCCCATGTTTCTCGTTTTTTTTGCACTTAAAGACTCCTTGATAGAACATCAATATTTGCTAAATATATATTTAAGTTATTATATAAATTATCAGCGTTTTTGTCAATAATTACAGGGAATAAAACACTAAAAGTATTGGTTACTCTTTGAGTGAATTAAGAAAATTGTTTAATATATCTTGATCATCATGAGGAATGAAAGAATTTATTAATTGGTGGCTTCCGAAAAGTGATCCGTTTGGATGGTTTTGGCACTTGGAAGATAGTTGTTCCAAGGAATCCAAAACAGTACCGCAATTGATGCATTGAAACTTCTTAGCGTAATCAAAAAGCATAATATTCTCCAAAAAAATTAAATATTATGGAACTCAAATGTTATAGAATATTATATGATTATTAAAATGTATTCGTCAATGTTTTTTTTTTTGAAAATTGATTTTATTTGATTGAATGTTTTCGATTTGAGTACTTACTTATTACTCATGTGTAGCGAATAAAAATATATCAAAATATATTTAGAAAAATGTTTTTTTTCCGAAAATATTTATAAGAAAATATTTTAAAATATATAATATTGTATATTTTTGTAAAAACAAAACATTAGGGGTCTTTTATGGCAAAGATTAAATTTTTGGATGTTCTTGAAGAGACAAAAGCCCAATCTTCTTACCGCAATGAGGATTTTGAGGAGCGTAAAATCTACAATCCTGGATCCCAAAATAAATACATTGATGAAGATAATACGGAATATATTTCATCTGAGTCTTCAAGATCGTTTAAAAAAGACAACTTTTCAGAATCAGAGTATGGGTTTCGAGCAAGAAATACAGATCTTTCAGATAGGGGTGGACATGGATTTTCCAAAAGACGTGAAGTTCCTCAGCAGTCTTCGGATTTTGCATTCGAATCAGGATATCACCGCCGGCGTTCAGAAGAATCTGTTAAAAATCCGGCTCCTTCATTTGTTTCTGATGGTTTGGGATTTGCTGATAATAAATCCTTATGGACAGGGGCTTTATTTGTCTTTTTTGGCGGAATGCTTTTTCTTTCAGGCTACTGGCTTGGGAAGAATATTACCGGTAGAGTAAAAACCGAGTCAACAGCTGCATTAAATAAAATTGTTATTGACACATCTAAAGAAAGTGCAACAGATCTTCCTGATGTTTTGGTTCAGGATTCACAGGCAAAAGCTCTTCCTGTTATCACACCTGCACTTCCTCCTAAAGTAAAACCTGTTGCAAAGAAACCAGTTGCAGCTCCTGCTAAGACTACGCCAATGAAAGAATATGTAATACAAGTTTCTGCTCATTCTTCTATTGATTCGGCACGCAGGATTGAAGACCAACTCAGAAGTTCGGGATATTCGGCTTATATTTCAGAAAGTGCTGTAGGTGATGTATTGTATTTTAGAGTTCGTATTCGTGGATTTAATAATAAAAACGAAGCATCGGCTATGCTTGATAAAATTAAACAATTAGGCTTGGGTGTTGACGGATACGTATTGACATTAGAATAATATTGCTGTATCTTGCGTATGTCAGAAAAGAGAAAAACAAGAGATAATTTAGAAGTGTGTATCGGCTTAAGAATCTTGTTTCAAATTAGTCAGGACAGCTAAATTGATTTCGTTAATAGAAAATCCTAGTTCCAGTAATTCTTCTTTTGATTTTTTTTCCGAAATATAATTTAGTAAAGCTTTGTATTTGATTTGTGCTGTTACGCCTCTGTAAGATGTTTTTTTCAATTTTTCTACAGGAATACCTTCAAATAATATTTCTTGTTGAACTTCCTGTCGAGGGGGGAGTTCAGGAAGTATGCTTTCAACCAAATCAGTTTCAATAGGAAGCGTTTTTTCAGTTGAAGAAGTTTTCAAAGAACGTTTTGTTTGTTTTGAAGTTTTTGACTGCTGTTTTGACGCTTCTTTTATTTCGTCCAAATTGTTTGGCTCTGAAATTGATTTGAAAAATGTTGTTTTATACATTTCTTCCAACCGTTCTTTTAGAACATGATCCATTTTTTGTGATATGCGGATTTTGTGATCTAGTTCCTCTAATCTTTCATCTAAAATCGAAATATTTCTTGCTGCAATTCGATTGAATTCTGTCATTAAAGCTTCTGCTTGAATTTGAAATTCTTTTAGATCATTATCGGTACGTCCAGAAGGACTTCGTTTGAGAATAACATATAAGTGCAGGATCGATATAGTCAAAATAACGGCTGCAAAAATCCACGTCATGATTCCTCTTCTTTCCTTAATTAATAATTGATTCAATTTGATCAATCATAGTATATAATATTATAAATTGCAAATAACGATAATTTTTTTATTATTTCAATATATGTTATAATAAGATATATATTATAATAAGATATGGTAATACACATTCAAGATTTTGCAAAACACAATTTTTATATTATTTTAGTATTGTATCTATAATCATTCAAGTTAAAAAGAAGGGAAGAAACTATGAAGTATATTATTTTGTTTTCTGTTTTTCTATTGTTTTCCGGTAGAGTGTATGCTCAGGGAACAGCGGATAATCAAACAGTTGATGTTCAGGAAGAATCCGAAACTAACTCTAATAAAGCCGTAAAAACAACTCCTCCCAAACCTGAAGGTCCTCAAATTCCTATCAAATTCCCTGCTAATTCAAATTCTCAAGAAGCAATCGCATTAGTCATTTCCAACAGAACTCCTGTTGCATCTGTAATCAGAGATTTTTTGAATTCACTGAATAATAAAGGATACAAAATTGCGGCAGCAAAACAGGATGTTGATATTTCCAATATTACTACAGCAACTTCTCCTTTTGCAAGAGAAGTCCGCTATGTTATGAAGTTTTATGTACTGAATGCTGCTCCTACAGAACAGCTTGTAAAAATAAATATCGAAATTCTTCGTATTGCTGATGGTAAAAGAATAAAACAAGAAATTGCTTTTTCCAGATCTAATATTCCTTCCTTAGTAAGCAGTGTTGAAAAAATGCTGGTTCAGATTGTTCAACAAAAAGAAAAAATCAATCCTATGATCACTGCAGTAAGTAATAATCAAATTGTTTTTCCTACAAAAGGATTTCCAAAAGTAAAAAAAGGTGATGAAGTTGTTATACGATACCCTCGTGCCAGAAGGGGTAAAACCGAATCTTATGCAATGGTGACCGGAGTGACAACTAGATCTATTACAGCTAAAGATTTAGATAAAATGGCACAACCCGGAGATTTTGTTTTGAGTAATCCGCCTCTTAGAAATCGTTTTTCTTTTTCTGCAGGAATTATGGTTCCAACATTGGGAGAGAGCGAACTTTCAGCTTCATTGGATGCTAATGTCTGGTCTGCTCCCAAACGCTGGCCTGCCGGTCCCAAAATTGAAGCTGAATATGAACGTCTTCTTCCTTATCAGTTAGTATCGACAACTGTTTTAGGAATTAATATTGACGGTGGTATGGGAACGTATGTTATGACCGGTGTTGGTTATCGAATCATTCATAACGGATGGGAATTTATACCTTATTTTCGTATAGGTGCAATGTATGTACCGTTAGTTCTGCAAATTGCATCAGGTTCTGCAGGCTCTTTGCAAGGAATGACAATCCGATTCGGAATTAATCCGGGGATGAGTTTTCTTAAAAGAATAGGAACAATTTATGTTGGTGCTGATATCGGATTGCAGTGGTATCCGTTAAGTTTGGTTTCTGTACTCACAGACTCCCAAAAAATAACTCCTTCTTGGCGGAACTCTCAAGGTGATTTTACTTCAACGTTTTCTATGACGCAACTTTATCCTTATATTTCATTAAAAGTCGGCTGGCTTTTTTAATTGAAATTTTTCTTGTAAAGTTTTTATTAATAATACCGAAGAATAGACAAATTTAATATCATTTATTAATAAAATGAGGTGTGTTATGGAAGTTTTATTTTGGGGTGTGCGAGGCTCTATTCCTACTCCTGAAATCGATAAAATAAAAACGGGCGGACATACCACATGTGTTGAAATTCGGCTAGACAATAATATGATATTAATTATTGATGCCGGTACCGGTATTATTCCTCTTGGAAAAAAACTTCATAAAGAATTTTATAATCAATCTATTCCTCGAATTCATTTGCTTCTGACTCATACTCATTGGGATCATTTGTATGGATTTCCTTTTTTTGCTTTGAATTTTGTTGAAGGCTCTGAAATTGATGTATTTGGTCCTGTTAAGACTAATACCAGTTTGGAAAAATTGATTTTGACAGAAATGGATTTTGAGTATTGTCCTATTCGATACAACCAGCTTCCTGCCCGTATTAATTTTATTGAAATCAACGAAGGCCGTTATACCATTGCTCCTCATGTCGTGATAGAAGCTGTTAAACATCTTCATCCCGGCGGATGCTATAGTTATCGAATAGAAGCTGATGGCAAAATTTTTGTCTTTAACACTGATGTGGAGCATTATCCTACTCAGCTTGATGACAGGGTTATACGAATTTCTCAAGATGCTGATTTAATGGTTCATGATGCCCAATATAGACACGAAGAGTTGGAACGTTTTATTGGTTGGGGTCATTCTTCTTGGAATCAAGCCGTAGAAGTAGCCAATCAAGCTAATGTAAAAAAGCTTGGATTGACTCATCATGATCCTGAAACATCGGATTCTCAAATTGACTCATTAGAGCGTGAAGTTCAAAAAGAATTTCATAATTCTTTCTTTTGTCGCGAAGGTATGAGTATTATTTTGTAAGATTGAAACATTTGTAAACGTTTTCTTTGATAATGCTTTCCAATTCTTTGATATCAATATTTCTTAATTTTGAAAAATATTGATAGGTATGTTTCACATATTCCGGCCGATTTCGTTTCCCCCGTAACGGTACAGGGCTTAAATATGGTGAATCTGTTTCAAACAATACCGATGAAATCGGTACAATTTCAGCAGCGTTTCTTATATCGATATTTTTTTCATAAGTGAGATTTCCTGAAAATGATACATAATATCCTTGATATAGAAGTAATTCTATTTCTTTTGTACCGTAGCTGAAACAATGGAAAATTACTCGTAAATTAGGATATTCCTTGAGAATATTATAGCATTCATAAAAAGAATTGCGTGAATGGATGATAATAGGAAGATCAAATTCTAACGCTAATTCAATTTGCTTTCGAAATAACGATTCCTGTACTTCTTGCGAACCATAGTCCGTATGGTACAAATCAATACCACATTCTCCTATTGCAATATGCGGATATGCAGATAATACTTCTCTTAATTTTGATATATATTCAGTTTCATTGTAATTACTATGCTTGGTTCTATCCGGATAAATACCTGTTGCAGACAATACTTTTTCAGATTGTGAAATAATAGGGTAATTTGTTAGAAATTCATCAAAATCTAACGAAATATTAATTACCAACTCTAATTCTGAAGATAATAAATTTGAAAGTATTAATAATTTGTCTTGTGTACCGATATTATTACTGTGCTCTTCAAGCAAAACATTAAGATGGGTGTGTGTATCTATATACATTAAAAAAAATCCAATTTCATTATTAAAGCTTATTATAATACAAAGGAATTTTTTACGCAAGAATATAAATAGAATTTGAACTTGACAAAAAAATATTAAAACTATATAATTAAAATGAAGATCATATAAATATACTTATTGTTGGTTGATAAGTTAGTAATTTTAATAATAAAAAGACAGGGATTTTAATCATGTTATTTATGAAGAATCAGCATTCCAAAACCAAAATAACCAAACAGACTCTTAATCAAGATCTTAAATACTTTTGTTCTGATACGTTGCAGAAAAATCTTTTTCTTCGGATTAAGAAAGCTTTTTTGGAATTAAAATCTAAAATTTACAAATTCGGTACTTCCCGCATATCTGTTATGATTATTCCTCATTCCAGTAGTAAAGCGGTTAATTTGCATATATCAAATTATGTGGTGGTTTTCGCTGCATTAATCTGCTCAATGACGGTTATTGCAACTACATATATTGTTGCTACTGGACAGATTAATTCTCGTCATAAACTTCGCCTTATTGTTGAAAACGATGCCTTAGAAGAAAAATTTTACAGTGTTTCTCAGACAGTAGACTCTTTAACAGATTATTTTACTCAGTTTCGTATAGATATTGGCTCTGTTATTGCTCCTCCTAATGATGCAGATGCTGAATATCTTAATAGTGTTCAAGTGTCGGATGCATCTTCTGGTGTTCCCCAAGAAATTGTTAAATTGCGTCAACTTGAAAGAGAGTTAGAAGTTACCAAACAAAAAATCTTTAATGTTGGTAATTTTATGAAAGAAAATAAACGTATTCTTCGTGAAATTCCTTCTTTGTACCCTGTTGCTTCAAGAGCAAGAATAACTTCTCGTTTTGGTATGCGTAAAAATCCTTTTGACCAACGAGGTGTTGAAACTCATGATGGATTGGATATGGCAACTTTTCCCGGAACTCCTGTGTATGCTTCTGCTGATGGAGTTGTTAAAAAAGCTGGTGTTCAAGGTGGATATGGTAATCTTATTGAATTAGAACACCAATATGGATTTAAAACAAGATATGGTCATTTAAGAGGATTTGCTGCTCAAATCTATCCCGGTGCACGTGTGAAACAAGGTCAAATTATTGGTTATGTTGGTGCAACAGGTCGTGTCACAGGATATCACCTTCATTATGAAGTTTGGATAGGAAACAATCGTACAGATCCTGAACCTTTTGCTATGATGCTTAGATAAAAAATTATAATAAGATATGGTTTTATTATTTTGTTAAAAATAATAAAACCATATCTTATTTTGTATTATTAATATTTATTAAAATGTTATAAGTTTTTATATGGAGCTGATATATGACTTCTATTAATTTGGGAATTAGTGAATCAGATCTAATAGTGTTGGTTTGTGGTCGTGCTACTGCAGAATATTGCTCTGAATTGACTGTTGCTTTACAGAATATTTTAGATACAACTGAGATTAATGATATTCTGTTTGATATGGAAAAAGCTGAGTATGTAGACAGTTCGTTTATTGGCTTAATTTTAGCTTTTAAGAAAAAATTTGATATTTCTGAAGATCGTGTTTTTCTTTTAAACCCCAGTGACAAAATATCTGAAATTTTCAAATTAATGGGATTAGATACTTTCATTCCATCTAAATTTCAATCTCATTTTATGCGTCCTAAAAATACTGTTGAAATTAACAAAAAATTGGAAAATACACTTTCTGATATTAAATTATTATTAGAAGCCCATCAAAATATTATGGAAACTAGTGCTGAAAATAAGGAACGATTTGCATTAGTAGAAAAAATATTTCAAAAAGAATTGGAAAAAAAAACTAATTTAATTTAGGAATTGTTATGCCTCATATTTCTCCTCAATCAATAATTAATGGTAATATTCAAATTGGAAATCATGTACATATTTCACCTTTTTCAATTATAGAAGGTGATGTTGTGATTGGTGACAATACTTATATTCATCCTTTTGTACATATCAAAGGCCCTGTTGAAATAGGGGCTCATAATCAAATTTTTAATAATGTGACTATAGGTTTGCCTCCTCAAGATACAAGTTATCAAGGATCTTCACACAAAGTTATTATTGGTAACCATAATGTCTTTAGAGAAGGAGTGACAATTCATGCTCCAGTTTCATACACCGATCAAACTATTTCTCCTGATACTCGAATAGGTAATCATTGTCTTTTAATGGTTCAGTCTCATGTATCTCATAACACAGTTTTAAAAGATGATGTAATCTTTGCTAATGGAGTATTACCGGCAGGTTGTTGTTTTTTTGATAATGGAGTATTTGTTTCCGGTGGTGCATTAATTCATCAACATGTACGTGTTGGTTCGTATTCTATTATTTCCGGTGGTTCAAGAGTCGGGAGAGATATTCCACCTTTTATGCTTGTGTCCAGTTTTTATGGTTTGATTAGTGGGATTAATTCTATTGGTCTTCGCAGAGCTGGTTTTTCTATAGAGGATAGAAATATAGCAAAAGATATTTTCCGTATGTTTAAGCATTACAATGCTTTAAATACAGCAAGACAGGCTATTTTTGAAAAATACGGTAATTCAAACAGCAAATTAGTTCAATTAACACTAGAGTTTTTAGATCAGTCTAAGCGTGGAATTTCTGAATTTTCTGATGGAAGTCAGGCAAAAGATATGATTTTTTAAATAAAGATACAATTTACAAAAACTCCTCCTATTAAGGAGGAGTTTTTGTTTTCATTCCTTGTTTAGGGGAATGAAAAACACAGACCGGAATTTTATTATTGAATTTTTATTTAGTCCATTTGCGGGATAAGGACATATTGGCATTAGTTGATGTTGTAAGAACTGAAAAATCTTCAGAAAAATTATAAAAAATTGGTAAACCGGTCACATTTCCTGTTGCAATATCATATAACACAATAGCAGGTTTAGGAGGATAGTAGCCTGCTTGATAATTGAAATTTTGTATTGTTGTAGTACCCTTAATAGGATCGAATGTTGTTAAAGAAAATGAATTATCTAAGGAATACACTGCAGTAAATACAATATTATCGTTTCCACTTGGAGTTTGAATTAATTGGGTGCTTTTCCAAGTGCCGATGAGCTGACTTCTATAAGAATCTGTGATAACACTGGTACACGATACCAAAATTCCAAATATATATAGTATAATAAAAAAATATTTTTTCATTTTCAATACCTTATGCCTTTTAATAAGAATATACCAAAATAATAAAACACTAATTGTCTTATGTCAAGAAAGTATTGTTGTTGTAAAATAATTTCGGTATGGTTTAAAAAAGCTTTATATTATTAGAACATTTTATCATTTCTTGACAAATCGAATAAAACAAATCATAATTTTATAATATAAACAATATTGGTGAGGGTGTATGCAATTTTCAGAATTTTATATTTTTGGGGTTAAGCTTACTGATATTTCTAGAAATGAATGGCGTAATTATTTATATAATAAGTTATATCATAGCCAATATGCTCGTATTATTATTTTAACTGAAAAAAAGCTATTTCAAGCACTTTTCAATAGAGAATTGATGGAAACGATTAATCAAGCAGATATTGTGTTAAGTTCTTCGAGTTTGATTTCGTGGTTTGCTTATCATATTCATGGACGTATTATTAAACCGGCATTAGCTGTGACGTATTTTTTGGATGTTCTTACAGTGGCGTCTGAATGCCATTCTACAGTAAGTTTTTTTGGTTCTACTAAAGAAATTTTATTTTTAACGGTAAAAAAAGTAGCAAAATCATTTTTGGGTATTCGGATTGTCAGCCACTATCCTCAAAACATTCCTCTTAAAGAACAAGGTAAAGTTTTTATTGCTCTTCGCAAAAGTGCAGCAAAGTTGGGATTATTTAATTTAGGCAATGGACAATATCAAGAGTTGTGGATTAATAAAAATTATGAAATCTTTAAAAAGGGTGTGACAATAGGGGTTGATGACAGTTTTGAAATTATTTCCGGAAAAAAATCTGTTCCTTCTTTAGCAATGCAGGAAAAAGGATGGCTGGGTTTGCATGCGTTGATGATGAATCCGTTAAATATAGCAAAGATGTTCCGATGTGTAATTTTAGTTTGTTACTACTTTTTAACCAAACTTTTTATGAAAAAATAATTATTTATTCAAAGACATTTCCGCTGCTGACGGTCTCAAATAATTAGGATCGATTGGTACTAATTGATCTATAGAGTATTTAGAGAAGTTAGCGGGGGGAATATGATTCAAGAATTGATGGTTTATACTGTTGCATGTTATCACTATATCAGAATGGCAGTTAATTGGTAGAGATGCCAATGTTGCTTGGATAATGTTGCAACCTGATCCTAAAATATGGATTTCTGAAATATTATAGGATTGGTAAAAATTATTGATATGAGATTCCAATTCTTGAGGAAATATATCACAGTCGTTTAATAATACTTGGTTATTGATTTCTATTCTTGCAAACAATCGTTGCATTTTAGCGTCTATGCAGGAAACTACCATTTGATTTGGACTAATAGTTGTTGAAAAAGATCTTCTCAGCAGTTCCAATGAAGACACAAGTGTAATAGGAGTATCGTACAGCCAAGCTAATGTTCTAATTGCACAAAATCCTAATCTTAATCCCAAAAAGGAGCCGGGTCCAGCTCCTAAAACAAACGCATCTATTTCGTTCAAATTTATATCTGCTTTTTTTATAATATGGTCAATTTGATTAATAAGGTCTGTTTCTAAGTTAGTATTTGGAAGAGTTGAGCAAAACTGTTCCTGTGATTTTTGGAGAACAAGAACCAAATGATTGGACATAGAGCTGTCCAAGACTAAAATATTTTTAAAATTGTTCATATATGATTCCATCTTGTTAATATAAATGTTTGTGTTTTGTGATTACAGCTTTTTGAAGAAACTTAGTGCTGTATCCCCATAAGTTTTTGTATGAGAATATCCTTCTAAAGCAGTTACTAATTCGCTATGGATTTTTTTTCCGTGCTCTAAGACAAAAATTCCTTCAGGATTTAACATTTTAAATGCTTTATTGTATAACGGAAGAATTAATTTGGATACATCCGGATAGAATGGATCTGCAAAAATAATATCAAAATGTCTATTGGATAAAAATGTATCCATATTTTCTACATCTGCACGGAATGTATCGTAAGTATTGTCTTCTGCTAAGGTTTGAAGGTTTTGACGAAGAGCTTTGTAGGTTTGAGAATCATTTTCTACAAATACTGCGTGAGAAGCTCCTTCTGATAACGCTGTAATACCAACTGATCCGGAACCTGCATATAAATCTAAAAAAGATGCACCTGTTATTTCTGAACGAACAGCATTAAAAAAAGCTTGTCTGACTTTGTCTGATGTTGGTTTTAATTTTCCTGCCGGAGCGAAAATATTTCTTCCTCTCCAAATTCCTGAACTAATACGCATTATGATACCAACGTTCCAATGGATTGATCGTGAAGAAAACGATTTAAGGTTTTTTCTGTTATGTCAATAACAGCAAGAGGGAGTTTGTTTTCCATAGCAAGAGATATTGCTGTAAGATCCATTACATTTAATTTTTGAGAGAGTACCTGTTCGTAAGAAATATGGTCAAATTTTACTGCATCAGGATTTTTAAGAGGATCCTTATTGTAAATTCCGTCAACTTTGGTACTTTTAATCATAATGTCCGCTCCTATTTCCAATGCTTTCAGTACTCCTGCCGTGTCTGTTGAAAAATAGGGACAACCTATTCCACCGGCAAAAATAATAATTTCTTTTTTTTGAAATGATTGAATAATTGTTTCAGGAGTCGATTTAGGGAACATTCCTTCTACTCCAAATGCTCCTAGAACGACAGCAGGAATATGGAATTCTTTTTGCAAAATATCTTGCAAGGCAATAGAATTTATTGCTGTTCCCAGCATTCCAGCAGAATCCGATTTAACACGGGTAAGAAAATTTGTTGAACTTCCTCTAAGAATGTTTCCTGCTCCAATCACAATACCTATTTCTTTATCAGTATGGTATACTTCAGTTATTTCTGCAGCAATGGATTGAATGCTTTGGTGGTCTAATCCTGATTTTTCATTTCCTGCAAAAACTTCACCACTTATTTTGATTAAGATTCTATGAAATGTTTTCATTAATTAATCCTTTATATATTTTTATCAATTTATTTCTTTATTAGTATGTTGTTTTTCTGTAAAATATCTGATTAACGTACATGCAGCGGCAGCAGCGTTAGGCGCTCTTAAAATTCTAGTGCCTAATGTATAGCATCTGCATCCCCAATCCAGCATGGTTTGAACCTCTTTAGGAGAAAACCCTCCTTCAGGTCCAATAATAAAAATACTCGCTTCCAAATAATCCAATTTGCTTAATATATCGGATGAGTCGTTTTGGTCTTCCCAAAATAGAATTTTATTTTGATACAAGGAAAGAATTTCCGGAAGTTGTTCAAATTCCACTGAAGGATCTATTTGGCAGGAGTACAAACCTCCAACTTTCTTTACAGCTTCGTCTGCAATTTTTTGTCGTTTGTTTTGTTTTTTTGTGATACTTTCCAAAGTGAATTTCGGGATGGATCTTTTCGAGAAAAATGGAATAATTCGTTGAATCCCATACTCTGCAAGTAATGAAATACTATCATCCATACGGTCGTTTTTTAATTCTGATATTAATGCCGTTGTTTGAAGAGGAATTTCTTTTCCCAATATTTGTGAAATGACTTTAAGGGATACATCATTCTTTTCAATACTTGTTATTTCCAGTTTAAATATATTACCTTTACCATCTGTTGCCTCAATAATATCACCAACTTCTTTTCGAAGTACTCTTACTAAATGTTGGATCTCCGATTCAGGAAGTGCAAAAATTTGGTTAATGGAACTGATATTGTTAAAAGTAAAACGTCTAATGACTTTCTCCTTGTAAAGGAACAAATTGATCTATCATTCCTCTTTGGTAGGATGCTAAAAATTCAGTGAGAATCTTCTGTGCTGCGTATTGATCTAAACTTTGTTTTAATTTTTTTCTTCTTTTTCCTGTTTCAATCAAAAAAGACATTGATTCTTTTGATGTCAGAGATTCATCTTGGAAATAGATAGGAAGCTGGAACTGTTGATGTAGTTTTGCTGAAAATATCATTACTTTTTCTTGAAAATCATTATTATAATCATGATTGGGTTTACCTACAACGAAACCGTCTATTTTATACTCCGGTATTAATTTTGAAAGATATGTCCAAAATAATTCATTATTCTGTTGCGTAGAAAAAGGAGATGCTATCATACGGGTTTCATCAGTAACTGCTAATCCTATTCTTTTTTTACCGTAATCAATTCCTAATAATCTTCCCATAATTATATAACACCGTTTATCGTTTTGACAATATAATCTGCAACTTGTTCTATAGAATCAGTTTCTCCCATAACATCTATCAATCTGTTTTTGGCATCCTGTACAACATATTCAAGAAGTTCTGGTTTTAAATGTCTAATGAAGTTTATTTCTTTATACAATGTTTCAGGAGTCACTTCAAATTGTATGATTTCAGGAAAAATTCGTTCTTCAAGGAAAACATTAGGAAGTCCTAATAATGTCCTGTCCGATAAATTTTCTGATTTTTTTATGCTGTTAAATGTAAAATCACTAACCTTATATGTAATAATGGGAAACATATTCATAAATACCGCTTCCAAAGTAATCGTGCCGGCACTTACCAAACCAATAGATACATGGCTCATAATTTCTAAACTTGAATTATTGATAATATGAACAACATGGCTCATATTTAATTTTTGAAGTGTTTGGGAAATTTGGTTTTTTAACTTAGGATGTGCGGCGGTCATTAAAAATTCAATCCCGTATTCAAAATTTAAACGTTGTGCTGTTTGCAAAAATATCGGAAATAAAGTTTCTATTTCTTGTTTTCTTGATCCCGGCATTAATGCAATATATTCTTTTTGAGGATTAAGATTGTGCAGTTCGAAAAAATTAGGATTGGGAACAAAAGTTCGGAGTTTTTTATTTAAAGGATTTCCAAAAAAGAAAGAATTATTATTATAATGTTTATAAATGGGAAGATCCGGTTTCATATAGCAGAATAACGCATCACACAAATCAGCAATAACAGGAGCTTGTCGGGCTCCCCACATAGAAACACGTGGTGGAATAAAAAAATATATGTTTACTGAATTTTTAAATGCTTTTCTAATTTTTTTTGCAGCAATAATATTAAAAAATTCATGGTCTACAAGAATAATATTTTTTACGTTATGTTTTTTTATTGAAGGAACTATTTTATTTAAGATAGATAAATGTTTCCACAAAAATCTTACTGCTTCAAACAATCCTATAGAAGAAAATAATGAATTATCTTTGGCAAGAGGTTCCATGCCTTGTTTTTGCATATTAGGTCCGCCGAAACCGATAAAATGATAATTTTTTTTCTTTTTTATTTCTTTTATTAACTCAGCAGCAAACATATCGCCTGAAACTTCTCCGGCGATAATAAGAATAGGATGGGTTTGAAAATCTTTTGATTTTAACACAATAATTTCCTTCTAATCGATTTTTCGGTAAAATTAAATTTCATCTATAAGAAAATCTTTAAATGTATTATTAATATTTTCCAAACTTGTATTTTTGGGAATACTGAAATCAAATTCTGTACTTCTGTTTGGAATATTTTGTCTGGTCATGACGCCAATATTATATTCGGTAATATTATATAAAGTATTGATTTGATCAGCTTTATCTTTGGAATTATAAAAGTGTAGGAGTGCTTGTGTTTCAAAATATTCTTTTCTGCCGGGATTAGAGCGGGCAAAATTTGCATAAATAACACCCAGATTATTACATGTTTTAGATAATTGGGTAAAAATTTCCATATGTCTCTTATTATTTTTGTTTGGTTCTGGAATTTTAGCTACCAAACTATTAAGCTCATCGGCTGTTTTGGTTAATTCTACTTGGGATAATTGAGGATTTCCTAATTTGAATAATAATGTTCCCATGGCATAAGATATATTTGGGTTTGTAAAATCTTCAGTATAAATTTCACTCCATAAATCGAGAGCATTATTAAGATTATTATTATAATATTCCAGCCATCCTAAATTATAATTAAGTAAATAATTATTTCTATTTTTAGGAATCAATCTTTTTGCTTGACGGTAGTTGTAAAGAGCTTGATTTTTTATTTGATCATTGTCTAAAAGCAAAGAGTTCCAATAAAAATCTATATGACCAAGATTAAGATATGGCTTGTAATATGTAGAATTAAGAGCCATGGATTTTTTAAACAATTCTGTCGCTTCAGCAGTACGTTGTTCTTGATTGGGTAGTGCTAATAATGCTTCTCCAAGGAGATTGTAGCTTTGATAATTACTCTCATTTAATCTGATAGAGTTGGTTAATAATTCTGCAGCAGATCCAAGTTGAGATGAAATTAACTGGTATCTTGCATACTCATAAAAACTTGATGATAAAATATTTGAAATAGATGCGTTAGGGATATTGAATTGTTTATCCATAACAGATTTTAATTTGTTAAATTTGTTTTTAAAATTGTTCAGACAAGGAATCAATTGCTTAAAGACTTGGGAAGAATCTGTTAATAATTTTCGATCTGTATAGTATTCAGCTAATTTGGTTAATGTGTCTATATTTCTGTATTTAGGGTTTATTTGATTAATAATAGTCATAATTTTTTTAATTTGAGAATTATTATCTAGTTTGATACAGAGTTCGATCATTTTATAGTATGGAGCAATTTGATTGATATTATTAATAATAAAGTTATTGTAAATTTCTTTGGCTGTAAAGTAGTATTGTTTTTTAACTGCAGGATCGGAAGCTAAATCTCCTAGAATCCTATATAAGGAAGCATTGTAATCCCATACTTCAAATTTAGAAGGATGTTGTTTTGTTAAATTACTCAAAATGTTGGCAGCATTTGGATATCGTTCAATACCTAAATTAGTATAAAAGTCACTGACATGGGTGCCTATTTGGATATCAGATGGTTTTACTTGAATAGCGATCAAGTATTTTTGTTCAGCAAGGTTAAGCAATTTTTTTTCTGCGTATGAGTCTCCATATTTGAGACTCCAAGAAGCATCAGGTTTGCCTAATATTTGTGATGCATATTTAAATAATGCTTCTCCTTCTTTGAAGTTGTTATTTTTAATGGCGTTTAATCCTTTGTTGTATAACCGATAAATGTTTATCGGCTGGGCAACTCCAATCCATGATATGGATCCTATAAGCATAATAATCGTCAAATATAAGGCTGATTTTTGGACAGTTTTAATAATACTTAGTTTTAATTGTTCGAAATTTGCAACATCATCGGCAAAAAATACTGCTCTATTTTCGTTAGAATTGGATTCGATGGGAGTAATATCTAATTCTTCAACGGTCAAATATTTATCTAAAAATTTTTCAATAGTACTTTCAGGAGAATTAATCATTAAAAGAGAAATTAATTCATCGAAATATTCTTTGTGCTGGATAGGATCAAGAACAATATTTCTGAGTTTAAATCTCAGATCTTTGTTTTTTAGTGAATTAATTTTTTCTCTAATAAGGAATATTTGGTTGTCGTTTAAGTCCAAATTAGAATGGATGTCATTTGAATGATCATCGGATATCGGCTCTTCATCAATGAAGTCTGTATCATTAGTTTCAACAGTTTCAACGGTTTGGTTTGACGGCTCTGAAGAAAGATGATCAATATCTGAAATATTATCTTCAGATATATTATCCATAAAATCTTCTTCGCTTTGTTCCGGAGAGGTGGTTTCTTTTGGTTCAGTATCTTGTACAGTCCAATCATCCGGAAGTTCGATATCAAATTCGTCTTGAGGATTAGAACCGGTTGGTAAATTTGTAAAATTATCTGAAGAATCTTGATTATTTTCAATAAAATTATCCAAATAACTATCTTGATCGTTGTCGGAAGAACCAAGCGGATCAAAGGTATCGTCATTGTCGGAAGAACTAAGTGGATCAAAGGTATCGTCGTTGTCGGAAGAACCAAGTGGATCAAAGGTATCATCGTTGTTGGAAGAACTAAGTGGATCAAAGGTATCGTTGTTGTCGGAAGAACTAAGCGAATCAAAAGTATCGTTGTTGTCGGAAGAACTAAGCGGATCAAAAGTATCGTCGTTGTCGGAAGAACTGAGTGGATCAAAAGTATCATTGTTGTCGGAAGAACTAAGCGAATCAAAAGTATCGTTGTTGTCGGAAGAACTAAGCGGATCAAAAGTATCGTCGTTGTCGGAAGAACTGAGTGGATCAAAGGTATCGTTGTTGTCGGAAGAACTGAGTGGATCAAAGGTATCGTTGTTGTCGGAAGAACTGAGTGGATCAAAAGTATCGTTGTTGTCGGAAGAACTGATCGGAGTTTCTTTATTAAGATTGTTATTTGCAACAGGCATAGTATCTAATTCGGATAAAATTTCTAATACAGACGGATCTACTTCGTTTTGAGTAGGATCGGCGGCTACTTGATCAGCTTCATTTGATCCTGGATAATTGTCAGAAGCCGATGAGTTTGAATTTATTGAGCCAATAATTTGAGAATCTTCTGTAGAAAGTATCGGGATATTAGACAAAATTTGAGAACGTTCTTTTAGACTCGTATTGTTTGTATAGGCGTTAAATATTTTGCCGAAATCCATATTTTTCTCTTTTAATACAATATAAATTTGGTATTACATATTTTTAACAATAGAGACTCTGATGTCTGCACATATTAAATATGCTATATTAATATATTTTCGGAATTTTACTACATAATTATAGGATTTTTGATAAAATATTATATCAGCTTCTAAAAAAGCATAAGCAGGAAATATCTTTGAATCCATGTTTTTGTAATTCCAGTGTACAAGAATTTAATGTGCAACCGGTAGTCATAACATCATCTATGATAAGAATATTACTTGTTATCAAATCTTTAGGTACCATTGTAATACTGAAATCTTGGAGATGATTTTTTCTTTCAACTCCCGTTAATCTTTTTTGAGTTAAGGAGGAATGTTTCTTTAAAATATTGTAATATGGGATCTTAAGTTTTCTTAGGATATTAATGACAGGATGAAAACCTAATCTGTTATAAGTTTCTTTACTGCAAGGTGCAGGTATAATGGTGTAATCTTTATATTTCAACAAATGCGGTTTTAGAAGAGTTATTAAATCAAGCTCAGCAGATAAATGATTATCGAATTTGTATTTTTTGAATAACATTTGGATAGCCGGATCGGTATACGAAAATAAACATGTAAGGGAGTTCCAATTTATTTCAAAATCCGTGCAGTTTTTGCATTGATTGTTTTCAATCCAGCTGTCCAAACATTTTGGACAACGATTGTCATTATTAGAGATTAATCTGATATTATCTACGCATTGGGAACATAAATTATAATATGAAGTGTCTGATTTTGAGGAACAAACAAGACAGTTTGTTTTCAGGAAAAAATCTGTAATTTTTCTTAGAAAATTCATAATATCATATCCCAATATATCTTTTGAGATATTATACTTTATTTCTGTTATGACGTCCAATAATTTTGTAATACTTGATTTTTTGTTATTTAAAAGATAAAATGTATATAGTAAAATTTGTAGTTTAGGATAGATTCAATCTATGAGAAAAATTTTTATTTTCTTCGCAGCTGTTTTTTCAGTACATACATACGGTGTGACTTATGAAAGTATTAAGTATCGTCAAATAGGGCAGTATGAATTAACGCAGATTATTATGGATTTGGCGGCAAAAGATGCACTTGGGAATTTAGAAAAATGGCAAACTCTTTCACCAGATTCATTTCGTAAACTTGATTTTACAAAAGCTTATCTTGCGGCCGGTAACAAATCACTGAACAAACATTTAACAAATCAGGCATTAGCGTTTTATATCAAATCTTATCAATCACTGGGTTCGCATAAAAAGAATGATAAAGATAAGATTACAGCGGCGTATCGTGCGGCGTTTCTTTTGTATTCACAGCAAAAAAGAAATGAAGCATTATTTTATATTAATAGAGCTATTGAAGGGGCAATCAAAGTAAAATTAAATCCTCTTGATTCCTTGGCTGTCGAAATAAACAATCTTAAACGGCGTATTATTTGGCGTTATTTGTCAAGATTGGATTCTCTGCCGGATAATGCTATTAGTACAATAAAGTTTGATGAAGATGATGTATGGATCGGAATGTGGTCGGGTGGAGTTGCACGATTCAGTCGTTCAAGTATGCAGATGGATATTTTTAATGCTCATAATTCTGATCTTCGTTCTATGTATGTGAGGGATATTTTGGTTCAGCCAGATAAAATATGGGTAGCAACGCATTGCGGGTTATCTTATTATCAAAAATCTACGTCTACGTGGCGTAGTATTCCGGAATTTAATAATCTAAAATTAAAGAAAATTAAATATGATAAAGGATATCTTTATGTAGCATCATTATTTCGGGGTGTTTTTAGAAGCCGAAACGGAGTAGAGTGGGAAAATATTGTTCCTAAAAAAAATGTTCTTGATATGGTTAATTTAGATAATGCTTTGTATATAGCAACAGCGGAATCAGGTGTTTTTGTTTATCGACAAGGTTTGTTGCAGTCTTTTTTACCTGATATTTCTGTCAAAGTAATTATTCCTGATACTTCTCTTAAATATTTGTGGATAGGGACGTATGGTCAGGGATTGCTTAAAGTGGATAAAAATACCGGACGTATTGTACAACGTTTTGATAGTAAGTATCTTGGATCTGATTATGTTGAAAGCCTTTTAATGGTTGATGGTAAATTGTGGATAGGTACCTTGGAATCCGGTATCAAAATTTATAATGTCAAGAAAAAACGTTGGGAATCACTGGGATTAAAACAGGGGCTTCCTGGGTTGGATATTATGACAATTACAAGAGAAAATGAATTTTTATGGTTTGGTACGCTAGCTGGAGGCATAGGAATTTATTTATTTCAAGAAAAAATTCCTGTTAAGGAGTGAATGTTGATTACACGTTCCTCAGAATATGAACAATTAATGCATCATGCTGTTTCTAAAACTGTCGAAAAAATAAAACATGGTGATGTTTTTTCAAATATTTCTTATTCCCAGTCGGTTTCTTTTCAAAACGATAAGCTTCAGTCAATAGATGATACATCTTATTCTACGTTGGCTTGTAGAATTTTTGATCAAGGAAGAGTTGGAAATGCATTTGTTAATGACCCTTTGAAAGTCGATGAAATGGTGAAAAATGCATTAGAATCTTCTTTATTTGGTGAAGAAATGTCCTTTGATCTTCCCAAAAAACATACTTGCCAAGAATTAACGTGGAATTATTCGGAAAGAAATTTAAATTTCACCAAAAATGAGCTTAAAGATATGGCTTTTGATCTTCTTTGCGAAATAAAAAAAATTGCTCCTGATGCTAAGGTTTCTACAGAAGTACAGACTTTGTTTTCCGGATTTTGCCTTCAAAATACTAACGGATTTAACGGTACTGCGGTTGAATCTGATATTTGTCTTCAGGGCGGTGTTTTTGAAATTGCGGAAGACGGGTCGTTTTTAGAAATTTACGAAGGGTGGTCTTTTTTTGATCAAGCAGTAAGTTTTGAAAAAATTATTTCCAATCTTTCTGAACGTTTGGAAAATTCACGCAAATCAGCTTCCTTAAAAAAATCAGGGTTGATGCCGGTGATTTTTGCTCCATCTGCGTTGGATTTGTTGCTTGATCCGATCGAAATTGCCGCTAACGGTAAATCTTTGGTTAAGAATCTATCGCTTTTTGCTGATTCTGAAGGCAAAAAATTGTTTTCATCCAAATTTAGTTTGACAGATGATCCCTTGTATCAATACGGTTCTGCTTCTTTTTCTTTTGATGATGAAGGTACGCCTGCACAAAAACTTGAAATTATCAAAGACGGCGTATTTAATAGTTTTATTTTTGACAGTGCATCTGCTTATAAGACTGGCAAATATTCTACAGGTCATGCATCTCGTGGGTCGGCTTCACTACCTGCACCTGCATTTTCGAATAGAGTGGTTTGTTCCGGAGATGTTTCTTTGAAAGAAATGATTTCTTCAATTGATTATGGATTGCTCATGGTTTTGCCTTTGGGTGAAGGCCAATCCAATGTAATTGCAGGAGATTTTTCTGTCTTAACGGAAAGTGCCTTTTTAATAGAACAAGGTGTCTTAAAAGGTAGAGTTAGAAATGTTATGGTGTCAGGTAATGCTTTTGAACTTTTAAAACACATTGTGATGATAGAAAATGAAATTCATAAAGAATCTTCATTATTTGCACCGCATATAATGATTGATAAAGTGTCAGTTTCAGTGAATTAACGTTTTTATGGAATTTAATTTTAAGGATGTGTTATATGCCTCACTCTAAGTTAGATGAAATTCGCAATCGTTTGAATGTCAATGAACTGAAAGAAAAAGAGCGAAAAAAACTTTTTAATCAGCTTCAGAAATCTGGTGGGCAGGTTGTTGATTTAGATCAAAATAAATTACAGAATGCCGGTATTAAATCCAATTCTCAATCAATTAATTCCGGATATGCCAAAACTTCCAACCACAATGTTAGACCTAGTCAAAATGCTAATCCTTTTCGTCAAGATATCGAAAATTCTAAGCATAAAGATATGGGAGTTGCTTCTCGATCTATTGCTCAAAATAATCAATCGCAACAATCTTATGTTTCTAAAGTTAAAATGTTTTTTTTGAGATTTAATGCTTTTTTGTCCGGAATTTTTAATTTTAATGCACAAAAATTTAGAGAAGGTTTTAAATCACTGGTTCTTGTTCAAGCAGAAGGAAGCTTTTTGTCAATAAAAAAAATATTGCTTCCTTTAATTCAAAACAGTTCTGAAGTGGAAGAGTTTAAGAAATTTTTATATACAGAAGATAGATTGATTGACTATGAAATGGTATATCGTTTTTATTATTTATTTGATAAAAATGCATTTGTTGAAGTCAGCCAAGCTTTGGAACGATCTGTAGATAGTGCAGAAGATGTGATTAAACGTTTTTTTGTACCAATTTTTCAATTATTTCAATATTCGGCTCAAGTTAAGGTGTCTACAATGGTTATTGTAGAAAAATTTAGAGAATATTTTCCAGATCTTGCTAAAAAATATAATGTAAAACAATTTGAAAGAGAATTCGATATTATTTGGATGAAATTTTATTATATGTTGGAGCAACTGATTGATTATTATTGGAATCGCTATAATTTTTTGAATCATAATCATATAAGTTTATCTCAATATTTAGGTATTACCGAGTATGTAGAACCAGGAAAATTTGCTCGGCGCTGGAAAAATGAAGTTATTGAAGCAATGAAAAAAAAGGAAACACAACAACAGCAACAGCCCCAAGATCTTGTTGAAAATCAACAGAAAATTGATTTTCCTGACAATAATGTTTCTCAAGGTGTGTTTTTTATTAAAACCAATATTGACTTTAGAAAAGCTTATTATCAATTAAAAAGTAAATCTGATTTGAGATCAACTTTTGATTACAACGATAAAATATTTTATTTGTATGTATTGATTGACTATTTTGATGCGGAATTTAATATGTTGTGGACGTCGAATATTATAAATTTTTACTTAACAACGGAAGGAAATTCTTTTGAAAGAACAGACGTTAAAAAAGAAATTAATCTGTTAACTTCTAAAATGAATCAATTTTATGAGTTAGTCAATAAATATTTAAAAGCATGTTTAGTAGTGAAAAATATATTAAAAGATAAACACTTGCAGTCGCGATCGCTTGAACTTAAGCATAAAGAAAAAGGATTGGAACAAATGTCGTATTCAATTCGTCAGACGATGGGAACTATTTTTGATAATCTTAATCAAATTTTTAATGTTATATTGCAATCAAAGAATTCAGAAGAAACAATGATAGGTAATTGGCAGGAAAAAATAGTATTAACTCAGAAGCATCAATTAGAGCGTCTTATTAATCATAAAACGATATATGATGCATTTTTATTGGTTTTTAATTTTTCTTCTGCTATTGTTTGGTTATTGAAATTTTCAGAACTTTCCGGAATGTCTAGAATGCTTTCGGAACCACAGATCTTTAGAGAATTGCTTGAAGATCAGGGAATGATACAACATTCGGAAAATCAAATTCAAAACTGATTAGAAATTTGAGATAATGTTATATCCTTAATAAGATTTATGATTCAGGAGTCTTAAAGATGTCGCAAAATCAGGATATTCTTTCTGTTGACAATATAAGCGTAATTAAAGAAGAGTATAATTATAATTTGTATATTCAAACTGCACAAGGAACTTTTTCTCGTAATCTTGATCCTCAAGATGCCTTGTCAGTGAAAATTGTTTTAGAGAATTCAATCAGTTCTATTTTTGCAAAAATTATATCAGATGTTGGCGTGACTTTTGAGCAATGCTGTATTTTTTTGGAAGATTTTTCTATGATGAGTAGTTTGAAAAAGGGAGATACTTATTATACTTCTTTTTTAGCAGAAGTACTTCCTTTGGCAATAGAGTTGAATGTTCCTTTATTTATTGATAAGATACTTATTTCAGATGATTATAAGCATGATCCGAGTCATGAAGCACAGGTAGCGTATATGCTTGAGAAAGAGACTTACTATTGGGAAAGCTGTGCACTGCAATTTCTTAAAGAAGAAGTTGAAAAAGCTGTTCATGAAGAAAGGTATGAAGAAGCAGCACGTTTGATGGATAAAATCAAACAGATCCAAGATTCATAATCTGAAACAGAATGGTAAATAAAGAAACACTTCGTCAAGAAGTAAAGATTAAACGATCGGAATTATTAAACAATAAAAAATATAAACAATATATAGAAGAACAAATTTTTTTGTTTCTTCAGAATATTCTTCCAAATCATGGATGCATCGCTTTGTATAATGCATTAGAGAGCGAAATTAATATTTCAAGTATATGGAAATTTGTTTTAGAAAAAGGCTGTAGAACTGTTTTTCCGAGAGTATCGGAAAATTTTTCTTTAGATCTTTGTATTGCGGGTGATGTCAAGGATTTTCGACGTGGTTCTTTTGGTATTTTGGAGCCTTGTTCTTCTGTGTATAAGGGAAGTGTGGATATATTTTTGGTTCCTGGATTGGCGTTTGGGGTAGATGGTTCGCGTTTGGGCTATGGAGCAGGTTATTATGATCGATTGCTCAGCAAATATCCTAATGCTCAAAAAATAGGAATTACAGCAGAAGAATTTTTGTATCAACATCTTCCTCAGGATAAATATGATATTACGATGGATTGTATAGTAAGTGAACGCAAAATTATTGATATTTGATAAATTGGTTATTTGTTGTAAATTAAGCGGGATTAAAATTTTTACTTGAAAAAATGAGAATTTGGCATTAAAAAGATGAAATTTTATTAGTTAATGGAGAAAAATGTTGACATTTTAATTGAATTCTATTATAATTTTGTTCAAACTGTATTTATTACTATAAATGCCCACATAGCTCAGTCGGTAGAGCACTTCCATGGTAAGGAAGGGGTCATCGGTTCAAATCCGATTGTGGGCTCAGAATCCTAATTAAAGGAGTTGGATATGGCGCAGATTATTACGCTTGAATGTGAGAGTTGTGCTGAACGTAACTATACTACAACTAAAACAAAAAAAATGATTCAGGCAAGAACCAAACTTGAATTAAAGAAGTATTGTTCACGAGAAAGAAAGCATACTGTTCATAAAGAAATAAAATAAATATAATAGGGTAGTAGCTCCAATGGTAGAGCATCGGTCTCCAAAACCGAGTGTTGGGGGTTCGAGTCCCTCCTGCCCTGAGAGAAAGAGTCTCTAATTGAATCTGAAAATTAAGGAAAGGAGCAAATAATGGCGAAGATTGCTCAATTTGTGAAAGATTCCATTCAAGAGTTGCAAAAAGTTTCGTGGCCGTCTAAAGAAGAGGTTATCCAAGCTACTTTTGCAACGGGTGTTTTTGTGGCAGTATTTTCATTGATTTTGTTTGGAGTTGATTTGGGAGTTCGCTATATACTCCAAGGAATGATGAAGTAATGGCTAGAGGTTGGTTTGTTATACAGGTTCAAACAGGATTTGAGAATAAAGTTTATTCGCGTCTTTTGGAAAAGAAAAACGGTGGCAGTTTGAGAGATGTATTGATTGATGTTCGTGTTCCTGAAGAAGAAATTATTGTTGAAAAACGAAATAAAAAAGTTGTTCAAAAACATAAGCTTTATCCTGGATATGTTCTTGCTGAATTAGATCTTCCTGAAGATGAAATGGCGTGGAAATCCGTGTATGCAGATATAAGAAATATTGTCGGAGTCGGAATGTTTTTAACAGCTGGTGGCGGTAATAGAAAACCTGCACCATTAACATTTGAAGAGGTTCGTGCTATTTTCGAGAAAACAGGCGATATCGTTCAAAAAGAATATTCAACCCAAAGTACTTGGAATATTGATGATAAAATACGGATTAATGAAGGTGCATTTAAAGATTTTACCGGAATTATCAGTGAAGTCAATTATGAAAAAAATCTTGTTACTGCATCAGTTGAAATTTTTGGTCGTCTTACTCCTATTGAGTTGGAGTTTAATCAAATTACGTTGATTAATTAAAAAATAATCTTGTTAATAAAGGAAAAATCCAATAGGTGCTTCTACTATTGTGTTGATTTTCTTTATATAAAGTTAAAATTTTAGGAGTTATATATGGCAGCCCCTAATGCTAAAGTAACTGCTGTCGTTAAGATTCAAATTCCTGCTGGACAAGCGAATCCTGCTCCTCCTGTTGGAACAGCACTTGGTCCAAAAGGAATTCAGTTGATGGAATTTTGTAATCAATTTAACGCTGCAACTAAAGATAAAGCTGGTTTTGTTGTTCCAGTAGAAGTTACTGTTTATTCAGATAGAACTTTTACATTTGTATTAAAAACACCGCCGGTTTCTAATCTTATTTTAAAAGAACTGGGAGTATCCAAAGGATCTTCAGAACCTAATAAAAATAAAATCGGTACTCTTACAAAAGAACAGGTTCGTAAAATTGCTGAAATAAAAATGCCCGATCTGAATGCGTTTACTATCGAATCCGCAATGCGTATTGTCGAAGGAACTGCTCGCAATATGGGTGTTGAGACGGAGGCATAAATATGGCAAATATTATTCATAATGGAATCCGTTATAAAGGAACAAAGAGACAACTTGATAATATTAAAAAATATGATCGTCGTGCTCTATTTTCAGTTGATAATTCTGTTGAAATTGTTAAAGAATTGGCAAATGCTAAATTTGATGAAACAATAGAAATTCATTACAATCTTAATATTAAACAAAAACATAGTATTCGTGATACCTTGGTTATGCCTCATAATATCGGTAAGGAAGTTAAAGTTCTTGTTTTTGCTGAAGGCGAGCATGCTGTTGAAGCAAAAAAAGCTGGTGCTGATTTTATTGGAGCGGATGATTTAATCCAAAAAATAAAAGATGGTTGGTTTGAGTTTGATGCTGTTGTAGCAACTCCTGATATGATGCCTCGACTTGCTGTTGTTGCTGCTGGTTTAGGTCGTAGAAAATTAATGCCTTCTCCTAAAACTGGAAATGTCACTCTTGAAATCGAAAAAGTAGTTAAAGAGTTTAAAGCCGGTAAAGTGGAAATTCGTGGAGATAAAACTGGAAATTTTCATATTGTCGTAGGTAAAAAATCTCATCCTTCTCAGAATCTTGTTGAAAATATTGTAGCTGTTCATAATTTAATTATGAAAAATAAGCCTAGTGATTTAAAGGGTGAATATATAAAAACTCTTGCTATCGCGTCAACAATGAGTTCTTCCGTTCGAATCGATCATAAAAAAATAGCTGGTTAGGGAGAAACAAATGTTAAAAAAAGCAGAAAAAATTAAATTAACAGAAACTCTTTCTAAAAATATTGCTGAATCGGATGGGTTTGTGCTTTGTTCTTTTCAAGGTTTGTCTGTGGCTGCTTCAAATCAGTTGCGTAGAAAATTATTTGAAATCAATGCTCAAGCTCAAGTAATAAAAAATCGTCTTTTAAAACATGCTCTTCATGATAATAACATTTCCGAATTTGATGAACATTTGAAAAATTCTACGATGATTGTTCTTGGTAGAGAAGATTCAATGGCTGTTGTACGGGCATTAGGAGATTTTGCGAAAGAAAATGATAGTTTTACTTTCAAAGCAGGAGTATTATCAAAAACTCCTTATTCTACTCAAGAAATTATCGAAATTTCGAAAATACCAGGACGTATTGAGCTTATTGCTATGATTGCCGGTGGATTGAATTCTGTATTGTCCATATTTAATGGAACACTTGAAGCTCTTGCTGAGAAGAAAGAAAAAGAATAGTTTGTTTTTATTGTACACAAATGTGTATACAGTACAAATTTTCTTATTTCTAATGTATTAAGAAAAATAAAATATAGCTCTTAAAAATTAAGGAGAAAAAAATGGCTGATAATGTAACTAAAGTGTTTGATTTGATTAAAGATATGACTGTTCTCGAATTAAATGAATTACGTAAAAAAATTGAAGTGGAATTTGATGTTCAAGCAACTGTTGCAGCTGCACCTGCAGCTGCTGCTGATACGGCTGCAGCAAGTTCAACTGTTTCAGTATTTGTTAAAGATGCTGGAGCTAGTAAAATAGAAGTTATTAAAGCAATCAGAGAGATTACTGGATTAGGATTGAAAGAAGCTAAAGAACTTGCTGAAAGTGCTGGAGCTAAAGCTCTTAAATCTGATATTGAACAAGCTGAAGCTGATCAAATAGCTGAAAAATTAAAAGCTGCTGGTGCGGTTGTTGAAATTAAATAGTTTTTTTAATTTATTTACTGAAATTTTGTGTTTTTAACTCTGCATATATTCCCCTATCTAGTGATGGGGGTTGTGTGCATGTTTTTATAATATTCACTTTTGTGAAATTTTCCCAATCCTAGAGATGATCAAAATCTCTTGGCAATACTTTTCAATATTTGGAGATTTTTATGGCTCAACACATTAGACGTGTTTCATTTGCCGAATTTCAAACTCAAACAGATGCTCCTGACTTATTAGCGATTCAGCTTGAATCTTTTGCTGAATTTTTACAAGCCGATGTCGATCCTAAAAAACGTGAAAAAAAAGGTTTGGAAGGTGTTTTCCGTACGGTGTTTCCTATTGAAAGCACGGATAAAAATATTGTAATAGAGTATGTTTATTATGAAATAGGTGAACTTAAATATACTCAAGACGAAGCTTTTGATAAAAATTTAACGTACAGCGTTCCTCTAAAAGTAATTTTTCGCTTAATTGATCGAAAAACCGGAGAAATTAAAGAAAAAGATATTTATATTGGCGATTTCCCTATAATGACTGAACGTGGAACTTTTATTATTAATGGAGCGGAAAGGGTTGTAGTTAATCAAATTTATAAATCTCCCGGTGTGTTGTTCAATACCAAAAATAAAGAATTTACTGCAAAAATTGTTCCGGAAAAAGGATCATGGCTTGAATTTTTAATTGATTCTAAAAAAGATTTGATCTATGTAAGAATAGATTCTCGTCGAAAAATTCTTATTACTACTCTTTTGCTTTCTTTAGGAATGACAGTAGAAGATATTGTTTCCCGATTTTTTGAAATGACAGAAATTGTATTGGAACAAGATCCTGAGCTTCTCTCCAAACTTATTGGACAATATGTTGGTGAAACTATTGTTGACGAATCCGGTAATACTATTGTTTCTGCTATGGACAAATTATTTCCTAATACGGTAAATCAATTGTTTCATAAAGGAATTCATTCTATTAAAATTATCAATACCGATTCTTTAATTAAAAATCGTGCTTTGGTAAATACTTTGGAAAAAGATGATTCCAAAGATAATATTCAAAAAGCTGTAAAGAAAATATACAGTATTCTCCATCCCGGTGAAGCTGCTCCATTTGATGTTATTGTACGTGATTTGAATAATATGTTCTTTAATAATCGATATTATGATCTTGGGGAAGTTGGACGTTATAAATTGGTTATGAAATTATACCAAAATCTTTCAAAACAAGATAAAGAAGAATTATTAAAATCATTTACATTATCTTTTGAAGATATTTCGCTGACACTTAAACACTTAATTTCTGTAGCAAATGAAGAAGTTCCAATTGATGATGTGGATCATCTTGGTAATAGACGTGTTCGTAGTGTGAGTGAATTGATTGTTGATGCAATTACTGGAGCATTTTCCATAGTGGAGAAATCTATTTATGAAAAATTGTCTACCCGTGAAATAGAAGATTTGTCTCCTCAAAATATTATCAGTATTAAACCTATCATGTCTGCGATTAATGATTTCTTTGGTATGAGCCAATTGTCGCAGTTTATGGATCAAATCAATCCGATTTCCGAATTAACTCATAAACGACGTCTTTCTGCGTTGGGACCTGGAGGCTTATCTCGAGACAGAGCAGGGTTTGAAGTTCGTGACGTACACTATACCCACTATGGTCGTGTTTGTCCTATTGAAACTCCTGAAGGGCCGAATATTGGACTTATAGTGTCCTTATCTATTTTTGCAAAAGTAAATTATTATGGATTTTTGGAAACTCCTTATTTGGTTGTTAAAGAAGGTCAAGCAACAAAAGAAATCGTATACCTTTCTGCTAATGAAGAAGAAAATATGTATATTGCACCTGTGAACGTGGAAATGGATAAGAATTTCAAAATTACTGAAGAGTTTCCCCGTGTACGTTATAAAGGCGAATACGAACTTGTTCCTGCAAGTAAAGTTCAGTTGATGGATGTATCTGCGTTGCAATTGTTATCGGTATCAGCTGCTCTTATTCCGTTTATTGAAAACGATGATGCTAACCGTGCGTTGATGGGATCAAACATGCAACGTCAAGCAATGCCTCTTCTTAAAGGGTCGTCACCGATTGTTGGTACGGGTATGGAATATTATGTTGCTCGTGATTCCCGTGCTGCTATTTTGGCAAAAACTGATGGAGAAGTTGTTTCAGTCGATTCTAAAAATATTGAAATCAAAACAGAACATGGTGTACAGCATTATTCTTTATCAAAATTCAGAAGAACCAACCAAGATACTAGTTTCAATCAAAAACCTATTGTTGATGTTGGTGAACTCGTGAAAAAAGGCGAAGTTATTGCTGATGGATTTGGAACCGATCAAGGTGAATTAGCTTTAGGTAAAAATGCCGTGGTAGCGTTTATGCCTTGGAATGGCTATAACTATGAAGATGCTGTTTTAATGTCTGAGCGTCTGATTAAAGAAGATGATTTTACTTCTATTTATACAACAGTGTTTGAATGTCCTGCTCTTGAAACCAAACAAGGAGCGGAAGAAATTACTAGAGAAATTCCTAATGTTGGAGAAGATGCTCTCAGAAATCTTGATGAAAGCGGAATTGTTCGTGTTGGTGCTTATGTTAAACCTGGTGATATTTTAGTTGGTAAAGTGACGCCTAAAGGTGAGCCTACTGAAACTCCTGAATTCCGGCTTTTGCATGCTATTTTTGGTGAAAAGGCTAAAGATGTCCGCGATACTTCACAAAGAGTTCCTCATGGGGAAGATGGTGTTGTTGTTGATGTTAAAGTCTTTACTATTAAAAATGGTGATGAACTTTCTCCTGGTGTTCTTAAATTAATTAAAGTATATCTCGCTAAAAAACGTAAAATTAAACCGGGTGATAAAATTGCCGGACGGCACGGAAACAAAGGTGTTGTTTCTCGTGTTATGAGGGAAGAGGATATGCCGTTCTTGCCTGATGGAACTCCTGTAGATGTGGTGTTAAATCCTTTAGGTGTGCCTTCTCGTATGAACTTGGGACAATTATTTGAAACGTACTTAGGTTTTGCTGGATTAAAATTGGATGTCAAATATCAGTGTGCTGCGTTCCAAGGAGCGTCATTAGACCAAATTGACGAACAAGTTGATTTAGCAAATGAAAAAATATTGTCCGATTTAGTAAGTACAAGATCTCTTTACGGAGAAAGCGAAGAAGATATTAAAAAATATTGGGATCATATTAAATTAACAAAAACAGGTAAATATTGGCTTCGTGATGGAAGAACAGGTGATTTATTTCAAAAGCCGGTTTTTGTTGGTGTGATGTATGTTCTTAAATTGAACCACATGGTAGATGATAAACTTCATGCTCGTTCTGTAGGTCCTTATTCCTTAGTGACTCAGCAGCCTCTCCGTGGTAAAGCTAATTTTGGTGGACAGCGTTTAGGGGAAATGGAAGTTTGGGCACTTGAAGCTTATGGTGTTTCCAATCTGCTTCAGGAAATGATGACTGTCAAATCTGACGATACCGAAGGACGTGTTCGTGTTTATGAAGGAATTATTAAAGGAAAACGTGTTGCATCTCCAAATATTCCTGAATCCTTTAATGTTCTTGTCCAAGAATTAAGAGGATTGGCTTTGGATATCCAAGTTTATGATAAAGCTGGAAAGCGTATTCCTCTTAATGAAAAAGAAAGAGAAATGCTTGATATGAGAGTGCATTTAATTTAATATTCAAATATATTGTTGAATATTTTTAAATATTTTTCTGAAAAAATAAAGGGATAGAATCCCTTTCAAAAAGGATTAAAATTATGAAAGGTATGCAAGGTTTTGGTTCGATTTCGGTGAATTTAGCAAGCTCGGATTTGATAAGATCTCTTTCCCATGGAGAAGTATTAAAGCCTGAAACAATAAATTATCGTACATTGAGGGCAGAAAAAGACGGATTATTTTGTGAACGAATTTTTGGACCGACAAAAGATTACGAATGTTCTTGTGGAAAATTTCGATCTATTAGATATAAAGGAATAATATGTGACCGATGTGGAGTTGAAGTAACGGAATCGAAAGTTCGTCGTTATCGAACAGGGCATATTGAATTAGTTGCACCTGTTGCACATATTTGGTACTATAGAATTATTCCTTCAAAAATTGCGATTTTGTTGGATGTTGCTCCAAGCAGTATACAGAGTATTTTATATTTTGAAAAATATATTGTGATTGATCCGGGTGAAACCGATTTGGCTGCAAATCAGGTTCTTTCAGATGAAGAATATGATGAATACCGCGATCGTTATAAAGAAGCGTTTACAGCAGGATCTGGTGCAGGAGCTGTACGTCAAATTTTAAGAAATCTTGATTTGGATTCTTTGGCTGATGAACTTCGTGCTGCAAACGAATACCAAAACAAAAGTGATAAAAAAGTTATTAAGCGATTAGAATTGGTTGAAGAATTAAGAAAATCCAAGAATAAACCAGAATGGATTATTTTGGATGCGGTTCCTGTTGTTCCGCCGGATCTTCGTCCTATGGTTCCATTGGATGGAGGGCGTTTTGCAACATCCGATATCAACGATTTATATCGTCGTTTGATCAATAGAAATAATCGTTTGAAAAAACTTAAATCTGTTAATGCTCCTGATATTATTATCAAAAATGAAATGCGTATGGTACAAGATGCCGCAGATTCATTATTTGATAACTCACGTCGTGCACATCCTGTGACTGGTGGAGGAGATAGACCTCTGAAATCTCTTTCAGATATTCTTAAAGGAAAGCAAGGTCGTTTTCGTCAAAATCTTCTTGGTAAACGTGTGGATTATTCAGGACGTTCTGTTATTATTGTTGGACCTAATTTGAAATTACATCAGTGTGGTCTTCCTAAGCAAATGGCTCTTGAGTTGTTCAAACCTTTTGTGATGAGAGGTCTTGTAGAACGTGAATTTGTTTCCAATATTAAAGCGGCAAAGCATTTGATTGAAGTCGAACATGAAAGAGTTTGGGAAGTTTTGGAAGATGTTGTGCGTGACCATCCTGTTCTCTTAAACCGTGCTCCTACACTCCACAGATTAGGTATTCAAGCGTTTGAACCTATTCTTGTTGAAGAAAAAGCTATACAGCTTCATCCTCTTGTATGTCATGCGTATAATGCTGACTTTGATGGAGATCAAATGGCAGTGCATGTACCTATTTCTTCGGAAGCTCAGATTGAAGCATGGTTGCTTATGCTTTCCAGTAGAAATCTCTTAAATCCTGCTAACGGTCACCCTGTTGTTTATCCAACTCAAGATATGGTGTTGGGAATTTATTATCTCACCAAACCAAAACTTCATAAGCCTGAAAAATTAAAAAAATTCGACTCTTATGCTGAATTAATCTTTACAGTTGATAATCGAATCTTAGGGTATGAAGACTGGATTTTATATAAAATGGATGACGAATGGGTCGAAACAACTATTGGTCGTGTTATTTTTAATCAAGTTATTCCGGAAAAATTGGGATTCATTAACGATACTCTAAATTCCAAACGTGTAGAAAAAACTATTGCTGACTGTTATAAAATTTATGGAATTAAAGAAACTGCTTATTTGGTAGATGATTTGAAAAATATGGGTTATTCCCATGCTACTAAAGTAGGTGTGACGATTTCTATTTCTGATGTAAAAATTCCTCAAGAAAAATATGAAATTGTTGCTAAAACCGAAAAAGAAGTTCAAAAAATCGAAGATAATGCACGTCGTGGTTTGATTACATATGAAGAAAAGTATAACCAAGTAATCGACCTTTGGGCAAGTGCTAATGAACGTATTAAGAAGTTAGTGGAAACACGTCTTCGAGAAAGTGATGACGGATTCAATGCTTTATATGTAATGATGGATTCCGGAGCTCGCGGAAGTAGAGAACAAATTAGACAATTGTCCGGAATGAGGGGCTTGATGGCGAAACCTTCCGGAGAAATCTTGGAAATGGCGATTCGTTCGAACTTTAAAGAAGGATTGTCTGTTTTGGAATATTTTATTTCCAGTCACGGTGCTCGTAAAGGATTGGCGGATACAGCACTTAAAACAGCTGATGCCGGTTATTTGACTAGAAAGCTTGTTGATATTGCTCAAGATGTTGTTATTATTGAACATGATTGTGGAACACTTCGTTATATGGAATTAGAAGCTGTTCGTCAAGGGGAAGAAATTATCAAAACTTTGTCAGAACGTTGTTTAGGCCGTGTTTCTGCAGTTGATATTTTTGATCCTCGAAATGGAGATTTAATTGTTTCAGCAAATGAAATTATTGATGAAGAAGCTGTTCAAAAAATTGAAGAAGCCGATATTGATAAAATTCGTATCCGATCTGTTTTGACTTGTGAAGCAGAGCAGGGTGTGTGTAGTAAATGTTATGGATGGGATCTGTCCCAGCTTCAAAAGGTTAATATTGGTGAAGCGGTAGGTATTATTGCTGCGGAATCAATCGGGCAGCCCGGAACTCAGTTGACAATGCGTACATTCCATATCGGAGGAACCGCAGCAACATCATTAGAAGAAAATCAATTGTCTTTGAGTTACGATGCATATGTTCTTAATATTCCTGAAAATATTGTTTCCCGTCAAGGAGAGCTTGGTGAAGAAAGACTTGTCACTCGTAAAGGAGCGGTAGAGGTTCAGAAAATATTAGTACAGATTCCTGTTGATACTCTTCAAGATCCTTCAGAAGCTGATCGATTGGATGGAATGGATGTAGCTGCAGAAAGAACGGTTGCGTATTTAAACACCGGTGAAGAATTACGTTTTGGTCGAAGAGTTATCATAAGAAAAATTCACGATATGCTACTAGCTTTAGAATATCAAAGATATTCGTATCCTGTACGTGTTGGATCAAATTTGAAAATTCATGCTCACTCTATTATTAATCGCGGTACAACAATAACAGAATTTGATCCTTATAATGAACTCTATGTATGTGAATACAACGGTTTTGTACGCTATGCAGAACAAGTTGTTGACGGTGAAACAGAAAAGGATAAGTCAATTCTTCTTATCACAGATGAAGAAGGAAAAGAATTAGAAAGATTTATGATTATTTCCGGAGTTTCTTTGGCTGTTGAAGAAGGATCCTATGTGAAAGCTGGTGATACTATTGCACGTCGTCCTATGGCGAAGAGAAGAACAAAAGATATTATCGGAGGTCTTCCTCGTGTTACCGAACTGTTTGAATCACGCCAACCTAAAAATGTTGCTGTTGTTGCATTGTGTGCAGGTCTTGTAGAAAATATTAATCTGAAAAAAGGTAAATATACGATTGTTGTGCGTACCAACAGCGGTAGAATATTTAATCATGTTGTAGTATCCGGAAAAAATATTTATGTTCGTATCGGAGATAGGGTAGAAGCTGGAGAACCGCTTTGTGACGGAATTGTAAGTCCTCATGATATTTTAAGAGTTTTGGGGCAAAATGCAGTGGAACAATTCTTATTAGAAGAAATTCAAGCTGTTTATCGTCTTCAAGGTGTGGAAATTAATGAAAAGCATATTTCTATTATTATCCGCCAAATGTTAAGAAAGGTAGAGATTATCGATCCTGCTGATACAGAATTTATTACAGGTCAGATTATTGATCGTCAAATTTTCCAAAAAGAAAATAATAATGTAGTATCTCAAGGTGGACAAGCTGCAAAAGCACGACCTATTCTGATGGGATTAACGAAAGTAGCACTTGTGACTGAGAGTTTTCTTTCAGCAGCGTCTTTCCAAGAAACTCCAAAAGTATTATCAGGTGCAGCATTAAGAGGTGCAGTTGATCATTTACAGGGATTGAAGGAAAATCTTGTAATTGGGCAGTTAATTCCTGCTGGAACGGGAATTAAGCATTATGAATCATTAAAAATTATAGGAAAACGAAATCTTTAAGAAAAAATATCTCCTTTATGGAGATATTTTTTTTGTAGAATGAAAATCGTAAAATATGAACTATAAATATTGACATTATTCAAAAAAAATGATACAATAATTAGAAATCAGTAGAAATTACCATTAATAAAATATATTTATTCATTTCTTATCACGTATTTCTCTTAAAGATAAATTCCGGCAATGTCTTTTAAGAGTTGTGAAAATATCGCTCCGGAACTTTGATCTTTATTATTGAGGAAATATTTTATTCTGTGTTTTTTGTCTTTTATTCATATTGGGTATTAAGGCAGTTTTATTTTTATGATTTATAATGTCCAATACTATAATGTGGATAATGAATTTTTTTAAAATGAATTTTATTCAAGAAAAAGAGGTTATACCTAATGCCAACAATTAATCAATTAGTTAGATTTGGTCGTAAAACAGTTGAGAGAAAAACCAAATCTCCAGCTCTTCGTGCTAATCCTCAAAAAAGAGGGGTTTGTGTTCGTGTGACTACTATGACGCCTAAAAAACCTAACTCAGCTCTCCGTAAAATTGCTCGTATACGTTTGACAACCGGTGTTGAAGTTACGGCTTATATTCCAGGTATCGGACACAATTTACAGGAACACTCTGTTGTTCTTATTCGTGGTGGACGTGTAAAAGATCTTCCCGGTGTAAGGTATCATATTATTCGTGGAACATTGGATTCTATGGGTGTAGATAAGAGAAAGCAAGGACGTTCCAAATATGGATCTAAACGTCCTAAAAATTAGTTTTTAAGAAAATAACGTTAATTTGAGAATTTCTGAGTAAACAGTAAGTGCTGTTGAAGAAATTTGCTGATTAGCAAATCGCAGAAAGAGGAATTTATGCCACGAAAAAAAGCAAAAGGGCATTTCCGTCCCCTTCTTCCCGACGGAAAGTATAATAGTGTATTGGTTACGAAATTAGTTAATCGCATTATGTTAGATGGTAAAAAAAGTGTGGCTACAGCTATAGTTTATAACGCTATGGAATTTCTTGCAGAGAAATCACAGCAACCTGCTTTAGAAGCTTTAGAAGTAGCTATTAATAATATTAAACCTCCTATTGAGGTTCGTTCCAGAAGAGTCGGAGGAGCTACTTATCAAGTTCCTGTTGATGTTAGACCTGAACGTCAGTTGGCATTAGCGTTAAGATGGCTAGCTGATTTTTCTCGAAAAAGACGAGAACACTCAATGGAAGAAAAATTAGGAAAAGAATTGTTTGATGCGTTTAATAATGGTGGTTCTACTATTAAAAAACGTGTTGATACCCTTAAAATGGCAGAAGCTAACCGTGCATTTGCTCATTATAAATGGTAGTTGTTAAAGAGGTTTAAAAATGGCTGAGAAAAAGTTTGCCAAAAATAAATTAAGAAATATTGGTATTGCCGCTCATATTGATGCTGGTAAAACCACTATTACAGAAAGAATTTTGTTCTTCACAGGTAAAACCCATAAAATTGGTGAAACTCATGAAGGTGCTTCTGAAATGGACTGGATGGAACAAGAAAAAGAACGTGGAATTACTATTACCAGTGCTGCAACAACATGTTATTGGGATGATATTAAGATTAATATTATTGATACACCTGGTCACGTGGATTTTACAGCTGAAGTAGAGCGTTCATTAAGAGTTCTTGATGGAGCTGTTGCTGTTTTTGACGTTGCTGCTGGTGTTGAACCTCAATCCGAAACAGTATGGCGTCAGGCTAACAAATATAATGTACCTCGTCTTGCTTTTATGAACAAAATGGATAAAATGGGTGCTGACTTTATGATGTCTGTCGAATCCATGAGTCAAAAACTTGGTGTTAAAGGAACTCCTGTTCAACTTCCTATTGGTGCTGAAAACGAATTCAAAGGTGTTATTGATCTTGTTGAAATGAGAGCTCTTATTTGGGATGACAGCGATGACAACTTACAGTACAAAGTTTCTGAAATTCCTGAAAATATGAAAGATGATGCTGAATTATGGCATCATAATTTAGTGGAAGTTATTGCAGAAGCTAATGACGAATTTATGACCAAATTTTTGGAAGGAGAAGATCTTACTCCTCAAGAAATTCAAGCAGGTATTCGTACTATGACTATTGATGGTCGTATGTATCCTGTATTCTGCGGAGCTGCTCTTAAAAATAAAGGTATACAGCCTTTGTTGGATGGTGTACGTGATTATCTTCCTTCTCCTGTAGATATTCCTCCTATGGTAGGGGTGACTCCTAATGGGGAAGAGCAAATTCGAAAACCTGAAGATAGTGAACCTTTATCAATGCTTGCTTTCAAAGTTATGGTAGATCCTTATATTGGTAAATTAGTATTTGTTCGTATTTATTCGGGTATTCTTGAAAAAGGTTCTTATGTATATAATGTAAATAAGGATAAAAAAGAACGTATTTCCCGTATTATGAGAATGCATGCTAATAAAAGAGAAGAAGTTGATTTTGCTGTAGCCGGAGATATCGTTGGTATTGCAGGTATGAAAGATACTATTACAGGTGATAGTGTGACTATTGAAAATGCTCCATTATTTTTGGAAGCAATTGATTTTCCAGAACCAGTTATTGCAGTATCAATTGAACCTAAAACTAAAGATGATGTTGATAAATTAGGTGAAAGTTTACGCAAACTTCAAGATGAAGATCCTACATTCCGTGTATCAACAAATGAAGAAACTGGACAAACTATTATTGCAGGTATGGGTGAACTTCATTTAGAAATTCTTTGTGATCGCTTAAAAAGAGAGCATAAGGTTGAAGTAAATATTGGTAAACCTCAAGTTGCATATAGAGAAACCATTACCGGTAAAGCTAATGAAGACTTTAAATATGCAAAACAATCTGGTGGTAAAGGTCAATATGGACATGTTGTTATTGAAATTGAACCGTCAGAAGTTGGTGCAGGATTTGTCTTTGTTGACGATATTAAGGGTGGTAAAATTCCTAAAGAGTATATCCCTGCTGTTGAGAAAGGTTGTTTTGAAGCTTTATCAAGCGGTGTAATAGCTGGATATCCTGTTGTTGATATTAAAGTAAGACTTTATGAAGGATCTTACCATGATGTTGACTCATCTGAATTAGCCTTTAAATTGGCTGGATCTATGGCAATGAAAGCTGCTATTCAAAAAGCTACTCCAATTCTCTTAGAACCTATGATGAGAGTCGTTACTGTTGCTCCGGACGGATATGAAGGTTCTGTAATGGGTGACTTGTCCGGTCGTCGTGCTAAGATTACAGGTACAGAATCTAAACATGGAGCGAAGGAAATCGAATGTTTTGTTCCTTTAGGTGAAATGTTTGGATATGCAACTGATCTAAGATCAATGACTCAAGGTCGAGGAACTTATTCGATGGAATTTGCTCACTATGAGCCACTTCCTAAGAATCTTTGGGAAACATTAAAAGGTTAATAATAAAGTCATTTATTTCATTTTTTGAAGTAAATATAATACAAAAAGAAAAAATTTTTGCCAAAAGGCTGGAGGATTTGAATGGCTACATTTGATCGTTCTTTACCTCACTTAAATGTGGGAACATTAGGTCACGTTGACCATGGAAAAACAACTTTAACATCTGCAATTACTACATATCTTGCTTCAAAAGGTAAAGCTGATGCTAAAAAATATGAAGAAATTGATGGTGCTCCTGAAGAAAAAGCTCGTGGAATCACTATTAATACTGCACACGTTGAATATGCTTCAGATAAAAGACACTATGCACACGTTGACTGTCCTGGACACGCAGACTATATTAAAAACATGATTACAGGTGCTGCACAAATGGACGGAGCTGTTCTCGTTGTTGCTGCTACAGACGGTGTTATGCCTCAAACTCGCGAACACGTTTTGTTAGCACGTCAGGTTAACGTTCCTTCTATTATGGTATTTATCAATAAAGTTGATCTTATTGATGCTGCTGATGCAGAATTAATTGATCTTGTTGAAATGGATGTTCGTGAATTATTAAGTTCTTATGATTTTCCTGGTGATGATGTACCTGTTATTCGTGGATCTGCTCGTGGAGCTCTTGAAGATGGTAAAACTGAATGTATTCAAGAACTTGTTGATGCAATGGATGAATATTTCCCTGAACCAGTTCGTGAATTAGATAAACCTTTCCTTATGCCTGTTGAAGATGTATTTTCAATTTCTGGACGTGGAACTGTTGTGACAGGACGTATTGAACGTGGTGTTATTAAAGTTCAAGACGAAGTTGAAATTATTGGTTATGAAGATACTCAAAAATCAGTATGTACTGGTGTTGAAATGTTTCGTAAACAATTAGATCGTGGTGAAGCTGGAGATAATGCTGGTATTCTACTTCGTGGTATTGATAAAGATTCTGTACGTCGTGGTATGGTTCTTGCTAAACCTAAATCAATTACTCCTCATAAAACATTCAAAGCTGAAGTTTATGTTCTTAAAGCTGAAGAAGGTGGACGTAAAACTCCTTTCCATAAAGGATACAGACCTCAGTTTTATATCAGAACAGCTGACGTTACTGGTAATATTGTAGATATTCAAGGTGCTGACATGGTAATGCCTGGTGATAACATTAATATGACTATCGAATTGATTGTGCCAATTGCTGTTGAGCAAGGAATGCGCTTTGCTATTCGTGAAGGTGGTAGAACTGTTGGAGCTGGTGTCGTTACAGAAGTTTTAGAGTAAAGAGGTTCACATCGTGAATAGAATTAGAGTAAGACTAAAAGCTTATGATACTGCATTGATTGAACAATCTGCAGTGTCTATAGTCGAATCTGTAAAAAGTAAAGGAGGAAGAATAGCTGGTCCTATCTATCTTCCTACTCATATAAAAAAATATACAGTATTGCGTTCTCCCCATGTAGATAAAAATTCTAGAGAACAATTTGAAGTGCGTACGCATAAAAGATTGATTGATATTTTTGAACCTACAGCGGAGCTCATTAATGCTTTATCTGAACTTCAATTACCTGCAGGTGTTGAAGTTGAAATAAAGCAATAGCAATTTATGAGGATGTACAATGAAGGCTAAGACCGTTGGAATTATCGGAAAAAAACTTGGGATGACTCAATTGTATGATGACAAAGGTGTACTTTGCGGAGTAACAGTTGTTGATTTTTCTGATACAAATGTCCTAGGATTTCGAACATTAGAAAAAGATGGATATAATGCTGTTATTTTGGGATGCGGTTTCAAAACAGTTAAAAAGAAAGACGAAGTAATTGAACAACCTAAATTTGTTTCTGAAATTCGTGTTGAAGATACGGCACTTTATCAAAATAATACTTATGAAGAAATTCTTGCATCTCTTAAAAAAGTAGATGTGTGTGGCATAATGAAAGGAAAGGGATTTCAAGGTGCTATGAAACGTTGGCATTTTGGTGGTGGACCTGCAAGTCATGGATCAAAGACTCACCGTCGTGTTGGATCTATTGGTCAATGTACTTTCCCAGCTCGTGTTATTAAAGGAAAGAAAATGCCTGGACATATGGGAGCTGAAAAAGTCACTGTTCTTGGACAAAGACTTATTCGTGTTGATTACACAAGAAAGCTTCTTTTTATTGAAGGTTCTGTTCCCGGATCTAAGCAAAGCTATGTCACTGTTCGTGATGCGGTGAAGGGGTAAGATATGAAGTTTGATGTATTTAATGCAGATAAAAAAGTTCGAGAAGTTGAACTTTCACCAATTTGGGAAAATGCTTCTGGGAAATGTGTTCACCAAGTGATTGTTGCTCGTTTAGCGAATCAAAGACAAGGTACTGCTTCCACAAAAACCCGTGCTGAAGTCACAGGAACAGGTGCAAAACCTTTTCGTCAAAAAGGCTTGGGACGTGCTCGTCGTGGTTCTTACTATTCACCTTTGATTAGAGGCGGTGGTGTCACTTTCGGACCAAAACCTAGAGATTATTCCCAACATATTAATAAAAAGCAAAAAGCTAATGCATATATTTTTATTCTTGCAGAATTGTACAAAAAAGGTGCGTTAAAAGTTATTGAAAGTGTTGAATTAAAAGATTCAAAGACTAAAAGTTTTCAACAGTTTTTAGCATCAAATTTTGAAACAGTTTCTGATAGAGTTGTAGTAGTTGATGCGGAATATAATCAACATGCATTGAGAGCTTGTTCAAATCTACCTAAAATATCATACTTTGGTGTGGAATTTATTGATATTCTTCCACTTTTCTATGCCAAGCAAGTATTAATTACCGAAGCAGCGCTTCGTAAATTTGATGAAAGATATACTGGTATGATTAAAATAGAGAGAGGTTAATCATGACAGTAAGTGAGATTTTAGTTCGACCAATCTTAACAGAAAAAAGTTCTACTCTTGCACCGTTGAATAAATATGTATTTGAAGTTGCTATTAATGCAAATAAAATTCAAATTAAAAAAGCCGTAGAATCTTTTTATAATGTCGAAGTTGAAAAGGTAAATACTGTTGTTGTAAAACCTCGTCAAAAAAACTTTCGTACAAAAAAAATATCTCGTCCTGGATTTACTAAACGCTTTAAAAAAGCAATTGTAAGTGTAAAAAAAGGTACGATTGATTTTTTAAAATAGAGGTTGATAATGGGTATTAAAAGATTTAAACCAACGACCCCGGGACTTCGCCATAGAGTATCCTTTGATTATACTGAAATCACTAAAACCAAACCTGAAAAATCATTAATTACAATGACTTTGAAAGGTAAAGGAAATGGACGTAATAATCAGGGACGTGTGACAGTTCGTCATCGAGGCGGCGGTAACAAACAATTATATCGAACCATTGATTTTAGAAGAAATAAATGGGATATAGAAGCAAAAGTCGTTTCTATAGAGTACGATCCAAATCGTAGTGCACGTATTGCGTTGCTTCATTACGCTGATGGTGAAAAAGCTTATATTCTTGCTCCTAATGGATTGAAAGTTGGTGATAAAGTGATGTCTTCATTAAAAACACCTATTCAACCCGGAAACGCTATGCCTTTAGAAAACATTCCTGTTGGTACCGTTGTTCATAATATTGAATTAAAACCTGGAAAAGGCGGTCAAATGGCCAGATCTGCAGGTGTTAGTGCAAAACTTGATGGTAAAGAAAATGGATATGCATTTTTAAGTCTGCCTTCAGGTGAAATTAGAATGGTTCTTTTGCGTTGTATGGCTACCATTGGTGAAGTTGGAAATGCAGAGCGTGTAAATATTGTTTATGGCAGTGCTGGTGCTAAGCGTCATTTAGGATGGCGTCCTACTGTTCGTGGTGTGGCAATGAATGCTCATGATCACCCTCATGGAGGAGGACGTGGCAGACAAAAAGGTTATAAAAAACCAACCTCTCCTACAGGGGTGCCTTCAAAAGGATATCGTACTCGGCATAAAAATAAAACTTCTGATCGCTATATTGTTGCGAAAAGAAAGAGATAAATTGGAGAAGGTAAATGGCACGTTCTATTAAAAAAGGACCATATATAGATGCTTCTTTATACAAAAAAGTAGCTTCTGCTCAACAAACAATTGCATCCGGTAATCCAAAACCTATTAAAACCTGGTCAAGACGATCTACTATTCTTCCTGAAATGATAGGCTTGACATTTCAAGTACATAATGGTAAAATATTTATACCAGTTTATGTAAATGAAAATATGGTAGGTCATAAATTAGGTGAATTTTCACCTACCCGTGTGTTTAAAGGACATGCCGGTTCTAAAAAAGCAGGTAAAAAATAAGCAAGGAGTTTTTCATGAATAATGCTGTTGCGGTAGCTAAGGCAAAATCTTTAAGAATTTCTTCTATGAAACTCCGTAAAATTGCACGTCTTATTAAAGACAAACAAGCAGATGATGCACTCGCAATGTTAAATCATATGCCTCAAAAGGCTGCTAAAATGATTTATAAAGTTTTACATGCTGCAAAAGCTAACTATCTTCATAAAAATCCAAACGGATTGACAGATGCATTAAGTGTTTCCACTATTTTTGTGAATGAAGGAACAGCTTTTGCCCGCTTTAAACCTCGAGCTCGTGGTAGAGCGGATCGTATGTATCGCCCTACTGCACATCTTACTTTGTATTTGGGCAATAAGGAGTAATCATGGGACAAAAGGTTCATCCTATTGGATATCGTATAGGAGTTAGTAAATTTTGGGAATCTGCTTGGTTTTCTGAAAAGAATTTCCCTCAATTATTATTAGAAGATTATAAAATTAGAACTCTTCTTAATAAAGAATATAAAAGAGCATTTTTATCTAAAATCGAAATTGCACGTTTTCCAGGATTAGTAAATATTACTATTTCTGCTGGTAAACCTGGTATTTTGATTGGACGTAAAGGTGCGGAGATTGACGTTATTGCCGCTAAACTATCTAAATTAATTGACGGTAAAAAAGTTTCTCTTTCTATTAAAGAGTTGAAGCAGACAGAGCTGGATGCTGCTATTATAGGAGCTGATATTGCTTCTCAAATAGAACATCGTATCTCTTATAAAAGAGCAATCAAACAAGCTATCAGAAATGCTATGCGTGCTGGTGCTCAAGGTATTAAAATCCGTATTTCAGGCCGTTTGAATAACGCTGAAATTGCACGAAGTGAAGAATTTAAAGAAGGTCGAATGTCTTTAAACACTTTAAATGCTGATATTGATTACCGTTTGACAGAAGCTTTAACTCAAATGGGAATTATAGGGATTAAAGTTTGGCTTGCAAAATAATTAATTAATAAAGTATGAAATTTCATTTTTATACTTTAATAAAAAAAATAAACCGAGGAGAACTCTCCCATGTTGATGCCGTCCAAGGTGAAATACAGAAAACAACATAGACCTAAAATTAATAATTCTCCAACTCACGATGGAGATATGGTTTCTTTTGGGGATTATGGAATGGTTGCTTTAGAAGCAGCTTGGATTTCTAATCGACAAATTGAATCTGCACGTATTGCAGTCAATAGGTACTTGAAAAGAGGTGCCAAAGTGTGGATTAGAATTTTTCCTGATCGACCTTATACCAGTAAAGGTGAAGGGGTTCGTATGGGTAAAGGAAAAGGATCACCTGATGGTTGGGTAGCCCCTGTTCGTCCTGGAAAAGTAATGTTTGAAGTTACGGGTGTTGATGAAGCTAAGGCTAAAGAAGCATTCAGACTTGCAGGACATAAACTTCCTATCAAGGTGAAATTTGTCAAGAGAATCGAGGGATAATATGAATAAAATTCAACAACTTCGTTCCTTGTCAGATGCAGAACTTGTTTCAATGAGAAAAGATCTGCAGGACAAAATTATGCAAATTCGTTTTCGAAGCAAAATCGAACCTCCTAAAGATATTACTCAGGTTCGAAAAATGAAGCGAACTATTGCACGTATTAATACTTTGATCCGTCAAGCGGAACTCAAAGAAATACAATAGTAAAATCGCAAGGAAAGCAAAATGACAAAGCAAAAAACTTTTACAGGGATTGTTGCTAGTGATAAAATGAATAAATCACGAACAATTGTCATTACCACTCGTGAAAAGCATCCTTTATATGCAAAGTATGTTCCTAAACGAAAAAAAATAATGGTACATGATGAAAACAATACTTCTGTTCTAGGCGATAAAGTGTTGATAGGTGAATCTACTCCTTTCAGCAAATGTAAACGCTGGGTTCTTCTTGAAGTCTTGGAAAAACATCAGGACTGAGGACAGGAGGAATTAATTTATGATAATGCTTGGTACAAGATTAGATATTGCAGATAATAGTGGTGCTAAAATTATTGAATGTATCCATGTTGTCGGTAGTACTCGTCGCAGATATGCATCTGTTGGTGATGTAATTGTTGCTGCTGTAAAAAGCGCGACACCAAATGCTCCTATTAAAAAGGGAGATGTTGTTCGAGCTGTTGTAGTTCGTACAAAAAAAGAAATAAACCGTACTGATGGTTCTTCTATTCGCTTTGATCGTAATTCGGCGGTTATCGTGAATAAGAAAAATGAACCCAGCGGAACTCGTATTTTTGGGCCCGTTGGACGAGAGCTGAGAGAAAAAGATTTTATGAAAATCGTCTCTTTAGCTCCCGAAGTATTTTAGAGTGGAGGATGCCGTGAAGATTAAAAAAAATGACGAAGTCATTATAATTTCCGGTAGAGATAAAGGTAGAAGAGGTCAAATCTTCCAAGTCTTTCCTGCCAAAAACACTGTACTGGTCCGCGGGATTAATATTCTGAAAAAGACAGTAAAAAAAAGCCAAGAGTATCCTAATGGAACTATTCTTGAAAAAGAAGCACCAATTCATATTTCTAATATTATGCTCTTTTGTCCTAAAAATAATAAAGGTGTTCGTGTAGAATACGTTATTGATGAAAAAGGTAATAAAAGAAGAAAAGCAAAAGGTGTGGATTATTTTTTTGATAATTAAGAGGCTGAATAATGGCTGAAAAAAAGACTAAAACAGCAGAAGCTGGTGCACCTGAAAAAATAGTAGAAAAAAAACCTGCTAAATCAACTGCATCTAAACCAGCTGTAAAAAAAGAAAAAGCAACTGAATCTTCTGCAAAAGTTTCTAAATCTAACGGATATCAATCTCGTTTTAAAGTGCATTTTGAAAAAGAAGTTAAGCCAATGCTTCTAAAAGAATTTGCTTATAAATCTGTAATGGCAATTCCTACTATCGAAAAGATCGTTGTAAATATGGGTGTTGGTGAAGCTATATCTGATAAAAATGTAGCTGATGCTGCAGTAAATGATCTTTCTTTGTTATCTGGTCAAAAAGCTATGAAAACTTTTGCTCGTAAATCTGTTTCTAACTTTAAATTGCGAGAAGGTATGGCTATTGGTGCTAAAGTGACTCTCCGAAAAGATCGAATGTTTGACTTTTTAGATAAATTAATTTCTATTGCTCTTCCAAGGGTTAGAGATTTTAGAGGAGTAAAGGCTTCTGGATTTGATGGAAGAGGAAACTTTTCTTTCGGAATTTCTGAACAAATTATCTTTCCTGAGATTAATTATGATAAAATTGACAGAGTTCGTGGAATGGATATCACTATCGTTACAACAGCAAAAACTGATCAGGAAGCCAAAAGTTTATTAACTTCTTTCGGTTTTCCTTTCAAGCATAAGTAGTAGGAGAGTATCTTATGGCAAAACAATCTATGATTCAACGCTGGAAAAAAACTCCTAAATTTAGTGCGAGAGCTTATAATCGCTGTAATGTTTGCGGTCGTCCCAGATCTTATATGAGAGATTTTGGTGTTTGTCGCTTGTGTTTCAGAAAATTTGCTTCTCAAGGTTTAATACCTGGTGTTACGAAATCTTCTTGGTAAAATTTATATTTTTGTCTTAAGTAATAAAATATAGTATTTTGCAATTATAAAAAATTATAACATGGCGAGGAATCCTATGGATATTATCGCAGATAGCTTAACTAAAATAAGAAATGCAACTATGCGTGGTTTTTCTAAAACATCTGTTCGAAAAACTAAACTTATGGAAGAGCTTCTAAAAATAATGAAACGTGAAGGGTTTATTGAAAATTATAAAGATGGTTTTCAACCTTTTACATTAGATGTTCAATTAAAGTATATTAATGGTAAATCTGTAATTGATGACTTAAAAAGAGTAAGTAAACTTTCTCGTCGAGTATATGTTGGGAAAGATTTTATTCCTAGAGTTTATAACAATTATGGAATTGCAATTTTAACTACCTCTAAAGGGGTAATTACAGATAAAGAAGCTCGTTCTCTCGGCATAGGCGGAGAAGTGCTTTGTTATATTTGGTAGGAGAGTTTTATGTCTCGGTTGGCAAAAAAATCTCTGCCCATTCCTAATGGTGCTTCTGTTAAAATAGAAAACGGAGTTGTTGTTTTTAACGGTACTCTAGGTTCTATTTCTCAAGACTTTGATCAAAATTTGATTACTCCTGTTGTAGATGATGCTGGTGTGCTAGTAAAACGAAATAATGATTCTAAAGAAGCTAGAGCAAAACAAGGATTATATTGGGTTCTATTTAAAAATCATTTAGCAGGCGTATCTCAAGGTTTTGAAAAACAACTTGAAATTCAGGGTGTTGGTTATCGTTGGGAAGTCAAAGGGCAGAATTTACATTGTTTGGTTGGATTTTCGCATCCTGTCATTTTTGAAGCGACACAAGATGTTAAATTGGAACAGCCTTCACCTAATATTATTGTAGTCAAGGGAATCAATAAACAAATTGTTGGTCAAGTTGCTGCAAATATTAGATTTATTAAAAAACCAGAACCTTACAAAGGCAAAGGCATTCGCTATGTTGGCGAAGTTGTCCGCCTCAAAGAAGGAAAAGGTTCCGGTAAAAAATAGGTTTGTTCTTTTAGAATATGGTATAATTACTTGTAAAGTAATGTTTAGAGGGATTATATCATTAAAGGAGTTTTGGATGATAGATGTTATCACTAAAAAAACAAAACGGTATTATAAACGTAAATTAAGAAGTAGAAAAAATCTTCGTGTTTCTTCCGAACGTCCTCGATTGACTGTTTTCCGTTCTTCTAAGTATTTGTATGCACAAGTTTTTGATATTTCTAATAAAGTTTTAGTATCTTATTCTTCCATTTCCAAGGACTTGGGGCAGAAAAGATTAGGTAATAATATTGAATCTGCAACAATTATTGGTACAAAAATTGGTGAAAAGTTGAAACAGTTAAATATAACAAAGGTCGTTTTTGACCGTAACGGTTATCTGTATCATGGAAAAGTAAAAGCTATTGCTGATGCTTGCCGTGCTGCAGGAATCGAATTCTAAAGCTAAGGATTGACTATGGCTGAGAATAGCGCTCAACAAAAAGAGCATAATGAACGTGCACCTCGTGCAGAAAGAAAAAATAATAAGAAAGATAATTTCAAAAAAGATCGTCGCGACAAAACAGAAGTTGCATCCGAATGGGAAGAAAAAGTTGTTAGTCTCAGAAGAGCTACAAAAGTAATTTCAGGTGGACGTCGATTCCGTTTTAATGCTATGGTAGTGGTCGGAAACAAAAAAGGAAAAGTAGGCTTAGGATATGGAAAAGCTAATGAACTTGCTGATGCTATTAAAAAAGCTAAAGATAAAGCAATTTCAAATGCTGTTTCTATTTGCTTAAAAGGGTCTACAATTCCACATGAAATATTAGGCGAGTATAAAGCTTCTCGTATCCTTATGAAACCTGCAACTAAAGGAACAGGTGTTATTGCGGGAGGAGCTGTACGTCCTGTCTTGGAAGTACTTGGAGTGCATGATATTTTAACAAAATCTCTTCGTTCTTCTAATCCTATTAATTTGATCAAAGCAACTTTTAATGGATTAACTCGACTGTATAATGTGGAAGATATTGCTGCAAAACGCGGTAAAACTGTTTCCGAATTGTTTGGAAAATAAAAGGAGCTGTTTATGGGTCATTTTGAATTAAAACCTAATTTAGGTGCTTCTAAAAATCGTAAACGTGTTGGACGCGGAACCGGAAACGGTACAGGTAAAACTTGTGGAAAAGGTCATAAAGGACAAAAAGCTCGTTCTGGTGGAGGAGTACCTTTGTATTTTGAAGGTGGTCAAATGCCTTTGTATCGCCGTATTCCTAAACGTGGATTTAAAAATATTTTTAAAGTTACTAATAATGTGATTAATTTGGAAAGTTTGAATATTTTTTCTGATGGAACTGAAGTCACATTAGATCTTCTTGTAAAAGAAGGCTTGGTTAAGAAAAGTAATAATCCGGTTAAAATTCTTGCTAGAGGATTCGGAAATACTTCTTTTACTGCAAAAAATTTGAAAATATCTGCTCATAAAGTTTCTAAACAAGCAAAAAGCATACTTGATCAATCCGGGTCTACAATAGTTGCTCCTGTATAAGGTATTTGAAAATAAGAGGGTGAAATATGTCTGTAATAATGAATATATTTCTTATACCTGAATTGAGGAAGCGTTTATTCTTTACATTAATGATTATGATCGTTATTCGTATAGGTGCTCAAATTCCCGTTCCTGGTGTACAGTTAAATAATTTGCTTAGTGCTGTTGGTTCTGATAGTAATAGTTTTATTGCTTTTGTTAACCTTCTTAGTGGGGGAGCATTAGAAAGAGCTTCTATCTTTGCTTTAGGTGTTATGCCGTATATTACTTCTAGTATTGTTATGCAGCTTCTTACTGTTATTATTCCAGCTTTGGAAAAAAAAGCTAAAGAAGGACCTGAAGGTAGAAGAAAAATTAATCAGTATGCTCGTATAGGAACATTATTAATTGCTGGAATTCAAGGAATTATTTATGCAAACTATCTGGTTCAGTTTAATGCTAATATTCAAGTACCGTTTATTTTAATTTCTTCTATGAATTTTGTTTTAATATTTTCTGTTGCTGTTGCTACAGGAACATATGTTCTTATGTGGCTAGGTGAACAAATTTCAGAACAAGGACTTGGGAACGGAATTTCTATGATCATTCTCAGCGGTATTGTTGCACGTTTTCCTCAAGCTTTTCACACCATGTTCAGTAGACCAAGAGATCCCATTATAACATTATTAATTGCGATGTTATTTTTAGGTGTTATAATGGCTGTGATTTTTGAAGAAATGGCATTACGTAAAGTTCCTGTACAATACACTCGTAATGGAGGAATGAGCCAAACTTCTTATCTGCCTTTTAAAGTAAATCCTACAAATGTTATTCCTATAATTTTTGCATCTGCTATTTTAGTATTCCCTATTCAATTAGCACAGTGGTTTGGTTCTCAGATACCTTGGCTTCAAAAAATGTCAGTGTTTTTGCAGCCTGGAGAATTTGGATATTCTATTTTATATTTTGTTCTTATTTTGTTTTTTGCATTTTTCTATATAGAAATTGAATTAAATCCTCGTGATATTTCTGAAAATCTTAAAAGACAAAATGCTTTTATCCCCGGTGTTAGACCTGGTGCTGATACGGAGAAATTTATTTCTGATACGTTATATAGATTGACGTTGCCAGGAGCATCTTTCTTAGGGTTAATTGCGTTATTACCAACTTTTGTTGTTAATAAACTTAAGGTTCCTTCTGATGTTGCTTATTTAATGGGTGGTACATCATTAATAATTCTTGTTGGAGTATCTTTAAATACATTAAGACAGATAGAATCTTTTCTTCAGATGAATCATAAGAATGGTTTTTTAAGTCCAAAAAAGAGAATTTATTAAATGAAACGAATAATCTTTTTAGGATTTCCCGGATCAGGAAAAGGAACTCAAAGTGTTTTATTAGGACAGCAATTTGATATTTTTACGTTATCTACAGGTGAATTGTTTAGAAGTATTGTTAAAGATAGTCAAGATGATGAAGTTGCTAATCAGATAAAATTACTCATTAATCAAGGTGAATTGGTTTCTGATGAATTAACATTTGAAGTAATCAAAAAATCTTTACCAAAGGGAAGTGAGTCTTGGATTCTTGATGGATTTCCTAGAAATGTTAATCAAGCAGAATTATTAGAAAATTTTTCATCTCCTACAGATGTGGTACTTATAGATGTTCCTGAAAAAATAATTTTTCAACGTTTAACCGGTAGAAGGATTGCAAAAAAGTCAGGAAAATTATATAATATATATCTTAATCCCCCTAAACAAGATGGGATTTGTGATGAAACTGGTGAATTGTTGGAAATACGTACAGATGATATACCGGAAATTGTGGAGAAACGACTTAATGTTTATAAAAAAGAAACATTTCCACTTATAGAGTATTATCAAAAAAAAGGAATTCTTCATATAATTCCTGGTGATTTACCTATTTTTCAAGTACAACAGCATCTAAAGGAGGCTTTGCAGCTTAATGATTGAGAAAGAAGATGTTATAAAAATTGACGGAATTGTGTTGGAACAAATGCCTGGTGCTGTTTTTAAAGTTGAACTGGAAAATAAACAAATAATTTTAGCTCATATTTCCGGAAAAATTAGAATAAATCATATTAAAATTCTTGCTGGAGATAAAGTTAGTATAGAACTTTCTCCTTATGATTTAAGTAAAGGTAGAATAGTATATCGTTATAAATAAGAGAGGCTATTGCATGAAAGTGAGAGCATCAATCAAACCAATATGTGAGAAATGTCGAACAATTTTACGACATGGAATTCTCAGAGTGATTTGTGAAAATCCAAAACATAAACAAAGACAAAAAGGCAAAAAAAGAATTTAACGGAGGTATTTATGGCACGTATTGCTGGGCGTGAGGTACCGAATAATAAAGCCGTATGGATAGGTTTGACCTATATATATGGAATTGGTAGATATTCGGCATTGAAAATTGTTGAAGCTGCTAAAATTGATAAATCTCAAAAAATAGGAGAATTATCGGAAGATGAACTTAATCGAATTCGTGAACAAATTGATTTAGGATTTAAAGTTGAAGGTGATCTCAGAACAGAACGTTCTATGAATATCAAACGTTTAATTGATATTGGGGCTTATAGAGGGATTCGTCATAAAAAACGACTTCCTGTTCGTGGACAGCGTACACGTACTAATGCTCGCTCTTGGAAAGGTGCACGTGCGAACGCTATTAAAAAGAAGTAAGAAGGTTTTAGAAAATGGCAGCCAAAGCAAAAAGTTCTAACAAAAGAAAAAAAGAAAAGAAAAATATTGTTGAAGGTATTGTTCATATTCAAGCTACTTTCAACAATACAATTGTCACAATTACAGATATGAATGGAAATACAATTTCATGGGCAAGTTCAGGTGTTGGTGGTTTTAAAGGCACTAAAAAAGGAACTCCGTTCGCAGCACAATTAGCTTCTGAAAAAGCTATGGAAGATGCAAAATTTCATGGATTAATTTCAGCACATGTAAGAGTTAAAGGACCTGGACCTGGACGTGAATCGGCAATTAGAGCTATTGATATTGCAGGAATTAAAGTAAAAAGTTTGAGAGATGTGACTCCTATTCCTCATAATGGATGCCGTCCTCGTAAGAAAAGACGAGTTTAATTTTATAATGTTTAGTTAAAAAAAGGAAGATATATTATGGCGCATAGAGAATTATTAAAAGATTTGATTCTTCCCTACGAACTCAAATATGAACAGAGTACCTATAATAACACTTACGGAAAATTTTTTCTGTACCCTTTTGATAAAGGGGTTGGAGTTACAATAGCAAATTCGTTGCGTCGCATATTATTAAGTGCAATTCCAGGGTATTCTTTTGTATCTGTTAAGATAGATGGAGTGAATCATGAATTTGATGCTATTCCTCACGTTAAAGAAGATGTCACTGATATTGTATTAGCCTTAAAAAGGGTTAGTTTATTTTTAAATGATCAAAGTAATAAGAAAACAATTTTTATTGAAAAAAGTGGTCCTGGTTTCTTAACTGCTGGAGATTTTCAAGTTGATGCTTCAATTGAAATCGCCAATCCTGATTTAAAAATTGCTACTTTAGGTGAAAATGCTAAAATTTCTTTAGAACTTGATATTGAATTTGGACGCGGATATCGTTCTGCTGAAGATGCTCTTGCTCAAGTTGACCGAATTTCTGTTATTCCTATTGATGCTATCTTTTCTCCGGTTGATAGAGTTAATTTTTTTATTGAAGAATATCGTGTTGGTGAGAAAACAGACTGCGAAAAAATAGTATTGGAAGTTTGGACTGGCGGTACTATCAATCCTGCAGATGCTGTTGCTGATGCTGCATTCATTTTAAAGAATTATTTTTCAATGTTTATTAATTTTGAATCTGAAGAAGAAGTAGTTGTTCCTGGAGTTGCTGAAGCTACTGTTTTAGAAGATGAAATTTTATCTAAAACAGTTGAAAGTTTGGATTTATCAGTACGTTCTCTTAATTGTCTTCAAAGTGCCAATATTGTCTCTCTTGGGCAACTGATTACTTATTCTGAAGATGATTTGATGAAAATTAAGAATTTTGGAAAAAAATCTTTGACTGAAATTGCAGAAAAATTAGCAGTATATAATTTAACTATTAAAAATGGTTAATAATTATAAAGTAATTTACTTTATAATTATTAATTACTAAAAATTTATTAGGAGCTTGTAATGCGCCACGGAAAAAAAGTTGCAAAATTGAGTCGGACTAAAAGTGCTCGTAGTGCTCTTTTTCGTAACCTTGCTCAATCTTTTTTTAAGTACGAAAGTATAAAAACTACATTGCCAAAAGCAAAAGCACTGCGTCCCTATATTGAAAAACTAGTCACTAAGGCAAAATCAAATAGTCTTCATAATAGACGTTTGGTTCTTCAAAAAATTTATGATAAACAGGTTGTTTCAAAGTTATTTGAAAATATTGCACCTCGATTTCTTACTCGAAACGGAGGTTATCTAAGAATTATCAAATTAGGACAACGTCAAACTGACGGAGCTGAAATGGCTATTGTTGAATTTGTTGATTCTTTATAAATTCTTAATTTTTTGATATTTAATTATCCCTTCGTAATATATAGGAAGGGATTTTTTGATTTCTTTACTATTTATTTTAATTGTGTTATAATTTCTTATTATTTTAAATTACTCGTGAAGATATGAAGGAGAATTTATGAGCTATGAATCTGTAATTGGTTTGGAAGTGCATGTTCAGTTAAATACTAAGACGAAAATCTTTTGTTCATGCCCCTTAACCTTTGGTAATCAGCCTAATACTGCTGTATGTCCTATTTGTTTAGCTTATCCTGGGGTATTGCCTGTATTAAACAAAGAAGCTTTATTGAAAGCTGTTAAAGCTGGATTAGCTCTTCATTCTACAGTTAATCTATTTTCTCAATTTGACCGTAAAAATTATTTTTATCCTGATCTTCCTAAAGGATATCAAATTACTCAAAATTTTTATCCTATTGTGACGGGCGGACATGTTTCGATTCATTTGCCTGATGGAGAACAAAAAAATATTCGTATTCATCATATGCACTTAGAGGAAGATGCTGGAAAATTAACTCATAATGAGTTTGAAGATTTCAGCCGGGTAGATTTGAATCGTGCTGGAACTCCTCTCTTGGAAATTGTTTCGGAACCGGATATTCGTACATCTGAAGAAGCATATTTTTATCTTAGACAATTACGTACTATTATGAAATATATCGATGTCAGCGATGTCAATCTTGAAGAAGGTTCATTACGCTGTGATGCTAATGTTTCAGTTCGGAAAAAAGGTGCTCAAGAATTTGGAACCAAAGTTGAAATTAAGAACTTAAATTCTTTTAACGGTATTCGAAAAGCTATTGATTATGAAATTGAACGTCAAATCGCTGTACTTGAATCCGGTGGTGTTATTGAACAAGAAACACGATTATTTGATGCTCAAAAAAATATTACCCAAGGAATGCGTTCTAAAGGTATGGCAGCAGATTATCGTTATTTTCCCGAACCGGATCTTGGGCCTGTTGAAATTTCACAGCAATTTGTTGATGAAATCGCTCAAACTCTGCCTGAACATCCTTTTAGCAAAAGACTTCACTTTCATAATGAATTGGGTTTGCCTCTCAAGGACTGTATAGTATTAACTGATGATTTGGAATTAGCATCTTATTTTGAACACACTCTGCAACATACTTCGCAGGATGCCAAAAAAACTGCTAATTGGATTTTAACTGAAGTAATGAGTCGCATGAATGAACTTAAAATAAGCCCTAATCAGTTTGCAGAAAAGCTGTCTCCTAAATTTACTGCTGAATTATTGGATTGTGTCAAAGAAGGTATTATTAGCGGTAAAATTGCTAAAGATTTGTTTGACGATATGCTGGAAACCGGCAAATCTGCTTCAGTATTAATTGAAGAAAAAGGATTGAAGCAAATGACTGATTCTTCAGAATTAGAACGTATTGTCGATCAAATCATAGCAGATAATCCTGCTCAAGTAGAACAATTTAAATCCGGAAAAGATAAAATTTTCGGCTTTTTTGTCGGTCAATTAATGAAAGCAACTCAAGGTCAGGCAAATCCCGAACTTGCAAATAAATTGTTTAGGGACAAATTAAAATAATTATTAACGATTATATATATCTGTTTTTCAAGTTTGAGGAAGTGAATGATTGTCACAATTGATGTAGGGAATACAACAACTAAAGCATTTTTATTTAATAATAATCTGCAAATAATATCAAAAAAAATATGGAGTACGTCGGATTTATTTGATCCGGATCGTTGGAAGATCTTTTTTGAAGAACTTGAAGAACTTCATCCGGGATTTGTCGTTTTTGAAAAACGTATTTCTTGTGTTAGTTGGAAGGCTTTTTTAGCATTAAGAGTTTATTTTGGTTATATTGATAGTAAAGAATTTGATATTACTCTTCCCTTTAATTCTGATTTTTTGATTTTACCTCCGGATTCACCTTTTGTTTTTGATAGCATGATTCCGTTGAATACGCAATCTGTTTCCGGACTTGTCGGTACAGATCGTTTGCTGACTGCTTTTGCTGTGTATGTTTTATGTGGTAAATCTATGGTTATTGCAAGTTTAGGGACTGCAACAACTATAGATTTGGTAACAAAAAACGGTACTTTTTTTAGCGGTATTATTACTTCCGGTGTTGATACATCGTATAAAGGATTGATTTCTCGTGCTTCACATCTGCCTGAATTATCTGAAATCCCTGTTCAAGAATATTATAAAGCTATTACTTCTAATGTCACAGAAGCTTTGGCATCCGGAATTTATCTTGCTCATGCTGCAATGATAGAAAATATATACCAAAAAATAGTTAATGAAGCTTCATTAGAAGAAGATGCCGGATTAGTACTGACGGGAGGAAGGGCATTTTCTATTTCTGCTAATGTAAGTACTAATCACGTTAAGAAAGATAATCTTGTTTCTTATGGGTTGGCTTTACTGCCTTCTTGGCAACGTCAAAAAGCAGATGCGTTGGATTTTACAAAGATTAATGATTATCATAGATCGATGGTTTTCCCTGAATATTTTTCTATGCCAATCGATTGAATAGTGCTATTCTGTATTAAATTGATTATTATGGCATAAAGGACAATGTAATGAAAAAAGTTTATCAATATGTTTTTTTATTAATATTTATATTAAATTTTCCTTTGGCTGCACAACAGGCTAAGGAAAGCTTTGTTAATCCTAGTTCATATTCTAACCAAAGCCCAGCTCCTCAACTTATAAAGACAGAAAACCCCGAACTTTCTATAAGTAATCATATTTCTGATTCTCAAAATACTCAGCAACAAAACATTTCTTCAAATAAATCTTCTTCTAAAACTATTCGGAAACAATCCCAATCTTCTGAAAATATATCCACAGAATCCGAATTATGTATTAATTTGATGCAGAAATTTATTCCTATTGATGCAGTGGTTCTTGATGCCGGACATGGAGGAAAAGATGGTGGAGGTGTTGCTAATAATATTGAAGAAAAAAGACTCACCTTAACATTAGTAAAAAATATCCATACATTGTTCAGAAACAGAAATAAAAAAATTAAAGTTTATGTGACTAGAAAAAATGATCAATTTATTTCTTTAGAAGAACGTGTTTCCAAAACCGCTCGCTGGTCAACCGATAAAAATATTTTGTTTGTAAGTATTCACGGTAATATTGCCTATAATTCTAAAATAGAAGGCCTTGAAATTTATACCTTGTCTGATAAAGCAAGCGACTCTGATGCCTTAGCAACAGAACGAATTGAAAATGCCGGTTTTACTTTTGAAGATATTAGAAATACGGATTCTTTGTATTCTATTTTAGCGGATTTAATTCGAGATAGTACCCGTATTCAATCCGAATGGCTTGCCCGTTATGTTTATGATGATACTCTTAAACAAACTAAAATGTTTGGTCGTGGATTGAAAAGAGCGAATTTTTTTGTGTTAAAATATAACACGGTTCCATCTATTTTGGTTGAAGTCGGTTATATGTCACATCCCGGTGAAGCTGTTAATCTTAGAGATCCTCAATTTCAAAAAAAATTATCTGTTGGTATTTATAACGGTATATCAAGATATATCTTAGAATATAATAAAACAAAAGGATTTACCAAATGAGTCCGAAAATAGAAAAAATTAAAATTTTCTTAAAAAAAGTAGCATATCGTATATATCATTTTGTTGTCAATTTTGTAATTCTAAATAAAAAGCTTCTTATAATTGCAGGTTCTATTTTTTCTGCTGTATTAATCATTTTTACAATATTGCATTTTTTATTCACTAAATCTTTTTATTATTATTATTGGGGTACTCAAAAAATATTTACGGAAAGAAGGAGTGTGAAAGTTATTAATCAAGAAACCTCTCTTCAGGCGTTAGTAAGATTATATTTGAGTGGGTCATTGAATTATTTAGGAGAAATTCCTTTTTCTGATAATGCTAAAATTATTTCTATTAGTCATGATCGCAAAAATACGTATTTAGTTATTAATTGGAATGCTGATTTGTTAAAAGGATTTAATGACATTCATTTTAATAGGCATGTTAATTTGTTGAATTGCACAGTTAAAAAAAATTATCCTTCCATAAATACTATTTATTTTTTAGTTGAAGGTAAAGATGTAAATTTAGTGAAATAGTTCTATTTTTGTTAAAATTAAATTAATTTAAAAATAAAAGTAAAAAATATTAAACTTATTGATTAACCTTTTCCGAATAGATATTTATTGTGTTATTAAAATATTACTTGACAATATTCTTAAAACATAGCAAAATAAATTTGATGTTTGTAAAAATATAAACTAATATTAAAATATCAAATAAGTAAAATTTCCTAAGGAGAGGATTTATGAGACAAGGAAGAAATTTTTTATCCTTATTGTTGATGCTTGGCGTCGTAATGCATTTACATTCAGTTGAAAATACGCTGATAGATTTTTCAACTTATAATGAAAATATCCAACAGGTCGTTCAACAGGATCAAGAGCTTTTCAAACAAGCGATGGCAAGTAATCCACGTTTAAATATTGTTGAGTCCGGATGGCCTCAGGAAGAGTTCCAAGAAGATGATTGGGTTTTGGAAAATTGGAGAGTGTATTTAAATTCTTCATCAGATACTGTGAAAAATAGAGAGAACTCTTTAGTAAAAACAGCTCCAAGTACAAAATATGGTAATGTTTTGGGAGTTCGTCTTCAATTCCACCCATGGCAAAATGCATTTTGGGCTGAAATTCGTTTACCATTCTATCTTTCTCCTATCTATCTTGATGGAAGATTTATTTCTCAAGATGAAAATGATCAAAATAACGGTATAGGTATTGGTTTGATTGCAAACATCGGTCAAATTAGAAATGTTCGTACTTGGTTTTATGGGCTTAATTATAACTATACTTATGGAGTTCGTGTATTAAATGAATTTGATCAACTACTCGAATTTGGAATGGGATCTGTCCTTTTTGAAGGATGGAGAAGACTTGCTTGGGAAAATCAAGAATTTATATCTAATATAAATCATATTCCTATGGACAAGAATCCTTTATATCCTTTCTCTTATCCTTATATTAAATTTGAATCATTGAATTTCTATAAGCCTTATGGAAGTAGTGATCCTAACTTTATTGGTTATGTTAAAGATGTGACTGTAGATTATGATTTTGCAATTATTAGAGATGATTACGACATTAATGACGAAGCTCTTTGGGGTATTTTAGGAGCGCAAGCTTTAAAACATAAAATGGCTTTAAGCAAAAAAGTTAGTGAAGAATTGTTCTATAAGAGAAAATTGAGCAAAATGAAACAAGAAAATGAAAATGCAACTACTCAACAGCAACAACAACAGCAACAACAGCAACAACAATAATTTAAGAAATAAACAAAAAAACATCATAGTTATCTATGATGTTTTTTTGTTTATTATGTGTTTTTTGATTTATTAAAATTAATTTTTAAGACTCTGAAGATAATATTTGTTATCCTCATGTTTTATGAATAAGAGAACAGGTTCTTTTGTATTATTTTGATGAACTAAAAATGCACTGATCATAATATAATAATTTTGAGATATTGCTTGATTTAATAATAAAATAGATTGTTCGTTATTCCATTTAATTACTTTTTCTTTTAATAAATGATCATTAATAATAATGTTGTTGTTTTGGCTGATATTATTTAAGTTTCTGATAATTTCTATATAAGTGCTGTCAAATGATTGATTATCGTTTAAGTCGGTTTCAAGAATGTCTAAAGGTGATGAAATTTTAATTTTTTCAGGACCGTTTTCTTCCATGATGTTTGTTTCCCAAATAGAATTCTTAGGGATTTCAAGAGCTATAGAGTTGGTTTTATTTTGATCAGAGATTCGGGACAAGGTTCCATACCAAGTAATAGGAAATTCGTTTTTAATATTAATAAATGTTGTCTTAATAGGAATTGTTTGAATTTTTTTTCTTCTGGCAGAAAGAAAATTAGTAATGGAAACAGAAAAATTTGTTCGGGAAATTTCCAAATCTGTATTTAGAGATAAATTAGTATTTAAGTATTGGTACAGAGAATTGATAATACTTACTGTTTCTTTTTGTTTTTCAGGAATGGCTTGAGCAATAGTTTCAAAGATATCTGATTTGGTAAAGCCAATGTCTTTATATTTTTCAACAATAGTATCTGTAAGGTTAAATCGGTCAAATTTGGGAGAAGATAATAATAAATACAACATTGTTGTATCAATAATAGAAGTACTGAGAGTAGAATTCAGTTTTTTGTTTACAATATGTGATTGAATCAAAAATTGAGTTCTTAAACGAATTCTTTGATCCCATAAATGATCTGATGATGCAATTATTGACCAAGTAAGATATTGTACAAGGCTTTCTAGGAATAAGGAATTTTCTTCTTGATCAATTTGAACAGCTCCCGGGAAATACGCGTGAAGTAGTTCATGAATAAAAGTTTCCACAAAACGATCTTTAGCATATCCTGAGAGAAAAAAGGGTTCAAATGGTGTATGGAATGCTGCATCTACTAATTCGTTGTCAAGAAGAATGAGATTTCCTAAGAATTCACCATCTGCATAATTTTTATCTTGATTAGGAATTTGAATATCTGTTGGGAAAATAAATATTTCACTGAGAAGGAAAAATTTTTGTCCGGTTTTTATTTTTTCCCAATAAGGATAAAGATGTTGACGGATAAATTGAACTTTTTTAGGATCGTTAGAATACACATGGAAAGAATCAAAAGATGTTCTTTTTGTTTCTGAAATAATTAAGGAACTGCTTGGAGAAATGGTTTGAAGCTCGTTACTCCAAGTAGCAATTCGAGTATCTAAAATCACAGCTTCAGATATTAACTTTCCACCCATAGCACTATAAAGTGTATTAGGAGTACTGATAGATATTTCAAATGTTGGTTGCTTAGAAGAGTTCTGGGGCATAGGAAACCAAAGTCTTCTACTATCCAAGAAAACGAAGTTTGAACTGACAGTTAATCGGGGATCTCTTGTATTTGATTCGATAGCAAATTTGATAAACATATGTGTTCGTGAATATTTTTCTACTGTATCAGGGAATTTAATTAACAATATTCGATAGCCGTTGCGTTCGATGGTTTTGATTGATGCTGCTTTATTGTTTTGAGAAACAGCTAATATATTAACGGTAGAATTGACTATTAAATGCCAATCGGTTTGTGGTTGATCGGAATCGTTTTTGAGAGAATATAGAAAATCTCCTGTTAAGGAATCTGTATTAAGCTTAACAGCCCCTTTTATGGATACCGTAGACAAATGCTTACCGTAACACAATGTTATAGAGGAGAAAATATATAATATACTAAGAATATATTTCATCATATTTTATTTTATCCGTTTTCTTATAAAGTTAGTAATACTTTGGAAAAAAAGAGCAATTTTTTGAAAGATATTACTGCTTATGTGTTCTTTTCTTTTTAATCCTGCTTGATATTCTTGAATAGAAAAATCTTTTCTAACACTGTTTTCTTCTAATTCCAATTCCAATATTTCTACGGGAGGAAGATCTCTTACAATAACATCAATTGTTTCCCAACCTAATTCCCGAGCAGCAGTCAAACGGCGTTCACCACAGATTAAGATATTTTTTGAATTAACAATGATAGGATAAATTTGTCCGAATTTGTTTAAGCTTTCTTTTAATGATTCGAGACTTCCTTTGTCTTTTCTGATTCGTTTTTTTACTATTATTTGATTAATCAGCATTTTCATATTGTTATTTACTCCTTATGAGTTAATAATTGTTTCGGCAGATAAAAGTTGTTTATAAGAGCTTTCGAAAGATGATAATTCATGATGAGTTCCGGTTTCGATAATATGTCCGTTTTTCATCACAATAATTTTATCTGCTTTTTTAACAGTATTTAATTTATGAGCAATAATAATGGTAGTTTGCTTACCGTAGATGTTTTCCAATGCTTGAGTGACTAGTTTTTCAGAATCATTATCTAAAGCACTTGTTGGTTCGTCTAAGAGTAGAATAGAGGGTTTTTTTAGGATGGCTCGTGCTAAAATAATTCTTTGTCTTTCTCCTCCTGACAAGTTGTTGCCATTGTTTCCTACATACCGTTGATATCCTTCGGGGTGTGCGGTAATAAATTGATGAGCATTTGCTGTTTCTGCTGCACTGGTAATTTCGTTAAGAGAAGCTTCCGGTTTAGAAAGAGAAATATTATTAAAAATAGTATCGCTGAATAAACTGGTATCTTGTGTCACAATAGAAATAGCGTTTCGAATAGATGCGGCATTGTAAAGAGAAATATCTTTATTATCAATAAGGATTTGACCTTGTTCGGGTGAATAGAACTTTGGTATTAAAGAAATTAATGTACTTTTTCCCGATCCGCTTAATCCGATAACGGCAATTGTTTCTCCGGATGAAATTGATAAGTTGATATTGTGGAGAGTTTGTTTGTGGGAGTTATATGCAAAAGAAACGTTTTTGAATTCGATTTGTCCGTTAATATCTCCAATGCTTTGAGATTCAAAACATAGTTCATCAGGTGTGTCGATAATATTGAAAATTCTTTGAGCAGCAGGTCCTAGTTTTTTGACAACGAGGATTAATTGATTAAAAGAGGAAATCGGTTCTGATAATACAATAGCCATTGCTACAAATTTGGTCACATCTCCGGCAGTTGCGATTCCAACTTTAATACCTACTGCTCCTAGAGAAAGTAGCAAAATGACTGCTGTTATTCCTAAAAAATCGGACATAGGAAGTGCTAAAAGACGAATTTTAATTTCTTTGTCGGCCAATTCTAATTGTGTTTTATTTTTAGAGTTGAATCGTTGGATTTCCGTGTTTTCAGAGTTGAATCCTTTGATTACTTGAATATGCCTAATACTTTCTGCGAAAATCTTGGTAATATCAGCAGCGTTTTCTTGAAGATTCTTACCTAATTTTTGTACTTGGATGCCTATAATGCCTAGTAAAAAAGCAATCGCAGGGCCTAAAAGCAAAAAGTAAAGTGATAATTTCCAATTGAGTACAAACATAGTACTGACAATTACCACAACTGTCAGTGGTTGTGCAATCAGCTGTACCATAATATTCATAAGGAATGTTTCTACTAATGTTATGTCATTGGAAGCAACAGAAAGCATATGTGAAGAATCATGGGTATGGTAGTATGGTATAGGAAGTTTGACAAATTTACCGTATAAATTTTTTCTTAATCTGTAGGCAATTCGTACAGCTAACTTTCCTGAAAAAAGATACATTAAATACTGAGCACCTGACCATAAAAATCCAAAACCAAATAAAATAACTATATTATGTAAACTTACGGAAGAATAATTTTGAGAAATAAATATATTGTTAATGAATTCTCCAATAAATAATGAAACCCCTGTTCTACCCGCAACAAACAAGCATGCTGCAAATAATGAAATACAAACATATAATTTATAATGTGTTAACAAATGGAATAATCGAACAGTAGGGTTTTGAGAATTCATAAAATAGCTCCCAGTAAGAAATTTTGGATCTTATTATTATATTTTGGATCTTCCTATATATTAAAGAATACGATTTAATATGCTTTTTTGCAAGCTTTCAATAGTATAAATTGATATTATTTCTACTATTGATTTATTCAACTAAATACAAAAATTTCCGATACAAATTCAGATATTATTTTATATTTCAAATGTTATATTTTATTGTCCGGTGGAAGAGGTTAATGAAAAAGATTTTTTTATTGTATGTTTACTTATTTTCTTTTCAATCGATTTTTGCGAATTCGTCCATAGCACCTTATATTTTAGACGGTTCATTAGTGCTGTATTTTCCGAATATTCGTGAAGCTGAGAAATCTTGGAAAACATTGTATCAAAAAACAACAGGCGTAGAAGCGGTAAGGATTATTTCCAATTTTGAATCTCAAATACGTTATAAAATGTCTGTTAATATTTTAAATCCTCAAGAAGCAGAATCAATCGGTATTGATTCTATGGGGCCGGTTTCTTATGTGCATCTAAGAAAAAATGTCGGATATGCGGTATTCAAGATAAAAAATGAAAAATTGGTTAGGTTTACGTTAGATAATCTTCCTATTCCTGTTCCGTATCGAATAGAAGGTCAATTTATTATTTTTTCTTCATCAATTGAAATTTTACAGTATAAAAATTTTAAAGGTGTAAAGGTTATTCCGGAATTTAATCAATTTGTTTCAGCAGCAAATATTTCTTGGAATGAAAAATTTGTTTGGGTTCATTCATCATTTTTTACAGGAAAACAATTTTCAAATTCTTTAGGTGAGTATATTGGCGGAGTTTTTGAAATTAATTCTAACAATATGGGTGTTAATTTATATACTTTTTATTTTGATAAACGTATACGAAACTTGTTAAGAGAATCAATGAAGATCAAACCGGCTCAACGAATGACACTTTTTGATTATATGCCGTCAAATCAGGGGACATCAGGGCAGATTTATGCTGATATGGCTAAATTTTGTAATTTGGTTCGCGAATTGGATATTGCTGATACTTTAAATCTTACCGGTATGTTTGCAGCGTTTAAAAGTAAAGGTATAGATTTAAAAACACATATTATTCCCGATCTTCAAGGGCGGTTGTCATATGTTGTACGCAAATTGGATTTTTTTCAACGACAATTTGATTTTATTATTACATCGTCTATATCAGATAAACAAAAATTAAAAAAATATCTGAAAGAAGCATATTTGGCTTCTCGTTTCAGAGGAGCTCCTTTTCTTTATAAAAATTTATTCACACAAGAATTTTTTGGAATTCCGTTTTCAAATATTACAATATGGATCGGTATTGCTGAAGACCATTTAGTAATAGCTTCTGAAGAAAAATCTTTAGAAAGCTTTGTTCAGAACATCTATCAAGAAAAATCAGGATTTCTTAATACTCTTCCATCTTCTTTTAGAGTATTTTCCCAACGTAAAATCGTTGGCGGTCAAATGTATATTATTATGCCAGAATTTCTTCAAAATATTCGTTTCAACTATGTTTCATTTCCTTTTACGTTTCTTTCTTCTGTAAAAACTGCAGAATGGAATTTTTCTGTTGTCGAGGATCAAGCAAATACTATTCGTAAAGATACAGTTCTTTTTAATTTCTATTAAAAAGAACTGTATTTTCTTTTTTTTAACATGTTAATTTCTAAAACTTTAATTTTTTTCTAAAAAAATTAAAAATATTGCATTTTTTTTATTTTTTTATTATAATAGCAGTACGATTGTTTGAAAACACTTTTTTTTTTAAGTGTTTCGTATATTTGTCATTAATAGGCGGACAAGATGGAAAAGCAGTTTGTGGCTTTTAAAGTCAATAATGAACACTATTGTATCGATATTATGCAGGTTCAGGAAGTTGTTCGTGAGACTGGATTTACTTATATGCCAACTTTTCCTTCTTTTGTAGAAGGTGTCATTAATTTGAGGGGATTGGTTACTCCTATTGTATCGATTTACAAAAAATTAAATGAGCATAACATACCTGGAATGTACAGTATCGAAGAAAATTTAGCACAAAAAGAAAATATTGATGAATCAGATGATGGAAAAATAAAACGTTCTTTAAACCATAAACTTATTATTGTAAAAGTGGGAAATATTACTATAGGTCTTTTAGTTGATGCGTTAGATAAAATACTTACCACAAATTACTTGGAAATTCAACGTCCTGAAAGTGTTAGTCAAATTGTTGACCATAATATGGTGTCAGGTGTTTTTTATGTTGACAGTCAACCCTATATTATTTTAGATGTTGACAAAATTCTTCAAAGTGAAGAAGAACAAGCACTTAATCAGCATTTATCAAAAAAATTATAAATAATTTAACTTAATGATATTAAAAGGAATAAAAAAATCACAAAAAGGGGAATGTAATAATGAAGAAGTCACTTCTTATACTATCTTTAATTGTTTTTGCAATACCAATGTTTGCACAGCAGGAAACAATAAACACTAATGTTCGTAGTGGAGACAATCAGTCAGTTCAAAGTAATGAACAGAGTACTGCAGGAAACGTTCAAACAAATCAAACTCAGGCTCAAGCTGTAAATGCTTCAGCCACAAATAACGCAGCAGTATCTGTTTCGAATATCGGTTATACTTATTCAAACAAAGGAAATTTATATGTTTCTCCTAAAGCTCGTTTTGAAATTAAAGCTGATACCAATTCACTTATCGAATTGGAAGCAATTGAAATTTCTATTAACGATTCTGCAACAGGAATCTATGAAAATCCTATTGCATTTACCAAAAAAGGTATTAATCATTTAAACTATCGTTTTATTGATAAGTTAGGAAATATTTCTCCAACTAAATCACTTGATGTTATTGTGGATTCTGAAGCTCCGGTTGCATTAAATTTTATTGCATCACCTAAACCTTATCAAGTTGGTGGTTTATCATATATTGGTTTGAATTCAAAAATTTCATTCTTAGCAGTTGATCATGTCACAGGTGTGAAGACTATTGAATATGCTGTTAATGAAGGAGAGTTTCAATCTTATACTAATGCTGTATTAGTTTCAGAGCTTGGATATACAACTAATTCAGTATTAAAAATTGCTTATAAAGCGATAGATAATGTAAGTAATGTTTCTGCTATAGAGCACACTTCAATATTATTGGATGCAAATCCTCCTATTGTAGAAATTTACAGCCGTACTTTTGAAACAAATGGTGTAAAATATGGTTCTTCAAAAGAATCTGTATTAATTTTTGCATTTGATGAAGAGACAGCTGTTGATAAAATTCTTTTTGCAATTAATGACGGAGAATTTTTAGAGTATGATACTAACAAAGGAATTGAATTACCTGAAGTTGAAGGTCAAGTTGTAATCAAAGCTCAAGTATTCGATGTTGTAGGAAATAAAACTGAAATGGAATATGCATTAACAATTAATAATAATCCAACTTTAGGTCAAGCTGTATATATTGGTGAGCAAAGATCAGATGAATTCCAAGAAACATTTACTGTTCAAGATATGAATGCTACACGTCAAAATGTTTCCGAATCATTCAATACTAATGTTCAACCTGAAAATCCTGAACAGGAAGTTATTCCAGCTAACGAAACAACAACTACTACTCCTACTACTAGATCTGAAAAACAAAGATCTGGTAGAAACAAAAAGCAATCTTCTCAATTAAGTGAAGAAGTACTTCCTGGAGATGTTGCTCCATCAACAGTTGGACAATAAGTATTCTATTATAATTCTAACATTAACATAAAAAATACAAGGGTGATCGAAAGGTCACCCTTGTATCTACATTATATTTATCGTTAAATTAAGAGAGGTTTTTATGGCTGGGCACAGTAAATGGGCGAATATTAAGCATAGAAAAGGTGCACAAGATGCTAAAAGAGGTAATTTGTTCTCTAAAATTGCTAAGGATATTATTATTGCTACTCGGGATGGCGGTAAAGATGCAAATATGAATATTAGACTACGGGCTGCTATTGATAAAGCTAGAGCTGCAAATATGCCTAAAGATAATATTGAACGTGCAATTAAACGTGGTGCTGGCGAGATAGATGGTGTATCCTATGAAACTTTTACTTATGAAGGGTATGCTCCCGGAGGAACAGCAATTTTGGTTGATGTGACGACGGACAATAAAAATAGAGCTGCTGCAGATATTAGAAAAATTTTCTCTAAGTTTGGTGGAAATCTTGGTGAACCTGGATGTGTTTCTTGGATGTTTGATTCTAAAGGATATTTTTTATTTGAAGATGTGAAATCAGTAGATGAACTTATGGAAGCCGCTTTAGAAGCTGGAGCTGATGATGTGATAGTTGTTAGTGATGATGTAGTGGAAGTTTTTTGTGTATTTGAAGATTATGCAGCTGTGTTGGATGCTCTTAAAAATCAAAATTTTAATCCTACTCAATCTGAGATTACTAAAATTCCTCAAAATAAAATTGCTCTTGATCATTCAAAAACATTATCTTTTTTGAAACTTCTTAATGCATTGGAAGATTGTGAAGATGTATCTGATGTTGCTAGTAATGCTGACTTGGATTCTCAAGCTGTTGATGAATTCAATTGATAAATAGGGAGTTTAGTTATGCTTTATAATGAAAAATTGATTCAAGAAGCTGTATCTTATTTGCAATCTAAAGGTATTGATCATGTTCATATGGTTGTTGTGTTAGGATCTGGGCTTTCGCATTTAGCGGAGCAATTTGAATCTGTTGTCACAGTAGCTTATGATGGAGTACCCGGTATGTGTGCTTGTTCTGTCCAAGGGCATGCTGGTAAATTTATTTTTATTCGGAGTGGTGGTAAGAATATTGTATTTATGCAAGGTCGTATGCATATGTATGAAGGGCATTCTGCATTTGAATCAGCATTTCCGGTTGCTGTTATGGGAGCATTAGGAGTAAAAAATATTATTGTAACTAATGCTGCCGGCGGACTTGATCCTGCGTTTTCTCCTGGTGATATCATGATGATAGAGGATCATATTAAAACTCAATTTGCTTCTCCATTGGAAGGGGTTGTTAATAATGATCGTTTTGTAGATATGCAGAATGCGTATGATATTTCCTTGTATAATGAATTGAATCAAAAATTTCAAATTAAGAAAGGCGTTTATGTTTCAACATTAGGCCCTCAATACGAAACTCCTGCAGAAGTACGATTTTTCCAAAGTATGGGCGGACATGCTGTAGGAATGTCTACGGTAATGGAAACAATAATGGCTCGTTATTTTAAAATGCGGGTTTTTGGATTTTCAATGATCACAAACAAAGCAGCCGGTATTCCCGGAGCTGTATTGCAACATAGCGATGTTGTTAGTCAAGCTAATAAAGCTGGTGAAACTCTGGGAGAGATTATTTCTTATATTATTAATACTGGTGTATAATTGGAGATCATTTTTGTCCATTTATTAAATAATGTTTTTTATCATATTCAACAAAGAGCACTGTGTCAGTGCTCTTTTATTATAATAACCAATAATTCATAAAAATCGGATTCGAGAGAAGTTGTTGTAATTTCTCTGAAGGATAACAAATCCTTAATATTCCCGAAGCTTTATATGTTTGTATTTCATTTTTATCTAAAATATGAAATACAATTCGATGGTGGGCGGAATGATTTCTGTAATCTTCATAAGCAATTTTATGTAATTGTTTTAATACTTCTTCTGATTCATTAGAAGTTTTTGTATTGCGTATTAGAATATGCAGTTCATTATGAACAGGTAATGTATTATTGTTGAGAATCATAATGTTTTCTAATTCGTAAGATCTTTGGTCTTTTCGATCGGAAATTTTTGCTTTTACGAATGCAAATTCTCCTTCTTCTAAAGATTTAAGCTTGGATAGTAAATCACCAAAAACAAAAAATACAATACTTTCGATTTCAGTGTTTAGAGTAAATCTGCCCCAAGATCGTTTAGGATGCTGGTGATTCATTGCAATATGCATGTCTGATATGTATCCTGTGAATGAAACTGTAATCCCAATAGGGAGAATATCTTTCAAATGATCTGTATATGTACTTAATGTTCCTATTGTTTGATTAATTTGGGAGAATATTTTTTTTGTCAGATAAAAGCCAAATACTTTTATTTCATTATGAAATTCTTCTAAATATGTTAAAGGAGTAATATTAGTATCTAATTGATGAGATGCTGCTTCTATTTCTTGCACACTGAATAGGCTTAGAGTATTACTATGTTGTTCTTTTTTTTCGTATTTGCTGTATAGTTTGTTGAGATTTGAAGAGTTTGAATACACTGCTTTTTCAATTAATACTTTTTCGGGATCAAATAAAGAATCAAAGCTGCCTGATTTCAGTAAGATTTCGCATATTGATTTACGAATTTCACCTGATTCAGCTGTCCGTTCGATAAATTCTTCTACAGAAGAAAACTTTCCACCCCATTCACGTTCTAACATGATTGACTTGATAACATTTTCTCCTAAACCTTTAATTGCACCAAAACCATAACGGATACCAATCTTGTATTTTTCATTTTCCTTATAGTGTTCAACAGTAAACTCAAAAGTACTCTTATTAATATCCGGCATAAGAATAGAAATACCAAGATTATTACTTTCTGTGATATATTTTTGAATATCTTCATGGCTGTTCATGTTTAAACTCATAAGTGATGCCATAAATTCAGCAGGATAGTGTGCTTTTAGCCATGCAATTTGATATGCTAAAATAGAATAAGCTGCCGCATGCGATTTATTAAAAGCATAATTTGAAAATGGAATCAACAATTCAAATAAATGTTCTGCCAAACTTTCTTCATAACCTTGCTTGACTGCGCCTTCAATCCATTTAGGACGTATTTTTTCCAACTCATCTGGTTTTTTCTTGGCCATGATACGTCGTACGATATCAGCTTCACCTAACGAAAATCCGGAAAGTACTTGAGCAATTTGCATTACTTGTTCTTGATATACAATGATTCCGTAAGTATTTTTTAAAATTGGTTCCAGAGTTGGGTGGAAACAATCGATAGTTTCTTTCCCTTGCTTTCTGTCGATAAAACTGGGAATACTATCCATCGGACCCGGACGGTACAATGCGTTCATAGCAATGAGGTCTTCTACTGATGAGGGCTTTAGTTGTTTTATATAGTTGGTCATTCCGGCCGATTCAAATTGAAAAATACCAGCAGTATAACCTGCTGCAAACATATCAAATACTTTTTGATCGTCAAGATCTATGGTATCCAAATCAATCCATTGGGAACAATTATGGTAAATCTTAATAAGGCATTCTTTAATAATCGAAAGATTGGATAATCCCAAAATATCCATTTTTAATAAGCCGTTTTCTTCCAAGTATTTACCTTCGAATGATGTTGTTGTGGTATTGGATCGGTCTTTGAAAAGGGGAATAATATTTTTTAGAGGCTGTTTTGCAACAATAAGTGCAGATGCATGAGTACCTAAGTTTCGAATTCTGTTTGCTAGTTTTGTGGCATAGTTAATCCATTCTTTTTCGTGATTATTAGTTCCTGTTAGAATCGCATTAATAGCAGGAATTTTTTCAAGTTGAAGAGCTAAATCAACATTTGCTTCTACCATTCCGGAAATTTCATTTACTCGAGGAAGTGGTATCTGTAGTACTCTTCCAATATCTTTTAATACGGCTTTTGCTTTGTTATAACCAAATGTCACCACATCTGCAGTTTTATCGGCTCCATAATTGAGTCGTAGATATTGTTTTACTTCATCACGCCGTTCGTCTTCGAAATCAATATCGATATCAGGCATAGAAACACGTTCAGGATTTAGAAAACGTTCAAAAAGTAAATCATATTTAATGGGATCTACATTTGTAATTCCCAAAGTATAACTTAATAGTGCACCTGCTGCTGATCCTCGTCCGGGACCTACGAGAATACCATTTTGTTTTGCATATTGAACAAAATCACTTACTACTAAAAAGTAATTAGGAAATCCCATATTACTAACAGTTTCAAGCTCCCATTGCAAACGATTAATATATTCTTCAGGAATATGGTCTTTAAATTTCTGTTTTAATCCTTTAAGGCCTTGAGCTTTCAAAAATTCATCGGCAGTGGTATCGGAAGGTATTTTGTATATAGGACTCTGATCTTCTTCTTTTGGAAATTCAATGTGGCATTGTTCTGCGATAAGTTTTGTGTTTAAGACTGCTTCTGGAATTTCTTGAAAATGTTCTTGTATTTCTTCATAGGGTTTAAAATATAATGACCCTTGTGTTGGTGCATTTTCTGTAAGAAAAGATTTTTCTTTAATACAGGATATGATTTCTAATAATTTATGATCTTCCGGATTAATATATTTTACAGGATTTGTTGCAACTAAAGGAATGTTATTTTTCTTTGCAAATTCAATAAGGACATTATTAGCTATTTTATCATCATGAATATTTCGATCTTGTATTTCAATATAAAAATTTTCTTTTCCAAAAATCTGCTGAAATTCGTCAACAGATTGTTTCAACTGGTCATGATTGTTTTTGAGAGCGTAATTCCATAGTTCTCCAGTATAATCAGAAGACAAGGCCATTAAATTATTGGAAAATTTAGATAATAGTGTTTTATCCACACAAAATCTTCCAAAACTTCCGTCATCATAACCTTGAGAAATCAATTGAAGTAGGTTTTGATAACCTTCAAAATTTTTCGCTAGCACAATTAGAGAATATTTAGGAATGATAGGATCGTCCTTTCTTTGAGGAAGAAATCGGGATTTCTGCATAATATCAACTTTTGCACCGAAGATAGGCTGAATACCTGCTTGAGATGCTTTCTTTCGAAACTCAAAAGCTCCAAACATATTATTATGATCAGTGAGTGCAAGAGCTGATTGTTGAAATTTGGATGTTGTATTGATTAATTCATCAATTGTGGGTATAGCTTGAAGAATAGAGTAGTGGGATTGCACATGCAGATTTATAAACTCGTTCATGAAACCTCTCAAATTATTTTACAGTTTTAGTGGTTTTAGAGTAAAAAAGGAAGACGTAATGCCTTCCCTTTTTGTTTTGTAAGAATAAAATGGATTATCGTGAATAATACTCAATAATTAGAGGGATATCTCCAATAATAGGTATCTCGGTTCTTGTAGGAAAATATGTGAACTTTGCTTCCATTTTTGAAGTGTCTCTTTCGATATATGCAGGTATAACGATAGCTCCATCACCTAAAGATTTTATAAATATATCTTTATTTTTAGATTTTTCTTTTACAGAAATAATATCTGTTGATTTAATGCGGTAAGAAGGAATATTTACTTTCTTTCCGTTAACTAAAAAATGCCCATGGCTTACAGCTTGTCTTGCTGCATAAATTGTAGGAGCAAAACCTGCTCTATAAACAAATGCATCCAATCTTCTTTCTAATAATTGTGCAAGAAGTTCTACTGTATTTCCTTCTAAACGGGCAGCTTCATAATAAGTGTCTCTCATTTGTTTTTCGGAAATATTGTATTGTGCACGAATTTTTTGTTTTTCTAATAATTGTGTTTTGTGAACAGACATTTTCCCACGGAACTTCTTTGTAGCTGCCGCCTGTCCTGGGCCATATGGTTTTTTTTCCATAATTTTTGCGGCTTTTTTAGTGATTGCTATGCCCAAATAACGTGATATTCTAACCTTAGGTCCATTTTTTTGCATGAAATCTTCTCCTGAAATATTGAAAATACATTAATATTTGTGCAGCCAACAAAATATTAATAATTAATTATATCTTATTTTTTTTTTTTTTTCAATCCATATACAGGAAATTTCTAATTTTTAATTAGAAATTTCATTTTACTTTTAATCTTTTGTTAAATTTTGCTGATTTAAAATATCCATTTGAATAGTTTCTTGTAATAATGCATCAATCATTTCTGTTTTTGAATACTTACCAATAATCTGACCTTTTTTGAAGAGTACGGCACCATTTTTTCCAACCGCAATTCCCAAATCTGCCTCTCTAGCTTCGCCTGGACCGTTTACTACGCATCCCATAATCGCTACACGAATATATGATTTGATATAATTTGTTTTTTCTTTAAATAACTGTACAGCTTCCAATACATCATATTCTACACGTGCACATGTAGGACAAGAAACAATTTCAATACCTTCCTGCCTTAATCCTAAAGAACGTAGAATATAACGTGCGGCTTCTACTTCGCTTACAACATCTCCGGTTATGGATATTCTTAATGTATCTCCAATTCCTTCTTGTAATAATGTTCCAATACCAATGCTGTTTTTTACAACTGCTTGCATTCCGTCTCCTGCTTCTGTGACTCCCAAATGGATAGGGTAGCTGCATTTGCCGGCGAACAGTCTATTTGCTTCAATCATTGTTAATACATTACTGGATTTAAATGATACTTTGATATCGCTAAAATCTAAATCTTCTAATAATTTGATATGGTCGAAACTTGATTCTACCATTGCTTCCGGTGTTGGAACAGGATATTTGTTCGGATCAAGCGATCCTGCATTTACTCCAATTCGGATAGAAATATTGTGGTCTTTAGCTGCCTTAACCACTTCTTTTATATGATCCAAATTTCTAATATTTCCCGGATTTAGACGCAATCCATCTATTCCCGATTCAATAGCTGTTAGTGCCAGCTTATAGTCAAAATGAATGTCTGCAATAAGCGGAAGAGGTGATGATGCTTTTATTTTTTTCAATGCAAGAGCAGAATCGTTGTCAGGTACTCCAAGTCTTACAATATCGCATCCTGCTGAATGAAGATGGAATAATTGATCGAGAGCTTTTGGAATATCAATAGTAGGCACACTTAACATTGATTGAATGGATATAGGAAACTCTTTTCCTATTCCTATGTTTCCTACAAATAATGAACTTGTGTTTCTTCTATTAGTCATAATTTCTTCTTACAATCTTATTCTATTTGTGAATTTAAATGAAACGTTCTTCCGCATTAAATAATGCACGCATTTCATTGATTGATAATATATTATCATAAAATAAATTGCTTCCTGCAATACCTGCTAATCCGTCGTTTTGATAATTCATTAATTTTTCAAAATCATTCCGTGTTGTCACGTTTTCTGCAATATATAAGTTTTTGCATCCTAAATCCAAAAAGTTAAAAATCATATCGTAGTCCGGAGTTGTAAGAATTCCTTTATCATTTCTAACACAGAAAAAAATCTCATCAATTCCAAATTCTGGAAGCATACGAATTATATCCAATGTTCTTTTTCCTACTCGGTGGGAAGCATTTCTTGTATAGATAAAACCATCTATAGAATCAATCCATAATGCAATAGAACCAATCTTATTTGCTAAAATATTTCTTAAAAACTTTTTATTTTCTATTAACGCTGTTGCTGAAACCATTTTTGCATATTTTCTTTGTTCGAAAATTCTTACGCTTCTTAAGTCTCTAATCCCGCCGCAATAATATATTTGCTGAGTAGTTTGGTTATCTAAGTATTCCAAGAAACGATAATTTTGAGGTTTTCCAATAATAGAGCCGTCATGGTCTTTGAAAAAGATAGAATTGGCTCCCTGATCCATCCAGTATCGAGCATGTAATACAGGATTTTTTATTCTTGCAGAAAGCCCTTCTCTTTGCGGTAGGCCAAATATAGTATTTCCGTTTTGCACTTCGATAATTGGTACAAGTTTCATAATTTGTCTCCTGCAATTATTCAATATATCTGTGTTATATATTTTAAATAGTTTTCTTGAAAAATAAAGTATTTTTGTTGCGAAAAAGTTTCAAGAAACGCACAAAAATTCAGTTTTCTCATATTTTTTGCACAATCATTAAATATATTATACAATATTAGTATGATTTCTTCAAGAGGACTTCTTTAATTTTTGTTAAAAAGTATTTAAATTCTTGAAGAACTTTAACATAATAAGGGGAAATAAATGAATTTTGATTTGAAATTTCAAATTGATTCATTAGATGACTTGGAGAAATTTTGTGTTTTTATTTCCCAATCTGAATTTTCAAAGATTTTTGTGTTAAATGGTGAACTGGGGGCCGGAAAAACAACTTTTGTCAAAACGTTTATTGATTTGTTTGATTCTGAAATTTTGGTTAATAGTCCTACGTTTACATTAATGAATATATATCAAGGATCAAATTTTCAAGCCTATCATTTTGATTTATACCGCTTATCTACCGTAGATGAAGCCTTAGAATTAGGATTCGATGAATTTTTTAATGAAAAATGCTGGATTTTTATCGAATGGGCTGATAAAGTAATATCTTTAATTCCTAAACCTTTTATTATTATTGACATACACTATTTGTCTGAAGTTCACCAAAGAATGATTTATGTGAGATATATTTCTTAAAATGGTACTATATTATTTTATTGTTTAATATAAAATTTGAAATATTTAGTTTACTAAGTTTATTGATCTGTATAATTTTATGTGTAGTGTCGTTATATATCCCTATGTTGTTTTTTATCCTGATGCTTAGTACACTATATTGATTAAAAGAATTATAACATTCTATTTTTAAATTTCCTTGTCCTTCGATATTAATATTTTTTTCTATATTAATAATCTCAGGGTAACGAGAAAGCTCTTGTACCAGTTTTTCTACATTTAGGTAAAAATCCATTGGTGTTGCCTCCATTTAATTGTAGATATTAATTTATTATAAAACTTATGTAGTATAAATTTTCATATTGTTTATCGTTATGTATATACATTATAGATGATATTGTTTTCCAAAGTCAATAGAAAATAACTTTATTTTATTCGTTTTTTTAATATTAATCGTGCAGCTCCTCTGTATAAGCTTCCTGATAAATAATTATGTTCAGGTAATTGTTCGGATAAAGTTTTATTGCGTAAAATTTCGTTAAAATAATATAATTCATTATCTATTTTTTTACTTTTTATTTGAGGATAATGCAGATTCATTTTTGATCTTGTCACTCCTTTGCTTCCATAATGTAGGTATGTAATAGTATGGTGTTGATCAACTGATTCAACAACACCGATGTGTGATAATTCGTCATCCCATTTATTATTTTTGTTTTTGTCATACGTATTGTCAAAAAAAACAATATCTCCTGGTTGTAGAATATTGGTATTAATAATAAATCCCTGTTTTTCCAATCCATCCCAAATTGCTGATACGCCGTTTGATCCGATACCATATAATTTTTTGAAATTTAATCCGGCTAAGTGAAATAAAAATGCAATAAATCCGGAACAATCGCCAAGGTATTTGGTATTGTTGATGGAAGGAAAAGCTGTAAGACCTATTGTTTTAGGAGCATAATAAAGTAATTTTTGATAAAATAATTCTGAATCATTTGCAAAAATTTGTGTTGTTAATATAAATATGCCGGTATAAATTAACATTAGGGTACTTAATAATTTTTTCATTTTGTGTCCTCTTGCGATTTTTATACAAATATTATAATAATAGTATATCGGCATTATTAATTTTATATATTGATATCTGGTAAGTTAAAATATTAAAATAGAGGAGCATAATATGCTTGGTGTTATTGGTGCAATGCCTGAAGAAATAGAATTGATTAAATCTCATTTGAAAAATGTTTCGGAGCAGAGTATTGGAGGCGAAATTTATTACCATGGAGAAATCAACGGTCAAAAGCTTATATTGTGCAAATCCGGTATAGGAAAGGTTCAATCCGCGTTTTCAGCTGCATTATTAATGAATGTATTAGGTGTGAAAGCAGTTATTTTTACAGGAGTAGCTGGAGGTGTTCAACCTTATTTATCGTTAGGGGATGTGGTTATAGGAACGGATTTTCTTTATCATGATTTTGATGCGACTGCTATTGGATATGCTTTAGGAGAAATTCCTGATGATTCTCAGTCTGTTTTTCAATCTCATGAACAGTTATCTTCCATTGTTGCTGGCATTGCTGAAGAATCTTTTGGTAACGGTAAAGTTTATCGAGGGCGGATTGTAAGCGGGGATCAATTTGTTGCTTCTCATGAAAAAATTGAACAACTTCAACAACTTTTTAATGCATATGCTGTTGATATGGAAAGTGCTTCTGTTGCACATATTGCTAATAAAAATCAAATTCCTTGTTGTGTTATTCGAGCTATTAGTGATAAAGCTGACGGTGTCGCTGCAGACACATACTCGGGCTTTTTTACCGAAGCTGCCAAAAATTCTGCATCCTTGATTATTAAATTAATGTCGGATTATAATATTGCAGATATCATTGCTTAGCTTTGTTGTTTTATAGCAAAATTACGCCAAGAAGCTTGGGATACACTATTGGTATGTTTATCTACAAATATCACTTTCATTAAATATTCACCATTTTTCCATGATTTAGTATTGAATGAAGTGCTGAAATTTTCCTGTTCGGAGATAATACCGTTAGTAATTATTTTTCCTGAAATTCTTTCAAATATTTGGTATTGTACACGAAGTTTATTTTCAGCATCGAAGGGTGTGGCTTCTACAAACAAGTTTAAAGTATAGGATGTGATTGTTTTGTTATTTTCAGGAAATAATATTTTTGGTGGTTCTGTCCACAAAGCTGCTGATAATAAAAAAAGAACTGCTAAATAATCCTGCATGAAAATTCTCCTGTATTGTATGGTTTTAATTTATATAATATAAGTTAATATCGGAAATAAAATTCAGCAACAAAAAACTCTTAGTTTTTATAAAACTAAGAGTTTTTTGTTTGTTTAAGAATTGTTTAAGAGATTATTTTAGTAGTATGTACCTGTATTAGGGTTGCCTGTTCCATTTCCACCAGGAGCTGGAGCTGTACCAGCAGGCCCGTTAATCCAGAAATCCATATCTCCGTCAAAGTCTTGTCCGTTGATATAGTATTCTGCTTTTAATTCATATTTTCCAGGTCTGAACTTTGATGTATCTACAGTCATAGTGTAGTTTCTAGCAGCTGTTAATGATCCACTCCATACGAGACGATCTGGACCCATGTCTTCTTTAATCCAAACTCTTACATCTGTTGGTTGGTAAGGAGGTTGAATTTGAATAGTTAATTTTCCTGTCACAGGTTGACCTGGTTGAGGAGAGATAAACCAAATATCGTCAGCGAATATATTAGCAGAAGCTAAAAAAGTAATTAATAAAGTTTGTAATAAAATTTTCATAATAAAATCCTTGTAATAAAATAATTTTGGAAATATATAATAGTAATTATTATATATTAGTTTTTAATTATATGGTATGGGAGGCGGAGGATTTTGAAAAGGGTCAATCCAGATATCCATTTCACTTTCATAATCCTCGCCGTAGAGATAATATTTGGCTTTAAGTTCATATAAGCCTGGTTTAAATTTACTAATATTTACTAAAAGAGTATAGTTATTTTTTTTTGTTAACTTTCCTCTCCATACTGTCCAGTCAATAAATTCGCTTTTACGTTTGAGCCATACCTTTACGTTTTTGTACATATATGCAGGTGCAATCTGAATCACTAACGGATTAGTAATTTGCTGATTATAAGATGGTGATACAAACATAAAATCATCATCTGCATATAAATTATATGATGAAATAAAAGTCAGCAAACAAAATAAAAATTTTCTCATGATTATTCCTTAATTTATTCATGGTGCATTAACCCATATATCAATATCACCTTCAACTTCGTCATCATCAAAATAATATTGGGCGTTAATTTCATAAGGACCGGGATTAAATCTTGTTGTATCTACATTAATAGTATAATCATATACAGCAGACAATTCACCCATCCATACTATTTGTTTGGTACGTTTTGATTCGATCCATACTATTACATTTATAGGAATATGTGGAGGATAGATTTTGACTTCAATTGTTCCTGTTACGGGTTGTTTATGCGAAGGCATCAAAAACCAAAGTTTGTAGTCAGCATCAGCATATAATTGTATGGAGAATAGAACAACGAACCATAATAGATAATTAAATTTTCTATTTCTCACAAATATAAACCTTAAATGTTCTGTAGAAATTAATAAACGGAAATTAATTCAATATTAAAAAATGAAATCGAATATATCGTCTAAAATTTCTAGAATAATTTTTAAAATAACCAATCCTGCTAAAATAAAACCTGCAGTATAAATTGAACGTTTATGTTTTTCAAACATGGCTTTTAAATCTTCCATAAAATCAATCCTTTTTTTTTATTTAATTCTAAGTGCTGAAAGTATTCAGGTTGATTTAAGATTTTTAACAAGTAAAATAAAGTTAAAAGATGTATTGAACGAACGGAGGTGCTCGTGGATGTGAAATTAAGTAAGTGACAGAAGATAAGATGATTGATTTGTATCCGAAAATATACTTTTTTTCGATAAGAGTAATAAATTCGGTTACAATTGTTTTGATAGTAATAGGCTGATTAATTCTGAAATCTTCAGGAATTTTATTGGGATTGTTATAAACAATGCTGAAATTTCCTGAGTATTTAATAATATGCACATTAGAAATTTTTTGAAATTTATAAACAAAAACAGATAAAATAATATGAGCGGAGAACAAAATAAAAATAAGATTTTTCATAATCATACATTATATTAGCATACTTTCTACTTCATTGTCAATAAATTTCACTTTTTTTTTATAGTCTGATATAATCTAACACTATGAAAAAATTTTCTTTTAAATTACAAAGAATTTTAGATATCAGAACTCGTCTTGAAGAAGAGCAGAAATTAAAATTGTTATCGGTCTCTTCTGAGTATCAGCATCTTGTTCAAAAAAAGAAAGATATTTTAGATAAAGCTTTAGTTGCACGACAGACTGTTGAGGATTGTATTATCTCAAAGAATATTTCAGCAGTACAGCTTCGAATGATTGATATGATGTGTTCCCATGCTGATACGTTATCTCGTTCATTAGATGTGGATATTGAGAAGAAAAGACAAAAAATGGAAGAAGAAAAGAGTAAATATTTAAAATCCCGTCAAGACAAACGTTCTCTAGAAATTCTAAAAGAACGTGAATGGGATAAGTTTAAACTTTATCAACAAAGAAATGAAGAAAAAACAGTAGATGAGATTACAAAAAGAATGTTCAATGATAGAGAACACTAATTTTGTAATACAAAATCGTAATACAGAAGTTGTATTTGTGGTGTGTTGATTGTGTACTAAGAATATTTAGAGAGTCATTTGATATAAAACAAATTATAAAATTATAAAAAGGAATTTGTCATGAGTTTGAAGGTAAGTGTTTCTGGTATTCGTGGTATATGGGGATCCGGTTTGGATATGAATGCGATATTTAAGTATGCCGTTGCTTTTGCGGCTTATGTTAGAGAGAACAAGGGTCAGAAAGTGTTAATTGGTTTTGACGGACGTCCGACAGGAGATGTGTTGTTAAGATTTACAGCTTCTGTGATGAATATGATGGGGCTTGATGTCACGGATGCCGGTATGGTACCTACACCAACAATTTTATTTGGGGTGCGTGAATGCGGATTTGATGCTGGTATTATGCTTTCGGCGTCACATAATCCTTTAGAATGGAATGCATTCAAATTTGTTAAAAAAGGCGGTGTTTTTACAGACGAGTTCGATTTGGAAATCATCAATAAATATATTGCAAATCCTATGCCTATGCCGAGATGGCAGGAAGTAGGGGTATATACTAAAGAGAATACGGTTTTAGAAAAGCATATAGTCGCAGTTGTCAATGCGGTTGATAAAGAGTTAATAGCCAAATCTACATTGAAGGTACTTCTTGATCCGGTTAATTGTTCGGGGTATGAAGCGTCAAAAATGCTTTTTGAGAAATTAGGGATACAGGCTTATTATGTGCATAATGAGCCTCATGGTCATTTTGAAAGGCCTGCAGAACCGACACCGGAACATTTAGTTCATTTGCCTGAACTGATTAGCAAATATCATGTTGATGTTTCGTTTGCGCAGGATCCTGATGCTGATCGTTTGGTTGTTGCGGATGAATTGGGAAATGTTCTTAGTGAAGAAATGACACCGGTTTTGGCTTTGTATGATCTTTTCCAACGTGGAGAAAAAGGAGATATTGTATTGAATATGAGTACTTCTATCTCTGGGCAGAGGCTTAATGAGCGATTCGGCGGGAAAACTTTTCGTTCAAAAGTCGGTGAAGCGAACGTTGTCAAAAAAATTGCTGAAACAGGATCTTTTTACGGTATTGAAGGAAATGGCGGAGTTATTTATCCAAAGGTGAATACTGCAAGGGATTCTTTGGTTGGGATGGCATTGATATTGGAGCTTATTGCAAGAAATAACAAACCATTGTCTCAAATTGTTTCGGAGCTTGATTCGGTCATAATGAAAAAAGAAAAATTTGATATTAAAGGCGGATTAGAAGAAATTTTTATTCGTATTAAAGAAATTTTTCCTGAAGCACAAATTAATGAAGAAGATGGTCTTCGCTTGGATTTAAGTGATGGTGCTTGGATTCATCTTCGTACTTCCAATACAGAGCCTGTGGTACGTCTTATTGTGGAAGCTGGAAGCCAAGAAAGAATTAACCAATTATTGGCATTGGTTCGAAGAGTATTTTAAAACATCGTAGGATTCAACATATATTAATATAATAAATAAAAAAATATAATATTATAATATAAGGAAGAATACAAAGTTTAAATATATTTATAAAGATGATGTCTCATAAGGATCTGTTGAAAGCATCAAGGATTGTATTCTTGCTGCTTTTTCACGTTCCATAAGGGTAAGCAAATATGGTACGATTGAACCTTGATTGTTTAATACTGCAGTTTCTTCAAGTTTTTTTAAAATATCAGCTACTTGTTGATCGTCTTGAAGATTCAGTAAAGCAGCCGCATCTTGTGGAGGCATACCGGATATTTGGCGTGCAACTTCTGTAATTTTAATATTATAAGAATTTTGTTCTTCTTTTTTTAAAACTTCCAATGCTTGTTCATTAGCGAAAGATTCTTTAGCTTCCAATAATGCATTTTGATCTGTTTTTATTGCAACAAGATTGCTTTCAATACTGTTGTTTTGGTTGGAAACGTCGGCTTCTTTAATTGCCAAAAGTTCCCATTTTTTATTTAATTCTTCTCTTTCCAATAAATTCTTATCTTCAATTTTTACAGGCTGTTTTAGCGGTTGAATCTGCATATTATCAAGAACAGTTCTGTAATCAATAATCTGCATAAAATCAAAAACATATAATCCAAGTCCTGCAATAAAAATGTTAACAAGTAGCAACAAAAAGACTCTTATCCATGCATTCATTTCATTCTCCTGATATACATTATCTGTTTTCTTGTTTTAAGTGGTAATAATCATTTAGTACTTTAGGAATATATTCCTGAGTTTCTTTGTAAGGTGGTACACCGTTATTTCTATCTACAGCAGCAGGACCAGCGTTATAAGCAGCAAGTGCTTTGACTAAATTACCTTGATACTTGTCAAGCATTTGACGGAGATATTTGGTACCGCCGTAAATATTTTGTTCGGGATCAAAAATATCTGTAATCCCTAAGTCTTGAGCGGTTTCCGGCATTAGCTGCATCAATCCTTTAGCTCCTGCTCGTGAAACTGCAGAGGGATTATACAATGATTCAGTTTTGATTACGGAATGAATTAATTCTTTATCTATATTAAATTCTTGAGATGCCGCTTTGATAATATTATCCCATGTTTCGGGATTGGTTTGTTTGGATAGGTATGGTTTTGGTTGAGCTGAAGGCATAGCACCATTTTTAATGTATTCTTTTAATAATGTATCAACTTTATTGTCTGCCAAACTACTGGGAGTAGTATTTTTTAATGTATTATCACTCATGACATTCAAATCCGAATCCATACGTGCTGACATTACTTCTTTTAAAATGTTTGAAAAATTTGTTTGATTATTATTTTGAGAACTATTTTCTTTTTGTATTGATTTTTTGGAAGGTCCGCTTAATTTTTGGATTTCAGTGATACGGGCTTCTATATTTTTGATTCTGGAAATAATATGTTCGGAAGGCATCGGTACCTCGAATATAATAAATTATTTATATATGCTATCTTTCATTATATTTGGTTTATTTAAAAATCTCAATAAAAGCTTCATATGTATTATCTATTGAGTTTTTTTAAGCTTTCTTTTATAATATAATATTAAAGGTGGAACTATGGAATTTGGTATATTGGGAGTTAACAAGCCCTCAGGAATGACTTCTTTCGATGTTGTTCGTGCGGTAAAAAGAATAACCGGGATAAAAAAAATTGGTCATGGAGGAACATTGGATCCGATGGCTGAAGGTGTACTTCTTGTTTTGCTGGGGAATGCAACCGGATTGTTCGATGCTCTTCTTCATCTTCCTAAATCTTACAAAACATGGATTCAGCTTGGTACATCAACTGATACCGGAGACAAAGAAGGATGTGTTGTCGATCACATGCCTGTAGGTTCTTATTCTTTGGAAACAATAGTTATGAATACAAAATCATTAACTGGAAAAATTTTGCAAACTCCTCCTAAATTTTCTGCCCTTAAAGTAAACGGTACTCGGGCATATCAATTAGCCCGTGAGGGTAAAGAAGTTGCTATTTCACCTCGGGAAGTCCATGTTTATTCTTGGGATAAAATTGAATATCATCCCGAATCACAAGTGATTTCAGCCGTTATTGAATGCGGATCCGGTACTTATATTCGTTCTTTGGGCGAAGATCTTGCTCGAAATCTTGGTACGGTTGGTCATTTAAGTTTTCTTCAACGTATATCTTCCGGTGGTATCACACTTGACCAAACTCTCTCATTGGATAAGCTTGCGGATTCTTGGAGAGAAAAGATGATTTCTTCTGAAAATGCATTAAGTTTTCTTCCTTCTCTCAAATGGGATGGTGCTTTTGAACATTTGTATACAGGGAAACCATTAAAGAAAGAAGATTTTACTTCTTTTCCCGACAGCTGTGGAATTCATACTCTTTGGTTTAAAGATAAAATTGCAGCATTGGTATTTATCGAAAATAATAAAATCGTCTATAGTAAAAATTTTTCTCATTTGTATCAATCTTTGTTTTTATAAAATATTTTTTAAGGAATTTAAATATGAAATCAATAAGTATTTCAAGGTATTATATTTTGCTTTCTGTACTACTAGTTGGATTGACAGCATTATTGTTTCGTGAAAGTTTTATGGGATTGGTACTTCAAGGTGTTGATGATAATATTTCAATGCGGCAGGTTTTGCTAAGATCTTTATTATCTCATCAAGGCTATCATTTTATTCCTAATTATTGGCTGGGATTTATTTTTAATATTCCTAATCCTGATTTTTATAATACAATTCTTCAATTTACCGGTAAAACACAAGTGGTATTTGTGTATGTATTGGCGTTGTTGTTGTCGGGATTTATAGTTTTTAACTTGTTAAGACGATTGGATATTTCTCCTATGTCTTCTATTTTTGGATCTTTGTCTTATACGTTTCTCCCCCATGTGTTATCTTTGGTATACAGTGGACATGCGCTTGCATTGGAAGCAATTCCTATGACTCCCGGTCTTCTTCTTTGTATCAGTGTGATATTAGATGGAAAAACCAAATCTTCTTTGCTTCGCGTGCTTGCAGCAGTGTGGGGTGGGATCTTTTTTGCATGGATGATGATAGGGGAACCACAGCGTGGAATTTACGGATCTGTTTTGGCGGTTGCATGGGTTGTTTTTTTATTATTTAATACAAACACTATTTCTTTTAAAGAAAGAAAATTTTTTACTCTCCAGCTTTTTAAAAAGAAATTAAGTCTTCTTGTATTAACTGCGGTAGTAGGGATAAGTATATTTGCGTCAACGCTGGTATTTTGGTCAAATTCGGAATTTCTCTCTAATCCGGGATCTTGGGAATTTGCAACTTCATGGTCTTTTCCTCCTTCTGAATTGTTGGATACATTTGCATTTGGTTTTCACGGATTGATTACTTCTGATCCGGAAGTTCCTTATTATGGTCAAAAACCCTTAGCAGGTAATACCGATTCGCTTGGATTTTTTATGCTTCTTCTTACTGTATTATCTGCTGTGTTAATGCTTCGATTGAAAAACAGTACGTATAAATTCTTTTTTATTGCCGGGCTACTTGCATTGCTGTTATCCTTTGGAAAATACTTCCCCGGAACGCCATTTTTTTGGCTTTGGTACTCTATTCCCGGCATGAGCAAACTTCGTGTTCCTGCAAAATTTCTAAGTATTACCGGATTGTGTTGGAGCGTTGTAGCTGCAATGGGATTGGATTTTGTCAAAACATCATTTCAAAATAATGATAAAAAAATTACTAAAATTGTATGTGTTTTTCTAACAGCAGCAGCTGCAGTATCAATTATTTGGCTTATTAGTTTGATTGTCTCTGGCGGAGGAGATGCAGCTCCTATCAGAAAAGTATTGGGTCGATCCGATAGAAAAATAATAGATGCAGCATTATCAGGTCGTGTTAATTCAGTATTAGTGATGGCTTTTTCATTTGCTGTATCTGCTGCAGTTTGTATCGGTATGTATATGAAACCTAAAATGTCTCGATTTCTACCTTCATTAGTTATATTATTTACAATATTTAATTTATATTCTTCCAATAGAATTTTTATTGCAAAAACTTATGTTGACGAAAAGGAATATTATCCACGGACTGCGTTAATTCAATTTCTTGAACAAAATCTTTCTCCATTGTATCGAGCATCCGGAAGTTTGTTTATTCCTAATCTTACCGGATCTCCTGCTCCTATGGGTTTTGTAATTGAGCAGGCATTATATGCAGAGAATAATTACGATTTAACATATGCTTTTCCTTATTTTGATATTAATATGTTTGGTCGTATTCCTATTTCACGTATTGATGACGGATATTATCAATTTTTCAAAAGTGCTTACGATTCAGTGCCTGTTTATCAGTCGTATTCTGATATTTGGGAATTAAATAAACGTGTGTGGTTTGCCGGTAATGTGAAGTATTTAATTGTCGGTAAGGAAATAGAAGAAAATTTTCAAAATGAATTGGCTCGTGATACGGTATATGTGACTAATTTACAAACCAGATTTGGTAATACCGTTAAAATTTTTGAATTAAATAATGTTCTTCCGCGTTTTGCTATATTTAATAATGTTAAATCAACTGTTGATTATGAACTTTTTCAAGAATTTACGTTTGCACTTCAGAATATGGATCAATTTGTTCTTCCTGTCGAGCAGTCCGGTATAGAAATTAATCCGGCTCTTCTTCCTAAACCTCCGCTGGAAGCTGAAGTAATAAGAAAAAATTATAACGCTTATGAAATTAAATTGGGATTTGAAGAAGATAAGGTACTATATTTTGGAGATTTATTTGATAAAGGCTGGAAGGCTGAATTGGATGGCGAGCAAGTAGGTATTCATCGAGCAAACGGTATTCAGCAGTATGTATATATTCCCAAAAATACTCAACAATTAACATTATTTTATGATCGTCCTGTTGCAGGGTTTTGGTATTCACGTATACTAATAGCCGCAGCAATTGCTGCGGCGGTAGGATTTTTTATCTATGTTCAAGTATTGAAACGTAAATCATTGAATAAGTAAAATGTTTGTTAGTACACAAAAGGCTGTAGCATTTCTTCGGCATTTGGATCTCCTCCGAAATCATTAACTGATCCGGGTCCGAATTGGTAATTCGGATCAAGCCAGTAGCTGTTTGTTCTATTGTCAAACGGACGAGGAGTAAATGCCGAATTTGACATGCTTTCCGATGTTGATGCATTGAATTTGTCAATATCGGATTGGTCGCCTGTTTTAACACGGGAATTTAGTTTGTTTGCTTGATCGATTTCGAGTTCGCTTTCAGCCGGTATTTGCATAGGTTCTTGTGCTGTTTTAGCGTATTGAGTAGCTTCTTCATCCGGTGTAAAAACAGGAGCACCTGACATTCCCCAAGTTATGCTATGCAGAAGAATAATAAAAATAATATTTTTCATAATAAATCCTCTTTTTAATTTAAACTTTTTATTTTATAGTTAAAATATAAAAACAAATATGTAAGAAAGAGATATCATTATAAGTTTTTTTTATAATTATGTAAACTCTTTCTATTATTATATTATGTATTATATTATTATGTTTTGAAAATTACAATGATATAATAATAAATAACAGGAGTGTATGATGCCTGAATGGTTTTCTCCTAATTTTTGGTGGATTCTTGCGTTAGTGTTGTTGGTTTTGGAAATTATAACACCGGCAACAGTGTTGATTTTTATTTCCTTAGCTGCGGTGTCTGTGGCACTGCTGTCTTATATCTTTCCTTTTAAATGGTTTTTAGCAGGAATATTTTTTTTATTATCGTTTTTATTTATTAAATTAGTTCGGCCGATAGTGCTTCAAAATACCGAACGTTCGAAGTTTGGAGTAGATGCTTTGGCAGGCAGTGAAGTAATGGTTGTGGAAGAAATTAATCATAAATTAAATACAGGAAAAGTTAAATATAATGGTATTGTATTTTTGGCGGAAAGTCTTAATAATGAAATAATTCCTGTTAATATATGGGTTTCTGTAGATTCTGTAGACGGAATCAAATTAAAAGTAAAAAGAGAGAATTAATGAGTACCAAATTATCAACTAATTCATATCCTGGAACAAGAGATTTTTATCCTAAAGAGATGCGTTTCAGAAAACAAATGTTTCATTTAATAGAAGAAACATTAGAATATTTTGCTTATGAGAAAATTTCAGGGCCGTTATTGGAAAGTTTTGAAATTTATGCGGCGAAAAGCGGAGAAGAAATTGCAGAGCGTCAATTATATGTATTTACCGATAAAGGTGATAGGAAAGTGGCTGTTCGGCCTGAATTGACGCCTACTATTGCTAGAATGTTTGCAGCCAAAAAAAATGATTTGGCACCTATTCAGCGGTGGTATTCCATCGAAAATTTTATGCGTTATGAACGTCCTCAGAAAGGTCGCCTTCGAGAATTTGTACAAATTAATGTAGATTTAATCGGTGTGAAGGGAGTAAGTGCTGATTTTGAGATTTTGAAAACAGCAAAGGGAATTTTTGATGTATTTGGTGCTAATTCGGAAATGTATGAAATACGGATTAATCATCGAGGGTTTATCAGTGATGTATTAAGAGATTATCTTGGTGTTTCGGATGAAAATCAAGAAATTGTAATGAAGATTTTGGATAAAAAAGACAAGCTGGAAAAAGAAAAGTTTGTTGAACTGTTATTAACTTCAGGTATTACAAAAGTTCAGATTGAAAAATTATTAACAGTACTGGGACAGGATTTGGATCAAAATATAGAATTAGTACCAAATTCAATTGTTGCGCAAGAATTAAAACAAGTGTTAGAATTAGGAAAGGAAATTTTCGGGAAAAATAATCCCTTAAAATTTGATTTTTCAGTAGTAAGGGGATTGGCGTATTATACGGGGTTGGTATTTGAGGCTTATGACAAAGATCCGGCAAATATAAGGGCGTTATTTGGTGGTGGGCGTTATGATTCTTTACTTGGTTTATTCAGCAAAGGGGAAGATGTTCCGGGGATAGGTTTTGCGATTGGCGATGTGACGTTTGAATTATTTTTAAAGAATCATGGTTTGTTGAATAACAGTGATTTGATAGTGGAAAAACATATGATTGCTGTAGATAAGGGAGTATCATTAGTGTTATTCCATAGAGTATTTAATCAATTGAAAAAAATGCAGAATATGTTTGTTAAAGAGATTTATATGTTGGAAAGTTTGATAGGGACGTCGGAAAGTAATGCTGATTCACGGAATTCGTTGGAAAAGATTGTAGGAATGATAGAGAAAAATGCATTTTTTGATATAGAAAAATTTAATAATATAAGAGAGAAACAGTGGTTAAATTCTGTTATATTAGAAAAGGATAAGCAAATATTGATAGAAATTTATCCTGACATTAGCAAGCCGCTTGGAAAACAGTTAAGTTATGCAGATAAAGCCCATATTAATTATGTGTGGATTTGTGGTGAACCGGAATTAATTCGGGGAATAGTTAAGCGAAAAAATATGTTTACAGGAAGAGAAGAAGAATTTGATTTAAAAACACTGGAATTGTATTAAGTAAAAATAATAAAAAATATGTATGTAAAAAATTAAAAAAGATAAAAAAAAGATTGACAAAATCATAAAAAATAAGTTATACTAACATCACAACTTAAGCAATTGGGTATTTTGATTAGCAAGATTTGTCATTTATTATTTGATCTTTCTTGGTTTTTGAGAGAGATTTATTTTGTTTTTTATTATATAAAATTATCATTTGAAAAAGATAAAAAAAGATAAAAAAACAGTTGACAAATTAAAATGAATGTATTATAATAAAAGCTCGATGTCGGAGATGATAGTAGAATTGGATAAATGAAGAATATCTATTATTATTTTGAGATTGAGGAAAGAAAAGC
>JBOFEA010000005.1:0-26696 GCA_051647535.1 Brevinemataceae bacterium
AATAGATAATTAAAATAATAATATTAATAAGGATTTTAACTTAAAAGTTAAGATAAATTAGTTGTTTATTCTCATACTTATCTAATCGATGATTTTGCCTTCTCAATAAATTCTTAAAATTTATCATTTAAATCTATACTAATACTTAATTAAGGTAGAATTTGACCGAAAAATAAATATATAACAATATAATATAACAATATAACAATATAACAATAAAGTTTATATGATTAATTAAAAAATGCCCCATTAAAGGGGCTAAATACGATTTACAATAAGTAATCTTATTATGGAATCGGGTTATTTTAGGTAATAAAATTATACAATATAAATTAAATAATGTCAATAGATAAGTAAAATAATAAGAGTAAGAGGATGCTATTATGCGAGATAAATATGTTTTAGGGTTGGATTTAGGAACAAATTCTATTGGTTGGGCTTGTATAAATCATGAGAAAAATGAAATTGTTGATGCGGGTGTTCGTATTTTTGATGCGGCAGAAGATCCTAAGACAAAAGAGTCTTTGGCAAAACCACGTCGTACAGCTCGTTTGACACGGCGTCGACTTTTTCGTAGATCTGTTCGTTTGAAAAAGATTATTGGATTATTAAAACAATATAACTTTATTACACAAAATAGAGATGTTCAATCACCTTATGAAGGTAATATTTGGGAACTGCGATTAAAAGGGCTTGATGAAAAGTTAATAGATCAAGATCTGGCTCGTATTCTCTATCATATTACTAAAGCACGTGGTTTTAAATCTTCTCGTAAGGAAATTCTTTCAGAAGATGTAGAATTACAAAAAGCAAATAAAGATATGCAAGTTCTTGAAAATGATTTTCAAGAAAGTGGATTTCGAACGATTGCAGAATATTTATATAATACTTACGGTATGAATCATCAAAATATCCGAAACAAATTTGGTAATTATACTCATTTGATCAAACAAGATCTTAACGAAAAAGAGTTGAATTTAATACTAGATATTCAAAAAGAAAAAGGAAATTCAAAAATTAATGATTCTTTTAGAAAAGAACTAATAGATATTTTTGTTTATCGAAAAGGTTTACCGTCTTTTGAAAGTGCTGTTGGTACATGTGAGCTTGAAACAAATTATAGAAGGGCTCCCAAAGACGCTGTAAGTTCCTCTTTATTTCGTGCATGGAATGACCTGAATAATTTGAAATTTAAACAAAATGATGACTCCTCTTACGAGTTATTATCTCTTGAAAAGCGAAAAGAATTGATTGAATTTGCTTATGAGAAAGCTAATGACGGCAAAATCCCAACAGAAGTGCAAATTAAAAATATTATAGGCGTGTATTCTTTCATAGAAGATAAAGCGACTAAAGAAGGTAAAAAAGATAAAAAAACAACTATTTATGGGATGAATTTGGAAATGAAAAAGCTTGTTGCATCTCTTACATTTTCATCTTATACCAAATTAAAAAATGCACTTTGCGAAATTGATGAAAATAAGTGGAATCAAATTAAAAATGATGTTCATACAATGGATAGTATTATTTATGTAATTGCTTATCTTAAAGAATTTAAAAATCTTAATTACGATCATCATTTTTCAGGTGTAATGGATCCTATTATTAAAGAACTGATTTTGAATTTGAAATGGGATCAAGAAACTTGGGAAAATTTATTTGATAGGCTTTCTTTTGACGGTACTATGGGTCATAGTTTACAGGCAATGTGGCACATGCAACCTTATTTTGAACAAGAAGAAATTCTTACCTATGATAAAGCTCTAGAGAAGGTTTATCAAGGTAAATTTAATAATAGAGAATCCAGTGGAACTAAATTTCTTCCCGAATTTAATGAACATGATTTCACTAATCCAGTTGTTAAACGTACCCTTAATCAAGCTAGATTATTGATTAATAAACTAATTTCTGTTTATGGAACACCAAAGCAAATTAATATTGAATTGGCACGCGACCTTGGAAAAAGCAAGGATGAACGTAGAAAGTTAGAAGAATCAATGAAACAAAATCAGTCAAAGAATGAAGACTATTGGAATGAATGTCAAAAATTAGGAATCTTCGATTCAATTATGTACCGTCTGTGGAAAGAGCAGGATGAAAAGTGCATGTATTCTAATGAAATCATTGCAATTGGAGATTTACAAAATAATTATGTTGAAATTGATCATATCTTACCATTATCAAGATCTGGTGATGATAGTTTGATGAATAAAGTGTTAGTTTTTGCTTCAGAAAATCAACATAAAGGAAACAAAACTGCCTTTGAATATATGCAAAGTAAAAACAAAATTGAGGATTATAAAGTTTGGGTGAAAAATACTAAAAAAATTCGTTATGAAAAAAAAGAGCGTCTATTATTAGAAAATTTCAATGAAGAAAAAGCTAGAGAATATAGAAGTCGACATCTTAATGATACTCGTTATATCTCTAAAGCTTTAGCAAATCACATTGATAAGCATATTCGTCCAAAAGATCAAAAATGGGGTTATGTTCAAACTTTAGCCGGTCGAGCAACAACAACTCTTCGAAAAATTTGGCAAATGGGAAATAAAGACAGGCAAGAATCTCATAAACATCATGCACTTGATGCTTTATTGATTGCAGGTGCTGGAGATATGATTAAAACATTTGAACAAAAAATTACTACTGCATCACAGTATAAAAATAAAGGAATAAACCCAAAGGATAATATTGAACATAATATTCGTCGATTTGGATTTGATATTTCACAGCCTTGGGAGACATTTAGTACTGATGCTCGTTATTATGTGGAAAATAATGTTTTTGTTTCTCGTATGGGTAAACGTAAAGTCACAGGATCTGTTCATAAAGAAACAATTAAATCAAAACGTCAAGATGGTAATGTTTTCAAAACGATTAAACTTCATGAAATTGCAGAAAAAGATGAAAAGAAAATTACAAACATATTTAATGATATGATTGATTTAGAAAGAAATCGGCGTGTATACGATACTATTTTAAATCATGCTAAGCAATTCAATTGGGATATGGGAAAGGCTTTTAGTAATGAAAATGCGCCACTTATGCCAACCAATGATAAATCTAAATACGATGGTTCTGAAAAAATAATACCAAAAATTCGAAAAATTAAAGTTTCTGATAGTGCCAGTAGTAATCTTATTCTTTCTAATATGAGTTCGGAAAGAAGAAAAGCCGCTGTTGACTCAGGATCTTTAGTGCGATTGGATTTATTTAGAAATGAAAAAGGTAAATTTGAAACTATTCCGGTATATGTGTTTCATTATAACGGATTACCACAGGTAAATGATTCTTATGAATTTATGTTTTCTATTTATAAGAATGATTATTTAGCTTTTGATAGTGATATACCTTTTTCTAATGGATGTGTGGAAAAAGAATATAATAAAAATGTGACTTATTTTGAAGCATATTGGAATACTAATGTTTCTAGTTCAAGAATAACAATGATTGAAGTTGATAAACAAAGCAAGTATCATGTTACTATTTCTAAAATGAAAAAAATTACTAAATATCATGTTGATATTTTAGGGAAGAAACATTTTATTGCAAGTACAGAATTTCCGGAAGAAAAACGTTTAACTTTAAAAGAACAGCAAGAAAAGTGGAAGAAAAATAAAAATTAAGGAATGAATATGGGTTGGAGAGTTTTAACGATAGACAATCCAGGCAAACTTTCACTTCGAGATAATCAATTAGTTTTTAAGACACAAGATAATGAAAAAATAGTCCCTATTGAGGATCTTGAATGTGTTTTATTAGAAAATCAACAAATTGAGATTACCCATCCTTTGCTAAATCGTTTAGCTGAGGATGGAGTTATGCTTGTGACAACAAATCCTAAATATCAAGCTAGTGGTATTTTGGTTTCATTTTGGGGACAATACCAAAAATTAAATGTTTTACAAATTCAATTATCAGCTAGTGAACCTTTGAAAAAACGTTGCTGGCAGAGGATTATTACGCAAAAAATTCTTAATCAAGCTCTTGTATTAAAAAAATTAAAAGTAGAACATTTTGAGGATCTTATTGCTAATAGCAAAAAAGTACAGTCAGGAGATGCGTCTCATCTCGAAGGATCAAGTAGTGCTTTTTATTTTCGACGTCTCTTTGAGGCTGTAGAAAATAAATTTGTACGACAACAATATTATGATAAAGAAATTTCTCTTATCAATGCTGGATTGAATTATGGGTATGCTTTAGCAAGAGCTATTTTGACAAGACATATTATTACAAGTGGTCTTTTACCTTATCTTGGTATTCACCATATTTCAAAAGTAAATGCTTTTAATTTAGCAGATGATTTGATAGAAACATTTCGTCCTATTGTTGATTATCATGTATATCAGTATTTAGATTATTTTTATACGAGTAATGATGAACAATTATCAAGAGAGATAAGACTAGAATTACAAAAAATATTTACTTATCAATTACGAATTGAAGATAGGTGGATTAAATTTCCAGCAGCTTGTCGGGCTATTTGTTATTCTTTTATTAGAGCGTTAGAAGAAAAAAATCCTCAATTCTTATTATTACCTCATGATTGGAAAGAAGAAAAATGAGTGTTTTAGGAAATAGGCCTATGTGGTTATTTGTATTATTTGATTTACCAGTAACAACAAAATCAGAACGAAAACGAGCAACTCATTTTCGGAAAGCTTTGCTTAAAGATGGTTATATTATGATTCAATTTTCTGTGTATGCACGTCCTTGTGGTGATTGGATCCGTTTGGAAAAACATAGAAAACGTTTGGAATTTATGATTCCGCCACAAGGATCTATTAGAACATTACCTATTACCGATCGACAATTTCAAAATATGCAAGAAATGATAAATAGTTCTAAATTTGAAGAAAATAAAGAGCATCAAAATTGTGAGGAATTACTTTTCTTTTAAGATAAAAAAACGAGCCGGATTTAGAGAGAAAACTCTCAAATCCGGCTCGTTTTTTTTAAAGTGATTTTGGTGTAAACCGTTATTGTTTCATATTATAAAGAGAGTCTATCACCTTATAATAAAAACATACCTAAAATAAACGGAAACCATAACTTCTTTCCCGATTCGAACGATATAATTTTAATCACCTTATAATAAAAACATACCTAAAATAAACGGAAACCATAACCTTCACCCTCTGCTATCACCTGCTTTTAACATCACCTTATAATAAAAACATACCTAAAATAAACGGAAACCATAACCAGATAAAATCTCTAATTCCGCTGCTTCTAATCACCTTATAATAAAAACATACCTAAAATAAACGGAAACCATAACAAACAAGCCTTCACAAACGAACTTCAATCTATCACCTTATAATAAAAACATACCTAAAATAAACGGAAACCATAACGCAATTTTTCTGATAATTCAGAAATTCCATATCACCTTATAATAAAAACATACCTAAAATAAACGGAAACCATAACAATGTATCAAAATTTAAGTGAAGAATTTATATCACCTTATAATAAAAACATACCTAAAATAAACGGAAACCATAACCCTTTTGCGAACGAAGGCGACAAGAATTCAATCACCTTATAATAAAAACATACCTAAAATAAACGGAAACCATAACTAATTGAATCATCGGTATTCCAAAATAATTATCACCTTATAATAAAAACATACCTAAAATAAACGGAAACCATAACTATTTTCAATCAAAATAAAATCTGTGCTAAATCACCTTATAATAAAAACATACCTAAAATAAACGGAAACCATAACGAAGGTTCGACTGTTGATCAACTCCGCCAAATCACCTTATAATAAAAACATACCTAAAATAAACGGAAACCATAACCAGGTTGCGACCATTTTGAAATTTGGAAACATCACCTTATAATAAAAACATACCTAAAATAAACGGAAACCATAACTTCCTGAAATTTCCCCTTTTGTAGAATTAAATCACCTTATAATAAAAACATACCTAAAATAAACGGAAACCATAACTATTTTGTTTCCAAATATCAAAAATTAAGCATCACCTTATAATAAAAACATACCTAAAATAAACGGAAACCATAACTCGACTCTCCAACCGTTGAAATAACTAATGATCACCTTATAATAAAAACATACCTAAAATAAACGGAAACCATAACCGACAAAGAAAGCGAAGGATTGCATGAATTATCACCTTATAATAAAAACATACCTAAAATAAACGGAAACCATAACCGTACGCATTGGTAAATCCTTGTTCCATGTATCACCTTATAATAAAAACATACCTAAAATAAACGGAAACCATAACGCAATTCTAGGATTAAATGAAATAAATTATATCACCTTATAATAAAAACATACCTAAAATAAACGGAAACCATAACCCCAAAACATTAAAATATTCCGGAATGTAAATCACCTTATAATAAAAACATACCTAAAATAAACGGAAACCATAACAAAAACGGGTGGGAAAAGCACCAACTTTTTATCACCTTATAATAAAAACATACCTAAAATAAACGGAAACCATAACAAGATAAATGCCAAACTTCACTTATACAATATCACCTTATAATAAAAACATACCTAAAATAAACGGAAACCATAACATGTCAGGATTGAATAAGAAATATCGAGATATCACCTTATAATAAAAACATACCTAAAATAAACGGAAACCATAACTTCGTATTTGGAGATGTGGCAGAATCTCCAATCACCTTATAATAAAAACATACCTAAAATAAACGGAAACCATAACCAGTTGACCCTTCCAGAACAGGGTTTGTAAATCACCTTATAATAAAAACATACCTAAAATAAACGGAAACCATAACAAGATAGATGCCAAACTTCGCTTATACAATATCACCTTATAATAAAAACATACCTAAAATAAACGGAAACCATAACAAACTTTTGGGACAATGTCCCATTTTTGTCATCACCTTATAATAAAAACATACCTAAAATAAACGGAAACCATAACCGCTCCTGTCAGAACATCCAATTAATATACATCACCTTATAATAAAAACATACCTAAAATAAACGGAAACCATAACCTCTCAATTATGCCTGATGCCATTTATTCTATCACCTTATAATAAAAACATACCTAAAATAAACGGAAACCATAACTCGACATGTCTTTCAAAGAAATTGCATACGGAAATACATATAGTATCGTCATCCAGTACTAAGAAGTAATACTATGATTATAATAGATATGATGTTTTTTGTCAATGTAAAAGTTATCTTGATAATAATTTCTCTCTGATTTCATTATTACTGCGATTAATATAATGTGTAGCAGCGATAATGAAATCAGAATAACCCGGCTAAATGAATATATCTTTATTCTTATTTAATATTCTTGTACCAAAAGTATGATTAAAAGTATAGAAGCAATAACCTTGATTCATATTTCATTTATCTCTAAGATGCGTACATTTCGTAATATAATATTCTTTATTTAGATAATATATTAAGGATATATAATTGGTGCTTGCATTTTAATAAGTTGTGAAACTGTAAAGTAGTCTTTTTGGTATCCATAACTGTAAAATAGAATATCATACTCTGTATTACTCAAGGAATTACTATAAAACTCTTGACACAATATAATATATTATATACTTGAGACACGTATGTAAATGTCACACAAATGGCTTGATATTATAAAAAATATACCCTAAATAAAGTAGTTAAGTAGGAATTGTGAAAAAAAGATAAGTATAGTTGTGCCTTGTTATAATGAAGAAAAAAGTGTCCATACGATGCATGCTATTATTAGTGAATTATTTCAAAATGAATTATCTCAATATGATTATGAATTGATTTTTGTTGATGACTATTCTCCAGATAATACAAGAGCAGAGATCGAAAATATATGTGCTTCTGATAAAAAAGTTAAAGCAGTTTTGAACGTTAAAAATTTTGGTTATACTAGAAATGTATTTGCTTCTTTTTTAGAAACTTCAGGAGATGCGACTTTTATGGTATTTGGAGATTTACAAGATCCTCCTCAATTATTACCAAAATTTATTAAACAATGGGAACAAGGCTATAAAGTTATCTTAGGGCAAAAAACAAGTAGTAGAGAAAATCAACATTTTATAAAAAACGAAATCGTAATATTATAATTCATCTTGATGAAGATCTTGAAGTCCTTCCTAACTTTAGATGGGTTACGGTTGGACAACTAAAAAAACTAATGGAAATTGATAATCTTGTTAATATGGATACAAGGACAATTTTATCTTGTATTCCATTTTCTATGGGTTGTTTTTCATCTTCTAAGTTAGAAGAAATTCGTAATAATTTTCCTACACAATCATTATTTACATCGATTTTTACACCGAGTCCACAAAATTTTCTCCCTCAAATTTATCAAAAAATCAATAATTATAAAATGTTTGCTAAGCAAACTATAGAATTACATTCTCTCCACCAACTACAACATTGGTCAATGGTAGATAATGAGTTTATCTGCTCAAATCCTTATCCTTTCAAATGTATTTTTTGCCATATAGAAATTGAAGGAAGAGAAGTCAAAAAATGGACTCAGCCTCTTTTTGAAGCTAATGGTATTGCTACCTTTGGATTGTTTGTCACAGAAATACAAGATCGGTGGCATTTTTTAGTCAAACTATTTCCTGAAATTGGTGTAATGGATATGGTTGAGCTTGGACCAACAGTGCAATTAGAAGCGCATGTCCTTTTAGAAAAGCCTTTTACTACTCAATTAATCCACACAAAGGAATTAATCTCCATTGCACAAAAAAATCATCTTGCTTTACACGAAAACTATATGTTTATCTTTCATCGTCAATTAACGACTATTCGACAACTTCTCAATGATAATATTATTGGTGAAATTCGAGAATATAGGATTGATTTTGGTTTTCCAAAACGTGGAGAAGATGATTTTCGTTATAACAAATCTCTTGGTGGAGGATCTTTGTTAGATTGTAGTGGATACCCTATTAGATTAGCTTTATATTTGTTGGGTGATAGTGCAACATTAAGCTATTCATCTCTCAAATATCCTCATGGTTATGATATTGATCTTTACGGAACGGCTATTCTAGAAAACGACAATAATGAAATCGCAAAAGTCTCTTTTGGAATGGATAATGCTTATAAGTGTGATATAGAAATTTGGGGAAGTCTAGGAACGATAAAAACAGATAGGATTTTCACAGCACCAGATAACTTTTCGCCTACTATTATTATTAAAAAGGGTAATGATGAACAAATAATCTCTATAGAACCTGATGATCAATTTTATCATTCTATTGATTATTTTTATCGTTGTATCCATGATACAGCAATACAACAACAAAGTTTTGAACAAATACAACAACAAAGTGTTGCTATTGAGCAGATATTATACTACTAAAACCATCATACGAGGTAATAAATGAACATAACAAAATGTACATTAGAAGGCGTAAAAATTCTTGAGCCAACATATTTTGAGGATATCAGAGGTTTTGCTGCTGAATCTTATTCTTATAAGACTCTCTCATCAAAAGGTATATATAATATTTTTGTTCAAGATTATGTTGTACTTAATAGTAAAAAAGGTACTTTGATAGGAATACATTATCAAAATCATCCTTTTTCACAAGCAAAAATTATTAGAGTTTTAAAAGGAAAGATTTTAGATGTTGTTGATTTGCGAAAAAACTCTCCAACTTATAAACAATATATTGTCCATGAAATATCATCTGACAATAGAAAACAAGTTTTTATTCCTAAAGGTTTTAGACATGCTTTTATTACTTTAGAGGATAATACAGAAGTATTCTATAAAATGGATGAGTATTATGCATCTGGATTTGATGGAGCAATTTTATGGAATGATCCTGAACTTAATATCGATTGGGGTATAGAAAATCCAATTCTTTCTAATAAAGATCTACATGCTCCTACGTTAGCAGACAGCCCTATGAACTGTTAGGATATTTTTATGCAAAAAGTAATTATTACTGGAGCAAGTGGTTTTATCGGTAAAGCTCTAACAAAATATCTTCTTAATAACAATATTGAAGTGTATGCTATTGTTCGTGATAAAGAAAAATTAGTAGACTTAACTCATAATAAAAATCTTAAAATTATCTCTTGTGAGATGAAAGGTTATAATACTCTACCAGAGAAAATTAAGGAACGTGATTTTGACGTTTGCTTTCACCTTGCTTGGGAAGGCATTGTAGGGTGTGAAATGCAAAATTTATCTACCCAAATAAAAAATATTGAGAATACATCGTCGTTGCTTTATGCACTTTCTAAGCTAAACATAAAGCAATTTATTTATGCTGATTCGATTTCACAATATAAGTACATACCAATTAATAAAACAACAACTCTTTATAAAAACTTTGATGTTTACGGACTTAGTAAAGATTTTACTCGTAAGTATCTCATCCAACAAATTTCGACATTAGATATGCAATTTAATGCTGTTATCATGTCAAATATTTTTGGAGTAGGTGATTTTTCAAAACGATCTACTAATATTATTATTGATAAATTTTTGAAAGGTGAAAGCCCAGCTTTGGCGGATGGTTCAATTTTATATGATTGGGTTTATATAGATGATGCTATACAAGTAATGTTGGCTGTTGTAGATAAAGGGCATCCTTATAAAACTTATTATATAGGATATAGAAAGCTAAAAACTTTTGAAGAGATTGTTACTACAGTAAGAGACATAGTAAATCCTACTATTCCACTTACTTTTGGTACTTATCATGATACTTCTTTTATTGATTATGATCAATTCTTTAATGATGATTTATATCAAGATACAGGGTTTGAGATTAGAAGTGATTTTGCAGAAAACATCAAAAAAACAACAGAATGGGTAAAATTCCTCAACTTTTAGGAGAAGAAATGCATGATATTTTAGTAGTTGGTGCAGGATTTAGTGGGAGTATACTTGCTCGAAAATTAGCAGAAGAACAGAATAAAAAAGTTCTTTTGGTGGAACGTCGACCTCATATTGCAGGAAATATGTATGATGATCTCAATGAATATGGAATTTTAATTCAAGAATATGGCCCTCATTTTCTCAACACTAATAAATACTGGATTATTGAATTTCTTCAACAATATAAAGAATTATTTAAACATTCAACAAAACTTCTTAGCTATATTGATGAGAAATATGTAAGATTACCTTTTAATTTTCAAACAGTACAAGAGCTTGTAGGGGCAAAAAAATCAGAATCTATCTTGGCAAAACTAAGAGAAGAGTTTAAAGGAGAAGATAGGGTATCTATTTATACCCTTATGGAACATATAGATACAGAGATAAACTCCTATGGAAAGCTATTATTTGATAAAGCCTTTATGCCATATATAACAAAAATGTGGGGATTAACTCCAGATCAAATTGATAAAAGTATTTTAGATAGGGTCCCTATGGCATTGAACTATGATGAACGCTATCTTAATAAAGATTTTCAATATCTACCTAAAGAAGGCTTTACAAAATTATTTGAATCTATGCTCAATCACCCTAATATCACCCTGCAATTAAATACTAATGCTTTTGAAAGACTAGATTTATCCTCTAACAAGGTGACCTATCATGGACAAGAATTTGAATGTGTAATTTTCACTGGAGCTATTGACGAATTATTTGATTGTAAATATGGGATTTTGCCTTATCGTTCTATGGATTTTACTTATGAAACCATAAAAGGAGAGTTTGTTCTTCCATGTGAAGTTGTTTCTTATCCTCAAGCAAAAGGTTATACAAGACAAACAGAATACAAGCAATTTAATAATAAATTTTTACCTTATACAGAATATACAACAGTTGCTACAGAATGGCCAATGCAATATGATAAAAATGCTGAGAAAGGAAATATTCCTTAACCTGGATAAATAAATGAATTACTATCCAAGCCAAGGTCAATCTTTGCAACATAAATGTCAACTGTTGGATGAATAGCCAAAAGTTTTGAAATTCCTTCAGGTGCAGCAATGACACATATAAAAGATATATTTGTTGCGCCTTGTTCTTTGAGATAATTAATTGTATAACAAGCAGAACCACCAGTAGCCAACATAGGATCTAAAACAAAAACATTTCTTTCTTTAATATCAGATGGCAGTTTACAGTAATAGTAGGTAGGCTCTAAATTTTCCTCATTTCGATAAATACCGATATGACCGACTTTAGCAGTAGGAATCAAAGAAAGAAGTCCATCAAGCATTCCTAGACCGGCTCTTATAATAGGAACTAGAGCAATTGCTTTATTTGGTAATTGGAATCCTACGGCTTTACCGAGAGGGGTTTCTATGGAAATTTCATGAAGTTTAAGATTTTTCGTTGCTTCATAAATCATGAGTTTTGAGATTTCGTTTATATTTTCTCTAAAAATTTTGGTATCACTATTTTTATCTCTCAAAATAGATAACTTATGCTAAATTAATGGGTAGTTAAGTTCGATAACAGCCATTTATTTCTCCACTATTCTTGTTCCTGAGCATCCATTTAATGCTTCTGATATTTTTTCTAATGATGCTATCAAAGCTATGTTTTTGGAATTTTTCACGAAATCAATCGCAGAATTTATTTTTGGAAGCATACTACCTTCAGGAAATTGTCCTTCACTAATGTATTGTATCGCTTCTGGAATTGTTATTTGTTCAAGATTTTGCTGATTACTTTTACCAAAGTTTATTGCAACCTTATCAACGGCAGTTAGAAGTACGAAATAATCTGCTTGTACTTGTTTAGCAATCAATGCTGCTGTACTATCTTTGTCAATTACAGCATTTATACCTTCGAGTTGCCCATTTTTTTCGATTACAGGAATTCCGCCGCCGCCAGCACAAATAACAATAGTTTTGTTTTCAAGAAGCTTGCTAATTGTGAGTTTTTCAACGATATCAATAGGCTTTGGACTAGCAACCACTTCACGATATCCACGTCCGGAATCTTCAACCATTGTTATTCCTTGAGCTTCCATGGCTTTTGATTCTTCTAACGTATAAAAAGGACCTACTGGCTTTGTTGGGTTTTGGAAAGCTGGATCATTGGCATCTACTAATGTTTCTGTTATAATGGTAATTACTTCATTTGTTTGATTAAGCTTGCGGAGTTCATTTTTAAGAGCTTGTTGTAAGTGGTATCCTGAATAACTTTGTGTCATCGCAACACATTCATTTAGAGGCATTTTAGCAATTTTTGTGTCTATTTTATGCCCTATAGAAAAAGCATTATTAATCATTCCAACTTGTGGACCATTACCGTGTACAATTATTACAGTATAGTTTTGTGCCACTAATTGTCCGATAGCTTTGGACGCTTCTTTAACAAGAGTTTTTTGTTCTTCAGGACTTTCCCCCAAAGCATTTCCACCAAGAGCTAATACAATTTTTTTCATTTTAGTTTCCTTCTTTAATTTTTTGAGCTAAAGCAATAATAGCATCTTCAAAAACCGATAATGGTGGGTGAGTGATTCCTGCTCCCACTTGTCCGATGCCTGGCAATTTATGAGCGATACCAGTATTAATAACAGGTCTGATACCTGTTTCAAGAACAGCACGAATATCAATACCAAGTGCTGTGGATTTGAAATTTAGATTTGGAATATTATATGTTGCTGATACGCCGGCAGTGATTGTATACATAGAATTGGAATAGTTAAGAGCATCTTTCACGGTACCTCCAACAAAACTAACAATCGCAGGAGCAGTCGCCATAGCAAAACCACCGATTCCATAAGTTTCTGTAATCGCACTATCGCCAAGGTCTGGACAACAGTCATCTTCTGTATAACCGGCAAATAACAATCCATTAATCGGTTCTGCTTTACCTTGGAACCACATATCGTCTCCCAAACCGGAAACTTTAATACCAAAATTCACACCATTTCTCGACATAACAGATACAATTGTTGAATAAGGAATGTTATTTGCTGAATCCAAGCTTACTTTTGCTGAAGGCATGGATAAATTAAGGAAGTAGTGATCATTATTAATAATAAAATCCAAAGCTTTTTGAGCTTTGTCTTTGTCTGCTAAATTAAAAAATTCACCGGCTATTTCACGTACAAATAAAGAAGTGGCAGCTTTATTACGATTATGGCATTCATCACCCATTTGGAGAGCTTGTGTGATGATGTTTTTAATATCGATTTCTTTTTTATTTTTCAAAACTTCTGCGAATGTTGGTGCAAATTCATCACGAATCCAACGAAGTCGAGAAATCACACTTTCATCATTAGCCCCAAATCGCAAAACTTTACCTAAGCCTTCGTTTACTGTACAAAAAGCCTTTCGTCCGCTTACTTTATTTACCACGATATGCACAGGCATAGATGCTGATACGATTCCAGCCATAGGGCCAACTGTATCAAAATTATTACATGGTGCAAATTCGATTTTACCGGAGTTAACCAAAGCTTCTGCTTCTTCCAAAGTATTTGCCAATTCCTCAAAAATCAAAGCTCCTAAAACAGCACCTTTCATAGGACCAGCCATGTTTTCATAGGAGATAGGTGGACCAGCATGAAGAATAAGGTTTTTTTTCATGTTTGGAATTGCATCAATAGCAGGTTTGATATCAATTAAAACAGGGGAAGATTCATTAATTAACGAAATTACCTTAGTATTGGCATTGTCAATTTTTTCTTTATATTGTTCTAAAATATCCAAAGATTCAAGTGCTTCTACTTTTATATTTAGAGGTTGCCAATCTACTTGTACGACGTTTAAACCTTGAATATCATAGTCTTCTTGGAATAATGTTGGACCGATATTAATAATTTTCATTTCATCAATAAGGATATTTTTCATTTTATAGCTCCTTAATAACAGCACTAGCAATTCTTGCTGCTTCAGCATTACTATTGACCATAATCACATCGAGATCTTCTAAAAGTCGTTTTTGTTCTTGAATATTTTGCTTATCTCCCTTTGTAGAAAGTAAATAACAAATAATTACAATCTCTCTACTGTCATCTTTGGCAATTTGTTTTGCTTTTTTCAAAGATTCCACTGTCATACCAACAGGATTAGAGTTTGATCCGTACCCCAATTCAAAATCCAAAATCATTACAGCAACAGATTTATCCTGAGCTTCTTTTATGATACGTGAATTTCTAATACTTGGATCTATCATAGGGTGGGGCTTTCCTTGTGTGAAAACATCATCTCCCAAGTCAATGATACTATTTTCTTTGGATACAAAAGGATCACTTAATTTTCGTTCTTTAATTTTGGAAACATTACTATAAACCATATGGTCTTTACCCACGATCATTTCAGTTTCTGCTGCTAAAGTTCCACCGCAATACAGTGCTCTAAGATAACGTTGTCCTTGCTTAAGAGTTTTTTGAACGGCACTTGCTATGATTTGTTCTTGTGAAAAATCAGGGCTGATAACTTTGGACAAGCTGGCATTTGCTGCTGCGAATCCAGCTTCTTCCAATGTCATTGCAAATTGAAATCCTTTTTCTTCCACAAGATTTTTATCTCCATTAATAAAACAAATAATATAAGTTTTTGAGGATTTTTTTGCTTGGTCAAGAATTTTCTCTGCAATTTCTTTTGCAGGAGGTTTGGAAATTAATAAAACAATATCGGTTTGTGAATCTTGTTCAAGCATTTTCATACCTTGCATCATCATTAAACCACCAATTTCTTGGCTCAAATCTCTACCACCAGTACCGATAGCATGACTAATTCCGGCACCGAGTTTATCAATCAAAACCGTTGCTTCTTGAATCCCCGTACCACTTGCACCGACAATTCCAATGTTTCCTTTACGCACCTTATTGGCGAAACACAATCCAATACCATTAATGATTGAAGTTCCACAGTCCGGACCCATCATCAAAAGATCTTTGGATACAGCAAGTTGTTTGAGCTTTAATTCATCTTCGATAGACATATTATCACTAAAAAGCATCACATTGATATTGTTATCGAGGCAACGTTTGACTTCATGATAAGCATGATTTCCAGGAATAGAAATCACAGCCATGTTTAGGTTTTTGTTTTCGCTAATAGCTTGTTTTGAATTGGAATAAGCATAATTGGTGTTGTCTTCGTCTTTGACAATAAACAATTCAGCGATTTGCTCCAAAATTTTGTCCAAAAAAGATTCATTTTCTAATTTTAAAGCTATCATCATATCATTAGCTTTTACCGATTGTAATTCTTCTTCACTGAAACCGATAGATTTAATGATTTCTTTATTCATGTCTGTTCCCATACCTAAGGTAGATTCGAGAACTCCGTCGAGATTATTGACTTTATTAGTTACTGACATAAGTGTGATAGAGTCTTTGTAAAAGTTATTTTTTATAATTAATTTACTAAACAAGGTCTCCCTCCTTTTTTTTGTATATAAAAATATGTCCCTACTAGCATATCTATACCCGAACTAGAACCGATTTTTTCTGTAAAATATTGTATTTTATGTGGATCTTCATTTTCGTAAAGATCTCTTATTGTGTCCGAAAATCTATTTTGTAAAGCATTTAGAAGCATATTTCGGCTAATGGAGGTTGTTTTTTGGTAAGAATCAATAAAAACATCTATAGGATCTTGAAAATATTTGGCAGAAATAATCATACCCAAAATCATGTCGTCCATGGAAGGGGTAGAACCAATACCTCCAGAATACAACTTTGCTATCTCTCTTGAAAAACTATTTATAGCACTGTATTTTTGATCAATTTCTTGAATTTTATTAAATAAAAATTGATTGATTGTGTTTTTTTCAGATTTAAAAAATTGAAGAATTCCTTGAGAGTTGATGTTGTCAAAGAATTCTTCTAAATTTTCTTGAAAAAATGGAATTTTGGCACTTGAACAATCCCAAAAAAATTCTTGAGCTTTGTCAACATTCAAACAAATTCTTAGACTATTATTACTAAGATAATTATTGTTAAGAATAAAAGCATCTCCTAGTTTGAGATTTTTTAACAAGTCCAAAGACAAAAGACAAATACTATTGACTATGCCTTTGTTGCTTGTTAAAGTTAAAAGTTTTTGTTGTGAATCGCAAAGATTGATACTTCTATCAAAAATGCTATCCACAACAAAAATATTATATTGTTCAAGGAAAATCTTATCAAAAGATAATGCCTCAATTTTATTCATCAGCAGGTTCTACGTTAGTTTCAGGTTGGAAGTAAGCCGCAATTAAGAAGACGATAGCCATACCTACATACCCCCAGACCACGGAAGTAGTAAACTCTGGAATATAAAAACTAAATTTGAAAACGGAAGAGTGAATAAATCCGAAATAAGACAATACGGATGCCACCAAACAATACATGGCTGCTTTTTTGAAAGAACGTGCAATAGCGAATGTTGTGATAGAAATAAGCATCATCGATACTAAAATATCAGCAGATCCAAATTGAATAAATCCAAAAAGAGGAACAGAGGTTTGCCCCATTATATCATTAGCAGACAGTCCCAAATTACCAAGAATTGTATTTATTTGAAGCATGAGATAACTTGCAATAAATGGCATGATACCGATAATTAAAGCTGGATAGTATTTTTTGTTAGTTGAACCGAATGCTTGTTTTCCGATCACCGTTGCAATATAAACAAGAATAGGCACAAGAGCTACCAATGGGATAGAACGACCAATGATAGAAATACCGCCTAAAACACCTAACAATATCACACCTACACCGGTTGCGATAGAATATCCAACTCTAGCACCAGCAGCTTTCCATCCGGGGTGACCGATATAAATGATAGTAGGGAAAATATTTCCAATAGGAGCTGTCACAAGTGTAAGAAGAGCTGGAACAAGAAGCATTTCCATAGTATTATAATGTTCACCGGATGTATGTGCAGATTCAACGTTGTCTAAACTTTCAAGGAAATCGTAAATACCTAAAGGAATCGCGGCAGGTAAGAAAGGAGCAAGATATCCAAAACCTTTAACAAAATACCCAAAGAGATTTTGTGGGATAGAGAATCCTACATCTCCAAATGATTTAACAAAATCTTCTGAGTCCATCAAGCCCAAAGACCACCCCATAATTGCACCTACAACGATAGCAAGAAAACCTGCTGGTAAGTTAAAAGGTAATTTTTTGTTAGCAAGCCAACCAACCATCAAAATACTTAATGTGGTCATACCTACGACAGGATTCATAAATATGTTTGCAGCTGGATTCATTGCGATGAATGTGATAGCCAAACCAGCCAAAGAACCGAGAAGAGCGATTTTGGGAATGTATTTTTGAATAAAAGTACCAATAAAGGCTCCAATTAACATAATAATACCTTGTACAAAACTCCACGCTGCCCCAACTCCCCAAGCTGTTAACCAAACTTGTTCCATAGACATAGTAGAATCCTTAGACAATAATGAAACTGTGCCAGCCAACACTCCAAAAGATACAATAAAATAGTGTGGTACCGATACACCGTAAGGCAATGCGGTAATGTTTTCATGATTTGTTTTGTTAGCTAAACGCTTAGCTGCCCAAGCCATATAAATATTTCCCAAACCAACTGCCAAAACCAAAGCAGGTGCTATTTTTTTGAAAACCAATGTAGGATCCATTCCAATAATGACAAGAAGGCTCAATGCTGTCATAATATTTGTTAAACTATTGGTAAATAATCCAAAAAAACCATTTAGGTCGCCTTTAACAAACCAAGGTGTTGTTTGAGTATTCATATTTCCTCCTAAGATAATAAATTTATTATTTTATTTTATACAACAATAACTAAGTATTCAAAGCTTTAATGACATCTTGGCTGCTTGCTGCCCAACCAAAAATCCCACCTTGTTGTGTGATTTGGTGAATAGTATCCAGATGATCTCTCTCATCGAAAGCTGCCGAACAATCCGTTAACATCAAACATTCAAATCCTCTGTCATTTGCTTCACGAATTGTAGTAGAAACACAAACATGGCTTGTGACACCGGCTACAAAAATATATTTGATTCCTTTATTTTTGAGAATTGTCTCGAGATCAGTCTGATAAAATGCACCTTTTCCAGGCTTATCAATGACAGGCTCACCTTCGATTGGTTTGAGTTCGTCGACAATATCATGCCCGTATTCCCCTCTCACCAAAATACGACCCATAGGACCTTCATCACCAATACGTTTTTCTCCATTTCCTCTAATGAGTTTATTATGTGGAAGATCTGTTAAATCAGGGCGATGGCCTTCTCGTGTATGTATCACCAATAAACCATGCTTACGAGCTTCTTTAAGCATCGTTTCAACAGTAGGTATAATGGCTTTGGTTGCAAAAACGTCATTCCCTAACGCTTCACCGAAACCTTGCTCATAACAAAAATCTCTTTGCATGTCGATGATTAATAAAGCAGATTTGTCTATTTCAAAATTAAATGTATAAGGAACTGCATTTTTTACTTCAAGATTTTTCATAGTTGACTCCTATTTTATCTGAATTTTATGTTTTTCTTTAAAATAAACCAAAAATATAATAATTCCCATAACAAGATAAGCAAAAGATTGCTGAGGTGCAACATTTATACCAATATTAGCACTGTGGATAATACCGAAAAATGACAAAGCAGAAGCCAAAATAGTAGTCTTTACAGCTTTAGCAAGTTCTCCGTCTACAATAAAAACAGTTAAGCTAGACCAAATAATACTTACCAAAATTGCACCACTACCTAATGTTTTCATACCTGAGTAAGCAATATTTGCTTGTTCGAGTTGAGTGATAATATCAGAAAAAATAATTTGATCCGAAGCTTGAGCCATAGAGAGAACAATGTTGACAGTGGTATTAATCGTGGTAACTACCCATTCTGCCAACCATGGAAAAATAGCCACAAACACTGCTATTGTATGATTTTTGGGTATTTCATTTACAGATTGGGAAGCGATACTTAAACCAATAAATGCCAAAATCGGCAACATAGCCGGTTCAGGGATTAAGATCGAAAAAAATTCCATTATGCCTAAACAACCCAGAATCAAAATAGCTGTACCTGACATGAAAGTGTACAATTGTCTACCTCCCATTCTTTTCCAACCCGGATGTCCGATGTAAAGAGCAGTTGGAAATGCCGCTCCAAAAAAACAACCCAAAATCGAAGTGAAACCATCACTAAGCATAATTGTTCGAGTATTGTAGTTATCTCCAGCAGCACTGGCACTTTCGAGATTGTCCATTGTTTCAAGAAAATTATAAATTCCCAGTGGCAATGCTGTAGCAATATATGGCCAAGCATCAATTATCTTGGTAAAAAATTGTGTATCAACAAATTGAGGTATATAGAAAGATAACTTAGTAGAGTTAGCTAATGTTGTGAAATCAATATAGTTAGAAATCACACCTGTAATAATACCCATAATAATAACTATCAAGCCTACAGGTAAGTTGCCAAAATAATTGTTCTTGTTAATCCAACCAAGCATAATGAAAGCAAAGCTAACAAATGCAATGAAAGGAAATTGCATGGATATATACATAGGTCTAAATGCAATATATACCAAAGATACTCCAGCCAAAGATCCTAATAAAGCTGCACGAGGGATGTTTTTGCGAATAAAAGGCCCAATAATAGCACCAAGTATTTCAACGATACCTTCAAAAAATGTCCAAGCAACAGCTGCTAACCAAGCTGCTGTTGCATCACCTGTTTGTCGAAAAACAGGAAGGATTACAATATATACAATCAAAAACATATGTGGAACACTAAGACCTGTTGGTAGTGCCGTCACATCAGTACGATTTTCTTGTTTTGCCAGTCGGTATGCAAAATAACTATACAATACTGAGCTAACAAAAATAGCTAGTGTAGAACCAGGAATAATTCTTCTTAATATAATATTACTAGGCAATCCAATACTAAATAATAGACTTGTCAACACAATAAGATTTGTCAAATTATTGAGAAATAGTCCAAAAAAACCATTGATGTCACCTTTTTGTGGTTTGAAATATGAAATATTTTGATTGGTCATTCTTCAAAATTCTCCTGATGAAAATTTTTTTCATCCATTAATATATTAATAATTTTGCTGATATAGTGTTCCCTAGAAAATTTTGTTTTCAAAACAAATGACTGTTGATTTTGGAAAATCATTACTTCTGTTTTGCTATAAATTATTCCGGTTTGAATGCCTTGCTTTTGTAGAAAATTAAAAACTTCTTTATTTGTTTGAAATGACGTGCTATACATTGTGTTTATTTCATATATCGAACTGCATAACACATCAAAACGAAAATTTATTGAATCTATTGGGTAAGCCTTGTTATTTGTTATTGTATTATAGATCACATAACTTGTTGGGTTGGTATTAGCGATTTCATTAAGAATAGATACTGTGTAATTGCTGTCTATATATAGAATAGAAGAGTTTTGGATTTTAGGGAGAATATTCTTAATTTCCCATAATGTGATTTGATTAAATATGTCCATAGATAGTACAGCACCAAGAAATCGAGAATTATTATCGTATAAAGAAGTATACATAGCAGTGTGAGCATTATCGATTTTTTTTAATTCCAAATTTGAAATATTGTCCATTTTCAAAAGTGAGTTTAATGATTCACCATATTGATCATTACCAATAAATGAAATATAATTAATATTATCATTCCATTGTGAAAGCGACTTGTATATATTGTAGCATGTTCCTTTGATGGAAATAGATACGGATCCCAAATTATTCTCTTTTTCGGAAAAATTATTGTTGCTTTTCCCCTCAAATGCTAAACAAATCCCTCCAATTATACTTACTTGTGAAGGATATTTCAAAAAATAACCTCGACCTAAAATAAAACCTTTCTTTTGCAAATTGCTTATATGTGCTGCAATGGCTGTCCGAGATATAGATAAGATTTCTGCCAATTCTTCTTGTTTTATCAAGGGGTTTTTTTCAATTTCTTTTAATATCAAGATCTCTTTATCTGTAAGCACGTACCCTCCGTATTATATGACATATGTTAATAAAACTAACATATGTCATATAATACTGGGAACTAGAAAAAATTGCAATCAAAAAAATATTTACATCAATAAAAAATAATTTGTTATAATACAATAAATTAATCTCACACATGGTAGACTATCTTGTATTTAAATACTGCTACTTGAAGATAGTAGATATAGTGAGGTACAACAAAATTGCTCAAAAGATTTATACAATACAAGAAATACAGTACAATTGTTAGGATCTTTTCGTTTTTAGGATTAGAATTAAGTGAAATTTTTAGGGATTGTCTATACAAAGTCTATCCATTATTTGAGGATTATAATCATAAATTGATTGATAATGAAGTTATAGATGCAGTAACTACATTAGATCTACACAATGTACGAAGTATTGTCAAGAACAAATGTCTGAGAACGATAAAATTAAAGGTAATATTGCCATGAAGGGAGTAAATTTGAGGAAAAATGTATATGCTAGTGGAGAGATAAGTAGAAAATAATTTATGTATTTTGTAGAGAATGTTTTGTAGTAATGTGATAAAATTTTCTAACTCTGCATAAGAAAAATTAATCGTTAACATTTTTATTTTTCTAAAAGGTAGAGATGTTATTTTGGATGTTTTCTGTAGTTATTACTTATGAGAATCAAACTCTTTATAAAAAACAAAGAAAGCGTAATATTTATTTACTACGCTTTCTTTGTTTTTTATCATCTGTTAATTAAAAAGCTCAAGACAATGAGAGAATGAGATAAATGTTATAGATTTACCCTCTACTACAGTGTCTAGTCTCTTAAGATTATCATTAGCTTTGATAATCCGTGTATCCTTTAAAGGGATTTTCAAATAGAGATCTATTCGTAAAGTGTGTTTTGACGAAGCATCATACTAGGATGATTTATAATGATAAGTGGTTTGTTTTACAAAAATTCTTCAATACCATTTACCATCGTTTTATTAAAATTCCTTATATGTATGGTATTAGGAAAACCACTTAAGTCACTTACGTCAAAGCGTAGACATAATAAATATAGTACCAAACCTTCTGGTTGCAACTACGCCTAATACAGTTATGTATCAATTGATTCTATAGTGACAAGCCGGTATATTTTTAGTAAGTTCAACACTATCTAAATAAAATCGACTGTTATTGAGTTCTATAGTCATTTTTTCTCAAAAACTTGACCATTTCTAGTTATAGTTTCTATTATGAAAGTAGCTGTAGAAGAGTTTGTAATAGAAAAAGAGATGCTTCCTGATCTTACTAGATCAAAATTTAGTATATACAAGCATTAGGGGGTATATATTTCAAGTACTAAATGTACATAAAATTATACTAAAACAATAAAAAACAATCCTTATTAGGATTGCTATTTGTTGTTATTTTAATGCATAATGGGAAGTTTTTTATATTTGATTATGTATTAATCATAGTTAATTATAATACAAAATATATAGAAAGTCAATGGTTTTTATATATTTTTTACTTTTTTTATAAGTTAAAAAAGAAGGTGAAAGAAATGAACATAAAACAGATAAAGATTAAAGATCTGAATTCAGATAATTTAGGTAATGAATATTTCCATTGAGCTACAAGATATGTTAACTATTCTTCTAAATGTATCAATTTGGAATTATTAATTTTTCTAGAAATCAACGTGATAATTCATATTCTTCTAATAAATATACATTTCTAATATAAGCAACTCATTATATCTCTAAACACTGGTAAATTAAAGTGATATTGGAAGAAAAATAGTTTTGAGGATTTATGTTCATTTATCTTTAAAGGTAAATATTTTTATTAATAAAAAGTCTCAAATTTAGATATAAATAATACACATGATCAACTATATACTCTTTACCAAAATAATTCATCTGTAATGGATGAAATTAAAACACCTCCAAATGCATCTATCAAAAATACTGTTATTAATAAAGCTGTAAAATCAGATGTAAGTACAGTTTATCAATAACAACAACAAAAGGCTAAGAGTGATATTTTTGAAATGGAAGCTTTAACCAAAATGGTTTCTTTTTCAGAAAAATTTATTCAAAATATCTTTATAAGAGCTAAGCAATCCCACTTTTTATCTATTTTGTCTAATTTATATAATAATATGACTTTAATTGATGTCAATACAACGTTAACAAAAGAGTTAAGTGTTATATTTTGGAGTATGGCTGAATATTATAATGCTCAGAATTTACTAGAATAAAGCAATGGTATATGTCACAAGAATTATTAGATAGAGATATAATACCCATATTAGAGTATCCTAATATTCATATCCCAATCGTGATATGAATATGGTAGATCTGGAATTTGATCTTGTTAGTTATTATATTATATCAGATAAAGATCATAGAGAAAATTTAATAACGTACTTAAGGTTCAATATTCATAATAAAAAAGTAATTACATCAACATTTGGTAATATTTCTTCATCAATAGAGCAAGAAAATTCTTTACCAAATGCTAGAGAATATAGTCGAAATGATTCGAAAATCGATATAGATTGGGAATTAGTAGAAGGTATGCTTGAAGGTACTATAGAGTCTATTCCTGATACAATTAAAATGTTAAATGTTATAGAAGTATTAACTGGAACAGTAGATTATTGGTTGGATTTAGTCAATAATCCTAATGATAATGCTCTTGAATGGATAGGGGGGACATTTGAGATGCTTTTTTCGCTTGGATTTAATGTACTATTTGAGGCAATTACTATTAAAAATGATATTGAAACAATAAATAGTTTGTTAAATAATATTTTAGGAAATTTAGATTATCACTTAGGTGAAAATGGAATGAAAGAAGTGGGTGAATGGTTAATAGAAAAAAGTACAAAAAAAGGACTAGGCGATCTAGTCATAGTAGGTGAACTACTGTTGTATTATGTCAAACATGGGCCGGATATTGTTTGTGATGTATTCAAGCTTTCTTTTGGGTCAATGGGTTGTATTTGTAATTCCAATTCCTATACCAATTTGTGTACACTATACTAAAAAATTTGGAAAAAATACCTCATTGGTAATATCTTTTAGGTTTGCCAGTTGCTCATACCTTTATCGATATTATGGAAAATAAGGATACAAAGAGTTATTTAATAAATTCAGATTATGGTATTAGATTTGCTCCTAAAGGATTAGAATAATACTGTAATGAATGGCAACAAACACGATATTGGTTACAAAATTGTCAGATTTTAAATGGAATTGGAAAAAATAATTTTATGTATGGAACAGAAGATCAAATAATTTTAATTTTTCATGAAATTGAAAGAATGGTTAAAAATATCTATCTCAATAAAAATGTTATTGATACTAATACTCAAAAACGTATTTTAAATCCTTCTAAGAAACAACAAGATCAAGCGTTGGAAAATATTATTAATGATAAAGGACGAACTATAATATCCAATGTATTAACAGACTACAATTTAGTAATAGAACCATTTGAGTTATCAACAAATTGTTTTTAAATAAAAGGATAAGAAATGAAAAATATAGTAATAACAATATTTATATTAGTGATTTTACCTACAACTATTGTTATAGCAAAAGATCAAATATTATGGTCTCCAAAAGTATCAATTTTTTCAACCATATATAGGGTATCAGATTTTAAAGGATCTAATTTACCACTAATGAGTGTTGGATTAGATTGGATGGTAGGCAAAAAGGTTTATTATTATTATGGTAAAGTACAGTTTAATTATCGTTTTAGAGATTTTATTTCAACACTTGAACGATATGGTTGAACTGTATTTAAAAGATCCCGAAAAGAAACTCTATCCTACGGTAAGAGGTTGGCTGTATAAAGATAAACAAGCAGATGGTTATACTTATTACGAGCAGTGGAAAAAGGAATCATTACAGAACGTGAGTTTGAAAATATTGCTAAAAAAATTAGCTTATAAACATGTGATAGCAAATAAAGATGATTAGGGACATGTAAGTAATAAAACAGATGTCTTTGATAATAAAACAGATGATGTTAAGGGAACTATTTCAGATGACATTATCCGAAAATTAAAATATATTGCTATCTATGCTAATTTCTTAAGATCTAGTTTTGAAATATCTAAAATTTTTATTACTTCGGCTGAAAGGGATATAGAGCAACAAGCTAACTTTATCTATAGTAGTGTATTTAATGCAACAAATCAATTAGCAAGTAATTCTATGTATAAGGGTAATGCTGGTCAATATGTTGAAACAGAACTTTCTAAACTCCAATGAATTATCTAAAAAACGGGTTTTTGTCGTCACGGAGAAGGCGTTGAGGGGAATAGCAGTAGACAAAGATCCTAAAGTAGAAGCAGGATGGGAATTTTCAGCAGAGCATAAGAAAAGATGGCAGGTAATTTCTTTATTTGCTAATTATATCGCAAACAGACAGCTGATTACGGAAATAGTGGTGACGTCTAAAGGCAGATCTTCTGAAAGCCAAGCAAAAATCGTCTACGATACCGTTAAAGATAGAATAGATAACCCTGAAAAATATAAAGATATTCCTAAAAAAAAATTACGTTATAGCGGGAATTCCGGAAATCATGTCATCAAAAGAGTAGCAGAAGGGGCGGATCGTAATACAATTATTAATGAGCTAAAAACGGGAATTAATAATTGGCTTAACGGAAAAACGGGGGAACCGTTATACTTTATGGGATTTAACCATGTGGGTAATAATAATAATACTTATGATATTGGAGCCAAATCTACAAGACCTACGCACAGCAAGGAATTTCGAGAAAGTTTTAATACATTTAAACAACAAGGCGTCTACATTACCTCT
>JBOFEA010000006.1:0-1996 GCA_051647535.1 Brevinemataceae bacterium
ATTCTTTTACAACCTTCATTCCTCCGGGTTTCTTATCATACTGAAACTTATATTTATGATAATTCGTCCGTATATACCCAAGTCCAAAAGAATACTCCAGTCTTAAATTCTTTGCAATCGAATGCGCAAATCCGGCACCGGCACCAATATTGAATAACTGTCCCTGAGCTCCACATTTGCGGAAAGGTTGTAAATCATATCGTCCGAATCCACAATACAGATCACAAAACCATCCATTTAAAGGTTCTTTATTCGGTTTGTTACTCAACCAGTATTTAAAATCAGCACCGGCATATAATAACTGGAATGTAAAATCAGATTTTTCTCTTTTCCAAAATGGAAAAATCCATTCAAGAGCAACAGATGTTTTATCATTTAACGGAGCCTCTATCTCTCCATTAAATGCAGTAACAGCATCAAACAACAGATTCGTTTTAACAGCAAAAAATGAATTAAAAAGACATTGTGAAGACCTTTCTCTACACTTCAATGCTGCATCAGAGATACAATCATCCTGAAGTATCTGATTTGTATCCTGTGCAAGAAGGAATCCATTTATAAGAATACTGAAGATGATAAAAAGTAAAATCCTTTTCCCTTTTAATGAATAATACATTTCATTGTTTTATTACTTATATATGTAAGTTGATATATTTAAATTCCGGCCATTACTCACCTGTTCCTATTCTCCTCCCCAATCAACCGGATTATACTTAATCGAAATTTTTAATGCGAAACAATTAGATTGAATTATCAATAAGAAGAAAGATCACTCCTCCATATACAACCCTCATTCTATATGAGAGAAATGATCTGTTCTACCTTGGTATGCCCCAAAAATATTCTCACGAACACTTCTGAAACCCGAAATCACTTACATCAAATTATACGTGAAAAATCTTAATGTTTGGATGATTTCATTATTCACTGTCTAATTTTTATTCGCTGCAAACATATACTTGTTTTATAGATATCCTAACATCTGTGTCGTAAATTAAATACCACATTTTAGCAATTAATGCATATTTTAGAACTACAATATAAAGATATAATCAATTACATATCAATATATTAATATCACACTTACAATCTACATTTTGAGACTTCTGATAATATGGAAGAAAAGATCAAAAAACATGATTATTCAATAATAAAAACTGAAAATATTCAATTATATATCTTTTATTAGCTATTATTTACGTGTCTCACCTAATTTGTCTGTTATGTTGATTGAACTAATTTAACGCTTCATCATAAAATCTTATTTTTGTAGAGATTAATAAAAACAAAACACACTAATTATCAGAAAAATAACATTCATTCCTGTAGTTTAAAAAAATAATAAACATAGACTAGTGATAGAATACAATCAATAAGCCGAATCTATTTATTCCAATTTCCTTTTAACAATAATAACAATCTAACAAACAGTATATTAATTATCTCAATAACATAGTTACTCTTATTTATATTTTGTCGCAGCAACAAAATATACGTTTATACACCTATTTTCCAACTGAATAGCATAAGGATACAACTAACAGAGAGCTTCATTCCTAATTTAAGTATCATCTGTTCTTCAGGAATAATTACATATCAAAAACACTTATTACTCTAATAATTACAAAATAGCAAATTCGTTTAATCTGAGAATCAGAGATAAAACCTTTACCGATAACTTCTGTTTATATGATCAAATATTAATTCATCAACTTAAATCAATTAGTTATGCAATTAAAAAAGATAATTAGTTTATTTACCCTACCACTGTTTGTATTTACCATAGCCTGCAAAGATGATCTTACAGAAGAGACAGATAGTAAGGATGGTGTTATTCATTTCAGTGTAAATCTACCACCCGCGGATCAGACAAAAGGAACTCCCGTAAACAATGTAACTGACACTGCTTTTAACACCATTGGGATTTTGGGTTATCATACTTCTGTTGATTTCGAAAAGAGTTCAAACCCGACTTCTTCATTTTTAGCCAATGAAA
>JBOFEA010000007.1:0-3454 GCA_051647535.1 Brevinemataceae bacterium
CAGGTTTTGGCGTGTAATATACCCCACTACTGCTTACAGACAATAGTTCGCTCTGTCTGGATATAGATATTGAAGGATGATTTCTCTCAATCATATCCTTAAGTTGATCTACAGACCCAGCTCTTTGGGCTTTTTTTAGAAATTCAAGTTCCATCTCTAGCTTACCTATTTTTGTATAAAGCTTCTCGTTCACTTCCTCTGATTTTCTATCTTCTTTCGACTTATTATCAGTTTTGGAAAATAGACACTCAGCATTATCCTGAAATTGCTTTTTTCATTGTGAAACCTGATTGGGGTGAACTTCATATTCACTGGCTATTTCATTAATTGAACGTAATCCTTTTATTGCCTCCAGGGCTACTTTGGTTTTTAGTGCGGCAGAGATTTTTCTTCTCAGATCTTTCTATTTTTGGTAAATATAATACTTTTATATCCACCTTAAACAACTGTCCAAATTTCGGGTACCAATATGATCATGTTAAATATCGAATTGGATGGAATTATTTATTAAATAATTATTTTATTTGACAAATGAATTTTTTATGTTTAATCTAAACTAAATTATTATGAAAAACTTAAGATCTTTTTATTTACTATTCATTTTAGTAGCCCTAACAGCTTGCTCTAATACATCAGAAGATATTATAGAGCAAACTAATTCAAACCAAGAGTATCAGATATTTACTAAATCAGGAAACTTTCACTGGACTTGTAAATCTTGTGGATTTGCATTAAATGGAGGGTGGCAAAATTACTGTTCAAAATGTAGAGGAGCTTATCAAAAGCCTCATGGAGACTTTATTTATTCAGTTATTATGATCGCTAAAGAAGAAATAAAGACTACAATAACAGAGCCTGGTCCAGATAAGCAAAAGACAATTCAACTTCCTAACTTAACATATCCAATTTATCCGCCGATTAATTGGTATGATACTCCAAAATCACAGAGCTTCTATAATAATCTCAAAACATTATATTATTCTACGAATGCAACATATAGAGAAGGTGTAGATTTGGGATGGTATAGAACAACTCAAAGTTTGTATCCACAGAATACATTTCCTGCAGATGTAAAAAGACTATATGATAGACTTATAATTTCAGGAGGCCTTGCTGGTGGAACATTTGAATCTGGATTAAAAGAAGGAACAAAGGCAGCTATTGATGCATTTACTGTATATAGATAAAAAATATTATGAAGAATCTCCTATTTATAGTTTTTATTATATTCAATTATCCTATGGTAGCTATTAATTCTGATAATAATCAGATATATAAAATAGCAATTGAAAAAATTGAGAATAATAATTTCACAGTAATAATGAATGAAGTTTTTACAAAAGAGTATAGTTGTAATATTGACGTATTAAATATTACAGATAGCTATATAAAAGTTTCTGGTAATAAGACTATTCTTAGAATAGATCCGGTGATAGATGCATTCAGTGGTGATTCATATATCATTGATACTAATTCGTCAATGAGAAAAGAGAAAAATACAAATGATAAGGACCAAGTCTATATAATTAAATTGAAAAGAGATAAAACAGGAGATGATTTAGAGTTGCGAATTACGCTATATAAAAATAGTAATATTGTCTATGTCCAAATTAAAACACTAAAGTATAAAAGAGAAATTATAGGATTGAAGGGGTATATTTATATTTGAAATGAAAATCATATTAATAAACTCATCAGCTATACTTTCATAAAAAAAAGGCAACCGATTTAGGTTGCTTTTTTTATGAATAAGGTGAACTTATCCAGATGTACAAAAGTGTCCACCTTACTCAAAAATATGATTTTTAATTATTGATGTTATCATCTTTATGTTTAGATATAATATCAATAAATTCAAACCAATGTAAAATTTGATCTGCGATTAAGGGGTCTGGGTTTATTATATGACATTCAAATACCTTTATTTTATAGAAATAGCCTTCTTCATAAGCATCAAAATTATTTATACGAATTGGCATCCATTTTTCATCAGACTCATTGTATTTACCCATAATAAATGGTCGAGGATGCTGAGTATTAATATCAACAAATATTTCGGTTTTTGAATTAATAAAGAGAGTCGTCTCTTTTTTTATTGTCTTTTGTTTTTCCTCTGAACATGCAATACAGATGAAAAGCATTAGTAATACACTTATCTGTTTCATAATGATATAGTTTTAAGTATTTGAGCGCAATATATGAAAAATAAATATATATAATCACTAGTTAAATATATAAATAACAATATAAAAAAATCGCTTATTTTATTGAGTATGTTAATTGTTAGTTTAAGTTCTTGCTCTTCAAATGACGATAAGATTGATAACCAAGAGCTGTATGCAGACTATGAGTTTATTATGAATGAGCCAATGAGTGAATTAGAAGAACGTTTAGAAAAAGAAGATTCTATTACAGTTTCATTTACTCCTGTCTATATATCAGGTACAACGCCCCAAACAAAATCTGGGATAACTGCATATGAAGGAACAGTTACGAAGCTTGCAAATCAAACAACAAGATGATCGTACGGGGTAGGTGAAAATAAAGTTCCAGTGGTGTTTTGTGGAAACTATTTATAGTTAACTAAAAATAGAATAGCTTGCCTCTATTGTTAGAGGACCTTCTATCTTATCAATTATTATAGCAGTTCGCTCAATATAATAAGATTCATCATCACAAACAGTAGTAGTGTAGTAATCGACATTATAGCGATATTTTTTTTCAGTATTAGACCAATAAAACCTGATAACTCTTTTATTAATATTATAATAAACGCAAGTCGTTTGTACAAGTAACGAATACTTACTAAAATCAACATTCAGATAGTCAGGATAATTTTCTAGGAAAGTCTCCGTGAAATAACTTTGCACCTCCTTTTTTGTATTAAAATGCATAATTTTATTATTAATCTGATTTTGTGGAATTAGATTATTTTGATTATTGATAACGAAGTATACAGGAAGTTCATAGTTTATAATAAACTCTTTGATAGTTGGTTCTATTCCTTTATTGCAATGAATAAATAGTATAGGTATCGTGAGAAAAAAAAGACGAATAATTTTTTTCATAATTAGTGTATTTTTTGTTAGTTAGAATATTATATACTACTTCTTTTTACCTTGAAACCAAAAGTAAAATCCTCCGATATTCGCAATTAGAATAACGAAGATCATCATTAAAATCCCTGGGTCGTCCATAAGTTTAATCTTTATGTTTTTTATCTTGCTTACGGAAGTATATTACAGCTCCAATAGCTAACACCCAAAGCATACCGTACATCATTAAAGCTCCCATCGTTATATATAATTCGTTTTCCCGGAGATCAATTTACGTTCTTTCAAGATACTCTATACAGAGAGAAACGAAATCTTTTTTCAGAATTCCGTGATATCTGCAGTACTTCTCTATTCGCTCAGATATATCTAAGGGAATGGCTATTGTCGTATTTTTTGAT
>JBOFEA010000008.1:0-2495 GCA_051647535.1 Brevinemataceae bacterium
AATAGAGACTGCTATAAAAGTAAGCGACTAATCAGACTGTAAAACCTGATTAGTCGCTTCTTTTTTTTAGGCAATAAGAATAATGATAAAATGAGTATTTATGACTTCCTTATATTTGAATCACTTACCTGAATATCCACAGCTACTTCTTTATTATCAATAGCTACAGAGCTTTCATCCAAAAGCCCTCTGTAAAAAAACATAGTCATAACCGAGCAAAGAGGTATAGCCACAAACAGGCCTGCAAGTAAACACAAAGCACCACATATAATCAACCCCACCTGCACAAACATCAACAGCCATATCCTCAATACTTTCCCCTTTGTTATACGCCAGCTCAGCTCCAAAGAGCTCAGGATATCCTTATTTTGATCCACGACAATATATAGGCCAAAATATAAACGCAAATAAATAGAACATACAAATAAGAATACACCAATAATATACACCAGCAAAACAGGTAGCGATAATAATTTCAAAACAGGAATCTGCATCACGGCGATATAAACAAAAAACGGAATAAGAGCTAATGAGAAGATAACTAATATACCTAATGTCAGCAGCAATAAAATAAGCAAGACTCTGCCGAATTTTGCCCATCCGTTTTGAAAGTCATCAATAGGTCTTCCATCTGCTATATTGAACAACATACCCATATAAAAAACAAAAAAGACTGCTTGCCCCAAAAAACTAAACACATTAAACAAAATGCTTGCCCCCATAGAACCACTTTGCTGGAACACTGCAAGAGCAATCAAAACACTAAAATACAAACAGTAGAAACCTAAAACTGGTGCCGGGTGCGCTTTAATCAAATTCCAGGAGACACTCAACAAATTAGAAAAACTAAACTTACTCATAATACAAATTATAAATTATTATTTATAATGAGATGCTCAAGTTTTAATTGTAACATATAAATAGCAAATACATAAAAAACATTCTCCCGAATAATTAAAGAGCTATGAGCCGAAAGTATTTTATCAAATTACGTGTTACAAAACAACAACGCTCCACTCTATCATTTTGAGTTTTGATTAGAATTGAGAAGAGCATCTACTTTTGTTGTGTTATATTCAGAAAATGGATGGAGCAGCATAAGATCAAAGTTAGGAGTAACAAGTACATCTTTACTTCAAGTTCCATCCATTAACAAAAGAGCATCTTTTTAAACTGTATCAGCAAACAAAGATGCTCTTATTTTCCGTGAAGCGTCCTATATAAGCTTCACGGTATTTTAAGCAATTTTTCATCCCAATTATATTAGGTTATTAAATAGATTAAACATTGAAGATGTATATTTACATTTTCAGAAAGCACTAGTTTATGAATTAATTATTATTGATTTATTCTTAATGATTGAATATTTACAATATTCCAATGTCAAAATGCGCCACAGTGATGTGGCGCATTTTTTATTAAACACAACCCTATTTACTCATAGAGAACAAAGCATAAAAAAACAAAACGGCGATGCATCACTGCATCGCCGTTCTCACTCAGCTTGTTTAAGTTCAATATTTATGAAAAATAAAACATTAATATAATCGTATAAGAACAAATCTCTATAAGCTAAGGGAAATCATCACTGATTCCCCCTCTCATCCTTGTATAATCTATTATCTTAACCTTAATTCAATTATGAAAAACACTTTTATTTGAGTCGATTTATAACTTTACCAAACCGCGGAGATCACCACTGACTCTCCGCGGTATCATTTGAAATGAGTGGTATCAGGGCTGATAAAACACATATACCATTCAGCCGTAATAAAACAACAATACCATACTTGATATATATATCAGAGTAAACAGATATCCGATTGTAACATATAAAAAAACGATAATGCATCACTGCATTACCGTTTCGACTCAAAGATAATTTGGCAGTAACTATTCATTGCTGAATAAGCCAGCTTTATATATTAAGATATTTGTTTGAAACAATTGAAAAGAGGGAAACAAATGCCACCCTCCATTGATTCAATCTATTAATAATTTAATACACGAGAGATAAAAAAACTCAGAAAAAGCTGCGAAACCTAAATAGGCTTCGCAGCTTGCTGAAGGCAATAAGAAAATTTCAAATCAAATTACTAAACAACAGAACAGAGTACTTGTAATAAAACAAACTCCGTACACCTTCATATGTAAAGAGATTCTATTTTGCGATTGTAACATAAAGCAGTGAATTCATTTGAACCATCTCCATAAATCAATTTAATCCCGGACATGTAAAATATAAAAAACAAAAGCCCATCCTGCCATGTTACATCCACCAAATAAAGACTCTCTATAGAAGTAAGTGTCATAGATGATTAGATTTCCCAACATCAACACTATTCCCTAATTATCCAATTGCACCATCTTACTTAAAAAGATGGTGCAATAATCAAGTTTTTCGAGCTAATACTAAAATTGAGTTATATTAAACTTTCGTTTTTACATGATGATTAATTTAGCTATATTCATATCTGTGTTATGAATATTACAAG
>JBOFEA010000009.1:0-6627 GCA_051647535.1 Brevinemataceae bacterium
GGGGTAATATTCTCAGAATGAGATTCTCAAAAGTCCGCCTTACCATAAAACATAATCTTGATGTCCCGTGTACCGCGGTTTCAAAACAAAAAACCACCATATTTCTACGGTGGTTTTGGAAAGGAGCGACTGTCCATCGAATGGTGTAGTGATCAGCGAAATATTCTCAAGAACAGGATATTCGCAGTGCAGATACGCACACGATGTGCATCAGTAGCTGCCTATAATTCCCTGTATTTTTAGTCTAAATTCTCTACTAACAAGGAAAAATATAGGGAATTCGTATTTTAAGTATCGAAAATATAACTCTTATAGATGGAATATCCAATATATCGATAAAATTGGTATGAAAAATATCAGGGAATAACAGGGAATTTTGTTTTTATGGTTTTAATTATTTGTAATGTAAATAATTACACTTATTTTTATTGAAATTATAAAAAATTAACAGGGAATTATTTTTAAATATCAGGCAAAGTGGTCGAATCAAAAATCTTAAACATAAATTTTGTAATGGAAATATATTTTTAGATTTTTGGTAGGATTACATAGACAATAACTTTAAAATAAAAATCGAGGAAAATCAAAAATTTGAAATTTTCCCCAATAAAAATTGTGAACAAATCATTATAGTGATTCATTCTAGCCTGAATTATTTATCTCCAAAAGACTTTGAAAAACAATATTATAAACAAATATCTTAACATTCTCCCTATATAAAATCTGTGAACAAATCTCTTAAGTATATCAAAAAAGTGTTATTTGAAGCTCCTTTTGAAGAACGAACAAGCTATGGTATGGTGAATATTAGGCAAAAATTAATTTTATTCGGGGGTCGAAATCCCAAAACAGGAAAATATCTCAATGATGTTTGGATGAGTCAATATTAACATACTGCTGTTTCGATAATAAATATTGACAATATTGACAATATAATATAATATAATATAATTAAAATTAATTTAATGAAGGAATTGGGGAATTCTATTATTAAGGAGTAGATTAGTAAGACTGATATTGAGCTTGTTTATGATGTTTATGTTAGGGAGTTGTGCCTTAGCGGAGAATATTAAACCTGAAGAAGGGAAAGACTATGTTGATCAAGTCCATGAAGTGGAATTGGTAGACTATGAGTTTGAGCAAAGATTGAATTCCTTTTATGAAAGCGAACCTATAGAGAATCAAGAACTCCATGATTTATATAAAGGAGAATTTCCTGAAGGGGAAAGAAATCCTAGAGAATTAAGAATTCACTGGAAAGATGCAAGAGAATTGGCATTAGCTGAGTTGGAACTTCAAAAACTCCAAGAAAAATGGAAAGATACAACCATATCTGAAAGACCTATCTTGGTCTTGGATAGAGATGGTGGTGATTTCTATCGATATTACGAATATCGTATCGTAAAAGATCAAAAATATCTGGGAGCAATTCGCATCCCTGCTTACCGCAGAACAGAAAACTTTGCAACCGCTGAAGTTCATCTCTATTCAGCTGACGAAAAAACTTATACCATCCATCCTACCGGATGGGGTTAGTATATGGCTGAAAATAGTGAACTAAAAGGCGATAATTCTTTTTATTTTAAAATTGTCGAAGAATTGTCTGCTCTATTTATTAATGAGAATTTTGCATTTAATTGGTATTACAGAAACAATACTTTTAATAATATGCAAAATAAGCTACCAAACATATCGGAAAATCATTCTTATCAAATACAATATGGATTATATCGGAGAATTTAAGAATGAAGTACAAGATTTGTTAGGAAAAACCTATAATTGGACACAATTTACTTGGTAAAATTTTACTCTTATTTTTATTTATTGGTGTGACTAATATCGGATACTCACAAGAAGGTGAAGAAAAGAAAAAGTCAAAAATAGTCAGACCGGTATTTTCGGTATTTACAACAGGGTCATTCATTGTCGATTCCGGGGAATTAGGGACAGTTGCTTCACCTTTGGTATCAGGCGGGATAGAATTATATTTGGGAATTCCTAAAATTTATTTATATACAAGTTTATTATATACTCATTCCTTGGTAATTCAGGATATTTATAATTATGGTAGTGCATTAAACGTTAAATTTGGGCTTGGAGGACATGTGTATTCTAATTATACTCCTTCCAAGGATAAATGGTGGTCTTTAGCAATGAATGGTGGTGGATTATTTACACTCACAGCACAAAAAAGCAATGTTTTTGATGGTACCTTCAACTCTCAAAAACACCGTATTTTTTTTCATTTTGGAGCATTTGTAAATTTGAGAGCATTTTACCACTTTCATAAGGATGTTGCTTTAATGTTTGGGTATGATCTGACTTGGTATGTGTATCCTGAGTTAAAATCTTTTGAAAATGGGTTTACGATTGGTTTTGCCTTTTAATAAAATCTGTAATAAATAACTCGGCAGATCCTATTGCAGGAGAGAAAGAAGCGAAGGAATTAGTGAATACATTATATCGTTTGACAATAGTTATAGAAAACTTACTTGAAGAAGATAAGGGTGGAGATGCTATTATCGATGCCTATCGAGGTCTGGTCAAAAAGTGGCTGATATGGTATATCCCGATTTTACCGTTTCCTGTGGGAGATTGGTGGACCAAAGATAAAAATGGTGCTATACACTTATTACCAATAGCAACGATGCCTTTAGCCTATGCACAATATTGGTTCGATGTAGATTCCGGTCCTGTTCCGACCCCTCCAGATGATAATGAAGTTCCTATGAACACTCCTAGTATATTTAAAAAATATTTTGAAAAAGAATGGAATGCTGTAAACAAATGGAGAATGGAGCAAGAATTTACACAAGATCAAGATTTGTCTATTGATAAAATGGAACAAATTATACCACGATTGATCTTTATGATGGATAAAATTCTTAATGAATGTAAGAAAGAACATAATCATAAAGAGAACGATGGCAAAAATTGTGATCCGACAATAGACAAGGATAACAAAAAAATAACATTAAAAGATTATATCGGAGAATTTAAGAATGAAGTACAAGATTTGTCAGGAAAAACCTATAATTGGACACAATTTACTTGGTAAAATTTTACTCTTATTTTTATTTATTGGTGTGACTAATATCGGATACTCACAAGAAGGTGAAGAAAAGAAAAAGTCAAAAATAGTCAAACTGGTATTTTCGGTATTTATAACAGGGTCATTCATTGTCGATTCTGGGGAATTAGGGACAGTTGCTTCACCTTTGGTATCAGGAGGGGCAGAATCATATTTTGGAATTCCTAAAATTTATTTATATACAAGTGTATTATATACTCATTCCTTGGTAATTCAGGATATTTATAATTATGGTAGTGCATTAAACGTTAAATTTGGGCTTGGAGGATCTGTGTATTCTAATTATACTCCTTCCAAGGATAAATGGTGGTCTTTAGCAATGAATGGTGGTGGATTATTTACACTCACAGCACAAAAAAGCAATGTTTTTGATGGTACCTTCAACCCTCAAAAACACCGTATTTTTTTTCATTTTGGAGCATTTGTAAATTTGAGAGCATTTTATCATTTTCATAAGGATGTTGCTTTAATGTTTGGGTATGATCTGACTTGGTATGTGTATCCTGAGTTAAAATCTTTTGAAAATGGGTTTACGATTGGTTTTGCCTTTTAATAAAATCTGTAATAAATAGCTCGGCAGATCCTATAGCAGGAGAGCAAGAAGCCAAAGAATTAGTGAATACATTATATCGTTTAACAATAGCTATAGAAAATTTAATAAATGAAGATAGAGGAACTAAAAGTATTCTTGATGCTTATCGGAGCCTTGTCAAAAAGTGGCTGATATGGTATATCCCAATTTTACCGTTTCCTGTGGGAGATTGGTGGACCAAAGATAAAAATGGTGCTATACACTTATTACCAATAGCAACGATGCCTTTAGCCTATGCACAATATTGGTTCGATGTAGATTCCGGTCCTGTTCCGATTGGTGTGACTAATATCGGATACTCACAAGAAGGTGAAGAAAAGAAAAAGTCAAAAATAGTCAGACCGGTATTTTCGGTATTTACAACAGGGGCATTCATTATCGATTCCGGGGAATTAGGGACAGTTGCTTCACCTTTGGTATCAGGCAGGATAGAATTATATTTGGGAATTCCTAAAATTTATTTATATACAAGTTTATTATATACTCATCAATTAATAGATCTGTAAATTTACCGTATTTTTCTTCAATATCTGTTAATCCTAAAAATTCTACAGGCCCACCCAAAGCATCTCCAATAGCATCACCAAATAAACAAGCCTTAATTTGATTTTCTGTACTCATGGTATTCCTTTTTTATTTAATCCCCCCTATAAAAGGGGGATATATTTATTATATTCTATGATAAACGTCTTTGTAATATCCGGTATTAACAGTATATCGACCACTGTCTTCTGAAATAAGTATCATTTTTAATTCCTGATCTGTCACATTAATTAGCACAAAACCTTTTAAACCAATAGCACAATTCACATTCGTGAACCACTTTCCTTTAAAATCGGGATATATACATGGAGCATTCCATCCATCTTGTTGTTTCAGTATTGTTTTATAAAATTTGGATCCTTGTGCCGGTGTATATTCACTACCATCTGTATTGTATATAGTTGGGGTTGATAGTAATTCTAAAGTTTCGTAAGTAGCACTTCTAAATGTAATATCATTATTCCATTGATTTTTTGTTATATCTGGGCTAATAATCGGAATACCCTGCCCATTAAGATACATAATAGCAACTTTCGATAAATATTTATCATTAATCATGTAATGTTCTATCATTGTAGTTGTTAATGTTGATGTTGATACGTTTTCTGAACATTCATTTCCGATAACAGTTATACCATATGTTTTGGAATTTTGTAGAACCTCTTGCGGAAGTCGTGATTTGGATTCAGATATAGATTCTTGTATAGCTTGTTCTTGAGGGGTTAGGTGAGCTGGAGCTGTTGAACATGCTCCTAAAATTAATAATAAACTTAATAATAATTTTTTCATTTATTGAAAGTATTTATTTTTCACAACATTCATTTAATAATTTTTTATAATTTTGTAGTCTTTCTACAACACGATCGATATCTATGTCAGAATCGACATCTCCTATCCAATATTGCTCATCAATAGCACAACATGTCATGGTTTTCCCATACCCAAATCTGTCGGGCTTTCTTATTGATTGAATGTCAAATTGATCAGCATGGTTTGTTAGTAAATGATGAAAATTATTTCTATATTCTCTGGTATCTTCATCTTCACCTACCTTATCAGTAACGGCTATTTTAAATAAGATAGTACTAACATATCTTTCTTGATTTGAATCCCATTTAGCATCACATTGAAGGGCTACTTCAAAATTATTCCAATCATTCCATCCCCAAGATGAAGATAGTGAACCACCGGATTGGTTGGGAACATAACCATACCAAGTTTCTTCACCTAATAAAGATGGTAGAGAATCGTAAAAACCAATCCATGAATACCAATCCCATTCTTTAATAGGTAATTCTTTCCAAGAATTAATACTATCTTCTATCTCTTGAATTTTTTGTGTAAAATTATTAAAAATTGTGTCCTCAGTTTTTGGGGATGAGTTGATAAATTCAAGAATATCGTTTCTTAGATATAACTTATAATTTGAATCGTTAATGTTTTTTAGATAAGATTGATTTGCAGTCTTGAAATAAATTCCTAAAACCTTTAACCCTTCAAATTTTTTATCATTTTCAACAAGATCTTGGTATCGCTTTAATTGCTCACTATGTTCTGATGAAGTTGTTTTATCTTCAATAATGAGAGCATATTGATTATTTACGATGAGTAGAACATCAATATTTTGATATTGTCGATATACTTGAACTTCTGTAATATCTATATTTATATTATGTTTTGCCAATAAGCTTTTGACAAAATTTTGTCCTACTGTATACATGCCGTTATCTTGATATTTAGGGTTTGCCCATTCTGCAAAATAACAGATTAAGGCGTCTTGAGATAATTCACTTGTTGCATAATTAAAAATGTTGGGTTTATTCATTTGTTTTTCCTTAAAATTTTTATTTTATAAAGCTGGGGAATGCTTTCCCTTACCATTTCCATTAGGGTGTCTTGTACAAGACATTCCCGTCAATGTACTTATTGAACTGGAACTATGTCCACAATACTTACAGGTATATTTGGATTTTTCGGATAAAAGTTTTTTAGATATATTTATACACATGCACTTAAAGGCTTAACATAGTTCAAATTTAAAATAAAAAAGCCCATAGGGTATGTACGTTGCATCCCTTATTAAAACGATGGTTTGGGAAATGGACGACTGTCCATCGGAGAGAGAGGGATTCGAACCCCCGGTACATTGCTGTACAACGGTTTTCAAGACCGCCGCTTTCGACCACTCAGCCATCTCTCCTTATTTTCTTATAGGAAATATTATATAGTATTTTAAAAGAATTGTCAAGATAATTTTATTATAAAATTAACAGGTTATCATAATGACAGGGTGTTTATTTTATTTATCAATATATTGATCTAGTGTAAATTTTAAAAAGTCTGAAGTTTGATTATCATAAAATCGAATATATTTGGCTTGTCCTATGATTGCATAATCTTT
>JBOFEA010000010.1:0-1806 GCA_051647535.1 Brevinemataceae bacterium
TAGTAAAATTATGTTGTTAAGTAAATTATGTGAGCAAATCACTACAGCAACCGAACAAGCAAAGCAACTGTCTTTCGAAATGTATATCTGCAAAAAATTTGTGGATTTGAGTAAAGGTTATTACGAATTGGACAGTACCGATTTATTCTATATCAAAAATTCAAAGTGGAAAGACGGAATATTTTTCGCCCGTTTGTGGCAACAACTAAGTTCTTCCGATAAGACTCTTACAATAGAAGCCCGCAAAGCCTGCGGTTATCCCATCGGCAAGCTTCACTCCAATGAATTATCTAAAAAACGGGTTTTTGTCGTCACGGAGAAGGCGTTGAGGGGAATACAAGCTAATTATTCGTCAAATAATACAGTAGTAAAAGATGTTCCGAGGATCGACAATAAACCTATGGCTAAAATTAAGATTATGATGTGTTATGCTAATTTTTTAGGTGCTAATATCAATAATTTTGAAATTACAAGTACATTTAGAACGCCTGATCAACAAGCTGATATTATGATTAATGAATATTTTTCCAAAAATAAAACGATATATGGATCTTCTAATGATGTTTACTATAGTAAATTAAATAATTTACAATTAGGTGATGAAGAACAAAGAAGAAAAGCTGCACGTGATGCTTTAATAGCACATATAACAAAGCAGACAAAAAACCCTCCTTGGGAAAAGGGGTTTCCTCATACGAATAGTAATTATACAGTTGTAGATATTAGTCCAATATCTATTTCCAATAATGCAACTTATTTTGAAAAGAGCTTAAAGAAATTTAATAAGCAGTTGATTTATAATTTTTTAACACCAAGCAGTGGTGATAATGCTTATCATTTTGTGTTAAAATAGTGTTAATGTCCTACATCCGGCAGACGATATAAACCTTCATATTCTGACTCAAAAAATAGAAATCCCCAGTAGTTACGTAGAGAAATTAACTCTTTTTCAGGATTATTTATTGGAAAAGTGCGAGAATATAGATATTTATAAAATTCTTCTTTTTTGCTAATATCAAAGGTTATATCAATTTCATCATTGGTAATATGAGGAGATAATGCAGTCATTAAACTACAAATTTTTTCAGCAGACCCGTCTTTAAAATTCTCTCTAAAAAATGATGCTATTCTTTTCAATATATTATATGTAAGAAATTGATATACTCCAGAATCATATAGTTGAGAGAATTCGTCCGCTATAAGAGTAGGATCCGTAAGATTAAAAGTATTAGTCATTCGCTCCTCAAAACCTATAGTGTTATTAGAAGATATCTTTAACCATTCTTGTTTAGATACTACAACTTCATTATCATTAAGAAAAACAATACCATACTGATTTGTATAAGCAATGATGATTCCTGATTTTTCAAGAGTAAAACTGTTTGTAATCAAAGGATATCCAGACTGTTCTTCTAAATCTAATTTTTTTAAATCAAGTAGTATGACATCTCCATTGGTCACTACTACATAAGGAAACAGCTGATTGGTTTCGAAAAAAGGATCCAGTATGGTATAGTCTCCGTTCTCAAGACCTGAAATAATAGTAGTAATTTCTTCAGAAGTCATTTCAGATTCCTTGCCTGCTAACTGATTAGTTGCTTGATGATGAGATGTCTCTGTAACTAATTTAGGTGTACTCTTGTCAATACAACTATTGAATAAACAAAGGAATAGTAATAAAAATTTCATAACCACCTCTATACTAATTTTAGTATAGAGGTGGTTTTTTGTCAAATTCAAAAGAGGGAAATATTTATAAAGTATTGAATATATAGATTGTTTTGTGCTATAATATTGATATTATAG
>JBOFEA010000011.1:0-1794 GCA_051647535.1 Brevinemataceae bacterium
GATCTCGAAATCTTGCTCAACGTCGGAAACGACTTCTGAAAACTCTCCACCAATTCCGACAACGTATCTCCTCGCTTTACTTCGTATTTTCTTCGCGAAATCATTTCGCTTATCTTCAAATCTATCATAAGATTATACCGCCCTCAGAAACTTCTAACACTTTCCATAATATTTCCTCTTTAAAATATAGCAAGACAGTACAGATGTCTACACTATTGTATGATCCAGTAAGCATTTATGCGAAACCGAACCTTTGACTCACTCATGAAATTTCTCAATATTCATTACTATAATATCAATATTATAGCACAAAGTAATCCATATACTCAATACTTTATAAATATTTTCCTTCCAATTTTGAATTTGACAAAAAACCACCTCTATACTAAAATTAGTATAGAGGTGGTTATGAAATTTTTAATATTAATTATTTTGTTAAGTTCATGCACAAAGCAAACTCCATCCGATTCTAATACCAATTGTGTCGCCAATCAAACAGGGGACATTACTCATCAAGAACAGGAAAAGATCATTGCTAATATCCAAAAATATTTTGCCCAAGATCAAGAAACTTCTCTTTATACAATAACAAACTTTATTATAATTAACACAAATAATAATAAAATTATAGAGATCCCTATTGAAAGTTCCGGAAAAACTATTATTTGGGAAAATAAATACGGTGTGACATCATATGAATACACCATATTATTGCTAAAAAAATCAGAGATCAGCACAATTCCTTCTACCAATATCCAAAATCTCTTATTATCATTATATAATGAAACAAATATAGAGTATTTGCAAAAAACAATAGAATCTATTTTCGGATCTTTTGATTCTATATTTTACCAAGGCGGTATCTTTTCAACCCATTTTGAGAGCCCGGAAATTTTATATGAAACTTTTAAACTTGCTGAGACTAGTCCTGAATTAAAAAATGCTCTTATTGAACTTGTCATACCTGACAACCCTGAAAAAAGAAAAAACTATTTATTAAATTCAATATTATTTGCCATATCTGTACCAAACAGCATGGATGATAACTGGAAAGCAATTGGTTTTTATAGTGATGATATCTAGCGAAAAACAAAGTGAAAAGCATTATCTCCTTTTTCTTGGTAATTGATACTCTCCTTATTAATGAGTTTTGGTCTAAAAATAGAAAAAGCGGTTTGCATATAAGAAATATTGCTAGATCCTATAGAGTTTGGAGCAATATCAAAAGCAATATGCGAACCTGTAAAGTTATCTTCAATATGATAAAATTCAGATTTTTTTGATTTTATATATTTTACTACTGTTAGTTTTGCTTTTTCTTCTGACACTATTAATGATTCGCTGGTTTTTAATGCTTTATTTAGAGTATTATAATATTTTTCTTGTGTAGGTGCGTATGAATTTTTATTCCCTTTTTTGATATAATCATTAATAATTATATCAGCTTGTTCTTCAATTGTTCTTTTAGTTGAAGAAATAGTCCCTTTCTTGATAGTAGCACCTAGAAAATTAGCGAATAATATTATTATTTTTACAGCTTCGAAATGTTCTTCCTTTAGGACATGTGGTATTTTTTTTACATTACAAGTTGGACAGTCTGGACGATAACTAATATCGATCTCCCCCCTCAACGCCTTCTCCGTGACGACAAAAACCCGTTTTTTAGATAATTCATTGGAGTGAAGTTTGCCGATGGGATAACCGCAGGCTTTGCGGGCTTCTATTGTAAGAGTCTTATCGGAAGAACTTAGTTGTTGCCACAAACGGGCGAAAAATATTCCGTCTTTCCACTTT
>JBOFEA010000012.1:0-1589 GCA_051647535.1 Brevinemataceae bacterium
AAAGTGGAAAGACGGAATATTTTTCGCCCGTTTGTGGCAACAACTAAGTTCTTCCGATAAGACTCTTACAATAGAAGCCCGCAAAGCCTGCGGTTATCCCATCGGCAAACTTCACTCCAATGAATTATCTAAAAAACGGATTTTTGTCGTCACGGAGAAGGCGTTGAAGGGAATTACATATCAATATTCTTCAATATCATCTCCCATTGAAAATGTTGGAGATGATGGTAAAAATATTGCAAAAACAATTGCACTGTATGCTAATTATTTAGGAGCAAATATTAAAAAATTAGTCTGTACCTCTACTACACGTACTCCAGAAAAGCAAGCTGATATTATGAAAAATCTTATATTCAATACTCCCAATGGTACAAATTATAAAACTACTAGAAAAAATGTGGCTGCAAAATATCAAGAATACCTTAAGTTAGAGATATCAGAAGAGCAATATAAAAATTTCATTTACAATAAATCATTAGAACATATAAACGATAATATCAGTGATTACAAACATGTTGCTCAAAATCATAAATATGTATTTGATATAGGGCCTAAAGAAAGTGGTATGTCTACAACAGACATAATATATATGAATACAGCATTTAAATTATATGAAACAAAAAATTATATTAATCAAAGTTCTTTATATTATAAAGAAACGAAAGATGAAAATGCGTTTCATTTCGTTATTGATTAGTAATTTTAATATAACATACCTCATTTTCTTGATAAATTATAGGATAAATTTCATTATTCAGATTGTAATCAATAAGCATAATATCAATATATGTATTTAAAACTTGTTTTTTCATAGTTTCTAAATCATCTGAAGAAACTTTATTGATAATAAAATTTTTCCAACTATTGTAATTTTGATCAAAGATATTTGAGATTTTTTTAATACTATTATTATCTATATATTTTTCTAAATAATTAAAAATAGCATTTTTTATTCCAAAGATTATTTGTCCTTGATAAGAACTACCCATAGAAATACAACTATCGATTGTTAAAATTGCATTACGATTTGTTGCATTATTTATAGATGTAATAAAATATTCTGTTCCATAGCATGTATCTTTTCTGAGGTTAGTGAGTGTTTCTATAGGAATAAGTAATTTATGCGATTCTACAAAAGGAATTCCATATTGATTGGTGTACGTTATAATTTCTCCAACATTCGGGAATTGAATATAATTTGTTTTTTCATAAAGAATATTATCAGCATCTGTTCCATAGTAATCTACAGTGAATCCATTTCTAATTCTAGATACAGGAAACAGTTGATTAGTTTCGAAAAAAGGATCCAGTACGGTATAGTCTCCGTTCTCAAGACCTGAAATAATAGTAGTAATTTCTTCAGAAGTCATTTCAGATTCCTTGCCTGCTAACTGATTAGTTGCTTGATGATGAGATATCTCTGTAACTAATTTAGGTGTGCTCTTGTCAACACAACTATTGAATAAACAAAGGAATAGTAATAAAAATTTCATAACAACCTCTATACTAATTTTAGTATAGAGGTTGTTTTTTGTCAAATTCAAAATTGGAAGTGAAATATTTATAAAGCATTGAATATATAGATTTTT
>JBOFEA010000013.1:0-3432 GCA_051647535.1 Brevinemataceae bacterium
TGGAAATTTTAGGGGGATGAGAATGGCATCTGTAGATAGAGGTTTAATTGAATATAGAGAAATTGATGTTTGTAGTGATAGAGAATTTAAAACATTTAGACAAATTAATTATGAGAACATATTTTCTGTTGCATGTCAAAAACCAGATATAGAACAAATTATAAAGGTAGATGGAAAAGTAAATATTTTAAATTATGAGTTTATAAAAACACCTGTTGGAACTTCTGTTGAAGGTCAAAAGCTTACAGGATATAAATTATTAGTGAATGGAGATATTGTATATAAGATACAATATTTTTCAAAAAATGAACAACAATCAGTGCATACATTTCATCATACAGCACCTTTCTGTGGATCTGTAGTATTACCAAATTGCTTCAATACTTCATCATATGTATGCCCATCAGTTTTAATTGAAGACATATCAATAAATCAAATAGATGAAAGATGTGTTTATTCTAATATATTAGTATTGTTAATAGCTGATATAAATTGAAGGAGGAAAATATATGACAGTATTTAGAGGTACCTGTATTAATTGTATATTGCCTCAAAAATCAAATTGTTTTAAAGAGGAAGAGGTTTCAGAAATTTTTAATATACCTTGTGATAAACCTAAAATAAAAGAAGTCCATTCTATTTCAGTACATCCAGAAGTTGGAGAGGTACGTTTAGTTGAAACAGAAATAGGAAAATCAAATGAGGGGCAAATTTTAACAGGTATAAAGTTAGTAATAGAGATTAATTTAAAAGAAAAAATAACATATGTTGCAGATGAAAAAATGCAGTATATTTATGCACTAAGTAATGAAAATCTAAAAAGTTTTTTTATTATTTTACCTACTGAAATAAATGAAGAAAATACAAAGGATTTATTAAGAGCAAAGAGAATAAATATTATTCCATATATAGAAGCTGTAAGTATTAGAAAGATTAATTCATATTCTATATTTAAGTGTCTTTCTTTATTTATTGATGTGAAGGTGTGTTAAATATATAAAAAAGATAATGTAAAATTCATGAATATAGAGGGGAGGATATCAATGAATTTAGATTGTATGGAAATGTACACTAATAATTTAACTATACAAAAAAGTGTAAATGTTTGTAATGCAATTGTTGAAGATATTATTGAGTATAGCGTATCAGTTATAAATGAAGGTGACTGCGTAATTGATAATGTTATTATTATAGATACATTGAAGGATTGTTTGAAATTTGTATCGGGAAGTATTTTTATAGGACAAACATCTAGAAAAGATTTAAATGTTCTTGAAGGGGTAGAGGTTGGATGCTTGAAGCCGGGGGAAGTAAAGAGTATATGTTATAGTGTACAAATTTTATGTAGACCGGAAAGTGGATGTGTGTATAGTGATGCTATTGCAAAATTTTATTATGATCCGCATATAAAAAATCATGTTGAAGTTATGGATAAGCGTAGCAATTGTGTTGCAACACAGATTGATATTGCTAATTTAAAAATTTTAAAAAATGCAAATATGACGAGAGTTTCAAGAGATTCTATAATAACATATACTGTTGAAATAAAAAATATAGGAACTATTGAAGCTAGGAATATGCTTTTTATAGATAATTTAGCTAATGAATTAAGTTTAATACCGGGTAGCTTTGAAGTGAATTGTAATACGATAAATTATGATGATAATGATATATCTATATATGTAGGTAGTTTGAAGCAAGATGAGTGCATGATTATAAAATATGATGTGACTGTGCATACGTGTAAGAGTTGTGGATCTATTACAAATCAAGCAGCTATAAAATTTAATTATAATTTATATAATCAATCATTTGGTGAAAAAATAGTATTATCAGATATTAAAGAGTGTGAAGTAAAGTTTGGAATAAGTACATTTAAGCAAATTGTAATAGATCAAAAACTATGTATAACAGCATACAAAAAGGATATTGAAGAAATAAATGCAGTGAATGTTGAAGCAAAAATAATAGAGTGCCATATAATAAATACTATAAAAGGCACATCTAATGGAGGACAATCTTTATTAGGATATAAATTAGTAGTCCGCGGAGAATTAAGAGAGATTGTAGAATACACAGCAGATACTCCTGAACAAACAGTTCAATCTGAAGTCTATTTAATCCCATTTTCAACTTTTGTAGTGCTTCCTAAAACGTATGAAATAGGAAGTAATGTTGATGTAGAGGCAATAGTGGAGGATGTATATTATAGACAATTAAATAAAAGAGAATTTTTTAAAAATGTTTCACTTTTAATTAATGCGAAAGTAATTCCATGTTAAAAAATAAGAAATAGGAGAGGATTTTATGGAAAGATTAAAAGTAGAAATAAGTGCAGATAGAAAATATTCTTTTATAAATATGAGCAATAAAATAAAATATTCAGTAATTATTACAAATTTAGGTGTTGAAAAAGTTACAAATGTAAAAATTAAAAATTTTTTTAGTTTAGGTGCGAATTATATTCCAGGAACATTTTCAATAAATGGAAATATTCAAAATATTGAAGTGATTGAGAATTTTATAAATATAGGTTCAATAAATTCAAATGCAAATATATTGATAAGTTATTATGTAGAAATTGTAGAGTGTAATCCACCAAGTCAAATTTGTAGTAATGCTATAGTTCTATATAGTGATGGGTACGGAGTAGATAATTTGGTATGTAGCCCTGATTTATATGTATCAGCAATTAAATTAGATATAAAAATGCAATTAGATTCGGATAAAAAAATTTCAAAAATAGGAGATGTTGTAACATTTTCAGCATTAATAAGAAATAACAGTAATATTGCTATAGGAAATATTAAATTTTTCAATGACTCAGTGGAGTATTTAGAATTAATACCATCAAGCATTTTAATTAATAATACTGAGAAATATATGGGTAATTTAAATGAAGGAATATGTGCAGGATATTTAAACACATATTCAAGTTTAATTATAAGTTTTCAACAAATTATAAAAAAAATTCCTAGGAATAATGTCATATCTAGTAGAGGAAACATAACTTTTAATTATGGAGTTCTTGATAATTATGTGCTAAGCATTTCAAAAGGAGAATCTTTTAGCAATATCATAAATATAAAAATAGAATCAAAATAAAGGAGTTAAAATATGGGTAATAATTATTACAATGATGAATCATACAAATATAGAAGTACGGGAAATGGATGTCAAACTAATACTAGCACTAAAGTGAATACATGTATTCCGAGTTGTAATTGTGGTTGCAATCCTTGTAATTGCGAATGTGTAACAAATATTTGTCCTGCAGGCCCTCCAGGTCCTCCAGGTGCAACACCATATATCGGACCAAATGGAAATTGGTTTATCAGTGGAATGGATACAGGATATCCATCAAGAGGACCAAAAGGTGAACCAGGAGCAACACCAATAATAGGAATGAATGGGAATTGGTTTATTAATGGT
>JBOFEA010000014.1:0-1617 GCA_051647535.1 Brevinemataceae bacterium
TTACTGTCCTTCCATCAGGATGTTCATATTTCATATGGCTCCCTTTTTGAGACTTCAAGTAAAACCCGGCATCAGTAAGCATGTCTATCACTTTTTTTACTTTGATAAATGACATAATGTTGCTTGTTTTATATTATACCACAAAAGTATAGTAAAATAACGAATACTGCAAATAAAATGTTCATTATTCTACTATACTTTTTTCATGCACAAAAAAACTCCTCATCTTTCCGAATCTTTAGATGAGGAGTCTTTTGTTTTTTGTCTTATATCTTATATATATAAAGGGTGCTGTTTAGGTATTTGATTTGAGACACCTAAGAGGGATGCTTACTAAAATTTTTGAGCTGATGGTATACCCATTTGTAATCTATTCTTAGTAGCCATATTATATCTAAGTCGAGATTTTGCAAGATCAGAGCTATCAAATAGATTTAATACATTGTTTGATTTAAAATCAGATAAATTTCCAGCATATAATCTTATTCTGTTGATAATTTTTTCTTTTTCATCATCTTTATAATAATATACTTCGTAATGCTTACCTTTTTTATTTTTAAATATCTTATCATAATACCAATGATCACTTTCTCCAAGAGAGCATCCAAAAATAATGAATTTATCAGCATTTAATATAATATCACTTATACCAGAAACATTAAGATCATCAGCTCCAGACTTCAATATAAACGATAGTTCCGGATGTATTGACTTATAACTAATCTCATCAACGCCCAACACTATTTTATTCAGATTAATTGTTCCATGTACATATTTCACATCGCACCAATTACTGAACCCATTATTGCAATGATGTGTATAATTAAAACAAATTATAATAGGTTTATCAGAATTATTATTTCCAAATTCTTTCCACCAAATATTTTGAAGGGCTTTAATAATAGAATCTGATGAACTAGAGATATTTGCGCCAAACTTTAAATAATCAGTCAATTTATCGCACAATTCATTATATTCTTTTTTTAAAATTGGGACATATAAATGATTAAAATTACTCGAAAGCTCTTTTGCATATTCTAGAATTTCTAGCTCTAAATCAATCCAATTTTGAATTTTAGTTGTTTTAAGTATTCTCTGACACAAAGAGCTTGATCTAATTTCGTCAAAGTATTTACTCTCAACAAAATCTTTATAGCTTGTTTTATACCCTAAAGCTACATCGTATCCATTACCGATAAGAATAACTGTTTTTCCCATATTTAAACTATTTACGTTTAACAGCCATTCCGGAAACAATAACTACACCCCTTGCATAGTCTTTAGACGACTCTATTTTATATTCAAGTTTTAAACCAACTACAGCATCAGCACCTAACTTTTTAGTGAGATCTGTTAGCTCTTGAAGCGCATCACCGGTAGTTGCAATCTTGTATTCTTTTTTTCCGACATACTCAACACCTTCTTGTTCCTGGATCTGATAAGTTTTATCGTTATGAATTGCAACATTTCCATCCTTAATGGTAACAAGAACGCTACCTACCGGATCATATGGAAAACTAACAGATGGAGACTCAGTTAAGAATACTCCCTGCTTATTGTAAACGGAGTAATCTACTACATAGGTATTTTTTTGATAGACAGGTTTTACTGCACACG
>JBOFEA010000015.1:0-130220 GCA_051647535.1 Brevinemataceae bacterium
CTATCAACAACGTTCCGGAGGAGATCGTTTCCAAAACAACAATAGCGGAAACTATCAACAACGTTCCGGAGGAGATCGTTTCCAAAACAACAATAGCGGAAACTATCAACAACGTTCCGGAGGAGATCGTTTCCAAAACAACAATAGCGGAAACTATCAACAACGTTCCGGAGGAGATCGCTTCCAAAACAACAATAGCGGAAACTATCAACAACGTTCTGAAGGAGATCGTTTTCAAAACAACAATAGCGGAAACTATCAACAACGTTCCGGAGGAGATCGTTTCCAAAACAACAATAGCGGAAACTATCAACAACGTTCCGGAGGAGATCGCTTCCAAAACAATCGTGGAAATGGTACACAGCAACGTTCTGGAGATCGATTTCAAAATAATCGAACAAATCAACGACCTGGAGAACGTCCGCAATTTAATAACTCAAAAACAGCTCCTTCAACACTCAATAATCAACAAAATACAAAAACTGCAAGCCACCGTAGAGACGTGACTCACAAAGGTAAAAAAGTATTTGATAGAAACAATACTTATTTGCAGGAAGAAATAGCATTGAGCAAACTTCAGCATGCAGGCAAAAAGAAAAAAGGTGAAGCGGTAATTCCCGAACAAATCGAAATGGGACCAATTATCAAACTATCTGATTTAGCTCATAAAATGAATCTAAAAGTTGCAGAATTAATTTCAACATTGTTTAAACTAGGTCAACAGGCAACTATTAATGATGATTTGGATTCTGATACAGCAACTCTTTTGGCAGAGGAATTCAACTGTCGTGTTATTGTAAAAAATGAGCAGGAAGAAGTCCAAATAAAACAAGAAAAAGACACTCCTGAAAATCAAACTTCACGTCCTCCTATTGTGACAATTATGGGACACGTTGACCATGGTAAAACAAAACTTCTTGATACAATCCGTAAAACTAATATTATTGCTCATGAATCTGGAGGGATAACACAGCATATTGGAGCATATTCAGTATCTCTTCCTAACGGCAGTGAAATTACCTTTTTGGATACACCTGGACACGCTGCATTTACTTCTATGAGAGCTCGTGGAGCTAAAATTACAGATATTGTTATCTTAGTTGTCTCAGCAGAAGAAGGCCCAAAACCACAAACTTTAGAAGCTATTAGTCACGCTCGTGCCGCTAATGTCCCTATTATTGTAGCAATTAATAAAATAGACCTTCCAAATGCAAACCCTGAAAAAATTAAACAAATGCTTGCAGAACACGGATTACTATCCGAAGAATGGGGAGGAGATACAATGTTTGTCCCTGTTTCGGCAGTAACCGGAGATGGTATTCCGGAATTACTGGAAGCTATTTTACTCCAAGCAGAAGTTATGGAATTAAAAGCAAATCCAAATCGTCCCGGAACAGGATTTATTATCGAATCTAAAATGGATATTGGACGCGGTGCTGTCGCCACTATTATTGTGACTAATGGTACTGCAAAAATTGGAGACTCATTTATTGCTGGAACAACTTTCGGACGGATTCGAGCCATGTTTGATGATAAAGGAAATAAAGAAACTTCTGCTGGACCTTCACACCCTATTGAAATTATGGGATTTAACGACCTTCCTGAAGCCGGTGATGATTTCCACATTATGACAAACGAAGATGATGCTCGATCTTTAGCATCTCGAAGAGCCGTATTAAAAAGAAATGAACACATTATTCGCCGGAAAAAAGCTACTATGAGTAATGCTTTGGAAAAAGTTCAAAATCCTAACTTAAAAGAGTACAAAGTCGTTATTAAAGCTGATGTTAATGGATCTCTAGAAGCTATTCTATACGCTTTATCAAAAATGAAAAATAACGAAGTTAAAGTAACTATCGTACACTCAGGAATTGGAGCTGTTAGTGAAAGTGACGTTATGCTGGCACAAACATTAACCGATTCAGATGCTGATGCTGCTGCTATTTTGGCATTCCGAGTAAGAGTCGATTCAATGGCTAAAACTCGTGCTGAAAATTGTGATATTCCTATAAAACGTTTTACTGTTATTTATGATTTGGTAGAACATGTTCATAGTATGATTGAAGGTATGCTTGATCCTGAAGTTTCTGAAACTAAAATCGGTGAAGCTGAAATCAAAGAAATTATCAAGATTACTAATGTAGGAAAAGTAGCAGGAAGTATCGTAACAGAAGGATTCTTAAGAAAAAATAATGTCGTGCGGATTTTTAGAGAAGGTTCTCAAATTTGGTCTGGAAATTTCAAAAGTCTTCGAAGATTCAAAGACGAAGTTAGTGAAATCCAAAAAGGATTTGAATGTGGTATTACATTTACTAATTTTGATGACTTTAAAGTGAACGATATTATAGAAACATATGTTGTAGAAAGTACAAATAGAAAATTAGATTTATCTCAAAATGAGCAATCCGATAAGGAATAATATATGATGATAAAAAAGAATTTCGGAAATAACGAACTTGCTTCTCGAAGAGTTATTCGCTTTGAGAAAAATTTACAACGTGAAATCGCTCAAATAATTATGACTGAAATAAAAGACCCTGGAATTAATGCTTTAATTAGTGTTCTTGATGTTCATATGTCTAAAGATTATGAAATCGCTTACGTTAAAGTACGAGTTTTTGGTTCTGAAAAAAAAGATATTTTTAAAACTCTTGATGCTTTAAAACGTTCTGCTGGATATATTTCTTCTATAGCAGGTTCTAACTTAGGATTACGACGTTCTCCGGAAATTCGTTTTGAACCTGTAAATGATGATGAATTTAATAAAAAATGGCTTACCAATACAGAAATAGATAATTAATTATATGAGGAAACTCTATGTTGCAAAATGAAAAAATTCAGGAACTGAAATTAATTCTCAAACATAGTTCCCATATTAGAATTTTATCCCATAGAAATCCAGATGGTGACGCTATCGGCAGTATGCTTGCTTTTACATATATTTGTGATTTTTTTAAAGTTCCTTATGACTTAATCTTAGTAGATAGTGTTCCTAAAAATTTGACATTTCTACCTAGAATTAACCAAATTTGTAGTTTTGATCCTCAAAATATTTCTCAAACATTTGCAAATGAACAAACAAATACAGTGGTTTTTTTAGACTGTGGACAAATGGATAGAGCTGGTTCTGTATATGAATCTGTTCAACCTCATCAAACTATTATAAATATAGACCATCATATGTCAAATCCTCTATTTGGTCATTTTAATCTTATAGAAAATATTACCAGTACTTGTGAATTGGTTTATCATATTATAAAAGACTTAGAAATACCATTATCATTTGAATTGGCACTCTGCCTTTATGTTGGAATTTTAACAGATACTGGAGCATTTCAATTTGATAAAGTTAATGCATCAACCCATATGGTCATCGCAGAACTTTTATCTCACAATGTTCAGCCTTTTGAAGTGTTTCATCAAATCTATCAAACTCATCCTATCGTATGGTTGGAATTTTTAAAAACAGCATTGAATAATATTGAATTCTATTATGATAATAGTACTGCTATCTTGTGTCTGCCTCAAGAATTACTAAGTTCGTTTAATGATAAAAAAAATAATCATTCTGACAGTTTGTTTACTATTATAACATCTGTTGACTCCATACGTGTTTGTGCCGTTATTAAAGAAAAAGAAGACGGTACTATTGCAGCTTCCCTGAGAAGTAAAGATAATATTGACGTTTCACAAATTGCTATGGCATTTGGAGGAGGCGGACATAAACATGCTGCCGGATGCCGAACAAGCAGTTTATCAATATTAGAATTCAAACAGGCATTATTATCAGAAATTACTGTACATTTATAATTTTCATCATTTTTGAATATCCAACTGCTTTTGACCAAGTGAAATCGGTAAATAAATCTTAAATGCAACACCACACAATTTCACACTATCTTTTAACAATATAAATCCCCCTATTTCCCTTACGATCTTCTTTACTAATGTCAATCCTAATCCTGTACCTTTACTTTTTGTAGAGAAATACGGTTCAAATACTTTGTTTCTCAAAGACACAGAAATTCCTTTTCCAGAATCTTCTACAGAAATAACAATATATTCTTTTGTTTTATTTTGAGAAAGAGAAAGAATTATTTCTTTTCGTTGTTGTTCAACAACAGCTTCCATAGCATTCCTAAGTAAATCAATGATAGACTGCTGGAGAACACTGGGAGCTGTAAAAATTTTCGGAACATTACCAATTTCCAAATCAAACTTAATCTTCTTTTGTTTCATTTCCGGAGCAAATAATTCCTGAATATTATAAAGAATATCCGCAATTTCAGTAAATTCCAACTTTGGTTTAACTTTTCGAGTTCTATTCAAAAATTGATCTAAAATACTAAGCAAACGAGTACTTTCTTTCTGCACAATTTGCACATAAGAATAAATCTCCGGAGAAACACTTAATTCCTTTTTATCAATTTGACGCTGTATAACTTGAGTATGGATATCTATTGCTGTCAACGGATTTTTAATTTCATGCGAAACACTTGCTGCTAATTTTTCTAATACCAATAAACCATCTTCTATTTGCTGTGCAGAATTAATTTCCTGATATTTTTTAACATCCGTGACATAAAAAATTGTCAGCTCATTAAACTTAAAACAACAAATTTCCAAATAACAATCATGAGAAAACTTATCTTGTACAGAAATAATACCAGTAATTTCTTCCGAAAATGTAAGTGTAGGAATTTTATTCATTAACTGATCCATTTGTTGATTGGTAAACACAATATTTTTATTGTGATAAATCATAATTGATTGAGGAAGATGTTCTATTACCTTAAGAATAAATGTTAAATCTTGAATCAAATTTTTAGATAATACAACTAGTTCTTCTTTTTGCAGCTTAGAAAAAGTTTCTAAGGCTTTTTTCAAAAAACGTGCTTTTTTATTGAACATAAAACCTCTTAATTAGTTAAATTTTCTTAAATATTTCCGATACAAATATATAATCTATATATATTTACAGGGGGTTATTTTATGGGAATTACAGAAAAGAAAAAGAAAATCGATTATGACATGCAAGTTTCTCAACTTCAAAAACAAATTTACAGTAATAAAGAAACAATCAAAAAACTAAGTTCTAAAATTACCCAATACAAAACAACTCAAGGTTATTATACTGTTATTGCAATAATTTCAATTTACTTTCAAACTATAGATCATTATTTTGAGATGAACACCATTCATCAAAATTTTTATAATAAAAGCCAGCCAACTATCTTAGATAAAATAAGAAAAGAATTAAGTACCATATTAACTTTACTTGAACAGTCATTTGGAACGAATTTGCCCGATGATTTAACGACCAACAGTGAGTTAATGAATTCTTTAACTCTCTTAACACCAAAACGTCTGTGCAATTTTATTAGAAAATTAGAAAATGAATGTTCTACTTTGAAAGATGCATACGGAATAAATTCAAAATATTATATTACCAGCGTAAATTTATACAGCAAATTTTGTAATTTCAGCGTTAACACTACAAATTTTAAAGAATACTTTAATAAATTAAGAAATTTACAAGACGCTGATTACAAAGATATGAGAGAACATATTATTTTTATTCAGCAATTTCTAGACAAATCGTCCGAATTAAACATTAAAGCGTACCATGTATCTTTATCAAAAACAATGGTTGAAGATGCATTGAAAAAATTAGAATTTTTAGAACTTATTAACAAATTTTCACCTATTAAAGACGGTATTAGAAAAACAACAGAAGATATTAAACGATGCCATGACAGTTGGGCTAGATTGTTAACGAATTAATATTTTGAAGCCGTTTGATTTGAGTTTCTTTTTCAGACAGCTGTTCCAAAAGTTTTACTTTAAATTGAGGCCAATTGTTAAGTACATCATTTTTCAATTTGGGATTCAATTCCAATACATATTTTATATTATGTTTTTTAGAAACAATACTTTTATTACTTAAAGGCACAGGATAATGAACTTCACAAATATCCATCTTATCATTCAAATAAATCATTACTAAATCAAGATACGTATTCTTCATCCAAAACGACGCTTGATTAGGTTGGTCAAATATAAAAAGCATACCTTGCTCTGTCCATTGTTTGCGAAACATCAAACCTGTAGCTTTTTCTGTTGGGGTTACTGCCAATTCAATATTATAAGTTTGACCTAAAAACATAAACACAATCATCAATGCCGTTTTCATCAATTATCTCCTTGCATATTATTAGACATTATATTATAATATACAGGAAAAAAATAATCAATCTTACATACTTGGAGGAAATATGTCTTTATTTTCAGAAACAAACATGCTAATTCCTATGGTTATAGAACAAACAGGGAGAGGAGAACGTTCTTACGATATTTATTCAAGACTTCTCAAAGAAAGAATCATTATGTTGAACGGTCCTGTTGAAGATAATATGGCAAATCTTATTATAGCTCAACTTCTATTCCTTGCATCAGAAGATCCTGAAAAAGATATAGAATTGTGTATAAATTCACCTGGAGGAGTTGTGACTGCAGGGTTAGCAATTTTTGATACGATGCAGTTTATCAAACCTGATATTGTCACTATTTGTATGGGGCAGGCTGCGTCTATGGGAGCATTTCTTCTTTCAGCAGGAGCACCCGGTAAACGAAAAGCTCTTCCTAATTCACGAATCATGATACATCAACCTAGCGGTGGATCTCAAGGTATGGCCTCAGATATTCTTATCCAAACACAAGAAATTCTTCGACTGCGTCAAATGCTTAATGAATTAATGGCACAGCATACAGGAAAATCAGTAAAAACATTGGAAAAAGACATGGATAGAGACAAATTCATGTCCGCCCAAGAAGCAAAAGAATACGGCTTAATAGATATCATAATAGAACCAAATTCAAGAAATTAGAGAGTAAACATTTATGTCAAAGAAAAACAATAGTAGTATTTCTTGTGATATTTGTGGTGCTGTAGTATCAGATACAAAAATTTACAGAAGTCCAAACGGACATTATTTATGTCAAGAATGTTTGGACAAAGCTTCAGAATTAATAGAATCACAACATCATGAAGATGCAATATATAAATCTTTTTCTCTTCAAAGTCCTTTAGAAATGAAAAAAGAATTAGATAAATATATTATTGGCCAAGATCATGCAAAAAAAGTACTATGTGTTGCCGTTTACAATCATTATAAAAGATTACTTACACCCCCTTCAAGTAAGGACAACGTTGAATTGGAAAAAAGCAACGTATTGCTTATAGGCCCTACAGGATCAGGTAAAACTTTACTTGCAAAAACATTAGCTAAAATCCTTAATGTTCCTTTTGCAATTGCAGACGCAACAACACTGACAGAGTCAGGATACGTTGGAGACGATGTAGAAAATATCTTAGTACGGCTTCTCCAAAATGCTGCAGGAAACAACTTAGAAAATATATATAACTGGACTCCTATTATAGAAAAAGCTCAAAAAGGAATTATATATATTGACGAAATTGATAAGATTGCACGAAAAAGTGAAAATATCTCCATCACAAGAGATGTATCAGGTGAAGGTGTACAACAAGCTTTGTTAAAAATTGTTGAAGGTAGCTTAGTCGGAGTACCTCCTCAAGGTGGAAGAAAACATCCTCAACAAACTCAAATTATGGTAGATACCGGTAATATATTGTTTATTGTTGGTGGAGCATTTGTTGGATTAGAAGAGATTATTAGACAACGAATCGGGAAAAATAAGTTAGGTTTCAAAAATTCTGAAGATCAAACAACTAAAGACTATTCATTAACACAGTTGGATACTCATGATTTGATAAAATTCGGATTAATTCCTGAATTTATTGGAAGACTTCCTGCTATATCAGTATTAGATCCATTAACAGAAGAAGATTTATTGAGAATATTAACAGAGCCTAAAAATTCATTAATAAAACAATATCAAAAATTATTAAAATTAGATGATGCTGTTTTAGAATTTACTCCAAAAGCTCTGTTAGCAATTGCACAAAAAGCTCTAGAGCAAAAAAGTGGAGCACGAGGGCTAAGAGCAGTAATGGAAGAAACAATGCTCGATATCATGTTTGAAGCTCCTGAAATTTCAGAACCATCAAAAATTATTATTGATCATAATGTAATTTCCGGTAATAAAAAACCAAAAATTATTCCTATTAAATAAAAAAAAAGTCCTATAAATAATTTATAGGACTTTTTTTTATTCAAAATATACATTCTCTAAGTCATGATTAAAAAATATATTAAATTCAAATCCTTTAACATATTTTGCAGTACCGACACTTAATTCCGGATAGTACAAAGGAATATAGGGAACTTCATCATATACGATTTCCTGAACTTTTTTATAATATGCTATCCGTTTATTAACATCAAACTCAGATTGTGCTTTTGCCAACAAACGATCGATTTCCTTATTAGAATAAAAAGATCGATTTCCTTTGCTACCCCATGATTGAGAGTTTAGAAGATTATTTAATCCATAATCAGGGTCTCCAGTAATAGTATTCCAATTAAGAATGAATACATCATGATCACCTCGGGCTATTCCTTCTAAAAATCGTGCATATTCGATTATTTCAATAGAAACATCAACCCCTATTTCACGAAAATTGGCTTGAATTACTTCAGCTATTTTTTGACTTAAGCCTTCTCGCACCCAAATAGTAAATTTTGGATTGGATACATTAAGTGTTTGTATTAGCTCTTTAGCTTTTTGAAGGTTTTGAGTGCGATAAGGAATTGCAGCATCATATCCCTCAATCATAGGAGGTAGAAGTGAATTCCCTATCTGAGCAGCCCCAAATAATATAGAATCAATAATTGCTTGTTGATTCAGTACATATGCAAATGCTTGACGTCCTTCTTTTGCTTTCCAAAGAGGATTGTTTCCTTTACCAATATTCATAGCAATATATTCTACTCTTGGAATACTCTTTGATATAAATACAAGATCTGGATTTTCTTGGATTCGTTGCCGATCCATACCTTCAATCTCATAAGCCATATCAACATCTTGAGATTCCAAAGCAATAGCACGAGCAGAATTATCACTTACCGTGAGAAACTTCAAATAAGGAATTTTTGCCTTTGTTTTCCAATAATCATCAAACCTTTCTAATAAAACAGACTGACCTCTTTTCCATTCAACAAACTTATAAGGTCCTGTTCCTATAGGATATTGAGAAACATCTTCTCCAGCTTCAAGAACGGCTTTTTTATTGACAATACCAAACGATTGATAACTAAGAAGAGATAACAGAGCAACATAAGGATATTTAAGTATAATTTGAAAAGTATTAGCATCAATAATTTTCGTCTGCTGAATAGGTGCAACCGTATGTGCAAAATTAGGAGAAGATAAAATCTGTTCAAAACTAAATTGAACATCCTCTATAGTAAGAGGTTCACCATTATGAAATGTGATATTCTGCTTTAATGTTAATTCAAAAACAGTCGGCGAAACAAATTTCCACTCAGAAGCTAGTGACGAAATGATATTACCTTCAGCGTCTCTAGTTAAAAGAGTATCAAATATTTGACTAAAAACTCTACCGGAATGAGGATCATTAGCTTTATAAGGATAAAGACCTGAAGCTTCAATAGGTAAAGCAACAGTTAAAACATCTTTACCATTATTATTTGAATGAGAACATGAAGAGATACTAAATACAACTAAAAAGAAAATTATAATCTTCATAACAATTCCCCTTTTAAAAGAAAACTTTACTTCCTTGTAATAAGGAAGTAAAGTTTAATACATCAATATTTATTGAATAAACACAAATTGTAATCTATGAGCATCTGAAGAATCAAATATAAATCCATGAACACGTTTCGATAAACCAACACTGGAGATTTTATAGTACAAAGGAATCATAGGAATATCCTCATAAGTAATTAATTGGATATCTTGATAAATTTTTTCGCGTTTTTTAGAATTTTGTTCTTCACGAGCAGCATCTAAAGCAGCATCAACAATAGGATTTGAATAAAATGATCTGTTTCCAGTTGCACCTTGAGCGGTAGTATGAAGAAGGTTGTATAAACCATAATCAGCATCATCTGTAATAGTTGTCCAGCCTAAAATAAACAAATCATGCTCACCTTTAGCAGTACCATCAATAAAACGTGACCATTCATATACCTGCACAGAAGCATCTAATCCGATTTCTCTTAAATTTGCTTGAATAATTTCCAAAATTTTCTGCCGCTGACCTTCTGTTGCCCACATAACAACTTTAGTTCCAGGTTTAATACCAGCTTCAGTAATCAATTGTTTTGCTTTTTCAATGTTTTGCTTTCTATAAGTAATTTGATCATTAAATCCAAAAACAGATTCATAAATCATAGCACCAGCAGGCATTCCAGCTCCAAAAAGTACTGAATTAATAATACCAGGAATATCAATAGCATATGCAACAGCTTGACGTACTTTTTTATCCTTCCAAATAGGATTTTTCAATAAATTAAATCCTAAATATTCTACCCTAGCAATTGGAGCTTCAATAAGTTGCAATTTAGAATTTTCTTTTATACGATCTCTATCAATAGGATCAATATCGTATGCTATATCAATATCTCCAGCTTCCAAAGCAATAGTTCGGGAAGATGCTTCAGGAACAACTTTAAATTCAAGCTCATCAATCTTAGCAACATTTCCCCAATATTCATCAAATTTTTTCAAAATAACATTCTGTCCTCTGTTCCATTGATCTAAAACAAAAGGACCAGTACCAACAGGTAGTTGATCTTTTTGATTACCAATTTTTTCAACATGAGCTTGATTTATAATAGCAGAAACAGGGTGTGCAAGATGCGACAAAATAGGAGCAAAAGAAGCTTTTAAATTAATATTTAATGTCTTATCATCAATTACTTCTATATTTTTAATAGGGCTTGCAATATGGTGAACTTGTGGAGTTTTAATCATTGTTTCTAAACTATATTTAACATCTTGAGCAGTTAAAATAGCTCCATTATGAAACTTAACATTTGTCCGAATCTCAATCTGTAGTACAGTTGGAGAAATAAACTTCCAAGTTCTTGCTAAAGAAGGAATAATATCCCCTTCAGAATTTTTATCAAACAATCGATCATAGATTTGAACTAATACACGAGCTGTTGAATTATCATTTGAATGATAAGGAAAAAGTGTAATAGGTTCTGCAGGAACTGCAACTCTTAGTTTATTTTGAAGATCCTTACTAGGAGATCCACATGAAGTCACAAAAATCATCGCCAGTAGTAGCATACTTAATATTCTTTGTTGGCGTTGACACGATAAAAATAATAAAATATTTTTCATAAATGCCTCTACTATAATTTTTATGATGAATTTTAAACTAATTTACTAAAACTTACCAATTATCTAACACATCATTTTCATATTGTGTTGAAGCATCATTCATACTTGCAGTCACATAATCCAAATATAAATAATACGGATCATTAACTACAATATCTTCCGCTTCAAAATTAATATGAAATCCATAAAACTCTAAACCGCGTTTATTAGCTTTTGCATCAAATTGTACTATAGGAGGTGTCATAGGAATAACAACATTTTTCCATCCTTGCCAGTTCATTTGACCTGCAGGAACACGCATTCTATTACCAGTAATATCTCTTATTTTTGCAAATAATGTATGTCTTCTATTACGTCCAACAACCCAAACAGAAATATTTTTAACAACTTTATCCAAAATAGTTGGAAAAGGTCTGTCAATACTCATCCAGCCAAAAATCCGACGAAAGAATATTGTTTTTATACCTAACATAGTTTTATTAGTGTCAGATGCTATTTCCTTAGGAGCACCGTCTTTGTATAAAACTTTAGAAATACCAAAATCTAAAGGGATACTAGCTATCCACCCTTGAGGTAATTCAAAATCTTCTAATAAAAATGTTTTAATCTCTTCTCCAGCAGTTGCACTAAAACCAATTTTTTCTTGATTAGGATCAGAAGGAACTATAGGAAGAGCATTTGTTCCAGCAGGTGTTCCTGCAGATTGATTATTCTGTGTTTGTTGATCTTGCCCAAATGAAGGAATAAAAGAACATAACAATAAGACTATAAGACCGAAATATTTTTGCTTTCTCATTTTATTAACTCCTAACTTTACCAAACGTCATCAGCAAGATTTTTTCCATTAAATACATCTGTCGAGATATAAGTGGCATGCTGCAACAAATCAAAGTATGCATAAAATTGGTCGACTTTTTCACTTGGAAAACTCCACAACTTCAGCATCTCAAACGTTAATACTTGGCTTGCAGGGAGACGTGTTCTACTTTGAATAACGCTATCGGGAATACCGATTCTTTTTTGTCTCCAACCGCTATACAATAAATTACCTAATGGAAATCTATATTGATAATTCAAATAATCTCTGACATAAGCTTCAATCCACCATCCATATTGTCCACCCCAAGCCCAAAGAGATACTTCTAACGCTTGTCCTCGGAAAGGAATCAGAAACGGATGGCTTTCATCTGTTAAACTAGGAGCTGCAGATTCATTAGTTGAATTTGGAGCGTTAGTTACCATTAATTGACCATTATCAGCAGAAGAAGTAGCAATTTTTTGAGCTTGTGCAACTTCTTGAGCTGTACCTAATCTATTTGGACGAAGTTCTATCCAATTATAACCTTGAAGAGTATATTGAGCTTTAACGCCTAACACATATTTTTGATTTACAGCTACAACATCTGTTATTCCATCAGGTTTAGCCTCAGCATAACGAACAGCACTAAAGTTAGTATCAGGATTTTTTCCACGAGCAACTACTTGACTTGACGATCCATTATTTTGATTACTATCAGCACCTTCATCTTTTACCTGAAGCACATATTCTGAGAAAGTTGGTTTCCAAACAAGAGATTGTGCAGCATCATATTCATCTCCAAAATCGGATAATATGAAACTTTGGATCACAAACGATTTACTAGTATTACCATGAACCATTGTTGAGATTACTGCTACAAAAACACTCAACATTATGTATTGAAGATTCACCCTTTTCATTTTCAGAAACTCCTTACATTACAACAAACAATATAAATTTACGAATCTATTCTAATTAAAAACAAGTATAACTCAAATTGATTATACCTTTATTAACTGTCTTCCGTAACGATTACTTGTTTATCTTATTATTAATATTTTTTACTTAATCTATTGAATTATTTATTTATCGGTTTTTTTCTTTCTTTCTTGAATAAGATTTTTATAGAACTTCGATCAACCAATTTCTATGATTTCCACCCCAATAACGACCGGTAACTTCTATAATATTACCTTGACGATCCTTAACATAATACTGAATATAAATATTATAAAAACCCGGTGCAAACGGACGAGAATCCACACGTTTTGCTGACCAGTACTTGGTAAACTGTGCTTGATTATTTATTACATCCATATTTTTAATAAACCCTAACAAGGTATTTTTGTTCCTTACTAAAGGTGTTTCAATTGGAATAGCGTATATGTAAATATCAATTGAAACTGCTCCGGGTTTGGTGAATACGGCAGCAGTTATTTTCTGTACTTTATTAGTAGATACAGAGATATTTGAACGATCTGTTCCTACTTTAATATAAACTTTTTGTTGAATTACTCTCAATCCGGATACAAACGTTGAAGATTTTTTTGTATAAGACCTTTTTTTAGGTGGAATTTTTTTAGGAGAGGGTTTTGTATATTGATCTTGATTAATACTAAGAGGAACTTGTGATGTTATATCTGGAGTTGACGACAATTGCATTTCCGAATTTTCAGGTACGGATAATGTGTCAAATACGTTGATAGAGTTAGTGACTTCATAAACTTCTGCCACATAACTTACGAAATCAGAAGATGATTCATTTTGAACAGCATCAGAATTAGAATTATTGTTATTATTGCCATTACCGCAAGAAAAAAATAACAATACACTGAATAGTAGAGGAAGACGCTTTATCACCATACGAGTTTTCTCCAAAATATATATTATACAAAATACTGTAATATAAATATATCTGCAAAATTAACTGTAAACTTAACAGTTTCGATATAATAAATTATGATAATACTAAAACACATTTAGGTCAAGTTTTATACTAAGTTTTTTTTAATAATAATTTATATTATTCGATTAAACGCAATAAAAACCTAAATTCAATAAAATATCCTATACTGAATTGCTTTACTTTTTATCAAAATATGCTAAAATAAAGTACTTTGTTAATCAGTACCGCTGATTAATATTAAACACAAATCCAAATAATAACAAGGAGTTGTTTATGACACCGTTACTAAAGTCGATACTGCCTATACTCATTATGTTGAAAAGTGGATTTATGGAAACAAAAGAAGATAATTCAAAAGAATTTTCCAAAAATGAATACGTGACAATCAATTCGGATTATATATTCTGTATAATTGATGATAACGAGACAGATGAATATGTTCTTTTGTATCATTTTGAAAACGATACAAACACTGTACAGATCAAAACAAACAACACAAAAATTAATACAAATTTGAAAAAAAATAAACGTTATCTTAAGGACTAATTTATGAAAAAATTTCTACAAATAATACTGCCTGTATTTATTATTTTAAAAGCAGGAACCATACAAAAATCCGGAAGAATGTCAACAGAACCAATCGTAAATCCAATACTTATAAATTCGGATAATATCAAAAACATAATATTTTACAGAACATCAAAAACATCTTTGATTATATGTAATGATTATAATTTTGAAGTGACAGACCCAAGCAGCGAACAATTAATACAAATTTTAAACGCCAAATAAACCGGAAACAATACAATAAAGCACTGGTAGTAAGTAATGAAGATAACAATTGCAACACAAAACAAAAAGAAAATTCAAGAAATTTCAGCTATTCTGCGTGAAGCGGAATTAATTATACCATCTCAACAGTATGAAATAGAAGAAAAAACAAATTCATATATTGAAAATGCCTTTATCAAAGCGGAATTTTGGCATATTCTCTACCCTGGAAATTGGGTATTATCAGACGATTCGGGGATAGAAATTTCTGTATTGAACGACCGGCCGGGAGTAATTTCTGCAGATTGGGCGGGAAAAAATTCCACACAGCAGAATTTGATAAAAAAAGTTCTGGAAGAATTAAAAGACATCCCTTTTGAATTACGTACAGCACGTTATGTATGTTATATGATGCTGATGTCGCCTGAAAAAAATATTTTTGTATCCCGAGGCGAATGCCTAGGACGAATTGCATTAACGGTATCAGGCACAGAAGGTTTCGGATACGACCCTGTTTTTCTTCCAATGGAATATGACTACAGGTACTCTATGAGTGAACTAAGTCCGGAACAAAAAAATAACATTTCACATAGATACAAAGCATTAGTAGGTATTAAAGATTATTTGAAATATATAGAGGCATAATTATTATTATGAACAAGATTAACATTAAAATTGCACAAGTATTTGCAGATGAATATACTGCAGATGCGTCGTTATATTCTGAAGAGAAAGCACCGATTAACAATACTGTCAAACAATCAGAAACTCCCCCAAAAAATCCTGTACCTGTGGCTAAATCAGCAGATACAACCCAAACAGCCGTTCCGCCGGAAGATCCGAGATTATTGGAAATATACCATAAATGCTTAGAGTGCCGAGCATGTGATTTATGCAGTTCGGCATTAAATTTGGTATTTGGAGACGGAAACGCGGATTCCAACTTAATGATAATCGGAGAAGCACCTGGAGCAGATGAAGATGCTCAAGGCAAACCTTTTGTTGGAAAAGCGGGACAGTTATTGATCAAAACTTTAAAAAAATACGGCTTGGAACGTGATGAAATTTATATTGCCAACATTCTAAAACACCGGCCTCCCAACAACCGCAATCCGCTTCCCCAAGAAATTAATGCTTGCACGCCTTTTCTCAAAGAGCAAATTGCAATTATCAAACCAAAACTAATCTTAACGTTAGGAAATTTTGCTTCCCAGTTTATATTAGATACGAAAATGGGAATCACCAAAATCCGCGGTTCTATTCAAGAATCTTCGTTTGGTATGGTTATGCCTACCCTTCATCCTTCTGCGATTATTAGAGGTGCATTTCCTGTGGAGTGGTTTGAAACGGATATTGCCAAAGCTCTTCAATTTGCCGGATACGATATTGATACGGAAGGCGGCAACTGATGTCCGAACCTTGGCTTCTTGCCGAAGTTGCACTCAATGTTCCTCTGCATAGTACGTTTTACTATATTATTCCTAAACATCTTCAAGATAAAAATATCGATTTAAAAAGAGTTCGAATTCATTTCGGACGAAGAGAAGAAATTGGATTAGTACTAAGAACAGTTGAAGAAAGTAATGTTGAAATTGATTTGAAATCGCTTCCGTCTGTCAAAGAAATTGAAGAAATCATGGATAACACCCCTATATTTACAAAAGAATTATTAGAATTAGGAAGTAAAGTATCGGATTATTACCATACACCTATCGGTGAAGTACTTTTTACAATGCTACCGCCTTTTAAAGAACCCAAAGCACTGATCCACCCCGAGATAAAAAAATCACCTTTATCACCTACAGAAGAACAACAGCAAGCGTTCGATACGATAAAACCTTTCATTGGTAAAAATACGGCATTTCTCCTCCAAGGAGTCACCGGAAGCGGAAAAACAGAAGTATATAAACTTCTTGCCCGAGAATGTCTTAACCAAGGTAAAGGAGTGATTATACTTGTACCGGAGATTGCGCTGACAGCACAGACATTAAGAAGATTCACGGAAGAATTCAGTGGAAACACAGCATTATTCCATAGCAAGCTGTCGCCGGCCGAGCGTGCGGGAGAATGGGAGAGAGTTCTTACAGGAAAGGCAAAATTAGTCATAGGACCAAGAAGTGCTGTTTTTGCACCGATTAACAATTTGGGATTAATCATCTTGGATGAAGAACACGATCCTTCTTATAAAGCAATGGATTCACCGCGTTACCATGCGAGAGGAACCGCATTTATGAGATCCAAATCAGAACAGGCACTACTTGTGCTTGGATCAGCAACTCCATCTATCGAAACCCGATATGCCGCTTCGACCGGAAGAATACACCATGTAATCCTGAATAACAGATTTAACAATACCGAACTACCTGCAACAGAAATTATTGATTTAAAAAAAGAAAAATCGGGCAATTATTTTCTTTCCGAAATATTATTCAAAAAAATATTAACGACATTGGATAATAAAAAACAGTGCTTGATTTTTTTAAATCGGCGGGGATATTCTCCGAGTTTGATTTGCCGAGACTGTGGATTTCTTTTTAAATGCCCAAACTGCGATATAGGAATGACTTGGTATAAAAACGATTCGCGTATTAAATGCCGATACTGTGAATTTGACCATACCGCACCTTCAGACTGTCCGGAATGTGGAGGATTTAATATTAAAGACGCAGGATTCGGAACAGAAAAATTAGAAGAATCCCTGCAAGAGCTCCTACCTGAAAAAAAAATTTTGAGGCTTGATTTGGATACTGCAAGAAAAAAGAATAACACAGAAAAAATTCTTCAAGCCATGCGAAATCATGAAGCTGATATTCTGATCGGCACCCAAATGATTGCCAAAGGACATGATATTGCAGATATCGAACTGGTAGGAGCACTTTTTCCTGAAATCATGCTTTCTTTACCTGATTTTCGTTCTTCCGAAAGAACCTTCTCTCTTCTCTCGCAGGCAATAGGACGAGCCGGTCGACGTGATGCTCAAGGAAGTGCTGTTATTCAAACATACCTTTCCGAACACTTCGCTGTACAGCTGGCAGCAGAACAAAATTTTGAAGCATTCTACCTCAAAGAACTTGAAATACGAAAACAATTCCACTACCCTCCTTTTACACGAATCGGAAGAATCGTTTTTAAAAGCTCCAACTATGAAATTTTAAACAACCTAATCTTCATTCTCAAAAAAAAGATTAACTCAAAACAAAATGAGTTCAAAGACCTATCCATAGAAATTTTAGGACCGGGTCCTTGTCCTATTGAACGCATAAACAATAATTACAGGTATCATATTATTGTGAAAGCTCCAACTCATCAATCCGTACTCAAAACCATCAAATTTTTCAGAACAATATTAAAAGCTCATCCTTCCCACGATAAGATAAAATCAGAAATAGATATTGATCCAGCTCAAATCCTCTGAGAAATGATTTTTGAAAGAATCTTGATATTATCTTGACATTATACATCTATTCATAGTATAATTATTTACTATCAATAATTATCAATCAAATAGGATTTGAATCTATGCCCAACCTTAGCAAATTCCAACTATTGGAATTGGATTACCCTCGATTAATCGAGACTCTGCAAAATCATAATTTTCCAAAATATAAAATTCATAACATTTTGAATTGGATCTACAAAAGAAGTATCTTTAACTTTGAAGACATGAGTGATTTGTCCAAAAAAGAACGTTCTTTACTAACAGACCATTTCGAAATAATTACTTTGTCTCAAACAAAAATGAGTACATCTGAAGACGGAACCTTGAAATTTTTGTTTACTGCTCAAGACGGAGCAGAAATCGAAAGTGTCATGATTCCTAACGAAGATGACTCCCGATATACAATATGTGTTTCGTCTCAAGTCGGATGTGCATTGAAATGTTCTTTCTGCGCAACAGGACTACTCGGATTCAAAAGAAACCTAACCAAATCCGAAATCATTTCACAAATTCTTTTGGTAGATACTGTCGTTAAAGAACTTTACACTTTAGACAAAGGTACACGAGCTATTGATAATATCGTATTTATGGGAATGGGAGAACCTTTTCTTAATTATGATAACGTTATAGGTGCCGTCAATGAAATTACCCAACCTGAAACATTTGATATCGGAACTCGAAGAATTACTATATCAACTTCAGGAATTATTGAAGGTATTGAAAAATTAGCTTATGCAAAAGGACAAGTACGTCTTGCTGTTTCTCTGCATGCCGCCAATCACGAAAAACGAAAAAATATTATGCCCATCGCCCGCACACAAAATACTATACAGATGCTCAAAGCATTAAAAGTATATCAAGAAAAAACCAACCGCAGAATTACGTTCGAATATATTTTAATTGAAGGATTTAATAATCTGGAAGAAGATGTACTGGCATTAAAACACGAATTACAAGGGCTTAAATACCATCTAAACCTTATTCCTCTAAATCCCGTAGACCAGCTTCCTTACGATGCACCGAGCAGTAATTGTATCAATGATTTTAAAAATAGACTTCAACGGCACTCCATACCTTTTGCACTTCGTACACCAAAAGGACGCGATATTGATGCCGCATGCGGGCAGCTTGCTTTAAAAAATAAATCTTAATTTATAAAATATTCTTTGTCGCCTACTCACTCATCATTGACTTTAAAATCAAAACCAAATATAATTAATAAATTTAACGTTATTTTTATAACATTGTCAACAGGTCACCGCAAAATGAAAAAAAGAGCATTATCAGGAATAAAACCTACAGGAAAACTTCATCTGGGAAATTACTTCGGAGCATTTCAAAATTTTCTCGAACTCCAAAACAACGACTCTATAGACAATTTTTATTTTATTGCCGATTACCATTCTCTTAACACCATACCCGATCCCCAAGAACTGCAATACTATACATTCGAAATTTTTAAAGCATTTATCGCATTGGGATTGGATCCGGAAAAAAGTACTATCTTCATTCAAAGCAGTATTCCCGAACATACCGAATTATGCTGGCTCCTGTCCGGAGTCACTCCTGTCGGTTTGATGGAAAGAGCTCATGCTTACAAAGACTCATTAGCAAAAAATTCTGCTCCTAATATGGGGTTATTTAATTACCCCCTTCTTCAAGCAGCAGATATTTTAATCTATGATTCGGATTTGGTTCCCGTAGGATCAGATCAAAAACAACATATCGAAATAACCAGAGACATCGCAGAAAAATTTAATAGAGCATACGGTGAAGGTATTTTTACTATTCCTGAACCTCTTATTCAAGAAGAAACAGCTATTATACCGGGAACAGACGGCGAAAAAATGTCCAAATCCAAAAATAATATAATTTCTATCTTTGATTCCGAAAAAGAAATAAAAAAACAAGTAATGGGAATTATAACCGATTCTACTCCTTTAGAAGATCCTAAGGATTTCCGTTCTTGTCCTGTATATAATATTTACAAATTAATGGCTTCTCCCAACGAAATTCAACAGATGCAATTTAATTACTCCAAAGGCGGATATGGATACGGTCATGCCAAAACAGCATTATTCGAAAAAATTATCAGTTTTTTTGCTCAAGCTCGTAATAATATGAACGAATTAAATAATAATCCCGTATATGTACAAGAATTAATCAAATCATGCTCCAATAAAGCACGAATTCAAGCTCAGAAAAAAATCCAACAAGTAAGAAAATCCATGGGATTAGGAGTATCTGATGATTAATCATAAGATACTTGCCAAACAACAATCTCAAAAAAGTTTTCTGAAATTTCTTTCTGTCGGATTACCTATTGTACTAACTATATGGTTTACATTGTTTTTCTTTGGTTCTTACATCAATCCTAAATCATTTTCTTACCTGCCTCAGTCCGTACGCGAAAATCATATTACCGGTTTGTTCTTCCGATCAGATACTTGGTCTTATCCCCTCACATTAATCTCTAATATCGAAAACATACCCCTTGCATTAACTGATTCCGTTCCTTTTTTTGCGTTGATTTTTAAAATTCTTAATATTACTGATATTCAATATTTTGGATTGTGGATTCTGCTAAGCAATATTCTATCTGCATTCTTTATCTACAGAATTGCTTTTAATCTCTCTCATAGAAGATTTACTGCATGTCTTATTTCTATGATATGTATTACTATTCCGTTTTTATGGTATCACATTTCCTATACGCCTTGGATAGCAGGTTATTGGGTTATTCTTTGGGCTTATTCTTTATTTTTTAAATCTAACGAATTTTTCTCAAAAGAATGGTATTGTCTGATTTTTATTTCCGCATTAATTCATCCTTATTTTAGTTTGATTTGTTTTTTATTGTCTTTTGCAGAAATTTTACAATTATATATATATAAACACTCTGTTTCAGCAGTTCAAGGAGTTTCTCTTTCAAGCAACTGCCTTGCAATAGTAATTACTATACTTGGAATTTCAGGTGTATTTTACCTTCCTACATATATAGAACCAACCCTTAGTCTGCAACCTCTTAATTTGTTTGGTTTTCCTTCTTCAGAATACAACCTTTCTTATTTATACCCAGGAACCGCTCTTTCAATTGGTCTTGGAATAGGAGTACTATTCGCAACAGTTTATAAAAGAATGCAACTGAAAACCTATCTTCCTCTAATTGCAATTTTTATCATATTATTTTTATTAAGTATCTCTAACGGACTCCTTATCAAGAATTTTCCTTTATTTCCTCATTCTATGCTTCCCTTACATTATGTCAATTCCGTATTTTCTTCAGGACCGAAATTTCTTATTCCTATTTTATTAATTATCCCCGCTGTATTAGCACATACCGCAAATCTTCTCAGATCAAAAAATAACAACCTTGAAATCCTATTCTTAAGTATTACATTTATCACTCAAACATTTTTCTTTTCACCTGCCATCAATAATGATAAATCCGTATTTCAAGCTTTAAACAATGATGCCGCTAAATTTTTAGATAATACGTCAAAGATAGTATGGATTTTTGACGACAACATTCCGTTAACTCCTCCTTGTTACGAAAAAATAGCATTTTTTGCATTTAACAATAATATAACTATTAATGCAGCTCCTGTAATGAGATTTCCAACAAATTACAAAGAACAGTTAAAAACTGCCGCTAAACATTTCCAACAAAATATTTTTTCAACAAATACTGTTTACATTCTTACAACAAAATATTACAATTCATTAAAACCAAATGGAAAAATATTAACCTTAGATCATATTGTTCTTTTTAAACCGTAAGTACACTATCTTTTCCTATCTGTATTAAATTTTCTATCTTCAGCTGATAATAGAAGGATATATTAAACATTTTCTTCTATACAAGTTCTTAATTACATACAATATAGGTTATAAAACTACTTAAATTATCATCTTAATACTTTAAGCTGAATAATTTTAAAACTATTTAATAATAATATTCCTTTATATATTATTAACTACCTTTTAAAAGTAAAAAATTAATATTAATAATTAATTTGATATAAAATATAAAATTTCCGACACAATACTTTAATATTTATCATGAACAATATTTTTGAATCAAACAATATTACAAAAAAATATTATTTTTTCTAATATTTATTGACAAAACGACAAATTTTTGGTTAAATTTTAAAGAACATAAGCAATTTATATTCTTTAAACTCAAAAAGAATTAGGGATAAAATTTACCAAATAAAGTTTGAAAAAACTCTTCCGATATTAAATTTTCATACTCAACACATTCTGTTTAACATAATAAAAAAGATTTAGAAAAACTAATTATACAAATAATATGGAGACCATATGTACGATTTTACAGGATTCACACATCGAGCTCAACGAGTTGTCTCAATACTGGCCCAACAAGAAGCCCGAAGACTTTTTAGTGAAGAACTTATACCGGAACATATTTTTTTAGGTATGTTAAGAGAATCCGAAGGATCCGCAGTAAAAACTCTATTATCACTGGGATTGAATATTGATGAACTCCAAAATGAAGTAGAATTTGCATTACGAGGACAAGGTACCGATACATTGACATTAGGCGGAATTCCTGTTTCAAAACGCGTATACCAAGTAATCGAAAATGCAAGACAAGAAGCTAAATTAGTAGGTCATAACTATATAGGAACAGAACATTTATTGTTAGGAATTTTCAATGAAAATTTCCCGCAAGCAATTGTTCCTTTCATTATAGAAAATAAAGGAATCGATACCCATCAACTACGAAATGCTGTTATAAATATTGTCGGATACGGCGAACTGAGAACGTGGAACAAAAAGAAAAAACAAATCAAAACTCCATTCCTTGATAAATTCTGTAAAAATATTACAGACATTGCCGCTGAAGGAAAATTAGATCCTGTGGTTGGAAGAAAAAAAGAAATTGGACGCGTTATTCAAATTTTATCACGCCGAACTAAAAACAATCCTATTTTAATAGGAGAACCTGGTGTTGGTAAAACATCTATTATTGAAGGTATTGCACAGCTTATTGTAGCCAATTCGGTTCCGGAAAGCCTTTTAGGTAAAAAGATTCTTTTGCTGGATATGGGATCATTAGTTGCAGGAACCAAATATAGAGGTGAATTTGAAGAACGCTTGAAAGCTTTAATGCACGAAGCCGAAAAAGATAAAGATGTCATTATATTTATTGATGAAATCCATACAATTTTGGGAGCAGGAAACGCTGAAGGTTCATTAGATGCTTCTAATATGTTTAAACCGGCATTAGCGAGAGGATTGTTTAAAACAATCGGAGCAACAACGTTTGACGAATATAAAAAACGTATAGAAAAAGATAAGGCATTAGTAAGAAGATTTCAACCAATACGAATTAACGAACCATCATTAGAAGAAACAATTACAATCTTAACTAGATTAAAAAGCAAATACGAAGAATTTCATAATGTCACGTACACACAGCATGCTCTTAAAACTGCAGCACTATTGGCAGAACGCTATATGACAAATCGATTTTTTCCGGATAAAGCTATTGATATTATTGATGAAGCAGGTGCACAAGCATTAACATTACTATCAGATAAACCGGACTATTTAATAGATATGGAAGCGAAACTTTCACATTTGGAAAATTTAAAAAATGATTTGGTAAACAAACAAGAATATGAAAGTGCAGCTGAACTCCGTAATACTATTCAAGAAAAGCGAAGTAAACTTGCTGAATTACGAGAAGAATGGCTATCATCAATACGAAAAGAAAATATTATTATTGATTCCTCAGAAATAAGCCGTGTTATTTCAAATATGACTGATATTCCTGTCCAACATTTGCATACAGATGGAGATTATAACAGATACCTCGAATTAGAACACATTCTTGGTCAAACTGTTAAAGGACAGCCACAAGCAATCAAAGCACTTACCCACGCTGTACAAAAAAATGCTGTTGGAATTAGAAATTACAAAAGACCTATTGGTACTTTTATGTTCTTAGGACCTACCGGTGTAGGAAAAACAGAATTAGCAAAAAGATTAGCAATATTTATGTTTGGAACTGAAGAAGCTCTGATCCGTATTGATATGAGTGAATTTATGGACAAACACAATTCGTCAAGACTTCTTGGAGCACCTCCGGGATATATTGGACATGAAAACGGTGGAGAATTAACAGAACGAATTAAACGCAGACCGTATTCAATTATTTTATTTGATGAAATCGAAAAAGCAAATCCTGAAATTTTTAATATGTTTCTTCAAATACTCGATGAAGGTCATGTGACCGATGCAATGGGAGAAAAAGTAAGTTTTAAAAATACCTTGATTATTTTCACTTCGAACCTAGGCACAGAAAAACTTACTCAACAATCAGCATTAGGATTTTCCGAAGTTGAGAAAGAATACGAAAAACGTAAAAATTTAGTCAAAGAAGATTTAAAGCACCATTTCAAACCGGAATTTTTGAATCGTATTGACGAAACAATCATTTTTAATCCTCTTGATAAATCAATATTAATGGATATTTGTTCACAAATGATCGAAGAATTAAATGACAATATTCGACCTCAAGGATTTAAAATCGACGTTGATGAAAAAGCAAAAGCATATATCATTGAACAAGGATTTGAACAGAAATTTGGAGCACGTTCCATTAGAAGATCTATCTCAAAATTAATTGAAATACCGGCGACTCAACTTATTCTGAAACAAGGAACCCAACACCATAATTGTGAATTAGAAATTTTGGAAATTCATGTAAGCAAAAAAGATGCTGTACCGGATTTATCCTTTTCAGCAAAAATCAAAAAAATATTTGTACATAAAGTTAAAAAAACAAGAAAATATACAAAAAAATCAGATTAAATACTTTACTTAAACAAAAAGCTCCTTTATAAAGGAGCTTTTTGTTTATATATTGTGTGTATTTTTTAATAAGTTTGAACTGTATTATTTGGCTGTAGTTTATTATTCAAGGCATCTTGTATAACAGCGTCAGTCATATCAACTGTATTATTAGATACATTATTTTGTCTGATAATTTCTATTTGACTTGTTTCATTAGTATAAACCAAGGTATTAGTACCATTATTGATCATAAATTGTTCTACCAATTGATTAGTGACTGATTCAACAGATTCAACTACTTCTTGATTTTTATTATCCGACACAAAAACGCCGCTGCATTCCTCTACTGATCTTACACTACCGGAAGCAAAAGGAACATTATACCAATGTTTCATAGTTATACCATATTTTTCATTTGATACTTCTATCCGCTCTCTATTGTTGTTAAACGAAAGCATAAAACTTTGAGGATTGTTACTGCTGTCCTTTCGTCCATTAAACTGTGCAACAGCATTAGATATCAATAAATTTGTAATAATCGCTCTTGATTTTGGATATTCTGAAGTAGGAAATCCCGCCGCAGACGAGAAAATAAAAAATGCCTCAGACACTTTCATAAATGGAACAAAATACGTGTCAATAACAGAATTTCTATTAACATTACGGGAAAGTGTTGCGCCATTAAAAAAGATAGAACTCATAGATTTTTGAAATTCCGTAGGAGAACCGGTTTCAGAGATGACACCAAAACGATCACGAAAATATGGATATATACCCATATTAATATTAGGTACAGGAAACAATGACACCCCTTCAGAAAAAATATAGCCGGGTCTGGCAAAATACTCAGAAAAATATAATAGTCCATTCAATCCATGTCCGATAATAGGAGTTGCAGTTTTCTGATATTTTTTAACAAACTGTCCGCCATATTGGGCTTTGATAATCACCCGAGAAGAAGGAGATTCGTCTTTGTAAAACGAAAGACTGGGATAAATAATATTAAACAAAATATCTTCATTATGAGGAACAGGTTTGGAAATCACACTCCAAGATTTTATAGGAGATCCTTGACGATTAATATAAGAAACCTTATATCCGCCTGTCATTGGAGCAATAGTAACTGCAAGTTCATCTTTAAAATCAGATGCGTATAAATAAGAAGGTTTCACAGCCAACGAACCATTAGAAGCATAGTAACCATAAAAATTACCAGCTCTCATACGAGAACGTTCGTTTTGAAATGAACCAATAGAAGTAATTTTATCCGTTAAATTATAGCGTCCCTGAGCATTTAAAAAGCCATTAGAATTATTTTTAGCAACACGAGCCAAGTTTCCATCAAAACGAGCTGCACGAGTAAACACAAAAGGAGCTAATTCCTTACCGGATTTATTGATAAAGGTAAAGAACCGGCCATTACCTACAATAGCAAGTCCATGTGAAAATTTATCGGCAATAACATATATAGGAGGAATAATAAATTCACCGGCAGTATTAATATATCCCCATTTCTTTTTAATCTGTACCGGAGCCAAACCGTTATTAAAATCCCCGACAGCTTCAAATATTTGATCAGTGACAACATTATTATTTTTATCAATAAAAGTCCATCCTTGATCAGTTTGCACACCGGCAAAACCTCCGGAAAAAGACCGTGCCGCACGATATTGGGGAGAAATAATCATAGTACCTTGAGTATTGATAAAACCAAATTGTTCTTTTCTTGAGTGTGATACAGCAACTAATGCCAGCCCTTCTTTAAAATTATATGCTTGGGAGAAACAGGCACCTGTAATTTCTTCACCATTTTGATTAACATAACCGTATAGATTATTTAATTGATATCGAGAAAAACCATCTTCTGCAACAAAAATATTATCATATTTACGCTTTGATACAAATGTACCGTTGGCAAGAAGATACGAGTATTGATTTTTTACCCGAACTTTTGCGAGTCCGCTTTTAAAGTCAGACACAGCAACAAATTTCGGAGATATTATTTCTTTTCCGGAAGAATTGACAAATCCATATAAATATTCACCCGAATCATTGAATTTTGCGATGCGGGCATACCCATCAGAAAAAAACGCTGCAGCTTCATATACAGGTGAAACAACAACCTTCCCAGACACATCAATATATCCCCACTTGCCGTTTTCAGGAAACGGATATAATTGCTGTGCATAGATATCCACACTTAACATAAGAAAAAACAAGGAAAGAAAGACTATCAACATTATTAAACCTCATAAAATATCAAAATAAATATCAAAATTGAAATTAGATTATTATAACATATTTTTTATACTAAATCGAATTTTTAACATATAAATTATTAATTAAAAAAACTGTACTTCCTGTATATACAATAAAACCATAAAAAATTACATAAAAAAATTATGATTAAATCAATAATTATTCCGAACATATTAAAGCTCAACTAATTTTATTACGATTAATTTTCAAGAACATCCAAATCTCTGTTTTCTTAATAGAATTACAAATTCATATTCAATATTTGTAATGATCAAAACAAAGATTTAGATTCACAAATTGAAAATTAAATGCAACATCTTAATAGATGTTCTTGAAATTTCAGGTCTTTAAAAATAAATAAAATAGTTTTCATTATTTCATTAAAGCATTAACATTATTCTCCGAAAAATATTTGTCAGCGTAAGACAGAATAATTATTAAAATCAACATTAATATTAAGAACAGAGAACACTGTGAACAAAACATACGAAAAAAATAAAGCATTAGGAAAATTCGGAGAAACTACAGCAAAAAACTATTTAATTAATAAAGGATTCGAATTGATTTCCGAAAATTATTTCACTAGAAAAGGAGAACTTGATTTAATTTTCAAAGATAACAACACATTAATTTTCATTGAAGTAAAAACGAGAAAAAACAAAATGGATTTGAGTCTTGCAATTGGTTTTAAAAAAAGTCAACATCTTTATTCAGCAGCAGAAATTTTCATTGAAAAAGAACAAATTCCATTTGAAGATATGCGATTTGATATTATTTTTGTATTAATAAATACAAGAGGGGAAGTAGAGGAGATTGAGCACAGACCAAATTTTTTTTAATGAGGTTCACTCGTGTCCGACATTTCATCAAACCGAAAACGTAATTTTCGGAGGCTTATTGTTAAGACCAATGCCGGTTCCTTAACACCTGAACGAACTGATTTTTTGAAGCAGAAAATCAACGATCCGGAATATTTATTATTTTCGATCGACAGATTAGCGGAAAATCTCAGCAAAGTTCTTGCAGAAGGATATTCGACATATCCTGAAGCCAATGATTAAATAAAAAAACGGTTCCTTTTTTATTTAATTCATACTCTTCCTTTCGACAAAAACCCTCTAAATTATATTTAGAGGGTTTTTGTTATTGTTGAAGCATCGTGAGTTGTTGATTAAAATTTTGCGGAAACTCCGTAACTGAAGGTATCGGAGGATTGACATATAAAATACTAGGATTTTGACCCGGCACCGCACGAGTCATTTGAAACGCTACATAACCGCACGGTGCATAAAGCCATACCTGTAATATAGAATGATTCTGTGCTACAACCGAATGCAACGAATAATCATTATTAGGTATAGAAGAAACATTTATAATATCAACATTTTTTATACCAATATTAAGATAAGCAGACCCTGTATTATATTGATAATAAACTCCGTTCCACACAGCACAAATCTGTGGTCCTCCAAGCAAATACTGTTCACCTGCACAAGAAAACAATACAAATATAGACGAACACAAGAGAAATAAATTAAAAATGAGACGCATTTTTACCTCCTATACCATATTATAAATATAATCAATTATGAGCAATTTACAAAAAACAACGAATATTAAATTCGATATTCCAGTATAAATATTTTTTGACAATTCAAAAAAATTACTATATTATTATAAGTAATAACGTCATATAATACTCGGAGAAATTTATGATTCACGAATTTGAATTAACTGCACGATATGCTGAAACAGATATGATGGGCGTCATTCATCATGCCGTTTATCCGGTATGGGCTGAAGCAGCTCGGACAAATCTAATGAATGCTATGGGAGTAAGATATTCAGACATTGAAACTTCCGGAATAATGCTTCCTGTGACAGAAATATATTTTTCATACAGAGCTCCGGTTAAGTTTGAAGACAACGTGCTTATTAAATCAGCAGTAACAAATCTTGACAGTCGCAGATTAAGAATAGATTATGAAATCGAAGTACAAAACAAATTATGTGTATACGGACATTCGAAACATTTATATATGAATAAAGAAACACGAAAATCTATGCGTATTGATGCTGAAATATTAGATAATTTCCGCAAATATTTCCATCCGGAATTTCAAAAAAATTCTTAGGAAAAAAAGAGAGTATATTGATGAATTTAAAAAACTCAAGCAAACAAACCCATTCAAAACCCAAAATTAAAAATCTACTCCGTACGGATTATTTGTTATTATCGATGATGACACGCAAAAGAAAAAAATTTCTAGTAAGAACAGCAATTTTCTTTACTAAATTAGGAAACGGACAAATTTGGGTCTTATTTGCGGCAAATATCTTTCTCTTTAATGTTCCAATAGGAATAGCGTTTTTCACATCAATCCTTATTCAACTCTATATTCAAACAATCCTCAAAACATTGATAAAAAGAACCAGACCATACTTGATTTATAATGATATAAAACAATTATACAATCCTCCTGATCCGTATTCGTTTCCATCCGGACATACATGTGCTGCATTTACAATGGTATTTGTATCAAAAGCAATACTTTCTTCTATATGGATTGTATTCTTGATTATTGGAATGAGTATAGGATTATCAAGAATATACCTTGCTGTCCACTACCCTTCTGATGTTTTTGGAGGAATTATTGTAGCATATGCAGCCGCCAAATTAGGAATTTATATTACAGAATTGTCTACAGGTATTTTATTATGAACGTTCTGCAACAACTGCACAATTTTCATCATTCGGATTTGGAAGAAACCACTGATGGAGCATTTACTCTCAAAGAAAATTCCAAATATATTCATAGTACCCGTTCTCCTCTGCGTGAAGCGGAACGCTTAATAGAAAACATCAACTATCCGGTTAAAGGAACAGTTATTATTTTATGGGGAACAGGATTAGGGTACCATGTGGAAATGCTTTTAAACAAAGGGTATCAAATCATAGCCGTAGAAACCCGCCCAAAAACAAAAGAAATTTTTCAACAAATTTTTCCGATTAGTAAATTGGTAGGATTTATAGAGAGTGAAGAGACAAATATTTTTGATACTATTACCGGTCTTCCAATAGAAACTGCAAATAAGTTTATCGATATTGTTATGAGAGGAATGGAAATTCCACCACATATGTTTGAACTTGCAGAACAAGCTAAAAATGCTATGCGGTCTACGCATCGGATTCAGAGTTTTTTAATTGATTCTTGGTATAATAATATTTTGGTTAATCTCAGTATGATTGACTGCCGGCGTATAGGTATTAGTTTTACATCAATTTTCCACAACCAAGAAATAATTATTTGTTCAGCAGGACCTTCATTAAAAGAAAGCCTTCCTTTTATAAAAAAACTACAGAACCAATGTATAATTCTTTCGGTTGATACTGCATTAACTTCTCTGCTGGAATATGGAATCATTCCTGATTATGTTCATGCTGTTGATGCTAAAATCCACAATATTAATGATTTCAATAGTATCTCAGACGATGTATTTTCACAAATGACCTTAATTGCAGATATTACGCTGAGTCCCCAAATAGTCCGGTTGCCATGGAAACGTATCTTGTTTACATGTACTGTACAGCCTATTTGTGAAGAAAACAGCTCCTTGTACAAACGTATTAAACTTCTAAAATACCTTTGGGAACACGGTATAAGATTTCCGGAACTTCAAACCGGCGGATCAGTAGCAAATTCCGCATTCCACGCAGGAATTTATTTTGGAGCCGCTAAAGTCACTCTTGCAGGACAGGATTTAGCGTATTCCAATCATAGAGGCCACAGTACCGGTAGTCCTTATGATTACACATACAGATTGGAAACTAATCGTCTTAACAGTTTGGATACTATTCATATCAAAAAAGTACCGTTTGATTCCCCTGTTAAGGCAATCGGTAATACTATTACATTTTCAGATCCTTTACTGATTCAGTTTCGAAAATGGTTTGAGCATTCTCTGAAGCAAAATCCCAAATTACATCATATCCTTCTCAATGCTTCGGAACAGGGAGCTTATTTTGAAGGTTGGAACCACAAATCCCTTGCAGAATATATTCCTTCCTCTCAAAAATTTGACATACCTGTTGTCTTTGAAGCTTATGATTTCATCAGTATTTCAGCAGTTATCAGATCTTTATTTGACGAGGAACTATTACCAAACTCCTCTAATATAATTATCAGAGAATACTTCTATAAAGAACAAGAAAAGTGCGAAGACCACAAACTACTTGCAAGAAAAATAAAAAGATTTCAAAAAATATTGGAAAAGTATTATGATTGTCCAAATAACACCTCATATCTATCAAATTCAAGCATCTAAACCTTCCGCTCATTCATATTTGATCAAATCCGAAAAAAATACCTTAATAGATACGGGAATCAAAGAACACTCTCCTCAGTTGAAAGAAGACTTATTATCATTGGATTTAAGGTTTGACGATATCAACGATATTATTTTTACACACTGCCATTATGATCATACAGGAGGAGGAGATCTATTCAAACATGCAACCATATACGCCCACCCTCTCTGCCGTGCAAAACTTTTCTATCAAGATGATAAATGTATTCACGCATTAACACACGGAGCTGAACTCCCAACCACCATCCCAAGCAAAAACCTTAGTGACGGAGACTTATATCAAAACGGAAGTATTGTTTTTCAAGTCATCCATACACCCGGACACAGTGACGACAGTATATGCCTCTATAACAGACAAGATAGAATTTTGATATCGGGAGATACAGTATTTGCTTCCGGCATACCGGCATTAATTACCGAATCCGGATCAAACGCCACATTAATAACAAGTTTGGAAAAATTAATACCTCTCTCCCTTTCCACAATTCTTCCCGGGCATGGAAAAATCGATCTTAATCCTTGCAAAACACTTCAACTTACCAAAGATAATATTATTAACCGTATTCAAAAATTAAACGCCGAAACAAAATCAGGAGTATCTTTATGAGAATATTTTATTTAATATTTTTTATGCTTTCTCTGCAAAATATCCACAGCACTCAAACAGCATTCGAACATCCTAATATTACTTACAACAAAGCTGTTAAAGAATACCAAAGCGGTAATCTTCCACAAGCAATGTACCTTTCCAAACAAGCTATGCTGACAGCCTCCTATAACAAAAATATACGAGAATTGTTCTTCTCTTTAAGAAAAGAATTGGATTATCCTAAAATATTGACATCCGATTCCAAACTTAACTATCTTTTTAGTGTAATATTCGGAAAAATTCCTCCCCAAATCGATGCACTAATTGGTAGTTTGTTGTTTTTAACAGCTGCAGTATTACTGTCATTGTATTTTTTAAAAAAATATATACATACTCCAAAAATTATACCTACTGTAAAAATTTTGTTTGTTTGTTCAATATTATTAATGACAAAAGCTATGATTCAATATTTTGTTTTTGCAGACAACAAAAATCATAGGATTATTATTTCGAATACTTCGGTTTATGAAGAACCTTCACTTCAAAGTGTTGAATTATTCCAATTATCTGCAGGCTGGGAAGCTGAAATAATTGATAATATAGACGAATTTGTGTTAATAAAAACATTTGACAACAAAGAAGGCTGGATTATATCAAATTCCATTCCTCCTTTTTTTCAATAAAATAGATTTTTTTTGAATTTATAAATATAATTTAAATATAAGCAATTTTTGGAGGCAGTTATGTTTCAAAGTTCGTTATTTACTAATTTTCTTAAGATTTCCGAACCAATGACAGTACTTGCATTAATACTTTTGGTATTAAGCTTTTCTATTATTAAAATGACAGAAAAAAAGAAAATAGATTTTTCTATCCGTATGATGATAGGATTAGTACTGGGTCTTGGATTAGGATTTGTAATTCAAGCAATCGCAGGATTCCCCGATAAAGAAACCATCATGTCCGAAACATGGATCCAACAAACCAAAGCATGGTACGGTTTATTTGGTAAAGCATTTGTCAGTTTTATCAGAATGCTTGTTATGCCGATTATTATGGTATCAATGATTCGAGTTATTTTAACACTAAAATCCGATTTCGATATAAAAAAATTAGTAGGCAAAACCTTGTTTTGGCTGTTATTTACTACAGGAATTTCAGCTATTGTAGGAATTACCCTTTCATTATCAGCAAATTTAGGCAGTGATATTACCGTAGCTCAACAACATTCACGATCAGCAAGAGAAATGACTAATATCATCAGCGTACTTCTCAATTTGATTCCGGCAAATCCAATCAAGGCAATGGCTGAAGATAATGTTGTCGGTGTGGTAATCTTTGCATCATTAATCGGGTCTTCCGCTCGGATTATGCGAACAAAAGAAAAATACCAAGCTATTATTAATTTATTTGCAGAACTGATCGAAGCATCATACAGAATTATTATGTCTATGGCCATGACGATCATCAAGTTTATGCCTTATGCAGTTATTGCCCTCATGTCGGAAACACTTGTATCTTATGGATTATCTGCAATTAAAGAAGCATTTTTGTTTATTGTTCTGATTTATACCTCATCAGCAGTAATGATTGTAATATATATTATTCTTATTGCCATACATGGATTAAATCCTGTTATTTTTCTAAAAAAATCTATGTCTGCATGGTTGATGGCATTTTCAAGCCGTTCTTCTGTAGGATCCTTACCGGTAACTATCTCAACATTAGAAAAGCGATTAGGCGTCAATTCAAGTACTGCAAATTTCGTAGCTTCTTTAGGTTCTACAGCAGGAATGAACGGTTGTGCAGGCTACTTCCCTGCAATGGTAGCTATCAGTGTTGCTGTGATGACAAACACTCCTATCGATGCTAGTTTCCTTATCATGGTAGTATGTATAGCAATATTAGGTTCTTTAGGAATTGCAGGAATACCCGGCAGTGCGACAATGGCAGCTTCTATTATGCTTTCCGGAATCGGTCTCAGCCAATATTTTTATCTACTGGCTGTTGTTTTAGCCATCGATCCTATCATTGATATGGCTCGGACAATGATCAACGTAGCAGGTGCAATGACATCTGCAGTTTGTATAGATAAAGAAATGGGCACATTAAATATTTCCACGTATAATTCATCTGAAACAGACGAAATCGAAAACGATAAATAATGATATAAATAATAATATTTAGGTAGGTAATTATGCAATTTCTTATTATCGGCGGTAATGCGGCAGGTATGTCTGCAGCAACACGCATACGCAAAAATATTCCGGATGCTTCTATTACCGTACTGGAAAAAGGCAATATTGTTTCTTTTGGTGCATGTGGACTTCCTTACTTTGTTGGGCATGAATTTGATCAAATTGAAGACATGATCGCCAGACCATTAGAGGCATTCCAAAAATCAAATATTAATGTTCTTCTCCATCATGAAGTATTGTCTATTGATCCATCAAAAAAACAAGTGACAGCCGTTAACAAAGAAAATAAAGAAGTATTGTTCTCTTATGATAAAGTATTAATTTCTACAGGAGCTTTTCCTATTAAACCTCCTATTCCCGGTATTGATCTTCCCGGAGTTTTCACGTTGACAACAATGGAAGACGGTATTGAATTAAGGAACGAAATCGAAAAAAGCTCTGTACAAAATATTGTGATTATCGGTGGAGGATTCATTGGATTAGAAACTGCTGAAGCAATGCTTCATTCCAAAAAAAACGTCACTGTAATAGAAATGGAAAATCATGTCAGTGCCAAAGTATTTGATCCGGAAATCACAGATTTGCTTCATCAAAATTTGAAAAAACACGGTGTACATCTGCGATTAAATGAAAAAGTCCTTTCCATCGAAGGAAAAGACTGTGTAGAAAAAATTACAACAGATAAAGGTTCTTATCCGGCAGATTTGATAATTACAGCAGTCGGCTTTGCACCCGCAACCAAATGGTGCCAAAATATCAAATTGGAAATGCTGGGAAATGGAGCTATTGTTATTGACGATCTCGGAAAAACAAATATTCCGGATATTTATGCTGCAGGAGATTGTGCTACAATTAAACATGCAGTGATTCAACAAAACCAATATATTCCTCTTGCAACAGGAGCCAACAAATTAGGAAGATTTCTCGGAGACGTCATGTCAGATAAGTCTACAGCACCTTTTCAAGGTTCCTTAGGATCATCAGCTCTCCGTTTTATGGACTTTGAAGCAGGTCGTACCGGATTAAGCGAATATCAAGCCAAAGCCTTCGGATTTAATTATGGTACTAATTTTATCAAAGATTTCAATCATACCAGTTATGTTCCCGGAAGAAGCGAAATCTTTATCAAATTAATTTATGATAAAGACTCTCGAATAATCTTGGGAGGCCAAATCTGCGGTAAAAAAGATGCTGTATTAAGAGTTGACGTTCTTGCAGCAGCTATTTTCAAAAAAATGACTGTAGAAGAATTAGGTCAGCTTGATCTTATCTATGCACCTCCTTTTGCACGTACTTGGGAAGCTTTAAACATTGCAGGAAATACCTGTAAATAATTTTCAAAAACAACTACTCAAAAAAAAAATAAAAAAACCTCATTTGAGGTTTTTTTATTTTGATAATAAATTAATATACTAAACATGATGACTATAATATATTAATTTATTATCTGGATATATTAATTATATGATGTTGCTGATGACATGAGTATAAATATACGTTAATATCTTTTTAATTCTTCAGAATGCGATTGATAATTATATCCTTACACTATTCCTAATTCTGTTCTTATTGATTTGTCTTATCTTTTTAATTCTTCAGAATACGATTGATAATTATATCCTTACACTATTCCTAATTTTGTTCTTATTGATTTGTCTTATCTTTTTAATTCTTCAGAATGCGATTGATAATTATATCTTTACACTATTCCTAATTCTGTTCTTATTGATTTGTCTTATCTTTTTAATTCTTCAGAATACGATTGATAATTATATCCTTACACTATTCCTAATTCTGTTCTTATTGATTTGTCTTATCTTTTTAATTCTTCAGACCATATTTACTGATTTTTCTAAATTTTTGGTCCTTTCATATGTTTATTAATTATATATTTATTAATTAATTATCTACTCTTTCTCATATTAACATTTCCCTCCAAACTCATATACTAAAAATAGTAATCATAAATAGTTTAGTCAAATATTTTTATTCAATCAGCTATACTCAAAAGTTGCAAAAAAACACATTTTCACATAGAATATTATTTGAATTACAAATAATATTAACGGGGAAAACTAAATGAACTCAAAAAAAATTTTATGGTATCTATTCATGTTCATAAGCATGTTTTCATCAGTAAAACCTTTATATTCTCAACAAATAGCTATTCCAACCGTTAACTTCAACATTGCTCAAGCCAAAACACCTCAGGAAGTTTCATTAGCATTACAAATATTATTTTTGTTAACGATTATATCATTAGCGCCGTCTTTGCTGATACTAATGACGTCATTTATACGAATTTACATTGTATTATCTTTCGTCGGCAGAGGTATCGGCACACAAAATCTACCACCTACTCAAACTATTGCAGGATTATCATTATTTTTGACATTATTTGTCATGTTTCCTATTTTGAAAGAATCATATCAAAGCGGTCTGCAGCCTTATTTCGAAGGAAAAATTTCCATCAACGAAGGTTATACAAAAAGTATTGCACCTATTAGAAAATTCATGTTCCAAGAAACATCAGAACGTTATATTTACCGTTTTATCCAGCTTGCACATATTGATAGACCGAGAAATCAAGATGATGTACCGACTTATGTATTAATACCGGCATTCGTACTGAACGAAATTTCGATTGCATTCTACATGGGCGTCCTTATCATGATTCCATTTACCATTATCGATATTATCACAGCCGGAACCCTCATGTCTATGGGAATGATGATGGTACCACCGGTCACAATCTCTTTTCCAATAAAAATTCTCTTATTTGTACTGGCAGACGGTTGGGATTTATTAGTTGACAAGCTTATTCAAAGCTTTTTAAGATAAACTTTCAAGGAGAGTGAAATATGTCTCAAGGATTAATTTTACGTCTTGTTAATCAAACAATGATAGAATTACTTTTTTTAAGCATTCCTATCCTAGGAATTACAATGTTATTAGGATTAATTATTTCTATATTTCAGGCAACAACATCCCTCCAAGAACAAACATTAACATTTGTGCCTAAATTTATTATTGTCACTATACTGCTGGCATTAGCAGCTCCTTTTTATACAACAAGAATGCTGAACTTCACAAATGCTATGTTTTCTCTAATTGCAACAGCAAAATTATAGCGTACATATGATTTTTGAATATTTTCAACAACATTTTCAAACATTTTTAATTATTTTTGCTAGAATATTTGGTTTATTATTGACATTACCTGTACTATCATCTGGTATTCCTGCATTTTCGAGAGCAGGATTATCATTTTTCACAGCTTTATTAAGTGCACCAATGATTATTGGTGAAAAAATGATTCCATCAAATTATTCTAATCTTATGGAATTCGGTATTATTGTCCTAAGCAGTTTATTAATAGGATTAATAATAGGATTCATTGTACAAATCACCATATCGGGTATTCAGCTTTCAGGAGCCGTATTTTCGACTACAATCGGATTAACACTCAGTGAGTCTCTTGACCCGTTAACGCAAACAGAAGCTCCGGTTATTGGTAATTTAATCTCTGTATTAATCATGTTATTGTTTATCCGAACAGAATCACATATTATTTTCATAGAAATGATCATATTATCTTTTAGAAATATGCCTGTACTCGATACATCTACTCTGAGTAATTTTTCGGTATCACTGAAAGCGGCTTCAGCAGTTATTCTTATACTGGCATTTAAGATTTCACTTCCTATTATAGCAGTAACCATGCTGTTAGATACGGCAACAGGGATTATTGGACGTGTTGCTCCTCAATTCAACATTATGATTATGGGATGGAATATAAAAATTATTGCAGGATTTATAATACTTTGGATGATTTTACCGGGAATTATGGATTTTGGAACTACGCTATTCAAGGAATTGTTTAACTCTATCGCCATGCTGTTGAAGATAAAAAATTAAACAGGAAACAGATATGCATTCTTTTTTGAATACTCTACCACATTGGACAGACATATTAGAAATCAATAACAGTATTTTTGAAAGCTTTGACCTACAGCGATTTGCTTCTGCAGAAGATGAAGGCAGAACAGAAGAACCTTCCGAGTCGAAAAAACGCAAATCCCGTGAAGAAGGAAACATTCCTCTTTCACAAGAATTAATTGGAATTATAGTATTTTTAGCAGTCTTTTTTACCGTTGTTATTTTTTGGAAATACTTTTTCGATTCGCTTTTCAGATTAATGAAGCAAAGTTTAAATAGTATTGACTCGGCAGTTCTTTCGCAAAATAATGTCCAATCTCTTATGACAACACTACTGTATGATATATTAAAAATTTTGGGTCCTATATTTGGAATTGCAGTATTAAGTACGTTAGCGGCATCATTAGCACAAACCAAATTTTTATTTTCCATCAAAAAGATTTCTCCGGATTTCAAACGGGTATTTGGAAATATTTTACCCAATTTAAAAAAAATGTTTTGGTCAAAACAGGCATTATTTAATTTAGGCAAATCAATGGCTAAAGTGATTGTTGTATTTGGAATTGCATTTATTTTTCTTGTAAACGATTTGGGACAAATCATATCATATATTCATATGGAAAATAACAAAGCTTCAGGGCTTATGTTTGGATTGATTGTGAAATTCACAGGATTTTCAGGAATTATTCTATTAATTTTGGCAGTGATTGATTATATTTTTCAATACCGGGAATACATTGAGTCTCTAAAAATGACCAAACAAGAAGTTAAAGAAGAATTCAAAGAACAAGAAGGAAATCCGGAAATCAAACAAAAAATCCGCCAATTAGAAAGCAAATTAGGATTAAGAAGAATGATGTCGGCAGTACCTTCAGCCGACGTCATTATCACAAACCCAACCCACTATGCCGTTGCAATAAAATATGATAGATCATATATGAATGCACCGATTGTTGTAGCCAAAGGAACAGACAGAACAGCATTAAAAATCAGGGAAATCGCCCGTGAAAATAATATTCCTATTCATGAAAACAAACCGCTTGCTCGAGGATTATACGGTTCTGTGGATGTAGGGGACGAGATTCCATATGAATTTTACAAAACTGTTGCTGACATTCTATCGCTTGTATATACAAAATCGCCCCTATCTCAAAGAAATGTTCCTATAAGTTAACAATAATTGCCAAAAAAACGTTTTTACACTAAACTAATACATATTTGAATTTCAAAACTATGCTTTTTTTTTTTAAGAAGGATTTATTATGGCTGAATCTCAAACACAAGTTGGAATCCAACATGGATTGAAAGCACTAAATACAATATCAAAAAATTCGGATATTTTTGTAGCATTAGCAGCAATAGGAAGCGTCTTAATGCTGATTATTCCTATTCATCCGATTTTACTGGATTTCTTTTTGATGCTTAATTTATCAATGTCATTTTTAATTATTCTTTCCACGCTTTATGTACGAAAACCGTCAGAGTTTTCCGCATTCCCAACATTAATATTATTTTCAACGGTGTTCGGACTTGCATTGAACGTATCTTCAACACGATTGATTCTAACTAAGGGAAATGCCGGCAATATTATTACTGCATTTGGAAATTTCGTTGTTTCGGGAAATTTGATTGTTGGATTTATCATATTTATCATTTTGCTTGCGATTCAGTTTTTAGTCATTACCAAAGGTGCCACACGTGTATCGGAAGTAGCAGCACGTTTTGCACTGGATGCCATGCCGGGCAAACAGCTTGCTGTTAATGAAGATTTGAATTCCGGAGCAATCAACGAAGAAGAAGCAAGAAAAAGACGGAACGAATTAACAATGGAAGCAGGATTTTACGGTTCTATGGATGGTGCGTCCAAATTCGTATCCGGAAACGTTCAAATGGCGGCAGTTGTGCTTATTGTAGACGTGGTTGGTGGATTAATTATAGGTATGACGAACGGTATGGATATAGGAGCTGCTGCAGACAGGTATATTACACTTACAATTGGTGACGGATTGGTTTCACAAATTCCATCACTCTTAATTTCTGTTGCAACAGGTATTATTGTCACTCGAAATTCCGCTAATGAAAAATTTGCGGCTGATGTAGCAAAACAAGTTGTCATGCTTCCTAAAACTCTTTTTATTACCGGCGGATCTGTTATTTTTATGGGTATTTTACCCGGATTTCCGTTTATGCTGTGTTTTTTCATCGGCATCCTCATGATAGGTTCCGCATATATTATGAACAAAGCCGAATCGGAACAAAAAAATCAAGCAGTTATTGACAAAGAAATGGCCGATCAACAATCCGCAGCCCAACCTACCATTCAAGATATTCTTCACGTAGATCCAATGAGTATGGAAATAGGATACAGCTTGATTCCTCTTGTTGACAAATCGCAAGGCGGAGATCTCTTGGAACGTATCAAATTAATGAGACGTCATATAGGTTTGGATATAGGAATTCTTGTACCGCCGATACGTATAACCGATAACGTAAGTGCAGATGTACAAGAATATATTATTAAAATTCGAGGTACCGAAATCGGAAGAGGAAAAATATTTCCCAACCGTTTGCTTGCAATGAATCCTAAAAAAGATCTCGCCCTTATCGAAGGAATAGAAAGTTTGGAACCGGCATTCAATCTTCCTGCAAAATGGATTGTTCCCGAAGACCGTGCTAAAGCCGAACTCCAAGGATTTGATGTTTTCGATCCTCCATCTGTTGCAGCTACCCACTTAACAGAATTAATCCGTAAAAATGCCTTCGACCTTTTAACAAGGCAAGATGTTCAAAATATGATGGATGCCCTTCATAAAGAATATCCAACCGTTGTAGACGATGCATTAAGAAACTCAAATATAGGTGAAATTCATAAAATTCTTCAAAATCTGCTTAAAGAACGTATTAAAATTCGAAACATGGTGCCCATTTTGGAAACTATTGCCGACTATCGTACGGGTATGCCTCATTTAGACGCTCTAACCGAACAAGTCCGCGAAGCTATGAGCCGGCAGATTATATCCGATCCATCTATAAGCAATAATAATACTATAAAAACCTTATTATTAGACAGCCACTGGGAAAAAATTCTCAGCGAATCCGTGGAAGATACTCCTCAAGGATATGTGTCCACACTAGATAACGAATATATGAATCGATTTATCCACTCAGCAGGACAAATAATTGAACAAAAACTTAGTGAAGGAATCAATCCTATTATTATATGTTCCAAAAGAATCAGAAGATTAGTAAGAGAAATACTTTCCCATTCTTTCCCAAGTACTAATATTATTGCTTATTCGGAAATACCCCCAAATATCAATATAGAGCAATTAGGTCTTATACCTTACCAAAATTAAATTATAATAAAAATTGCAAAAAAAACATATATGTATTATACTAATAAGAATTACACAAAAATAACGAGGTATTAATGCGTTACCGTACATTCAAAGGAAAAACAAAACAAGAAGCATTTGCCCAACTGAACATTGAAAAGCAACATGATCCCGACCTCAAAGAAGCAAGACTAATAAAACATTCAGAAGAACAGGTTTCTTCGTTCATGGGTCTAAAAAAAGAAACCGTATACGAAATTGTAGTCGGAATTCCCGAACATATTATTTCGGTATCAAAAACTCCCGAAAAAACAAAATCTTTATCTTCCAGAACATCCACTAAAGAGAATTCGAAATTCAGTTCTATTGAACAAAATGTTATCAAAAAAAGATATAATCCGGAAATTCAAGAAACTTTATTTGCGTTAGAAAATGTTTCTCGTGTTGCTGAACAAATTTCTCAATTGGAGCATTCTCAAAAACGTACGGCAACTGCTTCAAAAAAAAATGGAACGGTTTCTTCGATTCCATTAGGAACAGCTCATAAAAAAATTCAAGAATTTGATCAATTGAAAGGCGAATTAAACTCTATTAAAAGTGAAGTACAGAATATACAAAATTTATTATTTTCACACATGCAGACAACAAAATCAACTTCATTTCAAAATCAAGTAATTGAACAAATTCAAGAAGAACAAAGCCTTCCTAATGATTATGAAATTTATAAACAGCATCTTCGTTGGATAGAACATTATTTAAGTGAAAGAGAATTTTCACCATTCTTTATTGAAGAACTAAAGCAAGAACTTCAGAAATATGAAGAATTATTAAAAAATAAGAACGAAATTATTCAATTTACAAAGCAAATGTTATTAAATAACATTCCGGTTTCTTCAATCAATTTAGATAATTATCAATTTGGTAATACTGTTATTTTTATAGGTTCAACTGGAGTCGGTAAAACAAGCTCTATTGTCAAACTAGCAGCTCATCTTGCATTAATGAGAAAAAAATCTTTTCGATTTATCTCCATTGATCGATATAAAGTAGGTGGCGAAACTCAATTGGAAAAGCTCGCCGAATATATGAAAGCTGATTTTCATGCTATCAATCGACAAGAAGAATTTTTTGAATTATTAGAAGATCACTCAAAAGATTTTACATTTATTGATACTGCAGGAAAAAGTCCAAAAGAATTAATTGTCATTCAAGAATTAGCTCATTGGATTGACTTAATCAAAAATCATGTTAATATACATTTAGTAGTTAGTGCTTCAACAAAAACAACAGATTTAGAATATATTTTCGATTCATATTCATTAATTAATTATCATCATATTTTAATAACTAAATTAGATGAAACCAAAACTTATGGTTCAGTATTGTCAATTGCATATAAATACAAAAAACCTTTTTCATTTTTGACAGACGGGCAAGAGATTCCTCAAGATTTTGCAATAGCAAATATAGCTGGCTTAATTGACGATGCATTGGCATAAAAAGGAGTATTAAGACATGGGTATACTTGGATCTGATCAAGCTGAAGGGTTAAGAAGAATCATGGAACAAGATAATTCTCGAACTCGTATTATTACAGTGACATCCGGAAAAGGTGGCGTAGGAAAAAGTAATTTTGCATTAAATTTAGCAATCACTTTAGCAAATATGAAAGATGGCAACGGATATCATCCTAAGCGAGTTATTCTTATGGATGCTGATTTAGGATTAGCTAATATTAATGTGTTATTAGGACTGATACCCAAAGCCAATCTTTATCATGTACTAAAAGGACAGAAAACTCTACAAGAAATTATTATACCTACATCATTTGGAATAGATTTAATTGCCGGAGCATCAGGACTTAGTCAATTAGCAAATCTAGAAGAATCAGAACGTATAAATTTTATTACAAGTTTATTACAATTAAATTATGCTGATTTCTTAATTATAGATACAGCTGCCGGTGTTTCTTCTAATGTGACACAGTTTGCGGCAATTTCTCATGAAACTATTGTAGTTACTACTCCGGAACCTACTTCCATCACAGATGCTTACGGTGTCATTAAGTCAATTTCTCTAGAAAATGACTATATTCCCAGTTTAAAACTTGTGATTAATAGAGCTCAATCCCAACGAGAAGCTGAAAAAGTTGCTGGAAAAGTAATAGCAATTACTAACCAATTTTTAAATATTAAATTAGAACCGTTAGGATTTATATTAGAAAATTCTTTGATACCTACTGCTGTAAGAAAGCAAATTCCATTTTGTGTACTAAATCCTTCTAGCAATATTTCACTAAGTATAGAAAACATTGCTAGAAAAATTCTTAATATTGACCCTTTTACTCAGCAAAAAGCACCTGGTTGGAAACAGTTATTAAATTATTTAATAGGAAGCAATTCTTAAAATGAAATTTATGTTATGGATGATATTATCAAGTTTACCCATACTTTTTATATCAAATCTCTATGCGGAACCATTTTCGTTTTTGGATATTTCATTAGGGTTATCTAAAAATCAAATTATCTCTAACATACAAAATTCAGAGGATTTGATTCTCAAAACAGATGACATATACAATCAATTAGTCTTAAATAATTCATATACTTTGGTTCTACAAGGAAAACCTAAACAATATCGTTTGATAGAAAATATCGTCATTGATTTTTTTGAAGAAAAAAGCTATCAAATTACTATCTTTTTCAATAAAAATTATATTTCTTTTTTAACATTATCACAAACTCTTGAAAAAAAATATGGAAAAGCTTCGGATAGAAATGCAATTAAAGCATTCTGGAAAGGTAGTAATAATAATTCTTGCATATTAATATTAGAAGCTCCAGCAATAATTAAAATATTAGAAGAGACAGAAATGAATAAAGTACTTATGTCTCAACAGCAAAAAATAGAAAATCTTAAAGCGGATATTCCTATTAACAAACAAAGAACAAGAATTTTAAATGAATTATAAAAAAAAATCCTTATTAAATAAGGATTTTTTTTTATAATTCATTGGAGATAAGATTCTTATGATGAATACAAGCACATATATGATTTGATCCAACAGATTCCATAGGAGGATCAACTTGAAAACATTGTTGAGAAGCATACATACAACGAGGAGCAAACCGACAATGTAAGGGAGGATCAATAGGAGAAGTGATTTCACCTTTCAACTTAATTCTTTCAAAAGGGATATTCAAAGATGGGATAGCAATAGCTGACAATAAAGCTTGAGTATATGGATGCTTAGGAGAAGCAAATAGCTGTTCAGAAGCGGCTTTTTCAACAACTTTACCTAAATACATCACCAATATTTCATCAGCAAAATGTTTAACAATAGAAAGATCATGAGTAATAAAAAAGTATGTTAATTTAAATTCTTCCTGAAGATCCTGCATCAAATTAAGAACTTGAGCTTGAATAGACACATCTAAAGAAGATACAGGCTCATCACAAACAATAAATTTTGGTTGCAAAACTAATGCTCTACCTATTCCGACTCTTTGACGTCGCCCTCCATCTAATTCATGAGGATAAGAGTTAATCAAACTTCGTGCTAATCCGACAGTATCCATAACTTTATGAATTTTTTCAGTCAATATACGACTATTTCTACGCTCAAAATCATTTACAATTAAAGGTTCGGCAATAGTTTCACCAACTGTCATACGAGGATTCAAAGAAGCGTAAGGATCTTGGAAAATAAGTTGCATATAGCGACGCATCCTCCGCATATCTTTGTGAGAAAGTTTTAAAATATCTTGTCCTTCAAATAAAATATGTCCTGCATCTGGTTCAATCAAACGGAGCAACAAACGACCAGTAGTTGATTTACCACATCCTGATTCACCGACAACACCTAGTGTTTTACCTTCCGGAATAGAAAAAGAAATATTATCAACGGCATGTACAATTCCATTAGGAGTTGGAAAATATTTTTTTAAATTATTAACCTCTATTAACAGTTTACTCATGACAAACCTCCAAGCTGTTTTTTAACCAAACCTTCATAAATTAAACACTGTACAACATGTTCATTACCGATAGACGTTGTAATAGGAGACTGGTGACTGCATGATTCATTTGCATAAGGACAGCGAGGATGAAAAATACATCCGGAAGGAAGGTTAATAGGATCAGGAGTAAGACCTTTAATAGGATTTAACCGCCGGACATTGTGAGCAAGATTAGGAATTGAACCAAATAACCCTTCCGTATAAGGATGTTTAGGATTATTAAAAATATCCTGTACGGTTCCGTATTCGGCAATTTTACCTGCATACATAATAGCTACATAATCACACACATGAGCAACAACACCTAGATCATGAGTAATAAGAATCATAGCTGTATTCAGTTCTTTTTGAAGTTCCTGCATCAATTCCAGTACTTGAGCTTGAATCGTGACATCTAAAGCAGTTGTAGGCTCGTCTGCAATAATAAGCTTAGGATTACACGCCAATGCCATTGCGATAACTACACGTTGTTTCATACCGCCTGAAAATTGGTGTGGAAAATCATACATACGTTGTTTTGGTATTCCTACCAACTCCAACATTTCTTCTGCTCTTTTTATAGATCCTTCGTTGGAAAGATTTTGATGCACATGTATTACTTCTACGATTTGTTCACCTATTGTCATTACAGGATTTAAAGAAGTCATAGGATCCTGAAAAATCATTGAAATCTGCCCGCCTCGAACAGCTCGTATATCTTCATCAGACATTGATAAAATATCTGTACCTAAAAAGTTTATACTACCGGAAACAATCCGTCCCTGAGATTTTGAAATAAGACGCATAATACTCAATGCTGTTGTTGTTTTACCGGCTCCTGTTTCACCGACTAACCCAAAGGTTTCACCGGCTCGAACAACCAAATTTAATCCATTAACAGCATGAACAATCCCTAATTCGGAATTATATTCAACACAAAGATCTTTAATTTCTAATACAACTTCATTCATAACATCTCCTTATTTCAACCGAGGATCCAAAGCATCACGCAATCCGTCACCTAATAAATTTAAAGACAAAATAGATAACATAATTGCAACACCCGGATACGTTGTGACACCAGGAGCGTTTCTCATAAAGTTCCGACCACCAGCAAGCATTGATCCCCACTCCGGATCCGGAGGCTGAATACCCAAACCAATAAAACTCAGTCCGGCAATATTAAGAATTGCACTGGCAACTCCTAAGGTTCCTTGTACAATAATAGGAGACAAAACATTAGGAATAACATGTTTAATAATAATATAAATGTCATTAGCTCCAATAGCATGTGCAGCTTCAATAAATTCCTGACTGCGAATAGAAAGTACAGAAGCTCTAACAATTCTTGAATAAATAGGAATTGTTGAAATAGACAACGCAATAACCAAATTAGGCAAACTTGGTCCTAACGCAGACACAACAGCAATTGAAAGAAGAATAGAAGGAATTGCTAAAAACACATCCATAATCCTCATAACCAAATTATCAAGCCATCCACCAAAATATCCTGCTACCGCACCAAGAAATCCACCAATCATAATAGAAATAAAAACTGAAATAAAACCTATAGATAATGAAATACGTGTTCCATGAACAATACGAGCAAAAATATCTCTGCCCAAATCATCTGTTCCCAACCAATGAGCCCAGCTTACTCCTTGAAATGCTTGAGAAAGATTTTGTTTAATAACGACTTCTTCATAATTTGCAATAAAGTCTGCATAGACAGCTATCAAGGCTAAACAAATAAGTATAATAAAACCTATTACTGCCATAGTATTTCTTTTTAATTGAGAGACAATAGATTTCAATTGCGAGCCAAACATATAAGAAAAAAGAATATTCATAAATACGACAACTAACAACACACGAGCTGTCAATGCTGTAAAATGAAAAACTTTCGCAAACAAATTAATATTTCCATTAACAGTTTGAAACGCAAGAACACCATAATTCATTACCAGATCAAAAGATATTATAAAAAAACTAATCCCGCAAAAAATACAAAAAGCTTTATAAACAATAGGATTTTTGATTATTTGTTGAATAAAATTTTCCGAGTGATTCAATTCGCTCATAAAACTCTCCTTGATTATTTATAACGTGATTTAATTCTAGGATCAGCAAAAGCATACATAATATCAACAATTAAATTCACTATACTAAATGCTATCGCTAAAAAGATGACAACACCCATAACTCGAGGTGTATCCTTCTGCCTTATGGCCTCTACCAACAAACGTCCTACTCCCGGCCAAGAAAATACAGTTTCAGTTAAAATAGCACCGCCCAATAAGGTACCAAATTGAATTCCTATTACAGTAATAATAGGAATTAAAGCATTTTTTAATGCATGGCGAAAAATAACAGTATGTTCATCCAATCCTTTAGCACGAGCAGTTTGTATATAATCTTGTCTAATAACATCAAGCATTGAGGATCGAGTCATACGAGTAATAATTGCTGCCGACATAATCCCTAAACTGAAAGTCGGTAAAATAAGAGCTTTAAAGCCATTCCAAGAAAATGAAGGTTGACCAACTGCAGGAAGTAAATGCCATTTTAATGAAAATTGTAGAATAAGCATTAATCCCAACCAAAACACCGGCATAGAAACTCCTATTAGTGTAAGAAGCATGATACCGCTGTCCCATAATGAATATTGCTTAACAGCCGTAAATACCCCAATAGGAATCGCAATAATAACCGCCAAAAATATAGCAAAAACTGTCAACACAAGTGTATTTGGAAAACGAGACCAAATTTCCTGAGCTACTAAAACATTACTTGTATAAGAACGTCCTAAATTTCCTTGGACAGCCATTGAAATATATTGAAAATATTGAATAATAAACGGTTTATCCAACCCTAATTCCTTTCTTTTTGCATCTAAGGCTTCCGGTGACGCACTTTCTCCCAAAATAAGCTGAGCCGGATCTCCCGGAGTCATTGACATGATAGAAAACACAACAAAAGATATTCCTAAGATAACAGGAATCAACATTAAAAATCTATTCATAACATATCTTATCATAGAAATCTCCTAACTAAAATATAACCTTATTCAAACTGTGATAATTTTTTATAAATAAACATTTCTAATAGCAAAAAATCACCAATAGAATATTAAAATAAATTCTGAACTAAAAAAAACGGATACGAAAACAATAACGCCACTGTTTCACGAAACGCAATAGGAAACATTTTTAATAAAGGAAGCGGAACTCTATCGCTTTCTATATATTGCGAATTTGGAAGATTGTAATACCATGCATACATTTTTATTCTCGGAAGATGATAGGCTTGGGAAATAAAAATAGGACTTGTATCAAAATTCCGAAGCAGTTTTTTAGTATTAGCTACCGTTGCCATCGTATTAAATCCGTTAGTATCTTCTATAATATATTTTTGAGATATTCCAGCGTTTAATAGAAAGTTCTTCATTACCTGAACTTCTTCCTTTCTACCGCTGATAGCTAATGATGGTACTGTATTATAGTTTAATTGAACAAAATTCCACACTTCCAATGCCTTATTCAAACGCTTTTCCAACGCCAAAACCGGTACACCATCATATTGAAATCCTGCTCCCAATATAACAATTAGTTTAGAAGAATGTATAGATTTTGTTTTTGGATTATATAACGTTATAAAAGTCATCAACACAATAAAAACGCTCAATGTTAAACTACATGCAACAATTATGATTTTTAATTTCATACATTATTATAACTTAAATTATTATTAAAATCAAATATTACATTTTTTTTTATAATAACTTGTTTTCTTAATATAATTTTTATATAATTTAAAAAAGTGCCGATATAAAATTAATAAAATAAAAAAAATTATTAAAAGTAAGGAGTGTTTGTAAACTTCAAAAAATACTTCCAAGAAATAACATATTAATACAAAAAATCACAAGGATGTAATTTTGATATTAGTATCTTGGAATATAACCAATAAAAACAAGCGAGGATATTAATGTTTAAAAAAGGTTTGTCTGTATTTTACCCTTTTCATGGGGCAGGTCAAATCGTTGATATTGAGGAAAAGGAAGTCCTCGGTAAAACAAGAGAATATCTTATTATCGAATTCCCTCTAACCCATACAAAAGTTATGCTGCCGGTTGATAATGCCGAAAACAGCGGACTACGTCCTCTTGCAACGGAAAAAATGATCAAACAAAGTTTTGATTTATTAGCATCTGAAGGTCATGTTAACACTTTTGATTGGAAACAACGTTATAAACTGCATACGGAAATGATTAAATCAGGAAAAATTCTTGATATTGCTGAAGTCATACGTAATCTCCATAGAAGAAATATTGTTAAAGAACTTTCTTCAACAGAAAAAAAATTGTACAATGATTCTTTGGATATGCTTTCTGGAGAAATCGCTGTTGTTCTGCAAAAAGATAGCGAAGATGTACGTAATGAAATTGAGTCTATTTTAAAAAAACATGCTCCTTCTGTTGAAGAATAATATTTTAGAAAATATGACTGTTGCATAGATACTAAGTACTATTAATATATGATATAGTTATGCAGAAAAACATACCATAATCAACGTATTACTGGTATAAATACATATAATTAAAAAGGAGAGTTTACAGGTATGCAACCGCCAAAATTATTACAAATCATATATGAATTCAAAATTGCCGTCACTCAAAGAATTATAAATATACAAATTTCAGCTAAAATACAAAAATATTTTTGCAACAATATAACAAAATATAAAAATATACTAAAAAAAACATCATTAGCGGATAAGTCAACCTTATCAACTACAAAAACTCTGGCAATACATCCTCATAAAATAAAAGACAATAATTATAATATTGCCCTACCGCCATATCGCGAACATAACATTCAAAACTATACACACCTAACGTTTCTTCCTCAATCAAGCGAACACACACTCCTTATATGGAATGAAGATTCGCAAAAAGATCATGAAATCAAAGCATGGCAGATTAAAAGTTCTTCAGGATTAGACATTCTTCTACCGGCTTATGGTCGTTCTGCCTTTCTTGAAAATAAAGATATTTACCATTCCAAAATACAACTGTTTAAAATTTTTCACAATAATGAAAAGATATTAATTAATGAAGCATATTTTGGTAATTCTTCCTACACAGATATTAATCAATGCACTAATGAGGAGTTGGCTAAACTAAAAATGATGTCTTTTCAACAACAAGGGAGATCATCTGATAATAATACAGCTCCGATAAGGAATAATTAATATGATAGAAATAATTATTGAAGACCATTTAGAATATCTTCAACCATCAGAATTATTTTTAACAGAATTAAAGACAGTTTTGGAACAAATATTACTTGAATATAAGCAGGATTATCGAGTATGTTCATTATTTTTTTGTTCGGATAAATTTATCCACAATCTTAATAAAATATACAGAAAAAAAGATTATCCAACAGATGTGCTTTCTTTTTCGATCAATGAAGGAGAAATTTTCCCGGAAACGATAACAGATATGCCTCTAGGAGATATCATTATTTCACTTGAAACAGCAAAAAAGCAGGCAAAAGAATTTCAAGTTTCATATGAGGAAGAAATTGCCCGCTTAACAATACATGGTTTATTACATTTATTAGGTTTTGACCATGAGATCAACGAAGAAGAGCATAAAAAGATGTTTGATATCCAAGATAAATTAATGGATCGATTTATGCTTTCATATAACGGAAAAAACAGTTCTCATATATAAAAATTCCAATTATTTATCCATAATATCATTAATAGCATTTGAAATTTTAATATCATTTTTATATTCTGTAAATATTTGATTTTGCTCTAATTCAACTACTTTATCTGAAACCAATAACGATTCTTTAAATTTAAACTTCTCCAAGAATGCTAGTATATCATCCATAAGTTCTCTTTTAATTTGAACTCTAATAGTGACATCCATAAGCATACTTAACAAATTATCAACACTACTCATATGTCCGTCTAATGTGGATTTGGTATCAGAGAAATTTTGACGTAGTACGCCGATTGTATTACTGTATTCATGAAGTCCGACTTGTTGTTCTTCCATAGAAATTTTTATTTCTTGAGCTAAATTAACCAAACCTTCTATTGTAAGAATCATTTCATGAGTAGCAGTATTTTGTTCTTGCATCATTGTATTAAGTTGAGCGATTCTTTCTTCCACATTGCCGGCATAAATATTAATCTGATGAAGATCTTCACCAGCGATTTGAGCTTGACTCACAGAGTTTTCGATTTTTTCTACCATGGTATCAACAACAGTACGAATTTCTTTAGCGTTTTTATTTGTAGTTTCTGACAATCGGCGAATTTCTTCAGCAACAATAGCAAAACCTCTTCCGGCTTCACCGGCATGAGCAGCCTCAATAGAAGCGTTCATAGCAAGAAGATTTGTTTGTTTTGCGATATCTGTAATCAGTTTAAGAAGTTTAATAATCTGAGTAGAATATTCAGACACGTCACGAATAGAAATAATAGATGCATCCACCGCTTGATTACCTTTATTAGCAACTTGAGTAAGTTTTCCGGCCAAGCCCACTGTTTCAGAAGATATTTTAGCAACACCTTCCATTTGACGACCCATTTCTTCCAAGGTTGCTGCGGATTCGGTCATTGCTGCTGACTGCCGAGAAATATTACTGAAAATAATATCCAAGGTACGTTCCATTTGTTCCAACGCTGCTGCTGCCTGATTAACACTAGTGATTTGATAATGGATTTGTTTGGAAATTCGATCTGTTGACTGTTGCATAATTTGGACTTCCAGCTTCCAAATTTCTGAACTTTTAAACATTTGACCCGTTTGATAAATAATCTTCCGTATTGCAAGATTAGAAGATGCAACAGTAGTTTCAAGAAAATTAAGTAGTGTATTAATATTTTCGGCAATTAGACCAGTTTCATCATGTGAATACAATGAGATTCTTTGAGAAATATCCAGTATATCATCTACTAAAAGCACATGAGTTGCTTTTTGAATTTTTGAAATACTAACAGCCACCAATTGAAAAAATATAAATAATAGGAGCATAACTGAAACCAACGTGAACAAAAAGATTTGGCTATTAATAGCCAAACGAGCAATTGTTTTTGATAACAACTGTGTAGAATGTTGAGTAACAGGATATGTAGGATATTGAAGAGACCTATTATAAATTAACATTAATTCTTGGGAATTGCCTTCAGCATTGAATGCTAAATTTACAAGCTCTTCTAGTATATTCAACTGTTCTACAGCTGTCATATCTTCATCAGAATATGCTTTTCTTACTAATGTACTGATATTATTTTGAGTTAGATTTGTAAATCGAGCATTCATTTCTTCTCGATCTGTGGTCATCGGGTTTTGAGACTGAGAATCAATATAAAGATCAGAAATTAAAAGTTTTAATTGACTAGCATAATATTGCCGAGATACTACTATCAACAAATTTTTATTACTATCAAACAAGACAAGAAATACAGTAAATATGGTAACAGAAGCAAGTAAAACCAATACTGTAATTCGAACTTTAATATTAGAAATCATCATTTGGAAAAAATCCGCTATACGGAATACCATAGTAAAACCTCGAACAATTTTTTGAATCTTCATTATTCAAAGATGTTTTCACACAAAGACAACACAAAATTGAAAAACATGGATTCTTGATTTATAATATATATGATAATTATCTTATAATATATATTATGAACCATATTTATTCTAACTGTTTATAAAAAAATAATCAATACTTTTTAAATCATTTTTCTAAATTAACTCTCCAAAATCATTACAAACAAAAATTCCTTTATTAAGGCCATATTTATCATGAAAAAATTTGAAATCTATTCCAAATTCGATCCTGCAGGAGATCAGCCAAAAGCTATTACTGCATTGTCTGAAAATTTTCTTTCCGGTGTGAAAGAGCAAACTCTTCTTGGCGTAACGGGAAGCGGTAAAACGTTTACTATGGCTGGTATTATCCAGTCTCTTCAAGTACCTACATTGATTTTATCTCCCAACAAAACACTAGCAGCACAGCTGTTTCGTGAATTCAAAGAATTTTTCCCCGAAAATGCTGTAGAATACTTTGTATCAAACTTTAACTATTATCAACCGGAAGCTTATCTTCCTCAAAAAAACATATACATCGAAAAAGAGTCCCGTATCAACGATGAATTAGACCGTATGAGGATTTCTGCTGTAGCTTCGCTTCTTGAAAGAAAAGACGTTATTATCATTGCTTCTATTTCTTGTATTTACGGAATGAGTGCTCCGGAAGATTATAAAGAGTTAATTCTTTTACTGAAAGTTGGAATGCATGTTGATTTGGAAAAAATCAGACAGCATTTAATCCGAATATTGTATGAAGAAAGAGATTTCAGTTTGGAGCGGGCTTGTTTTCGTTATTACGATGGATACTTAGATATTCATGTTTCTTATTCCAAAGATCTAATACGAATTTCTTTTGACCAAAATTCTACGATAGAATCAATAAAAATTCTGCAGTATTCTACAGGAAACGTTATTGAGGAAACAGATAGAACATTGATTTATCCGGCAAGATTATTTTTATCGACAGATAAAAAAATTGAACAAGCAATAGAAAATATTGAATTAGAACTAATTGACCGGCTGCAAGAACTCCGAGCAGAAGGTAAAGACGAAGAAGCGGTACGATTAGAAGCAAGAGTAAAATACGATATTGATATGATGTTAAGTATGGGATTCTGCAACGGAATCGAAAATTACTCACGTCATTTAACATTCAGAAACCCTGGAGAACGGCCTTTCACCTTATTAGATTACTTCCCTGAAGGAGATTATTTAACAGTTATCGACGAATCACATATTGCCGTACCTCAAATTGCAAGTATGTTCAACGGTAATCTTAGTCGTCGAACAACATTGGTTAATCATGGATTCAGACTTCCTTCTGCAATCGATCATAGACCACTGACTTCGGAAGAATTTTTCGATATTTCCGACAAAATACTATATGTTTCGGCAACTCCGGCCAATTTTGAATTATCGCGTTCTGAAGCTGTAGTCGAGCAAATAATCAGACCTACAGGATTATTAGATCCGATTATTTCCGTACGGCAGACAGAAGGGCAGATCGTTGATATTATCAGAGAAGCCAAAGCCAGAAAAAATAATAACGAACGCGTAATCGTCACCACCTTAACCAAAAGAATGGCAGAAAATCTTACAGAACACTTAATTGAATCAGGACTATTGGTTTCATATATCCATAGTGATGTCGATACCATTACAAGAACTGAAATCTTAAGAGATCTTCGTTTGGGAACGTTTGATGTGTTAGTTGGAATTAATCTGTTGAGAGAAGGAATTGATCTTCCCGAAGTTTCTTTGGTATGTATCTTAGACGCAGACAAGGTAGGATTTCTTCGCTCGGCGCGATCGTTAATTCAAATCATAGGACGAAGTGCCAGAAACAGTGGCGGAGAAGTAATCATGTATGCGGATAAAGTCAGTGAAGCAATGAAAGAAGCAATCAATGAAACCCAAAGAAGACGCTCCATTCAAGCAGACCACAACAAACACAACAATCTTACACCATCAACTGTGATCAAAGAAATCAAAGAAATTTTAGAACGAAAACCAAAAATACAAGAATCTAAAAATTCTGTAAAAATAGAAATTAAAAATATTATTAAAAAAGAAAAAAAAGATTCCGAAAAAATCAAAAAACTGACAGCACTAATGAATCACTATGCAGAAAAACTGTTATTTGTTGAAGCATCGCTATGCCGTGATGAAATCAAAAAAATGCAGAACCGAATTAAAAATCTAAAAAATACTTCCAAATAAGGATCAAATATGATTTTAACAAATTTAGAACGATTGATTGTTGACGATTACTGCCCCAATCTGGAAAAAGCTCTTACCTACCTGTGTGCCAACAAAACAAAAATTTTCCCACAAGCTGTTGGAACTTTCCAAGCCGACCCTAATTTTTTTTACATAATTCAAGAATACTGTACTAATGCTCCTCCGTCTGCTCCCAGATGGGAATCACACCAAAAATATATTGATATTCAGTTAATCTTGGAAGGTGAAGAAGCTATCGATACCCTTGATATTAAATATTTAAATATTGCAGAAACTTATAATCCAGATAAAGATGTTATCTTTTATGAAGAAACTACAGGAGCTAGCAGAATCGTATTAAGAAAAGGTGATTTTGCCGTATTTTTTCCTGAAGACGGCCACAAACCGGCATTAATCGGTCCGTCAGGAAACAGCAACGTAAAAAAATGTTTATTTAAAATAGCGGTGGAACATTAACACCGCTATTTTTATTTTACTATCTTGTTATTAAAATTGATTTGGCACTTTAGCCGTATTGGAAGAAATCGTTCGAGGTTTAGGAACAACAACGTTAATAGTAATTATTTTTCCTCCTAATACAGGATGAGAAAGTTCGAATTCGGATTTGGTTAATCGAGGGCCTACAATAGGTTTTTGATCAATAGTGTTTTCAAAAAACGACTGCCGAACAACCGGTATATTATTCAAAAACGTTTTCCCGGCAACTCCGGAAGGATTTTGATCAACAAATACAATTTGTAGTTGATGTGTTGCAATTGGCTTTCTTAACTCCGCGATCAACTGCTTTTCAGAACGAATAGTGTAAGATTCGGAAAACAAATTCATTAATTCCGTTTCAATCGCCAATGCACTCCCTAACATAATACTATATGTACCTTCTTTTAATGTTTTGGGAAGAGTTAGTGAAAAATTTGTATACACAGGCTGATCCAAATACGTACCTAATAACATATTTATCTTTACTTTTTCGCCGGGTAAATAAGAATCTCTTTCTGATTTTGCATTATTGATGGTAAAATAGTCGTATTTTTTGTCGGTAATATCAAAAAACAAATTTATTTCTTCAGGAACAATATGAGTTAAGGAGTTATTCCATAACATAGAGATATACTGACTCCAAAATTCCTTAATCAATCCGGGTTCCAAACCAGTTTCCTTAACCCACGATGCAGAATTAGAAACAATTTGATTATTGGTTAATGCCAAACACCAAGACATATTAATTTGCTTTTCTATATTGCTTCCGAGTTCGGTATTTAATATTGATTCTATCACTGATTGAATTAATACAGGAAGGTATTTTCTGGAACGGGCAAGATTCATATTATATGTTTTCTGATAATCTTTACCTTTAATATTGATAGACAAAGGCATCATATCAGCCTTACGATCAAATCTTCCATATACAGACGCTTGACCATCAAACATTGTAGAACCTATTGTTTCAGGAAGAGCATCTCCCATCTTAAAAGACAAACGAGAAGTAGGAATAATATCATAAACAACAGATCTTGACAAAGGAAGACTGATTGGTCCTTCTCCATCCATAGGATGACCATAAATATACACATCTTCACCGTTCACATAAGTAACCGTACCAATCGAAGATAAGGTAATATCGCCTTCTACAAGCTTAATCGCAACACTATCTCCAGGTTTAAGAGGAGCTTTATCTTTAACACGTGAAGAAGGAACTGTTTTAAATGTTTCCACTCCGCCAAAAGAAGTTCTTTGAGTAGACAATGTTTGGATTTTCTGCAACAGACCATCATCTTTAATTCCTGTTAAAGACCATGCAGCCGATATTGGTGCCATTCCTTGTTCTGATCCGAAAGATACTACCGAACTATGTACTTTATCTTCCAACATTGCTTCGATAGGAACCACTCCGGCTAATAATTCCAAGGTAAACGACCATGTATACGCCAATGCACCTAATAATTTACCGTTAATATAAACAGGACTTCCACTCATCCCTGCAGCAACACGTGTTCGTTCAACATTTTTTCCGGACAAACGCACCAATACCAAGCCTTTTGTAGAAACATTTTTAGGCATATAAGCAACAACTTCTACATCCATTTTTTCAGGTTCTACACCTTGGAAAACAGTTAGTGCATAACCTTTCATTCCAGGTTTAAGCTGATCCAAAGGGAAGAATTCAATATTCTCATTAGACCAAATATCAACAGATATCAGTAATAATATTATCATTAACTTTTTCATTTCTATTCCTTATCCATCAGAAATTCAGCTGGAAACCGCCCCGTACTTGAAATCCTCCATAAAATGAAGATAATACAAACTGAATATTCTGATTAAGAATATTATCAAATTCTAGTGACAGACTAGCTATTTTATATATTTTCTGAGTAAATTTCATATTCCACAACGGAATTACAGGGGATTGAAAATTTTCTAACAACAATCTAGGAGAATACAAAGTAAACCGTGTTTGAAACCAAAATCCAACCGGTTTGTATCCCAATCCCAGAAGAAAATCCATTTTATGTGCAGGATATAACAACCATGAGCTGGGAATATTTTCGTAAACATAAGAAAATGCTATATCAAAAATATCTTTTACTTCTGAGCCTAATGAAACCCCTACAGATATTAATTGAATATTTTCAATTTGAAGAAATTGATACAAATTATTTTGGGTGTTATATTGATAAATTCGTTTATTTTGAAAACTATTGTAATCAAACAACGCACCAAACCAAACCAACGGAGAAGGACGTACCTTCAAAGATAATCCATAAACCCATTTCGATTCCTTAGTAGGAGAAATTTGAAAGAATTGCTGTTCTGAGAAAGAACGCTCAGCATTATATAAATTAAAATCCCCTGATACTTTGGCATCAATAGAAAAAATATTTAAATAATCATACGCCAATTTGATTTCTGGCCATCCAAAGAAAGATTCAAATGAAGAAGTGACTAATACCCCTCCTATCATTAATGAAAATCCTTTTCCTAATTTGAAATCACTTGTTAACGTAATCCACGCTGTATTAATACTAAAGCTATTACTATAATGATTAAAAGCATACCGAATATCAAACGTAAAATAATTCCAAGGTGCTAAGTTAGCAAAATATCCGACAGATAAATCAGTATCAACTAATAACCCGTCTCCGGTAGAAATACTTTCCAAATTCTGTAGCTGAAGCAGAGACAATCCTAATTCTGCTTGCATCTTAATATAAGAAATATCATTAACCCAATATTTTGCCCAAAAATTAATAGGTACATAATGATTATTTTGATTGAAGTCTTGGTTATTGGTAAAATTCATCTTTCTTTGATGATATTGAAGAGAAGTAAAAATAACCGCATTATTTTTAGTATAGGTAAATTCAGCATCCAACATATTATTAAACAGCGTTGTATTGGGAAAAATTGTTCCGTTAAATCCGGTATTATCTTTCAATTGACCACGATAGCCTATTTTGTAAAACAAATTATTTACTACATTCTGTGAAAATGCATTTATACGGGTATCGTTATAAGACCCGTATAAAAATTCCATAAAAGAGAATTTGTGCCTGCTTTTTTGAAATTGAATTGTAGAAATAGAAGCATCATTAGCAGCTGAAACTGCAAGTTCTTCCAAATATACCTGATGAAAATCAGGATTTCGATCCCTAATTAACGCTTCTTCAGTGCCGGTATTGTCCAAAGAACTATGATCTTCGATCGTCAATTCAATATCCGGAAGTTCAATATTATCAATTTGAGCATTGAGAGCAACAGGGATAAATAATAATGCCAACAAAAATTTCATTCTGTGTATTTCCTAATAATTGTGAAGCTTAATTATAATATAATTTGAATAAAATTACAAATCAACCCGATAAACTCAATCTATCGGGTGTTCGTGATCAGGAATTTTAAATCCTTTATGAAGCAAAATCTGCTCTGTTTCCTGCGAAATAGGAAGATAACCTTGATTGAGCAAACCTTGAGTAAAAATTCTGTTATAAAATAAGAATCCTAAGATATTTACTACAAAATAATAAATCATACTAAACCAAACATAAAAAGATCCGCTTTCTTCAAAACTCCAAGAAAAAGATCCGGGAGATTGAATAATAGTAATAGGAACAAAGTAAAAAGAAGCAAGATAAATGACAGAAAAAAACAAAAATGTTTTCCAATCACGCCTCCACAACGTCACGAGAAGCCCAAAGAAAAACGTTGTCCAAGAAAGACCTATTATTCCGGGACGAATAGAGTTATTTTTGGGATTTCTAAGATATACTAACATTGCCATAAAAATTCCTTATTATTAAAAATATGTAAATCACCTGACTGATTTACTGCAAATATAATATGTCAGTATTTCTGTTATTTTTGATAAATATCAAAAATAACAGAAACGTGATTAATTTGATTTAAGAAAATATTTTAAAATCAGCACCCAAATCAAAAGATAAGTTTGAATAATTTCTATTTAATGCTACAGAAATAGGAAGCATTTTCGCTGCAGATCCAGAATACTGTCTTGGGCCGGGAGAAGCAAACAAATCATTTTGAGACCAAGCGGTACGACGTTCTGCAAAAAATTTAAAAGCCGGAGAGTCGAGTTTTACCAAGGCTTTTTCAATAACAAATTCATCTTTACCATGCCGAGATTCGATATTAAGAAGTCCGGTAAGAGGAACAGCAAGAATACGACCTCCACTTTGAAGATCGGTAATAGAAGCCATATATCCTGTCCATCCACCTAAAACAAGAGAACCTGCTGCAAGACCTAAATTAAAACAGTACGCAGCATCAAATAATGTAGGTGCTCCACAACGTCCTTCATAGCCAAAGAAATGATTAATAGTATTGAATTTGAATGTTTTAAAAGTATTATTTTGAGATTGTTGTTGCATTTCAGCAATTCGAACAGCAAGCATTTCAATGACCAATGTTTCAGTAGGAATTTGGGAAAGAGGAAGATTTCCATGAGAGTCTCTATCTAAGAGAAGCATATTTTTAATAAATTCAGGAAGTTGTGAATAAAGTTTGGACATTTGGGAAGAAAGATGTTCGATAATAAATTGTTGTTTTTGTTGAGCAGGCATGCTTGAAAATTGATCCAAATGCATTCCGATAATTTTATCCATTTCGGCAAGCATAGAACGCATTTCAGGAATAAATTCAATAAGCCCTTCCGGAATCAATACCAATCCATGATTAATACCATTTTCGGCACGTAATTTGATAACATTTGCGATATCGTCAATAACCTGCTTTAAAGACAATTTCTTTTCGAAAACTTCTTCAGAAATAACAGTGTAAGCAGGTTTGGTTTGAAGAGCAGTTTCCAAAGCAACATGGCTTGCCGCACGCCCCATAATTTTGACAAAATGCCAATATTTAAGCGATGAAGCGGTATCTTGAAGAATATTACCAACCATTTCAGAATAAATCTTAGTCGCGGTATCAAAACCAAAAGAAATCGGTAATAGATCGCCAAGCTGCAGATCACCGTCAATAGTCTTAGGCACGCCAACAACAGAAACCCCTTGAGGAGCAAGAAGTTCAGCCAAAACAGCAGCATTAGTATTAGAATCGTCACCTCCGACAATAATAATTGCATCGATTTTATGTTCGGAAACAACTTTCTTTACACATTCAAATTGTTCTTGTGTTTTAATTTTTGTACGGTCGGATCCCATAAAATCAAATCCGCCGGTATTTAAGATATTTTGAGCCATTTGTTCGGTAATTTCAAAGAAGTCACCAGCAAGAAGCCCTTTTGGACCAGCCTTAACAGCAAGCAGAGTATTAGTACTACCGAGAGCCTTTTTTATTCCGGCAACAATATTATGACCACCAGAAGCAGGACCACCGGAAAATAACACCGCTACTCTTTTATGTTGAGTTGAAACACCTGTACCGGATATTTTCAGCACTGCATTCCGATGTTTCTCTATACTTAAAGGAAATACTTTTGCGACTTCTTGAGAGTCTTTTGTTTGAATTACTTGAGAAGAAGCCTCAAATATAGCAGGTTTAATTTCTCCGTTAGAAATAAATTCAGATACAACAGGAATAGAGAGGTTTCTAATGAAATTCTCAAAAGAAGAACGACCTTTTTCCATATTTAATAAATGCTTGGAAAGTTCAGACATTTCAAATCTCCTAAAAATTATAATTACTTTTCTACAAAACGACCTAATTTTCTAAAACGTTCATAACGTTCATTAATAAGTTTTTTGGAAGTTTTTTTATTCAGTGCTGTCAAATCTGAAATAAGAATATTTTTCAACCCTACTATTGTTTGATCAGGATCTCTATGTGCTCCGCCTAAGGGTTCGGAAATAATTTGATCAATTACATCAAATTTCTTTAAATAGGCTGCTGTATACTTCAGTGCTTCGGCAGCCTGCTGAGCCATAGCGGAATCATGCCATAAAATAGAAGCACAAGATTCTGGAGAAATAACAGAATATACAGAATTTTCAAACATTAACACCTTATCCGCAACCGCAATTCCTAAAGCTCCACCACTTCCGCCTTCTCCAATAATGATCGAAATAACAGGTACTTCTAAACTAAAAAACTCCAGTAAATTTTTAGCTATTGCCTCTCCTTGCCCGCGTTCTTCCGCACCTATTCCGGGATAAGCCCCCGGAGTATCAACAAACGTAACGATAGGTTTTTTAAACTTCGCAGCCATTTTAGCCAAACGAAGAGCTTTACGATAACCTTCAGGATTGGGCATTCCAAAATTCCTTTTTAGGCGTGATTCCATATCAATCCCTTTTTCCTGACCAATAATCATCACTTTATGATCACCGATACAAGCCCAACCACCTAAAATTGCCCCATCATCGCCAAACAATCTATCTCCATGCAGTTCAATAAAATCCGAACACATCTTAGAGGCATAGTCCAAAAAACCTGGTCTGGCCGTATGACGCGCAACCTGCGTAATCTGCCAAGGAGTTAAATTTTTGTACAATATAGAAAGAATATCTTGTCTTTTTTTTCGAAGATTATTTATTTGACTGTCATTAGGTTCAGCTTCCGCAAGCAGTTGTTCCAACACTTGATCAATTTCTTGTATTTCATTTTCAAAATCCAAATAAATCATAGCTTTTCTCATTATCAATAATTTTACAATATTATATCGTATTATAAATATCTCGTCAAGAATTTAAAAGAAATCAAAGCGAGCAAACTACCCGCTTTGATTTTTTGAATTATCAATTCAAGACTAAATAATATTATTTTGAATATTTAATAGTCAATTTTTTCATTGTAACTGGCTTAACAGGTTTATCGGATTGATCTGTTTTAACAGATCCGATTTTTTGCACAATATCCAAACCTTCAATAACCTGACCAAATACAGCATGCTTACCGTCAAGCCAAGATGTTGGTACTAAAGTGATGAAAAATTGAGAACCTCCGGTATTAGGACCGGCATTAGCCATAGACAAAACTCCACCTTTAGCATGTTTCAACATAGGATGAAATTCATCTTTAATAGTATAGCCTGGACCGCCCATTCCAGTACCTTGCGGATCTCCGGTTTGAATCATGAAATCCTTAATCACTCTGTGGAAAATAATACCGTCATAATATCCTTTCTCCACTAATGAAATAAAATTACTTACAGTAATAGGAGCCTTATCTTGAAAAAGTTCGGCCTGAACAGTTCCTTCAGATGTTTCAATAATAACAACTGGATTTTTAGAATTTACAGGAAGAATTCGTGACGACTGTGCATGATTTTCAACCAATGACATAAAAACTGCTCCTAACATTAAAATGATACTTTTAAGCTTCATAATTCGGTACATCCTCCATTTTTATAAATTAAAGCATATTATACTGTGTTCATTATTTTTTTGCAACTTTTTATTATTATCAAATTTTTTCAACTTAATTATTCAATCCAAATATGTACTTATTATAGTTAAATAATTTTATAATAAATACGAATAAAACTTTCAACAATTATTGAAAAAATTTTAAAAATAATTTATAATAGTACTGTTGACAAAGTGAATTATTCTAAATATCTATATCATGGAATCAAATATCATGACAAAACTGCCCAGATTTCATATTTTTATCCTAGGCATTTTTTTAATTTTTGGTCTTACCATTCTTCGACTAGGACAAACTACCCTATTTCCTGATAAAAGGTTAAAAACATCATTCGAAAAAACAAATAATCCTCGGGGAAAAATTTACGATAAATTCGGTCATTTGATAGCAGGTGTTTCATCAACAAGATCACTATACGCTCGCCCCAAAAAATTGAGCGATGAGTTGAGGGACTATTTAAAATCAGCCTTGTTCTCAACAGGATATTTTTCGGAAGAAGAATTAAAAAATTTTGATAAAACAAACAGACATTTTGTTTATATCAAACGCGATATGACTCCCTCAATTACCAAACCTGTAGAAGAACTGTATAATATTTTAAAAAAAGAAAAATATCTGACACAAGATGAATTAGGATTAATATCAGAAGAGTCGCGTTTTTACCCATACTTCTTTTTATCTCCTATTATTGGTTCGATAGGCAGAGAAGGTTCCGGTCTTCAAGGAATAGAGTATACATTCAATTCCGAACTTCAGCAAGGGTTGGATATTCATTTAACACTTGATATTGAAGTATCAAGAATAGCTTATGAAGAACTGGCACGTAGTGTTTCCGAATCAGATGCCGATTCAGGAAGCGTTGTAATTTTAGACATCAAATCTAGAGAATTACTTGCATTGGTACAGGCAGGAAAAAATTCGGAATCCCCTCTTTCAGTATCATACATTTATGAACCCGGTTCCGTAATGAAAATGTTTACAGCTGCATTTGCTATGGAACAGGGGCTTGCATCAACTACTTCTCCATTATTTGACGACAACACAGCTTACAAAATAGGAGATTATACATTTAATAAACCCGTATTAGGATATATTCCTCTAGGAATCATGCTGAAAAAATCAGCAAATATATCTTTTGCCAGATTAGCCGGCCAATTCGGATCAAACGACTTTTATTTATGGATGAAAGAATTAGGTTTTGGAAGCAAACCTGATTTACCTTTAACAAGTTTAGAAAAGGGAATCCTCCATCCTCCAAACAAATGGTCAGCATTATCAAAACCAATGATCGCTATAGGACAAGAAATAGGCGTAACAACTATTCAACTTGCATCAGCAGCGGCAGTAATAGGTGGAGGTGGTAAATTTATTCCACTTTCTTTGATCCGATCAATAAAAACACCAAGCGGACAAGAATTATCCACTAATAACCGGCAATCAAAACAGCTGTTTCATCCCCAAAAATCAAAAGAACTCCTTTATGCTATGGAACAAAGTATTCTAAAAGGTGGAACAGGTTCAAAAGCGGCATTAGACGGAATTCGAAGTGCAGGAAAAACAGGAACAGGAATGATTGCCAAATCAGGCTACACAGAAGGAAGAAATAATACAACATTTATTGGATTCCTTCCTTTAGAAAACCCAAGCCTTGTTATTGTAATCGCAATTCACAACCCTAAAGGAAGCTCGCGGAGCGGTGGTGGTGTTTCTGCTCCTCTATTTGCAAATATTGTACGTAGAATTGCTTTGTCTACATCATATTTAGAGTAAAAAACAAACTATTCTTTTTGCGGAGTTTCACCAATATGAAAACTAAAAATATCTTCTCAAGTGCTTTTAAAGACGGAATTTTATTAATTCTTCCGTTTGGAATTACTATTGGATTAATTGTATGGATATGGTCATTTTTGAAAGCATATATTCCTAACGTCACTATATTTCTACCATCCGCATTGACTTCTTACAAATACTTTTCCTACATTACCGATATTGTATCGTTAATGATTGTTCTCTTTGGAATTACATTCTCCGGAATGATTGCATCAACATTTTTAGGAAAGTTTTTTTTATTGCTGATCGATCGAATCTTAATGGCTCCAACTTTCATCAATCCTTTATACAAAACGTTCAAAAAAATAGCAGAATTAATCTTTCAAAATGATCCTTCCGTCACAAACACTTTTTCAAAAAGTATTTTGGTTCCCTATCCTAACGAATATTCAAAAAGTATAGGATTTATTACCAGCAACCATGCAAGACATATTTTTAACTCAGATGAAGGCAATAATTGGATCACGGTATATCTTCCTTCAGCACCTTTGGTATCAGCAGGATTTTTTCTTTTATGCCGCAAAGAAGATACAGAACCATGCCTTCTAAAAAGTGGAAATGCCATGTCTACTGTTATTTCTATCGGAGTTGTTCAACACGACGAATCCGCAAACAGCCAATTAAATATTGAACCTTCAACCGAAAATAAAGTCAATTATCTTACCAAATCTTTCTTTAACGGTATTCTTATTTTGGGTCCTTTAGTGGCAACTATTTCTATTATTGCATGGGTTGCCCAAAAGTTATATGGTATTTTAAGTTCCGTAATAAAAGTATTTCCTCCTATCTTTACAGATATCATTCCTTTGCATTGGTATGATCTTCTATTCAGCAGTGTGTTAATGATTATTATCATTTTACTTATTATTCTGCTTGGTCTGTTGGGAGAAAGTGCTATAGGATTATGGTTTAGAAGTATTTCACATAGATTATTAAATGCAATACCTATGTTTAATTCCATTTACAATAATGTTAACAAAATTATTAAAGTTTTTTTTCCGGATCCTTCTCAAACAAACAAATTTAACCAAGCTGTTCTCGTTCCTTACCCCACCGAAAAAACTCTTGCAGTAGGATTTGTCACAGGAAAAGATAGTTCACAGATTATAGATCCCGGTCACGATTTCGTGCCTGTATTTATACCGACAACACCTATTCCTACAACCGGGTGGTTTATTAATATTAGCAAAGATAAAATTATTCCTTTAGATATGAGTATTGATAAAGCATTTGCGTTAGTAATCTCAAGCGGTATTTTAGTAGAAGAACCAAAAAAATCGGATTAAGATTTTATCATGATAGATATAATAAATATTATTACAAATGCTGACAATTCGTTTAATTTTGATATTATTTTTAATAATAGAATTTTAAAACTTCACTCTTCACGACCGATAGCAGAAGCACAAAAAATTTTTTCCAATCTTCCACAAAAAGAAAATGCATTATATTTTATTGGTGGCTTAGGATTAGGATACTTATTAGAAAAAATTATTTGTGAAACCGAATATCAATGTTTGGTATATGAGCCGGATTCCTCTATTTTCAAAAAAACAATAGAACTAAGACCCGAATTACAACAGCTCTTATTGAATAATAGCAGAGTATTTTTTGTCCAAAATTTACAAGATTTACAACATATTTCAACTCAATTAAAAATTAATGACGTAGTATTCAATATACACAGACCTTATGCAGAAATATTTCCGAAAGAGTTTCTGCAAGCAAAAGAAATAATTGCCGGATGTATTAGAAAACAAGAAGTCGGCGTTTCAACAATAATTAGATTCAGCAAAACATGGACAAAGAACATTTTCAAAAATATGCATCGCTATTTTACCGGAAATAAATTAATTCATTATAAAAATGCATGTATCGATCAACCGGCTGTTATTATTGGTGCAGGTTCTTCTTTGGAACAAGCACTTCCATATATCAAACAATATCAAGATCAGATGATTTTGATTGCTTGTGATACAACACTTCCAATCTTATCAGCTTCTAATATTTCTCCGGATTTTGTAGTAACTGTAGACGCTCAAGAAAAAAATGCTTATTACCTGAGGTACAGCCAAAATAAAAACCATATATTAATTGCAGATCCGGGAGTTCATGATAGTTCTTTTGAAGATTATGACAGTAATAATATTATTCTAATGGATTCTTTTTTTCCATTTTATCCTTTTTTCGAAAAATTTTGGGGAGCAAACGGACTTTTATCCTCAGGAGGATCTGTATCCACATCAGCTTTTGATTTAGCGCGCCAATTAGGATGTAATCCTATTATTATGGCAGGACAAGATTTGTCATTTTCCAATAACAAAACCCATAGTCAAGGAAATATATTGGCTGAAAATAATCGTATCCAACACCATCGATTATCACCTTTCCACACCCAGCAAGCTCATACAACTTACGCTGTACACAGCCGATATATTAAAGGTCGAAAACCTAATTCTTTTGTATTGGCAGATGCACGTTTTATTATATTCAAAGAGTGGTTTGAAGAACAAATTGTCAAAACCTCTGCTGAAGTAATTATTGCCGGAATGGATGGTGCTTATTTGGAAGGCGCAACTCATAAGGAAATCAGCAAAGCATTCGAACTTCTTCCTTCAACACGACTCAAAAAAAACTATACTCTTCCTATTACACCAATAGCAGACACAGAATATCATAAATATCTGGATACTATTTACAAATCTATCTGCAATCTGCTTCCTATATGCCAAAAAAGTTTAACGTCCATCAAACAATCATATAAAAACAATAATCCCTCTCAAGCTGCAGCAGAAACAACGAAATTACAAAAAATCTTAAATACTGAAAATTCAGAACATTCAGTAATTGCTTATATGGTTTCCACATGTATTCAAGATTCGATTCATCAAACAATGTCCGCCAATTTTGACCAAACATCTCCAGAAGAACAGCAACAGCTTCAAACAGCACTATGTACAGATATTGTAAAAAGTCTAAAGCTATTAAAGAATCAAATTCATAAAGCACAGTATTTGATAAAAAAACAAACTCTTTAAAAGAGTTTGTTTTTTTTATCATTATTACTTTTTATCATTACTATTGAGCTTGAATATTTTCCCATATACGAGATTGGATTTCCAAAGCCTTAGGACTTATCGGTTCGAGCATAGAAACGTTTGATAATTGATCGTAGCTGATTGGTGACTGAACAGTCATTAATTCTCTAGCAGGAACATTAAGAGACAAAGATTCTAAAGAATCCATGATTCGGGCATAAATATCAGGACGGTGAATAAAATTGATAAACTTCAACGCTGCCGATTTATTAGGAGCATTTTTTAAAATTAAGAAACTGTCTACCCACATAATGGCACCTTTTTCAGGAACAATAAATTTTGAAGCTTGTCTTTTAGTAGCACTAAGATTGGGAAGAATCGTATCAGGATATCCATGTACTAAATCAACTTCTCCATTAGCATAAGCAATTTGGAAAGAATCAGAGTCAAATTTCAAAATATTCTGCTTCCAACTTTGAAGCTGTGCTTGAGCTTTAGATAAAGCTTCTTGATTGGTTTCATCAATAGAATAACCCAAATACAAAAGTGTTGAACCAAAAGTTTCTCTCATATCGTTTAATAAAGTCATTCTACCTTTATAATCAGGATTATCAAAAATTTCAAATCCTTTTACTTCATTAGTCACTACATTGGTATCGTATGCAATAGCAGTCACACCAAATGCAAAAGGTATAATATATTGATGATTGGAATCATATTTTGCAATTTTCTTCATAATTTCAGGATCGATATTTGTCATATTAGGAATTTCTTCTTTATCGACAGCCTCTACCAATCCTTCCTGCATTACTATTGCAGCGTAATCCAGTGATGGGGTAATAATATCATAGTTTGCCGTACTTGACTTAACTTTAGTATACATTTCTTCATTAGAAGAAACCGCATCTTCTACAACACGAATACCTGTTTCTTTTTCGAAATCCTTATAAACATCTTGAGGTATATTATCAGTCCACATATAAATACGCAGCTGTTCTTTTTTATTTCCGCCGCAGGAAACAATACCCAATGATATAAATAACAATAAGATTTTACCCAATAAATTCATTATTTACTCCTTTGAAATTATTTGAAAGCCATTTTAATATAGCGTTTATTAATCACAAATAAAATAATAGAAATACCTATGATCAGCACAGACAAAGCATTAATAGCAGGTGACACCCCAAATCTGATAGCCGAGTAAACATATATTGGCAATGTGGTTGATCCGGGACCGGATACAAAAAACGTAATAGCAAAATCATCTAAAGACATTGTCAATGCCAACACAAATGAAGCAGTTAATGCCGGAAACAGCATTGGAAGCAAAACTCTTGTCCAAATTTGAAACTCTCCTGCACCTAAATCTTTTGCAGCTTCCAACACAGACAAATCACTATCATTCAATACTGAAAGAATTAGCAACAGTGCAAATGGAATATTCATTGTTGTATGTGCAATAAATATTGATCCCACACCTAAAGGCAAAGCCATAAACACAAACAACGTAAGAAGAGATACTCCGACAATAAGATCCGGAAGCATTAAAGGCATATAAGATAATGATAATAAAAACATCCGTAGCTTATTATTTTTGTGCCATATCGCCCATGCACCCATACAACCTAAAATCGTAGATAGCACTGCAGAACTCACCCCAATAATAAAACTCATACCGGCAGCGAGCCACAATCGTTCAGAATTTAAAAATAATTCCTGATACCATTTGAAACTAAACCCTTCCCATTCGGATGATTTGCCAAAATTAAAAGAAAAAATAAGAATCAGAACAATTGGTATATAAAAAATCAACATTGTTGAAACAAAAAATAATAAATTTACTATACGATGCTTTTTCATTTTTTTTCCCTCATTACATAGGAATTTAATAGCATCAGCATCAATGCTGTTAAACAAATTACTGTAGATATTGCTGCAGCTAACGGCATATTTCTTCCGATTGTTGCATTATGGACAACCAAATTCCCCAGCATATAAGAATTCTGACCGCCCACCAAACGAGCTACGGCGTAGTTTCCAAACGTATTTATAAATGAAAATAAAAATCCGGATGCAATTCCGCCTTTAATTCCAGGAAGATACACATATAAGAAACTTTGGAAAAATGAAGCTCCTAAATCTTCAGACGCTTCTAATAAAGAAAAATCAAACTTCTCTATCGCAGAAAAAATCGGAATCACCGCAAACGGAAGACAAATATAAATAGAAATAAACGTAACTGAAATATTATTATACAGTAAACTAATAGGTTTATCTATAATATTCACTGATAATAACAAAGAATTAATCAACCCGTTATTACCTAAAATTTTAATCCAAGAGAAAATCCTAATCAAAAAATTAGTCCAAAACGGAAGTATTAACAACAACAACAGATATTCTTTATATTGCGAGCGAAAAATAAAATGAGCAGTAGGAAGTGCAAGAATAACACAAATTAACGATGCAATAAACGAAATCGAAGCTGTTCTCATCAAGGTAGCCGTCACACGAGGTTCAAATAATTCTTGATAAGCGGCAAGGGTAAAAGCAAATTGGCCAAACGTATTTTTAAGTTGTTCGAATGCTTCTTTTATACCACTTTGGGCAAGTGTAGGATAAAACTCACGAATAGATGCCGCAATTCTATCCCAAGACTGATTATCAACAAACGATACAAATATTACCAACAACGTCGGAAAAATAAAAAACAAACTCATCCATATTAAATAAGGAGTTGTATATAAGGCTAAATAGTTTTGATTATTGGTTTTCATCGGCATCCTCGATATGTACAATATAGGAATCATCAGCATCCCATAAATACCAAGCTTCATCACCCCAATGAACGATTTCCGTCCCGTCTTCAAAGAAAATATCATGTTGCTCAAAAGCTTTCAAATAAAAATCATATCCAGGAATTTGTAAGAAATATTTACTTTGAAATCCGGAGTAGATAACATCGTAAACCTTTCCTTTAACTAAATTATGCCATTGATTGGGAAGTTCGGGTTTATTTTTCAATACTTCAATTTTTTCAGGACGTATTGTTAAACAAATGTTCTGTCCGACTGATACATTTTTATCCATTTCTACAATAATTTCACCTAAATCACACGCAATTCGTGCATGAGTTTGGTCTAAAATCTCCGTCACTCGGCCTTTAATAAAATTATTTTCTCCAATAAAATCAGCAACAAAAACATCTGCAGGAGTTTCATACAACTGCACTGGTGTTCCTACCTGTAGTACTTCACCTTCATTCATTACCGCAATACGATCCGATACACTTAACGCTTCTTCTTGATCATGCGTCACCAAGATAAACGTAATTCCTACTTCATCATGAATTCTATCCAGTTCTAAGAGCATATGCTGGCGTAATTTGGCATCAAGTGCTGATAACGGTTCATCGAGCAAAAGCACTTTCGGTTCATTTGCCAAGGCTCTAGCAATTGCAACACGCTGTTGCTGTCCGCCAGATAACTGCGATGGATATTTATACAAATGCTTTTCTAAACGTGCCAGCCCCGCATAAGATAATACTTTTTCATGAAATTCCGCTTCTTTCATTCCTTTTACCCGAAACGAAAAAGCAATGTTTTCATACACCGTAAGGTGTGGAAATAATGCGTATTTTTGAAAGATCGTATTCACAGGACGTTTGTTTGAAGGTGTATTAGTCATATCATGATCACCAAGAAATACACATCCTTCATCAGGTTTGAGAAATCCGGCTATGATACGCAAAAGTGTTGTTTTACCACATCCAGAAGGTCCCAGCAATGAAAAAAATTCTCCGGATTTAATATCCAGTGAAACATTTTTAAGGGCATGGTATGAATCATAAAAGTGGTTTATATTTTTGATAGAAATAGAATTATTGACAAAGTTATACATAAATCAATCCTTTAATAATATATAATTAAAAAAACAGATAGAAATCAGTTTAAAATAAAACAAAATAAGAACAATTATCCAGTATAATAAAACAGAAAAATTAGATAGAAACGAGTCAAATTCGAATAGCGATTTTTAACATAAATAAGATATGAAAATGAATAAGAGTGGGGAGATTATACCCAAAAACTTGATCAGAGAGTCGATAATAAGACAAAGAAAAATAATACATGATGGCTCTTAACCTCCAAATACAAAACTTTGCCTTAAGTAAGACAGACAGAAATTATTATAAATCATTTCAATAATTTTGTCAATATATAAATAAAATTATATTTATTAGTACATTAATTTTGTGTAAGTAAGAGATACATCCATTATTTGGAACGAGCATCGGATATTTTCTTTTTGATCAACAAACATCCGTTTGTAATTAATGCTGTACCCACACATGTGGTAATTGTGATAAAAGCCAGACCAAATTCAAATATTTTTGGTTGTTGATACCCTGGAATTAAATTTAATATTTTTGCAGGATTTCCTATGTACAAAGCCACAAGAACAGAAACGATTACTCCGCTCCATGCAGATTTGGTATTAACTTTAGTCAACATACCCAAGAGAAAAACCGCAACAATAGGACCACCCATTAATCCAAGTATTGTATTAAATAAAATAAACATATTAGTTTGATTGTATTTGAGAAGATACAAAGCCACTAAAATACTCAAAAATCCTGCTACAAAACAAACAATTCGAGCATACTTAACTTTTTGATGATCAGACAAATCGGATTTACGTAGCACTAAAAAATCCATCACCACACAAGCCGAAATCGAATTAATACTTGAAGAAATAGTGGATTGGGCTGCAGCAAAGACAGCAGAAATGACCAACCCGGAAATACCTATAGGAAGATTATAAACCGCAAAATAAGGCATGACAGCATTACTATTTTTCAAAATAGGAAGAAGTGTAGGATTGTATTTGTAAAATAAATAGATCGCCGACCCCATCCCCAAAAACATTATGATACTTGTTAATAACAAAGGTATTTGACCCAAAAGAGCTCTTTGAGCTTCTTTTACAGTCTTTGTAGAATTATATCGTTGAACAATATCCTGTGATCCTATATAGGCATAAAGATCATTAAAAATCACCCCAAACCATAATGCCCACAATGTCGGACGCGTAAAATTAAAAGATAATTCATCAGGAGTAAATATTTTATTATCTTCATAAAGCACACGAAAAGGATTAACACCTTCAGGAACTGCCGCAAAACCATAATAAATAACCAATACCGCTCCGGCAATCAAAATAAAAGCTTGAATTGTATCTGTCCAAACTACTCCGCTAAATCCTCCCGCAACCGTATAAATAATAGATAAAAATCCAATACTCAATATAATAAATACAGGATGGATATCAGGAATAATTTCCATAAATATTACAGCAGGGATAAAAATAATAATACCAATACGTATAATATGAAAAAGAATAAACATAGCACTAGCAAACATACGCATAGATTTATTAAATCGATTTCCTAAATATTCATAAGCAGTAATATAATTCCACTTTCTAATAAAAGGTACAAAAAAATATGCGGCTAACAGAACCACAACAATATCCCCTAATACTGCAACTCCAAAAAACCATCCATTATTATAAACATTAGCAACATTTGATACATAAGATATCACAGATAACACAGTTGCGTACATACTGAATGCAGCAACCCAAGAAAAAACGTTTCTACCACCGACAAAATATTTCTCGCTACTGTTATTACTTTTAGAAAAAAAACTACCTAATAAAAAAAGACCAGTCAAATAGACACAAACAATCCCCCAATCAATATATGACATCACGTCCCCTCTCTTATAATACAAACCACTATAGTAAAAAATATTTTTAAAGCTCAAAATACTTATAAAAAATCTATTATAATAGTTTGTATGTGATTATAAATTATTTTATTGGGTTTGTCAAATATTGATTATAAGAAGACATACAACACGTCATATAATAACAAAAGGATTATTTGAAATAAGTAAAAAAAATATTTTTATTTAGTAAAAAATAAAAGGCTTATTAAAAAGCCTTTTATTTTTTACTGTAGAGATTACGAAAGTAATAGTTAATTTGATCAAAAATTATTTATGGTCTTGAAATTTCTCAATAATGTTTTTAGAATGTTTTTCAACATCTTCAGCATATTTTTTAACATATTCCTTATGTTCTTCAATTTTGTTTATATCATCATGGAAAGCTTCATTAAATGTACTCCAATTTTTTTGAATTACATGAGTAAGGTGTTCAGCTGTTTTGACGATATAATCATTACTTTTTTCAAGAGAGTCTCTAATTGATTTTCGATTATGATCATCGAGAAAAATACCGACTAATAGTCCGAGGATAAATCCGACACCGGGAACAAAGATTAATCCGGCACCAATAGCAAGGCCTCCAAATCCCAAAAGAAAAGAAAGGACGGATTTTTTATTCATATGTTGAAAATAAAGATAAATAGAGGAATAAGTTTTATTAGCTAATTTAGCTGTTTCATGATAAGCTTCTCCGAATTTTTCCTTAATACTTTCGGCCAATTTATCGGTATTTTCACGAATTTCTTCTTCAAGATGATGAATATTGTCTTTAAATTTCATAACATTCTCCTTTAGATTGTGTTGTATTAGATTATATTTTATTGTTAATAACAAATAAAAATTAATAATGAAAGGAAGCATCGTCAAGTAATAAGAAAATTAAAATTTTTGAAGAAAAGACTTGACAAAAAAAAAAAAAATATATATAATATTATACTTAATTAATCGATCGGGGTATAGCGCAGTTCGGTTAGCGCACCTGTTTTGGGAACAGGGGGCCGTAAGTTCGAATCTTACTACCCCGAAGATAATGGTATTGTGTCTGTAGCTCAGCTGGATAGAGCATCGGCCTTCTAAGCCGTTGGTCACAGGTTCGAATCCTGTCAGACACGAATAGCCCATATGGTGGATATAGCTCAGTTGGTTAGAGCACTGGATTGTGGTTCCGGGGGCCGTGGGTTCGAGTCCCATTATCCACCCAGAATAAATAATGTGCACCCATAGCTCAGCTGGATAGAGCACCGGACTTCGAATCCGTAGGTCGTAGGTTCGAATCCTACTGGGTGCGAATTAAGGGTTTCAAACAAAAAAGTTGATCCATCTCCAAACACAAGTCGAAAAAAATAAATCAACATATAACGCGAGAGTGGTGAAACTGGTAGACACGCTAGATTTAGGATCTAGTGCCCAAAAGGTGTGTGGGTTCGAGTCCCACCTTTCGCAAGATATTTTATAATTATTAATTATATAAACTCTTTTTGCGGGAATAGCTCAGGGGTAGAGCATCGCCTTGCCATGGCGAGGGCCGAGGGTTCAAATCCCTTTTCCCGCTAGAAAACGCTCTCTATGAGAGCGTTTTTTTTATTGTTAGGAAATCATTATGAAACAAATCTTAATTATTAGAACCAAATATCCAAATACCAACGGCATCCGAAAAGGCAAACTCATTGCTCAAGGTGCCCATGCATCAGTATCAGCAGTATTTGACGGTCTATCAAAACAAACAAACAAAAATCATGTAGAACAATGGTTCAAACACGGACAAGCTAAAATTGCCGTCTACGTTCAAAGTGAAGAAGAATTGATGGAATTATGGACAAAAATTCAAGCTTCCGGATTAGCATGTTCTTTAATAAGGGATGCCGGTAAAACAGAATTTGGTGGTGAACCGACTTATACAGCAATAGGATTTGGACCGGGGCCTACAGATCTTATTGATCCTATAACTAGGCACCTTCCTTTATTGTAATTCATTATCAAATCAATATGGTATATATTTAATCAATAATATTTCTTTTGATTTGATAACAAACCTTATTATCAATAATTTTTGCTGACAATTTGTTTTCTGAAGACAGTACATCCAAATATTGACTAATTTCTTCCAAAGACCCATTCGTCATTAACACCATATCTTCTAAAGACAAAGATCTTCTCGATAAATCAGTAAGAATCAACTCTTCCAATGATATGTTATAATTAAGTATTTCGTTTCGTTTTTTAAATTTCCCTATTATTTCGACATTAGACAGACCGGCTTCAACAAATTTTGATTTAATATAATGAAGACGTTCCATAGACGCAGGTTTCACATGAGGATTAGTACCTATTCTATCTAATCGATTCAGCTGAATCAAACTATAAGGTATATCTTGCAAAACTTCAACAAATTGATTAATTTCCTCATCCGTATCATTGATTCCTTCTACTACAAAGATTTCGATCCATAACTTTTTTTGAGGAAGAGATAAAAACTTCTGTGCAAATTCTTTCAAAGAAACAATGCACTTAGCAATATCAATACCAGGCATAGGTTTATCAATCATTTCAAACGCTCTTTCACTTACCGCATCAAGCGAAGGTGCTACCAAATCCACAGCAAGTAGTTCTTCTTGAAGAGATTCATTAGAAAGCATAATAGAATTAGTTAATACCGCTGTTTGGACTTGCGGATATGTTGTTTTTAAGTGAGCAAGAATACGACCTAATCCTGAATGAAGAGTTGGTTCACCCGATCCAGAAAAAGTAATGAAATCAGGAGCTGGATGATTTTTCATAAAATCATCCAGCTCAGCAATAATTTCGTTTGTAGAAATAAATTCCTGTCTATCAAGCGTAAAATTATTCGTTGCACCGCATTCGCAATAAATACAATTCAAAGGACAAGTTTTAAACGGAATAGGATCTACACCCAAAGAAACACCTAAACGTCTTGACGGTATGGGACCGTACAAATATTTATAAGACATAATTATTACACCTATCTTCTTTATATTAAGCATTCAGAAAAAATGCATGATAGCCTTTAATCATGTGATATAAATCAGCTTTACTGATAATTTCATAGGGAGAATGCATTCCTACTACACCTATTCCACTGTCTAATACAGGAATACCGAATTGAGCAATAAACATTGCTATTGTACCGCCGCCGCCTTCATCAACTTTACCCATAGAAGAAGCCTGCCATACAACATTATTATCATTAAAGATTTTTCTTACTTTTCCAACAAGTTCGGCTGATGCATCAGAAGCATTGGATTTGCCACCAGCTCCTGTATATTTTTTGATAATTACTCCGGAATTCATATAAGCGGCATTAAATTTGTCATGCACCGACGCATATAAAGGATTATAAGCGGCACCAACATCTGCAGACAAACAAAAAGAACGATTTAAAGCTCTCCGCAGTTCAATATCACGATACGACGAGTCCTCTCTATAAAGAAGCTCGGCTATCAAATTAGGAAGTGCACAGGAATCAGCACCAGTAATACCTTTAGAACCTATTTCTTCTTTATCGGTCAAAAAGACAATACATGTTCGTTCCGGTATATCTGATATATTGATAATAGCTTGAAAAGCCCCAAACGAACAAACTCGATCATCATGCGCATAACCGGCAATCATACTCCGATCAAGCCCGGCATCTCTTGTTTTCAACGCCGGTACAACTTGAATTTCAGCAGAAATCAAATCTTCTTCGACAATTTGATAACGATCATATAATATTTGCAGAACATTTGCCTTGACTTTTTCGGTATGTTCGGCTTTTTCTAAGGGAATAGTACCTGCCATTAATGTTAAATTTTCCCCTTCGATACCGTCAAGTAATTTTTTATCGCCTTGAATTTTTCTTGATAAATGCGGCAGAAGATCTGAAATAACAAACACAGGATCTGCAGGATTGTCTCCAATGTTTACCTCAAACTGCGTACCGTCCGCCCGAACAACAACACCATGCAGTGCTAATGGAATATTAAGCCATTGATATTTTTTTATTCCGCCATAATAATGTGTTTTCAACATTGCTATTCCGGTATCTTCAACAATAGGATGAATCTTCAAATCCAAACGCGGTGCATCCAAATGTGCTCCTACAATATTTACTCCATTCTTAATGGAAGATTTTCCTATTACTGCAAGAGAAATATTCTTTTTTGCGTATTCAAAATAAACTTTATCTCCAGGCATTACTGTAGTCATTTGCGTAATATCTTTAAAACCCAATTCTTCTGCACGAGATTTTAGCCAAACAACACCTTGACGTTCGGTTCTTACTTCATCAAGAAACGTTTTGTATGTTTCGGATATATTAAAAATACTATCTATTTCGGTTTGGTCAGCCTTAGACCAAATATTTGTTCTATTATAACAATGTGAAGAGTTTGACATTATTAACACTCCCAAAAATTTTTTTAATACTTAGCTATTTCATAGACATGTTTTCTGCTTCTGCTTGCTGCCTGCAGTAATGTATATAATAAGCTAATCTGTTCGCATCAGAAGAACTCATTTTACGGTACCTAAAAACAAAAATATTATTTTGGGTATACATAAAATCAGTATACATTCTTATATTCAATCCTTTGAGGTACATTAAAAACTCATTGTTTCCATGCTCTTCAAGAATTCTTGAGCAGATATCAGGATCACTAAAAGTTACGGCAACTTTAGAACTGTTAAATCCCTGCAACTCGCCATATGCCCATTTTTTGGATATAGGAAGATGTACAGCAGTATCTCGATGTTCTTTATTACTAAGAGCAACCAAACTTTGGTCATCCTTCTTCATTTCAGAAGCTAATATACTTAACTGCTGAATAATAACTTCTATAATTTCGTTAGGGTCTTCAGAATAAGGAATCACAGCTTTAATTCCAAATTTTTTTAACTGTAAAAGAGACGTTGCAGACAAAGACGGATGTACCAAAAGATAAATATCCATATTATTATTCTTTTGATAAAGCCGTTCATAAAATGCTGCATCCGTTTCTTCACAAAGAAGCATTGCACCAGGATGTCGTTCCAATAATGCAGGTATTTCTTCCATAGCTTCCGCTTCAATAGGAGCAATTTTCTTTCCGGATAAAATAATAGACAAATTATGAGACAAGATACGGTCATATACTCCAATGACTAATTTCATTATGCCCCTTAACAGTTAACCGAATTTATTCTGTCTGCCGTATTTTTATAAATTTTTTAAAATTCGTATTTATTACTTTATTATATATGAAAATATATGAAAAATATTTAACATCTAAAATATTACCCAATTCATATTCAATATTACTTTTTTATATTCTTACTTTATATTAATAAGTAATTGTCCTTGTCATTGACAAATTCTAAGATAATTTATTCAATATACATATTAATTTATCTAATTTAAAAGTTGCAATTAATACACTATTCTCAACATTTTATGCCGTACATACTGAAAAACAGTACACTTAATAAATGAAACAAAAATTATTAAGAAAATAAAAAAAATTAAATCTCTATACAATCAACATACTCTAATAACTTATATCTCAAAATGGAAAGTTAAAAATTCATAAAGATATTAGTTATAAAACCGATAATTATATTAAGATTTATATCGGAACTCTATAAGTTATTTCTTTAACAGTTTTAACTATTCTTTGGTAAATAACATCATATGTTGGATATACAATTTGTTAACAAACAAATAAGAAAAAACCTGTCAGATAAAAAAAAATACAAATCATCACAGGAGATGAATGGAATGAAAAAATTTAGTTTATTATTACTTACACTATTTGGTCTGACTTTTACTAACATTTCAGCTCAACAAACATCTATCCAGTTTCCTAGATTAGATTTTCATATGCAGATGAACCAAAATATGACTCCCGGGATTTCATATAATGCTCAAGCAGATATTGTGGTTGGAGACCAAAGCGGATTAATATTTGGATTGGGTATTGTAGGAAACGATATTAACCTTCAAAGCGGTATTAATGATCTTATAGAATTATACACATTAAAATTATCTATTCAACCTAATGACCGCTTTACTTTTCATACATTCTATGGAAGATATAAGTACTTAGGAGAAGATAAGGTTATACCTAGAGGATTCCAATTCAATTATACTCCGGGCTTTGATTACTATGGATACCGCCAGTTGAATGGTGCCGGTATTGCCGCAACTTTCCCGGTATTGGAAGGACGTTATGAACCGGAATTAGTAGTATATTCCGACAGTTATAATGGTATTAACTATTTAAACCTTGATTTCTTAACAACATTCCGATTTGAACAGTGGTTTTTGGAAGCATATATCGGTGCAGCAGCTCCTACTATCGGTTCTATTGACAAACAATTCAGATTTAGAGGCGGATTCAGCTTATATACTGCTTTAGACTATGCAAACTTCTACTTGGCAATGTATGTACCGGCTCATTACAGAGGCGATAAGTTAACATTTGATGATATTTATATGAGGTTCAGCCAATACCTATTGATCAATGGATTTGAACAAACACTCTCTATTACATCTTTAGGTTCGGAAATGACATGTACTGATCAAATCGTAGGTGCTAATGGAATTCCGGATATCAATATATTTGCTTCTCTCGGCGGACGTATCCGTGATATTGGATTTGGAGTGGAATACGGATTTATTTATGGATTGCATTATAGCGATCTGGCTGTAGGAAATACCGACTTTTTGATCAGTAATCGTTTTGGAGCCTATATAGACTTCAAATTCCTAACATTAACATATAAGTTGGGAGCATTCTATACCCTTCCAAACAGTCCGGCTTATTCACAAGACGTGACTCGTCCAGGAGAACTCGGATTCTATGTGAGTGTCTTTGGAGCAACATAAAATCAAACATACCTTATTTAGTTATACAAAAAACATCCTATCTTAAAGATAGGATGTTTTTTTTTAGCCATCACATAAAAATATTGAAAAAATTTAATTATTGGCATATACTATTTAGGAACAACAATAATATATTCAGGAGGAATCATGGTATTTTTTTTCCCGGGTCAAGGTTCCCAATTTGTAGGAATGGGAAAAGATCTTTGCGAAAAATTCCCTATAGCCAAAGAAATTTTCTCTCAAGCCAACGATTTATTAAATTTAGATATTCAGAACATCTGTTTTGAAGGACCGGAAGCAGTTCTTACCGATACAAAAATAACTCAACCTGCTGTCTTAACCTACCAATATATCTTAATAAAATTATTAGAAGAAAGAAATATTACACCTACTGCAGCAGTAGGTCATTCTTTAGGCGAATTTTCTGCACTCTTAGCCAGCAGAATGCTTGATTTTTCTACAACATTAAGATTGGTACAAACAAGAGCCGAACTCATGGCAAACGCAGATCCGGAACACAAAGGAAGTATGGCTGTTATATTGGGATTAAGTGCTGAACAAATTATCGAAATTTGTTCGGAGATTTCCAAAGAACATTATGTTGAAGCAGCAAATTTCAATACTCCTGAACAAACTGTTATTTCAGGACTAAAAGAAGGCGTTGAAGCTGCATCAGCCAAAGCATTAGAACTTAAAGCAAAAAGAGTCCTTCCACTAAAAGTAAGCGGAGCTTTTCATTCCAAACTAATGAGTCCAGCTGCAGATCAATTCACTACCTATATAGAACCGTTAGTATTTAATAAACCAATCTGCCCTGTAATCTCCAATGTGACCGGCACATTCTACGATGAAAATACGGTAAAAACTCTTCTTCCTTTGCAAATGAAAAGTTCTGTTCAGTGGGTGAAATCGATAGAGTTGCTATCAGAATACGGATCTTCAGAAAATAAAGAGTTTCTCAAAGGTATTGAGCTTAGTAAAGGTTCGATTATTTCCGGAATGATAAAAAAAATCAATAAAGAATTCGTTATTGATTCTATTGATTCATATATTTCTTAAGATATTAAAAAAACTCCTTTAAATCACATTAAAGGAGTTTTTTTTAATTAAAATGTTATACAATACCCTTGTCTCGAGGAGTCAACATTGCAGTCATTGAACACTCGCATACTAATTCATCATCAACATAGGCCTTAGTATCAAAACTGTTAATAACACGCACAAAAGATTTTTTATCTTCAGAAACAGACTCCCGCCTTTTGGTGACCTGAACTCTGTATTCTAAGCGGTCGCCGGGGACTACAGGTTTTCTAAACTTAACTCCGTCAATACCCATAAAAAACATTAATACACCTTCAGTATCAAGTTGAGGATAACGATTTTTCAATTGTGTCAACGCAATAAAACCTGCACATTGTGCTAATCCTTCTACTTGCAATACACCGGGCATTACAGGCACATCAGGGAAATGTCCATTGAAAAAATCTTCATTAATTGTGACATTTTTATATCCTGTTCCTCCATCCTCAGAAACCTTAAGAATTCTATCCACAAGCAACATCGGAAAACGATGCGGTAGAAGTTTGCAGATATCCTTAATATTGAAATACTCTTTCATACAATTCTCCTGTATATCAGAACAATAACTTGAACTCATATACATATAAACACTTATTATTTATGGTTTAAATTATAAATAATTCATACAATATTGTCAATTTTTTAATAAGAACATCTTAATATTAGTAATAAGAATTCATAATTTTGATATAATTTTATATTTATATTATAATCGAGAATATAATTTTGGATTTTTCAAATCACCCTAAAATATCCATATATATAAACAAAATATGTTGATATAATATATGTTTCCACCAACCTGCATATTTATTACCAATTTCCCCTACCCTTATATAAAAAGGAAATAAAATGTCTATAAGCAAAAACGAACTTACTGCAGAAGCCGAAAAATTCATTATATTTTTGAATAATTTGGAGATAACAGCAAAAATTATTCCAAACAGTTTTCGTGATTACCACGTAAAACTACTGTTTTTCAACTCTATTTCAGCAACTCTATACCACAAACCTTCAAAGCAACAGTTTACTCTTAGTACACATGAAATACAAGATGCTGAAACAAAATATACTATCGATCAATTATGGCATCAATACAAGTTTCCGGAAGAATTTGAACCGGGTTTATGTGCTTATACTGATGGATCATTTACTTCAGGCAAAATAGGTTGGGGTTTGGTGCTTACACTGAACAACAGCATTATTGAAGAAAAATATGGTATTGTTCCACTATCTCCTGAGGCAGGTGCACACCAAATTGCAGGAGAAATTCAAGCTGTATTGGAAGCACTGGAATATGCTCAAACAAACAATATTAAAGAAATTTCAATTTATTATGATTACGCAGGATTGGAAATGTGGGCGACAAAAAAATGGAAAGCTCAAAGTCCTATTGCTCAATATTACACCGCAAAATTAATGCAGTACCGAATAACAATAAAATGGAAAAAAATAGCAGCTCATACAGGTCATATATTTAATGAACGAGCAGATTTACTAGCAAAAACAGCTGTATCATAAATACGGAGGACAAACATAGTGTATATCCCCAAATTAACCTTAGTAGAAACAGAACAAGCAATAAAAAAACTAAAAGATTATTTTGAAACCCAACTTGTTCAGAAATTTAATTTATTAAGAGTTTCGGCTCCCTTATTTTTGGAATCGAATACAGGATTAAACGATTTCAATGAAGATAGTGAAGATCTCAAAAATACCGTACGCTTCACAACAAAAACAGGTCAGCATGCAGAAATCATACGATCTCTCGCAAAATGGAAACGAATGGCATTATATAAATATGAAATAGCTGAGAATTCAGGAATTTATACTGATATGAACGCTGTCCATCCCGATAGCGAAATGGACGAAATCCATTCTCTTTATGTTGACCAGTGGAGCTGGGAAAAAGTAATCGGATCAAATGAAAGAACTAGAGAAACATTAGAACTTACGGTACAAAAAATTTATCAATTTCTTAAACAGACAGAACAATTTATTTGTTTAGAATATCCTCAACTGTCTCCGAAACTTCCTGAATTTATTCAATTTATCACAGCACAAGAATTAGAAGATCTATTCCCTTCCATACCTCCTAAAAAACGTGAGTATGAAATAGCAAGAATGTACGGAGCTGTTTTCATAATCGGTATAGATAGTGTATTAAAATCAGGACAAAAACATTCTTATAAGATTCCGGACTATAACGATTGGAAACTTCATGGAGAATTAATTCTCCATCATGAGCCTCTTAATTGTCCTTTAACGATTGCATCTATTGGCATTAGAGTTGACAAACAAACATTGGAATTTCAATTAAAAGAATCCCAATTAGAACACTATAGTTCATTAGATTTTCACAAAATGATTTTGTCGGATATTTTTCCTCAATCCATAGGTGGTGGAATAGGACAATCAAGAATTTGTATGTTTTTTTTGGAAAAAGTCCATATAGGAGAAGTACAAGTTTCAATTTGGACACCGGAAATCATTAAATCATGTGCACGACAGAGAATTTTCTTATTATAAATTGTAGTATACTTTATCCTGAGCAGTGTATAATACATTGTTCAGGATTTTTTTATTAAAATACTTGCCGTTTTAAATTTTAAACATTAATTTTAAAGTATAAATTAATATCATCAAAATATCTTAACATTTTCGGAGGATGATATGAAAATGTCACCAATTAGAAAAAAATTATGGGATCACTTTTACGCTGTAATAATCACTGATATTTTAATCAGCAAAAAAATTGTATCACCAACATTAAAAAAAATATTCCACCAGTCTAAGAGCTCACTTCAATACTTTTCGATTATTGAAGATTTAAAATTGTTCTTTAATTGTGCCGACCCACAACATCTCTGCACCATCATAGAACAAATTTTCAAAGAAAGCACTATAGATACAACAGAACACTCACACTTTAAAAAAATTTTATCATTACTTCATAAAGAAGAAAAAGCATATAATTAATATTTTCAAATATATTAGAATCAGTGGAAATATATCTATTTAATAATTATAAAAACCGGCCTCCGATAGACTATCGGAGGCCGGTTTTTACGTTTTGAGAGACTTTAAAACTAAATAGAACGTTCTATTGCACTTTCATCGATAAATTCTTCATGAATTCCACCGGATTCTTTTGAGAACAGTGCGTGGCTTATAATCAAAATCAGCAGTGCGTAGCCGGTACTACCGATTACATTAATAATTTGAAACAGGTTTGCATGAAATTTGAAAATTCCCACATAAAGCAATGTAATACCGCATATCAAAATAACAGGATAAACAGAACTTTCCTTAACCAAATAATAATTCAAAAAATAATAAATTAAAGGATAAGGAATAAACATTAAATTATAATAAGGCATGTAGATTTGAAATTGCTGGAAGATATAAGGATCATTTTTAAAGAGAACAGTCGCCAAAAACGGAGAAGTAATTTTAAAAAATCCAACATAAAATGAAATAAGGAAAAGCAGACAACCCAAGCCTATCCAAAGGGATTTTTTAGAATCATGAATTTTTTCGGCCATAAGAGGAAGAATCACAAAAGAAACACCTGTCGTTAAAAAAATCATTCCTTTACCTAGCAGATTGGAACTGGCAAACAAAGCCGATTCTGAAGGGATTAGCGATCGAACAAGAACCGTATCAGAATAAATCAATAGCGAAAACAATCCGACAGACCCCAAAGACACCCAAAGAAGACGGTATGAGAAAGGTTTAGTGACAAACGTACGAGGGATTTTACAAAAGATTTGTTTTTGATAGATAAATATATTTGCATAGGCAAAGATAACAATACTAATCAAAATCCCAGCCATTGCTCCCCAAATATTAGGAAATTTCCACACACATAAAATCCCCAACGACATTCTGGTAAGACCTTGAGAAATTTGAGCCATTCCGGCAGCAAAAAATTTTTTTTCTGCCTGCATTCTGCTAATAAAAGGAGATTGAGGCATTTGTAGCAGTAATGTAAAAGAAAGCATAATAAAAATAACAGTATCTTCCACATGGAAAACTTTCTTAAGAACAGGAATAAGCATCATCCATACCAATGCTGTAATGATCATCACCAGCAACATTTTTCTAAAAGAATGCAGAGATTCAAAAACTATCTGCTCAGGTTCGATTTGAGAATAATGCTTAGTCAACGCATACTGGTAAGCAGTCAAAGGAAGCAACAGTAATCCCGAAAATTGAAGTAGTGGTTGTATGATTCCGTACTCTTCCGAATTCAAAAATATAATTAATACAAATTGATACAGCATATTCAATCCGGCACCGAACATATTACCAACAGAGTAAAACGCTGAATTCAAAAACAGATTTTTTGACATAAATTCTCCACAAAATTAATAACATAACACACAAACATTTCTTGAAACAATCTAAGAAACGATTCTACTTAAATTAGAAATGGTATTTCCCATAAGAACTTGGGTACCGAACCGCTCAAAAGAAACACGTATCATTGCTTCTGAAACATACTCTGTAATACCTTTACCGAAAATATGATGAAACACCTCCGTCCCTACAGCAATTTCACTTAATGAAGAAATCTTCTGTAAGTTAATTCCGGCAGTAGACAAAGAACTTTCTCCGGATGAAGTATCGATTTTTTTTGAATACTCGGGAGCCGTTCCGGATCCGCGTTTTGAATAAAATGATTTACCAGAATAAGATTTTTTAGTATATTGATCTCTTGAAAACGCAGGAGAAGCACCAGAGTCACGATATTCTTCAACAACATCTGAAGGTACTGCTTCCAAAAAATGCGACTTTTCATTAGAAATAATTTCTCCATAACGCAGAGATTGTTTTTCATAAGAAATATATAGTTTATTCATTGCACGCGTCACAGCAACATAAAATAATCGTTTTTCTTCATCCAGATCTTCTTGAGAATTTGAGGAAAGAGGAAGAATTCCTTCCGTCACACCAACCAAAAACACAATTGGAAATTCCAACCCTTTTGCACTATGAATTGTCATTAACGATACCGAATTACCATTATCCGCTTCATCATCACTTACCGAAGACAGCAAACTGGCTTCCCGAAGATAATCAGCAATCGATGATCCGGCATTGGCTCTTTCAAAAACCTTTACAGCATTCACAAGCTCTTGAATATTATCAAATCTGCCTTCCGCTTCGTAAGTTCCGTATTCTGCAACCAAATAATCTTCAAAATAACGGGTGGATTCAATTAATATCTTAATAATTTGAGATGGAAGAGTTGTTGGTATAGATTCTTTGATTTCAGATAAAATTTTTGCCAAATTCTCTAACATTGATACCGATACTTTGGTTAATCCATTAATTTGAGAGGCTTTGGAACAAACTGTATGATAATCATCCCCAGTTAATTCTACAAATTCTTGGATTTTTCTTTTTCCGGAATCACCAATTTTTCTCTTGGGAACATTGACAATTCGATCAAACGCTTCTCTATCTCTAGGATTAACAATAATTCTCAAGTAAGATAAAATATCTTTAATTTCCGCTCGATCAAAAAACCTCTGCCCTCCGTAAATTTTATGAGGGACTTGATGCCTAGTCAATACTTCTTCGATCACACGGGATTGGGCATTAGTACGATAAAGAATTGCAAAATCCTTATAATTCAATCCTTGAGTCATAAGTTTTTTCATTTCTTGATAAATAAATGCTGCTTGAAGCCTGTCATCTCCTAACGATGCTACAATGATTTTTTCACCGTTTTCGCGTTCAGCCTTAAGAGTTTTCGGCATGCGGCCTTTAATGGATTTCACAACAGCATTAGCTGCTGTAAGAATATTACCGCAGGAACGATAGTTCTTTTCCAAGCGAATAATTTCAGCATTGAATTCCCGCTGGAATTGATAAATATTTTCTACCCGCGCACCACGCCACGCATAAATAGATTGATCATCATCACCAACCACACAGATATTTTTTTTATTCGAACTCAACAACGATAATAACAAATATTGAGGTTTATTGGTATCTTGAAACTCATCTGCCATAATAAAACGCCATTGACGACGATAACGCTCAAGCACATCAGGATTTCTTTCCAATAACATCACAGTATTGGAAATAAGATCACCAAAATCCATAGCTTGATTGATCTTAAGCGTCTCAACATAATGCTTATAGACTTCAGCACAAACCTGTTCAAATTCAGAACGAACAGAATGAGCATATTCTTCAGGTCCAATCAATTCTTCCTTAGCTGAAGAAATAATTCTCGCAACAGCTTTATCAGGGAAATTTTTCGGATCAATATTCAGTTTTTCCATAATTTTTTTGATCGTATTCCGCGAATCAACAGCATCATAAATCGTAAAATCCTGCAAATATCCAATTTTAGGTGAATGCTCCCTCAAAATCATTGTACACATAGAATGAAACGTCCGAATCCATGCACCTTTGACTTCTATTCCCAAAAGAGTTCCTATACGTTCTTTCATTTCGGCAGCGGCTTTATTGGTAAACGTGACACATAAAATATTATGCACACCCAATCCATACTTATCAACCAAATATGCAAACCGATGCGTAATAACACGCGTCTTACCTGAACCCGCTCCCGCCAAGACCAATAGTGATCCTTCATCATAAAGTACTGCCTGTTTCTGTTCCGGATTCATTCCATCTAAAAAATCAGCAGGCAGATTGTACGATGCCGAAGAACGCTCGGCATAAGGAATATATTCAGGAAATTCTTCAAAAGGATTTGTCTCCAAACCGGAACTGGTATATTGTTCATCTTCATCTTCATCGTCTAAGGAAACATTTTGAAGAAAATCGGAAAAAGAATCCGAACCATCCAACCTTTCTTCCCCACCAAACAAAGATCCAGAACTCTTATTATTCATAACCTCTCCTTTAAGAAACAAAAATCCCGTACTTAAACTTCTCTTAACCGGATTGTCCAAGCAGAGACAACTCTGAATGAAATTATAACCGCTAAACAAAAAAAAATCAATACTGCTTTTCAGCATATCAATATAGAATAAACCACTACTCATATACAGTTTAAATATTGATAAACAAGTTATTTTAATATCACAACCATTGACTCATCAAGATTTTTTAAAGTTATTAACATCAAGAATCGTATTAATAAACATATCACAATACCAAATTCTATAATAACAATATTTTTATGACTTATTTTTTATACTTTAAAGTATGATTTGACCAAAAGTAGCTTTATAATATTATTATAAACAATGATTAATTGGAATTACCTTACTAAACGAAGGTTCAAAAATCAAAACCCAGTTGCAACTTATGAAAGATACTAATATCGTTGAATACTTTTTTATTATAGTATATTTAAAAAAACAATATGATATATCTTTCAATGTAAAGTTCCATCCTATTCGATCAACACACCTTTACATCACATTTACGGACTATTAACAATTTTCTTCCAATACCTCATCGGATCTTTGAGTTATTCTTATTCCTTCCATATGATCTTTTATCTTCTGACTTTTAACCAGTCTCATATTTTCTTTTTCCTTTGTTGGCATTCATATCCTAAGTTCTAATTCTTTTTCTACTGAGTTTTTTCTATTAGATATTCAGACTTTTCTGAAATATGCTCTATCAAATTTTGAACTTTACAGTATTCCCAAGTACAAGCCAGCAACAATATTATACTTAACAAGATAAAAATCAATTAAAATATATCAATAATAGACCTAATATTGACAAAAAAGAAAATTATTTTACTGCCAATATGATAAAAAGAATATTCATTACCAAGAATATATTAATAAAAACAGATTCAAATAAATCAAGTAAAACAAAAATTTTGACAAATAAAAAAAATCATACGATAATTTTAATATGAATTATATTATTAAATTATTAATATTAACTTTTTTTCTTGTATTTCCTATATATTGTCAATCAACCAATTCAGAAGTTACTGCTGAAATAATTTTGTATCAATTGGAAGGGATTCGTGGATACAAATTTGGAGAAACTTTCAACCATATTTTAAATAAAGAAAATCAAGATAAGGAATTCCTTTTAGACAATTCTTTAACAAATCAAAACAGATTAGTTTATAGAGGATTATTATTCAATCTTCCTGTACAGTTGATTTATATATTCCGAGAAGGACGATTAACAAGTTTATCATATTATTGGTTTATTAATGATACTGATCAAATTTTTTACACATATTTAAGCAAACTCCTCTCCAGTAAATACGGTGAACCGGAAACACAAATTATTCCAACTCAATCCGTACCTGTCAAACTTGACACTTATACCAAATATACCGCCTTGACAAAAGCAGACGGTTCGATAGTACCCAATCCGGTACTCACGATTGAGTTGGAAAGCATGTCTCCTCCCAATAATCCTCAAGAATATGCTTATATATTGGAATTCAGAGGATATGATCCGGATTCTCTTATTAGAAAAAGAATTCTTTCGGAAGATATCTAGTTTTAAGCCTTTTTATATGCAATACAAAACAAATTTTATATAAATATATTATAAGGAGAATATTATGAATTTTCATCTCAAAACATATCCTGATGCATTACGACAACTTTTTGGAGCATCAACTCCTGAAGAAACTAACGAAATTTTTACTGAAGCATTAAAAATTGTTCAAAAAACGTTTGCACTTTCAGGATACCGCAAAGGAAATGTTCCTTTAGAAATAATAGAAAAATCCAATCCCCCCGAATTAATGCATACCATATCGGAAGTATTCCTACAAAAAGGAATGAAACACATTGAATCCGAAAAAATCAAACTCTACGGAAAACCTAAATTCCATCCTTTAAGCGGTTTATCAAAAAACAAAGAATTTATTTTCAGTTTAGTGTATGAAGTTTATCCTTACGTTGAAAAAGCTCCTGATATTTCTAAAGAAAGCTTCAGTTATGAAGAATGTGAAATTGATCAAGCATTCTTAGAATATACATTATGCCGTCAAATTGGTTTATTTGAAGAAACATCAGGGGAAATTAAAGAAGGCGATTTAGTTAAAGTTAAAGTTCTTAATCCCGAATACAAAGAAGACAAACATGAAGCATCATTTGAAGCTGACAAATTAAACATTTTAATCGGCAAAAAAACAGGATTATCATTAGATATTAATTTCGATGATTTGTCAGGATATATTGCTGAATTTTTAGGCAAAATAAAAGCTCCTCTAAAAGTGGAAATTTCAGAAATTTTACGCCCCAAAGCTTGGAGCAAAGTAACGGAAGAAGAAATTACCGAAAAAACAGCATTCAAATCAAAAAAAGAATATGCAGAAGCCATGCAAAAACAAATGGAACACGTTGCCGGACAATACAACGAAACACAAAAAGCAGAATCACTAACCCGAATACTAAGTTCCCAAATTAAAGCTGAAATACCTAAAAGTTTGTGGCTTCATAATCTACGGGATTTGTCACTTAAAATTGCAGAACAAAAAGTTATTCAATCGGAAATCGCAATAGCAGACATTCATGCCCATAAAGATATTATAAGCAAATTTACTTCTCTACCAACAGATTCAGCTGAGGGAGTAGCTTTTGTAATTTGGCTTGATGAAATTGCAGAAAAAGAAAACATTCCCGTTCAAGATCATGAATTCGATGCGTACTGTCTGCATCAAGCTCAACATCATAGAATAAGTATAGAAGAATTTAAGAAAAACCTTAGACCTGAGGACAAAATGTCTATCAAACTTGAACTCCGACGCGAAAAAGCAGTATCTAATTTGATTGAAAAAGCTAAATTTACTGTTTCTTCAAAAATTTCATTATCTGAAGTTTTAAAAAGAAAACATCATCATTCTTAAAAAGAATCAACTATAATAATCAAAAAAACAGAAATATAATAATATTTCTGTTTTTTTTTGATTATTATGATAAAACATAATATAATACGATATGAACAAGAGAATAACTATTGGAGAAAATATGAAAATTCAAGGATTACTGTTATTAATATCCATGATATTTTATACATCCGGGATATTTTCTCAAGAATATTATGATGAATACGGTGACGAAACTGCATACGAAGAAGATAACACAGCTGAACCGGAAACAATACCAGTTCCTGCACCAAGTCCAACTCCACCAAAAATTATACAGCAAACAAATATTATCCAACAAACAAACACTACTACGATAGAAGTGACAAATACAATTATTATTCAAATACCATCTGTAGCTCCGGCATCTGTGAATGCTTGTGTAGCTGTTCTTCAAGGAAGGATGACTGATTTGGAAATTTTCATTTCAAGAGATCCATCTATTGTATCCAATATAAGAGGAGATGGAAACAGCCTTCTTCATTTGGCAGCAACCAAATTTGATACAAATATTATCAATTATTTGATTGAAAACAACGCTCCTATAAATTTAACAAATAACATAGGACAAACAGCTCTTCATATTGCAGCTCAAATTAATAATATTTCCGGAGCGGAAACACTTCTGCGAGCCAATGCCTTAGTAAATATAAAAGACAGTTTTGATCAAACTCCGGTATGGATTGCCAATATCAAAGGATTTCCACAACTTTTAAAACTGCTTGCATTAGCACAGCAAACACAAGCAATACCGGGACAACCGGTTCCCAAAAAAAGAATTCTCAAAAAATCAATAATACCATCCAATTTCGACTTATATGAAAATTTTTCAGAAAAATTAATTGATTACGGTATTTTGGAAAACACACCTTGGCACCAAGCATTATACACTCCGGGATTTTTAGAAGCACAACAACTGATTCAAATGGGAATCAGTCCTTACGACAAAGATTCAAAAGGACAAAATGCATTCCATATAGCAGCACTATATGACAACATAGAAGCATTAGAGTATTTGATTAATATATCCGCTTTCCGATTAGAAACAAAAGATAATTTTGGTGCGACACCTCTTCACACAGCGTCCGGCAAATCATCAGTAGATGTTATCCGGCTCCTTCTCAATACAGGATGTGATGTTAATCTAAAAAATAAAGGCGGATGGAATTCCTTTTTTGAATCAGTGCTTCTCAACAATCATCCGGTAGCAAGATATTATCTCACACAAAGTATTTCTCCCAATACAAAAAATATTCAAGCACGAACACCTCTTCACGAAGCAGCACGTATGGGTAATGAATTTTTAGTAAGAGATTTACTGGATGCGGGAGCTTTACCAAATGTATACGACTATCAAGGAAAAAGTCCTTTATATTTTGCAGCAGAAAACGGATATACTGATGTTGTAGCCTTATTATACGATAAAGGATCTTCGGTAACAAACACAACATATGAAGAACAAACTCCTCTTCATGCAGCAGTATTAAATAATCAATTGGAAACTGTACAATATTTGGTCGATATTGCACAAGCGGATATTTCAGCTGAAGATATATTAGGACGTACAGCACTTGATATTGCCTATACCAAAGGCTTTAATGATATCGTAAGCTACCTTGCATTGAAGTATGCAGATTTGCAAATAAAAAATTCTTAAAAAATATAATTTTTTTTTTAAAAGTATTGACAAAGTAATCTAATTAATGTATAATATTATTACATTAATGAAGAGCCCCCTTCGTCTAGTGGTTAGGACACAAGATTTTCATTCTTGGAACAGGAGTTCGATTCTCCTAGGGGGTAAGTACCTAGTTTTATACTAGGTATTTTTTGTATACTATACTATTTAAGGCAGTACTATGAATCGCTTAACGATTTTAATTCTTACATTGTTAACTACTTCATCATGTACCATTAAATTAGGACGAAACGATAGAGAAAAACGAATTTTCCCTTCCGCTTCAATGCAGGATTTTCTCTATACTTACACAGAAAAAAAAGGATTTAGAGAATGGGAACTCAAAGCGGCACAAGCTAATATTTTTGAAACAGACAATCAAATCTTTTTATATAATTTAACAATGACTTTTTTCTCAGAAAGTAATCAAATTACCTCTGTTCTCATTGCAAATCAAGGACTAGTTAATCAATCAATTGGTTCTCTTATTGCCGAAGGAGAAGTACGTATATTATCTTCAAACAGAAGTGAACTGTTAACAGAAAAGATTTATTGGGATCAGCCTAGAAACCTGCTTTACTCCGAAACTAATAAATTAGTAACTGTTATTAGACCCAAACAGAGAATTTTGGGATACAATATGATATCGGATTCCGCATTGGAAAATGTTGAAATAGATAACAGTATCGGACAGATAAATACTGATAACTCAAATTCCTCAGAAAACAACACAAATATCAAATCCGATATAACCCAATCAATTTCCGAATAAGTTATTGAAATCAAATTTCATACTATTTATTTTTTAATTTAACAAAATAAAAATATTTGAAGGCAGACTATATGATTTCATTTCTAAAAAAATATATTTTTTCTGCTTATTTTGTTGGAATTGCGATTCAAGTATTTTTTTTTGGTGTGATGAACAGCCAACAGGTTTCTCCACCTGTCGCGATCACATCCGGTAAAGCTTACTTAAGAGTAAAAGAAAAATTTATTTATTTGGAAACTGCAAATAAACGACGTCCTACATTAAGCCAAGGTCCGGCATTATTTGTTTCTGACATTATGATTTATGATGAAGAAAAAGAAATCGGATACGCATATGGTAATTTAAGATTTGCAGATATTGAACAGCGATCATTTTTTTCCGCCCAAGAAGGCACTTATTTTGCAAAAGAAAAAAAAATCGTCCTGCATAAAACTCCTGAAATTTTATTGGAACAAAGCAGTAATGTTTCAACCAAAATTAACGGTAAAATTATTACTATTTATCCGGATGATTCATACATACATGTACAAGGGAACATTGAAATTGATGACGGCACTACTTTTATTACAGGCAAAGAAGCAAGAATTTGGTCTAAGCAAAATAAAATGAGTATATCCGGTGATGTACAATCTATTTCTGATACACAAAAACTTGCAGCTGATAGTTTAACGGTTCTATTTGAAGATGGTGATTTAGCTTCATATACCGCTCAAGGAAACGTCAAAGCCGTAAGCACAGTAGATAAATTTACATTATGTAGTTCTTTGCTGAATTATAACAATAAAGAACAATATTTCCAAGCGACAGAATCACCTTTAATTTTCTTTCACGAACAAGATACTATTGCCTACGGAAATACTATTGAATATTACCGCGAAACAAAAATGGGCAGCTTGTTAGGAAACGTCGTAGCAATTCAAAAAGATGAATCTCAAAAAGCTTTTTCCCAATGGGCAATATACAATGGTTCAAATAACACTCTAACCATGTACGGAAGCCCTAAACTAAAACAAAATGATTCGGAATTGTTTGCAAATGAAATTATTGTTAACATCGATTCAAATAATATGGAATTAGTAGGCGGAGGCCGAGGATTTTTTAATCGACAAAACTAACTATTCCTCAACTCAGGAGATTGTAATGCAAGAATTTTCTTCCCACCTTCTGGACCGTTTTGAGAAATTAGGTCTCAGCAGAAACGAAGCTTCTGTATATATGGCCTTATTAAAATATCAATCCGTCACAGGATATAAACTTGCAAAAGAAAGCGGTATTCTACGTCCCGTTGTATATGAAATGCTAACCCGTCTACTAGAAAAAGGCGGTGTAAAAGTAATTAAAAATTCTCCCGAATTATACAGCCCTATTACTCCTGAAATTTTCTTAGCAACATTGGAAAAAAGATTTTTAGATGCTAAACTTGCTTTAGATGGTGAACTGAAACAGTTTATTATTCCTAAAGAAAATAACAATACTGAATTTTGGAATATTTATGGTTATGATTCAATCATTGCCAGTATTATAGAAGCCTGCTCCCATGCATCTTCCCAAATTTTTTTCTTTGTCAATCGCCCTCAAGATGCTGCTCTGCTGAAAGATATTTTTTCAAAAAAAGTCGCTTCCGGTATAAAAGTGGTCGGATTTTCCTATCGAGACATTAATCTCCCAGGAACCGATCTTTATTCTTTTAAAGCTCCCGAACATATTAAATTTGCTAATCTTTCGGAAAATGCTTTGCTTATTATTGTAGATAACAGCTACTCTATCATTGCAGATATGGAAATCGGAAAATCTTCTTATACCAGTAATCCTGTTCAAATTCAAATTCTCAGCCAATTTATTAAAATGAAAATAACACTATTTAGATTAGTACAAGTAATCCCCTTATCAAAATTGCTACTGTACTTTTTTGATGAAGACAAAATCATTTTAGAAACACTGGCTTCACTAAACAATCAAAAAAAATAATATTTATAAAAATATTATTCCTTATATTATAATGAATTACATTCATAAAAAATTCTCTGGTATTGATTTTGGTATAATAAATATTACATAATTTCTACATAAGCACAAAGGAGTAGCTATTATGAATAATATCAATATATTATATTCAAGAATACTTATATTAGGAACAATGTTTTTCATTGGGGCATGTGGCGGCAATTCCTCCCAAGAAGTGAATATTTATTCCACAAGACATTATAAAATTGATCACGTATTATTTGATCAATTTACAAAAGACACAGGAATTAAGGTTAATGTTGTCGAATCCGATTCCGATGCCTTGATTGTGAGAATGGAGCAAGAAAAGGATTCACCTCAAGCGGATTTATTTCTCACCAGTGATTTTCCAAGATTATATCGGGCTGAAAAAAAAGGATTGCTTGAGCAGACCGTTACTGACACATTACTCAAACAAACAGACAACAAGCTCAGAAGCAGACAAAATTACTGGTATCCGTTATCATATCGATTAAGAATTATCGCAGTAGCAAAAGATTACACTGGAACTCTTCCACAAAAATATGAAGATTTAGCTAAGCCGGAATATAAAGGACAAATTCTCGTAAGAAGTGGATCAAGTTCCTATAATATTTCATGGGTGGCATATCTGATCGGTATGTGGGGAGAAGAAAAAACTGCTGAATTTTTAAAAGGATTTGTTGCTAATTTCGCCCGCGAACCACAAGGAAACGATAGAAAACAAGTATCAGATATCTATGCCGGCAAAGGAAAGCTTGCCTTAATAAACAGTTATTATATGGGGCATATGCTCAATTCTTCCGATCCTGAAGAAAAAAAAGCAGCTGCATCAGTAAATTTAATTTTCCCAAATCCGACTCATTTAAATATCAGTGGTTTTGGATTTGTTACCGGATCTAAAAACAAAAAAAATGCCGTCAAATTAATGGAATTCATGACTTCCACATACGCACAAGAACAAATTACAGAAAAAAATTACGAATATCCCGGAAATCCAAATATTACTCCTACACCAATTTTCAACGAATGTAAAGATAAACCAAAATTGTCTACATATCCGTTAGAAACAGTTAACTCAAATCCTACAGATAAAGCTAATTTTGAAACTTGGGCGGAATTCTATGAAACCGCTGTACGTTTAATCGATAAATCCGGTTGGAAATAAAATACTTTCCCTTATTCGAATTTTTTTATTCGAATAAGGGTCTATTAAAATTATGAAACAAATTGTTAATTTAAAACGTTCTTTTTCTTTCTCTAATGTTTTCGCAAATATTATTGTTTTTTTATTTTTTCTTCCTGTAGTGTTGATTGTTTCAGGTATGTTTATAAATACAAATCCTGATAATTGGTATCACATTACAACTTTTATCATTCCCCAACAGATAAAAACAACTGTTATGTTAATTATTGCCGTAATGACAGCAAGTACTGTACTTGCCTTTTCTGTTGCATATTTAATCTCATTCTATTCTTTCCCCGGCAGCAAGCAATTCGAATCTTTACTGCTTCTTCCCTTTACAATTCCTGCTTATATCGGCACTTATGCATATAACAAGGTATTCGATTATTCAGGCCCTATTAATTCTTGGTTTAGAGATCATTTGGACATTAATTATTTATTACAGTTTGATTTATTTTCATTTTCAGGGGCGGTTTTTGTTTTTACCTTGTTTTTTTATCCCTATTTATACATCAGCTTACTTGGTTTTTTCAGAAAATATTCAGGAGAATTAATACAAGTTTCCAGAACACTGGGAGTCGGATCTTTTTCAATCATCACCCGTATTATTCTACCATTATCACGGACTGCATTAATATCAGGACTAACACTGATTTCTATGGAAGTTTTAAATGATTTTGGTGTATCAAGCTATTTAGGGATTCAAACATTTTCTTCAGGTATTTTCAAAGCATGGATCGGTATGAACGACATTGTATCAGCAATAAAATTAGCGGCATATATTGTACCGATAATACTTTTTATACTATTGGTTTTCCGATATTTTTCAGATAAAACCACTATAACCTACCTTGCTACAGGTCCTAATTCTTTTAGAAAACTACAAGGAATAAAAGCCTTAGGTGCTTTTGTTTACTGCAGTATTATTTTGTTTTTAGGCTATCTACTCCCTTTGCTTATTATTATCAGATATACTCTTATTGTTATTAATACAAGCGATATTACCGGTATCTTAAACGTCACTATTACCGGATTAATTCTTACCGGAACAAGTACAATTTTAATTTTAATACTTGGTACCTATCTTGCTTACTGTACACGGTCAAAAACAAAAATTTATGGAGAATTATTCAGCCTTCAATACTCATTACCCGGTACCTTGATAGCCGTAGCTGTCATGTTTTTGTTCTATCAATTCGAAAATTTCTATATTCTCCCCAAAGGAACCACTATCGTAATGAGAAACTCTTATGCTTTACTGATTTTTGCTTATATTATGAGATTTCTTACATTAGGTTATAATACAGCAGGCGTTGCTTTCAAAAAAATAGGATTCTCATATCGAAACGCAGCTAAAACTCTAAACTGTAATCCATTAACGTGTTTCTTCAAAATTGAATTGCCTATTATTCTGCCTTCTTTGAAATATGGAGGATTATTAATATTAATCGATATTTTTAAAGAACTACCTCTAACATTATTTTTAAGACCTTTCAACTTCAATACACCGGCATCCAAAGTTCATGATCTGGCGGTAAATGAAATGTTTGCGGAAAGTACTCCTTTTGCATTGGTATTAATAATGATTCTTGGAATAATCATTATCCAAGTTATTCAATTCAAAAAAAAAGACCATCTCTAATAAGGAAGTATCTATGTTTTTAGATGTTAAAAATATTTCATTCAAATATCCGAATGTTGCGTCCGATACCATTGATAAATTGAGTTTCTCTTTGGAAAAAAATAAGATTGCTGCAATTATGGGAACAAGCGGATCAGGAAAAAGTACACTATTAAAAATACTTGCCGGTTTCGAAGATCCTTATGAAGGATCAATAATCTTAGATAAAAGAGAATTGATTGGAAAAAACTATGTTATTACCGAAAAACGAAATATAGGTATGGTATTCCAAAACTATATTCTCTTCCCTCATCTTACTGTATCGGAAAATATTTTATTTGGATTGGATCATTCATCGCTATACCAACACAACAAAAAAGAACGCCTAGAAGAAATTTTAACATTAATCGAAATGACAAATTTTCGTGACGCACTACCGCATACCTTATCTGGGGGACAACAACAACGAACGGCATTAGGAAGAGCTCTTGCCCCTAGCCCTCAGCTATTGTTACTAGACGAACCGCTTTCAAATCTTGATGTTGGTTTAAAAAATAAAATCCGCTTGGAAATGAAAAATATCCTCAAAAAATCAGGTTCAACTGTATTGATGGTAACTCATAATGCAGGAGATTTGGACATTGCAGATTATATTTTCCTCATTGACAAAGGAACTTTTACCAAACAAGGTACCTTAGAAGAACTTCGTAATGATAAAAACTGCCCTTATATTGATTACTTTACACATAGATAATTTAAATCCGCCATATAAATTTACAAATATCCGACATTTCTTCACCAAATTCTCTCCAAAAAAAACACTCTCAAAGAGAGTGTTTTAATAAGGTTTATTATTTGCCCAATACCAAGCAGTTTTTATAATTTCATCCAATCCGTATTTAGCTTTCCAAGCTAACACATTATTAGCCTTAGAAGGATTTGCAACTAATTGAGGTGGATCTCCCGGACGCCGGTCGCTTTCAACAACTGTAAAATCAACTCCGGTAATTGCCTTAGATTTGGAAATAATTTCTCTTACTGAAAAGCCTCGACCGGTTCCCAAATTAAAATCATCAGAAACTTTTTCCCGAATCATTCTCTCCATCCCCATAATATGGGCTTCAGCAAGGTCTGTCACGTGAATATAATCACGAATACATGTTCCATCAGGTGTTGGATAATCCGTTCCAAAAATCCCTATCTGCTCTCTTTGTCCGGCAGCTGTTTCCATAGCAATGCTGATAACATGAGTTGCAGGAAAATAAGACTGACCCAGCTTACCTTCAGGATCTGCACCACAAGCATTAAAATAACGAAAAATAGTGTATTGAAAATCATGATAAGCATGTGCATAATCTTTCAACATGATTTCTACCATCAATTTGGTATTTCCATAAGGATTAATAGGCAGTTTAGAATGAGTTTCATCAATAAGCAGAGTATGAGGATTGCCAAATACCGCAGCTGTACTGCTGAAAACAAAATTATTAATATTTGCTTTACGCATTGCTTCCAGTAGAGTGAAAATTTTTACCAAATTATTTTCATAGTATAGTGCAGGATTACTTACGGAAGCACCCACTTCAATATAAGCTGCAAAATGCATTACTGCTGAAATATTATATTTCTTAAAAATATCAGCAAGTAGTGCTTCATTGCCTAAATCACCTTCAATAAATTCAATTTCTGTAGAAATTTGATCTAACGACTGCCGATATCCTTTAGAAAGATTATCCAATACAATGACTTTATAACCTTTATTATAAAGACTTTTCACAGTATGCGAACCAATATATCCGGCTCCGCCTACAACTAAAATTTGATCCATGTTTATATCCTAACATTTCTTTGTTAATATTATCGGTATTTTTATTCTATCATAAAATTCTACCATACAATGTTTTCAACTACTGATTATTTTTATTGATTGACAAAAGTTAAGAATACAAAAATGAAATTTACAGTAATTTGATATTATTACTCTTTATCAGTATAATATGTTAATTATAACACTTAACATTATATTTGACAATATTTGAAACAAATTTTCAGCCCTTATTACAACCATACAACTTTTAACACTCTGTTTAATCTTAATATATTCACAACAAGACTCTGAACCAAACAAAAATTTAACAATTTGCCATTAAAAGGGAATAATAATGCTTATTATGTAAGGTCAATATTTATATATGTCGATTTATAAGAAAATCAACATAACATCAGTCAAAAAAGAGTGATAAAACCATATGAGGAATACCATGTTTAAGGATAAAACACTTGTCATTACAGGAGGAACAGGTTCTTTTGGAAACCAAATGCTTCGTTACTTTCTTGACCATACAGAAATCAAACAAGTACGGGTATTCTCCCGCGATGAAGAAAAACAAGATAAAATGAGAACGGAGTTAAAAGACACCCGTATCAAATATTATATTGGCGACATTAGAAATTTTGAAAGCCTTGATGATGCATTCAAAGGATCGGATTTTGTGTTTCACGCAGCAGCACTAAAACAGGTTCCTTCATGTGAATTCTATCCTATGGAAGCCGTTCAAACCAACATTATCGGATCAAATAATGTATTAAATGCCGCTATTAAAAACAATATTAAAAATCTTATTATGCTGTCTACCGATAAAGCAGTTGAGCCGCTCAGCACTATGGGAATGACTAAAGCAATAATGGAAAAATTAATGATTGCCAAATCCCGTACTGTCGATTCATCTCAAATTACCTTATGTGCTACCAGATACGGTAATGTCATAGGATCACGTGGATCTGTTATTCCACTATTTATTAAGCAATGCAAAGAAAATATTCCCATGACGGTCACCAATCCTAATATGACACGTTTTTTGATGAGTCTTGAAGAATCCGTCGATTTAGTACTTTTTGCTTTTAATCATGCAAAGAATGGAGATATTTTCATTCAAAAAGCACCCGCTTGTACGATTGGAGATTTGGCATTAGCAATCAGACAATTATTCAATCCCAACAATGAAATAAAAATTATTGGAGAAAGACACGGCGAAAAACTTCACGAACATCTCATTGGGCCGGACGAACTCTTTAAAGCTGAGGACTTAGGACAGTTTTTCAGAATACCTAAAGATGAACGCGACCTCAATTACGACAAGCAAACAATTAATCGTAACTGCCAATTTTCAGAAAACGAAAAGTTCAACTCTTCCAATACTACTCAATTAGATATTGACGGTATTATACAAAAACTGCTTGAGTTAGATTATATACAGCAAGAACTAAAAAATTAATATATTTTATTCAGTGACCGTATGCGGTGATCCGAATTATATGAATAGTTATTATTTATCTCCAAAATCGTTTCAATAAACAATATATTGGGTGGTCAGCTCTGATAAATCTCTCTTGCATTGAAATAAGTTTTTTTATTACCATGCGATAAACTCTTTTCATTGACACGTTGTACTCAACATCAAACATAACACGTGCAAGATGTTGAGCTCCAAATACTTTTATAAATTCCGGAAACAATATATTCCAATCAAGCTTCTGATATACCGATTTGACATCCTGCAACCGATCAATCATTTGCTTGTCCCTTAACCGGTCAAAACAATCTTCAGCAAGATGATGACGAACTCCAAAACGCTTAAATGCCTCAAATATCTTAGTAATCAAATCCAAATCCTGTTTAATCTTTTCCAAATCCATGTTTTTTCGAGTAGCACTATCTAAATTACATTCATTATAGTAATAACATACGTTTGGTATATTGCTCCACGATTCAGCAAAATATAAATAACAAATAAAAAATAACACATCTTCCGATAATACCAATCTATCTTTGACATTAAGCTCTTGATACACGTTCACAGCCAACTCTCTTCTAAAAACAAACTGCCAAAGAGAACAATGAATAAAAGCTTTTTGATTAGTATATAACTGAAATAAATTGATTCCCAGTGCTTCACGATAAGATTTTTTCTTTACTTGTCCGTTTGGAGAAACAACATTAACAGAATGCATTACGATATCAGTTTTGCCTTTTTGAAATTGTGCAGCAATATAATAGCAAGCATTTACATCCAACCAATCATCAGGATCAGCATAAAAAATATACTCTCCTAACGCATATTCGGCTCCAAATTCTCTAGCAGCAAAACTACCTTTGTTTTGATCGAATTTTATATACTTAACCGTAGGATAATTATAGCATATTTCTTCACAATTTCCCGGAGAACCATCATCTACAACAATTATTTCAATATTTTTATATGTTTGATTAATACACGAATCCAAACACTTCGGCAAAAATTGTTCTGTTTTATACACAGGTATGATAATAGAAATTAACGGATTCACCCTCATCCCTCCTATAAAATTGGTATTACGTCAATTACTAATCGTATTCATCATATAAGCAAAAATACTCTGTAATACCATTAAGAGCCGATATTATTTCATCCAGTAAAGAAATAATATCGATATTGCAATATATTCTAACACAATAAACATTGTTTTTCAATATTATTAATTTTCACCCCCATATAAAAAATACACTACCTTCATATCTAAACAAGGAACACTAATTATTGACAGAGAAATAAAGTATAAATAAAATAATGACTTTGTAATTGGTAAAACAGAAAAATATACAAAAACCTCAATTTAATAAGTTAATAATTACATTAATTCTATAATGAGATTGGCTCATATAAAATGATATGTTAGAATTATATCCAAAGCAGATATAGAACACAAAGTTCAAATAATTATTTTTTTTTGGAGGGTACATTTCTTAAAATATAAAGAAAGACATTTAAGGAAAGTATTGGATTTCTGATATTTTTATGCTATAATAAAGTAGCAAAATATTGTTCTACATTGATATTTAAAATAGATAAAAATTAAAGAAAGTGAGTTAATAATTTGAATAATATCAATTTGGAGGAATAATTATGTTATTTTTAAAACATTAACTATGTTATTTGTTTTAGTCCTATTGTTGACCTCTTGTTCAGTACTTGATTCACAAAGTCAAAATTTAGTTGATGAAAAAGAAAGTGTTATTGTTGATAAGGGTATTGTTGATAAAAGTATACAACAGCCTTCTATCGAAAAGATTTTTATTAAAAAACTTGCCGGCAAATATGTTCAATGTAGAAGTCCATTTAATGGTGGTAAATATCTAATGTATTTATCTTATCGGGCAACTTTTAGAGCTAATGGTGATTTTCATAATCGCCTGTAGATCCCAAATAAATTATTTTTGTTAACACAGTATACAGTCAGGTAATAAGCTAATTTTAAAATTATAGGTCCTGATAAGTGGGATAATTGCGTTGCAGAATATTTTCAACACAATAACAATCTTAGAGAAATGTGGGTTCTTACAAATACTCCAGACTATATTCTATTAAAAGAACAATAAACATATAAAATTATAATATAAATAAAAATGACATTAATTAGCTTGACACATATAAAATTATATGTTAAAATGTAATGGAAACGAATTAATAAAAGATAAATTATAAAACAGGAATGTACCATGTTAAAAAAAATAACTATGCTAGTAGCAATTACTTTAGCCGGTTGTGCTGTAAATCCAGCAGATAAGCAATCCAGACAATCTTTGGTTGAATCAGGAGAATATGCAGGACAATCTAAAAAATCTTCTGTCTTTCTTACTCCTGAAGAAGCGAGAGCTTATGTTGAAGGATTTGCATCAGATTATGAACCTATCGTAGGTGCTTATTTCCCTATTGATAACAAATACGCTATGTATGTTAAAGAAGATACCGTATTTGAAACACGTAATATTGGAGAGTCTGTTGATAATCCTATATTAGTTTTCAAAGCTTCTAACCCAAGTGCTATAGGAGATCAAATTGTAACCATTTATATGGACACTAATTCTGGAATTACTCCTAAGTTTGAGATTACCAGTAAAACATCTGCAAATTTCGAGCTTACAATTGAAACTGTTAGTGGTATTTCGATTACAAAAGAAATTGAAATCGAAATTATTGAGGATAAATTATACTTAGACAAAGTGGCTGTAGGTATTAAAAAACCTATCATAGATAAAGAAAATACTGCAGATGACGTAGACAGACTCATGTATGCACTTACATTTAATAGAAAATATGTAGCAACTAAAAATGTTTTTGCTGGTGAATATGGTGGAAAGAACTTATTTATTAATAAAAACGGTACTGAAATCGAAACTTATGCAAAAATAGAAAACAAAAAAGTTCTTGCTTTAAGTTTCAGAATTTTAAATAAAAATTCTAATGAATCTGATATTTATAAAATGGAAGGTGTTTTCGGCGAACAGAATATACTGTCATCAACTCTTGCTGGTTTTTCACTCGTAGTTGATAATACTACAGTTATTCCTGGTTTTACTAATTATGTTGAATTGATAGATGGTCAATTCATTTTGAATGGAGTAACTATTGCAAGTGAAGTTAAATAAATTTGCTTGTTAAAACTCTTCATTGAAATACCTAGATTAATCTTCTAATACTAACAAAAAAACAAACCTATCTATTAGAGATAGGTTTGTTTTTTTGTTAGTAGGTTTTATTTCGTATACAAATAACTTTCCACCGGAAACACCTTCTGAAAAAGTTTGTATTTTTGCTGTTTCTTGACTAGAATGATTTTGTTGATTCGCTGTATTACTCATAAATTCTCCTATTTAATTCTTTTTCTTCCATTCATAATATGTTTTTTCTATATTCTGATACGCTTTAGGATCACCTTTTTGTTCTCTAGATATATATCCAATGCAGATAAGTATTCATCTTCATAAATAAGTTCAAATCCATGTCCAAAACATTTGCATAACAATCTTATCATCAAAATATTGCTTTTGATGTAATAAACTTATAAGCTCTAATTCATTTAACAAGTTCAAATATAGTATCTCTAATTTTGTTGAATTATTTACATCTTGTGATTCTTTGTCGTTTAAACTATCAATTTCTTTTAGAATAGTATTTCTGTATTCTTTAAATTTATAATGCATATCCAACATTTTATCAATTTTCCAATGCTTAATACCATCATAAGCAAATAATAAAGAAATAATTCCTATTACTACTCCTAAAAAACCACTATGATTCATAGCCCATTCTAAAATATATTTTATCAATCTCATACTATACAATATAGCAAAAATCATACTTATAAACTATTTTATCTTATAATATACGGATATATATTATAAGAAAGTGGAAACTACTAATTTTACAGCATTTTGAAAAAAGACAGTATAATGCATACAAGCAAGTTGAAATAAAAATGATTAGGAATTTTCCATAAAGTTTAAGAACCAAATTCAAAGTATTGGAATCAGATTGTTGTATTATCCGAATAGAATATCTACAGATTCCTTCTAAAATAGAATACTATTTATCAAAACAAGGATTTAGTTTATTAACGTTGCTTGTGAGATGGGAAATTAACCCTTCTCAACAAAAACAATTATCTTAAAAACACACTATCTTTTAGATGCAATCTACTATGAATAAAATAAATTGCATAGAAACAAAAATTCCTCCCTCTACCCACAAAAAAATACTCATATCTTTCATAATAATTTTATAGAAAACACTTATAAATATATACTTTTATATTTCAATACTTTTAATATAAAAGTATTTATAATGTTTTACTGTACCAACAATAAAAAAATTATAAATAGTTTTGGATTAATATCTTGACAAAAATAAAAATAAAATAGTATAATAAAAAAAATTATTAAATATTTTTTAGTACTTGAAGAAACCTTTCCTTTCGTACATAAAAAAATAATTATACTTAAAAATCAGTATAATTATATATCTCTTTCTGAATTTACTTGGTTTGAAAAATTCTCAATCTTATATCTATTTACTACCAGTATATAATACTATAATATATTTCAAAAATTTTATCTCACACAAACACAAGTACTTGTTGGTACGGATACGAACAATATTATATACCTATAATAAGTGGTAGATTACAGCAAATGATTTTACAAACTCTATCTATCTCATATAAAATTATTAGTGAGTAATAAGTATATAAAAATTGAACATATACTTAGAATAAACATCGAAATAAAAAAACTTATATTTTATTAAGTATACATATTATCTTGACAAAACCATAAAATCTATCAGCGTTTTACTACCTTGCGAAAAAATACTTATCAAATTAATTTCATCAAAGGAGTTGTACTAATGCTTTCTATTATTATTCCTATTTATAATAAAGCACATTATTTACCTCGCTGTTTGCAAAGTATTTTAAAATACAAAAATCAACCATTAGAAGTATTGTGTATTGATGATTGCTCATCTGACAACAGTATTGCTTTAATTGAAGAATATAGAAAAAAAGATTCTCGTGTTCGGTTAATCCAGAATAAGGAAAACATGGGAACATTTCTTACTCGTGCAAATGGTATTAGACAGGCAGAAGGTGATTATATTTTTTGTGTAGATCCCGATGATTATATTAATTCAGAGTGCTTTGACTTAGCTAAAGAATTTATGGGGAAAACAGATATTATTGTATTCAATACAGACTTTGTTATGAAAGATTATTCAGTATTTTTTGGTAATACAGGTGATGAATCATTACTGGGAAGTAATATTTTCCAAGCCTACGCCTCAACAAGATTAGAAAATTGGGGAATGTCTCCAAAATTAATTAAAAGAGAAATCGCTTTAAAAGCTTTAGACGAATTAGATATTCATAAGCATTTGATTATTAATGAAGATCTACTCTTATATCTACCTTGCACAATATTGTCTTCGTCTTTTCAACGTATAGATATAATTGCATATTATTATATGAATCATGACGAAGATAGTGCTACTAGAAGTGCAGTGACATTCAACAAACTTGATAAAGATTTTCACGATTTGGAGATTACACTAACAAACTTGCAATCCTTTTTTCACAAATACAATTATGATTATGATAGTTATGGTAAAATATATCAAAACCTATTTCTCTTTTTCCATGATAAAATCTTGAATAGCAGTCTATCCGAAAATGATAAAAAAGTAGCTTCCAGAAAGCTTGCCGACATTATTGGTGGAAAAACAATATACGAAACTTTTTTTGTTAATGATAAATATTTGAGATACATAAATAAATTAGTAAAAAAAGTATTTCATCTAACAGAAAAAATTGTCCCTACCGGAACTATACATCGTAGTCTGCTTAAAATAATATTAGGATTTTGTTTTAATATAGTAAGAGCATGTTATCGAAAAACATATAGCCTATACACACTGATACAAAAAAAAATAAACAAAAATAAGTTCACATAATTTTTATAAGATATTTTTCTCCAACTGTCAGAAAATTTAGATCAGAAGAAAATAAACACAAAATCGTTCTTTTAATAATTTTCGGTATGAATAAATCTAATATCTCAAGCTATTCAAATAATAAGTATTAATTCTATACTAAGAATCATAAACTACAATAATAGTTTATAAAAAATCAATGATTAATTTTTGTACTAATGATGATCATAACCCTATATAACTAAGAACGCACTTGGAAAAATAAAACAAAGAATGACAATTGCGTAAAAGTTATACGAAATTCTTCAAATAATGCAATTAAAGTAGATAACACAGCTATATGATGTCTGAAACTTAAAATATCCTTTAACAATATTAATGCTTAACCTAAATTGTTTCAGCAAAATTTTTTCAAAGACATAAGAATTAATACTATCTATGATTTTTCTCTTGATCTTTATTTGAATTATATTCCTAAAAAATAGAATAATCAAGCCTATAATAATAGGCTTACTCATCGTATTATCAAAAAAAAGTATATCCCCCATTCCCTCGCATCAAGCATATTAAAAGAACATTAGATTATCTTAATAAATTTGCTAATGGTCTATGCTAAGTATTTCGGTTCTAAGGTTCTACTAATTACTGTATACATACCTAAGCAAAATCAATGTATTTTTATTATCATTACTTTACGGTTTGTTATTATTAGTTTGGTTTAAATAAAGAAGCTTAATATCCGCATCATTTCCTTACAAAACTGTATTTCTATTTGTTTATTAGAGATATTGTAGAAATCTCTGTCACTATACAAGATAAAAATTTCTCTTTATCTGTAATTGATGCAGTCAATTTTTTTGTTTTTGAGTCATACTCAGTATTAACAGAAATTCTATGAGGTTCAGGATGCCCTGTCCATGAAAATTCATTAGTTAATTCTAAAAAAAACGGACAAATAGTTGCGTTTGTATTATTTGTATTTTTTCTGAATGTGAGATAGCTTTGTTGATATATTTCTCTTGCTGCACTAACGAAATATCTTTTCTGAATATTTGTTTTAACAATTTCTTGATTTATACAAAATGCATAAGGATCAAATATAAATGATTCCTTATTTTCCGGCATTTTTTCAGAATTTTGATCATCTCCGTGATATGTGACCGTTGTTAGTATTCCTTGATATTTGAATGGTGTTGTGTACTTGATAAAATCAGCATACAAAGAATTCAACTCTTGTTCATGTTGTTTTTTAAATTCAAGATAATCATTATTAAAATTAGAAGACGATATAGCAGAAAATGCGGTTATTAATACATCTAGTTTAGTTACAATTTCTTGAATTTGTGTGATTGGCAATTCATCGTAAGGAACAAGAAATCCCCAAAATTTATTTTCATAAGGATTGTCGATTGATTTTTTAAGAGTAGTTTGGAAAGCCCGCATTTTATGAATAGTATCACATGCTGAATCCCAAATATCTTGATTTAAATTTGGACTATTCATAAGAGTTTGAATTTTGATAAATAAGTTTTTATCTTGTATTTTTAAAAGATATTGAGAAATCTGAGGAAGAGACGTCCAAGGTGAAATAAATATTTTAGCAACAGATGCATTTTCTTTCTTGGCAATATCTGCAAAATTTTCAAACCCACTATTCAGCTGATCAATAGTTTGAATATTTTGAGCTACCCCTATTCCAAGAGCATGAAACTGAGTATTTGAATTTGTTATCGTTGAAGAAACTTCTTTTACATATTGATCTAATAACGAAAATCCTGTAGGATTTACAGACATTTTGATTTCCAAATCAGAAGAAACTTTCTTATTACTGTTAACAGAATCTGTTAATATGTCCCAAGAACCAATAAGTGAAGAATATACTTGATATGATGAAATATAATAGTAGCCATAGGTAGATAAAAAGTGTGAGATTTTATTTTTGTATACGATAGGATCACTATTTTCTTGAGTTGTTGGATCAAAAACATCTTTTATTGAGTCAAGAAGTTCTGCTTCTAAAAAATCAAACTCATAAGTACCCAAAACTCTAATCACTTCCTTAAAAATAATAGTATTTGTCTGCTTAATATCTAAGTTATTAACAAACTCTACATCTAAGTTTCCTGAATTTGACAGAAAACTTCCTGAAATTTTGAAAATATTGGATAATGTATCTTGTTTTGTTTGTTCTGATGTAATAATTTTTGTAATTACACTTTGAGAAATATTTTCATTGAAATTTTTTGCTATCTTTGATTTAAAGATACTGGATGATTGGCTGATATCTCCCTGTATGATGACTCCTGTTGGAGATAGATCGTTTGAAGATAGAGGGATAGAAACAGCCAAAGAATTATTGTGATAAGATATATCATTGGATAACATTTTTAGCCTCCAAAATATTTTATTAAAAAGCTTATTAATTTTTTAATAAAAAGCTTCTATATTACATTATAGTGATAATTATATCATATTTTCCAAATATTTTCAAACAAAATTAACAATTATATAATATTTATACGTTATATTGTTAAAATATTTAGGAGAAGGTAAATATTTATATATTGATCGTGAATAATTCCTAAATTCGATATGTATACGATCACTAATATAAGATTTCCAGCTAGAAACAACAGTGCATCATAATGAAAATAGATAAGTGACAAAATTAACAGTAAATTAATTGAACAATAGCAACTTATAAAATATACAAAAAAAATTGTATTAACCAATTCTTATACAGTATTATTAAATATTTAATAATTTACAAAGTAAAAATTTCATTTCTGACCATAATAAGCATTTTTACCATGCTTACGAAGATAGTGTTTATCTAAGATATATTGAGGCAATTTAATTTCTTTATTTAAATATAGGGTATGAAATCCCATTTGAGCAATAGCTTCTAATACAATAGAATTTTCTACAGCTTTATCAACAGTTGCTCCCCAAGTAAATGGGCCATGACCTGTTAAAAGACAAGCTCCTATTTCTTCTGGATTTAAAGATTTTTTTTCAAATTCTGAAACAATTTTTATTCCTGTATAGTGTTCATAAGATTCTTCTACTTCTGCTTGCGACAACACTGATAAACAAGGCACATCTCCATAGAAATAATCTGCATGAGTGGTTCCCTGAATAGGAATATCGAGATCCGATTGAGCCCAAGTAGTTGCATAGGACAATTTATTGCTATTGCAGGGTTATTGATTTTCAAATCACCCATTATGATTATTCCGGGATTCGTTCCTTTATTCTTCGATAATGCAACAATTGCTGTTTTCGCAAATAAACGTGGTGGAGTACGTGCGGCAACAATCATTCCATTCATTTCAGGTGTTATTCAGGTAGTTGGTGGAGCATTGGCTGCTTGGTATTTCCAACTTTATCAATATGGTGGATGGCATGGAAATATTGACTTCTCGACTTTCTGGCTTGTTGCGGGAATTTTCCTCAAAACAGCTCCAATTGTAGCATCAATAACATTGATTATTTTAATGCTTATTATTCCACAATTGCAATACAAAAATAATAAAGAACACTACTGGAAACATGAAGAAAACTAATAGGAGTTAACAATGAAAATTTTAGTATGCTGTATCAGTGGTATGGGATCTTCCCAAATCATCAAAATGAAAATAAAAAATGTCCTTGAAAAACTCAATCTTGAAGGATCAATAGAACACAAAACCTTAGGTGAAGCAAAAAGTATTGCTAAAAATTATGATCTTATCTTTTGTTCTTTGGCATTAGTTGACAATTTCAAAGATACAAAAAATGTTATGGGACTCAAGAACTTACTTTCTGAAACTGAAATCGAAACTGCACTCAAAGAAAATGGTTTAGGATAAGGAGAATATAATGGCATTACCTTTATTACAACTAGCTCTTGATAACACCTCTTTGGAAGATGTATTAGAAAGTACTAGAATTCTAGTTTCTGAATTGGACGTTATTGAAGCTGGAACTGTACTAATGACAACAGCCGGTACTCAAGCACTTCGAGCCTTGAGAGCTCTTTATCCTGATCATATTATTGTGTCTGATATTAAAGTAGCTGATGCTGGTGGATTATTAGCAAAAACAATGATTGGTGAAAACGGAGCAAATTGGATGACGGTTATCTGTGCTGCTCCTATTGCAACCTTTGAAACAGCATTAAACGAAGCTCAAAAATATCCGAATGGAGATATTCAAGCAGAACTGTTTGGTAATTGGACTTTTGAAGAAGCTACAGAATGGCGAAAAATTGGCATTAAACAAGCTATTTATCATCGTGGTCGTGATGCTCAAGCAGCCGGACAAACATGGGGGGAAATAGATATTCAAAAAATTGCACGCTTAGCAAAAATGGGCTTTGAAGTATCAGTAACCGGTGGATTAGAGATTTCTGATCTTCGCTTATTCAAAGGTATCCCTGTGAAGGCATTTATTGCTGGTCGAACCCTTCGAGATGCAGTAGATCCCATAGTAGAAGCTCGTGGCTTTAAAGACGAAATGGCAAAATGGTGGTCATAAAATGGCGTGGCTAGGACTATATGAAAAAGCAATCCCTAAGGATATTCCTTGGGGGGAGCGTTTAACGATAACAAAAGAGTTAGGTTTTGATTTTTTAGAAATGTCGATTGATGAAAGCGATGAGCGTTTGGCACGATTAGATTGGTCTTTAGAGCAAAAACGAGAATTAGTTGCTTTATCACAGAATATAGAAGTACCAATTGTATCTATATGTCTCAGCGCGGGCATAGACGATTTCCGTATGGATCTAAAGATTCTCATACTGTTCAAAAAGCTCGTGAAATTATGGATAAAGCTTTAGACTTTGCTCAACATTGCAGTATTCGCAACATTCAAATAGCCGGTTATGATGTTTATTATGAAGAAAGTACCGATCAGTCGAAAAATCAATTCAAAGAAGAGTTGGCAAAAGCTGTAGAAAAAGCTGCAACACGTCAAATTATGCTTTCTATTGAAATTATGGATTACCCGTTTATGAATTCTATTCATCGTTATGCGGAAATCACTAAAGAAATTAAATCACCATGGCTTACTGTTTATCCGGATGTGGGTAATTTGTCAGCGTGGTGGAATGATGTTCCTCAAGAACTGAGACAATATATTTCTCAGATCTCTGCAATCCATCTTAAAGATACATTACCCGTCACTCCAACATCATTAGGACAATTTCGAGATTTAACCATCGGAGAAGGAAAAGTAAATTTTGATTCCATTTTTCACACTTTAAAAGAAATCAATTATCAAGGTTCTTTTGTATTAGAAATTTGGGGAGATAATGTTGTTGACTATCAGGCAAATATCAAAAAATCTAAAGAATTCATTTTACAAAAGATGAAAGAAAATCGTTATCTTTTAAAATAAATATCCCATAAAGTGAAAATAAAATTTATCAAGTTGATTATAAAATATTCAACTCAGGATCATATATTCGAAATACTTCAAAGAATCAAAAGAATATCACATAAGGAAATATCACAATTATATAATATATCCTTACTTACAATAAATTCATTATATTTTGTTAACATAATTAGTTTATTACTTCCTTAAATTTGATATTACAATCTCTCAAATTAAAAAAGAGGCTCCTAACGAACCTCTTTTTTATTATATATCACTATTTCTAAAGTAGAATTATTTTGTTTTACCTATTATTTCAGCTTGAGTCGGAAGATTACCAATAGTAGTATCCCAGTTTATATTTTCTTTGGAAAACATTCGAACTAGTGATTCTTCAGGTTTACCACCAGTGTTTATTACCCCATGTTTTATTAATTGAGTATCTTGCATGGTGTATCCGGTATAAGCTGTGGCGTTGCTTAAATCTTCCTTTGCAAGTATAAATCTGTCTCCATTAACTGAATCAAACATCTTTGCCGTAGAAGTATCACCTATTACAAATTCACCTGTATTGTTAAATGTAAGTAATTTTTTACTTAATATATTATTAGAGTAAGAATAGTATTTCTTATTATTAAATTTTTCAATAAATTCTTTTGCTTCCGGTGTAATGTCAGGTTTAATGTCAGGTATAGTAGTAGTATTCCCTTCTTCCGGTGCTGTAGTGCAAGATCCTAGCAAAACAGATAAAATAATTAAATAATTTATTATGTTAGTTTTCATAAAAAACTCCTTATAAAATATGTCTATAAATATAATATAATAAATTTTAGTCCAATTATTATTAAAATATTTCGCAATTATATAGAATAGGGCTTAAAACTAAATAAATTGATAATAAACCCGATATATAATAGAATTAAATTTGACAAACAAAAAAGGTATATACAATATGGACAGACAGACAGATAGTAATATAATTAATAAGAGGAGATTTTAATGTCCTCTGTTAATGAACGAATCACAGAAGACATAGTTAGAGATTGGTTAAAATCGGATTCTTTATACGAAAAATTAAAAGTTGAAGAACAAAAATCTAAAAGTCCTAAAATACAAAAATTATTAAAAAATGCTTCCAAATCTGGCAGTGGATTAGGTAAACCAGAATTTTTAGTATCTGATTTCGTAAAGCCTTATGATAATTTATTGCTAGTTATAGAATGTAAAGCAGAAACAAAATATCATGAGAGCAAAACAGGCGATCAATATTCACAATATGCCGTTGATGGAGTGAAATTGTATGCTTCGTACTTGTCAAAAGAATACGATGTAATTGCTATTGCTGTAAGTGGTGAAGATGAGAAAGATTTAAAAATCTCTTATTCTTATTGGAAAAATGGACATGAAGATAATTCTTTATCTTTCAAAGAAGATCATTTTTATAAAATAGAAGAATTACAAGAAATTTTACAACCTACTATTGTTAAAACTGTAGCTTTAGAAGAATTAAGAAAATTTGCTCAAAAATTAAATGTTGACTTACATAAATATAATGTTCCTGAAGACAAACGAGTGTTTTTGATGAGTGGTATTTTATTAGCATTAGACAACCCTCAATTTGAAAAAGGATATAATGCCGTCGATAAAGATGGAAAAAAACAAAGCCCTGAAAAATTAGCAAAATCCCTTGTAAATACAATCACTAGTGAATTATCAGATAAAAATGTTGCTTTATTAAAAAAAGATACTCTCACAGAACAATATAAATTTATAGAATTACACCATGATTTAACTGAGTTTGATGAATCATTAGAAGTAAAACAACAACCTCAAAAATTAGAGCAAATTATTACAGATATTAATACAAATGTAAAACAATATCTCAATGCCAATAAAGGTAATACTATCGACGCTATCGGAGAAATGTATACAGAGTTTTTAAGATATGCGAATAACGATAGCAATTTAGGGATTGTATTGACACCACCTCATGTCACAGATTTGATGTGTGAATTAGTGGACTTAAAAGTCAGTAAAGACCATATTGATACGGTAGTTGATACATGTTGTGGAACTGGTGGATTTTTAATCGCTGCGATGACTAAAATGATAGAAAAAGCGAAAGGTGATCAAGAAATTATCAAAAAAATCAAAGAAAAACATCTTGTAGGTATTGAGTTACAGGCCAACATTCATGCTTTAGCATGTGCGAACATGATATTACATGGTGATGGTAAATCTCATGTTATACAAGGAAATAGTTTTGATTTATCATCTGAAAATCAAAAATCACTATCAAACAAACCTTTAAATAAAGCATTATTAAACCCACCTTATAAAAAAGGGGCTTCCCAAATTGTCCAATTAGAATTTATTGAAAGAGCCTGTAATCTGGTACAGACTGACGGTTTATGTTGTGCTATTGTACAGATGAGCTGTGGTATTAAATCAGATACCAAACAAATCAGAAATAGAATTTTAAAAAAGCACACTTTAGAAGCTGTTATTTCTATGCCTGATGATTTATTTTATCCAACAGGTGTAGTTACTTGTATTATGATTTTTAAAGCACATAGTCCCCATCCTACAAATAAAAAAACATGGTTTGGTTATTTAAAAGATGACGGTTTTGAAAAACGTAAAAATGTAGGGCGTGTTGACTATCGAGGAAAGTGGCAAGATATTAAACAAGAATTTTTAGATTTGTATACGAATAGAGAAGTCAAAAGTGGTTTATCTGTATTACAACAAGTGACAGGCGATGACGAGTGGTGTGCTGAGGCTTATATGGAAACCGACTATACTCAACTCACTCAAGAAGATTTTAAAGAAACACTCCGTAAATATGCAAGCTTTTTAGTAATGCAAGGTGATAGAAATGAAACTAGTGACAGTTAGTGATTTATTTGATGTTAAATATGGTGTTAATTTAGAATTAAATGTATTGACTGAATGTGATTCAGATAGTGGTATTCCTTTTGTTTCAAGAACTACTAGTAATAATGGGATCAGTGCTTATGTATTGCCAATAAAAAATATAAAACCTAATCCAGCTCATACAATTTCAGTCGCTGGGGGTGGTTCTGTAATGGAATCATTTTACCAAAAAGAACCATATTATAGTGGACGTGATTTGTTTTACTTAACACCAAAAGAAGAAATGACAGATAATGAAATGTTATTTTATTGCACTTGTCTAAGAGCAAATAAATATAAATATAACTATGGTCGACAAGCTAACTCAACATTAAAAGATTTATTAATCCCTGATCGCTCTGAAATCCCTGAGTGGGTTTATACTACTCAATTTGAAGTACCTAGTGATAAGCCTATTATATCTCAAGACACCCCAAAAATCGATACGAGTACGTGGAAAGAATTTCGCTATGATGAGATTTTTGAGATTTCTAGGGGAAACAGTAAGTACGATGAAACCTCAATAGGAAATTTTGAATATCCTTTAATAGGAGCATCTCAAAATGATAATGGTTGTGGAGGTGAATATGTTTCATTCTATGATTATGAGGGCCTGTTTATAACTGTCGGTAATGGTGGAAATACAGGTTGTGGACAAACATTTTTTCAATCGGGTAAATTTTCTGCTAAAAGCACAGCTAATTTATTACAATTGAAGACCTGCACATTAAACAAGTATATAGCAATGTTTTTAGTTACACTAATTAAAGAAGAGCAATATCGATATAATTTTGGACGAGGATGGGGGCTAGATAGAATGCGAGATTCTATCATAAAACTCCCTGTAGACTCTCAAGGTAATCCCGACTGGGACTACATGGAAAACTATATCAAAACATTACCTTATAGCTCTTCACTCTAAAAACATTGATTAATTAGAATATCAACACTACTATTTTTACTTTGAGTAAATTTCTGTGAAGCAGAGTTTTTAACAAGATTTATTATCGGTCTGGCACTTTCCAGCTATAAATCCACTGGCAAATGCGAACCATATATTGTATCCGCCAAGATTTCCGGCTATATCTATGGCTTCGCCTATAAAATACAGCCCTGAGACTTTGTTGGATTCAAAAGTTTTTGATGATAATTCTTTAGTGTCTACTCCGCCTTTGCTTATTTCTGCAAGCTCATATCCCATATCGGCTACTGGCTTTACCGTAAAGGAATGTATAAAATTATACAGCAATTCAATTTGATGATTGGATAATTCTTGAATATTTTTATTATCGATATTTGTTTGATCCAAAATCCAACTAGCAACTTTTGCAGAAAAATAATTTTTCATGAAAGACTGGATAGTTTGTTTATTCTTTGAAGATCTTTCTTGATTAATGAGCAGCTTTATATTTTCATTTGGTAATAAATCTATGCTCACAGATATACCCTTACTCCAATACGATGAAATCTTTAGTATCGCCGGTCCGCTTAACCCTTTATGAGTAAACAACATATCGTCATAAAAAAACTTCTTACCAATACTTGTTTTACAGTACAAAGCTGTCCCTACAAGCTCTGAATACGGATTTTGCAATCTTAATGGAACAAGTGCAGGACTAAAATCTATAACTTTCAACCCAAAGTTTTTTGCCGTTTCTGCTGCAAAATTGCTGACACCGATGTTAGGATATGATATTCCCCCCGTTGATATTATTACAGATGTAGAATTAAAACAACTCTTGCTTGTTTTAATTTCAAATATATTATTATTTTTTTGTAAGGATGTTATGTCTGTATTAAACAAAAAATCTGCGTCTTTTGATTGATCCAGTAAATAATTAATAATATCACTCGATTTATTTTTGCAAAATATTTGTCCCAATTTTTTTTCATAATATGGAATGTTGTGTTTATCCATTTCAGCAAGAAAATCAGAAACTTTAAATTGCTTAATTGCAGACTTAATGAAATTAGGATTTTCTGAAACATAATGATCGGCTGACATATCAAGATTTGTAAAATTACATCTACCGCCACCGGATATCCTAACTTTCCTAAGCGGAGCATCTTGATTATCAATTACAAGCACAGTGTTATGACACTTCAAAGCAGATATTGCCGCCATAACACCGCTTGCTCCTGCACCTATAATTATCAAGTCATATTTTTTATTAATCATTGTTTTTATTTCCCTTCATGCTATAAAAATCTATTAAATATATTTTAAAGTATTATGATAAGCTTCAGAATTTTCTAAATCTGCTAAATTTCCTGTATTTCAATCCAAAAAATATTGTTATCCAGCACTTGAATATTTGAGTAATATTTTTTAGTTAAAACACTAAGGATTTGTCACTTATTTTGACTACAGATAATAATAATATAAAAAATAATATTTAATAGATTGTACTATCGGTATAAGCCTTACTATTATTAAGATCTGTTTATGGTTTGGGAATGATCTGACTGTTTGTTCCACAAATTAATAGGATTTTGATAATGAAAGTATAAATTATTGAGGTCTTTTACAAGGTGACTGACAATAGAAAATGATATAGTTAATAATAGAATATTCTCTGTAAAGATTGTATACCAAAGAGACGTAAGCAAAAATACATGAGGATTTCGTATATTGAAAAATTAATAACTATGTCTCCTCTATATTTTTATATTTGCTGGAATGTGATCGAAAAACATTGCAAACACAGATGATATTATGATATAATATTAGCCAATATTGATAATTAAATAACGTATAATGAAATATTTAAATGAAATATTTATTGGGTAATGAGGAATACAGATTTTCACGTTATGAAAATCTGTATAAGAAAAATTGTTCGCCTGAAGGCTCTCATTTTTCTAAAAAACGAAGAAATATCTTGTTATTTGCAGTATTGTCAATAAAATCATCATTATGAGGTAATGAATTATGGCAAGTTTTTCATCATCGCCCTCGTACAGGGTCTGCGGGTGTATAGTCTTATGATAGACTTGAAAATCAGCGATATGATTTCAAGAAGACGCTATGAAGTTCGACGCGGAGAAACTTTGTCAGAATTGGCAGAGAGCTTTCAGAGAGAGTTTCCAACATCGGATGAAGTTTGTTTCTCTGCACAGCCACCAATTAATAAAATAATTAATAATAAGTAAAATTTCATAATAACTCCTATAACAACCCCATTATATAATTATAGTATAGAGATGTTTTGTTGTCAACTATAAACGCAGGCCGGTACGGATACTGAAAAGTCACCCACGAACGAACGCTAGCAAACACTATAGATACAGTGCAAAGCTTTATTTATTTTTTACGGGACAAATTGTCGACTACATCGTGTAAAACAATAAAAATCATTTGAAAAATAGTATTTATACGAAGAAAAAAAAACAATAATTTATCTCAAAAACAGAGTGTTGCAGAAAATAAAAATCATTTTTTATCATTTTGTTGTTTGATTTCAAGGCAGTAAATAATTTTATCAATACACTGACCCAAATTCTTTGGTAATGAGGAGTACAGATCATCATTTCATGAAATCTGTATAAGAAAAATTGTTCGCCTGAAGGCTTTCATTTTTCTAAAAAACGAAGAAATATCTTGTTATTTATAATGTTATCAATAAAATAAATTATTATGAGGGTATATTATGGCTGGTTTTAGTAGTTCACAGATCAGCGACATGATTTCAAGAAGGAAGTATATGAGATCAAACATGGCGACACTTTATCCCAACTCGCTGAAAGCTTTACAAAGTCATTTACAACGCTGAACAGCTTTAGCAGTTCGAGCAAAGTCGGAACGACCTAAAATACGGGAAAGATTTGCTGATATTGTCTCATTCGCTGCATAAACTGGGTGCGAAGACCTTGTTATTTGATGCGGGCTGTTCTGACAGCTTGAGAATTTTGATCACTTCAAACAGTCATAGTATATTTAACGAATCCGGAGTACAAAGCAATACCAAAACTAAATTTATCGCTCTTCTCCAAAATATCTTCCACGATCTAGGCTCAAAATACTATCCTGTCAACATCACCAGCGGCTTCAGAACAAAAGCCGATCAAGCTAGGATTATGTGTGATATGTTGGAATGGTCTACTAATATGTTTCAGTATTATGATAAGGGTTATAACGCAACCCCTTATATAAAAATTGTGCAAAATTTGTATGATGGAGAAATTAATGAAGATGAAATTAATAACTATCCTAAATATGCTAATATTATTATCTCTTTAATTCCTCCAGAAAATACCTCTTATCCACTTGATTTATCTTATGGAGATAATATAAAAATAAATGGAAAGTTATACGGAAGAGAATTAGTAAAATCTGTGTTTTATAAAAATAGAATGATGTGTCAGCATCTTCTAACATTAGGAATGCACAACGATATGGGAAATCCTTCCCGTCATACGACAGGAGAAGCCTTTGATCTTGGGTTGAATGATATAACTAGATATATTTCTCAACAATATTTAAATAGTAAAGGTATTACCGATAGTATTAATAATCCTCATCTTCATATTACTCTGATATAGGTTCTTAAAATTCGAGTATATAAGGTTCAAATGTTCTATCATCTCTTGAGAAGATTAAACCTTCTGTGTTAGAATATATGATACCACTATCAGAAATAATAGTATGTTTATACTGGGAATCTTTTATTAGTTTCAGAGTTTTTACCAAATAAGAGTTATTATCAGGCTTATAGTATAGTCGTTCATTTGTTGATATATCAGCGATATAGATAATATTGGTCTCAGGATATGCTCGATAAAGTTCAAAGAAAAATGGTTCTTGAATATTAGTATTAATATTAGAAAATAATGTATGTACATTAGAAACTATTTCAATATCTTGAACAATATAATATTTATTATTTTGAGGAGAGTAATACATAGATATATACCATACGGTATCACCATATATATAATAAGTATTATTAGAGATTTTTCCATCTAGTATAGAATCTTCAGATCCAAAAGATATATATTCCCAATAGTAGCCATAGCGTTCAAGATTATTTAGAGTTTCAAGTAAATACACTTCCGGAGTGAGGCCATAGGATAAAACATAATTGGAATTTGAGTTAAGAAAAGTAGGATTAGTAGATATATTCAAAGAAGGAATATTACTAATGATTTTATGAGAGCGGGAGTCCAGAATAAAAACATCATTGGAATTGGAAATTTCATTATTGACCTGAGTATTGCCAGATGCAGCGATTTGAGATTGATCAGCAGATTGTTTCTTATTGTCAGCACACCCATTTAATAACAAAATAATTAATAATAAGTAAAATTTCATAAACACCTCTAAATAAACTAACCCCGTTAGATATTATACTAATGGGGTTAGTTTATTGTCAAGGCATAGATACCGTAGTACCCTGAGCAGACAGGGCGTCTGCAAGCGAAGGTACAACTACATGCGTAGGGTAGCACTATACCCGAACCGACAAGGCAATACGGATGCCGAAAAGTTTCCCCATGAACGAACGCCGGCATACACCATAGATAAAATACAAAGACTTCTTTAATTTGTGCAGAAAAATAAATTATCGACCACATCGTGTAAAACAAGAGAAATTATTTGAAAAACAGTGTTTATCCGAAGAAAAATAAATAATAATTTATCTCAAAAACAGATCGTTGCAGAAACAATAAAATCACTTTTTATCATTTTGTTTTTTGATTTCAAGACAGCAAATAATTTTATCAATACACTGCTGCAAATTCTTTTTGATTTCAAAATCCCAAAAACGCAGAACCGTCCACCCTAAAAGCTGCAGCTGCTCTGTATTTTTATATCATTCCGCATATTTTTTTTGATTTTCGGAATCCGGTATTCGAGCCAGGTCTTGATATTGTGTTTTTTGTTTTCCCAGTCGTATACATGCCAAAAACTTCCATCGTGGATGTTCAGTATAATATGGTATTGCACTAATAGAAGTATGGTTCTGCACTACTATAAACACCGATAACACCTAATAAAACAGGTGAAAAAACACCTTTAACCTCGGAAGTCCTTTATTTTTAATACTCACAAGATAACTACCATGAAAAACTTATAATTATTCTATACTCTACTCTGTATGCCGTCAAAACAGGGTGTTTTACCTTATATTATACGAATAAAAAAAGACCACCCTAGATTTACATAAACTAGAGTGGTCTTTAGTCTAGAAGGTTGAGTATATGAGGGTGTGTTTTATTTAATTTCCTCTGTTTTTACGGTCATTGTAAGATGTTCTACATTTTTTTTCTGTACACCAAGTCCATTTCTATAGTACACCAAGTCCAATACTAAGAACCTGAGCAGTATCAAGGGCTTTGATTTCGTTTTTATTTACATCTTCTTTGACTATAATAAAATGTTTGATTAGAAGTATTATATTCAGAATCATTTAAGAGTAAGCTATAAACAAAAATTATAAATCCCATATCGTTATCATAATTTTAATTTTGTATAACTTAATATAAGTTTTCTTCTGCCATGATTATAACTTCCTTATTTAAATGTTTACAACATTTTCAAACCATTGGTTAACTTGTGTCAAAACTTCTTGGCTAGGATTTTCAAAATATACAACTAGATTATTCTTTGCTCGAGAACAAGCAACGTAGAAAAGTTTTTGTGTTCTATCAACTACAGATTTTTTATCAGTTTCCTTTTCAAAAAGATAGTTAAAATTATACAGATTCCAATTACCATTATCCATAATTACTAGAACATTATCAAATTCAGCTCCTTTAATACTATGCTGAGTAGAAAAAATAGCAGTTGCATTTTGATAATCATAGTATTTTCTAATTTCTTCTGTTTGAATCTGGGAGAGAGTATTATATTTTTCTTTATGAGAGTCATCTTGATTGATATATTCAAGAAATGCCTCATCTCGGTGAATAATATTATTAGTATGGGCATGATTAATCCATTCTCCAATTGTTATATTAGGAGAATTTAAATAATCCATATATGTTTTTAGTACAGTTTTATCAGATGCCAGAGAAATTATAAATTTTGATTTTTGTAAAAACCCCTTAACGCTATCATTATTATAAAGCTCAATTATTTCTTGTAATTTTAACAGATGATCCACACTTTTAGGTAAAGAGTCTTCAGTTAGTTTCTTGTTATATAATACAAATAAATCAGGAAATCCCATTTCTGTAGCAATAAGTCTATGGGTTAAGTATAAAATTTTAGTGAGCTTCGATGAATCTAAGTTCCAATCTGAAAATATAGAATGGGATAAAATATCTTTACTTAATAAACCGTTGGTGGAATATAAAAATGTCGTTGAACCTTGTAGGTTATCGCCAGCTGGTTGTTGAGTTAAATCATCTAGTCTGAGTTGGTTAATCGCATTTATTACAGATACAGAGCAACGATAGTTATCTTCTTTGGGAATATTAGTAACAACACCGTTTTCTATGTATGAGTTAATATCTCCGATTCCTGTTTGATAAATTGCTTGCATACTGTCCCCAAACAAACCAATAATAGGTTTGTTTGGATGAGATTGAATGTGTTCTAAAAATATCTTAATAGTTAATTTATTTGTATCTTGATATTCATTTATAAAAATATAATCATACCTATCAGCAATAATACGAGATAAGAGAGAATAATTAGCAAACATATATTCAGCAATTTTCAACAAATCATCGTGTGAAAACACACCATCTTCTAACTTTTTATAATCCTGGTAATTGATTTTTATATCAGAATTTAAAATATCTGTTATTGGAGGTTTATCTCCATCTTTATTGTATTTAATTGTTTTGTCTGTTACTAATTTAATAAGTGTTGTTTTTAAGTCTTGTTGGAACATTTTGATTTGTTCCCATAGAAATTCATGTATTGTATATGCGATTGTGCCATATTGAGAAAAACGTTCATTAATCTCATTTTTTGCGACATTTGTATAAGTAATACATGCTACTTTAACTTTTGGGGATTCATTATAAACATGATCTAATGTTTGCCCTAGAGTATAAGTTTTTCCACTGCCAGCTCCACCATTTAGTACAAAATTTCCCTTATTCTTACAACATTTAATAATACACTCTATTGCTGAAGCCATTCTAAACCTTCCTTAATATATTGAGGAATATTCCAGTTAGAATAGTCTTCTGATGAGAAATAGAGAATATAAGTAGCAAATTCTGCTTTAGTAGAATGAAGGCTTTCAGCAAGGATATATGCATTTTCTTCAGCTATATTTTCTCTATTGTTTTGTGAGAAATGGTTCTTCAACTCTGTATTGTTTGTAATAAAATCTCTATTACAGTGGAGGAAGGCATCTTCAAAACTTCGTGCATGATAGTTGCCTTCCTCAGTCTGGTAAGCGATTCTGACAGTACCCTCTTCTTTAGGTTGACATGTATTACCTTGAAATTGAAATGTTTTTTGTTCAGCCGTCTTAGAAATAAGTTCGCTCAAGGAAGGAGGTGTTTCTTGATTTTTGAAAAAATAATTGAGCCCACTGTTGCTGCTATGAGTGCCCTCTACTACACAACACTTTCCTCTATTATCTTTGCATGAATCAATATCAGTAATTATAAGGGTTTTTACCCCAATAAAATCTAAAAACTGGTTAAATATGTGGGCATGAGCACCACCCATTTCTATAATGGAAATATATTGACTATACAATGGGACATTATTTTCTGATGGAGTAATTTTTTTCATCATAGCTGGCAGTAAAATACGTTCCGTTGTACCTTCAACAAATATTGCTTTATCCGTAAAAAACAGTTCTGTATTTTGTGTGGTTAAGTATTTATGCAGAAAGTGAAAATCATTTTGCATAGAATTTTTTAATTCTTTAATGTTTTTAGTAAAACATCATTATCTTGCTTTTGCAAATAGCGAATTGAAGAAAAATCACTTTGAGAAATAATATGAGCAGAATGTGTTGATATTAACGTTTGAATAGGTATACCTATTTTTTTGATAGTGTCAGTAATATTTTTAATAAATGTATATTGCATTTGAGGGTGTGAATGTGCTTCAGGTTCTTCAATAATGAGTAGATTAATGGGGGTGCCAGAGCCATTTAATCTATTACTGGAGGTGTGTATATTTAATATCATATGAATAAAATTTAAATACCCTAGACCATTGTAATGCTCGGGTAAAGCTCCTTGCTCAGTCGAGTATATAAATCGAGTATTTGTATAATTTGATATATTTTGCTCATTAATTTCAGAAATAGCTTTAGTATTAAGACTGGTAAATGTAAGTAAATCCTGTGTTACTGTTTTTAGAGTTGTACTATATTGATCATTTATTGCTGAATTCAAGTTTTGTAAAATATAATTTATTTTGTTTTGATAATCTTCTGTGGTAGTCTGATCTAAGTTTCCTTTTAGAGAATCTAGCAATTTGGTAAGAGGGGCTATGTTTTTTGTATTATCAGAGCTATTAACTTCTCTTGAGGCGTGAATAAACTCAAGTGATATAACATCTGTGAGTTGTTTCAATTCGATTATTTGTTTATAGCTATGCTCTGTATCAATAGAATAGTATTGTTTTATAAAGTAATTTGTTAATCCTAACTCTTTTAAAAATATAAATAGATCGTTATCTCCCCTATTATCAATAAATTGTTTCCAACGATCATAAAACTCTGTCTTTTTAGAGTCGATTAAGGTGTATTCGCATTTTATATGTATTTGATTATTTGTCTCTGAAAGGCTTGGAAGAACATATGATAGTTGATTAATATTATCCTGATCAGAATATTCTATGATTAGTTCTAAAGAAAACTTCAGCTCAAATTCAAGCAAGTTATTCTCCGTAATGGTTGATAATTCGCGTGTTTTATCAGCTAAATAATGGAGATTGAAGTCTTCGACAGAAAAGTTTGTATTATTTAAAAACATATCTAATAATACAAACATGGATATTTTACTGGTATTATTTTTTCCAATAACAAGAGTAGTAGAGTCTTCTAATTCCATAGTAATATCTTGAAGGGAACGAAAATTTTTGATAGATATAGATTTGATTTTCATTCATAGCGCTCCGTAATTAAACTATCCCAATAGCTATTGTTGGCTCTCCACTGTGAATAAGGGCGAGCATTACCTTGATACATACCACTATCAAAAAACACAATCCCATTTTGAACAAGTTTAATCCAGTTATTATAATTCATAGGTTTCCCAAAACAAATTTGTTAATAGGAGCCATCTTCTCCCTTTTTACAAGTAAACCAACCAAGGTTATTAAATTTATCATCGAGTTTTTCTTTTAAGCATTTATCTGATCGCTTTCTTGTAGGAGATGTAGTTCCATACCAACGTGCTAAAATGAGATTTTCTTGTTGTAATTTTATAGGCACAACTTGATTTTTGTCAGGACGACGGTCTTGGCTATAGCTATATAAAGCAACAATATCGTTATTCTCAGTTATCTTTAATTTTTGTCCAAATGAGTTATATACATTAATTCTAGGAACTGGACTGCCAGACCAAGAGAAGCGATGATTTTTATTTTCGTTGGGTTTTCCAAAAATTACACAAAAACTGTCTTGTCTTTCTTTATAATTCTTGCCAATAAAGCAGTCCACATACGCACCAGTTTTAAAAATATATTCATTAGCAGACCAATCGCCAAAGGTAGTTTTTGATGCTGTTGAATTCTTCCATTCATAGCCAAACAAATCAGCTCGATTGTCTGCATTGGCACTAATCCCAAATTGCCTTTCTAGCCAATGACCTTCTTTACCATCATGTTTAGTGTTAGAAGCACTTGTATCCGATAATTTATTTTTTACATTTTGTCTAAATAATTCAATAATCCGTTCTTTACTAATAGTAACTCTACCTTATTCGTTTTTATTATTTAAATAATTTTCTAAAAATGGCTTCTAACACAGGCACAACAATACTATTACCCGCTTGGCGATAGAGAGCAGTATTGCTAACGACTTGCTGAGCTTTTGCAAAATCGCGTTCTGAACACCCCATAAATCTCCAAGTTTCCGCAGAGGTTAATCTTCTTGCTCTGTATCTCCCATTCTCCAATTGTTGTGTGCTTACCACTTGTCTTCTTTTTTTTTGTAAGAAAATCGCTCAAGAAAGTCCCTTTCCAATAATTGGCATCAAGACAATAACAAACATCTTGTTGTATAATAAAATCAGTTGTCTGATTTTCTGTCAGATAAAACTTTTTATCAACATTTGTTTCTAACCAATCATTCATAGTAACTGTTAAAGGTATAGCAGAGGGAAATTCAAAAGGAGTAGATGCATTTAATTCACTAATGCAAAAAACACGCTCTCTATTTTGAGGTACTCCATAATCTCTTGCATTGAGTGCTTTCCATGAATTTGTATAGCCAAGGTTCGTTAAATATTCTAAAAATAAATGGAAATAAGGGAGATTTATGGTTATTGGGTGAACATAAATTATATATAGGAGATTCTTTGTTTGAAGATAGCTATCAGAAATTGCTTGGTAAAGAAGTGGTAGATATGGTTTTTACAGATCCACCGTATAATGTCGAGTACACGATGTATGAAGTATCGTGAAGGACAAGGATGTCCGAGAACGATAAAATCGAAGGTAATGTTGCGATGAAAGGAGTTAATTCAAGGAAAGAGTTTGAAGAATTTGCCTATGCCAGCGGGGAGATAAGTAGGAATGAATTTATGAATTTTTTGGAAAAAGCTTTGTGCAATGTCACGAAATTTTCTAAGGATGGGAGCATTCATTATATCTGTATGGATTGGCGTTATCTATTAGAATTGCAGACAGTTGGTGAGAAATTGTACTTGAAATTGAAGAATATTTGTGTCTGGAATACTCTTCGAGTACAAGGCTATGGTTATTGAAATCCAACGAAGTTGGTTGTTTTTAAGTACGGCGACGGCGAATATACCAATAATATTGAGCTTGGGAAGCATGGTAGAAATAGAACCAATGTTTGGAATTATGCCGGCATGCGTAAAGGCAAAGACGGTTGGGGACTCCATCCGACAGTGAAGCCGACAAGAATGGTTGCCGATGCGATAATGGACTGTTCCAAGGTGGGAGATATTGTGCTAGATGTGTTTGGAGGCAGTGGCAGCTCCTTGCTGGCTTGTGAGAAAACAAAGAGACAGGCTCGAATTATTGAGTTTGATGAAAAATATGGCGATGTTATTATCTATAGATATGAAAAATTATCGAAGAAAAAAGCTGTGCTATTGGAAAGAGTTTCTCAGGAGAAGATCAATGTCTAGAAAGAGCAAAGAAGCCATTATAGAAGAAAAAATCGGTTATAAGCAGCCTCCAAAAAGTTCTCAATTCCGGAAGGGAGTGTCAGGAAATACCAAAGGCAGACCTAAGGGCAGTAAGAATTTGAGGACGATTTTGAAGAAAGAACTTGAAGAGAAAATGACGATTCAGGAAAAAGGGAAAACGAAGAAAATTACCAAGCAAGAGGCGATTATTAAAACATTAGTAAACAACACCTTAAAAGGTGACAAAAATACCATGCAAGCCTTGCTGCGTCTTATTACCAATATTGTGGGAGATGAAGTGGAAGTTGCAACACCCGAACTTCATGCGGAGGATATGGAAATTTTAAAACGATATATGGGGAATACTGATGAGTAATGTTAAAGAACAAGAACGTCTTCTTAGAGCTTTATTGAGGAACAATCTAAGTTCTTTTATTGAGAAGGTTTATAAAAGTATAGACAATTCCCAGCCCTATATTCACAGTAAGCATATTGAATTGATCACAGATAGGTTGGAGAAATGTTATCATGGAAAGATCAAGAGATTAATTATCAATATGCCTCCACGCAGTTTGAAGAGTATTTGTACGAGTGTGGCGTTTCCGGCGTGGATTTTGGGAAAAGATCCGAGCAAACGGATTATTACGACGAGTTATTCCGATGAATTGGCGAGCAAACATGCTCGGGACTGTCGAGCAGTGATGGATACAAAATGGTATAAAGAATTGTTTCCATTAACGAGAATCAATCCCAATAAACGTACGGAAACGGAATACGAAACCACAAGAAACGGGTATCGCTTAGCGACGTCTGTTGGCGGTACCTTGACAGGACGTGGCGGGAATTTTATCATTATCGATGATCCGATCAAACCTCAGGATGCCCTATCCGAAACCAAGCGAAAATCCATAAATCAATGGTACGCAAACACTTTATATAGCAGGCTTGACAACAAAAATACGGATGTGATCATTATCGTAATGCAGAGGGTTCATACGGATGATCTTTGCAGTTTTGTTCAAGAAAACGAAAAGTGGGAAGTGTTGAATTTACCGGCAATAGCAATGAAAGACGAAGTATTTGAATTATCTAACGGTAAAACAATAACTAGAAGAATCGGTGAAATATTAAATCCGCAGTTAGAGTCTCAATTTATCTTGGAAAATATTAAGAAAAACATGGGCTCGTATAATTTTGAAGGTCTATGCAGACAGCATAATTTTTAATTTTTTTAAAAACAAGCGAATGCTTGTGGAAGTGGTTCGAATACTATGACGAACT
>JBOFEA010000016.1:0-48883 GCA_051647535.1 Brevinemataceae bacterium
AACATCATTAACGTAAGAACATAATATTTCATTTTTTCTCCTTAGAATATTATTTTACACATTTTTTCTTATTAAGAATACTCTGCTTTTATAATATATAAGTATTTAAATATTCAAAAGGATTCTATGATAGAAAAATGTTTGTAATTTTTATTAAAAAAAAGAAAAGGTTGACAAACCATACACATAAACAGTGTCATTAAGAACCTTCATTAATACGATAATAAATTCTTACCCGCATATCATAATATTTCGATAAAAAAGACATTTGATCCTGAACAGAAGAATTTTGAAGAAGTGCGTCAATTTCGGTTTCTTTCTGAGCGATTTGTTGATAAGTTTGGTCTAATTCCGAAGAAAAAGGAGCTTGCTCTGCCAGCTTGGAAGCCTGCATCAAAAGCACCTCATATTCTTGAAGCCATAAGGCAATAGGAGAAGGTCCGCATCCCGTCAAACAACATCCCCCAAGTAATAACAAAATTTTAAAATTTTTCATTTTATCATCCGTCCGATACTACAAAGAATAAGTCAATTATATTCTATAAGTCAATTATCGGAAATTTCATTTTTATCATTAATAGAATTTAAGATATTATAAGATTTTCGATTTTTCCATAAAGCAGACAAATTTTCCCCAATTCTTTTTTCAAATCCCAAATTCTGAGGATGATAAAATGAAACAGGATTGGACATATATTTTTGGTCAACAAAATGATTAGGATAATTATGCGGATATAAATAAGTATGTTGTTTTGAAAAGCTGTGTGTATCTTTAAGATAATCAGGAATAGGAATTCGGTTGCCTTGTTTGACAAACTGTAGAGCATCATCAATAGCCAAAGCAGAATTACTTTTAGGAAGACCGGCTAACAATAAAACAGCATGAGCCAAATGGTATCGAGCTTCAGGCATACCGATTTTTTGATAAGATTCGGCACAAGCATGAACAATACTAACCGCTTCCGGATAAGCCAATCCGATATCTTCAACAGCTAAAATCAACAACCTTCTGAAAATAAAAGCAGGATCTTCTCCGGATTCAATCATCACCGCCAAATAATACAAAGCCGCATCAGGATCGCTTCCTCTAATGCTTTTGATAAAAGCTGAAATAATATCATAATGAGCTTGTTTGGAATCGTAAACAGTATCGGATTTCTGAATGGTTTTTTTCAAATCTTCTAAAGAAATAATACTTGAAGCCAAACTCTTAGCAAGAACCGTTGTTTCAAGAATAGTAAGCATATTACGGGGATCTGAAGAATGATCCAATAAAAAATATTCAGCTTCCTCAGATAATGTTAAATTCAGTGTTTTTAAAAAAATATCTTCGGATAAGGCACGCATTAAAATTTGCTTCAACTGATCTCTTGTCAAAGAAAAAAATTCAAAAATCAACAATCGGGAACGAAAAGCAGGCTGCAATACAAAATATGGATTTTCGGTTGTTGCCCCTAGCAAAATAATCATTCCCGATTCAAGTACATCCAAAAATGCATCCTGCTTGGGTTTAGAAAGTCTGTGTATTTCATCAACAAATAAGACTGTTTTTTGGTTTCCGGCTCTGTTGCGGGCGGCTTCAGTAATAATCTGCCGGATATCATCACTATTCAGTGTTAATGCATTTACAGAAACAAATCGGGCATCTATAGAATCCGAAATAATCCGAGACAATGCTGTTTTCCCTGAAGCCGGCGGACCATAAAATATCATTGATTGAACTGTCTTGGATTGGATCATTGCTTCAATAGGCATATTCTTCGCCAGCAAATGGCGTTGTCCCTGATATTCTTGAATATTTTTTGGAGACATACGTCTTGCTAATGGTTGATCCTTGGTATATAATGAATCATTGTCAAAGAGGGGCATTTATTTGATTCTTGTTTCAAAAATTTGCTTTTTAAATTCAGGATCCTTACTCCAAAACTCAAAATATTGATCAGAAAATACATTTGGTGCATGTTTGTAAAGTTCTTTCCATATGGTAGTCAACAACTCTCTAATCTCCCACTGAGCACCTCTTGACACACGCATATCAATCACATGAAGCCATTGTCTAAAATTAGCAGTCATTACAAGCTTTGTTTCGGAAGCATTAGGTAAAAGAAATCGCGCATCTTCTTTTTTAATACCTAATTCAATCAATTTGGAATACTGGTTGCATAAATATTCCATTGTTTGACGATAAATCGATTCAGCTTCAGCATTTTCAGAGACAGCAGGCGGAACAACATATTCAAATTCTGCTTCATTAACATATCTTTGAGAACGCTGGCTGAATGAACTTAATCTATGTCTAACAAGTTGATGCGACAAAGCTCGGCTGATCCCGCTGATACGAAAACTTGCAGCCCCGTGTTCAAAAATAGACAAATGACCAGCCTTTAACAACGCAGGAAGCATCCTTTCTCGGCTAATCTCCGTCATTTTATCATGAGAATCATAACATTCTCTTGCACTCGATTCACAAATTTTTTCTGCGTCAGGTGAAACAAATAACAGCTCAACTTTCATACTCATAACTCCGATAATGATTTGGCAGATAAACTAGTTTACCTGTTATTATTATGGATAATTTTAGCATAATTTCTCAAAAATAACAACGTTTATTATTCCGTAAATAACTAAAATTTCTCTCTTATAAATCTTTTAAAAAAATTAAAAATATGTTATATTTAATTAGTATGATGTACTATTATATTAGTTAAAAAGGATGTTTAATGTATATTTACCGTATTGTTGCCATTTTCTTTACAATCCCGCCGCTGACACTCAATCTTCCGTATTTATATTTTCCTCTTTCGATTATGGGAGTTGTATTGTATGCATTAACCATATTCCTTGATCAAAAAAAAGAGATGCTTTACCCATTGGATTTGATTTTATTGATTAATATGATTATCAGTGCAGTATCAAACAAACCATTAAGCTATCATTTTGCATTTACTCTTTTTCTTATTGTACAGTATATAAAAATCCTAACTCAAAGCAAATCAGCCTTCATACAAATTTTTGGAGAAATAGGATTTGCAACAACGTTGTTAAGTTTGTTCACACCACCTTTTATTTCAAGCATAGCACGCATCATATTAACAATAATTATGATAAAATTTTATCATGAAATTAAAAAAAATATCCCTATTGCTGTTTCAGAAAATACAGAAAACAGTAATATAACTATTCCTCAAGAATCGGACAGAGAAAACCATGACAAAAATTATAATTTTATTATCCCACACGAAAACAATTCACATTCCGATTAAGCATGTATTAATCCTCTGTATGATTTGTTCTATTACGTTTTCTCCTTTATACAGCTTTAGATCAAAATTCATTATTACCGCAAATGAATATGAAGAAATGTTGCTTAACCAATTTGACGAATTGTCTGACATTGAAACCGCATTAACTGCAAGCGGAATAGAACCAGAATATTTTGATTTATATACTGCGGAAATTCTAAGATGGAAGCAGAATATTGAAGATCATCTACCTGACAATGCTTCACAAAGAAATATTGCACAAACCATCGTATTCTATCTCCACGATCAAGTATTCTCAAAATACAAACTTCATGCCACAACATTGAAAGATATTTTTGAAACCGGATATTTCAACTGTTTATCAGCTACCGTACTGGTTAATATTCTTCTGCGTGCATTCGGAATAGACGCTCAAACGATTGTCCTTCCAACCCACGTTTATACTTTAGCAGTCTTAGACGGACAAAATACAGAAATCGAAAACACAATCAAAGACGGACTGTCAATCTCCGAAAACAAATCTTCTCAGAAAAAATTTAACGAATTAACAGGATTTTCTTATAATAACAACAAAAACAAAAAAATCCTTATTTCGTGGAAAGAAAGTATCGGATTACTGTATTCAAATCAATCTTACTTCAATGCCAAACAAAAAAATTACGATCTGGCATTTCAAAATATGATGAAAGCTCAAGCTTTACTACATACAGCACCAAGTGAACAAAATAATCTCATTGCAGGTTATTTGAATTACTCATATTTTAATTATAAAAATCCGAATGCTCCACTTCAATCGTATTTAAAAACATTGTCTATTTTGGAAGAAGGTATATCACGATTTCCTCATTATCAAAATCTTAAAGGTAATTATTTAAAAGGATTGGATATCGTTCTCGAAAAAATGATCCTTTTAGATTCTTCAGAACAGGAATTAGATACCTTAATCTCCAATGCAAAAGAATACCTAAGTGCTGCCAATTTTCAAAAAATACAAAAAAGCCGCTATCTCCGTGCGGTGATTCACAATCTTAGAACGTCTCAAAACCTTGCATCCGCTAAAAACAATATTCAAAAATTATGGTCTCTGTATCCCAAAGACAAGGATACGGCAAATTTAATTAAAGAATATACTTATAAAGTCATTCAAACAGATTTAAAAAGTATGAATACACGCTCTATTAGTTTAAACACAAATATTATCAACGAATTTCAGAAATTTCCAAGCGAATTAACACAAGAATCGTTAGGATGCTATTATTCGGGATTATCAAAAAAATACTTCGAGATCAAAAAATTTAATGATTCTGTTAATATCATGAATAGAGCAAAAACCGATATAGGTGCTACTAAATTAATTACTCAAAACGGATTTGTTTATGCTGTTAATTCCGCTCAATATTTTTTGGAGCGTGAAAATTATCCTAGAGCTTTGCATTTTTACAAACAAGCCGTTTCTTTTAAAGACGACAAGCAGGTTAAAGAAAATATCGGTATTATCTATGAAAAATTAGTTTCTGAAAATCTCAATAACAAAAATACTATAAAAGCTAAGGAATTACTCAACGAAGGTCTGAATTTTCTACCGGAAAATACAAGATTAAAAAGCTTATCAGTGAAAACCAGCCATCAACTACAAAATTTTTAAAGCATTATTAAAGTATTATTAAGGAAAAAACATGAAATTTAAAGGATTTATATTTGATTTGGACGGAACATTAGTAGATTCTTTGGAAGATTTAAAAAACGCTGTCAATCATGCATTATCAATACAAGGGTTTCCAGAACATTCCTTAGAAGATATAAGAATACGAATCGGACATGGAATCGACAAACTCATTGAACATTCTCTCCCAGAAAATAAAAGAAATAATACTCAAATCATTGCCAAAACATTAGAATTAATGGCTAAAGAATACGGAAGCACTTGGAAAAAGAATACTTGTTTGTTTCCGGGAGTTGCTGAATTGTTAAACACGTTAATGATAAAAAATATTAAAATCGCTATTCTTTCGAATAAGCCCCAACCGTTTGTAAATGATATTACTGCCGCTTTACTGTCAAAATGGGATTTTGATATGGTGATTGGAAGTCGAGACAAATATCCTTTAAAACCCGACCCTCTTTCAACGTTGGCAATAATCAAAAAATTCAATCTGCCGGAAGAACAAACAGCCATCATAGGAGACGGTGATACTGATATTAAAACCGGTATTGCCGCAGGAATTACCCCTATCGCAGCATTATGGGGATTCCGCACCAAACAGGAACTAATTACAGCCGGAGCAGAAATTTTTATTGAAAACCCATTAGAGTTGCTTGAATATATTTAATATTCCGCTTTCTGAACAACAACCGAAGCAGTAGCATATAATTTGGTATGGGAAACACTAAGTAATATTTGCGGAGAATTTAATTCTTTCCACTTTTTATGTGTTTCTCCATGTAAATAAAAAAAAGGCTGCTTATTACTATTATGCCGTATTTCAATTTCAGACAAAATACCAAATCCCAAAGCCTTGAAAAACGCTTCTTTCGCAGCAAACCTTACTGCAAGCCTTTCGAAACAATTACAAGAACCAAATGCATATTCATATTCCAATTCTGTAAATATTCTTAACAAGGACTGTTTGTGTTTTCCCGAAACAAATCTTTCTATTCTATTTACTTCAATAATATCTATTCCTAAACCCGTTATCATATGCAACCCCATATACTTTATCTTCAGTCTTATTCATAGAAAAATATCGGAGTTAAAAAAAAAAACATAATATAAAAAAAAAATTTGCAATTATACTTGAATTATTTTAAAAAACTAATTACATTTTATATTATATAGTAATAAAATTATCAAATAATAAATATGTACAAAACTCTAAACATTAAGAGGTTTTTGCCGATAATAAAATATAGGAAAACTATTTTTAAAATTAATTAATATATCCAAGAACACTTAACACCTTTAAGGAGTAAAAATATGAACCATACTTATACTACCGAAAAAACTGACCATAACCTTTTCCAATTTAATAGCATTTCAGCATATTTAAAAGAAATCGACAAAATCCCACTCTTAAGCAGACAAGAAGAAGAGGAACTAACAAAATCTTATTTCTTATGCTGTCAAAAAAAGATCATCGAATCCCCTCAACATTCCCTTTGCCCAAGATGCCGGCAAATTAAACAAAAACTAATTACATCAAATCTAAGATTTGTTGTTTCCGTAGCAAAAAAATATCAAGGAAACAATCTTTCATTAGCAGATTTAATCAATGAAGGAAATTTAGGTTTACTTATTTCTGTAGATAAATTCGATCATACATTAGGTTATCATTTTATTTCATATGCTGTTTGGTGGATTAAACAATCGATCATGAAAGCTATTTCTGAAAAATCCAGAATGATTCGCCTTCCTATGAACAGAACAAACGAATTGTTTCAAATTGCAAAATTCATAGACCAATATACAAAAGACAACGGTAAAAAGCCAACCGAACTTCAAATAGAAAAAGCATTGGGAATCAACCGCCATGAAATTAAAAGAATTTTAAATCTTGCAAACGGACATACCCCTATAGAAGAAATGATTTCTGAAGACGGAGAACATGACCAATATAAAGATTTGTCAGATTACAATAATACTCCGGAAAACAAAATTATTTTACAATCGCTTTCTTCAAATATAGAAGAATTATTACAAGGTCTTCCTGAAAGAGAACAATTTATTTTAATTAAGCGATTTGGGTTAGATGGATCCGAATGTCTTTCACTTTCTAAAGTAGGAATACTTCTTGGTTTGACAAAGGAAAGGGTTAGACAATTGGAAAAACAAGCACTATCAAATATCAAAAAGCTTGCCAACCAAAAACAAATGATTATGTATTTTAATTAATCAATTTCCCTTCTTAGTCAGAAGGGATTTTTTTTATATACAAGTAAAACTTCCTTAGCTAAAACTGATATTGACTAATTGAAAAAATCATACTATAATAGAATGGGAAAATAATCATAATTTAGGAGAAATTTATGACTCCAGCATATGAGGCATTAAAAAAGAATGCTCAAGAAAGCATGGAAAAAGCTATTGATTTTTTAAAAGATGAATTCAATCGTTTGAAAGCAGGACGGGCAAATATAGTAATGGTAGAAGATATTACTTTTGAGGCTTATAACCAAACAATGACAATAAAACAAATAGCAGCTCTATCTGTACCAGATCCTCATCAAATCGTTATTGAACCTTGGGACAAAACATTATTAAAAGATATAGAAAAAGGTATTCATAATACTGGATTGGATTTTTCAGTAACTAATGACGGAAAAATATTAAGAATTAATATTCCACCATTAACAGAACAACGAAAAAAAGAATTAGTTAAATATGCTAAGGGAATTGCAGAAGATACAAAAGTGGTTATTCGGAATACCCGACGGGATATTAATAACAAAATCAAAGAAATAGCAAAAGAATTAAGTGAAGATGATATAAGAAAAGAATTGGAAAAAATACAAAAAGAAACTGATGCTTATATTACTGTCATTGATGAAACAATGAAAACAAAAGAACAAGATATTATGGAAGTATAGCATTTCATGAATGAAAATTCTATACAGCATATAGCAATCATACCGGACGGCAACAGACGTTGGGCAAAACAACACAAATTAACAGCCATTAAAGGACATGAAGCAGGATTTCAAAGTTTAAAAAGAATCTTAGAAGATTGTAAGGATTCCGGACCAAAAATTCTAAGTTTTTATGCATTCTCTACTGAAAATTTTAAACGTAGTACTCAAGAAGTAAATAATTTGTTCTCGCTTTTGGAGAATGTATTAAGTAATTTTGCAAAAGAATTAGAAAACAATAGTATCCAGCTTAGAATATCAGGTTCAAAAAATGGTATACCTCAAAAATTAATAAAAAAATTAGATCAAGCAGTTCAACAATGTTCTAAAGGTGATTTTATTCTAAATATTTGTTTCAACTACGGTTCTCAAGATGAAATCGTACAAGCTGTTCAAAAAATAGCACAACAATATTCTGATAATAAAATAACATTAGATAATATTACTTCGGATTTGATTAGTTCCTACTTGTATAATTCTGATTTACCTCCTATTGATTTATTAATTAGAACTTCAGGAGAATTTCGAATAAGCAATTTTATGCTTTGGCAGAGTGCTTATTCAGAATTTTATTTTTCAGAAAAATTATGGCCGGATTTCACTCCGGAAGATTTTAATAATGCTCTGGATGTATTCAAACAACGCCAAAGACGGTATGGAAAATAATAAATATTTCTCAAGGATCATATATGTTGAAACGCTGGCGATCAGCTTTAATAGGAATTCCTATAGTTTGTTTTTTTATCAGTTCTGAATTATGGAATCGATTTCCAAATTTTCTGTTTTTACTTGCACTAAGTTTAGCAGTAAACACAGAAATCATGTTAATTCTTAAAGAAAAGAAAACAATTTCCTATCCTTTTTTTATCATTTCAGTTAATACTACATTAGTATCTCTTTTAAATTATTTGTTTTCTTTATCTATTATTGATTTAAATATTTTGCTTTTACTGCAAATTTGTTTATTTGTGATATCATTTTATATTCTTATATTTAAAGAATTGATTTACGTTTCAGAATATTCAAACAAGATTGAAAATATTGGAATTACTTTATTAATGTACATTACTTGTGTGATTATTATTCCTTCTATGATTATTTTAAGTTCGCTGACACCTAATGCGTCGCTCATTATTATTTTAATGGCATTTTCTTGGGTAAGTGATGCATGCGGATTATTTGTAGGAAAATTATTTGGAAAACATATTTTGGCAATGCTTCCCAGTCAATCAAAGACATTAGAAGGTTATTTAGGTTCTATGGTATTTTCGATCCTTCTAGGAGTATGTTTTTATTATCTCCAAGGAATATTGCGGTTGCCTTTCCAATGGGCGATGTTCAAATGGATTACCTTTGGATTTTTGATATGTCTTTCGTCAAATTTTGGAGATCTCACAGAGTCGCTTATTAAACGTTGGGCTAATACCAAAGATTCGGGTCAGATGTTGCCGGGGATGGGGGGAGCGTTTGATGCATTAGACAGTATTATTTACTCGGTTCCTTTACTATGGGTTTTCTTTCTTTTTTGATTGGCACATAGTCGATCCCTTTACTGCCAAAAGGATTACATGAGATAATTCTTTTGGTGGATAATAATAAACCTTTCCAAAATCCAAATACTCTAAAAGCTTCCAATGCATAGAGAGAACATGTCGGACAAAATCGACATGCTGAAGGAAGAGAACGAGAAATATACAATTTGTAAAAAACAAGCAAATTACAGAGTTGTTTTGTTCCCCAAAACAACGTATTAGAAGATTGAGCGTGTTGAAGAGAAATATTACTACTAACCATACATTGTTTTAAAAACAGTTGGTCAGATAATAGTTCGAACATACGCTTCAATTCCAAAGAATAAGATTTTTTGTTCTGAGATAATTTAGATTGGCTGATAAGCACGCTAATATCAAGAGGAATAGAAACTTTACGAAAATGCTCACGAACCATACGTTTTATAGTATTTCGAAAGACAGCATTACCAAATTTTTTAGAAACAACAATACCGAGTTTAGAATACGGTATTTTTTTATTGTGGAAAATAATTCGACAAACAAAAAAGTTTCCATAAATACGGAAACCTTTCTCAAAGAGTGTATTAAACTCTTTTTTTGTTTTAATACGCTGGAAAGAGTGAAACAAGTATCCTTTTTCCATACATATTTATACAGTCAAACGTGCACGACCTTTAGCACGGCGTCGAGAAAGAATTTTTCTTCCGTGACGATCAGCCATTCTTGCACGAAACCCATGTTTTCTAGCTCTTTTAATTTTGGAAGGTTGCCAAGTACGCTTCATAGCTTTCTCCGATTTAACTGAAGACTATATTCATCAGTAGCAAATTTTCTTGCCGAAAGGCGGAATCGAACCACCGACACGAGGATTTTCAGTCCTCTGCTCTACCTACTGAGCTATTTCGGCACAATTAATATCCGTTATTGGATATTAAATATTATAAAATATTTTTTTCACTTTGTCAAGTACTTCTTATCACAATCAGCATAATTTTTTGTTTATAACTCTAATGTATTGGAAATATAATTAATTGCTTTTGAAAATTCTTTATTCCACAACGAATCTTCACTAAAATTCGTTGAATTTCCTTGATCCAAAGATTCAGCAAGACTTGTATCCAAAGGCAAATCAGCTATGATTTCAATACCTCTACTTTGAAGTTCATTAGTAAATTCTTTATGATAAGGAAATAATGGTATTGTTGACTCACAAGAAGGGCAAACCAACGAACCCATATTATAAATACAACCTAAGACAGGACGATCAAATTTATCCAGCATTGAAATGCCTTTGATAGTATCTTCCATTGCAACACCTTGAGGAGTAGAAACAATAACAATACCGTCTAAAGGAATATTTTGACATACAGAAATAGGAATATCCCCTGTTCCTGGAGGCATATCAATGACTAATAGATCATAGTCATTCTCCCAATTCGTATCAACAAACAATTGTCTAACAACATTATTTACAATAGGTGCTCGCCAAACTAATGGAGTATTAAGCTGAGGAATCAATAGTCCTACACTCATTAAATGAATTCCTTCTACTTCTGAGGGAATAAATTTATTGTCAATTGCCTCTACCTTATCCCTGATACCCAAAATTCTAGGAATACTTGGTCCGTAAATATCCAAATCAATTATTGCCGTCTTTAATCCATTTTGTGAAAATTTCCTAACAAGTTGTGCTGCGACTGTTGATTTCCCAACTCCGCCTTTAGACGAATACACGGCAATAATTTTTTTAAATTTCTTAAACAGTTCTTCCGGAATTAATTTCTGCATCTGAGGTTGATTTGCCGGTTTTGAGGGTTCATTAACAATAATATTGACTAATACATCTACTCCTCTTTTTTCAAATTCGGATTTAACAGCATTACGAAGAGATTTTTTTTCTTCAAGAGAAAGATTAGAAAAATGAATTTGAAATTTTAACAACCCATCTTCTTGTATAATATGATCAATAGAAAGTATTTCCGATTTTTTTTTCTGTATAAGTTCATCAGTTGAAGAACTGATAATATCATTAATTTGTTGTTCGGTCATAACGACACTCCTTTATAAAATTTTGACTGGAACAATTTGGAAGAACTGATAATAGCATTAATTTGTTGTTCGGTCACAACGACACTCCTTTATAAAATTTTGACTGAAATGATTTGTAAGAAGAATTTGCAAACAACGTAAATTCTTCATGAAAACGTTTTTGAGAAAATTTTTGACTATAATCTGCAATAACAGAAGGATCAAATTTATCTTCCCTGCTTTCAAATAAATTAATCGCATCAATAATACTTTGTACTGTTTGATCCGAAAAAAATATTCCTGTTTTGTTTGCAACGACTGTTTCCAAAGCACCTCCTGCTCCATATGCAATAACAGGAGTACCCAAACTTTGCGATTCCACAGGAAGAATCCCAAAATCTTCCTCTGCAGCAAAAACAAAAGCTTTTGCTTTACCAATAGTATCCATGAGAATACTTCTTGATTGATATCCTAAATAACTAATATTTTTAGAATTTTTGATAATTTTCTGTACTTTTTCCGAATCAGGCCCATCTCCCAAAATAACTAATTTTTTATCAGGCATATGAACAAACGCTTCTGCTATTAATGGAATATTCTTATAAGGAACATGACGAGAAGCTGCCACATAATAGTTTTGTTTTTCGGTATAAACGGTCTGACTTAATTCAACAGCAGGATAAATCACTTCTGCAGATCGTCGATATACTTTTGCAATTCGATTTTTAACAAAGTGGGAATTTGCAACTAAAAAATCAGGCCGCATCCCAGACAAAGTATCCCACATCCTAAGCTTATGAAAAACCCTCTTGGTATACCATTCCAACAAAAGGAAATGTGGAATCCGTTTTAAATATTCATGAGTTAAATCCCAAATATACCTCATAGGAGTATGAACATAAGAAATATGACAAGTCCGAGCATCCGTTAATACCCCTTTTGCTGCTGCATGAGAAGAAGAAACAACAAGATCATATCCTGTCATATCAAATTCTTCCACAGCCTGTGGAAATAAATTTGGAAGTTTTCTATATAAGCGGGTAATTCCCGGGAAATTCTGCATAGAACTATTAATAATTCTTTTATCAGCAAAGACAGTTTTTTTTAGTTCTTTACTGTCACTAAACAATGTATAAATGCAAGCTTGAGGATATAACTGTGCAAATTCATACAATACTGTTTCTGCCCCACCCATAGAAACAAGCCAATCATGAACTAATGCGACTTTCATATACACTCCTTATTTTAACTTTTTTATAGATAATAATCAAAAAATTCAAATGTATTTACAAATTCTTAATAAAATATTATACAAAATTTCAAAAATAATGTATAATTTTGGTAAAATATTTAGACTTGGCAGGAGGACAAAAAAGAACACACTATGAAACAGATACCATTAAAAAACCCAAAACATCTTAGAATCGCAGTATTTGGCGATATTACAGGAGTAGCAGGACGAGAAACGGCAAAAGAAATCTTTCCTCTTGCACGAACTCAGTGGAATACAGATATTATCATTGCCAATGCAGAAAACGCATCCCATGGTTTTGGATTAACACCGAAACATGCTCTAGAATTACAAAAATATGGAGCTGATATTCTTACTATGGGAAACCATATTTGGGACAAACATTTATTAAGATACCGTATTAATACTATGCCTTTTATTGTACGTCCCTTGAACATGATAAAAGAAACTCCGGGATCCGGATATTACTTGATGGATACTAAGTTCGGAAAGCTTGCCGTTATTAACCTACTAGGACGAATTTTTATGAATCCTTCAGAATGCCCTTTCCACAGCGTATTCGACACCATCAAGAAACTTCAATACGAACATAACATCAAAATGATAGCTGTAGATTTTCATGCAGAAGCCACTTCCGAAAAACTAATTATGGGAAGATTTTTAGACGGAAAAGCAAGCCTTGTCTGGGGTACACATACGCATGTTCCGACAGCTGATGAAAAAATTCTTCCTAAAGGCACCGGTTATGTGACGGACATTGGGATGACGGGCGCAGAAGAATCAATTTTAGGGTTTGAACTGGCTCCAACAATAAAAAAAATGGTATATAATGAACCATACCGTTTCAAACCTGAAGTACAAGGATCAAGAATTTCTACAGGTATTATTGCCGACATAGATCCTGAAAATGGTCAAACTATTTTCCTCACAAGATTCAAACAAACTTTTGAACATTTAGACAATCTTTTGGAAGATCTTTCAAAATCTAAGGACGAAGAGGAAAATACAGATGAATAACAAACAATATTTTTTTGACACCTTACAACATCGGATTAACATTTTTCACGAATTATCACAAAATACACAATTTTACTTTCTTCTTCCTGAAATCTTTATAAAAACATTGAGAGATTTTCACAGACTCACTGATAACTTTACATCACACGCAAATTGTATAGAAATTTTAGAACATTTTAACATACCTGTCTCAGAAAAAGAACAAATATTAATCACAAATATGGAACACTCTTTAAGAAAAGCAAAATCTTATGAAGATTTCTGTACTACTTGTGATTTTGATTATTTGAAAAGCACCGCAGAAAAAATATTTTCTAATATCAATAGAATGCCGGCACTCGAAATTTAGGATACAAATATGTTTGGTACATTTATTAACGTAGCAGCCATAATAGTAGGTACTATTATAGGAAGCATCATAGGAAAAAATCTAAAAAAAAAATACAGCAGTAGTTCTATTCAAATACTTGGATTAAATGCTTTGTCATTAGGAATATCATGGATTGCTAAAAATCTTCCTAATTCACAATATCCTTTATTGTTTATTTTCAGTATGGTTATAGGTAATCTTATGGGAACTTTTTTAAGATTGGATGAAAGAACAACAGCTCTACAAAGTAAAAATTCTTTTATAAAAATAAAACCGGGATTGATACAAGGATTGGTAAGTGCTGTTTTACTATTTTGTTTGGGTACTATGTCTATTTTAGGACCAATTAATGCAGCATTGAACAAAGATTATACACTATTGTTTACAAATGCTTCTCTAGATGGTGTTGCCAGTATTGTTTTTGCATCTCAGTATGGTTTGGGAATTATGCTGGCAGCGGTTATATTGTTTATTTGGCAGGGAAGTATTTATTATTCGGCACATCTCATTGCACCATACGTGACGGATATTGTATTCACAGAGATCGGAATCATAGGAGGAATATTATTAACCGCAACTGGACTAAACATACTGACAATTACTAAATTTAAAGTATTAAATATGCTGCCTGCTGTTTTCATAGCAGCTTTATGTGCAGCTTTTTTGGAATACTTCCAAAAATAGGAGTTCAATATGGAAACCAATTTGATTTCAGCATGCATTAATAATGATTTAGAAGAAATTAAAACTCTTATTAGTTCCGGAGCAGATCTTAACAAACAATTTGATATGGGTGTGACTGCTCTCATGGTTGCAACACAAGAATCAAATCAGGAGATTGTATCTTTTCTATTAGAAAATGGAGCTGATCCTAATATTAAAGCTGAAAATAACGTCACAGCTTTATTAATTGCAGCTGCAAACGGAAATACCGATATCTCTAAAATTCTTGTATCGTACGGAGCAGAAACAGCATTTTCTGAAAAAAATTAACATAGATCAATATTTATACTACTCTATTATTAAAATTCCTTAATTTCTAATTGAAATTAAGGAATTTTAATAAACAAGACATTTAAAATAATCCACAATCCCCATAATAACGAAGCTGCTGTCAACCAAAATTTGAAATTTTCCTCATAAAGAACTTTCTGCTTAACAGAAATTTCACTTTTTTCCAAACTATCAATTTCGTCATAAACATCTTGCAAAGAATTTTCATTTGCAGCGGCAAAAAATTTCCCGCCTGTGATTTGAGCAATTTCTTCTAACACTTCTTCATCGTATTCTTTTCCATCAGAAAACGCATAAGTTTTAAAATTATCGACAGGTTTGAATGAACCGCTGACATTACCAAAACCAATAGTATAAATTTTCACTCCCAATTCCCGAGCAATATTTGCTGCAGTAATAGGATCGACAATTCCTGTATTATTAATTCCATCTGTAAGCAAAATCAAAACCTTGCTTTTGGCTTTGGAATTGCGGATTCTATTCAAACCTGTTAGAATACCTGTACCAATAGCAGTAGCACCTTCATCAAAAAAGGTAATATTTTTTACAATATCATCTAAGAGAGCTTTATCCGTACTTAAAGGAGCTTTAGTGAGAGCGTAGCTTGAAAACAATACAAGCCCTATTCTATTAAATTCCTGCTTTTCAATATAGTTTCTCATCACGCGTTTAGCAACTTCCAAACGTGATTTACTAACCACATCTCCACCACTATCTATTAAATGAGTAGTTCCCAAATAATTAGCTTTTTTAACATTTGCAGGAGGTTCGTCAACATAAGCCATACTTCCTGAAATATCGGTCACCAATACAATATCAACACCCAAATTATTTTGAGTGACAACTGATTCACCACCTCTAGGCCGTGCTAGTGCAACAATCAAACAAACAACAGTTCCTAACACCAATCCTTCTTTGAGATAAGTAATAAAAACAGCTTTTTGATTATTTTTTACAGTCACAAGCTTCAATGTAGAAATCGGAAGACGACCTGCCACTAATATATTACGTCCTAACTTGGTGTATTTTAAAATCAAATAAACAGGAACAATCAATAATAGAAGTAAATAATAGGGATTTTCAAAGTTCATTAGTTTTCTCCGCATCCTTTTGTTTTTTTACCAACGATATCAATTTAAAAGATTCACTAATAACGGATTCGGTTCTTTCATCAGAAAATATTTGTTTAGCATATTTTGCTCTATCTGAATTAATTAAGATAAAAGATACAATTTCTAATAATTCCTGATTAATTTGTTGTTCTTTGAGTATACGGATCAAATCTCTAGTTGGGGTTTCCAAGGCAAGAGGCATCACAGTATATGATAAAAATTCACGTACAGCTTCAGAGATTTCCACAAAAAATTCTTTATAAGTTTCTTCCGAAAGGGATTTACCTTGAATTTTCAATTGAGCAAGTTTTTTTTGTATAAGATCAAAAGGATCAATAACCGGTTCGGAAACAGTCTGCTTGCTTGAAGATAAAAAAGATAACTTATCTAGAGCAACAAGTACAGCAATCACAATTACAAAAATACCAATCAAAATAATCGTCCACCACGGATTCCAAGCAAAATAAGGCTGTTCGATTTCTTCAAACGAAAGATTGGTTTGTGTTGAAATAACATTAGAAATAGGAATAGTAAATCCGGGAGTATAAAATTTATTGGTTTCGCCGTTTAAGGAAAGAGCTGTAATCAAAAAAGACGGCATAGAATAAGGTTGTATTCCATAAGGAAACACCTGAACCTTAATATTAGAAGCACTAAAACTTACCACTTCTATATCAGTGGGAGCTTCAACAGTAATATTGGAATCTATTATTATAATAGAAGCAATATCATCAGGCATCCGGTACTCGACTTCAAAAGGTTTGCCGAATTCAACATTTGAAAGCTGAGCTGAGACATTAACGAGAGTATTTGTAGGAAAAACAGGGATAGTATTTTCTTGAGAAAATAAACTCCCATAACTTATCAGTAATACTAACAGCAGAATCATTCAAAACTCCTGTCAAAATAAAAAATTTTTATCCAATTTATCCAATTTATCCAATAAATAATAACGCAAAAAATCTTTCTTGTCAAACTCATAGCATAAAGTAATTGAGCAGTAATTTTGAATTTAAATAAAAATAAGCTATAATATATGACACTGAAACAAAACATAAAGGATTTGTAATGCAAATTAATTACAAAGGATCAGCATCTTCCAAAACAGAATCCCAAGCAATACAAGCATTTATCTCAGGTAATTACAAAACAGCATTAGAACTATGGAATATTGTTTTAGAACAAGACAAAACTAATTCTTCTGCTTTAAAAGGCTGTGCGTTATGTGCATTTATACAAAAATCGGATCGAGAAGCAAAAGATTATTTAGAAGAAGCTCAGGAATACGCAGCCAACGATCCTGAAATTTTAAATCTTTTAGCATTAATCTACATAAGACGGGGAAGTATAGATGAAGCGTTAAATATTTTATTGGACGGGATTGAAGCAAAAAAAGATCCATTACTGCAAAAAACATTAGAACAAATACGCCGGCTTCATTCACCGGATCATGCAAAAACAATATCTTTACAGCCTCTTGTAAGAATTACACTTCCGTATCCAAAATTTTCGTTTAAAGTTCTCAAAGAAAAAATCAGATCAAAACTAGGCATCCATACTATTTGGATTGGAGTTGGAATAGTAATATTTTTAGGAATATTATTCTACCCGGATCTTAAAAACACAGCTTTTCGTCTTCAAAGAAAAGGATTTACCCCGGCTTCTCAAGTGACGATAAAAGATATAGAGTACCTTGTTGATATGAGGGAAAATTTCAAAATTATTCTTGACGAAAAACTGATTAAAAGAAAATTTGAAGAATTAAAAAAAGCTATCTCGGATAATCAACTGAATCGGGCACGTATTTTGGCAAATGAGCTTCTGGCATCAAATGCAGGACTAGGCGTTAAAGAAAGAGTAACCGTATTAGAAGGATTCATTACCGATACAGATATGGATAAGATAGATTATATACCTTCTTATGCTGAAATCGCAGTTGCTCCATTAATTTATACAAAAGTTGCTGTACGATGGAAAGGCACCATTGCCAATCTCCATCATCAGGGACGAAAAAAAACTACTTTTGATTTATTAGTTAATTTTGTTGATACAGGAGTTGTAGAAGGAATTGCTGCTGTAGAAATCGAAGGATTCACTGATCTCCAAAACGGAGAAAAAGTGACAGTCATTGGTTCTATACTTGGTATTACAAAAGACAATAGAATCATCATCGACGCCGTAAGAATTCTTTCGATTTAATCATTAACTTACGGTACAAGCTTAAAAAAAGGAACATATATGGCAAAACTTTTATTTGAAACATATGGCTGCCAAATGAATATTGCAGAAGCAGATGCATTGGTAAAAAAATCGATCTTAAGAGGGCATTCCATTACGGAAAACCCTGAAGAAGCAGATATTATTGTTATCAATACATGTTCCGTCAGATTGACGGCGGAAAGTCATGTGATAGGTAGGCTAGGATATTACAGAACCATTAACAAACAGCGGATTGGTTCGGATCTTAAAGTTATTCTTATGGGGTGTATGAGCGAAAACATTGGTCAAGCCGTAAAAGAAAAATTTTCAGATATTGTTTCTATTTTGTGGGGAACATACAATAAAGATGAATTTTTAGATTATATTGACGATATGGAAGCCAACAAAGATTCATTAGGATTTGGATCAGCATATTCTTTTATGCCGGCGAGTCCTTCACAGGAATATCCGTTCAAAGCATTTATGCCTATTTCCCATGGCTGCAACAAACGATGTACTTACTGTATTGTTCCGCATGTCAGGGGATTAGAAAAAAACAGAAACTTTGAAGATATCATTGAAAATACCAAACGTCTTGTAGAAACAGGTGTTAAAGAAATATGCTTACTAGGTCAGACAATCGATACATACAGAGACAATGGCAAACGTTTGCCTGATCTACTTCAAGCTATGGCTGAACAAACAGAAATCCAACGTATTACTTTTCTAACATCACATCCAAGAGAATTTCTATATGAAACTATTGAATTAATGAACTCTTATGACACTATTATGCCTTACTTACATCTTCCATATCAATCCGGAAGTACAAGAATTCTACAAAAAATGAAACGTGGCTATACTAAAGAAGCCTACTTGGAAAAAATAGAAAATATTCGAAAAATCCGACCTGATATTATATTATCTACAGATATTATTGTTGGTTTCCCAAGCGAAACCGAAGCTGAATTCTTAGAAACATTAGAACTTTTGGAGCAACTTCACTTTAACGAAGCATTCATGTATAGATATAATACCAGACCGAATACTCCGGCAGAAAATTTTGAAGATCAGATTCCGGAAGAAGAGAAATTACGACGTTTAGATATTTTGGTTAAAACCCATCGAAAAATTATGGCCAAACAACTGGCTAAACAAATAGGTTCAACAACAAATGCTCTTTTTGACAGGGAATCGAAATACAGTGAAAAAATATTTGAAGAAAGCGGGAAAAAACAATTTTTAGGCCGAACACATAATAATAGTGTTTGCACCATTGAATCAGAAGAAAATCTGATTGGACAATTACTACCAGTGAAATTAACAGACACCTATAATTCCGTATTAAGAGCGGAAATCATTACCCAAAAATAAAAATAATATATTATAATAATATATAAGGATATATTATGAAAGAACAACTTATCCGAGCTGCATTCAATTCGAAAGCTGATTATAGTGAACTTAATTACACCGAAAATAAAGGTTCATCAGTAATTATATCAAATGGCAGCGTTGACCAATGTATTAATGCAGACAGTAATGCCGGTTCTGTACGTAGTTTTTATAAAGGAGGAATAGGATTTTGTTCTTTTAATCATAAAAACTTTGAACAGGGTGCAGAAAAAGCACTTGACAGTGCTATTGCCGGAGGAGATGTACAAAAATTCCCTGCACCTTCTACCGTTGTCAAAGACACAATAGAAAATACCATGCAAGAAGATATAGGTCAATGGACACTGGAACAAAAATATGAATTTACCAAAAAAGTTCACCATTTGCTTGAAGATTCGAGATTCAATTCAACACGGGTAGAATTTAGAAATTCGTCTAAATCAAAATATTATGTTGATTCTGCCGGTTCAGAAATCATTCAACACAAACACTTTACCGGTATGTCAGTATCAGTATCAATAAAAGAAGGATCCACTCTTCAGAGAGCATATTTTTCTGATGGCTCATACGGTGGAATAGAAATTTTAAACGGATATGAAGCTAAAATAGAACAAATTAAACAACGTGCTTTTGACCTTCTTAAAGCTCCTAAAGTCGAACCGGGAGTATATAGAGTGCTTCTCAATCCTAATCTGGCAGGTGTATTTGCCCACGAAGCGTTCGGACACATGAGTGAAGCGGATTTTTTGGCAGAAAATCCCGAATTACTGAAAAAAATTGCTTTAGGTACACAGATTGGAATTCCGGAATTGAATATTACCGATGACGGACGCCAAGAACATTTATGTGGATGGTGTGCTTACGATGATGAAGGAATACCGGCATCCCGAAGAGAACTGATCAAAGATGGAAAAGTTGCATGTTATCTTCAATCACGGCTGACTGCACATGAAATGCAGATGAAACCAACCGGTAACGGTAGGGCATTAAGTCCTTTTTACGCCCCTATTCCACGAATGACCAACACTTATATCGAAAACGGTACCCGTTCGTTTGAATCGCTTATTGAAGAATTATGGGATGGTATCTATGCTTGTGATATGATAGGCGGAATGACTAATTTGGAAATGTTTACGTTTTCTGCAGCTTATGCTTACAGAGTTCAAAAAGGAAAAATCACAGGTTTGATACGCGATGTGGTATTATCAGGAAACTTGTTTGAGACGATGAACAATATTTTAGGCATAGGAAATGATCTTCAGCATCATGGAGGTCTCGGAGGATGCGGTAAAGCCGGCCAAAACGGTTTACCCGTCTCAACCGGAAGCCCTCATCTATTAATAGATAATGTATTAATTGGTTAAATTACGGGTATTCTTAACAATAATATAGATAAAAATTGGTGCACCTATTAAGGCCATTGCCGAACCAATAGAAATAAAAATTCCATTCGGCATTAACCTAACCAATAACGCAGCAAACAAAATTAAAATCCCGGATACAGGAAGAATAAATTCAGGATCAAGTGTATATTTTTCACCAAACAACATACGGATAATATGCGGTGCCGCAAGCCCTATAAATCCTAAATTTCCGGATAAGCTGACAGTAAACGAAAGTGCAACACAACATACAAGCATTCCTTCAAATTTAATACGTCCAGTATCTACACCTATTGTTGAAGATAATTGTTCACCACACTGAAGAATAGATAATTCACGATTTCGAAAAGTCAAAAAAAACCACACCGCCACAAGAGAAGGCACTAGTAGCATTCTTTCTAAAACTGTTCTTGCCATGAAATGACCAGAAATCCCTGCTAAGGAAAGAAAAAATTCTTCCGGCTTAAAAAAATTCTGAAGAAAAACAATTAACGCTGAACATAAAGCATTGATACCAATACCAACCAATACAAAATGCTGTACATTGAAAGTATTAATACGATAAAAATATAAAATAACAACAACAGATAACGCTCCAATTAACGAAAACACCGTTCTCCATAATAAAAAAGGTTTCCATGGTGCTACTACTGCAATAACTGCCCCTAAGTTTGATGCCCCTGAAATCCCTAACAACCAAGGATCAGCAATAGGATTATGGAGCAAAATTTGTAAAATGCTTCCCGTAGATGCAAGTACAAATGCTGTTGCAATCATTTGAACCCATAAATTCAAACGTAATGAAAAAAAACCATCATGGATTGACACCCCTTGCCAAATATAAATGATCGACAATAAGATCCATATTGAAAACAATATTATTTTTTTCATGCCGTTAAACCTTATATTAAAATTTCTTTTTTATCGGTAATATCATTAAATTTATAATAACTTAGTCCCATATTATTTAGGAGTACACAATGCTGTTGATCCTTTTAAAAAACAAAATAACGTTATACACCGCCGCCGTAGGTGCTATTGTGATGTTTGTTATTGCATTATTTCAACAAGTATCATTTTTTAGAATATTATACCTTATTATTGTTGGTGGAGCTGTCGGAATAATATTATGGATCGGTGTGCTGATGCTGGTAATTTATTTGCTTTCTCAAGAAGATATTGCTGTTGTTTTTAAAATAAATCAATCTTCTTCTGCCAATTCCACAGATCCAACTTCAAATACTATTCTTACAGATCAAGATTCAAATGACGATCTTACTATGGAAGAATTATATACCACCATGAACAATACACCTGAATCTTTAAGCAATACTTCACCTTACTCCGAACCTGAAAATATTAGTTTCAACAATGATTCGGAATTTAACAATTTTTCAACAGATAGCAACACTCAAACAAAACTGGATAGTGATCAAACATTTACCCTTACCACAGCTAACGGTAAAACACTTAGAACCAATCCTAAAGAAACAGCAGATGCAATAAGAACCGTATTATCCAAAGATAAAGATTAAAATAATAATTTTATTTTTAAATATTTGCAAAAAAATGAAAAATCATATAGAATATTAATTAGAAATCACTACTCATAAAATAATTGACAGTATTAGAGGCTGGTTGGTGAAAGAATACAAACATTTAGAAGTATTTACAGAAGAAGAGATCTGGAAACAGTATAGTGATACAAAAGATCGAATCATTCGAAACTACTTTATTGAAAAATATGCTCCTCTTGTGAAATACGTAGCTGGTCGTGTCATGGTTAATATACCTTCTTCCGTTGATTTTCAAGATTTGGTAAGTTTTGGCGTCATAGGATTGATTGATGCTATTGATAAATTTGACCTAAATCGAGATATCAAGTTTAAAACTTATGCTGTCACTCGAATCAGAGGTGCTATTTTTGACGAACTAAGAAATTTGGATTGGCTTCCAAGATCTGTTCGTCAAAAAGCCAAAGAAATCGAACGTACAATTGCTCAATTAGAACTAAAATTAGGTCGTTCCGCTAAAGATCATGAAATAGCTCAAGCAATGGGAGTTTCTATTGAAGAATTCCATCAATTGCTTCTAAGAGTAGGAACTAATGCATTAATATCTATTGATGATAATTGGTCATCGCACGACGGAAACGACAACTCGCCAATGACCCTTAAAGAAACATTAGAAAATAAATCGGCTCTAAGCCCTAATACATTAGCTGAACATACTGAATTAAAAAAAATGATCGCTCAGGCTATTGCAGATTTGCCAGATCGAGAAAAACAGGTATTAATTTTATATTACTATGAAGAACTTACTCTTAAAGAAATTGGAAGTATTCTTTCTGTAACCGAATCACGTGTGTCTCAACTTCATACTAAAGCAATTATGCGTCTCAGAGGTAAACTTAATCAAATCAAGCAAGGATTGTCCTAAATAAACATTTTTCAATTGATTTTGAATAACAATCATATTATATTATATTTAGAGTATATACAATATACGATAATTATAGGAGTTAAGAATGAATATTATTATTACTGATCGTCATTGCGAATTAGACAATAAAACAAAAAGTTCTATTGATTACAAGGTTGCTCAAAAATTAACAAATTTTGCTGCTAGACTTCATAATGTTTCTATAATTATTGATAAAGAAAAACAAAATTTCAAATGTGAGTGTGATATTACAAGTGATTTTGGAGAATTTTTCGCTTCTTCTGAAAATCCTGAAATTTCTGTAGCAGTAGATCAAACCTTAAATAAAATATTAACCGAAATAAAGAAAAAACACGATAAAATTACCATTCATAAATAATATAAAAAAAAACAGACATCTATTTGTCTGTTTTTTAATTTTGCAGTTTTTCATCAAAAACACGCTCGTCAATCAATTCAATAAAAGCTGATAACGCTTCCTGCTCATCAGTTCCATGAATTGTCATTTCAATAATTGATTGCGGCCCTGCACTAAGCAAAATCAAATTCATTACACTTTTTGCATCTGCTTGTTTGCCTTGATAAGAGATACTGATATCACTATTAAATTTAGATGCCAGTTCTGCAATTAATGATGACGGCCGTGCATGAATACCATTTTTATTATTAATAGTAAATTGATGAATAATCATCATTACCTCCTATTTTTATTTAAATAATATAAAGTATAATATTTTGTAAAGAATAATCCGAGAATAAAAGATAATACGAAAATGTTTAAATTTACAATATAAAAAATGAAAATGAAAGATTATTATTCACAATAAAGGATATAACTTATGGATTTCAATTGGATATATTTAGGATTAAGCTTTTGTTTAGCTGTAATCTTAAGTACATTATCGTATACAGTAGGATTAAATCGTACCGTTAAAAGACTTTTAACACTACTTTCAGCTTTTGTTATCTCAGGATTAGTGACATATATTAGTCAGCTTATCCTGAATAAAGATTCGATTATCAGTAATATTACAGCATGCATAGGAACTGTATTATTATATATTATTTTTTTTCCTATACTAAACAAATTTGACTCTAATCGGTATCAAAAAATTTCAAAAAATTCCCGAATTGTTGCAGGAATGATTGGAATCATAGAATCTTGGTGTATTATATCTTTTGTCACGTTTTTTATTAATATCTTTATTCCTGTTTCCAAAACCACACTTTTAGAACAGGTTCTTCTAATACCAATCAACTTTTTTTGGTTTTCTTTTTTGTAAAACGCATAATCTCAGAAAAACAAAGCGTAAAGAGTACTTTGTGGGGTCTACACCTTATCGATTAAGCGACAATAATTAATAATAAAAATGCTTCTTTATTTTTAAATAAGGAAACACGAGTTATTATGAGTAGCTTATTATTTTAATTTAAGGACCCACACTAAAACTCTTTGCGCTATCATTTTAATTATTATAAGCTTGAATAATTTTCCTAACCAAGCCATGTCTGACAACATCTTCTTCAGCAAATTTATAAACAGAAATTCCATCTATATTTGATAATTTCTCCAATGCATCAACCAATCCAGATTTACAATTTTTTAAATCAATTTGACTGACATCTCCCGTAACAACCATTTTTGAATTCTCCCCCAAACGAGTAAGAAACATTTTCATTTGATTGGGAGTAGTATTTTGAGCTTCATCTAAAATAACAAACGCATTAGATAATGTACGTCCTCTCATATAAGCTAGTGGTGCCAACTCTATACGACCGTCTGCCATCATTTTTTCGAACTCTTTCATTGAAATCATACTGCTTACAGCATCATACAAAGGTTTAATATAAGGATCTAATTTCTCCTCTAACGTTCCCGGAAGAAATCCTAAATGCTCATCTGTTTCTATCACAGGTCTAGTAAGAATAATTTTTTGAAAATTTCCTAACGACAATTCATGAAGTGCACACGCTGCCGCTAAGTAAGTTTTACCTGTACCGGCAGGCCCAATACCAAAAACAATATCATACATTAAAACATTATCAATATATTCTTTTTGATGAAGAGAACGAGCTTTTACTTTGGAGTACTTGGATACATCCAAAGCCTTGCTTTTGAAATCAGTATCATTAGTATGTTGCAAAACTTGACTACTGAAAATTTTAATATCATTATGAGTTATCGTGATATTATCATTAGATAATGAAAGCATACGATCCATAACTTTTTTGGTATTTCGAATATCTTTGAAATTTCCTTTGATCGTCAATGTATTATCGGCATTGAAAAAGATTTTGCTTCCCATATAACGCTCTAAACATCTTAAATTACTATCATAAACACCACAAAAATTAATAATATCTGCAGATTCGGATAAAGAAAATTTTATTGTCATTAAATCAGATTGCATAAGTTCCTCGTTTCTTAACTATTTATTCTACACAAAATAACATTTTTTTGCAAGGATTGACTATAAACAAAATTGACTAAACAAGATCAATCTAATATACTATAATTAGATAATTAAGATAAAAAAATAATGAGGATTGTAATGAAAAAAGAAACCAGTATTTTTATTTCATTGTCTTTACTTTTAATTGGGTTGGGCATTTTAATAATCACAGAAAAAAGAAAAATTCGTATCAAACCACATGTTCAAAATATTTCATGGTCGACAATGAGAAAAGATCAACTAACAGGAATTGAAACCATCCTCTACCAAGATTCTAAAGAATTTCGTTATTCGCTCGAACGAAAAAACGCAGAGTGGTATCTAACCTATCCTATTCAAACTGAAGCCTCAGCATCTAAATCAGCTATTCTTGCTAATGATTTTTTAAATTTAAATATACAAAGTACTATTTCAAATGTTTCTACAGAAGAATTTGAATCTTATGGATTAAGTAATCCTATTTTAAAAGTATCCGGAATTTTCAAAAAAAATCTCACAAATAGTTTTATTGTAGGCAAAAAAACAAGTGTCGGCAATCAATACTACATAGCAGAAAATAATATAACCAATACAGTATATATCATAGAACAAACCAATTTAGAACCGTTTCTTCAAGGAATTACAAGTATCATAAACAACTATTTTATCACTCGATCAACAGATGAAATTTTAGAACTTAGCATTAGAAATTTCAAAGGACAAGAACTTTCATTTGCATATATCAATGGTTTTTGGATTCAAACTGCACCGCAAGAAAATACCCAAATTGATTGGATATTTCGACGATTTTTACTAAGAGTTAAAGATTTACAATTCAAACCAGAGACTATCATCTTTAATACCAATAAGTCTACCCTTGAAAAAATTGGAATATCAACAAATTCATCACCAAAAATATCAGTAACTTTTCAAAATGGAAGTTTTTCAGAATTTTATATTGGAAAAGAACGGCAAGATAACACTTATCCTGTATTTATACCGTCTCAATCATTAATAGCACTTAGCGAAGATGATATTATTAACGAAATATTTTTAATTTCAGAAGATACTTTTGTAAAAAAATAATATGAATAATCAATTGCACACTATTTATTGTTTATTTCTTGAATATGCTTACCTTAATGGATGTCTTATTTTTGAAGAAAACGAATTTAAAGGAATTTTTCTAAAAAAAGATTTAGAGCAAATGTTAAAAGTAAATGATCATTTTATTATTGATAAAAAAATATCCATATCTTCGGATAATATAGAAGATATATTATTTAATCAACCACCTAATTTGAAAATGAGGATTCCTTATATAAATTTTAATGGACAAATACTTGGATTATTATTATATGAAGAATTTGTTTCTGAATTTTTTCCCCAAGATTTCCAAACCAAATTATCTTTAGTAGAAATTTTTGATTATCATGAACATCCGATTCTTATTTTAAATATATTTAAAACTATCTTATATTTAAACAACAAAGCACAAGATTTACTGTCTCAAGAAGCTTTCGGGAAAAAAATTTCAAATGTTTTACTTGGATTTCAAATGAGTTTTGACAATCACATTATTTTAACCAATCAAGATAATCACTCATGGTACTTAACTATTTCACACTCATTTTCTACACATGCTACATATCAAATCTACCAATTTATTCCTATACAAAATAAAGATTCCTTATTATAGGAATCTTTATTTTGTTATAAAAAATTATTTTTTTGAAAGTTATAAAACTTCTTTTGTATTCGATTTGGAAGATTGTTCTTGTTTATTTTCACGAACAAGATTTTTAATATCATTCACAAATACCAACGCTGCTAAGAAGATAAGAAATAAAATTCCAATTTGTTCAATAACAGCAAATACTTTTTCCGCTTTCTCACTATTTTTAAAACCGGATCGCAAAACAGTTAATACCAAAGCACCTCCGTCCAAACCAGGAAAAGGAAGAAGATTAAAAACAGCTAATGCCAAACTCAGCATTGTGACGAATTTAATAATCAAAGGGAAATTAAAGGTTGACGCGACATCTCCAACCACAGAAATAATTCTTACAGGACCGGAAAGATTATCCTGAACGCTCAATTGACCAGAAAATAATTTCACTAACGAAGAAAGTATTTGAGAAATAGTACTTGAGATATTATTCCATGCCATAGCAAATGCTTGAAATATATTTGCAGCCTTTGAGTGTACAACAATTTCTTTAGGGTATTCCGCACTGATTCCCATTTGTCTTACACCATCAATCATGGTAGTCATTACCTTTACAACATGAATTTTACCGTTTCGTTGAAATTCCAACTTCAAAACATTATTAGATAAGACAAAATCAGCTACTTGGTAAAAAAATTCAACAGGTTGATTATTAATGGAAACGATCTTATCACCGGATTGAAGACCCGCACGTTCAGCTGGACTATCAGGCAACACTTTACTAATAATAGAAGGTTGTACAGGTTTCACTCCGATCATACTTAAACCGGTTATAGGATCTGAAATAGGAGTTATCATACCGGTCATATTAGTTTTATTACGAATGAATGAAATTTGATAGTTTTGCTTTGAAGAATAAGATAAGATTAAAGGAATATCAAAAAATTTATTAACAGGAGAATTATCTATTTCAACAATAATATCACCACTTCTAATACCGGCATTCCAAGCAGGAGAGACTACAGTTTCTTGAGTTTGAGGATTAGTAATGGAAGGATAAACATATACTTGGTTAGTGAGTTGCCATTCTTGAAATCCTACCCCAAACAATATTGACATTAAAAGAAGAGCAAAAATCATATTAAACAAACTACCACCTATAATAGTGAGAAGACGAGCCCATAAAGGACTATTACTTAAAGCTCTAGGATCAGTATCTTTTTGACCGGGAGTTTCTTCGCCAAAACCACAAAATCCACCAAAAGGAAGCATTCCAATTTGATAATAAGTTTCACCATATTGAAATCCCCAAATTGGTTTCCCCATTCCAATAGAAAAAGTATCTACACGAACATTGGACCATTTTGCCATTAAAAGATGCCCGGCTTCATGAACAGCAACAAGAATTCCCAAAATAAACAGAGCAATAACAATTCCTAATATACTATTCAGCATATCCATACTAAAAAATTCCATAAGTTATCCTTAAAATTAAATTTACCTGCCGGCTAAATCTTTACCCCAAATAGCTTGCATTGCAAGTGCTGCAGCTACAGAAACATTAAAAGAATCCAGTTTTTTAGTAGAAGGAATAAACACTTTACGAGTACATAAATTTTTTATTCCTTTTCGAATTCCTTCACGTTCGGAGCCAAGAACCAACGCAATAGGAAGTGTTTCCGAAAACTCAAGTTGAAAAATAGAATCTTTTGATTCTCCGGTCAAAGCCAAAATTTCAAAATTTAATTCTTTCATTTTTAAAATTTGAGTTTTAAGATTATCAACATAGATAAGATTTATTTTATATATAGCGCCTGCCGATGAACGTATTGTTTGAGGAGTTATTCGTGCAGAATTATCTTTGGGCAGAAGAATAAGATCAGCCCCTAAAAGAAGTGCAGAACGAATAATTGCCCCTAAATTACCGGTATCTGTAATTCCATCCAACAATAAAACTTTGTTTACAGAAGAAAAATCAATATCAACAGATTGATCCTCAGTTACTATATTTTCAGGTAGAGCTATTTGTGCAGTAACGCCTTGATGCTTTTGTGTTCCGGAAATCTTATCTAACTCTTTGGAAGAAACAAAATTCATAGGAATTTGTTTTTCACGAATCATTTTTCGCAATCCGGGATATTTACTGCATTTGTCTTTATCAAACCAAACTTCTGTTAATTGAAGAGATTCAGTAAGAGCTTCTTCGATTGAATTTCGACCATAAATAAACATACAACGCCTATAATAATTGTTCGGTTTGAAGAGCAATCATGAGTTCTTCATTAGTAGGAACAACCAATGTTCGGATTTTTGCAGAAGGAGTAGAAATATCTTCATATTTGGAACGATTATTTTTATTTTTTTCAGTATCGATTTCGATTCCTAAAGAATTTAAGTTAGCAGTAACTTTAGATCTGAGATTTGTATCAAACTCACCCATGCCCGCTGTAAAGACAATCGCATCGACTTGACCGTTTAACTCAAAAAAGTAAGAACCGATTGTTTTCCTAATAGAATGAACAAGCATATCAATAGCTAATTCCGCTTTTTGATTACCTTGAGCTGCAGCTTGCTCTACATCACGCATATCACTGGATACTTCAGAAATTCCTTTCAATCCGCTTTGTTTGTTCATAAGATCAGAAGCTTGGGAAAGTGAAAGAGATTCTTTTTCCATGAGGAACAAAGTAATAGCAGGATCTATCGAACCACAACGTGTTCCCATCATTAATCCATCTAAAGGAGTAAAGCCCATAGAGGTATCAAGAGATTTGCCTCCACGTATAGCGGTAATACTAGCACCGTTTCCTATATGACATACAATTAAATTAACATCTTCAACATTTTTCTTTAGGAGTGCGGCTGCTTTGGGAACAACATATGCATAAGAAGTACCATGAAACCCATAACGTCTAACACCATATTTATTATAATATTCATAAGGAATAGGATATAAATAAGATACAGGAGGCATTGTTTGATGAAACGCAGTATCAAACACAACAACCTGTGGAATATTAGGGACAATTTTTTTACACGCACGAATCCCCATAATATTTGCAGGATTATGAAGAGGAGCAAGATCACAAAGCTTATCCAATTCTTGAAGCACACCATCCGTTACTAAAACAGGCTTACTGTAAGTTTCACCGCCATGAACAACTCTATGTCCTATTGCATTAAGATCATCCAATCCAGATAATACAGCATATTCACCTTTTACCAGAGATTCAAATACTTTTTCCAATGCTTCTTCATGATTTTGAAAAGGAATTTCCAACTCAACTTTAGGATGAGTGCCATTGGTATAACCCATAATAGACATTCCCAAACCTATTTTTTCAACAACACCTTTTGCAATAACAGATTGATCAGAAGTATTTAATAATTGATATTTGAGAGAAGAACTCCCAGCATTTAAAACTAATATTTTCACAACAGTACCTCAGAATTTTTTATATTTTAACACTATATTTTGAAAGTTTTGAATTATTTATCCGACAGTCATACCTGAAGGAATATCACCAGGATCAATTAAGCATAATTGAGACTTATCAGATGTAGAAGCCGCCAAAAGCATACCTTGAGACAATTCACCCGCAAGTTTCGCAGGTTTAAGATTATAAACAACAACAATTTTTTTACCGATAAGTTGTTGAGGAGTAAAAAATTCCTTGATACCAGCCATAATTTGACGTTGTTCATTACCAACTTGAATAGTAAGCTTCAATAATTTTCGTGATTTTTCAGGAACTTCTACATTTGTAATTTCAGCTACCCGAAGATCTAACTTCATAAAATCTTCAATAGTGACTTCCGGTTTTGATTCAGGAACCAATATATTTGTAGATTTTCGTCCGGATTGACGATTTAATTTTTGAATTTGCTCGGAAATTTCCGCATCTTCTATTTTCCTAAACAAAATTTCAGCTGTTCCCAAATGTTGACCGGACTGTAGAGAACGTTGCATAACCGTTTGAACTCTTTCATCTTCCAGAGGTGTATTCTGCCCCAGCATAGCCCATAATTTTTCAGAAGCTTCAGGAATAACGCTATAAGAAGCAAACGCTAAAATTCTCAACGTATTTAAACACACATTCAACACCGTCTGCAAACGTTCCGAATCGTTTTTAGCAAGTTCCCAAGGTTTCATTTCATCAAAATACCTATTGCCTTCACGAGCAATATCCATAATCAATTTACAAGATTCACGAACTTTATAATGCTTAAACGCATCAAAAAGTTTATAAAGAATATTTTCTAAAATAGCAAAATGTTCTAAATCTTTCTCGGTATATTGAGCTTCAGGAACAATACCACCTTGTTTATGAACAAAAGTAATTGTTCTATTCACTAAATTACCGTAAATATTTGCTAATTCGTCATTATTACGTGCTTGGAAAAAGCTCCAAGTAAAATCTGCATCTTTAGATTCCGGCGCATTAGCCGCTAATGCATAACGAAGCGTATCAGAAGGAAAATCCTTTACCGCTTCAGATGCCCAAACCGCCCAATTTTGTGAAGTTGAAATCTTTTCTCCTTCTAAATTTAAATATTCATTTGCAGGAATATCATATGGAAGAATCCAATCGCTCTTCTGCCCCATTAAAATAGAAGGCCAAATAACAGCATGAAACGGAATATTATCTTTACCAATAAAATGAATTAATTTAGTTTCCGGATCTTTCCAATACTTTTTCCATAACTCAGGATTACCCTGCTTATGAGCCCACTCCATAGTAGAAGAAATATAACCTATAGGTGCATCAAACCAAACATATAGTACTTTACCTTTTGCATCGGGAGTATCAAGCGGTACAGGAATCCCCCAATTTAAACTTCTTGTAATCGCTCTTTCATGAAGCCCTTCAGCCTTAATCCATCCTAAAATAAACTTAGTGACATTATCTTTCCATGTTTTTTGGGATTCAATCCATGCGGCAAGTGTTGATTCAAAATCCTGTAGTTTCAAATACCAATGCCTATCTGTTTTAATAATAGGTTTAGCTCCTGAAAAAGAACTTCTAGGATTTACCAACTCAAATGGAGTAAGTAAAGTACCACATTTATCACATTGATCTCCACGAGCCATATCATAACTACACTTAGGACATGTTCCTTCTACGTATCTATCAGGCAAAAATTTCTCTGCCTGTTCATCGTAAAACTGTTCTTCATCCTTAACAATAATATGATCATTCTTGATCAACTCAAGAAAAAATTCCTGTGAAAGTTTTTCATGTTGCGAACGAGCCGTACCGGAAAAGTTGTCAAATTTTATATTAAACTTATCAAATGCTTCTTTAATTTCTTTATGATATCTATCAACAATTTCTCTAGGAGATACCTGCTCGGATTCCGCTCTTAACGTAATAGGCACCCCATGTTCGTCTGTACCGCATATATAGACAACATCATCACCATTTAAACGACGTGATCGTACAAAAATATCAGCAGGAAGATAAGCACCAGCTAAATGACCAACATGAAGGGGGCCATTTGCATAAGGTAAAGCTGAAGTGACTAAATACTTCTCCATAATATGAAATCCTAATTTTTATTTTTACAAATTCTTAACGCTCGGTATGTAGTGAAATAAGATGATACAGCCAAAGAAAAAACCACGTACCAAATCCAGAAGCAATAAAATTAATATCAAATCTGTTTACTAGAAGAACATTAATATACGGCAACGTTTGAAGCCCCATTAAAATAGGAATCTTAAACAATTGGTCAAAAAAGAATCCTCCAAGAATAAATCCTACTGTTCCTACGATAAATCCTAATTTGATTCCTCCAAGCAAATCTCGTTTTAAAATATAAATATATATTACATTTGCCAGCAATGAAAAAACTGTAACTATAAGAACAGAACTAACAAAGTAAACTAATTTCATAAATTATAACTCCTCTTTAAAAAAGGCTTCTTTCATTGTAAGCAATTTAGGCAAATCCAAAATCAATTGATAAGCAAATCCAATAAAGAAAGAATAGACTAAAAATTGTTGTATAAAAAATACTTCTTGAGTTTCTAAAGAACGAGGATTAACTTCAAAATTGATAAAATCAACAATAGACCATAGATAAATAGTTGTTGCTAAAACAAAATACGTTCCTTGGATTGGCTCTTTTTTTACAAAATAAGCAATACCAAATACACCTAATATTGTATTGATTACACCAAATTGGCTAATATGATATTGAACTAAGGCAATGAGCTGACCACCAAGATTTGTATAATCATCATCACCAACAGGATACTGTTTGCGAAGAAGATGATTAACTAAAATATCTATTGTTTGAGTATCACCCCATGTTAACGGTTTTGGTTCAGCAAGAGGAGCAATAGCCTTTGCCCGAATCCACATATAAAGATAGATAGACACAGCAAATACTAAAAGCCACATAGCAGCTGTCAAAATAAAGAAAAATTTATCTACCCAATTTTCAGATCCGGCTTTATATATATCATTTTTATGAATCAATTGATAACACACAACACCAATATACGGAATACTTATTAATAATGCTGCAGCTGGATTTAGAAAATAAAAATAAAGAGCAGTAATAAATAAAAGAATTACCCACAATAATACAAAACAAACTTTAGAAAATACAGTATGAATACGATTCACCTGTTGAGAATAAGTGAAACTTTGAAGAGTATACAACGTCAACCAAGCGGGAACACAAAGAATCGCCGTTAAAATATATGGAACATGCTCAGGAAACACGAGTCTATATTGAGTATCATTAATAAGTCCGGGAAAAAGCAAATAAGGCTTTATAGCAGACACCACAAGAAGAATTAAGGCTATCCCACACACAATTGCAAAGATACTTATAGGAACAATTCTTTGACGAAATTGCTGTTCAAATCCGCTTCCTTTTAAGGAAATTAACAAATATATAATAGGAAACAATAACAACATCCATGCAATAATATACCATACAGGAATTTGGTGATTAGTAATCGATAATCCCATGACAAATGCTAATAATAAAGTCATTCTAGGAGCAAGCCATAAATTTTGATCGTATCTGTGATACATAATTTCTTCATACCATAAAATCATCACAAAAAACAACAAAGAAGTTAAGGCTACATTTAACGCATATACTTCAGCCATTACAGCTTGAGACCAGTGAGCTTTAGAAAATGCAAAAACTAGTATAGCAGCAATTGCAGGAAAATGAACTGACCATGAAAATCCTTGTACTTTTCTGTTAAATCCAAGTAGTTTAACTAATGTTAAATAACCAAATAACACAGCAACAGCTGCAGATACAGCTGAAAAAAGATTTAATTTATAACCAATATCAGAAAATCTCAAAAAAGTAAATAATTTACCTATAATTCCATACAATGGAAATCCTGGAGGATGACTGGCACCCATATTATAAACAGTGGTAATTAATTCACCGGAATCACCTGCTGTGACAGATGGATTTAAAGTCTTCAAATACACCACAAGTGACACAAAAAACAATCCGAACGCAATAAACATGTCCAATTTTTTCAAAATATAAGGATGATAGGAATAAGGATAAATCTTATCAAACAACATATTTGTTTTAGAATTTATCATGATTAGATTCTCCAATGTTTGTTAATAATAATAGTTTTGAGAGAAAAAAGTATTTTAATATTATAAGACATTTAGCAATAAAATGCAACTATATTAAAATCTGCAAAATATAAAACACCCCTCTTGTTAAGAGAGGGGTGTTTTATATTAATATTAATAATTATTCAAAATCTGCAAGTTCAATATTTAATACTTTGAAATTTTTTACTTCGCCATTAAATTCAAACTTAATCTTATCATTAACTTTTTTATCCAGTAAAGCATGTCCCAAAGGAGAGTGATAAGAAATAATTCCTTTATCAAAGTTTACTGCCCAAGGATCAAGAATTTGGAATACGACAACGCCATCTTTTTCTTCTTCAAGGGTAACTTTAACACCAACATCAACTTTGTTTAAATCAACTTTATCTTTTTCAATAATTTTAGCTTGAGCAAGATCATTTTCTAATTTGACCAATGATGCTTTTAACTGATCTTGTTTTTCGAGAGCTGCTTTGTATTCAGCATTCTCTCTCAAGTCGCCTTTTTCCATTGCTTCACCAATAGCAAGAGAGTTAGCAGGAATCTCTCTATTAACCAAATCTTCCAGTTCTCTTCTTTTGTTTTCATAAGATTGTTTTGTCACTAAGAATGGATGTCTTGTTTTAATAATTGTCGTTTTAGGTGCCGCTGTTTTTAATTTAGGGAAGCGATGATTAAGCTGAGTTAGATAACTTTCTTTAATTCCTTTATCCAAAGTGATAATCGAAGATAAAAGAGCAAACACCGATTGAGCAGTTGTTTCATCTGCATCATCAATAACAATTTGAAGTAAATTTTTCTTGAAAAGAAAATCTTCAATTTGATTTAATAATTTTTTATTCCGACCTACAAAAGTTTTCACACCAATTTCAGAATTAATAATATCTAACAACGTAAGCATTCGAAGAGCTAATTCTTCATTCTTAATAGCATCACCCAATTCATCTTTCATATCTTCAAGAACACAGCGAGCAGACCATACAAAGAACTCAGATTTTTCCTGAAAGTTATTTAATGCAAACGAAAACAGGCTGTTAAGATTCTCCCATTTATCATGAGAAACCAATTCTTGAAGCATATAATTATGATTCTTAGTTAAAGGAGTTCTCAACATAATATTAGTATAAATATCCGGCCATCCTTCCTGCTTTTGAATATACAACAGAAGAATTTTTTGAAGAGCTGAATCCAATGATTGATAGAAATCGATCAAATTTTTTATTCCGTTCAGCAAACTGGAATCAGAGAAGAAGGAATCCATTCCCTCAGCCTTAGCAAATTTTAATAAGATAAGAGAGTGAAGCTTCTTTTCTGCAAGTTCGCTAGGAGTTTCAAGGATTTCGATAAAATATTCTCTTAATGCTTTTGCAATCGGTGCGTTAATATCACCGCCTCTATCAATAAAATTTAATGCGACACTGATTTTATTATCAAAACTGGTAGTTTTTTTAAATCTGCTGATTAATTCTTCAACAAGAGAGTATTCTTTATCACGGAACTCAATAATATTTCTTTTTACCAAACTAGGTACGATCGTATTAGAAGTTTCCATTAATTTTTTAGCACGAAGCCACCAACGTCCCCATTCTTTTTCGGTAAGCATTTCAGGTACGACAGTATCTTTTAATTCTTTAGAATTAATTTCCTCTGCATCCTTACTTTTCATAATCAGTTCAATAACAAATAAAGGATCAGAGTTCAATTTTTCTTTCAATTCTTCTGTTTTTTGAGATTTCCAAAGAAGAATATGATTATCATCAAACACTGTAAGAGCACGAAGTGCTATTTTTAAAGTCATTTCGTGATCCTGTTTGTTATCAAAACTTACAATCACTCTTTCTTTTTCGATTAACTTAACTTGGCCAATACCCCAGCTTTTATGATATACAAAAGATCCCTGATCAAAAGCAATATGTGTTTCAAAAAACCGAATAGCTTCTCTATAAGGCTTCCAACTTTGACCAACCGCAGAAGTTTTCAAATAATGCTCTAATTGATTATGATCTTTGTAGATTTCACGATAACAATCTTCCAACGCTTTTCTGTATGCTTTTTCAGAAGGATGAAGGCTAACACAGAATTTAATAATCGGCAGAACAAGTTTGAATTTTTCTTCTTTAATTAAATTTTTAGCAACATGAGTAAACACTAATGATGCAACATATTCATCATCAGCAGCTTCACGGATTTTTTTCGCAATAACAATAATTAATTTGGTATCTTCAGGGTACAATGCAATAATTCTATTCCAAATTTCTTCGATCATTTTTAAATTACGCATTGAAATAAAACGTTCTATCGCTAAGCGGTAATAGAACATTGCCAAATCAGTATCTTCGTTTTCGTAAAATTCACCTAAAAACTTAGCATTTGCAGCATCGGAGCTGTCTATCAATACTAATCTTTTTTTCACTGCAAATAATGCATCTTGATCATTATCTTCTTTATAAATTTGCTCTAACGTACGAAGTGCATATTTATGCTCGCGATACGAAAGAATTTTTTCACATAAAAATTGAACAATTTTATTTTTGTTAATTTCTAAAAAGGTTTTAATAAGCAACGGCAAATACGAATCGTCCATAGCTGATTCTTGAAGAGAGATCGCTCCAACAATATAAAGAGCCGATACACTGTGGGAAGCTTCCTTTAAATGATCCTTGCACAACAAACGCAGATCTTCTAAAAAATCATTATTACTTGCTGTTTCAATGATTGAATCCAACTCAACAAAACTTCTAACACTATATGTGTCTAATGGTGTATTAGTCCACTTTTCTTCATTGAGTTTTTGTTGAATATCTGCCAGAAACTCTTCTTTTTTATTGGAAAATTTCTCTGCCATTTACACTGCCTCCGCAAGCTTATATATTTGTATTAAATTAAATTTTTCATTATTATTTAATGCTGTAATCTGCTATACAGATCTTAAAAGCATATCCAATACCCTTTCTGCACATAATCCTAATTTTTTAGCAGATTCTTCGTATCCGGGTATTTGATATAAAAGTGCCAACAATTCCAGTACTCTACGATAAATTTGAGATGCACCGCCTAAAGTGTGCATTTGATAAATATAGTAGTCAAAAATCCAAAAATATACATTCAACAATTTAGGAATAATTATTTCCAAACGTTCCTTATCTTGATCACGCACTTCACTTTCTAATAAGGAAATACGTTCTTGAAGTTTTTTATATTCTTCATACCGCAAATTACGTCTTACTGTCAATCCACCATACAAATATCCATATATTGGAATCCAATATTTAATTTCCCTTTCAGGAAACAAATCTCCTCGAATTCCTTGAATGAGTTTGTGAATTTCAAAATATTCTATACTGTCTACATCTAATGTATCCATACATTTAAGAAACAATTCATTGAACATTATAACGGCTAAATCACGTTTTGGATGATTTTCAGGATAAATTTCCGCATAAATATCGCCTAATAAAGTATATACACGATAATCATCTTCATCAGAAAAACGTCCTAAAACATATTCCAATGTTTCAACCGATCTGTCAATCATATCTGCTTCATAAAATGCATAAGCCAAAAGAACTAAAATATTACGATCTGAATTATCTAAATCTCTACTTGCCCGAGATAAAAAATCTATAATTTTTTTGAAAATATAACTTTTTACTGCCAAAAAAATCGGATAAGAGGAAATCTTATATTCTTTACAAAAATCAACAAAATTTTCCCACTCTGCAAATAAAACAGATCCTGTAGATTGATTTTGATAACTGAAACACTCTGTACGCTTCTGCCAAAAACGAGTTGCTTTTAACACATCATCTCTAGGCACATTTTCAGAAGAATTATCCATATCAAAAGCAATATGTTCTGCCTCAGCCCAACTTCCTGATTTCAAATAATGGAGAACATTTTTCTCTTCTTGGGAAAAGTCCGACACAAACACGCCCCTTTTTAAAGATTCGCATAATATAAATTATACCGTGTTTTTTTTTTAATATCAAGTATAATATCTACAAAAAATAAAATCTTCTCTAATACTTTATATTAAAGAAGATTATCAATTGAAATAATATTATTGATTTTTAAAATAACATAGATATTAAATTAACAGATTGGACATTATATGCTGTTTTATAACGTTGATAACTTTCCAAAACTTTTTTCACATATTCACGGGTTTCTCTTTTGGGATGAATTTCTACCAATTCCAAATTTGTTTGGGGATTATAGCGTTTGATCAATCCATCCACAAATCCGGGTCCGCTATTGTATGCAGCAATAGCAGGAAGAAATCCCATTCTATTAATTGTATCATACAAATAAACAGAACCTAAAAACACATTAATTTGAGGATTATATAAAGAATAATTTTGTTTATCGGATAAATATTTTCCTGCCAGCCATTCTCCTGTCTTAGGCATAATCTGCATTAATCCTCGAGCTCCGGCTCTGGAACGGGCATGTTGTTTATAAAAACTTTCCGTTCGCATAATAGAATAAATTAAATAAGGATCTACTTGATAAGAAGAAATATTCTTCACAGCATCACTAACATGTTCCAAATAAGGTTTCGGATAGTATACACTTAATGCAGCTTTATCAATATCTATACTTAACTTACTTTGTATTTGGAGGCTTCGATGAGCAAGAAAGGAATCCCATTTGGCATACTGTTCGGATTTTGAAAGATAGTATGAAAACAACATATCCTGAACATGAGGATTTGTTATTCCAGCTCTATAGATATGATAACGGGCATCTTTTTGCAGTCCCAAGGTCAAATACGACTGCATCAACATATATTGCTGAGAAGAAAGTTTTACACTGGATTTAAGATTTCTGAATGAATTTTCTTTATTGAGTATTTTTTTTGCATATAATTTGTCTGTACCGTTGCCCAAATAATACAAAACAAAAGCATAATTTAACACTGAGATTTCATTATTACTTCTTTTCTTTTTGAAATCAGCAAAGAATTTCGAGCGAAGTCCTCCGGTTTTGCTGAAGATATCATTTAACAAGGTTTGCGAAACAATTCCAAAATAGGATTCCGGATTATAAGCAACAACATTTCCCAAACTATCAATAGCACTATTAGTTTCACCTTTCTGAATTAAAGCATAAGCATTCCAAAAATCTATATATGGAGAACGAATACTATTGCTTGTTTTTTCGTGCATTAATGCTGAATAATGAATAATCTTATCATATTCTTTAAATGCCAAAAAGTTTCTAAAAGCTCTTTGGGAGTTCAATTCCAAGTACTTCTCTTCCAAATCACCTTTAAGATATTCATTCAACTGCCTTTCTGTTTGGGTAACATTATAGGGCTGTTTAGAAGTTCCAATATATCTGGAAAGTTGTCGATAATAAACTTTCCCTCGATATAAAGCATTAATATTTTTTTCATATTCTGCTAAAAACACTCCGTAATCCGAAACATCATTTCTATGCAATTTTATAATTCGAACTAACGAAGCTTTTTGACCAAGCAGTTTGGTACTCCATGCATTCAATATATCTAAGGATACAGGTTCCATACTTATTCTTAATTTCATAATAGGAATTGCTGCAGACAACTTACCGTCATATAAAAATAAATCAATAACTCTATCTATATCAGAGGGAGCAATAACAGATTTATACTTAGTAAGAACTGTTAGATATTCATCAGGATGACGAAAAATACCAGCCGGTTTTCGAATAAACAAATTCACAACAAAATTAACATCTTCCTGTGAAATTTCTTGAGATGATTTGAGTACAATATCAAGATAAGCTTTAAAATCTTCCGGAATAATATGATTATACACTTGATAGAAGTATTGTATTTTTTTCACATTATGAGAAACAATAGAATAAGAAATCAATAGTTTCAATGCTTCTTCCTTAACCAAAGAAAGAGAAGATTCTGCCAAAAGATTAGTCAATCCTTGTTCTGCAACTCCTGGTATACGAAGCCTATAGTAAATAACAGCCTGCATCAATTCCTTTTGTCCATTTAGAAATTCAGTATTCGGCTTAAGATTTATAAGTCTATCCAATAGTTTTCTCAATGTGGAAATATTTTCTGCTTTTGATGCGGCAATTTTACAGTATAACTTGGCAATATCAGAAAATTCATTAATATTTAATTCTGATTCACCTGCAAGCATATGATTTTTTGATTTGGCTGAACCTGCGTTGACATTGGTACTTTCAATAGCTTTAATTGATTGTTCTGTAATATCAGGTATCGAACCCGAACCTACCAAATTAACACAAACAAAAAACAAGGAAAAAAGCCAAACGGTTTTTAATTTTAAAATTTTCATATTTTAAATATACTCATATTTATATTTTTACCAAAAATAATTTAAAAAACAGATATTTTTTAATCAAAAAAGGATAATATTATTACAATATTAAGAACGATAGAATTCTAAACATAATTCTATAAATAAGTAAGATAATCGGAGATTTGATAAGCTGCTGAAACACCATCAGCACAAGCATTAACAATTTGTTTGATAGAACCTACACAACAGTCGCCTGCTGCGAACAATCCTTGTTTATTAACAAAATTTTTATCCGTAACAATAAATCCTTGAGCATCTTTGAACTGTTGATCCAAAAATTCTGTATTAGGTTGCAGACCTACATACAAGAATACGCCGTCAATAGGAAGTTCGGAGATATTTTGGGTTGCAACATTTTGCAGAACAATCTTTTCTAAATGCTGATTGCCTGCAAATTCATGAACAACTGTATTCAAAATTAGCTCTATATTTGGAGTTTCACGAACACGTTTTTGAAGAATGTTATCAGCACGAAATTCTTCCCTTCGATGAATTAAGTATACTTTCGAAGCAATTCTAGACAAGTAAATAGATTCTTCTAAAGCAGAATTACCGCCACCGATTACAGCGACTTGTTTATTTTTATAAAAAGCACCGTCACATACAGCACAAGTACCAATACCACGACCAAAGAATTTTTCTTCACCGAGAGCTCCGAGTTTTCTTGAAGCAGAACCTGTTGCTATCAACACTGTACGAGCATAATATTCCTTACCCAAACCTGTAATAAGAGTATATATTTTTTTCTGCTCATCCCATGAAAACGATTTAACTTCATCATAAATGAATTCAGCACCAAAATGTTCCGCTTGTTTACGCATATTATCAGTCAAATCCATTCCTTGGATACCCTGATCAAATCCGGGATAATTTTCAACCATATAAGTCAAGGCAGCCTGACCACCAGCAGCAAGCTGTTCAAACAAGGAAACAGAATATCCAAAACGAGTTATATAAATTGCAGCACTCATTCCTGCAGGACCAGCACCTATTATTGCAGTATCTTTAATTTCTAACATAATGACCTTCTTTTTTAAATATCTTCTTAATAATATAACATATTTGCGAATCTGATTCAAGAACAAATTTATTAAAATAATTGTTTTACCGTCTATCTCTATCAACAGTGACATATATTTCTACACGTCTGTTATAAGCCCGTCCTTCAGGAGTATTATTAGATTCAATAGGTTCATACTCGGCACGTCCTTCAACAAAGAAACGCTGAGGCTCCAAACCAAAATCAATCAAATAACGCACAATAGTTGCAGCACGACCGGCAGAAAGCTCCCAGTTAGTGGGATAACGTTCAGATAATCGAGAACCGGGAATAATATTACCTCTATCCGTATGTCCTACTACTTCTATTCTAGTTTGATTAGGGCCTGATTTCAATGCTCCGGCTACTTTTCTGATAATATCAACTCCTTCATCATAATCGATTTCTGCAGAACCGGGTCTAAAAAATAAATCACTTGCTAAAGTAATTTTATATCCTTTAGAAGTTTCATCAATACGTACTTTATAAGATTTAATTTCGGGTTTAAAAAGATCAGAGACCTGCTGAACATGTTTAGCAAGTCCGGTACCTTGACTTGTAGAAGGAAGAGATTCAATAGACGAACCTAATTCAACAAGAACACCGGGAGATAATGAATTACCTCCATCCAGTTTACCAAGTCCGCCGTCAAAAGCAGATAAAATTAATTGAATTTGCTTAGTTTCAGGAATCTGCGATCCCACCAGAGCAACAAAAAATGTAAGCAACAAGGTCACCATATCCGAATAAGTTGCAAACCATGCAGCTAATCCCGGTTTACATTTACACTTTTTTTCATCCATAAGACTATCCTAATATCTATTCATAGCTCTATTCATCGAGATTTTCACCACGTTTCTCATTAACACCTAAGAATGAATTTAATCGCTCTCTTAAAATTGCAGGATTGTCTCCGGCTTGAATAGACAGCACGCCTTCGAGAATAATTTCTTTCATTAAGACTTCATCAGCGTTATAAGCATGAAGTTTTGCCGCCATAGGAATACAAATCCAGTTTGCCAAAATCGAACCATAAAGTGTAGTAATAAGAGCAACCGCCATACCTCGTCCTAACGACGCTGTATCAGACAAATTACCTAACAACGCAATCAATCCCACCAATGTTCCGATCATTCCGAATGCAGGAGCAAAAGAACCCCAATCTTCAAATACTTTAATATAATGACCATGCCTTTCATCAAGTTTATTAATTTCATTGTACATAATACGCTTTACAACTTCAGGATCTGTACCGTCAACAACCAAACGAATAGCTTTTTTAAGAAAAGGATCAGGAATTTCAGACACATGATCTTCTAATGACAATACCCCTTCTTTTCTTGCTTTTTCACCAAATGTCAGTAGTGTATCTATTAATGCTCCTAATTCTTGTTGAGGATTTTTAAATACTAAAGACATTAAGAAGACTAATTTTGTTGAACGTTCCCAAGGATTTGCAAGCATAGTAGCACCAACAGAACCTCCAATAGTAATCAAAATCGAAGTAAGATCCCAATAGGGAGCAAGAGAACCTGCAGAAATAAACATTCCGCCAAACATTAATAATGCACAAACTACCAAGCCGATTATCGACCCTCTTTCCATAAACTATTCCTCCAACATTATCTCTTATAAAACCTTGTTAATAAAAAGAAACGACAGCGTCTGCTCATTAGATTCATTATAACGGACAATTGCATTCGACAATTTGTTCAATACTCTGCAGTTTCTTCATACCGATTTATTCCGGATTATATACTATGGTTTAGAATCTGAATTTAACTTAATATTTGCCTTCACTAACGCTTTATAAAAACTTCCAGCCAAAAAATTAGAGAATTTCTTCTCAATAATATTCTGATCTTCCTTAACCAAATATTTTTTTCCGGAATTCATTACAATTACTGTATCAGGATTGCTTTCGATCATTTCTACCTGATAAGGATTAATTGAAATTTTACTATTATTCAATCGTGTTAATTCGATCATGAACACCTCTTTCTGTAAAATTTTTCGAGATTATTACACCATTATGGAGATATTTCTAACTCCGGCCGTGCTCAAAAGAAAAACCTTAACGTTTCAAATTTAACACTTCTTGAAGCATATTATCACTGGTTGTAATGACACGGGAATTAGATTGGAACCCTCTTTCTGTGACGATCATATCAGTAAATGTTTCTGATAAATCAACGTTAGACATTTCCAATGCTCCTACATACATAGTACCTCTTCCCATTGTTCCGGCTTCACCGATTAATGCAGTACCGGAGTTATTAGACGCTTTAAATAATGAATTTCCGGATTTCTCCAAACCCATTGGATTCGCAAAAGACGAAACCGCAATTTGTCCTAATGGACGACGAACACCATTATCCATAATTCCGGTTATTGTACCGCTATCATCAATATTAAAGCTTTCCATATAACCCATTGCATTTCCATTTTGGAAGTAAGCTTCTGTCGTAAACCGAGAAGCAAATTGAGTAATAGAATTTCTTACACTACCGACTTCTCCTAATTCCAAATTAAAGGTTTGGGTCGTTCCGTCAGGATGATCATAAGAAACTTGTGCTACAAGCATTCCTTCACCATCTGTAGTATTTGCTTCACCGGCATTTTCGGTAACAGCTGCAATAGTGCCGTTAGTATTGAAAGTAAGATTTAAAACATTATTGGTATCCAATTTTGGAGTGTCAATACTGACCCGCAAATTTTGTACTGTATTTCCATCTTTATCATTCATAGATAACGACATAGCCCATTCATTCAATCCTTGTTTTTCAAAATTACTTGATAAACGCCAATTATTCCCATACGAATCAAAAACATCAATAGATGTTCCATGCGTCCCAGCTATACGTTCTGCTTGACCGGCATTTGGATCCAATACAGATGCTGTTGAATCCAAATTAGAACGAAACCTCACAGCATTTGTTTCTTTAGCTTCTACTTTTTGACCGGCTTCAATTCTTAAATCTCCAATAGGAACAGTTGTATTTACAACATAATCCCCTGTATCCATCAATTCCGAAGCCCAACCTTGAACTCTCAATCCGTTTGCATTGACCAACGTTCCATCTCTATCAACGGTAAAATTACCATTCCGTGTATGAAACTCTTTATCACCATCCCGCACCACAAAAAAACCTTCTCCGGTAATAGCAATATCAGTATTTTTCCCGGTTGTCTGCAATGAACCCTGCGTCATTAAGGTGTCAATAGATGCCACACTCATACCAAGACCTACTTGTTTAGGATTAATACCGCCTCTATTTTCATTAGGACGAGCAGCACCGGATGCTGTTTGCGAAAGTATGTCTTGAAACGTCACTCTACCCTTCTTAAAACCGGTAGTATTAACATTAGATACGTTATTACCAATCACATCCATCCGCGTTTGGTGATTTTGAAGTCCGGAAACACCGGAATATAAAGAACGCAACATATCTTTCTCCACTTTGATTATTTTATTTTTTTATCTATTTTTGATAACAAAAACTGTACTGTTAATTATTAACAGTTTTGAACTATACCAACATCTCCGTCACTTCCGTCACATCTTTTAAATGAACTGTCTGTCCGTCTGCTTTAATATAACTATTGCCGTCTTTAATAATTACAGATTCTACTTGACCGGTTCTTACGTTTCCACCCGTGTCAGCCCAAGAAACTTGTTTGCCTACTAAAGAAACCGACTTGGTAAAATCAAACTCTTTAGTAAATTTTGCTATATTATCAGCTACGGAACTCATTTGTTTTAATGAGGTAAATTGAGCCATTTGTCCAATGAACGCTTTATCATCCATTGGTTTGGTCGGATCCTGCGTTTTCAACTGCGTCACAAGAAGATGTAGGAAATCAGCCTCTCCTAAAGAATTTTTACTAACAATTTCTTGTTTAGCCTTTAATTGAGTATTAAAAGAATCTACTTTTTGGTTGAGCATGCGTTTTTCAGACTCACTGATATTTGAAGGAAACATTTGTGATACAGCATTTATCATTATTATTCTCCTTTTTCTTTAGTGAAGTGTTAAGCAGTAAAATCAACTAAAGAATCACTTAATATTTTTTTTCTTTCAATCGGTGCACCTGATAAATCAGATGATTTACGAACCGCATATATTGGTTCTAAAGGTTCGTCTTGTTCCGCGAAATCATTTCGACCACCTAATTCTACATCAACATTAGACAAACGAATTCCTGCTTGAGCAAGAGACTCCCTCAAATTATCAATATTTTGTTCAAAAAAGAGCTTTGCCTCAGGTGTTTCCACAACAACTTTTCCCAACATAATACTATCTTCCATCACAAAAGAAAGCTTCATTTTTCCCAATTCAGGAGGTGTCAATTTCATTTGAAGCTCGCTTCCTCCATCCTGCAGAATAATAGCAGCCTTTCCTGAAACAGACTGCATTAAGGCATCAACTTGAACTCTCGTAACAGCAGAAGATAAAGATGTATAAAGCTTTTGAGCAGCCGTATTGTATTTATCAGACACACCTCCAAATAACTGTACTTCAGCTACAAACGACTTAGTATCCTGTGGTGTTTCAGACAAATTCTCCGCATCAATCTGCTCTAATGTAAGGGGAGGGTCTTCTAATTTAGAAACTTCGCTTTTAGAAACGTCACTGCGTAAATCTTTTATTGTAAAGTTCTTTAATTCTAACTTATTATCATTTGATAATTCTACTGATTGGTCTGAATCAGAAGTTTGTGGAGAAAATTCAAAAATTTCTGTCCCAGCATCAACAGCTTTCCATTCGCTCGAAGATAAATCTAATTTCGCATCCGATAATTCAGAATTGTCCCCCAATAGCGGTGCTATTTCTTCATTCAGTAAATTATTCATTTGATCCGTTAAATTACTTAATACATCATAATAATTTGTATTAATCATATGTTTTTGAGGTGGAGTGCCTTCCAGTACAAAAGACATTTGATTAATCAGATTTTGAAACTCTTCTAAAGAAAACGCTTGTGTCAAATTATTTTGCTGGATAAAGGAAAGCATGTTTTGAAAAGAATTAACAAATTCAGATAATTCGCTTCCTTCAATACTCAATTCTTCTTCAAAATTATTAAAAAATTCTTCTATTAATCCGGATATATTTTCTAAAAGCGAAAAATCATACGCAGAGCCGGTATTTTTATCCGAATATTTTTCGACAAATTCATTAATAGTTTTCTGTAATTCTTTGATATTTTTTTTTGAATTTGAAGAATGATCAGATTGTCGAATCTGATCCCTCAGTTCATTTTGCTGTGAAAAAGCTTTGTCAAAATATTTGCTGAAATTTTTTGATGATTTATTCGATTGAGGAAAAACAGAACGAGATACTGTACTATTAGAAAAACTTAAACGTTCTAGCATAAACACTCCTCAAAATTGTATTGTTAAATTAAAATTAACCTTAATAATTTTCGGAATTTATCAAAAAAACATTAGAAAATAACCATTCACAACAAAAAAAAGCCACCTCATAAAGAATAGCTTATAAAAAGAAAACCATACCGATAAATCTTCAGACTATATATCATATACTCATATCTATCAAAAAGTTATCTATTGCTTTCTGATATTACATTATATTACAGCATCATATCCACAAAAAAAACGGAATGAAATTTCTCTCATTCCGCTTTCTTTAATATTTAATTAAAATATATCCGATTACAATACAAAATCTATTTTAAAAACTCTTTCAAGTTTCCCTCATTAACAAACTGTTTAATCATATATTTCTTATCTCTTGCATTCCATTCTAATTCGATATAATTTCTATTTAAGTCATCAAAACCAACCAACTTGGTAATAACTTTATAAACTCCCAAGCCGTTCTTTGATATTCCTATCAATTCTATTCCTTGCGGATATACCTGTCCTTTATTATCAACTATATCAGCAATAGAACCCATTACCTGCCCTACTACACTCTCATCCATTGGATCTTGTGCTTGTTCATTATTATAGTAAGGCTGAAACCAAACAATCTCTTTATTTCTCAAGACTATTCCATTACCAAAACCAGCCCATTCAATACCAAAAGTTTGTACATATCCGAGGATCATTCCATATTCTTTCGGACCTTTTCTATCCAATGGCAACTCTTTTCCTGATTCCGTTCCCCACATACTTAAATACTGTGGATACACTTCTTCAAGTACTACTTGACCTTCTTCAGACAATTCCATA
>JBOFEA010000017.1:0-3768 GCA_051647535.1 Brevinemataceae bacterium
ATAACGAATAATAAACGTACACTGTTAACGAGTAAGCGAAATGATAACGTAATAGTAAGCGTATATTTGTGTTGTTTCTTATGTTCACGTTATAGAGATACATAGAGGGCGATCGGCGGAAATTTTTTAGGGGCTAAACTGGCCTAAACGCGCAAAAGCCCCATTTTTTGATCAATTTCAGCCAAAACAAGCCATTTTTCAATCACTGGATAACATTACGCGACTTTACAAAGCAAAACACCAATGCTAAACACTCATTCAATGATATAAGATCACGCTTATATATAAGCAAACGTTCGTTTGCTATGTATAATATACGTTTTTAGCTTTATTCTTCTCAAACTATACGAATGTGCTACTTTACTGATTTAACGCGAAAATATAGCGTTATACGAACTAAATAGGCCTACCTAACCGTATAACCTTAACCTTATGCTCATACCATACCACCCCCGTTATAGCTTCTATTCGTGAAATAGGTAGCCCCCACAAAAAATTTTTTTTATTTCTTTATTTCACCTACCTGTCAAATCAACCTTACTGTTTTAAATATCTATTTTTACTCTCTATTTCTATACTTTTTCGCTTTATCTATTCTAAGCTATACAAATTATCGTTTTAGTAGTTTGAAATAAAAATATCGCAAATAGCGAACTTTTTCTTTATTTTCTTTGTTTATATAAAAAAACTGCATTATCTTTGCGGTGTAAACTTTTAAAACAATAAGAATTATGAAACAAAGAGTATTTGATTTAGAGAAATTCAGAAAAGAAGGCAAGTGCACCACAGTTGAAGGTAAGCTTGTTGAGTTCTACAGAAACGTTGAAGGTGGAATTTACTGCAAAGTGCATGATATTTGGGATAACGGATATGTAAACGATTCTATCTATAGCATGAATGGAGAATATCTATGCGAAAAGAGTGAGCTGGATAGATGGAGCATTAGTCACTTTAATCCAAAATTAAAACACTATAATCTAACCACAGATCCCGTGGTAAACAAATTGTCAATTGGTGATTTATCTATGCGCATCAATGCAAAAATAAACAAAAACAACAACATCTCAATATTAAGCTTGTGCGACCTACTTTCAGATGATTACAACTTAGATTTTGATGTTGTTTTGTCCAACGGATCTAATCTTCAAAGAGGACTTGTATGGACTATTGAGCAAAAACAAGAATTAATCAAGTCTGTTTTAAAGGGAATATACATACCACCCGTTACATGTGTAAAGGTTGCAGATTTAAACTCATTGGATCATGCTAAATCAACCTATCAGATCATTGACGGAAAACAACGAATAACAACTATGATGTCGTTTGCTAAAAATGAATTTTCTTTAAATCACAATGGTGTTGATTACTTCTTCGATGATCTTACCTATGCAGCTAAAAGAAAAATATTAGGATATTATTTCACTGGTACAATGTATTTTTCCTATTATGGCTCTGATTCATTTCTAACAGACGAAGACTATATTTCTATCTTTGAGTATGTAAACTTTACAGGTACTCCGCAGGATAAAGATCATATTGATAAACTTAAACAACAATCAAAATAACAAACAATTATGAAAGAATTAAACTTAGTAGAGATTTTGAAAGATGTTCCTGAAGGTGCAGAATTTTATTCAACTACATATGGAAATGTAGTTTTCGATAAAATAAATTATGATCATTCTTATTACCCTATTCGTGTAATTATAATATCGGAAGATGGCGATAGGGGTTATCAATCATTCACTTCAAATGGAAAGTTGTCAAAAAGTTTCAACGGAGAATGTACTTTATTCCCCTCAAAAGAAAACAGAGATTGGGAAAGTTTTACATACTTCCCTATCAAAGAAGGCGATTCAGTAATGGCGGGAGATTCTAACAAAGAGGATTGGAGTTTAGCTAAATACGTAAAAGATAATGTTGTTGTTATTAGCGGTAAAAATACTTGTGTTCAATACATAGTCCCTGCCAAAGACTTTGATTTTAATAACATTGAGTCCAACATTCACAGATCAGTAGTATGACAAACAACGAATTAAAACTTCACGGATTGTTCTTAGGCGATTCAATGATAAAAGGTTTAGAACTTGATATTATTAAGTTAAAACGCAAGGTTAAGAATCAGAAAACAAAGATCAATGCTTTGGAATCTAAAATCAAGCGTTTTGAAGACGAATCTAAGTACAATGATATGAAACTATACATTGATAGTTTAGAGAGAAAAATTAAAGAATTGGAGGGTAAATAAAATGGATAATAACTACAAAACAATAGTTGGAACATTCAAATCACTGAAACACTTTTCAGAAAAGGGAATGTTGCGTGGTCAGAACGATTATAATGATGACTTCTATGATATATTTTCAGGTAAAACTTGTGAGTTCGCTGTGTTTGAAGATGGAGAAACCTTTCATGTTGATACAAAAATTCAGGTAAATCATGAAGATGTATATTTCGGATGTGATTTATGTACTGGTAATATCGTAAAAACCAAAAATTTCCTTGGGCATGTAGTCGAGTATTTAATTTCTGATGGTTTTTTATATATCGAAACACTTGAAGATAACTCTTCTGAGGAAATGGAAATAAACTTCTGTCCTATATGCGGACGTAAGCTAGAAATAGATGAATAGAATTAAAAAATAAAATATTATGACAAAAGAAGAATGTAAGTATTGTAGTCCTGATATATATTATTTTGAAAGGAAACCATTAATAAATGGGTGTATTTTCGTTAAGATAAGATATTTTAATGGGTGCAGTAATGTTTTGTGTGAAAATCCTCATCCGCTTTCTGGTGAAACAGAATACGTTAGATTTAATTACTGCCCTATGTGCGGGCGTAAACTAAAAACAAATTAATTATGAACTTAAACGAGTTAAGATTAGGCAACTATGTTTACGGAATAGATCCTAACAATAAAGAATGTGGAATGGTGATATGCAAGGTTCAATGTATTTACATGGACGGAGCAGAATTAAGCGGAATAGAAGTGCCTTTATGTGCTGAATACATTGAGCCAATAGAGTTGACGAGTGATATTCTTGTAAAATGCGGATTTAAAAGCAACTACGCTGAAGACCCTCAATTATACGGTAATAAAGCCACTGTCAGATATTACAATAAAAGATTTGAGTTGTATAAAAAGGCATTAAGATCAACTTTTGAATTTTATACATACTATATTACTGTGCGATTGGAGTATCTCCACCAACTGCAAAACTTATATTTCGCTATCAATGGTAAAGAATTAGAAGTTAAACTATAAAACAAATAAATTATGATTGAAATAAAAGAGTTTGAACAAGCAAGAGAGAATCTACTTATAGAATTGTTCAAGTCAACAGATATTAAAGATATTGAAATGTCTATTGAAACTATAGAAAAATATAGACTATTGCCTGTTGCAGACTATATTAATAGTTGCCCTAATTTCTTTAGAGATAATTTAGAGGTTATAACTCCTCATAGATACGAGGATATTTTACTATCTTCTTTATGTATTTCATTTATGGGTACAAAAGTTTTTAAAAATGCAACTAAAGAAGAGAATATTTCAGAGTATCATAAATGCTTGAAAATGGCATTTGAGTTTATAAAAGAAAAAAGAATTATTGGATTTAAATACGATTGGTGATTATGAATACATACAACAAAAGAACTTGGCTTAACCACGAAAATTCACCGTCTATTGGAAGCATAGTAGCTTTTGACGGAGAAACAATGTGGAAAGGTGAAAAACACAGAAACACTTTCCTTTCAATATC
>JBOFEA010000018.1:0-182634 GCA_051647535.1 Brevinemataceae bacterium
CTTAATAAGAAAAAATGTGTAAAATAATATTCTAAGGAGAAAAAATGAAATATTATGTTCTTACGTTAATGATGTTAGGTATGGTGCCGTTGCAAGCTCAACAAGTAAGTAATTTTGATAGAGAGATCCATAACAATCACCATTTTAATGAAGCTGATGATACTGAAAATGACAGTAAAAAATAATATACTAAAATTCAACACTAATAACATAAAAAAACGAAGAAATTAATTTCTTCGTTTTTTTTTTGATAAAGTTATTATTAATAAATATACTGTTAAACAGCATTATTTTTTCATTGGTTCGATATTCCAAATTTCTTCTGCATACTCTTTTATTGTGCGGTCTGAAGAAAATTTACCGCATTTGGCAATGTTATACAGCATCATTAAAGACCAAAGATTTTTGTTTCTGTATAATTCATTGGATTTTTGCTGTGCTTTTGTATAAGAGTCAAAATCTTTGAGAACATAATATACATCTGCACGATTTCCGTTGTGTCCGTATAAGAGAGAGTTGAAAATGTCTCTAAATAAGTTGATATCTTCACCCATAGTAAATGTTCCGTTTACCAAACTGTCCAACGTATTTTTAAGAAAAGTATTGTTATTGTAATAAAAATAAGGATCGTATTGGTGAGTTGAATCTAAATTTGTCAATTCTTCTGCTGAAGAGCCAAAAATAATACAGTTTTTAATACCGGCTTCTTCAGCTATTTCGATATTGGCACCGTCAAGGGTTCCGAGAGTTATTGCACCGTTTGCCATAAATTTCATATTACCGGTTCCGGATGCTTCTTTTCCGGCTGTGGAAATTTGTTCGCTGATGTCTGAACCGGGAAATATTTTTTCAGCAACAGAAACACGGTAATTTGGTATAAAGACAACTTTAATTTTAGCACCGGCAACGGGATCATTATTAATAACAGATGCTGCGTTGTTGATAAGTTTAATGATCAATTTGGCTTGTCTGTATCCTGATGCTGCCTTTCCTCCAAAAATAAACACTCTTTCCGGAATATCCAAATTTGGATTTTCTTTAATTCTTAAATACAATGAAATAATATGTAGTATATTTAAAAGCTGGCGTTTATATTCGTGGAATCTTTTGATTTGAACATCAAAAATAGCATGTGGAGATACTTGAATCCCTGTCCATTTTTCAATATATGATGCTAATTCTTTTTTGTTTTCAAGTTTTATATCGTAGAGTTCATCAAGAAACTTACTGTCGGATTCAAATTTCAATAATTTTTCAAGTTCTGACAAATGCGTTTTCCAATTAGTTCCGATTTTTTTGTCGATTAGTGCTGTTAATCGAGGATTTGCATACACAAGCCAACGGCGGGGAGTAATACCATTTGTTTTATTAAGGAATTTTTCAGGATACAGTTGGAACCACTCTTTCAACACATCATTTTTTAGGATTTCTGTATGCAGAGCGGCAACACCGTTTATTTTGTAAGAGCCGATTATTGCCAAATTAGCCATTTTTATACGTCCGTTGTCTAAGATAGCGAGATTATGTATACTATTCATATCTAATTGAGGATTATGTTTGAGATCTTCTAAGAATCTTCTGTTAATTTCTTCAATAATTTGATATATTCTAGGCAGAGTAGATTTGAATAAATGAATGTCCCAAGATTCCAATGCTTCTGCTAATACAGTGTGATTGGTATAAGCAAAAGTTTTGGTGCAAATATTCCATGCATCGTCCCAATCAAGGTGTTTCCAATCAATTAACAAACGCATTAATTCGGGAATTGCTACTACGGGATGGGTATCGTTCAATTGAATAGAAGTTTTTTCTGGAAACTCCTTCCAAGCATCAGCTCCATAAGTTTTTTCGTACTTTTTTATAATATCTTGCAATGATGCGGATGTAAAGAAATATTGTTGGCGGAGGCGGAGTTCTTTACCTTGAGGGGAATTATCGTTAGGATAAAGAACACGGGAAATATTTTCAGCTGCATTTTGACCGGCGGTTGCACCTTCGTAGTCTCCGTCATTAAATTTTTCAAGATTAAAGGGTTCCAATGATTGAGCTTGCCATAATCGTAAAGTATTTATATGTCCGTTTCGAAATCCAATGACAGGGATATCATAAGGGACAGCAATTATTGTTTCTGCATTGTTTCTTCGAAATCCTACACGTCCGGATGCTTCAATAACATTATCTACATGGCCTCCGAATTTGACTTGTACACTGTCGCATTCTCTTCTTACTTCCCACGGGTCGGGATTATTAAGCCAATTATCGGGTTTTTCTATTTGGTAGCCGTTGACAATCTGTTGTTCAAACATTCCATATTTGTAACGGATACCATACCCATGCCCCGGATAACTTAATGTTGCCATAGAATCCAAAAAACAAGCAGCTAATCGTCCCAATCCGCCGTTGCCTAAGCCTGGATCAGCTTCTTGATCTTCTAAGATATTGATGTCTATATCTAAATCTTTTAACAGTTCATGAATTTCGTGTTCCAATCCAAAATTAATAATATTATTTCCGAAAGCTCTTCCAATCAGAAATTCTGCTGAAAAGTAGAAGGTTTGTTTTACATGCCGAGAAATAATTTTTTGTTTTGTGTCCGACCAAGCATCGGTGATTTGAGCCATAACTGCTTCGCTTATGGCAGTATATAAATCGGTTTTTGTTGCTTCTTGAAGATTTTTTCCTGTACGTTCTTTTATATTGTTGAGAACGTATTCTTTGAATTTGTCGTGTTCTAATATAATACGCATAATATCTCCTGATTTGTATTCATATTATTCTTAATACTTAAGGTAAGTATAGTTTTTTTTTAGACTTTTGGCAAGTAAATAATTGTGGTTTATTTCTATAGCTTAGGTTTAAATATCTGAACATTTTGTTAAATATGCCGATAATTAAGACAAGGTGGATTTTTTGTATAAAAACCTTATTTTCAATTTGCATTAATCTAAAGAGGAACAATGAGTGAGAGTTAAACGATTAATTATAAAAGACAATTACCCGTTTTCGAGTTTGGATATCAAATTTTCTCCGGTGACGTTAATTATTGGCGATAACGAAAGAGGCAAAACCAAATTGTTAAATTGGATTGCCAAAGGTCTGTTTGAAAAACAGGATTCCAAATGTCAAAATGATAGTGAAGCTTGGTCTGATTATATAGATGGTTCTTCCAATATTCAAATGGATATTGATTCGTTTTGCAAATTTTATGATGCTCAAAGAATGAAAAATCTATTGTTTTTTCAAGAAAATGATTTACTTTTTAAATATAAAGATTCTTTAAATATACTACCTGATGATTTTTGGCATCTTAAGATCCAAAACATTCTTTATGGTACTGATCCGATTTCACGGTATTTGGAAAACAGTTTTATCAAATCCATGGGTGTGGGGGATTCTCAAAAGAGCTCATGGTTAGCTGATCTGCATGAACAATTATTTAATTTTCGTAATAAGGCTGATGAAATGTTTTCTCAAATCCAACAATTGCAGGGAAGCGAAACGGAACTATTTGATTTGAACGAATCGCTAGGTAAAATCGATGAACAGGAGCAAGATATATCTTCTAAAGAGGAATTATATTTTCTTTTGGATAAAATAAATTTGGGGAAAAAATACCTTCATCTTTATGACAAAAGCGAAGAGTTGTCTTCAGAATACAGTTCTTTAGAGAAAAATCTTAAAGATTTGGATGATTTACAGCAAACTCTTCAGGATAATGAAGATTTGCTTTGCGAGTTGGAGGATAAATCTGCTGATCTTAAATTGTCTGTTCAACGGTTGGCTGATAAGGAAAAAGGAATTTCTGAAGATCCTTTGAGTATTATTCAAATTTCCTTAGGAAAGCAGATTGTTCATTTTTTAGCAGGTACGATTTTGGTTGCTATTGGCTTAATATCTGCATACCATTCTATGACATCGCCTTCTTTCAGTTCTAGTAAGATCATGTCGTTGATATTTTTTATTTCAGGATTAGGAGTGTTGCTTTTTACATTGGTTCGAGGATTGTTTGTACAGTATGTTGCAGATCAGGATACAAAGTCGTTTTTTTATAAACAAACTCTTCTTCAGGCTCAGAAAAATCTGGAAAACGAAATGCGTGAACTTGAATCTGTTGAAAAAAAATACCATACTGTCTTGGAAGAATGCAAGCAAATCAGACGAACCTTGAAAAATCAAAAATTTCAAACTGCAGATATGAAAAAAACATATAGAAATTATCAGGAAATTTTAATGGAACTCGAAAAATTTTCTTATCAAGTTCATCAGGTTTTCGAAACCGATAATCCTGAAGAAATTTTTCACACTGTTCGTACTCTTGAAAATTCAACACGTCGTCAATCAGTCGATTTTAATTTTGATGAACTTAAAACGCTACGTGATGAAAAATGCCGTATTATTGATCGAAAATCTGATGTATCTCGACATTATGAACGTTCCAGATCTAAAATTATTTCCAGCCTTCGAAGAATGTTGGATGAATTGAAAAACTCAGATAATATTTCTGCAATACAATCTTTCTATCCTGAAGTTTTGGAGCTGAATGTCAGCAACGATTTAAATAATTTTTCCACTCTGCTTGATCAAACAGATAGAATTATTGATTCTGTTGCCAAGGATCGATTTAAAGCTGAAAAATTAGTTGAAATCTTTCACACACTTGAACGCAATCACGAACACTTACTTTTGAAAATTTTAAATTCTTCTTTCTTTGAATCATTGGTACAGAATATTTTCGGTGGTAAATATAAAGTGTTTCGTATGGACGTTCAACATCATATTATTCGTATTTTTGCTGAAACCGGAGATGGGATACGTTATCCCTTGGAAGAATTAAGTTCTTCCGTAAGTGCTCAATTTTGGATGATTCTTCGTTTAACTGCTGCTAGAATTATTTTAGGTGGTGATAGCGGTATAATTCTTTTGGATGATGCTTTCCGTACTTTTGATCGTCTTAGAAAAGATACTTTTTTGGATTTGCTCAATACCTTTGCTCATAACGGTTGGCAAATCATTTGTACCATTACTGATGATCAGGAAATGATCAGAGCTTTTAAAAATATTTTTGGTACTTCTCTTCAAATTATTGATCTTAATAAACAAAATTAATCTTCATATTTTGGAAAATTATCAGCTTTGTGCTTATATTTGTTTTGAAGAATTCGGTCTTCAGTATTCCCATATATAAGATCCAATTTAAGGAAAGTAAATGAAATTTAAAAAAATTATTTTGTATGCCGTTATTATTAATTTTTCTTCTGTAAGTTTTCATTTATACGGTTCTGCGGATCGTTCTTTGTCGGTAGAAGAACGCTATGCTCAAGCCTTGGAAGCCCGCTACAGTGGAGATAACGCTAAAGCTAGATTTCTTTTGGAAGAACTTCAAAATGAAGGTATTACCAATCAAACTTTTTTTTGTGTATTAACAGAAACATATTATGACTATTTAAGCTCTTTAATTGAGGAAAATAACACTGCTGTTCTGCAAACAGCTTACCCGTCTATTCGTCGTAATTTGGCTTTTATCTTAAGTACTTATCCCAAATCCCAGCCAATTCAAAAAAATATTCTGTCTATTAGTGCATTGATGAGGGATATGCAATTTGGTGTGTTAATGAGCGAATTGATTTTGACCAAGGACTCCGCTAATGTCTTGGCAAATTATTTTGTTGCTTTAAACCTGATGCAGGCAGATTGTATCGAAAAGGCTGTGCCTTATTTTCAACGGGTGGCAACTGTTTTTTCCGATCAAGAATACGAAGAAATAATCTTTCGAAGTCGGGTATATTTAGGCGATATATTTTTTCAACTTAATCAAATAGACTCTGCTGTTAAGTATTATTATTCAGCCGGAAAAATATGGATGACGGATCAGGTAATAGAAAAAATAGCGTTTCTTGAAGCGTATCAATTAAATTTTACAAAATCTGTTGCCTTGTTTCAAAAAATATCACGTAATTTAATGACTTCAGATCTTAAGGATATTTATCTTGCTGTTTTACTGGGTGAAGGGTCTAAAGAATCGCTTACCTGTATGAGTTTGATACTATCTCGAAGTATGGATCTTTCACCTTTTGCACAGGCATTGGTGTATTATCAAAAAGGACAAACCCAGTATGCGCTTGATATTCTTGAGAATACTCAGGATGAAGGTATAGTTAAAGCACTGCCTTGGGTGGAAGAATATCTTAGATTTTTATTAATGAAACGTTATGCTAGAGTTTCCGAACAGTATGAGGCATTGTTTAATATGGGTGTGTTTGCATTTACAGCAGGAAACGATAGCAAAGCATGGGAATATCTCTATCCTATTCGTAATGATTCGGAATATCAATCTGATATACACTTTATTCTTGCAAAAATTTCGTATTTCAATCAAAATTGGGAGAAGGCTTTACAATTTTATACTAAAGCGGTTGCTTTTTCGGAGTGTAAAGAAAATATTGAAATCTATTCTGATATAATTCAGATTTATATTACTAAAAAGGATTTCAAAAATGCGGAACGTTGGTTTGCTCGAATGGCGAAACTTCCTGAAGTGGATAATAATTGGGTGCGGTTGACCAAAGCTGCTATTCTTACTGCTGAAACCAAATTTTCTGCTGCTGAAAAATGTATTAAAAAAGTATTATCCGATTTAGGGTCTAATAATATTGTTGTTAATAACTTTTTAGCCCGTGTTTATATTTTACAAAATCAATACGAGCAAGCTGAAAAAGTATTAGAAAAAATTTATCATCTTGACCCTATGAATCATCAAATTTTAAATCACTTAGCATATGTTTATGTGCTTCAAAATAAAAATTTGGATAAAGCACTGAATTTATCTATATCCGCTATATTAATGGATCCTGATAGTATTGATTACTTAGATACGCTTGCATGGATTTATTTCAAGCAGGGTCAGACAGATAAAGCAGGTCAAGTGTTTGGAAATATAGAAAATTTAATATCGAATGCTGATTATAAAGAATCATTTTCTGAAATATTCATGCATTTAGCTGAGTATTACCGAGCAGTCGGTAACGGAAAAAAATCTGAAGAGTACTTTAAAAAAGCCAACTTTCAAGGTGGATAAACCTAATTATTTAATTCCACAGATATGAATAGGATATGAATAATTGAAAATATTGCCAGTTTCATGAAATCGGTGGTTATGTGATCAAAAAAGTCGGTAGATTCTTTCCTAAATTTATTTTTTCTGTATTATTTGTCTATGTAATTATTCTGGGTATTCTGAATTTGCTTATTGAGTTTAATAAATCATCAATAGAAATTTGGATGGCTGATCTTTTGGATGCTCAAGAAGTACGGATTGTTAACGTATCAAATCTTCCTTTAGTTCTTGTCAGTGTTGCTGAATTTACTATTGTAGTAGATGAAAATCTCTCTCTTTCTATAGAAGGCTTTTACTTGTATTACCGGATAATGGAAATTTTACGTGGAAACTTTACATCGGTTGTTTCAGAAATTTCTGTTGATAATATTTTGTTCAAAGGGCATGTATCTTTTCTTAAGCAGTATATCAATCAATTGGAGAAGAAATTTACTTCTCTTAATTTGTCTGAAGAGTTTGATATTACCGATAAACCGGAAGAAACTAATACTAGGTCTTCTAATTTTTCGGTTCGAGATGTAAATTTAAAGATCAATATCTATCGTTTGTCTGTTGTTGTTAAGATGATGGAAGAATTTCGTAATACTCTTGATCTTAATAATTTAAAAATTATCATGAAAGACAATGAATTGAATTGGGGAGGAATAATTCAAGTAGAATCCTTATGGAGCAACTGTGTCTTTTTGATGTCTTCACGGGTTAATACTTCCGGTAAAATCTTGAATTTATCTGAAGAAAGTAAAGGAGCATTTACATTTTGGATTCGAAATTTAAACTTAGGAGGGCTTCCTGTTGTTCAAGATAATTTGGGATTGTATTTTGAATTATCCAATAATACCATAGATTTTAATTTTATTAATTCTGCTAATGAAAATATTTATCTCAACAGAAAGAAGTTTCAATTTAACTTTGAAAGAGATTTTCAAATTGCTTATAATGATTTTGAAGAATACGAACTCTTGGATTATGTCTTTAAACCCGGTATGTGGAATTTTATGCTGGATATTCTTCAAGAAAATAAACTTAATGTTCATGCTTCGCTTTCGTCTCCTAAATATCCGGGATATGGATTGGATTTTTCTTTTATTGAACGTTCCCGCAATTTTAATACTGTTAAACTGATGCTGAAAACACATTATTTTGGAACCTTGGAAGCGGATTTGAATATAGCGTTTAAGCCCGGACTTTATCCTCAACCTCAAGGAATGTTAAAATTAGAAGATGTACGGTTTGTTCTTTCCGGATTGGTATTTTCGGGTAATGTGGTTGTTGATTCTGTGCCAGGAAAAAATGAATTGGCATTAACTGCCTTTGATGTAAAAATGAATCAAGGTTTGATTGGGAATACAGCTGTGAAATTTCAGTTTCTTCCTTCCGGTGCCGTGCACATGATTCCTCAATATCTTCCAAATGCAGCCGCAGAGGTGTCTGGTATTCTACATACAAATATTGTTGTTGGAATTAAAGCACTGGATGTAGACGGCGATTTTATGGCTAAGAATATCAAACTTTCTATTTTCGGATTAGGAAACTCCCGTTATCAAGGTTTTGTGAATATTGTTAAGAAAGGTCGGGATTGCGGATTGGAATTAGATGCAGATATTACCGGAATCATGGACGGTGAAGAACAAATTAAAGCAAATCTTTATATTAAAAATGATATTATCTATATACCAAAAGTGTATTTTGTTTCTCAAGATCTTCTTCTTCGAGGAGATGTTAGTATATTTGCTTATCGTTCCAATACTATTGTGGATATTAAAGGATTCGGTAATTTGAAAAATAATGCTGATCTTCCAATCCAAGTGAAAGTTGATATTCAAAAAAATCGTGCTCTTGTAAGGGGACAGATTGACAATTCTATAGGGTTTGTTTCGGATACGAAGGGCTTGGAAACGGATTTTCATTTGCAAATAACAGATTATCAATTAACAAAATTGGGTATTCCGGGGAAAGTATCAGGAAATCTTTTTATGGGCTTTGATTCAGACGGATGGACTAGATTTTCTTTTCAGAAAGGTTCGTATCGTTTGAAAGATAGGCAAATAGTACTTGATTTTGATTCTTTCGGTCAGAAAGGTGTCTTAGATACTGTTTATATGAAATTGGGACTGGATAAGGAAGTGTTGGATGGTAAAGGGTATTTTGTTATTTCTCCTTCAGGTTCTTTTGGAGGGGCTTTTAACTTTACACGCGGAGGAGGGATACAATTTTTAACAGGTCAGTACACCTTGAAAGCAAAACTTGATTTACGTGATTTTGTTGTTGAAAGGTTGTTTGAATTTCCCGGATTGGATGCGTTATCAGCGTTGAATAATGATTTGACAGAAGAAATAATTGTTGATATGTTGATGGATTTGGAAGGGGTATATTCTAATCCTAATTGGACAGCAAGTCTTTATTTGGAATCACTGCTTGAGGAAGGAGGTGGACTTTCACTTTTGGTTCCTTTTGTACAAAAAAATGCTAATGTTATTTCAGGTAGGCAACTTCGTTTAAGGAATACAGCTGTGAATTTGGATACGGATTTTGACATTATCATGAAAGAAGCAAGAGGATTTGAATCCCGATTTTCCGGAGCACTTGCGGTGAACGGTGTGCTGAAAACAGATTTTTCTTTTGATTTTATTAATGACAACAAGTATTCCCTTATTAAATATACAGTTCCTAATTTTTATCTTTTATCTTCGATGTCTTCAGCTCTTTCAGGTACTGTTCATCTTTACACCAATCAAGTTTTGTTTTTATCGGATGATTTTAGTAAAGGAATCACAGGGGTAATTAATTATTTGGATAAAAATGATATAATTTGGAATTTTGGCTTGACTCACCAACAATATCAAATTCGGTCAGAAGGATCACTTATTAATGAAATTATGGATGCTGCTCTTCATGCGGATATTTTTCTGAATACGAAATCGTTAACTAAAGATCTTAGATTAGCCAAAGGAACAATAGCTGCCGATTTGTTTGTTCAAGGAAACGTTGAACGTCCTCAAATTAATGGTAATATTGAATTGGACAATATCCGGTTCCGTCACACATCATTAAGAAATGAAATATCTATTAGTAATAAGGTATCGATTCCTATCGAAAATAATCAAGTTTATTTTAACGATATGTCAATTCTTGTTGGAGGAGGCGGAGTATTTGGGATTAAAGGCGGAATTCAGATTCAAGATCAAGGAATTGGAAATGTAGATGTAGAATTTTACAGTAAATCTGGTATTCGTAACAGTTCTACAACAGCCTTTTTGGATTGGCGTCTGGATGTTCCGTTGATTTCTATTAAAGGAAAAACATTTATTGACTATATTCGTTTTCAAGGAAATGCACAGCAATTTTTAGCACAAGCAAAGATTAAAACTGAAAATCTTAATTTAGGTTTGGAATTGGAAGATACGGTGAAACAACAAAGTACAGAATTTAATCCTCTTCTTGCTATGTTAGGAATATTTGAGTTGGATATTGAACTTGATATGGGTAGAAATACGCGATTTTTAAATCAGTTATTTGATTTTAATTTGGAACAGAGCAGAAAAATTATGATTGGTGGAAATATCGGCGATAATACCGTTGCTATTTCTGGAGAACTGGATATTACAAAAGGTTCGATTAATTATCTTGGGAAAAAATTAAAAGTTGAAACTGGGATTATTCAGTTTTCAGAAGATGCCGGAGATTTCTATCCTTATATTAATCTTAGTACTACGACGTCTGAAAAAACAGCTCAGAATGAAACAATAGATATTTTTGTAGATTTTACTGGAAAACTTCCAAATATTGAATTAGCAAATATTGCTTCTATACCTTCGCGAAGCAGATCTGAATTATATGGTCTTCTCGGAATCGGCGGAGGAGAAATAGGTACTGTCGAAGGTGCCTTAGCCAGCGGAATAGGAATAGCTGAGAATGCATTTTTTACAGCTCCCCTAACAAGAAAAATTCAAAAACTTCTTCCTTTTATAGATACTCTTCAGCTTCGTACAGATGTACTTGGAAATATGACTAGATCGTTATCGGGTGGAAACTCTATTAATGGATTTAATATTCTTCATGGTTCTGAATTGGAAGTCGGTCAGAATTTACCCGGAATGTCAGGACTTGCTCTGAAATACAATCTTCGATTAGAATCACCCGACAACTCTTCGTTAAACACGTCTTCAAGCCTTAATCAGCTTCATAAATTCGGATTGCAGTGGTCTTATAATGTTCCGAATTTTGCACAACTTGGTCTGTCTACCGGAGTTGCTGCAGAAGCCAACGCTCAAAGTATTTCAGCAAATCAAAATACTCCAGAAGTTATATTTGAAGGTGCCTTGAGAAAGAGATTTTAATTGACTTTTTTCAATTTGTGGCTTATCTTCTTTATTATATTTATATCATGTACTTCTTGACTAAAATACTTGAATATTTTATTTAAAATTGTTATAATATTTCAAATTGAATATTTTATTTGGTGATGTTGTCTATAGTGCAATTTGATAAAAATATATTGCTTGATTATTGTCAAATATTATGAATGGTGAGGCTCTTTTGAAATTAAGTAGTGTTGTATGGAAATCTTTATCTTTAATACTTTTTTTTACTGTTTCCATTTTGTTCTCGCAAGACCAATCTCTTATTATTTCTGATATCAAATTTGAAGGATTAAAATCCACAAGTGCTAATGATATTCTTAATGTTATTCAAATTAAACCTGGCGAACTATTTTCTTCTGATAAATTAAATTTTGCGATCAAAGATATTTTTAATATGTCACGGTTTCAATCTGTCAAGGTTAGAACCGAAAGATCAGCCGGAGGTGTGGTAGTCACCTTTATAGTTGAAGAAGAAGCGTTAATTGATAGAATAATTTTTGAGGGTGTTTCCGGATTTAAAGCCAATAAATTAAAAGAACAACTTGACTTTAAAGAAGGTACTGCATTTCGTGAAGCCAGAGTAAGAGCAGCTCTCTTTAATATTAGAGAATATTATCGAAAAGAAGGAAATCTGGAAGCCCAAGTTACCTATCGTTTGGATCCAATTAAACAACTTCCCGGTCAATATGATTTAGTGTTTGAGGTTTCAGAAGGATCAAAAATAGTTGTTCAAGATATTATTTTTACCGGTACTCAAGCAATCAAATCTAAAAAACTTCTCAGTATCATGCAGACGAAGAAAAAAGTTTGGATTTTCCGTAGCGGTGTTTTGAAGGATGTTGAATTTCTTCAAGATAAAGAAAGAATTTTAGCATTTTATCAGCAAAATGGTTATATTGATGCTGAAGTCACTAATTTTTCTTGGGATATTGAAGATATCAGTACTACTAATAAAGAAGGCCAAATCGTTAAAACTACTAAAGGTATTGTGATACGTATTGGTATTGATGAAGGAAATCTTTATACAACCGGTGATTTTACAATCGAAGGAAACACCATTTTTTCTACTGCTGAATTAAGAAAACTTATTCATTTGCAAAAGCTTGATGTTTATGACAGAAGTAAAATAGAACAAATTCGTGCAAATATCTTTAAAATGTACGCGGATAGAGGTTATTTGTTTGCGAATATTTCTGCTGTTCAGGAAAAACGTGAAAATAATGTTATTGATACTATTTTCGTGATTTTTGAAGGTGGGCAAGCTCATATCGAAAATATTACAGTTCGTGGAAATACTAAAACTTTGCCTAGTGTTATTAGGCGTTATATTCAATTTCAAGAAGGTGAACTTTACGTCAATCGTAAATTAGAACAAACATTTAATCGATTGATGCAGACGCAGTTCTTTTCTGATGTTCGATTAGATCCTTCTGCCGGAAGTCTTCCCGGTTTGGTTAACATCGATGTGTCTGTCACAGAAACACAAACAGGAATGATTGAGTTTTTGGTAGGATTTGGGACAGTCAGCGGATTTAGCGGAGGTATTAAGCTTTCGGAAAAAAATCTTGCCGGAAGAGGTTTACAACTGGCGGTTCGCGGAGAATATGGCGAATTTCGTCAATTAGGCGAAATTACCTTTACAGAACCTGCAATATTTAATTCACCGTTTTCTATTAGTTTTGTTGCCGGAGTATTTAATACGATCTTTATTGATATTCCTGTTGATGAAAACAGAGACGGTTTTATTGACGGAACAGATTTTGATTGGGAAACCAATTCAGATCAAGTATTGAATAGATTTGAATCTCCTTATCGATATACTCGTCTTAGTTTTAGATTTGGATTAGCGGTCGGACTACAGTTTGCTGTATATTGGAATGCCAGTGTCGGTTATGAAATCAATATTTTTAAAGACTATCAAGCTAATTTTAATAATCCTTTGAAATTTGATGGACGATGGCAGGTTGATAATACCTTAATTGATTCGCTGGCTTTTGGTTGGACTGTTCAAAGCTCAGTATATACAACTTTGAGATTTAATAATACTGATGGTGGTTTGTGGCCGACTAGAGGTATTAATACTGCTCTTTTCTTATCATTTTCTGGTGGTGCGTTAGGCGGTGATATTGATTTTGTCAATATGACGTATGTATTTGATTTTTATTGGAATCCTTTTTGGCTTCTTACTGTTGCATTTCACTACGATATGGGATTTCTCTTTCCTCAAATCGGTCACAAATTTTCTTATCGTGATGCAAATTTGATGAATTTTGACGGTGTATATAAAATGCGTGGTTGGATACGGTATCTGAGTAAAGGGGAAGCAATGTCCTATTTCTCTATAGAAACTCGTATTCCTATTTGGAGTTTTATCGGTGCTGTGGCATTTTGGGACTATGGTGCTATTTTTGCTAATTATCGCGATTTTACTTTTAATCAAGCTCCGTATATTATGAGTTTTGGCTTAGGATTAGCTTTAAATCTACCTGTTCTTCCTATTCGCTTGTATGTGGCTCGTCCTGTTGAATGGAATTTTGCAACTGGAAGCTTTGAATTGGCTAATACTCCTGATTTTTGGAAAGGGTGGGAGTTTGTCTTCTCGATTCAGGGATTATTCTAAACGTAATAAAATATAAATAAAAAAAAAAGCAGAAATTTTTTCTGCTTTTTTTTATTTATATTTTATTTATAATGGTAGTTTTCCGTTTGTAATACCAATAGGAACTAAAAATTCTGTTGTTAAATCACTAATATTCCATTTGGCATTTGTCGATGCTAACAAGATTCTTTTTTCTAAAAGCTGTAGTTCAATAAACTTATTATTTTTAGTGAGTTGAAATACTCCGGTTGAGGATTTCATTTCTACAAAGTGTGCCAGTTTAACATTTCCTGCAGTGGTATCTTTATATATCAACTCTGATGTTCCATTGATAAAAATAATATCTTTTTCAGAAACAGGTCTATCCAATAATTTGCATTGCATTATAAATACTTTTCCTGTTTCGGTTAATTCATATTCGTTAACCAATTCTCTTAGAAATCTCTGTTGATCTAATGATGTAGAACAACTTGTCAATAACATGATGAAAAGTAATAAAAATTTTGTTTTCATGTTTATTCTCCCAAGAAAATTTCTTTGATTTTATGATATTTGTTAATATATCATTAGATATATTGTTGAGTTAAGGAGTTTTATTTATTAATTATTTTTTTTGTTCGCCAAATATGTATTAAATGGTTATTTTTTATTTAAGAAACGAAATTATTTTCGGTATTTAAAGAATTAAAATAAGGTAGTATAGTATGAAATTTGTAAATTTAATACTGATAGTATTGGTGGCTGTTTGTTTTTCTTCATGCAGCGATCTTACCTATTTGTTTTGGCAGAACGCCCAAGGTATTTATCAGTTGATCAACAGTACTCAAACATTTTCTATAGATACTTCAGGTAATATGGCAGGTACTCCTGATACACAGTTTATGTTTTATCAGGCTAAATCGTGTACTGAAGCAATCTATATGCATAGGCAAAATATGAAGAATACATATGTTTCTATCCGTATTGACGTCACCAATTTATACCATGGAGAAGTTCAAAATAATCCCGAAGCAGTTTCTTTTAACAATATGACGCTTTTTGCTATAAAAATTAGTTCTTTATAAATAAAGGTTTATTTAAATGTATCGTCTTTATAAAATTTATTATATATTTATATTATACATATCAATATTATTTTTATCAACTTCCTGTAATGTTAATACCGACTCTAATACAATGGAAGATGAGTCTTTTTTAAATGCTATTCAAGGAACATATTCTATATCGTTACAGTTTGCTAATTGTCTGAATTTGTCTGATCATTATTTTATCGTATCTCCAAGTCCTGTTTTTTCTACTCAAATGATGTTTGTAGTTCCGTCTTCCGGAACTATTGGTATTAATAATGGAAATAATACCACACATTTGGTATTACAATTTTGTTATACTATTCCAAATCAAACAAAAGATTCTATCTATCAAGTTTATCAACCAAGTATTTCTTCATCAGGATCTTTTATTTCTCAAAACAGATTTTTCAAAGTTCAAAGGGATGTATTAACTAATCTTTATTTGTCCCTTCCTGCATCAAGTTCTCAAATTGCGGAAACACTTTCTGCAGATATGCTTTTTGGCAATCGTTTCAGTTCCGAAAATTAAAAATGACATATTTTTTACATCACGAGTTATAAATTATTTTTTGTTTATTCCGATTATTATAATGATAATAAGTTGATTTTTATTTGCTGATAATAAATTGGAGGCTGGGGATGAACATAAGCGTATCAAATCAAGCATCACTTGCTATTGACAGAAGCCGTACACATGAATTTTCCGAACTTAAAAATAAATCTTTGGATGATAACAATCTTAAAGAAGTAGCACAGGAGTTTGAATCTCTGTTTATTGAAATGATGTTCAAAGAAATGAACAAAACGATCAAAAAATCTCAATTTTCCGGAGCAGGTAGTCCCGGATATGATATTTTTAATGATATGCTACAAACAGAATACGCAAAGGAGACCTCTAAGACCGGTGGATTTGGATTGGCATCTATGATTACGGAATCCTTGCGTCGGAATGGAAATTAAATAAATAAAAATCTCTAAATTCTTTTCAAAAAAATTGAAAGAAATATTAATATTTTGCTTTATAATCCGAAAACTAGTTAAGTGCAAGGATGCACAATAAAAAATACATCATGGAGGATGTTATGGTTATTAATAATAATATTCCGGCTCTTTTTGGTAATCGTCAAATGGCAGCTCAAACTCTTGCTAATGCCAAGACTATGGAAAAATTGTCTTCAGGATTACGCATTAATCGTTCTGCTGATGATGCTTCAGGATTGGCTGTGTCAGAGAAAATGAGAACACAAATTAAAGGTTTGAATAGAGCTAATATGAACGTTCAAGACGGTATTTCATTTATTCAAACTACAGAAGGATATCTTGCAGAAACAACAAATATTCTTCAAAGAATGCGTGAAATGGCAATTCAATCTTCAAACGGTATTTACACTGATGAAGATAGACAATATATTCAAGTTGAAGTATCTCAAATGATTGCAGAATTGGATCGTATTGCTTCTCAAGCTCAGTTCAATGGATTGAAAATGCTTACTGGTACGTTTGCCAAACCAACAGCAGAAGCACCTGCTCAAGCATCAATGCACCTTCACGTTGGAGCAAATATGGATGAAAGAATTCGAGTATTTATCGGAACAATGAATTCCCAAGCACTTGGATTGAAATCACCTGTTGGAAATCCTGCAACAGCATCATTTATTTCTTTAAGTACTCAAAATAATGCTAATGCTGTGATCGGACTTGTTGACCAAGCTCTGAGAAGAGTTAATGCTCAAAGAGCTGATCTTGGTGCTTACCAAAATAGATTGGAATCTACTTCCAGATCAATTCAAGTTGGTTATGAAAATCTTCAATCCGCTGAATCCCGTATTCGTGATACTAACATGGCTAAAGAATCCAGCGTTCATGCGAAAAACCAAGTTATGCTTCAAGCTGCTAACGCAATGCTTGCTCAAGCAAATCAACAACCTCAATTGGTTCTTCAACTTCTTAGATAAGAGTAAAAGATTTTTTCTTTTTATAATCAAAAACAGAGCTGAAAATGCTCTGTTTTTGTTGTTTATAGAGATTCTGATTCAAAACGAAGCAGTTCAAACGATTTAGGATATGTTCCTCTAATATTTTTGGTTAAATTTGCTAGAAAAAAAGATAATTCTTGCTTTCTTGGAGAAGAAATGTTTTTTCCTTGAAGAAATGAGATATGTTTATTGTGTGCATCATGAATAAATCGTTGTGTTTGAGGATTTAATTGAGCAGTCAGCTGAGGAATCATCCAGCTTTCTTGAGAAAGGAATTTCACTAAGAAGAATAATATATATTTTTCATCTAACGTATCATTAAATAACAAAAATGTATCAAATAACTCATCATAATAAGGAAATGGTATTTCTTCCATTAAGAATAAATCTAATATTTCCAATGCAAAAAAAGCAAATCCTGTTGCTTTTAAACTGGTACTGAGAAAATTAATAGAAAAAATAGTCACAATATCTGATATAACTTCTTTTGGTTTTTCTGAATGAGATGTTTTTGTCAATCCTTGAATAAAGGATCCTGATAGTATATTTGAACGACGGGAACCTGTTTCTAATGCGGCTCCATAGGCTGTTAATTTGATTTTTCCTTTGTCTTTGTCAAGGAAATTCAGTATCAGATGACCCGATCCAAATCCTTTTTTTGATAAAATCAACCCTTCACAGTGTCTGTTCATAACTTGTTATATTTCTTCATCTGCGGGTATTTCTCCACCATGAAGCAATTCTTCTACAGGTGCTCCCGGATATATTTTTTCAATAAGGATGATTTTATTGTTTTTTGATTCCATAATCCCAAATGATCCACTTCCTAAATATGCCAAATATCTGTTTGTTGTTAATTTTGGCTTCACTTCTGCTGTCACCTTTTTGTATACACAATCGAAATGTGCTAGCTTGTCATGTTCGTAATCATGAAGAGCGTACATAATTTCCCTAATTGTTTTATTACAAATAGGACATTCAAGCGAAACATTAATATTGATTTTTGGTGTATTTTGCTGTTCGGTTGGTTCTTCTTTATCCGGAATATTTTTAGGAACAGTATTTTGTACCAAAGGTAGAGATTTTTTTTTATGTATTAATGGGGTAATTAATATTTCTTCTGGATCTGTTTCCGCTAAAATTTTAAGTAAATCAGCTTTGGTTTCAGTAAATGGTTTTGCTTTAAATCTGGACTCAAAAACCCAATCAATAGGAGGTTTTGCTCCTCTGTCTTTGTGACTATGAGGTTTGTGAATATGATGAGATTTCTTTTTTTTGTTCATTTGTTGATTCGTTGAAGGTATGGGAGGGGGGGTTTTTGTTTTAGGTTTTGCTTTTTCCACGTATAACCTCATATATGATATCTGTTTCAATCTTACTTTATTATAGTTGATATAATCCAATTTTGCAAATAATTGTTGTATTTCATTAATTTTTTATTACGATGTTAAATTGATTTTTTATTTTCCTTGTATTATAATTATTTAGTATAGAAATCGAATATATTATTATGTGTTGAGAGGTCATGATGATTCGAGGAATGAATATTTTTTCTCAAAACCGGTGTCGTAATCTTCCTATTAAGGATATGATATTGAGTGATGTCTATTTTATCCCTTTTCATGATCAAATGATTTGTTCTGTTGGGGATAAAGTAGAAGAAGGTCAAAATTTGATTCAAGATAACGGATCGGAATTGCTGATTCATAGTCCTGTTTCAGGAGAAGTACATGCTGTTCAGAATCATCATGGTAAAGATTTTTTAGTTTTGAAATCTTTACAATCTTTTTCTAAAGTATTTACTGGTTCTTCATCAGTTTCTGCACAAAGCAGCTTAGAACTAATAGATATTATTCGTAAAGCAGGTATTACGGCAAGTTCTTCAAATACTGAACCAACATTTTTAAAATTAAAAAAATCCTTAAATAAAGTTCATACAGTTATTGTTAATGCTGTTCAAAAAGAACCTTTTTTGTGTACGAATTACCGTTTAATTTTGGAGAAAGGCAAAGAAATTATACAGGCTGCTCAAATTATTAGAGATATAGTAGGTGCACAAAATATTATTATAGCTGTTAATCTTGATAAAGAATTAAAAAATGTTCTTGAACAATTAACTACAGATCATTCTATATCTTTTTTAAAAGTTTCTAATACTTATCCTATGGGATATGAGCGGTTTTTAATAAAATTAGCAGTTAATATTGAATTGGCACATTCACAGGAGTTTCATGAAGCGGCTTGTATGATGGTGGAACTTGATGAATTAATAGCTGTATATGATGCTGTTTTTTATAATAAACCTATGATAGATAGAGTTATAACCGTTGATGGTGCGTTTTGTTTGGAGTTTGGTAATTTTCGAGTCAAAATAGGAACGCCTATTTCTCAATTTATGCGACCATTTGCTGGTGTGGATTCATATGTGGTTATTAACGGCGGTCCCATGCGAGGAAAATTATTTGATAAACAAATTGCTCTAGATAAAACAGTATCAGGAATTTTAATTTTTGAAAATGAACTTAATAACTTTTCTCAAGAAGAATGTATACAATGTTCTGCTTGTACCAACCGTTGTCCGATGCATTTAAATCCATCTTCCTTATATGATATGATTCAGCATCAAGAATTTAATAGAGCTCAGGAATCAGGACTGTTGGAATGTATTGATTGTAATATTTGTAGTTATGTATGTCCTTCTTTTATTCCTTTGGGACGGGAAATTTTTTCTGCAAGGAATCGTATAAACTTTCCACACTAGTAAGAATATAACTTAGAGGTTTTTGTGAAATCTTATGATAATGCTTTTTTAATTTCTCCTTTTTTGCGGCCGAAACACCATTCTAAAATTATTTTATCTGATATATTGAATTCTTTAATTGTCTTATTTATTGGTTCTGTGATTTTGTTTAGTTATGCTTCATTAATTATTGTGGGAACAGCGTTAATTACTGGTTTGATTGTTGTAGTGTTGGTACGTTTTTTTTCTGCATCTTTATTTTTTAAAAGTCCTATGTGGATTAATTCCGTATTAATTTTTGCTTTAAGTCTTTCTCCAAGCACACCTTGGTATGTAGTTGTGATTGGTGTGCTGGTGATGCTTATTTTTCCACAGATTATTTTTTCTGTTGAAAAACAAAGCATTGTATATCCGGTTTTACTGGGGCGGGTTTTTATTCTTGCTGTTTTCCCCCAAGAAAGCCAGCTTACTTGGCCTGATACTATTTTTAAAGTATTTCCTATTGTTTGGGATTATTATTCTCAATTTGGTAGTTTGTCCGCTTTTTCTGTTTTTATTCAATCAAGTAATATTATTGCAGGATTTACAGCTAATGTTCCCGAATCAGTTTTTGATGCGGTATCTCATGCTTCTCCTTTAAGTCAGTATAAAGATTTGGTAATGTTGTATTCGGATACCAAAATTCCTGTTGATCTTATGCAATTTAACTGGATAGACCTTTTATTGGGATTAAGAAGAGGGGCTTTAGGTGAAACTTCCATTCTCTTGTTATTACTGGTGTTTTTGTGGTTATCGATACAGAAAGCTATTAATCCTTTAATCGCTGTTCTTTATATATTTGTTTTTTGTTTTTGGACTTATTTGTTTGGTGGTGTTTTGCTTGGTAGGGGAATGTTTTTTTTACCGGCTCTTCAATACTCGTTTTTTGGTGGAACATTATTTGCTGCAATATTTTTAGTGTCCAATTTTTCTTTTCTTCCTTCTAATTCTAAAGCACAATATGTATTTGTTGCTGTTTCTGCTGTACTTGCAGCTACTTTACGCGTATCAGGGGTTTTTGCTGATGCGCATATTTTGGTATTGTTGGGAATGAATTTGATGATGCCGATTTTTGAACGATTATTTTATTTTCGTGTTTTTGCTTCTTCCAATACTACTGTTCCAGTAAGTATTTCCAATAAAAAATTTTCTTATTATTATTTTATTCGTTTTACAATAAGCGGAGTTATTATTGCTGTTTCATATTTGTTTTTTTATTTGATCAGCGAATCGTCTTTTTATAATAGAATTGATGATGATGAACGTATGGTGCTGAGAGAACTATTTCCTGAATACACAGTTGAAACTCGATATGCACCCGGCGTATATACGGCTCTTCCTCTAAAGGGAAACAAGATATATTTGATTTTCGGGAAAGGGAACGGATATCGTTCTCAAGTTTCTGCTGTAGCTGTCATACAAAACGGTGCTATTATTAATTTTAAAATTTTTGATACAGCTAAAGAAACTTTTCATCTTGTAAATTCAAAATTTTTCAGATTTTGGGAACAACGGTTGATTTCTCAGAGACTTGAACAGTTTAATGCTTCTGAAAGAAAAATTTTGGCTGAGAATAAATATGTGGATTCAGTGTCAGGAGTCACAAAAACTTCTGAAGCGATTATCGGAGCTGTCAAAGATATTAAACACAAATTTGATAATATTCAACATAGTGACAAATTACAAGATAATCATGTATTAAATACTTATGAAAATAAATTTTAATATGATATGTGGAGTTAACATATGCCGTTATCGCATCTTCCTGGACCTTTAATTCGTTTCCTGCTGTATTCTTTAGTTTTTACTCTTAATTTTGCATATGAAGGCGTTGTTGTGGGAATAGGTGTTATTGTTATCTATCCTTTTTTGTCTATGATTACTTCCATATTACAAAAGCGTATGTCGTATGTGACATTGTTTTATGTCACTTCTTTTTTTGGAATATTTTTAAGTGGAATATATATTCTTAGTATTAGTGTTATTGATTGGGATTTTTATAATAAATTTATTTTTGTTTTTCCTGCTTCAATGACAGGTTCTGTAATGCTTATCAGTTGGTTTGGAAGTAATGATGACAGAGAAGCTTCACCTTTTATGGAAGCATTTTTGGCTGCGGTATTGATATTAATGTCAGCTTGTATTAGAAATATTGTATACTATGGAACTTTAGATTTTCGATTTGGATTGTTAGGTCAAATCTATACGTTTGGAGTTGAACTTCCTTATAAAAATAGAGTAGTGGATTTATCAAACTATCTTGATTACAATTATTTTTCTTTTTTTCGTTCAAAAGTATTTACATTTTGGGGATTGGCATTATTAATCGGTATGTTTGGCTTGTTTCAATCTCAAAGTAAGGAGAATTAGTAATGTTGCAGGTATTTTTAACCGGATTAGTTGCTGAAAACCTAGTGACTTATTATGCAGTGGGATTAGCTGTCATTGTTCTTTTTTCATATACGTTTTCGGAATCTGTTTGGGTTGGAATAAGAATTATTCTGTTTGTGTTTGTTCAAACTATCATTTTACTTTTAATAAGATCTTGGTTTCAACTTCCGGGAAAGAGTTTATTTTTGATAACTTTTTTAATTGGAACAGAAGTCCTTTTTGGAGGTTTTTTTGATGCTTTATTACCATGGTCTAGAATAGAAGAAGGATTGGTAGGATTTATTAAAAGAGGTGATGTACTTCTTCCTATGATTATGTCGACTATTATTTCCAAAAAATATAATGTTTTGGATACTTTTGCATATTCATTTGGGTTGAGTATTGGTTTTATGTTAGTATTAGTTGTTGTGTCGGCAATAGGTGAGAAATATTCGTTTCATCGTTTTCCTCCTACTAGAATCTATTCGTTAAGACTGTTTGTTGTTGGTATTATAGCTATGTTATTTCAATATTAAAGAATTTTAAATCAAATGAAGGAGTAATGTCTATGGATGTTAATATTCGTCATATGACCGAGCTTGCTGCAGAAAAAAAAGAATTGCTTTCGAAAATCGAATCTGAATTTGAAAAGGTAATTGTTGGTCAAAAATCTGTCTATAAATATTTGATGACCGGATTATTGACCGGAGGGCATATTTTGATTGAAGGAATGCCCGGACTTGCAAAAACTTTAGCTGTTAATACTCTTGCTGTAATTTTGGATTTAGATTTCAATCGTATTCAATTTACTCCTGATATGCTTCCTGCAGATATCAGGGGAACTCTGATTTATAATCAAGGATCCGGTCAGTTCGATGTAAAAAAAGGTCCCGTATTTACAAATTTTGTGTTAGCTGATGAAATCAACAGAGCTCCTGCTAAAGTTCAATCTGCTCTCTTAGAAGCTATGCAGGAAAAAACTGTCACAATTGGTGATCATACTTATGCTCTTCCTAATCCTTTTTTTGTGATGGCAACTCAAAATCCTATTGAACAAGAAGGTACTTATCCTCTTCCTGAAGCTCAAATGGATCGTTTTTTGCTCAAAGTAAAAGCAGATTATCCTTCTCGTTCGGAGGAAAAAAGAATTATTTCTCGTATGGGCGGTTCAATGATTCCTAAAGCTAGAACTATTGTTTCTAAAGATAGTGTCTTAGAGTTGCAGGATTTTGTGAAAGAAATTTATGCTGATGAAAAAATTATGGATTATATTGTGAACTTAGTTTACGCAACCCGTGAACCCGAATCTGTTCAAATTAAACAAGAATATATTCGTGCAGGTGCTTCTCCAAGAGCTTCTTTGGCCTTTCTTAAAGCTGCAAAAGCTGAAGCGTTTTTTGACGGTAGAGCCTATGTTATTCCTGAAGATATCAAATCAATTGCTCATGAAGTTCTACGTCATAGAATATTGATTTCCTTTGAAGCAGAAGCAGAAGGATTAACTTCTGACAGTATTATTGATCTTATTCTTCAAAGAGTTGAAATTCCTTAAGAAATATTCAATCCAATCAAAAAAAACTCCTCTCTAAGAGAGGAGTTTTTTTGATCTTAATCTAAGGAGTATATTTGACGGGGATATACAGGCTGGTAATCTGCTCTATATAATAAAATACCATTCTGCAGTAATCGTGATGTCGGACATGCTATTGGTACAGCAATGTCACTGTCTCCGGTATTCTTTGATTTAATAGTTAAACGAAGGTCAAATAATACTTTTTTATCTTCTGAAATTTCAACGTATGTAAAAGGAACTTTAGTTCCAAATAATCCTATATAACTGTTGAAAGGAGTTTTGTCAATATCTGATACTACTTGTGAGTATACAAATTGTTTGTTTGTATCCCGATGACGGTATTCCCAATTGATGACAGCATTATTTGAATATACTGAAAATACAAGCAATCTTGAACCTTCTTGAGGAAATTCACCGTCATTTCCGCTGTTGTCGAAAGCCATGAATGTATTGTTTGAAATATGTGTAATAGCATGAGGGTGGTCAGGTCCGGGTTTTCCATTTAATATGTATGGCTTTAAAGCCGGTATTTGGTATACGTACTTTAATGTATCAGGCAAATTGTAGAAAGGAAGATTTGCAGTAGGAATAGTGTAATTAGGTCGGATATAAATCCATTTAAGTTTTTTCATGTTATAATCAAATGCAAAAATTCCATGCTGTCGTAATGAAACAAATAAAGTATCTGTATTTTCATCATAGGACAATGCATTAATATGAGCCCAATCAATTGCATTTTTCTCTTTGGGCATTCCAGGATATCTAATTTCTGATGTGTATTCATCAACAGGATTGGTATTAGTATCAAAAGTAAACTCTGTTAATCCTGTATAATCATCAGGAGAATTGTTTACACTATTTCTAATCCAATTTCCAATAAGGATTTCTTGAACAATTTGTCCTTCGGGAGTTAGTTCTAAAATTGTGTCTTCTACACCGTATTGTGATTTATCTAGCACAATGATATTTCCGTTTTTACGGTAAAACATATCGTGATGGAATCTTTTATCGGCTTCAGGAACGTTGTATTTGTGTGTTTTGGGACCGTTAATTTTGTTGAGTAATTTACCTGTAAGACTATATGTTAAGATTTCAGGAGATTCGGTATTCAAAATCGAAAAAGCAACTTCATTACTTAATTCTTTGAATTTCATTCCGTGAAGTTCTACCGGAGATGTCATATACCATCTGATTTTTCCAAAATTATCTGTTGCAAACAAATCTTTTAATGTTCCTACCGGATTGAAAAAGTCTAAGAAATTACTACGATCTAATGTATCAGGTCTGTTATTGGTTAATACTTCAATTTTTTCTATGAATGATGCTGGTTTCTCGGTAATGACAATGTGGATTTGTTTGCTGTCGTTGCCGGATGTTAAGATAACGGTATTGGTGTAATCAAAGTACATTCCTATAATTGGAAATTGTGTTTTGTTGGTATCGTGCCATGTGTATGAAATATCGGAAGCACTTCCGTCTTGTCCTTTCACGGTCACAGTAAGAGGGTATTTTAATCGTTTTTTTAATGTCAATTCTGCAGAAAGAGGAGCATTCTTATAAGGGTTGATTTTTAAATAGTGGTTGGACTCTGTAAGTAAAACTTTCTCAGGAATTTTTTCAAATGAAATCCCATTGTTTGATCCACAGGATGCAAAAAATAATATAAATATCATAGTTGATAGATGTTTTAACATATTTTTCCTCATTAATTATAATTTATTCAATATATCATATTTCTATTTTTAATGCAAATAAAATCCGTCTGTATACACAGACGGATTTGTTGAAGAGAAGATAAATTATTCTTCTTCGTTTTCTTCTTCTGATAATTCCTCGAATAAAGATTCAATATCTACAATTGCATTTTCTTTTTCCAATATCGAAACCTGTTGTAGAAGTTTTTGAGCTTTGTAAGCTTCTGTAGAGTGGTCTTCCATCATTTTGGTTATAAATGGCTGGATACTGAACACACCGTTTTCGAATGCTTCTTTCTGAATGTTGTATATTCGAACTAGAGCGTTTGATTCCATATTATGGTATTCTTGTACAATTTCCGTAATACTTTTGTTGCTTTCGAGCTCTTTGTATTTATCGAGCTCTTTTGCATACAAAAATGCGTGTTCGCAATCTTCACGAGCTTCATCAAGAAAGTATTGGGCTGCTTTTAAATACCCCTGTTTTTGTGCGGCAACTGCAAGTTCTATGAACATTTTGACTGCTTCAATTTCTTTCGAAATTTCATCTTTTAATAATTTTAAAGCCATGTGTAATTCTCCTTAATATATGATATTGTTCTTGCTGAATGCTGGATATCTGCAAGTTTGTTTTTTTATGTAGAAAAGATTGTTGATATCGTTGATATTGTGTTCTTCCAATAAAATTAATACGTTTTGCAGTAATTTCTGTGCATGATAAACGTTATATGCATGAATGGTCAACATTTTTTCTATAAACGGCTGAATACCGAATAAACCACTTAAAAACGCTTCTTTTTGAATATTATGTATTCGAGAAAGTGTTCCGGATTCGATAGAATAATATTCCTTAAGGGATTGAATAATATTTTTATTGATATCAATACCATAATGTCTGTCTATTTCTTGCGTATAAAGAAATATTCTAAAGCAACTAAGTGATGATTTTTTCAAGAAAAATTTTGCAGTTTTTGTATATCCTTGTTTTTGAGCTTCTGCTGCTAAGGTAATAGTGATTTTTGCCGCTTCATATTCTTGTAATATTTCTTTTTTTAATGATTTCAACGGCATAATTTACTCCTGAAAACTTACTATATATTAAAATTAACAATAAAACAATACAAATGTCTAATATTTTATTTTTTTTTGATTCATTGACTTTATGGTATAATATGTGTAAATTATAATTAAAAGACATTATTGTGAATTTATCATATATGTATTATTTGGAGAATAGTGATGCTGAAAGATATATTGGAACAAGTTTTTTGTGATCCTCAAAGTATTCTAGGATTGCACCAAATCGACTCAAAATGGATTATTAGAGTGTTTAATAGTTTTGCTGATAAAGTGTTCTATATCTGTGACGAAACAGGTAAGGAATACGAGTTAAAAAAAGAATTCGATGGATTATTTACAGGAGATATTTCCAAGCCGGGGTCATACAAATTAAAATTTGTATACGATAATTATGTTGAAATTAAAAGTGATCCTTATAGTTTTCCTTCAACGTTAAGTGAGTATGATTTGCATTTGTTTAATGAAGGAACGCATAGAAAAATTTGGGAAATGATGGGTGCACACATTGTTGTTGTCAATAATGTAAAAGGGGTAAGATTTTGTACTTGGGCACCTAATGCGCGTAGTGTCAGGATTATTGGGGAGTTTAACTCTTGGGATAAATCAAGATATTTCATGCAGCCCTGTGGAAACTCCGGTATTTGGGAATTATTTGTTCCTGATATTGTTGAAGGTTGTGTTTATAAATATGTTGTTGAAACATCTAATGATGAATTAATAGAAAAGTCAGATCCATATGCATTTTATTCCGAAAAACGTCCTGCTACTGGATCTATTGTCTATGATTTGGATAATTATCTTTGGGAAGACGACTACTGGATGAAAACCCGTTCTCAAAATCTTGATCGTCCGATGAGTATTTATGAATGCCATTTAAGTTCTTGGCTTCACGATCATGAGGGAGATGTATTAACTTATTCCGGATTAGCGCCTTTAATAGCAGAATATTTATTAGAGCATGGGTTTACACATGTAGAGTTAATGCCTGTAACGGAATATCCATATGATCTGTCTTGGGGATATCAAGTCACGGGATATTATGCTCCGACATCTCGTTATGGAACACCGGATGAATTTATGTTTTTTGTTGATTACCTCCACCGAAAAGGGATAGGAGTAATAATTGATTGGGTTCCCGGTCATTTTCCGGCTGACCAGCATGGATTGGCCAAATTTGATGGTACAGCGTTGTATGAACATGAAGATCCTAGATTAGGGTGGCATCAGGATTGGAAAACATATATTTTTAATTATGGACGTTATGAAGTTCGTCAATTTTTAATTGGAAGTGCATTGTATTGGCTGGAGAAATTTCATGTTGATGGAATAAGGGTAGATGCTGTTGCATCGATGATTTATTTGGACTACTCCAGAAATCCCGGCGAATGGGTACCAAATCGTTTTGGAGGTAGAGAGAATCTTGATGCTATAGAATTTCTGCAGTCTTTAAATACGGAAATTAAACGTTTCCATCCTACGGCGGTGACAATTGCAGAAGAATCAACTTCTTTTCGTGGTGTGACTGCTGATTGTTCGGAAGGAGGCCTTGGATTTACTTACAAATGGAATATGGGCTGGATGAATGATACACTGAGATATTTTAGTGTTGATCCCTTGTTTAGATCTTGGCATCATAATGAAATTACGTTTTCAATTATTTACGGATTTGATGAAAAATTTATCCTTCCTTTTTCTCATGATGAAGTCGTTCATGGTAAAGGATCGCTTCTTCAAAGAATGCCTGGTGGTGAATGGGAAAAATTTGCTAATTTGCGGCTTATGTATTCTTATATGTGGGCACATCCTGGAAAGAAATTGCTTTTTGCCGGTCAGGAATGGGCTCCTTGGAATGAATGGTCTGAATCATCTCGGATCGAATGGTATTTGAATGAATTTATGCTTCATGCCGGAATACGAAAACTAATTTTAGATTTAAATACTCTTTACAAAGATGAACCTGCTTTATATCAAACGGATCATCAGCCAAGTACGTTTTCATGGATTGACTGCGATAACTATTCTTCAGGATTATTGATTTTTATTCGAAAAGATGCATCTGATAATATTGTATTGGTAGTATTGAATTTGAATACAGTGGTAAAAACTGATTTTCGTGTTGGGATTCCTTATCAAGGTCGTTTTCAAGAAATTTTTAACAGTGATAAATCTGGTTACGGTGGGGCTAATATTCTCAATTCTGAAGTTATTAATATCGAAAATATTCCTCATCATCATCAGCAATATTCTTTAAATATTAATGTTGGTCCCTTGGCTGCTGTCATGTTTAAATTATACCGATAAGTACAATAATATATCTTTCAAATAAAAAAGCTCTTAAACAAGAGCTTTTTTATTTTAGAATTGTTAATATACCAACTGAAGAATATAACCTGTATTGAAATAGTTTTGAAGAGTGAACGTGGTTAAAGGATCAATTGTTTCATATCCGGGAGAAACTGCCAAGTAGTAAGGAGTTATCAAACGAAATGAATAATATAATAATTTATCCTCTGTAATAACAAGATATATTGCTGAATTTGCTTCTGATCCTTCCTGCATGTATTTAAGAGGATAACTTTGCTGAGGATATCCTACAGCTTGTCCTCGAGGAACTGCAGCAACGCTTTGCCGTTGGTTTTTGAAAAAGATATAAAAATCCTGATTTTTTTTTAAATCTGATGCTAGCCATACGGTATCATTTAATTTGTCCAGAAGTTTTCCCGGTATCATAAGATCGGGAATTTTTTTCGATGTTGTTGATACAGAATCAGCGGATAGTCCTGGTGTTTGAGAATAAATAGTTCCTGTAATATAAGTTAGTATGAGTACGGCAAAAATCCTCATGGACTTTCCTCCTTAAAATTAAAAAAAAATAACATTATATAATCGGATTTATCAGATCCATATCTTAAATAATTTCTAAAATTGCTATATCTTACTGTATGTGGTAAAATAAGGGATAGTTATCATATGCAGGAGATATGTAATGGAAGAAATTTTTGATATTGTTCAGAATGATTTTCCTTATCACAAACGATGGTTTTATTCTTCAAATGCAAATCTTTTTGTATGGGAATTAAAAAATAGTTTGGAAATGTTTCAATTTTGTTTTAGAGATGAAGATTATGAAATTATTTGTTCTTGGAAGAAGAATTCTTCACCTACCATTAATTATGTGATGCAGGATCGAACCCACCTTAAAGGAACTGTAGGAATGCAACAGAGTGAATTAGTTGATGAAGGATCTGATTATCCTTTATCTCAAATTTTTGAAAAATTTAAATTGAGTAAAATGTTTCTTCCTCAAGATGTTTTTGAAAGTGTTGCAGCTGTTTTAAATTCAATCCATTAAAGGGGAAGAGTGTTGAAAAAGTATAATATACATCTTGTATTATTAAGTATACTTTGTTGTTTTGCGTCATTATATTCCAAATCAGCATTAAATACCGAACGTTCTGCACAAGAAGTGAAAAACGGTATAGAATTATTTAATGAACGAAAATATGTCGCCGCTATTCAAGCTTTTGAATCTGCTTTGGTGTATGAACCTCTTAATTACTTTGCCAAATACCGCTTAGGATTGGCATTTTTGCATGCGGGGTATGCTCAAAATGCAGTTCGTATTTGGGAAGAGCTAGTACAAGCTGGCGTTGCAGATAATTATGTTGTTGACAAATTAAATTCTTTATATCTTTTTTTATCTAGAGACGAATATTATAATTTTCAGGATCCGTATATTTTTCGTCAGTATTATGACGGTTATACTGACGGTCTTCATAATATTTTCAAGCCTTCTTTTCTTACTTATGATAAGGAGTCAGATAGAAAATTTATTTCTTCTTCTGTTGGTTCTGTAATAGAATTAGACAGCGGTAACAAAATTATCCGGAAATACGGTCCGCAGATGTTTCGGTTTAATACCTTAAAAATGCCTATGGGTACTTCCGTTTATAATAATCAGCTATATGTTGCTGATTTTAAGCTTAATAAAATTTTTGTATTTAACAGAGATATCACAGCAACCCTTGCTTATAGTTTTGGAGAAAGCGGATTTCTTTCTAATCAAATATTTGGTCCTATGGGTCTGGAAGTCTATGACGGATATGTTTATGTTGTAGATAACGGAAATGCACGTATTCAAAAATTTATGACTAACGGTACTTATGTTAGTACAATTGGAGAAAATTTATTATTTCGACCTACTGATATTGTGATTCAAGATGGTCAAATTTTTGTCACTGATATTGCTCAAAATTTTAAAGGTCGAGTACTTCAGTTTGATAATGATGGTAATTTTGTGAAAAGTATTGGTGAAGATTTTCTTCGGCAGCCTAGAGGATTGTTTTTGAATAATAATCAATTATATATTTCTGATTTAAGTGGAAGTTTGTATATTTATGATCTCCAATCTCAAACCTCACGATCTTTTTCTGCTAATGATGACAAAATCATTCAACCTTTTGATCTTATTAAAGATAAAGATCAAATCATATGGCGGTCGGATTTCAATAATCAAAATTTAGGAATATATGTTCCATTACAGGCAGTATATGGAAATATTATTTTGGATGTGTCTCAAATCTTAACAGAAGAGTTTCCATATATGTATATAGTAGTACGTGCAAGACAAAGGGATGGATCTCCTTTAGTAGAATTAGATCGTAAGGAATTTGAATTATTGGAGTTTGACAAAACTGTTTCTAAAATAGCGGTATCAAAAGGTTCTAACCGATCTAATCTGCTTACTCATTTGGTTATCGATAGAAGCAAATCTGCAGAACGTTTTCTTCCTCAATTGGAATACTATGTCAAAACATTTTTAAGCAACAGCTCGGCAACAGATCGAATACAAGTATCATTAATTGATGATCAAATATATACTTCTGCTCAACTACCTGCTAATTTGTCAGTTTGGAGCTTTATTACTAATCATCAACCTATTTCTCAGTTGCCTGTTGAGTGGGATACTGCTCTTTATAATGCTGTAACGGGATTGTTTAATAATCTGAGAAATCGATCGGTAGTTGTATTTTCGTCCGGAGAAGCTTCGGATCGAGCATTTGCTACTTATGGTCCTGATGTCCTTGAAACATATGCAAATCAAAATAATATTCCTTTTTATGTTATAAATTTTTCTCAAAAGAACATGGATTTGTGGAGAAATCTTGCTTTAAAATCTCATGGTCAATATTTTTCTTCTCAAGATTCAAAACGTATTCTCGATTTATATAGTACGATCAAAAATTCACCTCCGTTAGAATATTTAATTGAATACACAGCTTTTCGTTATCCGAATATTAAAGATTTCTGGATTGATATTACTCTTAAATTTCAACGTTTTGGAATTAGTGGAACTGCTTTTTCGGGATACTACATTCCTTCTTTGTCAACTAAAAAATTTATTGATTTAAATCAGGATTTTTTTGGTACTAATAATTCAACAAATTCCAATAATACTAAAACAGTTGTTAATTAGGGTGTGCAATGCGTTATATTATAGGTATTTTCGGAAAAGCCGGATCCGGTAAAACAACAGTTTCTCGGTATTTCTTTAATTTAGGTTGGGAAGTTATTAATCAAGATATGTTAGGACATGAAGTATTAATAGAACATCCTTCAGAAATTGCAGAATTATTCGGTCAAGATGTTTTGCATGAAGGTATTGTAGATAGGGCTTTATTGGGTCGAAAAGTGTTTTCTGATCAAAAACTGCTAAAGATATTGATTGATTTTTCTTATCCTATTATTATTGAGAAAACTAATAATAAATTATTTAATTCTGTTCAGAATACTGTTATTGAAGGAGCTTTTTTTTACAAAATTAAAGAATCTGTTCCTTATACACATATGATTTATCTTTATGTTAATGATCAATTACTTAGGGAGCGTCTTCTTAAACGAGGACATACAAAAGAATGGATCCAAAAAGTTCTTGATTCTCAAAAAGAAATAGAACAGCATTCGTTTTTAGCAGATACAGCGATTGATAACAGTAAAGGAATAGAAGAATTATATGCCCAGCTGGATCAATTTAAAGAGCAATATCATATTAATTAAAGATTTTATATTCTTCAATCCGATATTTTACAGTAAAAGTATTGTATTGGGGAGTGAAGGTGATAAGACATTTGGTTTTGTGTTGTTTGATTTTAATTGCAAGTTCTTGTGCACGTTATGCTGTTCCTATATCCGGCATTGAAATTCAACCTAGAGTTCTTTTAGGTGAAGCTCGTAATTTTACAATTTATCCGAAAGGGTCATATATAATTTCTATTAATAATCAATCATGGATTGCATCAGGAGCTCTTAAGATTGCTTTTCATTCAAAAGGGATCTGTGTTAATAATAAGATTTTACTGGTAGATTATGTTGATGTACAAGGTACAAAAGTTTTTCAGTGGAATAAGAATGATTTTCGCGGATCGTTTCGAGTGCATAGATCTAAAACCGGACTAAGTTTGATTAACAACGTTTATTTAGAAGAGTATTTGCTGAGTGTGGTGCCTTCAGAAACATATAGTTCTTGGTCTATGAATACTCTCAAGGCTCAAGCAGTTGCATCACGTACATTTGCATTATATGAAATTAAACGTCGACGAAACAATGCTTCAAATATTTTTGACTTGTATGCTGATACTAAATCTCAAGTCTATCGTGGAATAAAATCCGAAAATAAAAAAACCACTCAAGCTGTACTAGCTACATCAGGACAAGTATTAACTCATCAAGGTCAGTTAATCAAATCATATTTTTCTGCATCTTCAGGTGGAGTATCTGCTGATGGCTCAGAGATAGGTGACGTTCGTCCTTATCTCAAATCAACACGTTCTCATCGTTCTCAAAATAAGTTAGCTCAAGATTGGAAAATTAATATTCCTATAAATTTACTTCAAAAAGCGTTAAATATGAAAAATATAAATTCTATTTCTGTTCATTCCAGAACTGAATCCGGTCGTATAGCAAAATTGGCTGTAAAAGATTCTAGAGGTAAAATGATATTAGTTCCTGGTGATCATTTTCGTACCAAAATAGGAGCTACTAAAATGAAAAGTACCTTAGCTGGACTTAAATCTTGTTCGGATAAGCTTGTTATTTATGGACGTGGATATGGACATGGAGTAGGTATGGGGCAGTGGGAAGCTGAAGAATTGGCTAAAAAAGGTGCATCGTATCAAAAAATTTTAACCCACTTTTATCGAGAAACTCATATTACTAAACTGTATTAAATTATTGTGATTGTTCTTTTTGTTTATCAAAGACCAGCATAATAATAGAAAGTACTATACATCCGCTTACAATGCAAATATCTGCAAAATTAAAAGTATACCATCTATACTGTCCAATTCCAAAATCAAGGAAATCAACTACAAATCCATTCATAAATCTATCTATAATATTTCCAAAAGCACCACCAAGAATAGAAGCTAATGAACATTTAGCTACTAACAATGCTTTTTCTTGTATAATATTGTTGATATTTTTATAGAAGTATATTAAAACACATAATGCTAATAAAGATGTTGAAGATAAAAGAATCACAGAATAGGGATGGTTAAGAGAACTAAACATTCCAAATGTAATTCCAAAATTTTGTACATAAGTAAGTTTAAAAAATTCACCCAATACGGAAATAGAATTGCTGATTGGATAAGGTTGGGAGTTAAAAATTTTTAACATAATAGCTTTGCTTGTTAAGTCAATAATTAGTAATCCTAATACAATAGAAAGTAATAAGATATTTTGTTTTGTCACGTTTTTCATAAAGACTCCGTGTTTATAAATTAGACAGTATTTCGGCACATCTGGAACAAAGATTATTATGAATTTCTTTTTCCATATGCCAGCATCGTTCACATTTTTTTTTACCGTTATCTTTTGCTGATGATGCAGTAATAGAAATTTCGGTTATTTTGTTATTCATTTCAATAGTTATTTCAGAAACAATAAGAATTTCTTTAAGAGAAGATAAATGTTTAGATAGAATATCAGCAATATTTTGAGGACATGATAAACAAATATCAGCTTCTAATGATGATCCAATTTTATTGCTGTTTCTCAAAATTTGTAAATTCTTCAGTACGTCTTCTCGAATATTGTACAAGAGTTTAAACTCTTCAGATAATGTAGGATTAATCCACTCTTCGCATATAGGAATATATTCAAGCAAATGAACAGATTCAGCTTTATTTTCTACAGGAAAATAGCTGTATACTTCTTCACATGTAAATACTAGTGTTGGTGCCATCATCAACGTTAATTCTTCCAAAAGATAAGACAATACGGTTTGAGCAGAACGGCGGTTAGGATCATTTGGTGTTAAAATATATAATCGATCTTTTAAGATATCGAAATATTCTCCGCTAAGATCTACAATGATAAAATTAAATATTTCTCGATATGCGCGTTGGAATTGATAAAGCTGTGTGTGTTCATGAAATTTTTGTTTTAAGCGGCTCAATCGGTGGAGAATATATTGATCTAATGTTGTTAGGTGTTTGTATTCCATGCGATTTTCAAATGTAAAATCAGATAATGAGCCTAATAAATATCTAAAAGTATTTCTTAATTTTCGATACAAATCGATTGTTTTTTGAATAATATTATCACCGATTCTTAAATCTTTGGTATAATCTTCGGTTACTGTCCATAGTCTTAAGATATCAGCACCAAATTTATCAGTAATTTCTGAAGGTGAAACAGAATTTCCTGTAGATTTGTGCATTTGCCGGCCTTGTTCGTCTAAGACCCATCCATGAGTGACGACTGACTTAAATGGAGGACGAGAATTAATACCAATAGAAGTCCAAAGAGAAGATTGAAACCAACCACGATATTGATCATTGCCTTCAAAATACAAATCAGCCGGGAAAGAAGAATTTTTTTCTAATACAGCGTAATGTGAAACACCTGAATCGAACCAAACATCTAAAATATCTTCTTCTTTGACAAACGAAGCAGTATGACATTTCGGACAAGAATAATTATTTGGAAGGATTGTTTCAGCATCATGTTCAAGCCAAAAATTTAATCCTTCTTTACGTACGCGGTCAGCGATATGAAAGATAATTTTTTTATCAACGATTGGATGAGAGCATTGACTGCAGTAAAATACCGGAATTGGTACACCCCATTTGCGTTGTCGGGATATGCACCAATCAGGGCGGTTGGCAATCATATTTTTTAAACGATCCTCACCCCAACCTGGAATCCATCTGATATTTGGTAACGATTGGAGAGCTTGGGTAGTTAATGTGGAGTCGGATACTTTGATAAACCATTGAGGAAGAGTGCGGAAAATAATAGGAGTTTTAGTTCTCCAATCGTGAGGATAAGAATGATTAATATCATGATAATAAAATAATTTATTATGTGTTTTTAGAAATTCAATAATTTTCGGATTGGCATCAAAAACTTTTTCACCTTCCCACTCAGGAACTTCGGAAGTAAATCTTCCTTTATTATCGACGGGACATAAGATATCCAAATTGTATTTTAAACCTGTATAAAAATCGTCAGTACCATGTCCCGGTGCTGTGTGAACAATTCCGGTTCCTGAATCCATTGTGACATAATCGGCGAAAACTATTTTGGAGTTTCTGTTAATCCAAGGATGCATTACGGATAATGTTTCCAAATTTTTGGAAGTTAAAATTTTCGAAGCGGTTTCTTTAGCATCGGTTAAGCTTAATATATTTGATTTTAATTCTTCTGCTATAATAAATGTTCTACCGTCAGATAATGTGATTGCTTCATATACAGCATCCGGATGAAATGCTAATGCGGTATTTGCAGGTAATGTCCAAGGAGTTGTTGTCCAAATAAGCACATAAGAGTTTTCCGGTAAATTTACTTCAGAGCAGTTTTGAATAGGAAACATAACGTAAATAGCAGGGGAAGTATGATTATGATATTCTACTTCTGCATCAGCTAACGCTGTTTGGGTATCTGGAGACCAATGAATAGGTCTTTGGCCTCTATAAATGTAGTTTTTTTCTGCTAAGATACCGAACGCTTCAATTATTGAAGCTTCGTAATCGTTAGACATTGTAAGATAAGGAGCATTCCAATCTGCACATATTCCCAAACGGATAAAGCTGTTTTTTTGTTTTTCAACAAATTGAGCGGCATATTCTCGGGATTTTTGTCTTATTTCTACAGGAGATAACGAATCTGCTGTTTTTCCTAGTTGTTTTAAGGTGTTTAGTTCAATAGGAAGTCCATGGCAATCCCATCCGGGAATAAAAGGAGTATTGAATCCTTCCATGTATTTGTTTCGGCAGATAATATCTTTTAAAATTTTGTTTAAAGCGGTTCCAATATGAATATCTCCGTTTGCGTAAGGAGGACCGTCATGAAAAATAAATTTTTCAGCTTTTTGGCGTTTTTCCGATCGTTTTTGATAAATATTTTTTTGTTCCCACTCGTTGATCATTAAGGGTTCTTTTTGAACTAATCCGGCTCTCATATCGAATTTGGTTGTTGGTAAATTGACAGGAAAATTATGTTTTTGAGTTTTCTGATTCATGAATTCCTCATTGTAAAATGATATTGTTTTGAGTATAACAGAAATTGTAGTTTTTTGCAATATTTGGATGCTTTCTAAAAATAATCCCCCGTTATAAACGGGGGATTATTTTTAGAAAGGAACTCTTATTTTGCGCCCTACCTTAATAAAGATAAAATAAGCTGAGGCTTAATATTGGCTTGTGCGAGCATTGAAACGGATGCTTGCTGGAGAATTTGATTTTTTATCAATGAGCTTACTGTTTGAGCCATATTGGTGTCTCGAATACGGGATTCAGCGGCAGTAGTATTTTCATAAGCAATGTATAAGCCTTGATATACACTTTCAAACCTATTTTGATACGCACCGATTTCCGTCCGTTGTTCGATCAATCTGTTCAATGCTTGATCAATTTTTCCTATTGATAAATTTGCTTCTTCTGCAGTTGTTGTACCAACCGTGAGTTGGTTGCCGTTTGCACTGTCACGTAATCCTAATCCTTCAGCACTTAATTTTGGGATAAAGATTTGAACATTATCATCCTGATTGGGTCCTATATGCAATAACAATCCTTGATTTGCAGTAGTTGCAGGAGAAACATCGGAGTTTACAGGCTGTGTATTAGGAGAATCTCCTAAATCTTCTGCCTGCGGTTTGGATGCATCAGCTTTTGCGAATTTTCCGTTTAACATAATCATAGTATTGAATTGAGCTGATTCAGCAATTCTGTCGATATCGTCTACAATAAAGGTTATTTCAGAATTCAAATGTCCTCGATCTTCATCAGTATAAATGCCGTTTGCACCTTGGATGGATAATTCTCTAATTCTTTGCAGAGAATCAGTGATATTTTGTAAATATCCTTCTGTAGTCTGAAAAAATGATATAGCATCTTGAGTATTTCTCATTGCTTGATTTAACCCTCTGATTTGGGTTCTCATTTTTTCTGATACAGCCAATCCGGATGCATCATCAGCTGCACTATTTATCCTCATTCCTGAAGATAATCCTTCCATGTCTTTAGTGACTTTTTTTTCTGCCAGACTAATTTGTCTATTGGCAAAAATAGCGTTGATGTTATTATTAATAATCATAAACTTTCCTCCATGAATTTTAATCCGTCCATGCTTTAAAAAAAACAAGAGTCCTTTCTAAATTTATTAATTAATAAAAATGGAAGAAAATGATTAATAATATCATTAAAGTTTATTCTTATTCATAAAAACATCCCCTAGATTTATAAATCTAGGGAAAATGTTGATAAATTTTTTATCTTAGCAGTTGAAGAACTGTTTGAGGAGCTTGATTTGCTTGTGCAAGCATTGCAGTAGCTGCTTGACGAAGAACATTGTTCTTTGCTAAGAGGCTTGATTCTTTAGCCATATCCGTATCACGGATTCTTGATTCAGCTGCTTGAAGATTTTCAGCACCGATCATCAAACTTCTTGATGAAGATTCCAATCTGTTTTGATATGCACCAAGCTCAGCTCTTTGAGTGTTAATTTTTGAAAGAGCTTGATCGACTCTTCCGATAGTAATATTAGAAGCATCTTGAGTTGATACAGAAACCAATTCACCGGTATTTCCATCTTTCAATCCTAAAGATACAGCAGACATTGTTGCAACAAATACACGAATTCTTTCGTCCATATTTGCTCCGACATGGAGGTTCATTTCTGAAAGAGGTGTATTTTCTGCAGAAGGTTCTGAAAATGATCCTGTCAACATCTTCAATCCGTTAAATTGAGCTGACGTTCCGACTCTATCAATTTCGCTTATCATTTGCACCACTTCGTTATGGATGTGTCCACGGTCTTCATCACTGTAAATTCCGTTTGATCCTTGTACAGCAAGTTCTCTTACTCTTTGAAGAGCATTACCGATTTCTTGAAGATATCCTTCTGTGGTTTGGATAAAAGAAATACCGTCTTGAGTATTTCTTAGAGCTTGATTTAAGCCACGAATTTGAGATCGCATTTTTTCAGACACTGCTAATCCTGAAGCATCATCACCTGCACGGTTAATACGCATGCCTGATGATAATTTTTCCATATTTTTTTCGACCAGTGCTGTATCCAATGTTAATTGGCGATTGCCAAAAATGGATTGAATATTGTTGTTAATGATCATGATATCCTCCTTGAATCATGTAAAATTGATTTGAATGTTTTTTATTTATTTCTATACATAGCTCTCCTTCAAATTATGCATATTAAATTATTATATTTTTATAAAAATTCTATCGGAGTTCTATTCTTCAAAACTTTATAACATGATCAAAATTATTTTATGGTATTTGACCAAAAGAAAAACCCCCGTATTACGAGGGTTTTCAGCTATCCTGAAAAAATTTTAAAGGACTTTTTTTGAGTGATGAATTGTTTTAAGAGAGCATGTGATGGAATTTGCAAATCCGGATCTTTAGAAAAAATCTGTTGGGCATCGTTGACAGCCGTTTGAAGGATTTTTTGATCTTTTGCAAAATCTGCCAACTTAAATATAGGAGAACCTGTTTGTTTCAATCCTAGGATTTCTCCAGGTCCTCTTATTTTCAAATCTTCTTCAGCTATTTTGAATCCATCCGATGTCGAGCAGAATACTTCTAGTCGTTGATCTTTTATATTTCCATGGTTTACTGCAAAACAGTAGGATTTATGATTTCCTCGTCCTACTCTTCCTCTTAATTGATGCAACTGTGCTAATCCGAATCGTTCAGAATTTTTAATCACCATAACAGTAGCGTTTGGGATGTCGATTCCTACTTCAATTACTGTTGTGGCAATGAGAATTTCAAATTCTTTGTCAGAAAATTGTTTCATAATCAAATCTTTTTCTTGTTGCGAAATTCGTCCGTGAATGATATTAAATCGATAGTTGGGAAAATAGATTTGAAATTCTTTATAGATTTGTTCTACTGATTCTACGTTTTCTAAATTTTCGCTTTCTTCAATCAGCGGACATACGATGAAAATTTGTCTACCTGAGTCCAATTCTGTTTTTAATCGGCTGAGCATATGAGGGTAGTTATGTTTTTGAACATGTGCGGTTTCAATAGTTTGTCTTCCTGCGGGAAGTTCGTCTATAATAGAAATATTCAAATCGCCGTATAATGCCATTGTAATGGTTCTAGGAATAGGAGTTGCTGTCATGACTAAGATATCTGGATTAGTTCCTTTTTTTATCATTGTTCCGCGTTGTTCTACACCAAATTTGTGTTGTTCGTCTATAACGCATAAGCTTAAATTATGATAAACAACATCCTCTTGAAACAAGGCGTGTGTTCCTATAATTAATGATAATCGGCCTTCAGCTAAATCGGTTAAAATTAATGCTCTTTCTTTTCCTGAAATACTTCCTGTAAGCAGTCTGCACGAAATTCCAAGCTCTTCTGTAATATGTTTGATTTTGTTGTAATGCTGGAATGCAAGTACTTCTGTTGGAGCTAAAAAAGCTGCTTGTAGATTATTTGATGCGGCAAACAGCATCGATGCTAATGCAACAGTGGTTTTTCCAGATCCTACGTCTCCTTGAACCAATCGATGCATAGGATACGACGCTGATAAATCGGAAACAATTTCTTTAATTACTCGTTTTTGAGCATTAGTCATAGAAAACGGAAGGATTGTTTCTAATGTTGTTAATATTTCCATGTTTGGATAGCTGTGTGGTTTCAGTAGTTTTGTTTCTTGACTACGTTTGTCTTCTAAAGCGATTCTAGTAATTAAAAATTCTTCGTAAGCACCTCTTAACCTTGCTTTTTCTATGGCATCCATGCTATCAGGAAAGTGTAGTTCTTTTACAGCATCCTGTTTAGAAACTAATTGACGTCCTGATAAAAAATATTTGGGAATAGGGTCACTGATCATCGTATGGTATTTTTGATATGCTTTGAGAATGATTTTGTGGAATTCTTTTGTTTTTAATCCTTCTGTCACTCGGTAAATCGGATAAATTTTTCCTACCGAAGCATTTTCGTTTCCGAATTTGTTTATTGGGTCGATTTCAAAACCGGAGATTTGTATTTTGTTGAATCGAAACTCAACCTTACCGTAAATAAAAAATTCTTCTCCAATAGGCATCATTTTATCTAATGCTTTGATATTGAATCCGACAAGTTCTGCAGCAGCGGATTGGTCTTTGATGATTACTTTAATGCATCGCTTTTTATTCCAAAAAAATATGTCATGTTTTACAACAACGACACGGACAACACTTGGTTCTTGACGCAGTACAGCATCCGCTAATGTTGATATTTTCGATCTGTCTTCATAGCGGAAAGGAAAATAACATAATAAATCTTCAATCGTATAAATATCCAGTTTTGATAAGAGAAAAATTTGTCTTTCGGACAAAAAACCATCTAAAGGGATTTGAAGTTCTGGAATTTTCATAAATAATCCGGTCTTTTATAATTCTTGTTTTTACAATCCTTTATCTCGGGCTTGTTGTTCTATATCTTTGTTGATTTCGTGCATCAGTTGAATAATATCCTCTCCTTCCGACGCCAAATCCAACAGTAAGTTTTGAAGTCGGTCTTTGGAAGACGTCGAATTCATATAATATTCCCTTAAAGAATGATTGGTATTTTTTAATTTTCTTGTTAATTTGTCAAAACGCATAAGTTCCGGAAGTGATTTGGGTATGCCTTCAAATATGCTTGTTCTTTCGGATTTTTCTTCTTTTTTTAATTTTTCCCATTGGGCTGCTATTTCTTGTTCTGATCTTGCGGTTTCTTTGCCGAAGACATGAGGATGTCTAAAAATTAATTTTTTTTCTGCTGATTCTAAAATTTGCTCTAATGTACAAATTCCTGTTTGTTCGGCAATATATCCTCTTAATAGAATCATGAAAAAAACATCACCCAATTCTTCTTTAATATCTTCTTTTCCACCTTCATATACTACTTCTGAAAGTTCATAGCATTCTTCTAAAAATAATTTGTCTAAACTTTCCAGTGTTTGAGCTTTATCCCATGGGCATCCTTTCTCAGATCTTAATGTTTTGATAATGTCCAATAAATTGTCAAACGCTTTCATTTAATCGTTCCTTGTTAATGTTGGTGCTTTTAAGCGGATTTTATTTTTCTTTATTTCCAAACGTTTTGTTTTCAATTCTCCGTAAGCAATCGTTTTTAAAATTCCTGATAAATAAGGTGCTGCATGTTCGTTTTTTAGAATATCGCTAATAATAAGAGTTTCTTTGATAATAATTTTAGGGTCGCATGTATTAAGTGATAAATTAAAAATTCCGGTTAATAGAAGACTTTGGTCTAAGATTGTAAAATCTGTCCAAGTTCGGTTTTTACTGACTTTGTTTACGGTATCTATAATCGCATCAATATTGTCACTGATTCCTTTTAAGAGAGTTTGGGCAAAATTCAAGATTTGATTTTTAACAGACTCTGGAAGAGGTTCTTCTTGATTTACGGGGATATAATCAGACAATGCGTCATAGCACCCAATGATAGTATCCATATTGTATTCAAGTTTTCCGCTTTTTCGAAGAGTTGTTACTGCAAGTAATCTACCGTAACGCCGTGCACTGATTTTATCGTGGCTCATTATCATCCTGCTTTTTTTTATTGATTATTAATTTATTATTCTATTGTTTTTTGAATTGATTGAAAACACTTTTATATGATGATGTATTCTGCATAAGGGTAATCATACCTTCAGATATTCGCTTCCTGATTAATTCGTCGATTAATTTTTCAGCACGCTGGTATCGAAGAATCTCTTCAATACGAGGACCGGATTCTTCAAAAGTTAATTGTTGCGGCTGGACAATATTCAAAATCTTAAAAGTCAAGTATGTCGGTGTTCCCGTACTCTTAAAAGGAATTGGTTGAGGAATGTAGATTCCTTTGTTTTTTCTAATATTAATAACCGATACACCTAAATTAATGCTTTTTTGTAATGCAACTCCTATAATTTCTTCTGGTATTTTTTTCTGCAGAATCAAAATATCCGGAGTAAATAATCCTGTAGCTCCTGAATACGATGTGAAACGTAAAGAATTATATTTTCGTTTTAAAGTATTAAAATTGTTTGAAGCATCTAAATCTCGTGCTAGTTCCTGCATTTTGTTTTCTACATTTTCGAGTTCGCTTAATTTCCATTTGGGAGAGGATTCTACTGCAAAAATAATCAAATCTAATTTTGGAAACGGTGAATCTTTAAATAAGGATTTGTTTTTTCGATAAAAATCTTCTGCTTCTTTAGGAGGAATCGGAGCACTTGTTTCTTGTTTTATAAACGGATCGCCGTACATTAATCCTCTTTTTACTTTGTCAGTTCTCAGCAATAGACGATATAAATCCGGATATTTGTTGTAGAGTTCTATTTTCTGTTCTTGAGCAGGGTCTGTTGAGTTATTGGTAATATTTTTGACTAAACGCCGCAGTTCTGCTTCATCCATATAATATTCCGGTTTTTGTTCCGAAATAATCAGCAACGATGACATCGTGATTAATTTGTGCAGCGCTTCTTCGGAAGAAGTTTTTTTCCCTGTTATTACAGAATCAAAATCCCTCATACGCTGGATATCATAACTCGTTATTGCTATGTCGCCAACACTCGCAATAACTTCATTCACAACTTGAGAATATATCGTTAAAGGAAAAAATAATATCACTAATAACAGTTTTTTCATAATAACTCCCATACGAGTTTCTGCTTCATAATGGTTTCGGATATATATTGTAATTTTTCCGAATATGAGCTTGTTAAATATATGTTCTTACTTTTGTTTGTTTGTTCGGGCTTGTCGGCAAGGAATGCTGCAGTTTTATTGATAATTCCAATGTATGGATCAATAATTTTCCAATTCGGATATTGTTCTTTTATCACATCAATCACCAAATTATAATGCGTACATCCTAAAATTAAACCGTCAATTTGTTGAACAGAAAAATATTCGAGATATGTTAATAATAAAATTTTTATTTCTGCCAAGTTTTCTTTTTCTATTGCTGAAGCCAGTAAAGGAGCTTTTTGCTGAAAAATTTCTATATCCGGCCGCTTGTTTATCAATAATTTTTGATATAAGTTGCTGTTTATTGTAAATTCTGTTGCCAAGATTCCTATTTTTTTTAATTGAGGATTTTGGACGGTTGTTTCTACTAGCGAATCTATAATTCCCATAACAGGCGGTGCCGGAAAATTAATGCAGCCAAGAAGACAGCTTAAGGTATTACATGCTGTAATTATAAGTTTTGATTTGTTAAGGACGGAAATATTATGATACAATATATCAAGAAGTTCTTTTTGTGTTTTGTTTCCGTAAGGCATATTCTTTGTATCTGCAATGTATTGGAAAGATTCGTTAGGAAAATGGTCGGTAAGACATTTTAAAATACTTAATCCTCCAACTCCCGAATCAATAATTCCTATGCCGGCCATACTCTATCCTTCTGCTATTTGAAATAATATTCAGTCTATTATAATATTTTAATGAAATTTTTACAAGAATGTCAACATTTGTTTTAAAATATGTTGTTCAATATAAATAATTTTTTAATTAAGTAAAAGTTTTATTCTTAAAATCCGAAAATTATAGTGCATGAAAAAATTTTTTTTTTGTAATAAAAATCTTCATTTAATATAGAATTTTTGTACTAAGTTTGTTATATTATTATGATTATGTTTGTTATTTTTTATCAAATTCAGCTTTTATAAATTGAAGGGGGGATAGAATGGGATTATATGATCAGCTTCCTGAGAAAAGCTTTTTGAAAAAGCTTCTTTTTGGTATAGATACAGAATTTGTAGAAAAATTTCTCAAAGTTAAATATGACTACGAAATCGAAACAGATAAAGAATTAAAACGTTTATATCGTGATAAGATGGTAGGAGTGTTTTGGGAGCTTTATACTCATATAGTTCGAACGTTAACCCTTGAACCTGGTAATGCTAAACGGTTGTTTTTAAGATATGGGTTGACTGATTTAAGATATTTGTCGCCTGAGGATCAGAAATTTATTTTAGAACGTCCAATGGATATGCCTGATTATGACAAAGAAACTGTTTTTTATGCTGATGAGTGGCTGTTAGGGATTCTAAAAGGTAAAATTAAAGCATCGGCTGTTGATGAAACGCAGTCTGCACAAAATAATAAATTCAATATTCCATCTGTTAATCTTTCTGATAAAACTGATAAATTTGAATCATTAATATCTGTGGAAAAAAATCGTATAGAAGGATTTAAAGTACAACGAAATCAGTTTATGGATCGTTTGACAAAAGTTGTAGAATTGTTGTCTCAGGAGAACACTGATGAAGCATCAGGTATATCAGGAGTTTATACAATTGAACAAAATAAAGCTTTAGAAGAACTACCTACAATTCATAAAGAATTGAGACGCATTAATAAAGATATTTCCGCTTCTGCTAAGGCAGTGGCAAAAGCTCAAGAATCACTAAATGAAATCAAAAGGAATTTGGGTGATTATTCTTCCGAAAGCCCATCTCAACAAAGTACAAACAGCCTTGTAGAAGAAGTCAAATCTCTTCGTCAAATGGCAAAAATGACAGTAGGTCGTCAAGGAAACATGTTTCCTTATCTCAGTTCTTCTTTTCTTCCTAAAGATAAGAGGGGATTTTTGTTTAGAGAGTATCTTACTCAGCGATTAACGCATTGGTTGTCTTTAGATCCTCAGGCTTTTGTTCGTTTTTATAAAAATCAGGAACTAAATATCAGTCCTTATATGATTTTAGTTCCCGGGTATGGACAACATGGAGCCTGTTGGGAACCGTTGGATACTAATAATAAGCTTTTTGGACGTGGTCGTCTTTGTCTGCCTATGTTTTCTAACAGTCCTGATTTAGCGTTACTGACAGCTATAGGTGATATTCGGTGGCAGGTAGCGAAGGAAGTTGCATCGTATTATTGGATGGAAGAAGGATTAACCGGTCGTTATTATGAATATTTTCTTGAAGCAAAACTCAAAGGAGATCTTCGATTATCTTTTATTAAGGATTATGTAATTTGGATGACTAAGGAAACTCAAGGTATTCAAAAACTTGAGCAGAGTGCTCGTTATGTATTTTGGCGTTATGTTCCTTTACCTGATGAAAACAAAATTATGCTGAGTAAGAAAGGATATTATTATAATCAGCTTTGGGATAAAGAACAAGTTTGGCGTCAAAATCCTAATCTTAAATAATATGTAAATAATATAAAAAAAATACCTGTTGAAAAACAGGTATTTTTTTTATATTATCTCTTAGACAGTTGCAGGATCTTTTCCTAAATCTTCTCCTCTAGGAGTAAAGATCATAGAAATTGGTTCTTCATTAGTATCATTATCGAATAGAACAAGTTGAATCGTATTAGTATCAATGAACGCAACAGAAATTCTAGAATTATTATTAGTCAAAATAATATTTTCTTGATCAGTCACTAACGTTACGGAATCCAAGTAGTAAGTAGCACCACTGACATCATCGTATCCTTGCACATTATAGGAAAGTTTAGCTTTGATGGCTTGTCTGTGGAATTGAACTCTACTTTGGGGTGTTCCAAAACTAGCTCTTGAAATAGTATCAACAACAGATTTGGTTTTTTGAGTTTGAGCTTGGGTTGTTTTTTTTACGCATGAAACTGATGAAAGTAACAGCAATACTGCTGCAGATATTGAATATATTTTATACATAAAAATAATTCTCCTATTATAGATATTTTAAGGAAATAAAGGTGTATTGTATTTTTAATTAAAGATAACTTCCAAAATCGGTTCGCCTGGTTCAACAATACCGGAATCTTTAAGAATCTTAATTTGGGTATTATCTGGTTTTTCAACAACGATTACCGGAGTGATCAATGTTTGAACTTTTGAAGAAAGAAATGCTCTATCAAATTCGATTAAAGGGGTTTTTGCATTAACATGTCCTTGAAGAGGTACTAATGCTTTAAATCCTTGACCTTCTAATGACACGGTATTCATACCGATGTGTACAATAGCCTCTATATCGTTAATTCTGCAACCTACAGCATGCAGTGTATGGAAAATTTCGATATCACATTCGAAAGGAGCATATAACATATGTTCTGAAGGTTCGATACATACACCTTCTCCCATTATTCCTGTAGCAAATGCTTCATCCGGAGAAACAGATAAAGGAAAAATTTCTCCTTTAAGGGGAGAGAGGATTTGTAAGTTTTTGTTCTGTTTTTTGAAAATATTGAACATAATTCTGCACCTTTCTAATTATTTTTCTAATTATTGTTGATTAATAATCGTTTTAGTATATTTTAGTACATTATAAATCTTTTTTTATACTAAGTCAAATGAAATTTTAAAATAATTGATTTTTGATGAAAGTTTTAATTAAATATATGTTATCTTTTGAGTTATTATATTTGTTCTGAACCCATTTGCTAAAATTTTTTTGATAAATACCGAAAATAGTTAATCGTTTGATTATTTTATTTTTCAATATTAATTGAGTAATAATTGCTTTTTTAGTTTGCAAAATTATAATTTTGTAGTATGATATTATAATATGGTATATTATTTTAACTTACTAAAAATAATAAATGTCATTGCTGGGTTAAGGTATGGATATTAAAATATTAAATAACAGAAAACAAATTATTTCAACAGCAGCTGAAGAAATTGTTTTTTGTATTAACAGCAGAAAAGGTCAAAATGAACGATTTGTGCTAGGATTGTCTACAGGTGCTACTGTTCTTAGTATTTGCGAAGAATTAGTTTCTTATGTTGAGAGAGGAGCGGTTTCTTTTAAGGAAGTGTATATTTTTTATGCAGGTAAATACCTAGGATTTTCCGATTGTAATCAAGAAAGTTATTTTCAATACATGTTTGATAATTTTTTTTCAAAAATAGATATTCGTGCTGAGAATATATTTTTTCTTAACGGTTATACAAAAAATATTGATAAAGAATGTGTGGACTATGAACAAAAAATTCTGCAGTTAGGCGGTATGGATTTGTTTGTGGGGTCTATAGGAGAGAATGGTAACTTGGCTTTTAACGAACCGGGATCTTCTTTATGCTCGCGGACAAGGGTAAAAACTCTTTCCTCTGAAACAATAAAAGCAGATGCTCGATTCTTTGAAGACCATGTTTCTTTGGTTCCTACTCAAGCTGCTACAATTGGTTTGGGAACGATTTGTGATGCTCGTCGGGTGATTATTTCAGTATACGGAGTCAACAAAGCATTTGCATTGAAATCTTGTTTAGAGGGCAGTATTTCTATTATGTATCCGGCGTCGGTACTTCAGAAACACGAAGCGGCATTATTCTTGGTTGATCAAGTAGCAGCTAGGTTTTTGACGTTGTCTCTTTATTGAATGGCTTTATATTAAAAATATAAAGAGAGGGATATATGCGATTAATTATTACAGAAGATCATGTATCGGAATGGGCTGCGTTTTATACAGCTAAAAGAATCTTGGATTTTAATCCTTCTACTGAAACTCCTTTTGTGTTGGGATTATCAGGTGGTAGTACAGCAGCTCTTATGTATGATCGATTGGTTCAATTTTATAAAGACGGCGTATTGTCTTTCAAAAATGTGATCTTTTTTCATTCTGCGGAATATATGGAGATGCAGTCTGATAATATAAATAGTTTTCGATCTTTTATTAATACTCGATTTTTTAATTATGTAGATGCTCTTTCTCAAAATATTTATTTTATGAACCCTGATGCCGAAGATATTAAACAAGAAGCCAACATATATGAAGAATTAATTTCATCTTATGGTAATGCTCATTTATGGATATGTGGAATAGGTCGTGATTGCCATTTGGCGTTTAATGAACCGGGATCTTCATTGAACTCGCGTACAAGAGATAAAGAACTTTCTTTTGAGACAAGAGTATCGTTAGCACCTCAATTTGGCGGAGATATTGATTTGGTTCCTTATAAAGCATTGACAATTGGACTAGGAACCTTATTAGATGCAAAAGAAGTATTGATTCTTGCTCAAGGTCTTCATAAGGCAAGAGCTTTGCATTTAGCTGTTGAAGACGGCGTGAATCATATTTATCCTGCGTCAGCTCTGCAACTTCATAAGAAAGTGACGTTTGTTGCTGATGAAGATGCAGTATCAGAACTGCGAGTAAAAACGTACCGTTATCACAAAGATGTAGAAGCTAAAAGCCTTCATCCAAAAATATTAGTACAAGGTTTGTACAAATCTTATTATGCTCTTGTTAATGCTAGAGTATTTGACGGGGAGAAATTTCTTGAAAATGCTGCTGTTATTATTGAGAATGACAGAATTCGCAGTATTGAATATAATTTATCTTCTGATACGGCTATTTCCAGAATTGATCTTAAAGGAAAGATTTTGGTTCCGGGATATATTGATTTGCAATTAAACGGATGCGGAGGCGCTGATATTAATCAGGATATTTCGCTGGATACGCTTCAAACGATGTATAACACCAGCCTCAAACATGGTGTGACGTCTATGGCACCAACATTGATTACGACTAGTGATGAGCGTATGTTGCAAGTTATTGATTTGATTAATCATATTTCTAAGCCTGAATTGCTGGGAATGATATGCTTTCATTTTGAAGGTCCTTATTTATCTAAAGTAAAGAAAGGTATTCATGAAGAAAAATATATCAGAAAACCTTCACAGGAAATGCTTGAAGCCATTATCAATGCCAAAATTCCTAAAAAGATTGTCACACTTGCTCCTGAAGAAGTTGACGGTAATGATATTAAAAAATTAACAGATGCTGGTGTTATTGTTTCGATAGGCCATACGAATGGAACACATTTACAGATTACCGAAAAAATTCCTTACGGTCTTACAATGGCAACACATTTGTATAATGCGATGAGACCGTTTGATTCACGAGAACCGGGTGCCTTAGGTGCTGTTTTGGACAGTGATAATGTTTATGCGGGAATTATTGCAGATGGAATGCACTGCAGTTATCCTTCTATTGATATTGCTTATAAAGCATTAGGAGATCATTTGTTCTTGGTAAGCGATGCTGTGCTTCCTGCAGGTACTGATATATCCGAATTTGAATTTGGAGGCAGAAGAATCGCTCATAAAGACGGCAAATGTTTTGCAAGTGATGGGACGTTATCCGGTGCTGCAACACTTATGGATGAATGTGTTCGAAATGTTATTGAGCATCTTGATATTTCGGAAGAAGAAGCATTTCGTATGGCTTCGCTTTATCCAGCCAGAGCTATTGGAAAAGATGACGAATATGGATATATTAAGCCCGGATATTATGCAAATATAACAGTATTAGACGAAGACTTTTTTGTTAAGGGCGTTGTTGCAAACGGTCAATATACTGCTTTTTAAAATAACATTATAAATAATAAATCAATAAAAACTTTGTTAGGAGATTTGTGTTATGAGTTCCAAGATCATTAATGGAATTTCCGCTTGCTTGGGAATTGTTTCCGGAGAAGCATTTATTTTTACTCAACCTGAAATTAAAATCAATGAGAAACCGATTGCCGAATCTCAAATAGATGATGAAATTCAACTTTTTGAACAGGGAAGAAATAAAGCAAGAATCCAGCTGGAAAAAATTAAAGAAATTACAGCTAAGAATATTGGTCCTTCAGAAGCTGAAATTTTTGATGGACATTTGGAAATTTTATTGGACGAAGATTTGGCTTCTGAAATCCAATCTTTAATTCAGGACAAATTATATTCAGCTGATTTTGCTACACAAACCGTTGCACAGCAATATATTAAAATGTTTAGTGAAATGGATGATCCGTATATGCGTGAGCGTGCTTTTGATATGAAAGATATTTTTCGTAGATTAACCGCCAATATTTTAGGAATTCATATTCCTGAATTATCTGAAATTGAAACTCCATCTATTGTTATTGCATTTGATTTAACGCCTTCGGATACAGCTCAAATGGATAAAACAAAAGTATTAGGATTTGTGACAGCTGAAGGCGGAGCAACATCACATGTAGCTATTATGTCAAGAACATTGGTAATACCTGCGATTGTCGGTGCAAAAGATATCTTACAGTATGTAAAAAATCATCAAAAACTTATTCTTGATGCTTCATCAGGAAAAATTATTATTGAACCTTCTCTTGAAGATGAACACTTCTATCAACACAAAATTCAAGAACATCAACAAGAACTTAAACGTTTAGCCGGCTTAAAAGATTTACCTGCTGTCACATTGGATGGTGTTTCTATTGATTTGTGTGCTAACGTTGGAACAGATATTGATGCCAAACCAGCTTTGGATCAAGGTGCTAAAGGGGTTGGGTTGTATCGATCCGAATTCTTATATATGGATCGTTCTAATTGGCCTTCAGAAGAAGAACAATCTATTGCTTATTCTAATGTTGTCAGAGCGTTTGAAAATGATTTGGTTATTATTCGTACCTTAGATATTGGTGGGGATAAGAGTTTGGATTATTTTGCGTTTCCTCATGAATTGAATCCTTTTTTAGGATGGCGTGCGTTAAGAGTTTGTTTAGATAAGATCGATATTTTTAAAACTCAGCTTCGTGCTATTCTTATGGCATCTGCTTTTGGAAAAGTCGGTATTATGTATCCTATGGTTATTTCTGTGGAAGAGTTGAAGCAGGCAAATCAGCTTCTTGAAGAATGTAAAAAAGAACTTGCCAGTGAAGGGATTGCATTTGATCCCGATATTCTTAAAGGAGTGATGATAGAAACTCCTTCAGCTGCGATGATGGCAGGTGAGCTTGCGGATTATGCTGATTTCTTTAGTTTTGGTACTAATGATTTGACTCAATATACGTTAGCGGTAGATAGAGGTAATCCTAATATTGAAAAATTATATGAATCTTTCCATCCTTCTGTGCTTCGCTTAATGGCTCATGCTGTCCGAGAAGCTTCTAAAAAAGGTGTTTGGTGCGGTGTTTGCGGTGAATTAGGCGGAAATCCTTTAGCTACATTATTCTTAATAGGAATAGGTATTAAAGAATTAAGTATGAGTGCAATCAGTATTCCTCGTGTTAAAGAAATTATTCGAGTTGCTCATATGTCTCAAGCAAAGGAAATTGCTGATCATGTTCTTACTCTTCCTACAGCTAAGGACATTACTCATTTCTTATCAGAATCTGTAGAGAAAATTTTAAAAAAATAATTCAACCGGTTTTTATACCGTTATGAAGGGAGGACTTATGTTTACTGTTGATATCACAGTTACTAACGATACAGGGCTTCACACAAGACCCGGAAATGAATTGGTAAAGCTCATAAAAGGTTTTGAAGATTCTATCATTCACGTGGAAAAGGGTGATAAAAAAGTAAAGGCGTCATCACTACTTCAAATAATGTCACTTGCTGTTAAAAAAGGTGATGTTGTAAAAGTGCACATTGAAGGTGGTAATGAAGAACAAGTTGCTACTGCATTAAAAGATTTCTTTGCTAATCTCAAAGATTAAAACGCTGGCTAATTTGAAAAATAAAAAAGTCTTGGTATTTTACCAAGACTTTTTTTATTATTGTTTCCATAATACTGATAATTTTTTCACTAAATGGGATCTGATCATATAACCTAGTACCAAACGAAGGCTTTCTTCAACAACAGTTGCCCCCCATACTCCCGCAATACCTAAATTGGTATGAAATATCACCCAAGCCGATAATAATACTCTTAATGAAATTCCTATAATACTGATATAGAGATTGAATCGTGAATATCCTAATCCATTTAATGTACTCATATTGATTCCTACAGATAATGTAATTAATGAAACAGCAAGAATCCAAATGAAATTCTCTAATGTTGAATCAATAATAACGGGATCGTTTGAGAACATTCTGACTAAAGGTTCTTTTCCAATATATAATATAATTACGATTAATAATCCAAATAGCCATTTTACTTTTGTCATAGAGTGCAATGTAGATTGAATACGATCATGTCTTTTTGCACCAAATGACCGTCCAACCAACGACATATTGGCAACATCAAATCCATAAAGCATTCTATAGCACATATCGCTTAACAAAAATCCCACATTAAAAATTGCTCCCCCAAAAGCGAGATTTTGATTCAGCATAGAAATAATTAATGAAGTAGCAAAGCTCCACATCATAACTTCTGTTGTAATAGGAATTCCTAGTTTAATTCGATTAATGATGTTCCATTTTATAGGAGTAAATGCAATAGTTTTGATTTTTAAATAATTATGACGCCAAAAATAAGTACTTAATACAATAACTGCAGATATTTCTGCAATAACTGTTGCCAGTGCGGCACCTTGAATTCCCATTTCCGGAATAGGTCCCATGCCCCAAATAAATATAGGATCTAAAATAATATTGGTAATACATTGGGCTAAGGTTGCCCACATGATGATTCTCGTATTACCTAGTGCTTCCAAAATAGATGATGGAGCTCCTATCCCAATAAACCGTACCAAGTAAATCCAGCTTAATGTTGTAATATATGATGCTCCGTTTTTAGCAATTGTACCTTGTAGATTCATAACGGATGTTATTGTGTCACCCATATTCTGCCAAAATATAAAATAGATCATTCCTGAAATACCGGCAATTAAAAAAGTGGATTGTGCCGTTTTTGAAGCTTCAGCATGTTTTTTTGCTCCTATGTGTTGGGCGATTAATATGGTAGTTGCAGTCATAATTCCAATCCATAAAGATTCAAACATCCAAAATGGAATAATAATTGAGGAAATTGCTAGAAGATCTTCACTGCTGTATTGACCAAGATACATCGTGTCTATAATCTGTTGGATATATTGAGAAATGGAACGTAAGCTTGCAGGGATTCCTATTCCTAATATAAGTGGCATGATACGTTTGGCTAGTTTTTTATTTGGCTTCATGTTTATAATTCCTTATAAAAATAATAAATATTCTTATTATTAGTATAGTTTTTGTATCGGTAAATGTCAAATACAAAAAATACCTGCATAGCAGGTATTTTTTGTAGAATAAGATAAGAAAGAAGGTAAGTAAGAAAGTTTATGTATTAAGAAATAGTTTTTTATTTATGTTGATTCATATATTTAATCATCTCATTTTTATAAATATCGGATTTGGGACCGAAAATTGCTTGAGTTCCGTTTCCGGATATGATTATGGCTTTAGCACCTAATTTTTTTAATTGAGCCTCGTTTACTTGATCAGTATCTTTTACGGTAATTCTTAATCTTGTAATACAAGCATCTGTAGAGGAAATGTTTCCAAGTCCGCCGTATGCGTTGATTAATAGTTCAGCGATTTCATTAATATCTATAGATTGATTTGTTGAAGATATATCATCTTCACGACCGGGAGTTTTGAAATCAAAGATTTTAATAGCAAAATAGAATACAATAAAATATAATACAGCCCATAAAAGACCAAATAAAATTAATAGGTGTTGATTTTCGCCTAAACCGTAAAGAAGCGTATAGTCAATAGCACCGTGGGAGAAGGTGGTACCATGGCGGATATCCATAGGTGTAATAACAATATAAGCTAACAATACCAATAATGCGTGGATGAAATACAATGCAGGAGCAACAAATAAAAATGAAAATTCAATAGGTTCTGTGATTCCTGTTAAAAAAGATGTTAATGCTGCAGAGATCATCATACCCATAACTTTTTTACGATTTTCGGGTTTTGCACTTAATCCGATAGCAATTGCAGCGGCAGGAAGTCCCCACATTTTGAACAAATAAGAAGCCGCTAAATTACCTGATGTTGGATCTCCTGAAAGATAACGTGGAATTTCACCTTTCACGATATCTGCCGGTGCTGCTACTCCGCTTAGTACGTCGCTGGCATTTTGAGCCATATAAGCTGCAGTTTCTTGTACTACTGCTAAATTTGCTTTATCAAAAGATCCGATTTCAAAGAAAAACGGAACATTCCAAATATGATGAACACCGAAAGGTAGCAGCATTCTTTCAAAGAATCCGTAAACTGGAAATGCAATATTAGGATTACCGTATGCAGCCCAGTTTGAGAAACTTTCTATGAGTTTACCGATAGGACTCCAAATAAATGTCATAAGAATTCCCAACAATAAACAAGCAAGAGCGTTTGCAATTAATACAAATCGTTTTCCTCCAAAAAATCCTAGAAATTCCGGAAGCTGGGTATTATATGTTCTGTTGAAAATAAAAGCTGATAATCCACCTACTAATAATCCACCTACAACTCCTAAATCAAGTGATTGAATATTTAAAATAGCTTTTGTTGGTGTACCGATAATTTTAGCAATTGCTCCTATACTTCCTAAGAACACAACATATCCTACCAATGTAGCCAATGCCGCTGTACCGTCGTTTTCTGTAAAAGCAATGGCAACAGCAATTGCAAATAACAAAGGCAGAATACTGAAAATCGTATCTCCTGCTGTTCCCATAACACTGAAGATATTGCTCCAAAAGATAGGTAATGCAACTCCATTTGCTGATAATGCCGCTGGAACTCCTGCTCCAATTCCCAGTAATATTCCTGCAATTGGAAGTACTGCTACAGGAAGCATTAATGCTTGTCCCAATTTTTGTAGAATAACAAAAGAGCTATTATTTTTCATTATTTTTACTCCTAAAATATTAATATGTTTTGTTTGATCATTGTTATTATATTATTTATCATATTATATAGTGTTTATTTTTATAGTCAATATCTATCAGTATTAAAATTATATTTTTGTGAATTATATTTGCAAATATAGTTTATTGTGAGTAATTTTTGGTTAGAATTGAAAAATTATTATGGAGGTATATTATGATTATTAATAATTATATCAAAGGATCAATTGTAGGGATCTTTACAGCAGTTATTTTTTTGGCTTCTTGTAGTCTAATCAACGGTGGGGAACAACAATGGCTTAATTCTATTCAAAATACATCTTGGAATAACGGTGTTTCCGGAGATTCTTTAGTGTTTAGTTCTGATGGACAGACAGCGCAGCTTAACGGGCAAACCATTACTTTTTCGGAAATGGTTGTTGGTGTGGCTGTTTATACAACTTCCGGAAATTCTTCATTTTATGTTTTTTCTCTTCAATCCGGTGGATTATATCAGTTTGGACCTTATAACTCTGTTGGTGAAATCGTGATTGATCCCGAGCAAGGAACTTTTTGGACTAAAGTATAATCCAACTGTATTGACAAAATCAGAAAAATTTTTTATACTAAACGGATATGCAATATATTTAATAAGTAAATCCACTAGTATAAGAAGGTATATTCATGTATCTTAATTTTCAAAATTTAGCTGATTCGTTCTATTACAGAAAAGATAAAATTTTTGCAAAAATGTTTGATGGCGAACGTTTTGTAGCTACTGGTTATGCTCAATTGTATAAAAATATTAAATTAATTGCTTCGTATCTTCAAAATTTGGGAATCAAAAAAGGTGATACAGTTGCTTTATTATCTGAAAATCGTCCGGAATGGATGATGTCTTATTTGGGTACGGTATATAATGGTGTTGTTTCTGTGCCTATGGATATGATGCTTACTCCTGAAGAAGTTCTTGTTTTGTTGAAAACTACGGAAACTAAAATAGTTTTTGCTTCTAATGAGTTGTTTAATAAATTGAGAGTAAATCCTGATGTATTGAATTTTGTACAATTCTGGATTCTTTTTGAAAAAGATACAGTTCTTCAAGACGAATTTCCAAATATTGTGTTTTTTTCCGATATCTTTCAGCAAGCATCTGAAATACCACTTATTAAACAAGATATTCATTCTGATGATTCTGCCTCTCTTATTTTTACATCAGGTACAACAGGTGCATCGAAAGCGGTGGTGTTGTCTCATGGTAATTTTATGCACCAAATTAATAATCTTCCTGCTTCTGTGTTGTTAACAGAGCAGGATATTATGTTAAGTATTCTTCCTTTGCACCATACCTTTCAGTTTTCAGTAGAAGCAACCGTGTTAGGTGTTGGCGGATCTATTACTTATGCAGAATCTTTTAAATCTAATCGAATTATTGCCGCTGTTAAATCTACTGAAGTAACCGTAATGGTCGGAATTCCTGCTCTTTATGCAAAAATTTTAGACGGTATTTCTAAAAATCTCTCTCAATTATCTACTATCGGTCAAATCCTTATTAAAGGATTATCATATATTTCTTTGTTTTTTAATTATCTAACTCGTTCTCATAAAGCAGGGGAATTTCTATTTGGATTCCTTCGTAAAAAAGCCGGTATGCAGTCTGTTCGTTTGATGATTTCTGGTGCAGCTCCCTTAGCTTATACAATTTCAAAAAATTATTCACTTTTCGGTTTTAATCTTGTTAACGGTTATGGATTAACTGAAGCTTCTCCTGTAGTATCTGTTGGATACCCCTTGGGCCCTGTTGATAATAAATCTGTTGGCAATCCTGTTTCCGGTGTATCAATGAAAATTTTGGATCCTGATTTTCAAGGTATTGGTGAAATATGTATTTCCGGTGATAATGTTATGCAGGGGTATTATAATAATCCTGAAGCAACAAAAAATGTGTTGACTGAAGACGGATGGTTAAAAACCGGAGATGTGGGATTTATAAGAAAGTATAGCGGTAAAGAATTTTTATATATTACCGGACGTTATAAAAATATTATTGTGACTTCCGGTGGTAAGAATGTTTATCCCGAAGAAATTGAACAGCTAGTCAATGATCACCCTTATATTTTAGAAAGTTTAGTGATTGGTGTTTCTGTAGCTGATGATGATTTGAGCGAGGTTGTATGTGCGTTAATTGTTATTAATGATCCTTCATTATTAGAAAGCAGTAGTCTTCCTGAAAATAAATCTCTTCAAGAAGTTATTGACGATCATATCAGACAGATTAATTCTTCTCTTAAAATGTATGCACGGATTCGGAATTATGAAATTTTGGTTCATGAGTTTGATAAAACATCAACACGCAAAATTAAAAGATTTGAATATCCGGGTAAAAAATACCGTTATTTGTTAAAATAAAAAAAAAACACTCATTTGAGTGTTTTTTTTATTTATTATTCTGCTACTCTTGTTGCAACAAGCCTAGTAGGATTTTCTGCTAAAGGAGTTTCTTCAAAATCAAATATAATTTTCTCTGGTTTGTCCGTAAGCCAACCTGTATACAATCGATCTTCACCTGTCCCTTCAAAATTATTTGTTACCAACACAGGTAAATAAAAACTAAGAAAAATACCGCCGATCAAATTTCCACTTAGTGTGTAAGCAATTCCATTTTTAGTTGGATACATATACACCCTAAACGCTTTTCCTATTCCGGAATCTGCAATTGCATCTCCAGGTTTAACTTGGAAAGAAGCATTGTTCAAATACAAATCGCTGATAGGATCTCCAGCTTTTAGAATTTTGACTCTGCTTGTTGTGGGATTTAATCCAAATACACTTTGCAAAATTTGTCCATGAGCTTGGGCAAAAACATTTGGATGGAGTTTCCAGAAACCTCTGCTGATGTCGTTGATGAAGTTATCAATTTCAGCTGGTGAGAGTGTTTCTTCTTTTGGTGATATTGAACATGTGGATAATAAAAATAAAAGCGGTAATAAAACGGCAGATGATATTTTCTTCATAATTTATTCCTTAATTACTTTAGGGGTAATATAATTTGTCTATAAACTGGTCTCGGCAATAAAACGATATTTTACAAATCTTAATATAGGGGTTAGAAATGGCGGTATGACAATGGAACTTCTAATATGTTGTGGATTGGGTTCCGGTAATGGCGTGACATCAGTTTTACCGTCAATTTGTTTTGGATATTCTAACGTTGGAATAGAATTTTGATTAGTTGAAAATCCATAAGCAACTAATGCAGGACTTCCTTTGCCTTTTAAGGGATTTAATAATGTAAATCCAAAATCTTTTGCAACTCGTTTTTGAATATAGATTTTGGGAAAATAAGAAAGATCCGTATATTGACTTTGATTTTTAGAAACTTCCTGTAATGTTGCAATAAGAATATCATTGTTAGTAATTTGGTATTTGATAACAGAGAAAATATACAATGGATTTGAAGAAGTATTAGTATAAACATCTGTGTTCACAGTTTTAATATGAATGTAATCTTTACTTACTTTGATATATTCTTCATATATCGGAAACTTTATACTGTTGTTTCTAATTGGAATATATTCACCACGCCATTCTTTTGGTATTTCTAATCCTGATGTAATAGGGTCTATCATTAATGAACAGTTGCTTAAAGAAAGTAATAATACCAATAAAAATATGTTGTTATTAATTTTCATTATTATCTCCTAGAATAAAAAACCTATATTGATACCCCAAACAAATGCTTGAAGTATATTGATTCCTATTTTGTGTGGTAAGGGATAGCCGGATGAATCGGTAGGTACACTTGAAAGATACTCATATCCTAAGTTATAACCAAAATTCATTCCAAATGTCACAGCAGCAAATTTTTGAAAATTATATACGGTTTTAAAATCTAATTCTACTCCCATATTAATAAGATTGTTTGCAAGATCTTTCATTCGATTAATTCCCGGAAAATCAATACTCAATCCTCCATTAACAAGCATAGACCATCCCAAGCCGTTTTGTGTACGCAAATCAAACACATATTGAGATCCTCCAAACAATACACCCCAACGCATTTCGTTCATAAAAGTACCTTTGTTGGGATCGTCCATAAAAGGGGTTGTGAATCGCAATTGAAGCAATGTTGCGTATTTTGTTTTTCCCATTCTTTTGTTTAGGTTTTTTGGATTTCCTATGTAAAAATCAAACACTCTGGTATTGATCCCCATGATACATGATGAATTGTCAAGACTGAATATCTTGCCTAATCCTAGTCTTGTAGAGACCCCTATACTATGAGGTTGGTACTCGAATTTTTTTTTCTTAATACTGGTTATTATAGAGGTTTCTTGTGAAAACAAATCTCCAGCAAACAGTATTGTAATGATAACAGGTAGTAATATGTTTCTCATTTTTCTTATCCTTATTGTTTGAATAAAAGTTGAATAAAAGTTGAATATATTTGTATGTGATTGTATATATAAATTAAACTTTTATAAAGATATTGTCAAGTTTATTGGTAAATATTTAGTCGGATTAAATCAATTAAATAAATTTTTACGACAACGTATTATATTATAAAAATATAAATTAGATATTTGAAAAATCATATACTAGAGAAATAGGGTGTGTTTTCAGTTAATATTATTGATATTTTTTTGATCGAAGGACACGTAATTTTTTCTTATCATCAAATATATGTTTCCATTCTTTTTTATTTTGTTTTTTCTGCTGTTTTTCTATCGTTTTAATAAATTTTTCACTTTCTGTACCTGTTTGTTCGGGAGCAGTTAGTTCATACATTTCTTTTGCTTGTTCTTTGGTGACATTTTTTTCGGAAAGTTTGAGAACCGTATAAATATATTCACCTAACGAACTAGAAATAATAATTTTATCTCCGATTTTAACATTATAAGAAGCTTTGGCTGGAGCGTTGTTAATAGTTATTTTGTTATTATCGATAGTCTGAACAGCTTTGCTTCGTTGCTTGAAGATCAAAGCTGTTTTAAGCCATTTATCCAAACGCATTATGAAATCTTCTCCATATATTCCGGAGCAGAAACACCGAGCAGATCCAGACCTGTATGAATAATGTTTCTAGCGGCACAACATACTGCCAAACGGGATTTTTCTTCCGGTTGGTCTATAATTCTGCATGCTTTGTAAAATTTGTGAAAATGTCCTGCTAGATTTTCCAAATAATTAGGAAGTTTATGAATTTCATGAGTTTGGGCTATTTCTAAAAGGATATCTTCAAATTTGATCATTTCAAGAATTAAACGCCGTTCAATAATATCGGAAAAAGTTGAAAATTCAGGGGATTGTTTAGAGTTTTGCAGAACCGAACAAATACGAGCATGTGCATATTGAATATAGAATACAGGATTATCATCATTTGCACTTTTTGCTGTTTCCAAATCAAAATCCACTGTTGAGTTCATAGGGCGTCTGGTGAGTAAATATCTTGCAGCATCGGTACCGATTTCGTCAATCACTTCATCCAGCGTAATAATATCTCCTGTTCTTTTACTCATTCGAACCGGTTGTCCGTGTCTTAAGAGATTAACCATTTGTCCTAAAATAATGGATAGTTTGCCTCCTAATACTTTTACTGCTGCTGAAATTCTCTCAACATAACCATGGTGGTCAAATCCTAGGATATTGATTAATGTGGAATATCCTCTAGATAATTTGTTATAATGATACGCAATGTCTGAAGCAAGATACGTATATGAACCGTCGCTTTTTATCAATACTCTGTCTTTATCGTCTTTACTGTATTCTGTTGATTTGAACCATAAAGCACCATCTAATTGATAAACGCTGTCTTTCTTTTTCAAATATTCAATCACAGATTCAACCGAATGATTTTTATACAAACTTTTTTCCGAAAACCAATTGTCAAATTCAGTTCGAAACTTTTTTAATGTTTCTGCTTGCATACTCTGCATAATGATTTCCGGTGGAAGATTAGTCTTTTTGCACTGTTCTGCCAAATCTTTGATGTAGGTACCGTGATAACCGTCTTCAGGAATTTCTTTATTTTCAAGGCAGGCATTTACGCTTGCACGAAGATGAGCGATTTGTACTCCTGCATCGTTGACATAAAATTCTCTGAATACTGTTGCTCCACAAAATTTCAACAGTCTTGCCAAACTATCTCCAACTGCTGCCCAACGTGCATGACCTATATGTAAAGGACCTGTCGGATTGGCACTGATATATTCTAATAATATACTTTGTCCTTGAAGGGAAGTATTTTGACCGAATGCTTGTTCAGAGATAATTTGTTCAAATTTGTTCTTTAAATATTCCTTGCTGAGAAAAAAATTCAAATATCCAGGTCCTGCAATATCAATTTTTTCGAATATGGGATAAGTATGAAGTTCCGAATATAATTCTTCTGCAATGGTTCGTGGATTTTTCTTTAAAATACCAGCCAAACTCATTGCAATCGGAGTTGCATAATCTCCGTATTCTTCAGTTTCCGAGTATTCTATAGGAATATATGGGAGAGAAATGCTTTGTTTATTTAAAATTTCTTGAATCAAAAAACGAATATATTGTTTTGTTGATAAATCCAAGTGATTCATCGATTGTTCTCCTCAGAAATCAATTTTCTGTCAAAAGAGATACTTAATCCTAAAATAATTGTTAATAATCCCAAATTTAATATTAGAATAGTGAAAAAAGCTTTTACGGTTTCATAGTCTCTTGTGATTGTTGAGCACATCATGTAGCCAAGTAATACAAGGGTAATTCCGCTAAGCGTGAGAATCCAATTGTATTTTGTCATTTGTTTTTTTTGAACCATTTGTAGCTCCTTTTTTTCTCGTTTCAATCGAATAGTATTTAGCCAATATATAGTCTAAATTTTTTAAAGATTCTATTAAAGCGTTTTCTAATTCTTCTCCGCTTTGTCTTTTTTGATTTTGTTTGGTATTACGGGGGGATTTTTCACAAATTTCTTTCATATTTTGGTCCACTCTTTCGTATAAAATATCTTTCAACATTTTTTTTGCTTCGTTGTATTGATAAAACATTTTTTCACGTTTTCTAAATTCTATGGTGTGAACTTTTTGGCCTTTTCTTCGTATTAGCAAAGAATCTCTATCTTCAAAATGAAGCATTTCATGATAAATAACAAATTCCAATGCTGTTAACGGTACATTCGGTTTTAGTAGAATAGGATGAATTTTTATCTCATTTTTTTTTGCGTGATATGTACCGAAAGTGATATTTTTTTTATTTGTTTTATCTTGTCCTTTGGATAATTTAATCTCTGGAAGGTCTGTGAAATGGAAATATTTGTTATTAATTTCTTTTAAACATTTTTCCAAGATATCTGAATATTGTGTTGTCAATGTTGAAATCCTCTAAATTCGTCCGGAGAGTGATGGGATTTTTTCCAAAATATTTTTGATATTTCCTGTGCCGAAAGAATTCTTCCTATTTGTGTAATAAAAATTCCTTTTTTTTGCAGTTCTTCTTCATTTAAAATTTCCGGAGAAGTGAATAGCAGTTCATAATCTTCTCCTCCGATGAGAGCATTTTTTTTGTAGTAATTTTGATGTTCTTGGAAATTTTCTTTTCCTATTTTTTCGATGTTTAAAGGTAATGAATCCGCATCTAAATAAAAATTTACTTCAGAAGCTCTGCATAGTTTGATTAAATCTTCTACTAAACCATCACTAATGTCTATCGCAGAGGAAATACGAAACTTATTTAAAGTTGAAACGTAATCTAATCGTGGAGTAGGATAGTAATGTCTTTTGTGAAAATATGCCAGATCTTTCATGGGCAGGAATTTGGTTTTTAATTCCTTATCAAGCCATAGCTTTGAATCTCCTAATGTACCTGTGCAGTAAATAAAGTCACCTTTTTGAGCTGACGAACGAAGCCAAGGTTTGTTCAATGCTTTTCCAATCACGGTTACAGAAGCAAAAAACTCATTTGAACGAACCAAATCGCCTCCAATTAATTCTCCTGGGAAATCTTTAAAAAATAATCTGATTCCTGAAATAAAAGATTGAAGATCTTGGTTTTTCCAGTATTTAGGTAGGGAAAGAGCTAAGGTGTATGATATAGGAATACCGCCCATAGCAGCAATATCACTAGCATTTGATGCAAATAATTTATATGCGACTTCTTTCCATTCCGCTTTATTTTTGATAAAATGAACGTTTTCAACTACAGCATCGGTTGCTACTAATTGATTGCCGTTAATAACAGCTGTATCGTCGCCTATGCCTATACCTTTTGAAGATTCAAATAATACTTTAAGATCAGCGATAATTTCCAATTCATTTTTTAGCGAACTGTTCTGCATATTTTAATCCTTACCGCATACGTCCAATAGCTGACTGCTGAAGCCCTTTAATATCCGACAGTTTTCCTAAAATAATCAAAATATCTCCTTCAATGAGTTCTTCATGAGGATTGGGTACCTCATCAATTTCATATTCTGTGGTATTTTGAAAATCTTCGTCTACTCTTAAAATCGGATGTTTAATCGCTATAACATTGACTTTGTATAATTTCCGCAAGTTTAGATTGACTAATGTTTGTCCTGCAATTTGTTTATTGACTTGGACTTCTATAATAGCGTGGTCTTTCCAAATTCTTTCATAAGAAAGTACAAACCCTTTTCCACCTACCAAATTAGCGGCTAATTTTTCTGCACTTTCGATTTCAGGTCTTATAATTTCCGAAGCATTAATTAATTGAAGAATTTGTGCATGTTCTTCACTGTTTGCACGAGCAATAATTCGAGGTATTTGGAATTTTTTTAGAAGCAGTGTTGTTAATACACTTGCCATCATATTTTCACCAATACAAATAATTGCACAATCTACTTTATTGATATCCAGTTGTTTCCATGCTTCTTCATTGGTTGCGTCCAGCTGAAAGGGAAATACAGGAAGATCTTTAACTTTTTGAATGATGTTGATTCGATTATCTACCACAATAATTTCAGATTCCGATTGGGATAAGCTGAGAGCTATTTGATGGCCGAATACTCCTAATCCTACCACAAGAAATGTTTGTTTTTGAAATGAGGATTGAGCCATGCAGTGCCTCCGACTTAATATCTTTAAGCTTACAATACTTGTAATATTAAGGATATTTTAACACAATTTTTTTTGAAAATCAAATATTTAAAAATTGTATTTTTTTACAAACACCATATATAATATAATTTATTGAAATACCTTAATAATTAAGATAAGAGGGTGTGTTGTGGATAAATTTAAATCGTTTCTGTTTTTTTCTTTTTTGATGTTTACTCCTTGGTTTATTTTTGCTCAAACAGATCCTTCTTTGCAGGCAGGGCCGCAGTTTATTAATGCTGAGGATAATTTTCAAACACCTGTATTTACCAATGAATCACCTGATGCCCAGTTGTATATGCCTGAAAATTTTTCTCCAACTGATATTATACCTCCTTCTCGGGAGCGGGAAGATCTTAAAAGTTTTGCTACTCCTGTCGCACGTAAACCACCTGTTTTTTGGGGTGGATTCCATATTGGTGCTCAATATGGGCAGTATGAAGCCCTTCCTTATGCCGATATTTATTTTTCACCCTATGTAAAACTAGGGCCTTTTGTTTTTATGTATGAAATTCCTCTACGTTTTGATTGGCAGGGTGGATTTGTTAAGAGTTTGTGGACAACACAGGCCGCGTTAGTTTCGAAAATTGAAGCATCTCTTTATTACTCCAAAACTAACAGCTTTTTTAAATGTATCAATATCTCTATTACTCCTTCTCAAAATAATATCCAAGGACATGGTCGTTTTCTTTATGATTTGAATCCTAATTTATACGGTCCTTATGAAACTTACAAATCGCTACTTACCAGATTAGATTTGAGCTATGCAGGGATTAATTATTTTATTGCTAATATTGCCCAGCCAACGCTGATGTCTGCTGAAATTTATCTACGACCTCTTGCTGGATTAAGTAATCCCAAGTTTGAATATTTCAAGCAGATGAAATTATATTTTGTATACGGCTTGGATTTTTCTCCTTTTCAAAGTTTCTCTCCGGGACTTTATCAATTTGGTTCAGATCCTGATTCTCCAATGTTTTCTATGTTAGAAGCCGGATTAGATCTTCCGATTCTTAGAGTTAAGAATATTTTTGATATGATGTTGTTTGCTGACTTTGCTTTTATTCCCGCTGCCTCGAATCTTCAGTTTACAATTCCCACTGGCTCTGGTATTTCTGGTGGTGTTCTATTTACTTTCATTAAAAAAATTCCTATTAAGATTGAATTTTCTCAAGCTTTAGGATTTTGGCAGCCTCGTTGGATGAATATTTTTTATTATATCGATATGCCTTTTGTTAATCAAGACGGTATTACCCTTCCTAACAAAATAATGACTACTGTTCCTAATCTCACATATTTTAATTTTAATATGGGATTTGAATGTAAAGAGAAAGATATTTATTTGGGTATTGAGTTCTTTGGAAGTACGGATCTGAGTCAGCAGTTATGGATGACAATATCTTTTTCTTTAGGTCAGAAATTATTAAAATTGTTTTCTTTGTCGGCTTATTGGACGGTTCGTGCATTGAATAAAACCGGTATATCTTTTACTCCTCAAAATACCGTTTTGGAAATTCGTGCAAATTATCATATGCTTCCCAATATGACTTGGGGAATTCTATGGAAAAGAAGCGGTCAGCTGGGAAATATTATTAATATAGACCAAGCTGGTAATGAATCAGCAGGAATAGGTGCAAAGCCTTTCCAGTTTTTGGGAATGGATTTTGCTTATCGATTTTAAATGTTGTTTGTTAATCAAAAATATCCTGCTTACAAGCAGGATATTTTTGATTATTATTGCAATGCCTCAAGAGCAGCTGTATAGTTAGGTTCATGAGTAATTTCTTTAAGATATTCTGTGTATTTCACAATGTTGTTTTCATCTAAAATCAATACCGCTCTTGTCAGCAGTTTTAATTCGGAAATAAGAAGGTGATATTTGTTTCCAAATTCTCTTTCTTGGTAATCCGAAACAACAGTCAGATTATTGATATTCTCAGCACCACACCATCTTGATTGGGCGAACGGAAGATCCAGTGAAATCGTTATAATATGTACATTATGAAGACTGGATGCTTCTTGATTGAATTTTTTTGTCTGAATTTGGCAGACCCCTGTGTCTAGACTAGGCACAACAGAAATAATTTTTGTACCTTTTACTTGTGATAAAGTCCAAGGTGTTAAATCCATTCCAACAGCGTGAAAATCAGGTGCTTTGTCTCCTATTTTCAATTGTTCGCCCGGAACGGTGAGAGCTGTTCCTTTAAAAGTTATTTCCATAAATATACTCCTTCGAAATTTATTTCGTAATAAGATAGATTATTAATATGGTTTTTTGCAGTTACCGATATTAATATCTTTGATTTTTTATTTAATTGAGAATGTAATTTGCTTTTTTTATATATTATCGGTATAATTATTCTTAGTATTATGTTTTTTTGGAGGAAATATGTCTTATATTATTGATGTAAAAGCACGAGAGATTCTTGATTCTCGAGGAAATCCTACAGTTGAAGCCGATGTTATTTTAGAAAATGGAATTATAGGAAGAGCTGCTGTTCCAAGTGGCGCTTCCACAGGCGAAAACGAAGCTGTAGAACTTCGCGATGGTGATAAAAACAGATATTTAGGTAAAGGTGTTCTTAACGCTGTTAAGAATGTTAATGAAACTATTGCAGATACTGTTATTGGAATGGATGCTTTGGATCAGATTTCTATTGATAAGGCAATGATTGCATTGGACGGTACCAATAACAAAGCCAAGTTAGGAGCTAATGCTATTTTAGCTGTATCCATGGCGACTGCTAAAGCTGCTGCTGAATATTGTGAATTACCTTTGTACAAATATCTCGGCGGTCCTAATGCTAAAGTTCTTCCTTTGCCTCTTTGTAATGTGATTAACGGCGGTTCACATGCTGATAACAAAGTTGATTATCAAGAATTTATGATTACACCTATTGGAGCTCCTTCTTTTAGAGAAGCTGTTCGTTATTGTGCGGAAACTTTTCATGCATTGAAATCCGTATTAAAATCCAAAGGATACAATACAGCTGTGGGTGATGAAGGTGGATTTGCTCCTGATCTTCAATCCAACGAAGAAGCTCTTCAAATTCTTGTTGAAGCTATTGCTAAAGCAGGATACAAACCCGGAGAAGATATTGGAATTGCTTTAGATCCTGCTACATCAGAGCTTTGGAATCATGGCGATGGAAAAGGATATAAATTCTGGAAATCTACCGGTGAAGTTTTAAATTCTAATGATCTCGTAAATTTCTGGGTTGAAATGTGTGGTAAATATCCTATTGTATCTATTGAAGACGGACTAGCTGAAAACGACTGGGAAGGATGGAAACTCTTAACTCAAAAATTAGGTGGAAAAATTCAAATTGTCGGTGATGATCTCTTTGTGACAAACACTCAATACCTCAAAAAAGGTATCGAAAATCAATCTGCAAACTCTATTTTGGTAAAAGTAAATCAAATCGGAACATTAACTGAAACTTTTGATGCTGTTCAAATGGCTCAAATGGCTAATTTCACTTCTATTCTTTCACACAGATCTGGTGAAACGGAAGATGCGATTATTGCTGATATTGCTGTTGCAACCAACTGCGGACAAATTAAAACCGGTTCTATGTCTCGTTCCGATCGTTTGGCAAAATATAACCAACTTCTCAGAATTGAAGAAGAGCTTGGAAATAACGCAATTTTCAAAGGCAAAAATACTTTTTATAATAAAGGATTAGTATATCAGCCTATTTATAAGTAAGTTTTACAAATAATAAAAAAAACCCCTTATTTAAGGGGTTTTTTTATTCAGTTTCTTTGATCTTTTAATCTTCTTTAATCTGTTTTAGTGCATCTTCATATTGGCTGTCATCCAAAGGGTGTTCTGTCACATCCCAAGGAAGCTGTACTTTAGGTTTTCCTTGCTGCTGTACTTCGTAGAAACCTCCAACAGAACGTCCTTTTTCAATAATTAAATTGTGTGTGACTGTTCCCTTGTAAATTCCATCAACCAAAAAAGTTCCTATTAATTTTCCTTCTTGTTTGATTAATTTGAAAAGCTGTACTTCATAGGTACCGTTCAAAGATAGTACATGATCAATGAAATCCTTATACGTAATCATCACTTTAAAAGGTCGTTTAATAATACCTGTTGTTTTGTAGACTAGGGATCCGTTTTTCCATCCTTTTTGATTTTCGCCGATAAAGTTCAACATTTTCATCGTTCTAATTCTTGGAAGAGAGGAATCGATAGATTTTTGAAATTCTAAAAAGAATTCTTTGTCACTAACTTGACGATGTCCTAAATCTGTCATGACAGCAATAGGGATATTGTTTGTTTGATTGTTTGATACAGACATTTGATATGCAGTTACGGTATATTTGTATTGGCCGAAAGGAATCTTATTGTCGGAAAAGCTTGGGGTTTTTAGATTCGTGGCAATGACATCTGCTGTTATTACTATATTTTTCCCTTTTTTGGTAATGTGTGCTCCATTATATAGTCGAGTGATTTCATAAAAATCAGCTTTTGGAACGGAATCCCATTTGAGGGTTGCTTTGTCTGTAAACAGACCGTCACTGGCATCAAGCCTGTAAGAATTGGTGTTTTCCTGCGCCGAAACAGTTGCGGGGAAACATACTGCGAAAAATAAAAAAATACAGTATTTCATACTGGTTCTCCTTAATAATAAAAAATAAAAATATTAAAAATATGATGATAAATGTTATAATATTAAATTACAAGGAGTTGTATGATGCAGAATATGTTCATTATATAAAAATAACAATTAATTTTCAGTATGGATGCTTGAAAATCGAGAGTCATTTTTTGAAATTCTCTTTAGAATTTGATTATGAATAACACTTATAGGTAGATCACCGTTAATCAATTCAATATATCCAAATTTTGAAGTGATATCTTGGTATCCGTAATACACAGCTTGATGAAATTCATCAGATTCTTGTTCGATACGATCGAGAGCTTGTTGTTGTTTTCTTTCGTTGAGGCGTTGAGCAGCTGTTTCAAACGATGGATTTAATATAAAAGTAATATCAGGTTCTAAGTTTTTGGTTGCAGTTAAAGAAATTTGTAGTAATTCATGATAATTAAGTTTTCTTGCATATGATTGGTACACAAGGGAAGAATGAAAATATCTGTCGCTTATCACAATATATCCTTCTTCAAGCTTTGGCAGGATAACTGTTTCGGTAAGATAAACTCGTGAAGCGGATAAAATAAAAAATTCGGATAAGGGAGTGCAGTTATCGTTTAACAGAATAGTCCGCAATTTTTCACCCAAATCTGTTCCTCCAGGTTCTCTTACTAAGATTGCCGGAATATTGTTTTGTGTACAATAGTCCATCAGTAGTCGGCTTTGGGAAGATTTACCGGAACATTCGATTCCTTCAAACGTAATGAATAAACTTTTCATATAATCCTCATTTTTTATGATGGGTATATTATAACGAAAAAGTATTTTTATTTCAATTTATGTTTTTTATATTTTTTTATTTTAGTATTGTTTGTTTTATTTCTTAGATTGATATATTTACTATAAATATCGATATTATTAAAATTTGACCAATTCCTAAAAATTTGTTATAATAAACTAGTATGTTTTGAATAAAATCAACTTATTATTAAAATTAGGAGAAAATTATGAAAAATATGTCAGCATTATTGTTGTTCTTTATGATGAGTAATGTTTCTAAGATATATACACTTAATCCTATGATTTCTGTTATGATGCCTGCTGACCGCCATATCCTTTCATTATCTATGATTGAGTCTGCGCAGACTTATGAAAATCTTGGGCGTAAAAAAAAGGCAGAATCTTATTTTCGAACAGCTGTTGAAGTTTATCCTGTTGGAGACATAGCTCATATGACTGCTGATAAGTATAATTATATTTTGGATGATAAAAAAACTTATGAAAAGTTTATTGTATCCGGAGATTTGGCGTTAGAAAAGAAACAATATAAACTTGCATTGGCAAGTTATTTGATGGCTCAAGAAATAGAAACTTCTCCTGAATTGTTTCAAAAACTTGCTGATACATATGCATTGAATAATCAAAACGAGAATGCACAATTTTATCAAGATCTTGCAAACGGAATTGATCCTTCCAGTCAAATGATGTTGAGTGATGATCAGATTCGAGAAAATCGTATGTCTAATACCAATATTGAATCTTCCAATCCTCAACCTAATCTTGCAAACGAGAATCAAATGATGAATAACGAGCAGATTCAAGAAAATCGTACTTCCAATACTAATGTTAAATCTTCTAATCCTCAACCTAATCGTGTAAACGGGAGTGAGTCTTTCAATCAGATGATACTGAGTGATGAGCAGATTCAACAAAATCGTATGTCCAATACTAATATGGAATCTTCCAATCTTCAACCAATATCAAAACAAGGTATTGACACTAATGAAATTCGTGGTATTATGAATACGGATTATGAGAACCAAAAAAATTAATGATAACAATTGTTCATTATCAAAATAAGCTGTATAAATATGCAGCTTATTTTGTTTGTAATATCACTATATTTTAAGGAATAATATGTCTTTGACTTTTGACGATCCATCGCTTGTATTTGATGTTAATACCGGAGTAATTTTGGAAGCTTCTGCCGGCAGCGGTAAAACGACTATTCTAACGGAACGCTGGATAGCATCTTTTTTGTACCTTCTTGTGTGGGAAAATAAATCCTTATCGGAATCCTTATATTCTCTTACTGCTTTGACGTTTACTAGAAAAGCGGCAGGAGAAATGAAAGCTCGTATTCGGGATAGAATCAATAATATTTGGAATTCTGAAGAATTATTTCAAATTCTTGAAAATATTAAAGATTATTTAGGCGACTATCCCAAACCACTAGAACAAATTAAAGAAGAGTTAAAAGCGTATAAATATGATTTGGATGATTTATTGTCAGGTGCTTCGATTACTACGATTAATGCATTTGTGTTGTCTTCACTTCGATCACATCCTTTAGAATTGGAAAATGAAATTGGATTAACTTCTGAAAGCAGTGGAAATGATGTATCATTTTCCGAAAAAGAAGCTCAATCACGTGTATTGCAAATGCTTATTCAAGAGAAATTTTCTGAATATGAGCAAAACATATTTCAATTAGGTGTGCAAATCTGTGGTATGTCGCAGTGGAAAAAGTTTTTCCAACAAATCCGAAAAATAGTATTTGAGTATGGTTCACAAGCCGTTAATCGGTCGTTAGAACTATCATCTTATTTGGAGTATCAACAAGCTGTTCTAAGTGCTGTAGAGTCAAAGAATCCTGTTGAAGAAATATGGAATTTGATTTCTCTTCCGCGTACCAAATTATTTTATGCTTTAGAGAATGAATCTGCTTACAAAGGAAAATTGATAAACAATAACGATATTATTTATCGATCCTTGAAAAATGTTAATCCGGATCTCTTTCCTATGATTTTTTCTCCTGATATGAGAGGTAAGTACAAACTCGCCCCTGTTAAAGATGATGAACTTAATACGTTTAGGGAATTATCTCTACAGGCTTATCGTGAATTTGTCGATTGTTTGTACCGAGTGATGGTGCCACTTATTCTTCCTATATCTGATTTGTGTACTTTGGAGCTTAGAAAAATCCAATCCGAAAATAAAGAAATTTCTTTTGGCGACAGTGAGCTGTTATTTTTGAGTATGCTTGAAAAGCCTGCTTTTCTGAAAAAAATTCAATCTCGTATCCGCTTTTTGTTTGTTGACGAATATCAGGATACATCCGATGTTCAGAAAAATATGTTTGATTTGATTTTGTCTGACTGTTCTATTATTCCGTTTTTTGTCGGTGATCCCAAACAATCTATTTATCGATTCCGTAAAGCTAACGTTTATGTCTTCAATCAAACTGCTTTGGAGTTTCAGCAAAGAAATTTTAAACATAAGTTGTTGAATATAAATTATCGTTCTTCAGCATCTCATGTTGAATTAGTAAATTTTTTGTTTGGAAATATTTTTTCTGAAGATAATTCGTTTATTTCTTATACGGATCAACGTTCTGTTATTTCTGAAAGCGGAGAATTTACGTTTACGTTGAGTCTGCAAGACGATGACAGTGATCAGAAAATATTGACAGCGGATCGTCTCCACTCAGCTTATTACGATGCTTTGGGATATATTCATGAGTTGTTGTCTAAAGGTGTCGATCCCGGTAAAATTATGGTACTGTTTCGAAATAAATCTTCTATTTTAGAATTTTCGCTTCTTGTCAAAGAAAAAGCTCCGTATCTTCCTTTATCTTCTTCGGTCAGGAATATTTTGTGGGATAGTAAGTATATTGCACCATTGATTTCTTTCTTAAAAGTACTTTTGTATCCACATCATGATCTAACCTTAATAGAGCTTCTTAAAACCTTATTTTTTCGTAAAACCGATACGGAAATTAACCGGCTTCTTCTTAATGCTTCCAAAGAAAAACAATCCTTATTTCAGGTATTGGATGTAGAAGAACGGTTGATGCTGGAAGAATTTATAGTACTACGTGATCGGATTCCCTTAGAAGAATTAATTGGATTGATTATAAAAAGTACAGAATATGAAGATATTTTGTTTCATACTGCGGATTTTCAGGAAGCGTCAGCTACATTGCGATTATTTGTTGAAGAAGCACAGCAGATTCAGAAAAAACGACAGTTTAATTTAGCTGAATTTATTAACGAAATAGAACAGAAAAGATCGTTGCCAGATGATGCAGAGTTTGCAGGTGAAGAAGGGGAAACTCTCCGCTTAATGACGATTCATTCTTCTAAAGGATTGGAATCGCCTTATGTTATTTATGTTCATAAAGTTTCCTCAAAAGAGTCGAAAATAAGATTTCCAATTTATAATCAAGAAGGAACAGCATTTGAAATTTTTGGAAAAGGCTGTATTGCTGAAAAAATGGGTGAAGCGGAACTCTTGGAGATGACTTCTGAAGAAAAGAGGCTGGCATATGTTGCGTTAACTAGAGCCAAAAAAGGATTTATGTTTTGTGCTCTTCCTAGTATTGTCAAAAAAAATCAGAAGGATCATTTTAAAACACAATGGTCTTCGTTTCTCAACCAAGAATTAATTAATACTCATGACGTCTATAGAACTCAGAAAAGAGGAATGATTTCTTTTGTTCCATTGTCTGAAAGTTCACAATCCCTTGTTGATTACCAACAATACCAACAACGTTACGATGAACTTCTTCTTCAAGATAAGCAGATAAATCGAAATGCTCTGCCTCAATTTTTATCAGTTTCTCTTCTTCTCGATATGGAATTCGAATCCAATCAATTTTATGATAAACATTGTATAGGATTCTTTAATATTATTGATTCAATGAAAAAATCGATTCATAAGGATTCCGGATTTGATGCCGGTGAAATAGGAACCTTGGTTCACTATATCCTTCAATTTTGTCCAAATACTGATATTGGTTTGGCTGATCGTATGCTTAATCAACAATATCCCGAGAAGAAATTATTATTTGATGAGATTTTGAGTTATGTTCAAAATTATTGGAAGTCTGAATTTTATCAACATCTTGTTGCTAAGAGTTCTTATTTGGATAAAGAGCGTATGTTTGCTTTTAAAATGGATAACGGGGTTGTTGTTAAGGCTGCTGTAGATTTATATATGTTGTCGAGAGATAAGTATATTATTGCCGATTACAAAGTATCAGTTAATGAGTTGTCCATGCGACGTTATCAACGCCAGCTTGCTTATTATGCCTTGATTTCCGAAAAATCCGGTTGTAAAGTAGATGAATTGGTTTTGTTTAGTTTGAAACATGGAAAAACTTATCATCTTCATTGGGATAGTTCTGAAACTCTTAATGCTTTTGATTATTACTCTTCAGCAGTCATTGATATGTTAAGCGGAAAACACAAATCCAATGGTTCTGATGATCAATGTTGGAAGAATAAAGACTCTCTCTTTTGAAATTATGCAAGAATATCTAAAATTAATCCTTTCAAATGATTTGTAAGTTTAAGAATCTCAATACGATTTTTCTCATCGTTCAATATTTTGTCCGCTAATTCTCCAAGCATTTGGTCAATAATTTGGACAGTATAGAATAATTTTGTTCTTGTTAAACCGGATCTAGCAGTTGTTTCTTTCATTTCCATATTACGTCCTGCTCCCTTCAACAAAACCCTTATATGTTTTTTATAACGGAAAAATGTTTCTGGGAGCGGTTTTTCTGCTAGTTCTTTTCCTAATTTGTCCAATTCTTCTCCAATTAATGATATGTTATTCAACAGCTGTTCAGGTTCACTGAATAATGTTTCTAAAATAGGCTCGTCAGATCCGTGGTCAATCAACTGAAGAAATGATGCTTGAGTCGAAGATTTTTTTTTTGTTCCCAATGTTGGAAAGTCAATTTTTTTTGTTTTGCTTGATGAACTTGGAATGATTTTCATGAAATATGTTCCTAATTGCCAATCGTTTTATTTTAACGTACTTAAAAATTCTGTCACTAATAATTCAATGGATTTGTCTGTAGTTTCGATTTGTTCAAAAAACGTATCCAATGGTTTTTTTATTTCCATATCACTGTATCCAAGAGCTCGCATTGTTAGCAATAGTTCCGTTTTTTTCTTGTATGCAGGATCTTCATACTTATCTTGAGGAGAATCAGTAACGGTTTTTCTCATTTTTTCTTGTAAATCCAATATCAACTGTTCTGCTTTTTTGCTCGAAATTCCTTTGATGCGAGTTAGATTAGTTGTATTTCCGGATACAATAGCACTTCTTAAATCCGATACCGAACATTCACTTAAAATTTTTAATCCTTGTTTAGGACCTATACCTTTCGCTGTTATTAACAACTCAAATAAATTTTTCTCGCTTTGCGAAAGAAATCCCGTCAAGTACAACTCTTGTTCTCTAACAATAGTACTTGTATAAATCACTATTTCCAATCCTTCTTCAGGAAGTTCTTGGAAACATTTGTCTGATACATGAATCTCATAAAATACACCTGATTTTGTTTCAATAAGTATTTTAGGTGTTGTTCTATTATGAATAATTCCTTTTATTGCTCCAATCATAAATTATTCCTCTATATAGTTCCATAAAAGATGGGCTTCTTCTTGTTGGTCAAAGTAAATGTCATGTTGTTTTGAAAAATTGTTTAGATCTTTTTCCAAATATTCAATGATGTCTTTTTGTGAAGTCATTGTTGAAATTTCCTTCCATAAATCATGGCATTCTGATGTCTTACTGTAGCTGATAATGTATTTTATAATTGGTATCGATACGGGGCTCATACTGAATGATCTTAATCCTATTCCCAATAATAATCTGATAAATAGTTTTTCTTTTGCAATTTCTCCGCATATCGAAATCGGTACATTATATTGAGCTGCTTTTTCTGTTGCAGACGCAACCAATTTTAAAATAGACGGATGAATCAGTTGATAATAATTTTCTACATAAGGATTGTCCCTGTCAGCTGCTAATGTGTATTGAGTTAAATCGTTAGTTCCTAAACTTACGAAATCAACATGGGGAAGAAAATCTTCCAAACATAATATTACAGCAGGTACTTCTATCATAATTCCAAAGGGAATAGGACATTTTTCATCGTTAGGATGAATCTCATAATAACAATCCATAAAAATCTTTTTTAAGCTTAATACATCTTCTAATGTTGTCACAAATGGGACGAAAATTTTCATATTATTGTTATATTTATAGGTGTGTATTAATGCTTTAAATTGTTGTTTTAAATATTCAGGATTTTCAATAAACTGTCTTGTAGAACGAAATCCTAATACTGGATTAGGTTCTCCCTGTCCGTTAACATTAGTTGATATTAAACATTTATCTCCACCTATATCCAACGTTCTAACAGCAATAGGTTTGTTCTGCATTGCAATAACCATATCTCTATAATAATGGAGTTGCTCGTCTTCACTTAAGAAAGTATCTTGTGCAAGCAGTAAAATTTCAGTTCTAAACAATCCAACACCGTCTGCATTATTTTGTAAAGCGGTTGTAATATCCTGAAAATTTCCTATATTTGCAAGAACTTCAACTTTTTGTTTATCCAAAGTTAATATTCCTTGTTGAGTGGCATTAATAATAGATGAATGATGTTCGTGATATTTTTCTTTGAGCATTTTGTAGAAGTCGGATATTTCTTTGGTAGGTTCTAGAACCACTGTTCCATAATATCCGTTAATAATAGCTTTTTGGTAATTATGGATATAGAGTCCTAAGTTTTCTATGCCGAATACAGCCGGTATGCCTAACGATTCTGCAAGAATGGCAGCGTGGGAAATTTTCCCTCCTTTCTCGGTAAGGATTCCCAAAATATATTGATGAGGAAGTTGTAATAATTCAGCTGCGGAAAATGATTCTGCAGCAATGATCGAAGGAGTTGTTAATTCAAAAATTTTATTTCCTGATATCAAATGTATTAGCTGGGTGCCGATTGCAGATAAATCAGTATATCTTGCACGAAAGTATTCGTTGTCCAAACTTTGGAATTGTTTTTCTATTTCTTGAAGTTTTTGGTTGATGGCTTCGTAAGCGGAGATACTTTGATTTTGTATGAGTAAAGGAATTTCTTTGGTGAAGATAGGGTCTTTTAAAATAGAAATATATAATTTGACCAATTGTTCATTTAACCCAATATCTTCAAACTGAGAATGGGTTTGCAAATAATGAAACTCTTTCTGCAAAGTATCTAATGAATTATGATATAATTCAATTTGTTGCAGTATATTGATAGGAGCTGAATACTTTTCATAAACTGTGGTGTTTGTTTTAATAAGTATAGATCCTTCTATAATTCCATTACTAATAGCTATCCCTTTTATATTCATCATATAAAATATCCTTGTTTGATTAATTGAATAATGTTTTCCTCTATTATTATTTATTTTGTATTATATAATTATAATGCTAATCTGAAAAAAAGACAATTGATTTTATTTTTACTTATTTATTATTTCGTAAAATTGCCGATTTATTCTTCAAACTATGTTTAGGAGTAATAAATTATGGAACAAGTTATAGAGTATTTAGTTGTCTTGTTGATTATTTTAGGAGCGGTTCTGGGATTAATGAAAGGTTTTATTACTATCTTTTTTTCTTGGATTAGTATTATTCTGGGAGCTGTTGCTGCATTAAAATTTTCATTTGGACTTACATATAGTTTTTTCCCACAACATGCAGAAAATGTTTTTATCGTGTTTCTCATGGGAATGGTCATTTTCTCATTAGTATACATTTTATTGTTGTCTATTGGAAGATCGTTTGCTTCAAGTATAGATAAGTACAAATTAGGTGGATTGGATTATTTGCTTGGATGTCTTTTTGGAGCTGCACAGGTAATGTTTTTAGTGGGTATTTTAGTGTATAAATTTGCTACTTGGCGTAATATGGATATGCATCCTTATCCTATTTCTATGTTTGCTATGTATTGGTCTGAAAAGATTCTTGCACTATTTGGGTATGCACTTTTTAAAAACTAATACAAAGATTATTTCTTGAAAGATAAATGGTTTTGAGCTATAATAAATATAATGCGTTTATTAATTTGAGGACGAATGTTGTATAGACTGTTATATGGTATTGTATTTTTGAGTTTCCATTGTAATATTTTGTTTGCTCAAGGTGTTGCTGAAAATAGTGATACCGAAATTACAGAAGTAAAAGAGATAGTGTATTTTTCCGAGTTTAAAAAACAGGTTTGGGAAAAAATTCCTGAAATACAAATGAATTTGCTTGATAATTTGCAAGCACAAATAAATATGGTGAAATCCGGCAAAAATAAAGAATGGAATTTTGATATTCGAACAGGGTTGTTTCAAGAAGTTGATTTTACAGGGAATTTGGATTCGCCTTTTATTTTTCAAAAAGGTTGGGAACTTCAAACCAGTCTTTCCAAAACATTTGCATCTATCGGTGGCAGAATGAATCTTGAATTTTTATACCGTCAGTTTAGAGCTGAAGGTATTGTAAATGGAAATTCAGCGGTAGGAATGTTTTATGTTCCTACATTAACGTTGCAGTATGTGCAGCCTCTTTTGAAGAATGCTTTTGGGTTATTGGATCGAGTTCCCGGTACGCTTGCAGGATTTGAAAAAAAAATTACAGAGTGGTCTGTAGAAAATGAAAATGCACATCTTCTTTCTAATTATAAAAAGCTTTATATGCAATGGATTGTTTATGATCAGGTAAGAACTTTTTTGAATGAGTCGCTTCAAAATGCTCTTAAATTGGAAGATCTCAGTATTAAGCAGTTAAGATCAAGATATATTGATGAAGTAGATTTTCATAATGTTAAAATGCTTGTGTTGAATATTGAAAATGAGTTGATGGAAGTTAATATATCTTATACTAATTTGATGAATCAAGTATCATATATTATGGATCGTACCAATATCCAACCTGATTCAGGTGAATGGATTGTGATGAATCAAGTTTTGCAAAATGAATCGTTTGAAGGTATTACGTTTGAAAAAACAAGACAGGCATTGATTTTGGAGTTTATGGGGCAGAAATTAAAATATAGTGCCGGTTCTTTAAAGAATTTACAGATGCCTGAATTAAATTTGATTTTGTCTGCATCAATGGAAGTATATGCTACGAACAGTGTTCCTGTTCGTGAAGATATCATAATTGTTCCGGCGTTTTATGCCGGAGTAAATTTTCGATATCCGTTTTGTAATATTGATTATCAAGTCAAGAGCCTCGAATACAAAAAAGGTATGAAAGAATATGAATTTTTAATGCAGAAAGCACAAAGCGATTTTGACCGTTATAGTAATGAAAAGAAGAAAAATTTGTTGTTTTATCGTGAAAAAATCAATAATAGAAATGCTGTACAAGATGCATTACAAAAAAGATACACTGCTCAATATCGAAAATTTATTCAAGGACGTGAACAAATGGCATCTTTAGTAGAAACACAAAACTCAATATTAAAAAATCGAATTGAAGAAGCCGATGTGCAATTACGATTGGTATATGAGTATTTTGATTATTTAGTTCTTCATAATCAGGATGAAATTTCTGTAGATTATTAATGGTTATCGGTTATTGCAGCATGGATGTTCAATACGTTTAACCCAATGAGTTGCAACTTCGGCAGTCATTTTTCTTATTCTAAGAATATACGATTCTCTTTCAGTTACTGAGATCGCTCCTAAAGATCCAAGGGTATTAAAAATGTGTGAACATTTAATTGCTAAATCATAAGCGGCAAATATGGCATCAGCTTCAATTGCACGGACAAATTCCTTTTCAAAATCATCAAATAGTTTAAAATATAATGATTGGTCTGCAACTTCAAAAGAATAAACAGAATAATCCCATTCGGAATCAAGATGAAGATCTCCATATTTGAATTCATTATTCCATTGAATATCTTTGAAGTGTTCTACTCCTTGAAGATACATAGCTAATCGTTCGGTACCGTAAGTAATTTCAGCCGGAATAGATGTTAGAGTTATTCCGCCTATCTGCTGAAAGTAAGTAAATTGAGTTATTTCCATTCCGTCCAACCATACTTCCCATCCTAATCCCCAAGCTCCTAACGTAGGAGATTTCCAATCATCATGAACAAATCGTAAGTCATGTTTATTAACATCAACTCCTATATATTCAAGGCTTTTGATATATAAATCCAAGATGTTATCCGGAGATGGTTTGAGGATGCATTGAAATTGATAATAAAATCCCATTCGATTAGGATTTTTACCGTATCGACCGTCTCCCGGTCGGCGGCAAGGTTCTACGTAAGCTGTTCTCCAAGGCTTATCTCCTAATGTTCTTAGAAAAGTATCGGGATTAAAGGTACCGGCACCTTTTTCAAGATCATATCCTTCTCGGATAACGCACTCTTGAGCTGCCCAGTATTCTTTTAGTTTAAAAATAATTTCTTGAAACGTAAGTGCTTTTTTTTGTGTCATAATAAATCCTTTGTGCAAAAATGTTGTCATTATATTATATGTCAAATAAGGAAAAATTTCAATCTGTTAAAGATTTTCGGAAGCACGAACTAAGCGATCTCGGATAGCAATTCCTTCTTGGTCATTGGGAGGTAGTTCGCAGTAAATAGTGGAAATGGATTCTTGGTCGCATAGAAAAAACTCCCGATACAAAATACGTGCGTATTCTTTTAGGGAAGAGCATTTTTTTGATCGTATAAAAGAAGGCAGATCAGGGTTGCCTGTCAAATAGATTACAGCACTGTTTGAACCTACTGTTGGTAGTTGACCTGATTCGAATGTTATTACTTTTGCTGAAGGTTTGTAATGAGAAAATCGTGTTCCGGGAGATTGATGTGCATGTTTTGAAGACGACAATATAGGATTGATCCCTGTTGCATCAAATATCATTTGAGAAGTAATAGTCCCCGATCGAAGAATATAAATCTTATTATTTTCAACTTTTACAACCGTTGATTCTATCCCAATATCCAAATCTCCTCCGTCAATAATAACATTCACTTTATGTTCCATATAGAATTTGGCCATCGCAAACGTCGTAGGAGAAGGTTTTCCTGAAATATTAGCAGAAGGGGCACAGATAGGTTTTTGTACAGCTTGTAAAAATGCTAATGCTATAGGATGGTTTGGGATGCGAACTCCTATTGTATCTAATCCTCCACTTACTTCATTGGGGATGTGGATCTTTTTTTTTAAAATAACAGTCAATGGTCCCGGAGAAAATAGAGAAAACAATTCTTTTTCCAAAGTATTTGGAGCTTCAGCAATATCATCAATTTGAGTCCTATCGGCAATATGAACAATAAGAGGATTGACAGCAGGTCGATTTTTTAATTCAAAAATTTTTTGTACAGCAACTTTATTTCCGGCATCTGCACCTAATCCATATACTGTTTCTGTTGGAAAAACAACGCATTGATTATGAAGAATCTCAGCAATCGCTTTATTTATTATATCTGTGTTATTATATGGCATCTAATTCTGCCGTGCATGGTTTCTAAGAAGTTTGTCAATTGTTTTCACATAGTTCGAATCTGAACAAATTTCCGCATGTTCTAATGAAAGTTTTTTGAATATTTTTGTGTATTGCTCTTTGAATCCAGTATTGTCAGTTAATGAAGTTTTTGTTACTGAAGCCGGTATACTCTGACCTGTTTCCATATCTTCAAGTTCTGTAATGATAGGGAAGTATGATGGATAAGAAAAGTCTGTTTCTAATATATCTCTAAGAACAATAGGTATAACTTCGTGTTTTCTGCATAATGTTCCAAGTGCATATTCATAACCTTCATCGAAAAAATCACTGATAATAAAAATAATAGCTTTTTTCTTAATTAAGTTATTTATTTGGCGGAATGCAGCATTCAAATCGGTTTTTTTTGAATTTGCCGAATAATAATAGGCATCCCTGATAATTCGTACAATATTTGAGTAATTTCTATGAGGAGGGATTGTTTTTTCAATTTGGTCTGAAACCAAAATCAATCCGGTTTTATCATTTGCAAAAAAAGAAGTAAAGCCTAGTAATGCTGTTATTTCTGCTGCAGTTTTTCGTTTTGAGTATACTGATCCAAAATCTTCAGATCCAGAGATATCTACTACCAAATAAACAGTTAATTCTCGTTCTTCAGTAAAAGTTTTGATAAAGGGTTCGTTCATGCGGGCTGTGACATTCCAATCAATGTCTCGTACATTATCTCCCGGAAAGTACGATCGTATTTCATCAAACTCCATACCTCTGCCTCTAAAAGAACTTTTGTAGTCGTTTTGCAGAGAATCGTTAACTAAACGTCGTGCTGTTAATTCAAGATGTTTTGTTTGAGCTACTATTTCCGAAATAGAAATATCATTTAATTGATTCATGATTTTATTCCTGATTTTTGTTTGAGGAATCATCTGTTGTTGTGTCAATATAATCTTTTGTCGGATTGTCCGAATAGGAACGCTTAATTTTTATTACTTTTACATGAAAATTAGACGGATTGCCTTTTATTCTATTAACAATTAATGCAATTGCAAGTGATATTAACATCAATAAAAGAACAATGAAGAATAAAGGAAGCCAAAAATATAATAGCAATACTAATCCTAAAATACTTCCGGCAATTGATAAAATATTATAATAAAAATTTCTCATAAATATGGTTCCATTAATATCTAAATGAAAGGAAATGTATGGAAGAACATATGTGCAATTGCAGAACACAGTGTTATAACACCTGCTAAAGGAGTAAATCGTTGAATAATATCGATTAATTTATCTTTTGATGAAGTTTTAGGAAGCCAGTTTAAAAGATCCGGATATAATACAAAAGCATCTCCTGTTAAAATCATTACCGGTACCAACGCACCTAAAATTGTCGGTCCATTGTATACCGAACCAAAATCAGGAGCGAAAAAATTCCATAGCGCTATCAGCAAACATCCAAATCCAGAATATTTTTTGATTTCAGGATTTTGAAGTTTTGTAATAAAGGATGCTGCAGTTCCGAAAAAAGAATGAGATGATTTTTGTTGCAGTTTGTAAAGTATCGAATGGATTTCTTCCGATAAGAGCATAATAGAAATATATAACAATATACTGGTAAATAACAAAACACCAAAGGATAACATAGTTTTTCCTCCAAAATTTAATATATTTAATTATATATTATTTGCTGTAATTCGTCAATAATTGCAGATAAACTTATTTAGGTAATTTTAAGTAATGGCAGATTAAAACTTAATATCTTATAATTTATAGAAATAATTTGAAAAAAAATGATTTTTCGTGTATATTATATTTTTTAAGATTTCATTAGAAATTTGACCTTTAAAAATATTGCTTAGTATTTTTTAGTAACGAGATCATTGTATATAATGATGTGAAATAGTATTTGTTTGGGAGCAGAAAAATGATTAATACTTCAGAAGCTATTAATATTGGAGTTGTAGGAATAGGTCATATGGGAAAGTACCATGTAAACCTACTTACTCAAATTGTTCCCTTAGAGTCCATTTTTATTTTTGATATTGATTGTAATGCAGCTCAGCTGGTTGCAGAAGAGCATAATATCAATTTATGTGAATCATTTGATGATTTATTGAAACATGTTAATGCAGTTATCATTGTAGCACCGACATGTTTTCACTATGAATATGCTATGCAAGCACTTCGTATTGGCTGTCATGTATTGGTTGAGAAACCTATTTCTGATAATCTTGAACACACTTATGAAATGACTGAGTTTGCTGAAAAAAATAATTTAGTGCTTCATATTGGCCATGTTGAAAGATTTAATGGAGCTGTTCAGGAAATTCGAAATTTAATTTCTTCTCCCTATTATTTTCAAACGCAACGTATAGGTTCTGTATCTCGAATACAAGATGTAGGTGTTGTTCTTGATTTAATGATCCATGATATTGATATTATTTTATCATTGGTAAACAGCAGAGTAGTTGAGATTTCTGCATTTGGAGCATCTGTAGTAACTAAATTTGAAGATTTTGCTGTAGCCAGTTTGTTTTTTGAAAATGGTGTCATAGCATCTTTAACAGCAAGCAGAGTTTCCAACTATAAAGCAAGAAATATGACAGTATCTCAAAAAGATAATTATCTCTATCTTGATTATGCTTCTCATGATTTACTGGTTTATAAAAATCAAGCGACATGTTATGATGTATCTCGTGGTCAGATTAAGTATAAAGAAGAACATTTAGTAGATAGAATTTTTGTTCATAAAGACAATCCTTTAAAAACAGAATTGGAATATTTTATTGATTCTATTCAAAACAGCGAAAGAGTTGAGAAATATAAAAGTATTTTGTGGAATACCCACTCTAACTACTATACTATGGAAATTGCTTTCCAAATCTTGGAACATATTGATGCGAACAATCGTGCTATTAAATCTAAGAAATTTCTCTAGCTGTATGCATAAATGTTGAAAAGAAATCTTGTTCTGTTTCTGTAGCTAAAAGAAGTTGTAAAATCAATAAAGTACTTGTTGCTTGAATTTCGTTTCTTGTTCCCGGTATGACAAATTTTTGAGCCCATCCACCATTATTTTTGTTATAAACAGCGGTAAAAACGGTTCCTACAGGTTTTTCTATAGAACCACCTTCAGGTCCTGCAATTCCGGTCACTGCTAAAATATAATCCGATTCTGAGCATTTAGCAGCTCCTAAAGCCATTTCAATGACACATTCGAAGCTTACCGCACCATATTTTTCTAATGTTTCCGAATCTACATTTAGTAATTTTTGTTTTATGTTATTATTGTAACTGACAATACCTCCGTCAAATATGCTTGATGAACCTGGAATTTGTGTTATTGATGAGGCAATCATTCCTCCTGTACAGCTTTCGGCGGTAAATAATGTTTTTTCGGATTTTTTTAATACGCTGATAATTTCACTGCATATTGTACTAATATTATCCATAATAGTTCCTATTTTATTTATTTTTTTCATTATAGGATATTTTTTTGATATATACAATTTTATTGATTTAAAAATATATACTTGTTTGGTATTTAAGGAGTGTTTATGCTTAATCATATTAATCCTCTTTCAACACAATCGTGGAAGAAGCTTCAGATGCATTTTGACGAGGTGAAAGATCTGCATATGAAAGAAATGTTTGCAAAAGAAGATGGGCAGACAGCAACGCGTTTTGATAAATTTCATATTCGGTTTGATAATTTATTATTTGATTATTCTAAAAATAGAATTACTGAAGATACAATAGCGTTATTTTCCGAGCTTGCTGAAGAAATAAACTTAAAAGATGCTATTCATCAAATGTTTAGTGGTAATTTTATTAATGAAACTGAAAAACGAGCTGTTCTTCATACAGCACTTCGTAATCAATCATCTGATCCTGTTTATGTTGATGGTGAAGATGTGATGCCAAAAATAAAAGCTGTTCTTGCTCATATGAAAGAATTCGCTGCTGAAATCCATTCCGGTGAGTGGAAAGGATTTACCGGTAAAGCCGTTACTGATATCGTGAATATTGGTATTGGAGGGTCGGATTTGGGTCCAGTTATGGTTACGGAATCTTTGAAATTTTATAAAACCCCATTAACATGTCATTTTGTTTCTAATGTTGATGGTACACATTTGGTTGAAACACTAAAAGGTTTAAATTTGGAAACAACATTATTTGTTATTGTATCCAAAACATTTACTACTCAAGAAACAATGGCTAATGCTGAAAGTGCGAAGAAAATTTTTCTTGAATTTGCCGGTGATCCCGCTCATATTGCCAAGCATTTTGTTGCTGTCTCTACAAACACTCAAAAAGTAACGGAATTTGGAATTGATAGTGCTAATATGTTTGAGTTTTGGAATTGGGTTGGTGGCCGTTATTCTCTTTGGTCGGCTGTGGGTCTGTCCATTGTGTTGGCTTTGGGATTTAACCATTTCGAAGAACTTCTTCAAGGTGCATTCCTTATGGATGAGCATTTCAAAACAACACCTTGGTCTAAAAATATTCCTTTTTTGATGGCTACCTTGGGAATTTGGTATAATAACTTCTTTAATGCTGAATCACATGCTGTTCTTCCTTACGATCAATATATGCATCGTTTTGCCGCTTATTTTCAGCAAGGAGATATGGAGTCGAACGGTAAATATATGGATCGTAGTGGTAATCCGGTTAAGTGGCAGACCGGTCCGATTATTTGGGGAGAACCTGGTACAAATGGTCAGCATGCTTTTTATCAATTAATCCATCAAGGGACAAAACTTATTCCTTGTGATTTTCTTGCTCCAATGGAATCTTTAAATCCTATTGGAAATCATCATCAACTCTTATTATCTAATTTCTTTGCTCAAACCGAGGCTCTAATGAAAGGTAAAACCTTAGAAGAAGTCTCTCAAGAACTTTCTCAAGCCGGATTATCTCAAGACGAAATTAACAAATTAGCGCCATTTAAAGTGTTTCCGGGTAATAAACCTACGAATTCTTTTTTGTTTGAGAAAATGACTCCTAAAGTATTGGGTATACTTATTGCAATGTATGAACATAAAATTTTTGTTCAAGGGGTGATTTGGAATATTTTCAGTTTTGATCAATGGGGAGTTGAACTTGGTAAAGTGCTTGCTCAAAAAATTCTTCCTGAATTATCAGGATCGCAACCTATTTCATCGCATGATTCTTCTACAAACGGTTTGATTAATACCTTTAAAAAAAGTCTGTAAAGTAAATAACTCCCAGTAAATAAACGGGAGTTATTTTTTCAATAAAATATATCATTTTATAGGTTTGTGTTTAAAATCAACATCAGATTCCTACATTTTAATTAATTTAAGAATCTGATGTTGATTTATTTTTAGTAATTAAAATCTAAAAGCAGAAATCCGTGTTGTTAATGCTTCTTTTGATCCCACAACTTCAAATTGCAACATAACTTTGTTTTTTCCGCCTAAGTTGTCAAACTCTGAAATAGGAATAATATTGTTTTTAGGTAAATTAGGGTGGCTTAGTGTGGTAATAATATTATTTTTTGAATCTATGACAGCAATTTGAAATCCTTTTGTATCTTCAGGAATAAAATATACATCCAATTTTCCCTTAAATAGTTTGTTTGATTTTTTATCTATAAAAAAGATGTAAGTAGGCGAGGGTTTATCTGTATTTAATACAGCTTGAGTGTCAATAAGTTGGTTTTTTTCGTTGAAAAACAAAATAGCTAAATACTCTTTTTCTGTTAAATTATTAATTGCATTGATAACTCTGATAAATCTCGTAAAATTAGTGTAGGATATTGGTTTTGTTTCTTGTACAGAAGCAGTTTCAGATGCTTGCTTGTTTTTTTTCTTTTTTTTCAAGCGCCATGATTTTTTCTTTTTTTCTTTTTTTTCAACTTCTTTTTTTTCAGGAACAGCAACTTTAAAACTTACTTTTATTCCGCTAGGATAAGTCGGCAGTTTGCTGATTGAAGCAAAAGATGGAAATACCGTAGAAAAAATTATTATTGAAAGGCTCAATATTCTCAACATAGATTTCCCCCTATGATAATCTTTTGTATATTAAAGTATAATTAAAGATACACAATTGTTTTTCCTCCGCCTCCTTCTTGTGGAAGAGCTAAGTGGAATGATTGAACTTCCGGAACGGTTTGCAGAAACTCATGAATAAATTTTTGAAGTATTCCGGTACCTTTTCCGTGAATAATTGAAAATTTTGTTAATCCTGCGTTGATGGCACTATAGAGAGCTTGTTCAACTGTTTTCAATGCTTCATCTGTTCTCATTCCGTGGACGTCAATACTATTTTTGGTGTTGGTAGGAAAATGTTTTACTATAATTGTGTTTGATATTGGTTGTTTTTGGGTTTCAAATATATCATTTTTATTAAGTGGAAATTTTAAAATACCTGATCGTACAATGATATTATTTTTATTGATTTCTTCAATAATAACTTTTCTATTTAAAGAAGCAGAAAATACTTCATCTCCTATTTTAATATTTTCCGCTTTAGGTCGCGAAAATGATACTGCTTCCGATTTTTTTTCGTTTAAGGTTTTTTGTATTTTTTTTAATGCTGTTCCTGACTCTTTCGGTTGTTTTTCTAGAATTTTTTGTATGGAAGATAATTCCCGTAAGCAATGATATAATTCTATATCGGCTTGTTCCAAACCTTTTGTTTTTAATTGTTTTTCGTAAGTATTTAATTGTTCTTGTTTTTGAATCGCTTGAATACGAAACTGTTCTAGTTGGTGTTGTTTTTCTTGGATCAGCTTTTCTTTTTCGAATAGCTTTGCTTCAAACGCTTCGATGTTTGCTAATATCTGTTCGGTTTTATTTTGATTTTCTGTAATAAATCGTTCTGCATTGTTAATAATATTAGGGCATAATCCAGATTTTGCTGCAATTTTTAATGCATAGCTTTCTCCTATCGTGTTCGGATATAGTTTAAATTGTGGCATAAGACGCTCCAAATCAAAGCCTACTGAGTATATTTGAATATAATTATTTTCAAATGCTTTAATTTTAATTTTTGGATAATGGGTTGTAATGGCAAAAAATGTTTGTTTCGCAATTAATTCGTCAATCACGGCACATCCAAGTGCTTCTCCTTCAATAGGATTAGTTGCATGAGCAATCTCATCAATTAATACTAATACCGAAGAACCACATTTGTCAAGTATATTATTAATATGTGTAATATGACCTGAAAATGTTGACAATTCATCTTCTAAATTTTGTGCATCTCCAATTTCCATTAGGATGCTGCTGAAAAACGGAAATTCTATCTCTTCAGCCGGTATCGGAATCCCAAGCATAAATAATTCGGCACAAATTCCTAACGTTTTGAGAGCTGCACTTTTTCCTCCAGCATTGGGTCCTGAAATTACAATTCCTTTATGAGGTTGTTTGAGTGTAATTGTTATCGGTATGGTAGAGCTTCTTCCTTTTTTTATCAACAGAAAAGGATTGAATACATTTGTTAAAAGAATTTCATTATTGTTGTTGATAGTTCCGAATTGAGCATTGTATTTTTTTGCAAAAACCGATTTTGCTGTATAAATTTCCAATTCCGAGCTTTGTTCAATAATTGATCCTATTTGTTCGTGGTATTCAGCAATGATTGTGCTCCATTGGCGTAATAAACGGTAAATTTCTTTTTGCTCTAAATCGTCAACGGTCAGCAGTTCGTTATTTAGTTCAATGACTTCTATTGGTTCAATATATGCAATTGTTCCGGAATTTGAAAATCCATGGACAATTCCTTTATTTCTATTTTTAGCATTGGTTCTTATTGGTAATACGTATCGGTCTTCTCTAAATGCGATTCTTTTTTCCGCTAAATCTTCGTTTTTTTGAATATTACTTTGGAGGAGTTTTTCTATTTGGTGTCGCAAATTTTTTTTCATAGAACGTATTCGTTTTAACTCAGGAGATGCATTGTCACTGATTTTTCCTTCATCATCGAATGCGTGTTCCCAAATCCCAAATAATTCGCGATTATATTCTTTAGAATGTATCAAATAATATAATTTGGGAAAATCTTTTTCTACTATTTCGTATTGAGTGATTTGTTTCCATTGGGTTAAGGATTTATGTATAAAATAAATATCCTGTACATCAAGAATGTACTCTTTAGTACTTAATAGAAGTTTATCTCTTAAATCTGGTGATTCGATAAAGTTAAAAGTTTCTATTTCACGGCAGTATTTGTCAATTTCTCTTCCCATATCAATTATATATTGCAGTTCTTCAATAGTAGATGCGGGAGCTTGGGCTTTGATTTTGTTTATTGCGGTATCTCCGGACAAAAGATCAAGAAAAGACTCTATAATAAAAATTTTTTCCTGCATATATAAGGCCTCTTATTTCTTATAAAGGATTTTTTTAATCAAATATTTTTCTTATTGTTCATAAAATTGTTATCTTTTAAATATAATTTAATAGGAAGGAGTTCTTATGTTCAAGTTTTTTTTGGAAAGTAAAAATATTACTTTAACCCGTGTGATGTTAGGGATCACAACATTGGTATTTGCAATTTCACTTTATATTAACTATTTTGGAGCAAAAGGAGCATTTTCTGAAAATATCACATCAATCTCTGAAATGTCGCTTAAGTATCCAACATTAATTACTCCTGAAAATTTTACTTTTAGTATTTGGGGACTTATTTTTTTATTGGCAATAGCTATATTGATTATTTTGGGGAATACACTGTTGACCGGTCAAGATCTATCTCGATCAGAAAAATTGTTTTTAGTGTTATTTTTGATTGTATCTATTTTAAATCCTCTATGGGTTATTGTTTGGGTTCATGAAAAAATTATTCTTTCTTGGATCGTTATGTTGCTGATTTTATTAACTCTTATATGCGCTTCTGTCAACTCGCAGGAATATCATTTGATTCCTCGTTTGTTTACAAATGTTTATTTGGGTTGGATATCTGTTGCGTTTTGTATTAATACTGCTGTTGTATTGATTTCGAAAGGTATGAGTTGGAATAATCAAATGGCAGTTTGGCTTTCTATTATTATTACATCTGTGGTGACGTTGATTTCTTGTTATGGCGTCTGTGTTAAGAAAAATTTTGCTTTTGCCACTGTTATTGTATGGGCATTTTCTGGTATTTTATTCAAATTAACTTCGATGCCGACTCCTCCAAAAGAATTAATCATTTCCTTGTGTACTTTTAATACTATTATTCTACTTTGTATGATGTCTATTTTTGTACGAAAGTTTATTAAAAGATAGTTTGCAGGTTAAATAATTTTTTTTGAAAAATATTATAATAGCGGTACATAGTACCGCTATTATATTTTGAAAGAGGTTCCGGAGGGAGATTGGTTTTGATAATTCATTCTTCTAATCTACCATCTGAAACAGGGAATTAATTTTATTTCTTATACTATATTTTCGTCATTTTTGAATGAATGTTAATATTTGAAGAACTTATTTTTTATTTTGAGAACAAATACTTCATATTATTGACATAATAATAAATTATAATGGCTTGTTAATGAAATTATACTGAAGAAGTATTAGTCGACAACATGCAAATAAAAAAAGTTAAGTGGAATTTTTATGTGGTTGAAAGGGAAAGCAAATAATCTTATAATAAAGTAAGTAAAATATTATTATAATCAGGAGAGTTATACAATGAAAGCAATGTTAGGCAAAACATAAAATATATTCAAATATCAACTGAAATTATGGATCAGTCTTCTGAACTGATTCTGTGTTATCAGATATTGAAGGAGAATTTGATTTATCATCTATAATAAATATCGAAATCAAGGAATTAAGTTTTTTCTCAGAATCACTAACATTTTTTAATGATTGTTTTACAACAGAACTGATTTTTTCAACGTGTTGTATAGCATTTTGCATAAATACAACAGTTTCTGAAAGATTATCAAAAGAGCTTTCTTGGTTGATCATACTGTTTCTAAAATCTTCAAAGAAAATAAGTAATGTTCTAACTTCATGATGAAAGTTTCTGGTAATAATGCCTTGCTGATTAGTAATAAGAGAAGCGTTTTCGGTAATGTGAACCAGCTTACTAAACTGAGTAATCATTTGGTCAATAACATTATAAGCTTCTGATACCAGCTCACTGTTTTCAGAAGCCACTTGAGTTGCAAAAATAGTAGTTTCCACAGAATCTCTAATAATATTTTGAATATCAACAAGTTTTTGAGAAATATGTTCTACTGCTTGGCTGGATACGGTTGCCAAATTTCGGACTTCATTTGCTACAATAGCGAAACCTTTTCCTGCATCTCCGGCGTGTGCGGCTTCTATCGCTGCGTTTATTGATAAAATATTAGTTTGTTCTGCAAGATCTTGAATAATAATCAAAATTTCATCAATGTGTTCTGCTTCCTGACCGGCTTTTTGAATTTTTTGGTTAATTGAATGCATAGAGTGATTGATCTGCTGTCCTTTGTTCATAGAATCTCTGATTTGTTTCATAACCAAATTAGCTGTTGCCAAACTACGTGTACTTTGATATCGAATTTCTTTAAAAATAGAAATAATATTTTCAATTCCAATCGTGATACTTTCAATATGACGCAGATTATCGGATGTTGATTGGTATTTTGTTTTAATGTCGTTAATTAATTTTTCCATGCCGGTAGAAATGTTTTTAACAGAGGTTTTTATAGGTTTCAGTTCCTTAGCTTGAATTTCTCCTGCTGACTGGATGGTATTAAAATCTGAAATAAGAATATTAATACTTCGATATGCGTCCTGAGTTGCACTTTTAAGTCTGGATACTTGTTTTTGAAATTTGTGTAGAAAATCATTAAAATATGATGTAATCAAACCAATTGTTCCTTGGGAGCTGATATTAAATCTTTCGGTTAAATCTGTAATGGAACCTTCTGAAAGCTTAGCAAACTGTGTTTTTAAAGGGTTTAGTATCCGTTGTTCTCTTTTTTGAATCAAAAATTGAAACAAACAGGTTAATCCTGTGATCGCTAAGGCTAGTGATAAAATCCAAGAAAATTGAGCGGTGGGTGAGAATATATTTTCAGGAAGTTCTATGTATTTGAGAAAAAAGAATTTTATTCTTAGTAAAAATGATCCAAACATAAAAAAGGAAGCAATAGCAGGAAAGTAGTCACTTAAGTTATCTAAGAAAGATATTTCGTGTTCAGTGATATTTCGAATTTTTAGTTGAATTAGAATAGGAGACATTAACAATCTACCTAATAGAATATATAAATACGTAAGAATGAACCAATAAGTAATAATAAAGATATTATCATTCCAAATAAGAGCGGAATCAAAAGAATATAATAGAACATTCGGTCTGGGAAGCAAAGAACCGTACAAATAGAGTTGAATAATGAGAGTTATCCAATATGTATAGTGAAATCCACCGTATAAGCATTTTTTTACTTTTTCAGGATTTTGACCTGTCTTTAAAAAATGAAATACAGGAGACAAGTAAGTCAAATAAATAATACTAAGTAGAAGATGATTGAAAAAAGTCACCAAAAAAGATATATTATTGATTTTGATATTTGAAAAAGGAATTACTGTTTGTAAATGATAAATCAAATTAATACGTTCCATTCCAAAAGTAAGAGTTGAAAAGCTTGCAAAATAATTCCATAAAATAATGAACATACAATTTACAGGAAATATAATTAAAATTTGAACTAGAAATAGATGCTTTTTTAACTTATTTGCTAATTTTATATTTTCGAGAAGCTGGTGTTCGGAAAATATAATTTGTTGAGGTTCTGAGTGAGTTGTTTGAGTGTTGGATGTTTTCATAATTACTGCTCTCTTTCCGTGTTGTTTTCTTCCAATATATGATTAATAAAATTATCTAAGCTTTGTACTTCTGGAGAAGAAACATTGGTTTGCTCTGATTTTTTATTTTGTACAAGTTCAATATTTTCCAATGGTGTTGTATTTTGTAATAGGGGGTCGGAATTACTAATTTTTTCAAATTCTAGTATTGTATGTGTTTGATCTGTTGTTGTATGTGTTTGATCTGTTGTTGAGTGTGTTTGATCTATCAAATCTGAGTCTTGATTAAGGGGGGATTTCTTAATTTTAAAATCAAAAAGATAATCATTATTATTTGTTAAAGAAAATTCTTGAATCACATCATAGAGTTGTTGCTCTGTTATGTTTAGTTTTTCTAAGGTAGTGTCCATATGATATAATGTACTTCTTACTGTTTTAAAATTTTCAATAATATTGTTAAAATTAAGAGACATCGTGTCGGATACAGAGCTTTCCGATTTTAATTCCTCGTAAATATTTTGAAGAAACTCTAATACGCTTAGAACAATTGTTTTAAATTCATAAGTATTGATTCCTTGTTTGTTTGTGATGTTTCCTGCATTTCTGGTTATTTTGGTTAATTCAGCGGCTGTTGTACAAGCATTTGCCATAGAGTCTCCGAGTTGTTTACTAATTCGGGAATTTTGATTGGCAAGTTCCAAACTTTTTTGGGAAATATTAAATGAATCTTTAATTAATTCCGTAATTGCTGATAATCGTGATGCAATTTTATCAGCAGAAGCTTGAGACATATTAGCCAGCTTACGAACTTCCTTTGCCACAAGAGCGAACCCGTTTCCGGAAGTGCCTCCATGAGCTGCTTCGATTGCTGCACTCATAGAAAGAATATTTGTTTGTTCGGATATGTTTTTGATAACTTTGAGAACTTCATCGATACCTGCAGCTTCATGTCCTGCTTGTTTAATTTTAGTTGTAATTTCTTTGATTTTTTCGTTCATCAAGATACTTTTTTTGATTGAGTTATTAACAGACTTCAGTCCAGCTTGACTGGATTTTTCACTTTGAATTTGTTCGATTTCAATTTCGGAAAATACAGAGATAATATTTTGTGTTCCTGAAATCAAGTTGTCAATATTTGTCAAATCATTTGATAATGTGTGGTATTCTGAGTCAACCTTTTTAGCTAGTTCTTGTAGGGATTTGTTTGTGACCTGTGATGCTATATTCATTTGAGAGACTTTATTTTCTTGTTCATCTAAGGCTTCTATTAATTCTGATGTATGTTTTCTTAAAGAAGTATTATTAGATCGTAGTTCATTTGTATTATGAAAGAATTGCGACAAGGCATGAGTTAATTTGATCATAGATTTGTTATAAATAGATGTAAAGTTTCCTAATTCGTTTGGTTCATAATAGATAATTTGTTTATTCAAATAGCCGGATTGAACTAAATTTTCAAATTCTTCTTTAATATGGTTTTTAAATCGTTGATTGATTTTTTGTACAGAATAAAGTAAACAAGAACTAATTCCAACAATAATAGCAGAATTAATAAATCCCCAAGCAAGAATAGCAGAAATTTCTTTCAGATTTGATACTGATTTTTCGATTTCAGAGAGATTGATTGTTTGGATAATGATTATCATGATAAGGAGTAACTGTATTGCCAAAAATATGTATTCTTTAAACATAAAATAAAATTTTAAATCTTCTGAATGAACATAGTAAAGTTTCAGAGAATCTTTGAGTATGTTGGTTGCTTGGAGAAATGTAAGGATTAAGTAAAATCCTATTAATATTTGCCAAAAGAACACGTAAACAAAAGATCTTAAGACATGCATTTTACCGCTGATTGGAAATTGATTTTTGAATAAATAATATGAAATCCCCCAACTGATAAGAAGGGTAATGACAACGATAAACAATAATCCGATAGGATTTTGAATTTTTTTATAGACTTGTTGTCTGTTATTATTGTATAAGAGATATTCTCTAATGGGATACAAAAAAACAAACAATCCTATACTTGCTAAGACAAAATAACAAAAATAAATTGTTAAGACAGGTGCAGAAAGAATATGTTGTTTAAAGGAAATCCATATCGCATGGTATGGCAAATCTGTAGTTTTGTCAAGAGGAACAAAAAATAACTGTTGAAGTATAGTTAGAGGAAGATTGACAAATATAAAGGCAAAATACAATCTAATGAGAATTTGGTAAAAAGTCTTTTTTTTGCTAGAGATTGACTGTAAATAAGTATTTTCTGTATTTTGCACATTATCATAATTGTCAGACATATCAAAACTCCGGTATTTTTGTGTTAAAAGAATGATCATTATACTATTATACTTCATTTTGAAAAATAAATAAAGTAATAATTCTCTTAACTTTAAAAATATCGGGTAAAAAAATGTGAAAACTATAGGGACAGATTTACATCATTATAATGTAAATCCGTCTTGAATAACAGCCTTTGCAGGAATAACAATAATATTATCTCTAATAATATAATTTTCTGTAAAGATATTATTTTTACCTTCTTTGTTTTCTAATACAACGTTATTACCAATTCTGGCGTTTTTATCGATAATAGCATTTTTGATGATACAGTTTTTACCGATTCCGATATTTGGTATTTTGTTAATGTGATTGGTTTGTAATTCATTAGGAGTTTCAGTCCAATCGGCACCCATAACAACGGAATTGCAAATTAATGAACCTTCGTTGACAATTGTTCTGCTTCCAACAATACATTGTTCTAATTTGGCGGATTTTATATGACAACCATTTGCAATAATACAGTCGTTTATGGTACTATTGAGAACTTTACTGGGTGGCAGGAGGGATGGCTGGCATACCCATTTCCAGTTTGGATCAAAGATATTAAAGCCATCTTCGGAGTGAACCAAATTAATATTTGCTTTATGAAAATTGTCAAGTGTACCGATATCTTCCCAATATCCGTGATGTATGGCTATTTGAACTTGATAATTTTTAATAATATAAGGAATAATTTCTTTCCCAAAGTCCATCATATCGTGTTGTTCGTGAAGAATGGAATCTAGAAAGTGTAAATTGATTAGATACATACTCATAGAAGCGAATACATAATCTTGAGGCAGATTGTATTCTTGTCTGATATTTTCAGGGATATACCAATCTGCTTCTAATTGGGCGTCTTTTGGTTTTTCCCAAAAATCTATTACTTGAAAGTTTGAAGATACTTTTACGATTCCAAAAGATCCAGCTTTACTTCTTGGAACTGCAACAACACCTAATGTTAAATCCGCATTATATTTGCAATAAATATCTCTTAATTTTCGAAAATCCATATAGTATAATTGATCACCTGCTAAGATCAAACCTAGTGATGCATTTCGAACGCTTTGAATATGATGCATAGCTTTTCGAACGGCATCTGCTGTACCTTGAGAGAATCCGCTATTGGATAAGTCTTTTGATGCTTCGCTGGCTATGATATCTACGAATGAGTCGTGAAACAGGTCGAATTGATATGTTTGAGTAATATGTTGATTGAGGGATGCTGAGTGGAATTGGGTAAGAGCAAAAATTTTACCAACGCCTGAGTGAATACAATTAGTAATAGGAAAATCAATAATTCTGTATCTTCCCCCAAAAGGTACAGCCGGTTTTGATCTATGGCGTGTTAATGGATCTAAGCGTGTTCCTTGTCCGCCTGCAAGAATAATTCCGATAATTTCATTCATATTAATATTTTTCATAGTATCCTGCCACTTATATATTTATTTTGTTAACAAATTGAGTATTTGACAATATTAAATTATTCTCTTTTAACAGAGTTTATTAAGATATATAGTTTGTATATATTTTAATCATAAAATAATATAAAGTCAAATGATTATTTGTTATTTACAAAATGATAATAAATATTTAAATAGCAGGATTATTTGTTTTCGGATAATATAATATCAATGCATTCGGCTACAGAAGAGACATTTCGTCCTAAAGATTTCAGTGGTTCGTCGGCATTATTCATAATGAAAGCGTTGTTTTTACCAACAAATTCAAACATTGATTGATCGTTGTAGGAATCACCAATACCATATAGTTCCAAATGTTTATCCCAAAAATCAACCAATTTTTTTATACCGGAGCCTTTAGATGCATTTTGGGGAGCGATATCAAGAAAGAATTGATTTTGGAAGAGGTCGATTTTCAAGCCCCATTGTTTGAAAATATTATCTTTTAAGATTTTGGCTTCCAAAGGATTTTGAGATATAGGAGCAGTTCCTATTGACGCGAAATCGTCAGTAACGGTTGAAATATCCTCAAATTTTATATGAATAGAATTATCTTCTTGAATAATACTGGTAGCACATTTTAACAGCCGATCCTGCAGTTCAAATGTTTTAATACCGTTATCCCAATAAATGGTATAATTTTCCAATGAGTATACATATTTAATAATTTCTATACCGATGTGATTGGGGATTTTGTTGGTATGGATGGTTGAAAATTCTAAATGGTATTCTGAGTCGGGGATATAAATTGCAGAACCGTTGCATAATATTAGAGCGTTTGGTTCCAAATTGTGTTTTTCCAAGATCGGCAGTGTCCAAACAAACGTTCTTCCTGTACATAATGCAAATAAATGTCCTGCATTTTGAAATTGTTTAATTGCCTGCAAATCGTTACTGCTGATTTTTTGTTTATCGAAATGAATGAGTGTTCCGTCAACATCGCATGCCAAAAATTTTCTTTTCATAATAAATTCCCCAATATTATTTAATATTTTTTACTATTATAATATGAATTTCTGCTTATTTCAATTTCTATAATATAAAGATCATTGATTTTATGGAAAAATAATGTATACTTATTTATAATTCAAAAATACAGAGGCAGATATGAATAATTTTTTGGCATTTGATCTTGGTGGTACTAGTGTAAAATATTCTTTGATTTCTGAAGACGGTAAGATTCATTCTCGAGGATCGTTTCCTACAAAATTTGATACGTCAGCAGATCTTTTGAACAAGATTGCAGAAACAGTTCGAGAGTTTCAATCTGATAATATAATAAAAGGTGTAGGAATTTCCTGTCCTGGTGTAGTGGATCCTGTAGAAGGGAAGATCTTAGGATTTGCATTGAATATGCCGCGCGGATGGCATAATGAACAAATAAAAAACAAATTAGAGCATGCTTTAAATCTTCCTGTTGAGGTTGAAAATGATGTAAATGCAGCGGCTTTAGGGGAGTTATGGCTTGGAGCTGCAAAAGAATTTAAGAATTTTATTTGTATTGCGGTAGGAACAGGAATTGGTGGAGGGATTGTGATTAACGGATCCTTGTATTATGGAGCGAATTATCATGCTGGTGAAGCGGGCTTGATTCGTGCAAATAAAGGAGCTACGTCTTTTTGGGAAAAAAATGCGTCAGCATTGTCACTGGTCGACCGTATAAAACATTATGTATCCAATTATGAAATAGGTTTTGACGAACAGGTTGCACAAATCGACGGTAAATGGATTTTTGATCATGCTGTAAGTAATAGCGGTGTAAAAGCTATATTGGAAGATTGGGCTGATTATTTAGCCGGAGGTATAGCTGATATTGTTAGTGTTTTGGATCCTGAAGCTGTTATTTTGGGTGGAGGAATATCTGAGCAGGGTGATGCATTGATTGATCTTGTTGATCCGAAACTCCGGCTGTTTCTTCCTAAATCGTTTTCCGTGATCCTTAAGACTGCAAAATTGGGTAATGACGCTGCTAAATTAGGTGTTATAAAGAAACTTTGTGCTTTGTAGGTGTTGTAAATGTAGTTGGAACTTGTTCATAGTTTGGGGCATAAACCTTGTTGATATTTACTAAAAATCTTGTAATATCTTGCAAATCCGTATAAATTTCAAAAACAGCTGTTGTTCCTTCTTTGTTAATAAACCAAACAAGCATATACTGGTCCATTTGTCCGCCCGGAGATCCACTGGTGACTTTAAATATCGCTTGATTTTCAGGATTTGGGGAAACTGTTCCTACCAAGGTATAAGGCTCCCAAGTGTAATAAAGTATTGCTCCTCGGAGGTTTTGAATGAGAGTAGTTGAATCTTTGAAAAACCAGCGTTGGAATGTTCCGTTAAAATCACCGTTGATCTCACGCCATAGGGTTCCAATTAAGGTACTTTGTGTAATTCCTCCTGTATATTCCGATTGAAGAGATAATGCTGAACACCTGCATGCTAAACACATAAAAAATATTATATAATTTTTCTTTCTAAACATGATTTAATACATCTTCCTGGCAATAATCTGTTGTGGAGCATGTATACATAGATACTGTAAGTAATGCTACTAATACTAATATTCTGAGCATTTTATTCTCCTAATTTTGTTTATAAAACAAAATTAATAAGAGAATATAAATTTGTCAATATGTTTGTAAAAATTCAGGAGTACTAAGCACCTAATGCTGCAAACAATAGATAAACGGTATGAGAAACCATTCTGTCATAAGGTCTCATTCGTCCCGGAGTAGTACGGATTCCCCGTTCCAAAATTTCTTTTGCACGAATTCGTGTAAAACCATGTTCTGGTAGTGCTGAAATAATATCTGCTAATTGTTCAACGCAAGGTACAATAACAGCCAGTGGAGCTCCTGGTTTTAATACTTCTCGTACTGCTCCTAATAGAGGAATCGGATCCGGTACATCAACATAAACCGTATCCATTTTTTCAGTAATTCCAAATCCTGTTAAATGAACATCATCTTTTAAAATAAATTCTGCATTTTGAAAACGAGCCAGTTTATTAAAGTTTTTTACAGCAATCTCTTGGTGTTCAGGTCTTTTCTCGAAGCTGTAAATTTTGCCGTGTTCTCCTAAAATCCCTGATACTGCAATCGCAAATGCTGCAGAACCTGTTCCGATTTCCAATACTTTAGCTCCTGAGAAAATATCCGTTTCCAATATGACTGCTCCGATATCTTTGGGATAAGAAATAGTTGTAGCTCGTTTTACTTTCATAATACGATCCGATAGAGTAGGATGCAGAATGGTAAAATGTTCGGTTTGAGTGTGATTAAAAATGATGTCGCCCCATTTGTGTGTTTCTGCAAATACGAACTCTCCTTTATTAGTTGCAAGCTTTCCGTTTGGAGTAAAAGGGACAAGAAAAGCAATTTTTTCATGGCATAAATATATTAATTCACCTGGAGTGATTTCTTTGAAAGAATTATTATTCATTATTACGGTCCTTAATATCAATTATTGAAACAGTAAGTATTTGTTTTTGTGTAATAAGTTCTATGTGCTGACCTGGTGTTAATTCATCATCAGATTTGAGGAATGCATAACCTTTAGTCAAGATCGTTTGAGGATTTGATTCTGATAATTGTAAAGATACCAGATCTAAATTTTTCTTTTCCCAAAGTAAAAATTGAGTATATGATGTTTGAAGAGTAGTTGTTGAATATTTAAGATCTATTGTTTCCTGCGTAAGGTATCTATTCCAGTATTCATTTAAATTTTGTGTTAGATGTTTGAGTTCTTTAATCAATTCTTTTCGATCAGGAAGTAGCATCATTGCTGCTGCTGTAGGCGTAGGTGCTGATGCTGATGCCGCATAATCGCTTAGCGAAAGGTCAATTTCGTGTCCTACTGCTGAAATAATCGGAATAGGTGAATCTGCTATTAATCTTACTAACTGCTCGTTATTAAACGCATTCAAATCTTCTTTACTTCCACCGCCTCGTCCTATGATAACAGCATCTAGTGAATACTTTTGTGCTTTTGATAATGCTTTGCATAATGCAGTTGGAGCATCTTTTCCTTGTACTAAGCTTGGGAAGATAAAAATTTCTATACAAGGGTATCGATCTTGTGCTACTCTTAAAATATCTTGAAGTGCTGCTCCGTCCGCCGATGTAATAACTCCTATTCGTGAAGGATATACCGGTATTAGATGCTTTTTGGAAGAATCAAATAATCCTTCTTGGTACAGTTGTTCTTTTAGTTGTTCCAGTTGTGAATGAAATAGTCCTGTTCCTAATTTCATCATTTCTTCGGTAAAGAAACTCATTTGTCCTGTTTTTGTATAGTAATTTGCTTGGGCAAATATAATTACTTCATCACCTTCCGTTAAATGTTGAAGAAGTTTTGCTGCATTGGTGGTTTGGTGTGCCAGACAATCGATTTTTGCTTGTTGATCTTTTAATGAAAATCTTATATAAGAAGAAAAATTTCTTTTTTGGAGATTCGAAATTTCACCTTTTATCAATAACGGTCTCATATGGTGTTTGATAAGATCTGAAAGAAAAAAAGCAACGGCACTCACAGGGAGCGCCGATTTTTCTAAATTATTCATTTAAATAACAAATCCTTTTACTTCAAAATAATTAAGCAACAGAGAATATCTTTAAAAGTATATTATTTTTTTGTACCATAACGATTTTTGAATCTTTCTACCATTCCGCCGCGTTCAGTATTTCTATTTGTGCCTGTGTAAAACGGATGACACTTTGAGCATACTTCGACTAACATCGAATCATTAACTGTTCTGATTTCAAAATGTTCCCCGCAACTGCATGTCACATTCGTTTGTTTAAGTTCTGGGTGAATACCTTTTTTCATTGATTGTGCTCCTAAGTCTTATTTATACACAGGTTATTATAATGTATTTTATATCTGTTTGTCAATATTTTTCTTAAAATTATTTGCTTTTTGTTTCATATATTTTGCTCTCATTATTATTTGAAGTTTTTTTTCAAATAATATATACTTGATGATAGGCGGTTTTTATGGATAAATTCGATATATATCAGCATCTTTTAACACATAATATGCAATATTCTCCTGAAATATTAATTTCTCTTCTAAATAAATTATTATCTGAAAAACGGTTTCATCATGTACTACGTGTTCGAGATACTGCTGTTCATATTTCTAACTGTCTGCAAATTGACGAACCCCTTAAATATCGCGTCGTTCAAGCTGTATTATTCCATGATTTTGCAAAAGGAATGTCTTCCGAACAATTATTTTCTTATGCTCAAATTTATAATATTAACTTAGATAATATTGTTCCTTCCGTTTATCATGCTGTTGTCGGTGCTTGGATGATGGAGAAATTTTTTGGTATTTGCGATACGGAAATATCTATGGCTGTGTATTATCATACGACAGGTCATCCTGATTTTGTTGATAATATGATCGGTACGATTGTTTTTTTGGCTGACTATTTGGAACCCGGAAGAGAAATCTCAACTGAACATATAACTCAATGGATTCCACATAATTTAAATAATGCTGCTTTTGAAGTTGTTAAAGATAAAATTATTTCTGTTATTCGACGTAATTTGGAATTGTCTTCTGAAAGTTTAGCATATTATCATTGTCTTCGTCTTCAGAAATAATTATGGTTTAACAGGATTTATTTCGATATACCAAGTTTCTTGTCCTTCAAGGATATTTGAAGGTGAATACAGATTGATAACAATTTTTCCTGTTTCTTTTCCTATTTGAAATGTAAATTTTCCTTGAATAGCAGTACTTAAATCTTCTATCATAATAATATCTTTACTTGAATAAGAAAGTTCTGCTTTTAAATAGTTTTTGGTCTCTGCTTTGATCGTGAATTGCGAATTTTCTGATAGCATTAAGGTATGAAATTTTTCTGATAATTTGTATTGTTGATTTGATAATAGTTCTGCATTCGGATATTCTGTACTGTTTATAGCTACAGTTTGATTGGAATTGTTGGAACTAGGTATTAATCCTGACTCCGATAATATGTCTGAAAATGATAACAAACTTTTTTGTGGAGAATCTATTTGATATAAAACGTAATATTTTATACATCCTGTTAGACAAAAAATATAAGTAAAAAGCAATAATTGTTTTTTCATAATTGATACCATACTAGTAATATTATCGGTACATTTTATTGAAATATTATAATATTTTATTGAATATTTAAGTAGTACCAAGATTCTGCTGTGTTTTTGTCAATTCTTAGTGATGCACGGTAAAATCGATAATGTAAATCGTTGTATTTGTTTTTTTGTTGAATTAAACGGCCTAGTCTCAAATTTAATTCAGCATTTTGAGGTTCTAATTCCCAAGAACGCAGGTAATATTTTTCAGCTAAATCTGTTTTTCGTTCTCGTTCTACAATTTCTCCAATATAGAAATATCCTAATGCTTTTAATTGGTTATTAGCTGTATTTCGAATCATACTTTGAAAATATTGTTGTGCTTTGGCATTGTCTTCAAGTTTCATATATGTTAGTCCTTGAAGATAAAGCAGTTCGGAATTTTTGTGGCTTATGTTGCGGGTTGAGAAATAAGATATTAATCGTTTATATTCTTTTAATTCCAATAATGAATGAGCATAAATAATTAATCTTATTTGTTCTAAATCAACTTCTTTAAGAGTTTGTTTAGGGAGTGTTTTTAACACATTTTCGAAATCGACGCTTGTTTTTGCTGAAACAAAACGAATCCAGCTTCTTGCAAAATCATGCCAAATTTGTAAATTAGGGCTTGGTTCGGAAATAAGAAGACTGTCTAAAATAGAAAGATATTCATTATGTCCGCTGATAACTAAATGAATGATAACTTTGATTTCACGTTCTTTAAAACTTTCCAAGTTTTCTTTATGAGTATTCTGCAATACTCGGTAAGCGTTTGCAAATTCTTTATTTTTATATAATTTATCAAATTGGTTGTATTGTCCGCAACTGCTTATCATCAATACAATTAATAATATTCTTCCTTGATTTATCATGAACGATCCTTAAGGATAATAAATATTATAGAATATAACAAAAAAAAATGGAAGAAAAAGAATTCTTCCATTTATTAACTGAAAATTTTGCTTATTCGTTCTAATACTTTATCTCTATCTAGAGGTTTGATAATATATCCTTTAGCACCTAATTTAATAGCTTCTTTTACAGTATCTGATGTTCCTAACGCGGTAACCATAATAACATTGATATCAGGATTAATTTCTCTAAGTTTTTTAAGAGTTGTCAATCCGTCCATTTCAGGCATAGTAATATCTAACGTGACTAGATCTACTCCGTTTTGTTGAGCTTTATATTTTGATAATGCTTCGGCACCGTCTAATGCTGTGTCGATGATAGCAAAATTTCTAGAAGATAATATTTGAGCAAGTTGTTTTAAAATAAATTGTGAATCGTCAACACATAAGACACCTATTTGCTGACCGTTATTTTTTAAGCCGGATGGTAAACCGTCTTCACTTAATAAAATCTTCATAATATTATTCCTTTTTGTTTTAATTTTTCAGAGCCTATTTAATTTTATTAATTATTTTCTTTAAAAGCAATATTAATATCTAAAACTCCATAACCTGTATCAATAGGTATTATTAATGCTTCAATAGTCCCTGTCTCAAATATAAATATATTTGCCCCCGAAAGTAGAGTAGGAGGACTGAAGTTAAATGAACGGGAATCTTTTGCTAATTTGGTAACGGCACGACCTGTAATCATATTTGCGATTTCTGAAATTGTACTTCTAGCAAGCGTATTGAAACTGGAAAACTGTTCGTTATTTAGTTTTTCTGATAGTAGTAATGCTGTACTTTCATTCATATCAAAAATAATTCTTCCGGATACATTACCTGTCACTCCTATAATAACAGCAATTCCTTTCATTTCTTCGCCAATATTTTTGAGTTGGATTTGTCCGCGTTTTATAGGGCTGTTTAATATTTCGCTCATAATCTCAAATGTTGCTTCAACAAACGGATTGATGTAATCTATCAACATAGATATTCCTTATTCTTTAATTGTTTTTAAACTTTTTTCGAAATGAATTATATTTGATAAAACCTCTTTTAATAGTTTAATTCTTTTTTTTTTTTTTGTCAATAAAATTGGTCTCTTAATCAGTCATTCATTTCTTTATTTTCTTTTATTAGGTATTGTAGTAACTGGGGTGCATCCATAACTAAAATATTTTCTTTTTCGTCCATAATAACGCCGATAAAAACAGTATCTTTTGACCATTTAGGCATATAAGTACCTTCATTATAATTTTTTACGGTTGCACTGATATTTTTATCGATTTGGTCTACTGAAATAGCAACTAATTTGTTTTTAAGTTGTAAAATAATAAAGTAAGATGAATCATTTGCAGGTATGATGGTTTGGATAGGATTTTGAGGGATTTTTTCTTCATGAAATCCCAAAAGCTTTTTTACAGAATATACGGGTATAATTTCCCCTCTGAGGTTGGTCACTCCCAGCAAAGCAGGATGCGAATTAGGAACACGGAATATTTGTTTTTCCATAACAATATCTCTAATATACAAAATATCAACAGCATAAGGCTGTTTAAGTACACGAAATGTAATGGTGTGAAACAAAACACTATCTTTTTGATAGATATTCTGGGAATGTTCGTTTTGGATTTCTGACATATCAGCCTCTATAATAGTTATTGTTTTTTTTCAGGTGGTGGCGGATGATTTGAGGAATATCTAAAATATACCCTATTTCGCCATTTCCGACAATAGTTGCTGCGGCTAATCCGGGGCTGTAAACAAGTTTGTTATCTAATGCTTTGATTACAATATCTTGCTCTCCTAAAATTTCCGGTACAACAATACCGACTTGGCGGTTTGCATATCGAATAATAATAACACAATAATCTCTGTAATTTGATAATTTGTCATGGTTTACTCGTTGTAATACTTCATGAGAAGGATGGGTGTTTTCTTCATTAAACAATGGTTCAAAGGTATCAATTCCATATAAAAATAGTGATAATGGAATGAGAGGAATTAATTGACCTCTGAATTCTAAAGCATAATAATGACTAAGCCGTTTTAAATCGATAATATTCAACATAACGGTTTCTTCAACAGAAGCAATAGGAATAACATAATTAATACCACCAACAATAATCAGCAATCCTTGAATAATCGCAAGAGTTAAAGGAAGTTGAATTTTCATTGTTGTACCTAGGCCTTTATCCGAGTATATACTGACTGTTCCGCCTAGATCTTGAATTGTTCTATTTACTACATCCATTCCAACGCCTCGTCCTGACAAATCAGATAGTTCTACGGCTGTTGAGAATCCGGGTTTAAATATTAAGGAAAAAATTTCTTGTTTGGAAAAGTGGGCAACTTCTTCTTCCGTTGCTAATCCTAATGCTATAGCTTTTTGTCTTATTTTGTTTGGATCAATACCTCGTCCGTCATCGCTAATTTCTATAAGGATCGAATCACCTTCTTGGTAAGCTTTTAAGCGAATAATGCCTACTTCAGGTTTGCCGATTTTTATTCGTTCGGAAGGAGGTTCGATTCCATGATCTAATGAATTTCTAATCATATGCAATAATGGATCATAAAGGCTTCCGATCATACCTTTATCAATTTCAGTTTCACCGCCTTCGATAATGAGTTCTATTTTTTTATCTAATTGGGCGGCAATATCCCTTGTCAATCGAATGAAACGGGAGAATACGCTTTGAATAGGAACCATTCGGAGTGTCATCATTTGAGTTTGAAGAATGCTTGAGATACGAGATAATTGTTGTTGGTATTCCAAATATTTATCAAATCCATTACTAATTTGAGTAAATGATTCACGAAGAAATTCATTTCTTTGTTTATTTTGGTCTTTATCTTCGTGGAGAGCAAGAGTTGTTGAGGAAGATAAAAAATTCCGCAAACTGTACCGCATATCTTGGATACTTTTTTCCAATTCGCTTTCAAATTGTGAAAATCCCGATCTTACAATAACCAATTCTCCAAGTAGATTTAATAATTCATCAATACGTGAACTATCTACTTTTAGAGTTGTGCTTCGTTTGTCGATTATTTGTGAAGGATGGGTTGGTTCATTGAAATCATGATGTATATCGTCAAAAATTTTTTGAGCAGTATTGGTTTTTTGTGATTGATTTTTATTGTTGGAACTACTGAAAGGTTCGGCATTTTCTTCTATTTCTCCAAACATACTTTTTTTCAAAGTCGTATAAAAATCATATGTTAACGGAGTTACGGAAATTTTTTCAATAACATTTGGAAGTTGTAGTTTGTTTTTGATGTATTCTGCTGGTTCTGTACTTGAAATAACAATATTAAGAAACGGTGTATATTCATAATCTAAACTTTCCGGTGAAGGATTCATGATAAACGGTTCTGCAAAACTTCCAATTAATGCTGTAATTTCAATAGGTGCAACTTCCTTTAATTCGTATTCCTGATTAAAATTTATTTCAATAAAAAATAACGGTTCACCTGCATCTAAGGATTCACGTATGCTTTTAAGCAGTTCATTTGTAAGACCAAAACGTGCTGCAATGGGAAGAGTAGGTCTTGCTTTATACTTAGTGTTTGAATTATTAGGGGAAGAAGGTATTTGTCCGGCATTGTTTCTAAAATGTTCTAGTGTTTCAATTAAATAACGTATTTGCTGATTATTGGGTTTTTGGTTATTTTCGTAAACGTTGAGTAATTTTTCCAATTCGTCTTTTACTTTCAAAAGAAGAGTAATATCATTTTGAGTTAGTAAATATTTATGATTTCTCACCAAATCCAATATATCTTCTAAAATATGAGTAATATTTACAATATCCTTTAGTCCTACTGCTCCTGCACCACCTTTTATCGTATGTGCCACACGAAACACAGTTGCAATAGAATTTGGATCGGTTAGATTTTTTTCTAAATTTAATAAACTTTCTTCGAAATTATTCAGTAGCATGTAGGCTTCGTCAAAAAAATCTTTAAGCAGATTGTTCCATTCACTCATACATTTCCTCCAACTGAATTTGATTGTTCTAAAATTTGTCGGATTGCTAAGCCTATTTCGTCCTGTGCAAGAATGATATCTGCTCCGTTTTCTTTTAATACTGCTTTAGGCATTCCCCATACTGCACTTGAGTCCTTATCTTGAGCGATTACTAATGCTCCTTTTTTTCTCAAGTTTGCTGCTCCGATTGCTCCATCTTTACCCATTCCGCTTAAAATAGCACATACTGCCTGTCCGCTGAATGATCCTAATAGATAATCAATAGCCAAATTGATAGAAGGTTTGAAAGGATGGAGATCATAATTTTTATATTCCGAATAATACACAAATAAATTACCAAAACAATTTAATCTTCCATGTATTCCGCCTGGAAATATGTAAATATTTCCCTTTTCCAAAGGCATATTGTGTCTCAATTCGTATGTTTTTATATTACTGATGCGTTCCAGCTCATTGGCAAACGAAAGGGTAAATTTTTCCGGCATATGCTGGATAATGACTATCGGAACGGGAATATATGTTCCGGACAGCTGGGAAATGATTTTTTGAATTGCTTGAGGTCCTCCTGTCGACGCTCCTAAAATAATAATTTTGGGTTTGACAGGTTTGTTTTGTAATACTCCGGATAATTTATCCAAACCAATAGGGACATTAAATATATCTTTTTCTTGTTCTTGGGGAAACTCTGAATGTTCTAATTCTATCGTTGAATTTTCTAAAGAAGAACTAAGCAGTTTTCTTGTTTTTCGCGCGGTAATTCCTTGCTGGATTTTTGGAATTAATGTTTGATTTAATAGAGTTTGAATTTCTTCTAAGGAACCTTCCGGTTTTAATATAAAATCACAAAATCCAAAATCTACTGCTTTTTTAAATAAAGGATCTTCATGTTTTGCACGTGAACTGTAAATAATAATAAAAGGCCATAAAAATTTATTTATTTTTTCTTCAATTTGCTGTAAAACATACAATCCGTCCCCTTGATCCATTTCTAAATCCAAAATAATGACATCCGGAGATGATGAATGAATTTTATGAAATCCAATTTTTCCGTTTGATGCCATCCCGCATATTTCAAGTTCCGGATGAGTACTAATGATCCGAGTTAAGTAATTTCGTACAAGAACGGAATCATCAATAATAAGTATTCTGCCTTTTTTCATATTTTTGTCCTAATTATGGTAGAAAATGCATTTTGGAAGTATTACGGGTTTTAATTTTGTTGAAATATCAGAGAGTGTTTCAGATAGTCCTACATACAAATATCTATCTTTGTTTAAAGCATCTGCTAAATAATTGACAACAATTTTCTGCATTGTTTGGTCAAAATAAATTAATACATTTCTGCAGAAAATAATATCGAAATTTCTTGAAAATGGAGGATTTAACAAATTGTGTTGTTGAAATTTAATCAAATTTTTTATACTTTGCGGAATGGTGAATGTTTCCACATTGTTACCAGCGTTCGGATTTATTTTAAGCAGGTAATAATATTCTTGAGGAATTTGATCTAATGCGCTAATACTGTAGGTGCCTTGAATTGCAGTTTGAAGAGAAACCGCATCAATATCTGATGCTTGAATCATAAATGTCCAATCAGTCCAATGATTTTTTTCAAAAAAATGTTTTAAGTATAATGCTATCGTATAAGGTTCTTCTCCGGAAGAACATCCCGCACTCCAAATCGATATATGTTTAATAGTTTTATTTTTTTCTGCCAAATCCGGTAAAATATGGGTATCCAATGCATAAAATTGGTTGATACTTCTAAAAAATTGAGTATGATTTGTTGTGATATGGCCAATAAATTGGTACAGCTCTTTAGGGTTTTTCTGTAATAAATTAAGTAGTTCAATATCTGTGCATTGTTTTTCTTTAATGGAAGTTTGTATACGTTGATCCAATACTTTTATGTGATTTGGCGGAAATACTATTCCACTTGTGTTGTAGATAATTTTAGCAAATTGATCCAGCGTATCTTTTTCGCTTTTATATGAATATTCTATCATTATTTTTTCCTATAAGTTATGAGAGATCAAGGATATCATCAATTTGCTCGCTTAAATCATATTCAATAATATCTGCAATAAGGATGAAATCTTTTTGCTCAAATGCTTGCAGAAGCTGTGCAGATAAATCTTTCAATGCTATTGCTTGTCCTTCTAGTTTTTTGTCTTCAGGAATTGATGCAGTATAACGGGTAAACATTTCTATAGTATCAATAACACCACATAATTTCTGCATTGCTTCAAAATCTTTTCCTGTTTGGAAAAGATATGCTAAATCCGGTAAAGATTGTTGTGTTTCCTGCAGTTTATGAAATACACTTTCTTTGGAATGAGCAGAAATATTGGAAATTTTTTCCTGAAGTTGTTTCATATACAATATCAATCCTTTTAGATTTCGCCCTAATTGTATTATTTCTTCAAGTGTTATGTTGTTGCATTCGTCCAGCTGTTTGATAAGATAACTTAAATCCGCTCTAATTAATGTCATTTCGGTAGGTGGAAAAGGTACTGAAGCGGTAATAGCATCCAAGCTTTCTATAATCCATGCTAAACTAGATATTATTTCTTTATGTTTTAAGACAGAACCATTCAATAATTCTGTAGAACCAACCTCTATCAATTGTATTCCTTCATCCAGTAACGATATAATCAAATCTGTTCTGGTATTTACAGATAATTTAACAATTTCAATTTGTGATACAAGAATAGAAAGGATTTTTGGATCATCCATAGGGTAGTAAGTTCCATCTATATTCATATCTGAAATAATCAAATCATGATCTAATTGTTTTTCTACAGCTTTAAGAAGGTGTTGTATTGTATCATCAGAATTTGCTGAAAATCCGATTTCAGTATCATTTACATATAATTTCATAAATTATCCGTTTGATTTTTATGTATATTGTATCTGAAATTTTCGTGTTTGTCTATTTTTTTACAAATGTTTTATAAACTTTTTAAAAGATTTAAAAATTCTTGTTTTAAATGGTTATGTTCTTTATCAACGGCTTTGATACATCCTTCACATTCTATTTTACTATTGCTGGAAAAGTAAAATTTAATTTTCGGTTCTGTTCCTGACGGTCGAGCAATAATTCTGGAATGATCCGACAGATGGAATGCAACAATATTTGATTTAGGAAGTCCTGTTTCGTCATTAATATAGTCTATTACTTGTTCTACAGACACACTGCCAATAGTTTTAGGAGGATTTGATCTTAATGTATCCATAATTTTTTGGATTTTTTGAGTACCTTCTATTCCTTTATATACTTCGGAGTGTTGGGAGTCTTTATAGTATCCGTATTTTAGGGCGATATCCATTAATATATTATCGAGATATTTACCTTGCGATCTGTAATAAGCTGTTAATTCCGATATGATTGCAGCAGCTGAAATCCCGTCTTTATCCATAACATGGTTTGAAATATTGTATCCGTTGCTTTCTTCAAATCCAAATAAATAATTTTTTCCTTGTTTTTGAAGTTGAGAAATTTTATCAGCAATCCATTTAAATCCTGTTAATACATCAAAATAATCAATATTGTTTGCTTGAGCAATTTTTTTGATTAAAGGAGTTGAAACGATAGTACTGACAATATAAGGGTTATTTAATTTTTTATTTTCAATTAAGTAATGTGCAATTAAAATACCAATTTGATTACCATTTAAGATTTCGTATTTTTTGTTTGAAGAAAGATATACTACACCGATGCGGTCGGCATCTGGATCTGTTGCTAATAATAGATCAATGCTATTTTTTTCAGCTTGGGAAATTCCTAACTCCAATGCTTCTGGTTCTTCTGGGTTTGGGTAAGGTGCGTATGGAAATGTACCGTCAGGAGTTGATTGTTCTTTGACAACAGTAGTGTTTTGAAATCCGAATTTATTTAACAATTCTGGAGTTATTCGATATCCGCAACCGTGAAGAGGTGAATATAAAATTGAAATTTTTGTAGAACTGCAAACTTCAGGATGGAGAGAACATTTTTGTATTTCATTAATGTATTGTTCAAAATATTTGTCGCAATAAGCAAATAAGGGTGAGTTTTTTGCTTCTTCGAAGGAAACTGTTTTTACATCGGATAAGGATGTTTTTTCCACTTCAATGATAACGTTTTTATCTGCCGGAGGGACAAGCTGTCCACCTGATGATCCAAACACTTTATAACCGTTATATTCTTTAGGATTATGTGAAGCAGTGTTCATAATACCTGCAAATGCTCCTAATTGAATAATAGTATAAGAAATAATAGGAGTGGCACAAATGTCTTCAAAAAAGTATACGTTAATACCATTGGCAATTAATACCGATGCGGCTTCTTGAGCGAATTCTAATGAAAAAATTCTTGAATCTCTTGCAATAACAACTCCTTGATGTTGTCCTTGGTGTTCAATGATATAATTTGCCAATCCTTGAGTGACTTTTCTTATGTTATAAATATTCATCCGATTGGTACCAGCACCTCTAATGCCACGAAGTCCCCCTGTACCAAATTCTAATTCTTTCCAAAATCGATCGGTTAATTCTTGTTCGTTGTTTTGTTCAATCAATTGTTGAATTTCTTCCCTTGTTGATTGGTCGTATTCGGAAGTTGTCCAAATTTGTGCTTTTTTGAGAATTTCGTTATTCACAATATTCCTCCTATCATTAAATTAATTATATTGTATACGGCGAGTATGAGGTATTCATGTATGAATATAATACATGGAAAACTCAATACAACCGCTGTAATAGATCCTAGTAGATTTATTCCTTTGAATATCAGGACATTTTGGTATCTTAAACTGATTCCGCCAATAAATAATATCAGTAATATATCTATAAGATATTGGGCTGTTCGGAATAGTAAAGGTAGTTTTGCTTCGGAAAGGACATTAATATTTAATAATACAGGAATAGTTTGAAATTTGGGATTGTTCCATGAATGATATAGAATTTTCATGTCAAAGGGTAGAGGAAATGTTTCTATGCCTTTATTTTCTGATATATTTGTAAATTTGCCGTTTTTTTCCTGCCATTTTGAATAGTTATATAATGCTAATGTATTGTTTTCTATTTTTCCAATAGGAGCATAGTAAGTGTAGATTTGTTGATTACTGTCTGAGGATGAAATAACCACATTACTTATAATATATGATAAGGGATTAAGTTGAGCTGTGATTCCAAATGCAAAATCTTGTTCGGAGGTAGTTGTAATGATTCCTTTTTTATTTGGCATGGAGAGAATACAAGATAATTCTTTCATCACTGCATGCATTGGAGCGTCAAGAGAAACAGCAGTTGCAGAAGGAGTATTTTGTTGTCCTATAAGAAACATACTTTCTCTAATTCCGAAGTTCATAATACAAATTAATAACAAATAAATATAACCGAAAAGTGTCGGTATAAAATAGAAAGAATTAATCTTTGATGCACTTATGACAAAGAAACATGTTGCGGCAATTAAAATAAACATTTCTGAAATCCAAATTGCTGTATTATGAGGACGGATTATTAATATACCGGCAGTTAACATCAAAACGGTTAGAAGAAAAGCATAGATAATTTTCTTCATAAATGAGTCCTGTTGATTTTTTTCTGAGATTTAATAAGTGATAGTAGTATACACAATGTTGAAAGTATAATTAACACGACAGGAGGTATTGCTGATGGAGGGATTTGGGGAGTATACTTAAGCAAAGATTCCAAATAAACAATAATTTTGGTGCTGAATACCGAACCGTATATTACAGCTAACAGAGTAAGAGCCAAACTGCTGAAGACATTGTTTTCCAATGAGATAAGTATACCCATCAATATTCCGCTCATTACAATACACCAAATGGTTAATATGGAGTTTAAGGTAGTAACGGGTATTCCAAATATTTTTTTATTGTTAGAGTTATTTTTTTTGCTTTGAACGGGAATGTTTGCCTTCGAAGCTGTGTTTGCTTTTGTGGCGGTTTTGTTCTTCGAAGCTGTGTTTGCTTTTGCAGTGGTTTTGTTCTTCGAAGCTGTGTTTGCTTTTGCAGTGGTTTTGTTCTTCGAAGCTGTGTTTGCTTTTGCGGTGGTTTTGTTCTTCGAAGCTGTGTTTGCTTTTGCGGTGGTTTTGTTCTTCGAAGCTGTGTTTGCTTTTGTGGTGGTTTTGTTCTTCGAAGCTGTGTTTGCTTTTGCGGTGGTTTTATTCTTCGAGGCTGTGTTTGCTTTTGTGGTGGTTTTGTTCTTCGAAGCTGTGTTTGCTTTTGTGGTGGTTTTGTTCTTCGAAGCTGTGTTTGCTTTTGTGGTGGTTTTGTTAAATTCGATCGGAAAAGGTGATTTTATTGATATAGGCTTTGGTTTTATCGATGTTAATGACATCATCGAGTTTTCAATTGGTTCGACAAACGAATATTTTTTGTGTTTTTTTAAATTTTGATTAAAATCATATACGGTATTAATCCATGTTTGTACTAATTGCTTGCCTATTTTTATTTCCGAAGTGTCCGGCTGCACAGGTTTTATAAAAATACTTACAGTATTTGATATGGTATTATAGCCTTGGTGGTTAAACTTTTTTCCGTTTGAGAGAAGTAATTTGTCTTTATTTGTTTGGACTGTCTGGAATATGTAGTTACCACTGTCTATCCATATTGCTTTGGTAGAAGGTTGGGCAAATAATTTATGATGAGTGTTTAATTTGTCTGTGTGTTGAATCAAAAGCCCTTGCTTGGTTGCAACATAAGATTTGGAAGGTAATATCGGTTGTGCGGATGTTTTTAAAATATCGTGTTTTTGTAGAGAAAGATTCTGTATGGATGCGTAGATAAGAATAGTTGTAAAAATGCTTGTAATAAAAACAACGTATATATGCTTGTGTTTTTTGAGTGAATACCCTATGCCGGTAAAAATCATTTGTGTACACCATAAAAACCAAGGCGCACTCTGCAACAATATAGAGTAAGAAATAGATTCAACTGTTTTTAAGGGATATTGGTATGCTGTCAATAAGAGAGGGATAAATCCAAGAAATACCGCAAATAAGGTAAATCTTTTTAAAAGAGAAAAGCTGTATTTGATAATAATAGAAAACATGTTTTTCCTTTATTGATAATATGTTGTTATTTAATAAAACATTTCTATATAATTTTAACAATTTTTTATTAATATTGCAATCCTATATTTCATTATTATATCTGAATTTTGTCTTATCATCATAATCATTGGTAAATGAAACAAAGATTGAGCTTTTAAAAAAAATCATATATAATATTTTGATTGCAATACTATAATTTTAAGGATGTGTAAATGCAGTGTTCTTCATTGATCAGCGGTAGTAAAGCTAATGTATTTTATCTTGAAAATCAAGATGATGCGTTATTGGTGGATGCCGGATTATCTTTACCTAAGCTTGAAAGTACTTTGAGCCAATTAAATATTAATAGACAAAAAATAAAAGGAATTCTTCTTACTCATGAGCATGAAGACCATATCCGACATTTAAAGAGAGTGGCTTCTGCGTTTCATCTGCCTGTGTATCTTACTGAAGCTTCTTACAAAAAATCAGGAATTTCTCTAAGAGATTTTCGTATTATCAAACCTGAAGATGAAATGATATTCGGATCAATTCAAGTGAAATCGTTTCAAGTGCTTCATGATGCCGAACTTTGTTTGGGTTTTGTGTTTTATGCGGGGGGAAAGACCTTATTTTATGCTTCCGATATTGGGTCGTTTGACGATAAAATTCTTGCTAAAGCTGAAAATGCGGATTTTATCGGTATTGAGGCAAATTATGAACCTTCTATGCTTGCTCGATGTCGGTACCCTCAACATTTGAAAGATAGAATTTCCAAAGGATCCGGTCACTTATCTAACGTTCAAGCTGCTAAATTTGTTCGATATGCTGCTACCAAGAATACAAAAAATGTTATGTTTTTACATATTAGTGAGAACAGTAATTGTGTTTCCTATGTTGAAAAAATTATAGATCAGGATTTGACGCATGCTGTTCCACGTCCTGCTTATATTATTACAAACAGACATTCATTTACACCAATGATTTCTGTTTAAAAGAGGTATTAGAATGAAAAAATTGCTTCTTCAAACGTGCTGTGCACCGTGTGTGACTACTTGTGTGGAAGTTCTGCGTGGAAATTTGGAATGGAAAAATGTGTTGGAATATGAACCTAATATTGATGAGATAGTGATTTATTTTTATAATCCCAATATTCATCCTGAAGACGAATACCATAAACGTGCTTTGGAAGCCAAACGTTATGCAGATATTGCCGGATGCAGATTTATTGAAGGAACGTACGAAACAGAAATTTGGTACGATAGAATTAAAGGTCTAGAAAACCAACCCGAAAAAGGTCATCGTTGTACCACATGCTATGGTATGAGGTTGCAGAAAACTTTTGACTATGCTGTTGAACATGGATTTGATGCAGTAGCGAGTACACTTACTTTGAGTCCTCATAAAGATGAAAAACGTGTTAATGCTATTGGTAAAGTATTTGCAGAAAAAACAGGAATAGAATATCTTGTTTCTAATTTCAAAAAAAATAACGGGTTTAAAATTTCAAAAGAATTAAGTCGAGAACATTGTGTTTACTGCCAAAATTACTGTGGTTGTGAATTTTCTTTAGCAGAAAAACTGAGCCGAAGCTGTCCTTCTTAGGATTGGGAATTAAATTTAGCACTTTGGAGTGCCAATAATATTCCCAATCCTATAGTTCCTGCTGCACAAATCCAAGTATATGTTGATGCACCTGCTTCAACCATATAAAAAGTTAATTGAATACAAGATGCTGATACTAATCCTAAAATAAAATAAAATACATCACCGGATCTTTTTTCTAATAATTTAGTCATCATCAAACCAGCTGAAATAATTCCTATTACGACACCCATTCCTATTAATCCGATCGGAATAATAGAACGTTCGCTGATATAGTTAAGAATAGGTCCGTATTCTCCTAATGCAACTAAGAGAGCTGATCCTGAAATTCCAGGGATTACCATTGTAAATGCTGTAATAATACCTACGGAAAATAACCAAATACTTCTTGATACGGATAATGATGTAATTTTAAAAATTCCGAAATCTTTGATAAGTGTTTCTATGTTATTAAGGGTGGTTGTTTGAGCGGGCTTTAAAAGAAGTAGTCCAAACAACAAAGAAATACCGGCTATTGTCAATAGTATTCGTATGAATGAAATTTTTGTATCTTTTTGTATTTTGAACAGTGTGTAGAGCGAACCGATAATTAATCCAAGAAAAAACCCGAATGTAGGAACGTATGAAAACGGTAAAGGTGAATTTTCAGGAAGATTGATTCCCAGTAAAACAGTAATTAGTTTTGCAAATAAGAGTAATCCCAAAACCGCTCCGATACCTATTTGAATCAGAAAGACAAAATATTCTTTTCGTTTTTCCGGTTTGATTAAAAAATACCCGACAGCTTCTGTCAGTTTGGAATATATTCCCAAAATAAATGCTACTGTTCCGCCTGATAATCCGGGGATAATATTTGCTACTCCGATCATCATTCCTTTAAAAATTAGAGAAAAATCTTTCATATATATTCCTTTTTGTTTAATTATACTATCGGTTCTGTTGAGAGTATAAAATTTTTGTCTATTGCGTCATAAACATCCTGCAATGTAATACATTGAGAAAGAGTTGTACGGAGTTTTGAAGCTCCTTCAAATCCTGTTATTAAACTCATTAATGCTCCTCGTAAGGGAACGATGGTTTCAAATTCGGTTATTTCAAACCATAAATTTGCATATTCTATGATGAGGTTGACCAATTCTTGAGCGGAGGGCGTATGGTAAGTTCCGCTTGAACAATATTCTTCAACTTGACGGAACAAATAGGGTTTTGCAATAGCTCCTCGTCCCAGCATAATTCCATCAACATTATATTCTTGAAAAACATGTAGGGCGTCTTCCGGAGTTTTAATATCGCCGTTTGCAATAATAATTTTATCTGTTAATGCACGTGCACGCTTGAAGTAACTCCAATCAGCTGTTCCGCTAAGAAATTTATCTTTTGTAAGACGACAGTGCAACATAATGACATCCACATCAGATTGATGCAATTCAGTAATGATATTATCCAAATTATCATAATCAAATCCAGCTCTGATTTTAGCTTCTACAGATACACCACTATCTTTTACCGCATTGATAATATTTTTTATTTTTTCGGGTTCTTGAAGCAGTTTGGAACCGGCTCCGTTTTTCATTACTTTCGGAGCCGGACATCCGAAATTAATATTAATTGATTTAACTCCAAAAATTTTTTGGATAATTTTTGATGCTTTGTAAAAATCTTGTGGTGAGTCTTTGCCGAAAAGCTGGATAGATGTATGTTCCGGATCATCCGATATATCAGCGTAGCGGAGAGTTTTGGGAGAATCTCTTAAAATGCCTTCGACGCTTACCATTTCTGTCACAGTATAACCTGCTCCAAATTTTCTGTTTATCATACGCATAGGCTTATGACTGTATCCTGCAAGCGGAGCAAGTATCAAATTGTTTTTTGTGGTGACTTGTCCAAAGTGGAGAGGTTTAATATAAGACATCATTAATCTCTTTTTATACAATAAAATTCAAAGAATTCTTCATTTTCTGAATTTGTATATTTTACAACATTAAATACGGATAATCCGACTTGTTCGGCAAGTAAAATACCACCTTTTTCTGTCGTACGGAAAAATCCGGTTTTGAAAAAGTGATCCGAAACAACTGGTATTCGAAAAACTATCATAGCTCGATGTCCACCAAGCTTGATTATACGGGATAAATATTGTGTTGGATGTTCCAATAATTCTAATTTTTTCCAAATGGTGATGACACTATATATTGGATTGGTTTCATAAAGCTTTTCCATTGAATCAAATATTTCAATGTTGTATTTGTCTTCAGAAAGACGCCGAGCAAAATTTGATAATTCAACTCCCTGCACTACGAAACCGTTATGCATTGCTTCTTGAACAAATACTCCATGCCCGGAACCAATGTCTAATAATCTGTAGTGTTGGTGAAATTTTGGAGTAGGTAGTATTTTTTTTATTGTTTTAATCCGCCGCAAACTATCTTCTCTTTCTTCTAGTACAGTTTTTTTATAGCTTTGGTGAACTTCTTCCGGAGTCGAAGACATTAATGTATCCGAATCAATGGGTGAATGAACTGCTTGCAAATCGTAATTATAAATACTATTACATGTATTACACATGAATCTGTTTTGTTTGTCTGTTCTAACTAAAGATGTTTTGTCGTATGATGCACATAAAGGACAAAAGGCAGGTCTTTTCAGAATATCTTCTGTTATATTAAGCCACCAATCTTGGAAATGAAAATTTTCTGGAAGGGAAAGTTTTCCGATACTACATTTAATAACAGCATTTCGAATTTGTTTTGCACTTAAAAAGATACTGTTGAAAAGCGTATATATTTCAGTTATAGACGCCAGATTTTTTGCCTGCCAGTGGTAGTGCGGTACAGCAATAATATATTTTTTTGCTGCCATAGCTTCCAGCATAGTTAATCCAGGTCCACAGAAGATCAAATCGTGTGATTCTATATAAGAGAAAAGATCATCAGTTTTTTCTACAACAGTGACATTACTGTAATTTTCCCATATATTGGAGTTGAGAGATCCTTTTATTACTGTTAATTCATAAGGACTGTCTTTTAGTGCTTTTACGATTTTTTGAGTTAAATTCTTCGGATCGCTTCCTCCAAAAGAAATAAGAATCTTTTTGATTGAAGTTTCTTTTTGATTGAGGAAATATTTTTCCGGTATTGGGGTATAATATAATTGAGAGAAATTAGCTTTTTTGTTACGGTATGAAGGCAGCGCCGCAATAAAAATTTCAGACCGCATTCCAAGTTCTGCATTATCTAGAGATACTATCGGTATATCTACGTTTTTTAGTATTTTTTTTAATCCGGAAGATACGCTACAACAATCTGTCACAATAAGATCAAATTTATTATCAATTAATATATGGGTTAATGTTGAAATATTATTGATAGAAACAATACTATTAGGAACATCTGAGAGCAATTTTTCTAATGGTTCGGTATCTTTCAGATCTGTTATAACCCAAATAAAGGGTTTTGTATAATAAGATGCAATTTGAAGAGTCCGTTTTGCATGTCCAATTCCAAAACGTTTCCCTGCTTGAATAATAAATAATACTGATAATTCTTTTTTTTCGTTCATGGTTTCTGTCCTTTTTTAATTAACGGTAGTCTTGTATAACTGTTTACAGCTTTGTTTTTATGAAGGTTGTTTGTTAAATCAATAAAAGCTCTTCCTGCAACCATTGCGGCATTATCTCCGCATAATTCTATAGGAGTATGATATATCTTTAATTTATTTTTTTCTGCAAATATATCTAATTCTGCTTGCAATTTTTTATTAGCAGCAACTCCTCCCACAGTTATAATAGTGGAAATCTTTGTATCAGAGACTATTTTTTTTAATTTTTTTATTAAGCTTAGTACAGCAGCCTTTTGAAAAGAAGCACAAATATCATTAATAGGATAAGGTTTTGATAAATTTTTTATTTTATAATAAACTGCTGTTTTAAGTCCGCTGTAACTGAAGTTGTATCTGTCTTTAGGATTATTTGCCAAATCAGAAGGTAAATCCCAAAAATCTTCGCTACCTAATAATGCATTTTTTTCAATTATAGGACCTCCGGGATAACCGAGATCAAGCATTTTTGCAACTTTATCAAAGGCTTCTCCGACAGCATCGTCTAAAGTTGTTCCCATAATTTCTTTGTTGGTGTGTGAATTTACTTTTATTAATAAGGTATGTCCACCCGAGCAGACTAATGCTATATGAGGAAACGGTATTTGATGTTTAAGGTGCGGGGCATATAAATGTGCATCAATATGATCGACCGGAATAAAGGGCTTATTAAGAGCATATGCAAGGGTTCTTGCTGTAGTACTTCCTATTAAAAGAGATCCTATTAACCCAGGACCTGTTGTTGCGGCTATGGCATCAATTTCTGATAATGAAATGTGTTCCACTGCTTGTTGAAGGATGGGGAGGATAGTTTTTAAATGATTTCGTGAAGCAATTTCCGGTACGACGCCTGAAAAAGGTGCATGAAGCTCTGTTTGTGAAAATACGTAGTTGCTTAAAATTTCTGTACCTTGATTTACAATAGAGACTGCACATTCATCACATGAACTTTCTATGCCCAAAATTTTCATATTTCCTCAATTTTGTCCTAATTAATAGAATTATTATAGCAACAATTCAATAAAAATTCAAGAAATTTTTATTGAATTGTCAACCTAAATTAAATTTAGGTATTTCAAATATAAAATCCCAGTGCAACAATCTTCAACAGCTGCTGAAAAAGTAATTTTTTCTATTTCTGGAAATGCTATTTCTTGGTTTTTATATTGTTGATATAATTTTTTTAATATTTCTGTGCAAGAGTTTATTAATTTAGGGTACTTATCGAGAATAATAATAACTTTTTTTAAATCAATCTCACGTATCAGTATTTCCCAATCTCTTTCTCTTGTTAAATAACCAAGTATCATTTCACATGAAGTGTCAGATGTGTTATATTCGTGATTTGCTAATTGTTTTAATAATACTTGATAAGTAAATAAATCTAAATTTTTAGAATGTGATAATTCTTCAAGTTGTTGGAATCCTCTTTCAGAAAATCCCTTTTTTAAGATTTGCTTGTTTTCTGGTTGACCATGTTTTAGTAATATAGCAAGACCATTATAATTTAATTGTTTCAAAAATATGGAAAAAGTTGAGTTTTGTTGATAATACTTTATACAGTATAAGTGTTTTAAAGAAAAGGTTTTGAAACTTTCTTGAATGAATGAAAGATAATAGTAATTAATCATTTTTTTGTATGGAGATAATTCGGGAAAATTTTTTTCTCTGCAAATTAAAAACATATTTCGTTGAATAATAAAATGGATACTTATGAATAATGACTTGTACAAAGCCGATAGGGATTGGTATTCTTGCTTTAGTTGTTCTGCAATTCGCTTAGAAAACAACTCTTTATAAAAAATTAAATTGATATGTTCAAAAAATAGTGCAAGCATCATCATAGTAGCACTTTTTTGAGACATGATACAGTTAAAAATATTTATCATTTGTTCTTTGCTGAATATCTGCCATTGAGATAGGGGGATTAATCCTTGATAAAATCGGAATAATTCTTTGTATAAATCTATGATTGTTGAACATCGATAAGTTTTTGAAATAAGTTGAAAATGTTTGGCTATGTATGTTAAAAATTCGATAGGGAGAGTAAAAGAGATTGGTGAATTTTCTAACAATACACTATAAGTATATGATTCGGGGATGATATTGTCTTTGAAGAAATCATTTACAAAACCATATTCAAGATTTTCCACAGGTATATTGTAGAATAATTGTTTGATAGTGTCAGGAGAAATAGAATGATCAAATCCGGCTTCGATTAAAAACAAATAATTTTCTGTTGAGATACTAACTAAAAGAGAACAAGGGAGCTGGTTTTGAAAAGTAGTAGGAGAGAGGTTTGGAAATAGTAATTTTAAAATATAATTCATATATAAATAAAAAAGACTTTCTTAGTAAGAAAGTCTTTAAGTCTGCTCCCCCGGCAAGACTCGAACTTGCGACCAAGTGATTAACAGTCACCTGCTCTACCAACTGAGCTACGGAGGAAGATTGAATCGCCTGGGGTTCGAACCCAGGACCCCGTGATTAAAAGTCACGTGCTCTACCAACTGAGCTAGCGATCCGTTCAATTAAGTGTATAATCATTATACATTATAATTTTGCTAATGTCAATACTTTATACAAATTTTTATTTTTTATTTTGCAATTTGTTTTTATATTCGAAACATAGGTACGTAATTGGTGATGCAACAAATATAGAGGAATACGTTCCGCTTATAATACCGATAATCAGCAAAAGTCCAAAGTTTTGAAGACTGTTTCCTGCCCAAATGAAGATCGAAAATGCTACCAAAAGTGTTGTAATAGATGTTAAAATTGTTCGTTTGAGTGATTGAGTTATACTTTTGTTTATGATATGATCAAAATTTTCATTTGGTGAAAGATTGTAATTTTCACGTACACGGTCAAAAATAACAATTGTATCGTTAATCGAATATCCTAAAATAGTTAAGAAAGCTGCTAATGTAGTTAAATCTATTGGAATTTTCAGGATTAATGCAAAACTTAACATGACTATCATATCGTGCAACAAAGCTGCAATAGCACCTATGCCATATACAAAATCAAATCGAAAAGCAATGTAAACCAAGATCAATAAAGATACGATTCCTAACAGTTTCAATGATTGAAAGGCAAATCCATAACCTACGCTTGGTCCAATGAAATCTGATGATAACAATACAGTATCAGGATATTTTTGTTTGATTTGATTCAACAAATATTCTCCAGAACCTTCTTTTGCCAATTCTGCCGGAGCAGTAAGTAGAAAGCTGTTTTGTCCATCGACATTTTTTAAAGTTGTTATTGATATAGAGTCGTTTCCAATGAGAGTTCGAATTTCGGCAATATCAGAAGGTGCTGTAAATTCAATTCTAATACCACCTGAAAAATCTGTACCAAGAGTAAAACCGTTTGAAAAATAGGTGATTATTCCAAGAATACTTAAACTGATAAAAATGATCAAAGCCACCATTCTTTTTCCGAGAAAATCAAAATAAGTGAATGTTTCTTTTGATGCTTCCTGCATGGTATCTCCTATATTTTAATTTCTTTTGATTTTGATACGGACAACTCTAACAGCAACTTGCTGACGAAGAGAGATGTAAAGATGTTGGAAATGATTCCAAAAGCAAGCGTCACACCAAATCCTTTAATAGATCCCGAACCAAAAACAGAAAGAGCAATTGAAGCAATTAACGTCGTTAAATTTGAGTCCCAAATAGTTGTTGAAGCATGTTCATAAGCACTATGAAAGGCAGAAAGAAAATTTCTGGAGCGTTTTTGTTCTTCTTTTATTCTTTCATAGATAATAATATTAGCATCTACGGCCATTCCAACTGTAAGAGCGATACCGGCTATACCAGCTAAAGTCAATGTTGCTCCTAATGACGCCAAAATAGAAATCAAAAGAAAAACATTTAAAAGAAGCGTAAATGAAGCAATAATACCTGCAACACGATACCAAACAATCATAAATAAAATTACAGCTCCTGTACCGAAAAGCACTGCTTGTAATCCTCGTTTAATTGAGTCAGCACCTAATTGAGGGCCGATAATTCTTTCTTCAATAATATTAAGACGTACAGGTAATGCACCGGCTTCTAAGATATTAGCTAAATAAGAAGCTTCTGTTAGAGTAAATGTTCCTGAAATTTGTCCTCTTCCTCCAGGGATTTCTCCTTGGATAACAGGGGCACTTCGGACTCTGTCGTCCAAAATAATAGCAAATTGTCTGTTTATATTATTTTTGGTAATATCAGCAAAGATTTCTCCACCTTCATCTGTTAATTCAAATGAAACAACATTACGACCAAGATTATCTGTTTCAACTAATGCTGATTTGATTTGAGAACCGTCTAAGTCTACTTGTTTTTTGATCAAATACCATCCTTTTAACTGAGGTACGTCTGTGGAATCGTTTTCCCAATAAGCAAGCCACTCAGAATCTGAAGGCATAATAAATGCTGCAGGAAGTTCATCTAACGATAGAATCCCATATCTCGAATCATATGGTACTCGCTGGTTTATAAGAGCATTCATCAATTCCTGATTAACAAATCTAAATTCCAACTTTCCTACTTGAGCTAATCCTTCTTTGAGAAGATTGGGATCGCTGACTCCGGGAAGTTCAATAGTAATTTTTCCATCAAAAGTCGGTCTTATTGCAGGCTCTGCAACTCCAAATGCATCAATACGATTTTTTAAAATTTCTAAAGCTCTGATTAATGCGTTTTCTTTTTCAGTTTGAAAGATTTTGTTGACTTCTTGTTCATCACCGTCGTATTGTTCAATCAACTGTTTTTTGAGATCTTCTTCATCCGGAACGGTTGCTACATAAACGCCGCCTTGAAGATCAAGTCCTAACAAAAGTGTTTTGGAACGTATTTTTTTCAAATATTGAATATATTCTTTAGTTTCTTGATCCATTGTTGCCAGTTTTTCAGCAGAGGTTCCGATAAGTGCTTTATCTTCTTCCGAGATATCAAAATACCATTGGTATGTCGGATATAATCCCCAAATTCCCCATCCAATTACTGCAAACAATATAAAGGATCGAAATAGTTTATTCATCATTGATTGTCCTTAATCTTAATATTTAGATCTTTCCATTATCCAAGACTGTTGCAATACCTGTTTTTGCAATTTCAAATTTTGTATCCAAGCTTTTGATATATACGGTCTTTTCGCCTATAAATTCGATTGTTCCGATGATATTTCCAACAGTTACAACACGATCACCTTGTTTTAATGAGTCAATTTGTTTTTGAAGTTTTTTTCTTCTTTTGTTTTCAGGTAGAATAACTAAAAGATACATAAATACCAGCATAATGATAATAGGTATAAATGTTGTAAATCCGCCTCCTTGCGTTGCTGGTGCTTGATTTGAGGCAGCAACTGCCGACGGTCCTAGTTGATAAAATAATCCAATCATGATTATCTCCTGTATATTGCAAAATATATAATTTTTTATATTGTATCATATTTATTTCATAATGTAAAGAAAGAAATATGATATAACTTGATTAAAAATAAAAACTCTCCTGTTTTAGGAGAGTTTTTCGAGCGGCTGGGGAGAATCGAACTCCCGGCATTAGCTTGGAAGGCTAAGGTATTACCACTATACGACAGCCGCATTCAATTATTAGATATATTATATGTGATTATTTGTTATTTGTCAATACCTTTTGCAAAATTAGTTTTATTTTTTAATAATGTTTGTACGTAATCAATGAAATTTTTATCATATGTTTCGTTAACTAAATCTAAAGCACTTTTGTTTTGAGCATTTGTTGTAGTGTAATCGGCATCTTTACTAAGCATTAATCTTATAATAAAACGGTTTTTGCTTCGTACTGCCCAATGGAGAGGTGTATCTCCATTTTGATCTTTTGTTTTTAAAGCGTTGGTGTCCGAATTAATAATATCTTGTGCTTGCTGATAGTGTTCATGAATCATTGCGTAAAATATAGGTGATTTTTTTTCTGTTTTTAATACTTCTAGGGGGATTTCTTTTTCCAGTTGATCAATCAACGATATATTATTGTCTGTATTAGAACTGTTTAGTATTATTGTTGCCCCTGCTTTTGAAAGCATCATAGATGCTTCTTGATAATTATAAAATTTTGCTTGGTCAAAAGGAGTAAATCCTTGTAAATTTGTGATATTGATATCAGCATTGTTTTTTATCAATAATTCTATAATTGGCAAATTATTTTCTTGTGCGGCAATGTGGAGAGGGCTGTTTTTTTTATTGTTTAGAACATTGATTTCCGCACCATATTCTATAAGAAGTTTGGTTATTTCCAATTGATTTTGAGACACTGACCAATGAAGAGGTACTGTACCGGCTTTATTTGGTTTGTTAAGATCAGCACCGTTTTTTATTAAGAGTTGGGCAATTTTCAAATCTTTTACCAAATGCAATGGGGTCATTCCCATATCATTAGTTATATTGACATCTGCATTATTTTTAATCATATAAAGTATTAATTTATTGTCGTTGCGTGCAACGGCGTCCAAAAATGAATCGGTGGTACAGTAAAGAGAAGAATATATAATAGTACACAAAATGGCCGATTTGATTTTCATAGAGTTTTCCGATTTTTATAGTTTTTAATAGTTATCATTACTTATTCTATGTATTCGTAGCTTTCTACTTGAATTTCGTTGGTTTCTTCTGTTATAGTTTCTTCAAATTGCAAAAGAGGTATCGAAGATGCTGACGCATTAACACTTTTTAGTACGTCAATTGTTTCTTGATCGTTATTATCTACCGCCAAACTAAGAGCTGTTTGTTTTGTTTTGGATTCGATGTTGTAATTGATACCTTGTTTGATAAGGTATTCGACAGTATCAGTATGTTTGTTTTGTGAGGCAAACATCAGAGCATTCCATCCGTCTGAATCCACACTGTTAATATTAACTCTTGCATCAAGCAGTGTTTCAATAGCTTGATTATTTCCGAGCTGTGCAGCTGCCATTAACGGTGTCCAATTACTAATTTCGGTTTCTTGGGATATACCGTCTATTGTTCGTATGGCAAAGGCTGTTGCAGTAGTGTTGGGATTTGCTCCCATTTGAACCAAATACTGGATCATTGGAGAATCATTGTTTAAGGCTGCTAACGTTATTGCTGAAGTACCACTTTGATTGACATGATTAATATCAATCCCTACTTCTTCAATAAGATATTTAGTAACTTCAAAATGTTGTTCTTCAACTGCAAAGCGAAGAGCTGTATCTCCATTAATATTTTGAAAATGAGGGTTTACGCCGCGATTGATTAATGTTTTAACCTGATCTAAGTTTCCGATTTTGGCGGCTTTATGGAGGCTGTTGTTGCCGTCTTTATCCCAATTATATAATGCAGCATTTTCTACAAAACCATTTGTTTTTAAAAGGTCATAAGATCTTTTCGGATAATCGTAAAAGTAAAAATTATTCGAAATATGAACAGTGTTTGTTGTAAAATTGGAGACAATTTCATTAATAATAGGAGCTTGATATGGAATTTCTCTTGTTGGTTTGTAAGTACGTTCGTATGTAGGAGGATCTGTTTTGTTTAAGAATATGTTTGGAGAGTACACAATTCCTGAAGGAGGTGTAGGTTTTGGAAGATCATACGCACCGTATCTTTTTAAAAGAGTTTTGATATTGTCCGGAGCAAATCGTAAAGGTGTATTTCCCGATTCTGAAATAACATTAGGATTAGCTCCATTTTTTAAAAGACATAGTGTAATATCAGTATAACCATTCCACGCCGCAATATGCAACGGGGTAAATCCTAAATTATCAGAAACATTGACATCAGCTCCATTTTGGATTGCTTGTTTGACAGCCGGCAAGTTATTATTTTCAACCAGTTCAATCAAATTTTTTGAACCAATTGAAAGTATCAATGTAGGAAATAATAATAGTATAAATATAATAGATAATATTTTATTCATTATTTTTCCGTTATTTTTCTAATTTCTTTCGGATATTAATGATCGGTATTATCTGTTTTCCGAAAGATAATCATAATTTTTTTCAGCTTCGTAAAGCAGGGGTGCAAGAAAATCTGATGATACTCTTACTTGAGATACAAGCCATTGATTAACTGTTTCTGTAATTTGGTTGTGCATCGTTTTACGTAATGATTCAATATTTTGTTTTTCTGACTTTTCCAAATTAATTATTTCTTGTTCTTTTTGTTTAATTTGTAAGATTAATTTGTTTGCTTGTTGTTGTTCGATTTCGCTTAGTGAAGGCTGTTCCAAAATACTTGATAATTCTAATCGTAAGGTATCTCTATTGTAAATTACTGATTCTAATGCCGGACGCAGTTCAAGAAATACTTTTTGTTTGTTTAAAGCAAATTGATTAACGATTTGTTTGATTTTCATTCTGGTTTCTTCCGGTAGCATAATCAATGCCGGTCTTTTAAGAGGAAGATAGTTTGGATTTTGAAATTCCTGAGGTATGGCATTTCTTGTTGAATAAGGTTCGGAAGCAACCAAACTTGTTAATGGAACTGTATTTGGTGTATTGCAAGAGAGTGATTGATCTTCTGATATAAACATAATATTCGTGTTCTGAACTTGTGCAGATATAGACGAAAAGGATAATAAAAGTAAGGCAATAATAGAAAGTATAGACATGAAAATCTCCATAGTATTTTATATTTTGTAATTGTATTAAGTATTACTTATGGTATAATCGGAAATTTTTTTATAAATCTATACTTTTTTTTTATTGTTTTCGATATTATTTATGTTTTTCTTTTTTGAATTTTTCTTTGTGAGGAGCTTCGCTTTGGTAAATATCATACCGTTCGATGATCTCATTTGCAAGTTTAATTTTATTGGTTTCTGTTTCTTTAAGTTTTGAATTAATCTTTATTTCAAGATTTGTATATGTTTCATGAAATACATCAGCCATTTTTTTTGAGTGTATGCTTAATAAAGTATAGTTAGAACTTGTTAAGCGAAAAATTTCTTTATAAAGAGTAAAGATCTCTTCAGAATGGTCTATGCCGGTTTTCTGTTGTTCAATAAGATCCATCATTTTATATATATTTAAATCAAGCTCTTTCTTAAGAATTCTGTCAGCATTTTTGAATTCGAATTTCATCTGCTCTATTTTAGTCATAGCTTCAATACTTTCAGTATCAAATCCTAAAATAGCTTTGACATCGAAAAGTTTTTTGTAATTGTCAACAGGAGATCTTTTGGGAAATATCCATGAAAATCCATTTTTATCCTTGTTATCCGAGTGTTTGCAGTTTTCTTTACGTTTAGCATGTGTTTCAACTGAAACGGCAATAATCATTGTGAATAGTACAAAAGCTTTATATTTCATAAAAACCTCAAAATAGAATTTTTTTCTTAAATTCAGCATCTATTGGTCAATAAATGCTACCATCAGACCATCCATATATTCGTAATCTCCTAAAATTTTTGATCTTTTGGATTCTAACGTTTTTAAAGCCGTGTATTCAGATTGTTGAATATGGATATGAATTCCTGTAAAAGCTACTAACATACTTAGAGCAAATGAAATTGCCATTGGTCTGCCGTATGAAAATGTCGAAGTAGTATGTTGTTTGTATATGTCTATCTTTCTTTCAATACGTTGAAAATTAATTGGTTCATTTTTGATAGAAGATAATATCTTATCCAGCTGATCATAGTCATGTTCAAGATCTTTATTGTCCATAATGCTCTCCTAAAGATTCTTTTAATAATTTTGCTAATCGATTTTTTGCTCTGTGGCGTAATGATTTTGCAGCATTGAGCGATAAATTTAAAATATCCGCACATTCCTGAAAAGAACGTTCTTCAATATCTTTTAAAATTAATATCTCTTGTTCCCGATTGGAAAGTTTTCTAATATTTTCCCAAATATGATCTTTTGTTTCCATATGAATGATAGATTTTTCAGGAGTTTGTTCCATATCAGAGTATTCTTCAATGGTTTCTAATCCGAAAAATTTTTTTGCTTTTGATTTAAGAAATTCTTTATATGCTATATTTCTTGCAATAGTAATAGTATATGCAGTTGGATAATCCATTTGTGATACTGTTTCCCATCTTTTCCATACTTCAACAAATGCTTTGGCTGTGCTTTCTTCTGCAAGATCCTTACTGGTCTTAGCTCGGCACATACGGTATACAAGAGTTTTATTATGTTCATAAAACTCTTCAAATGTCATAACGTTTCCTTGTTGGTTTGCTGCAATTTTATTATTTATTCATATTTAATAAGTGTTTTATTTTGATTAGGGATTCATAATTTTAAAAATAATTGTCTGGGAAATATTCTTTTATTTCTTTTGGTTTAACACTTTTTGGAATCATTTGGGAAAGTGTTATTTTTTCGACCACGGCGTTATTGTTTTTTAATATTGATGAAATAATTGAATTATTGTTAAGTTCTGATAATTGATAAGCTGTTAAGCCTTCTTTATTTTTTAAATTCGGATCTGCATTGTGTTCAAGCAAAATCATTGTATTTTCTGCTTGATTATAAGCACTTGCTATCATTAGAGCTGTTATTCCTTCTTTATTTTTGATATTGGGCTTTGCATCGTATAAAAACAAAAGTTCTGTAATTTCATAAAATCCACTCATTGATGCCGCCATTAGTGCTGTCCATCCAATACGGTCTTTGAGATTTGGGTTTGCTCCTGACTGAAGAAGAATTTCCACGCTTCTTGTGTTTCCATGGCCGCTTGCTGCCATTAATGCAGATATTCCCTGCTTGTTTTGATAATTAATGTTTTTAATAGAATAAAGGAGGCTGATAATTGATTCGTAATGGTCTAATTCTGCTGCTAATATTAATGGAGTCTGATTTTCTTTATTGGTAATATTGATTTTGGCTCGTTTTTTTATCAGTAATTGAATAATACAAGGAAGATTTTTTTGAACCGCATAAAAAATAGGAGTATTGTGTGAGTTATCTGTGATATTTACTGCAGCACCTTTAGTAATAAGCTTTTTTATTAAATGGATATCACTATTTTGTACTGCCAGTACAATAGGTGAAATGCCATCTTGATTAGTATGATTAATATGTTTTTTTTTTGCTTTTGAAAGGAAGAAATCTGTTAATTCTTGATTTGCCATGATAATGGACATCATAAGCGGAGTATTGCCTTGATCATTGGTTGTGTTTAAAACGGAATAGGAATTTCCAACAGAAAACACTGAAGCATTATCATTGTATTGAATATATTCAAATATTTCTTTTGTTTCTTTTGAAGAAGCATAAACAGAAGAAAAACAAATTACTGAAATTATAATCAATACACTAATATAATATATACGATTAATAGCCATATTAACTGCTCTTAGATTTATTTTGCTCCAAATATTGTTTCAGAATTTTTTTTGTTTTATGGTCTTTATCATTAATAAAATCGTTGATTGTTAAATTATTTGTAGTTGTTAGATCAACGGAAGCACCGTTTTGCAGTAATAATTTGATAATATCATGTTTTTTTCCTGCAATCGCTAAGAATAAAGGAGATACACCATAAATATTTGTTTTGTTGACGTCAGCATTGTTTTGTATAAGCAACTCTGCAATTTCCAAATATCCAAGCGCACTTGCCAACCCTAAGACAGATGTTTTGTTGCTGGGGATTTGAGTATTAGGATCAGCCTTGAGGCTTAATAGATAATCAGTTAATGTTAGATAATTATTTTTTACAGACTCAATAAGAAGTTTGGAATTTCTAGCATTGTTTGATAATGTTTTGTCATGGTTTACTAATAATTTAACAATTTCTGTATGACCGTTTTTTACAGCAAGATCCAAAGCAGAATAATTATCTCTGTTTACAGTATCAATAATGATATTCTGAGTTTTTTGCGAAAGAATAAATTCTACTAATTTGATATAACCTGATTCACTAGCAATCATAAGGAAAGTATTTCCTTGATTATCTCTTGTATTTAAGTAGGCACCGTGAGTTAATAAAAATTTAGCACTTTCTAATGATTTATCTGTCGTGCACATCAAAGGTGTTCGAAAAGCAAAATTTCTACTGTTTACATCTATACCTTGTGAGAGAATAGTAGAAATTTTTTGTATATTATTGCTTTCTACAGCTTCAAATAATGCTATTACATTCAAATATGAAGAATCTGTTTGACCGGTATTGGAGTTATTTTTGGCTGAAGAATCATTACTAAAGATACCACTGATATTGGTTAAATTTTGCAAAAATAATTCGTTTATTTGCGCTGCTGATGGAAAATGAATCAGTAGAATAATTAAAAGACACAAAATATATTTCATTTTAGGGAATATTCCTTTTGATGGTTTTGAATTGACTTTATTTTTTAATTAACCTGTAATATAATAAGTTTAAATTACTTTAAAGTCAATTTTATATCAAAAATTTTATTTAAAAACTAATAAAAAACAACAATTCAATTTTATAATATTATCGGTATGTTATATCAAATTTTTAATAGTAATTATCCTTCAATTGATTTTATTGACTTGGTAATAAAATATTGTTATAATATAATCGGCTGTTCATAGCAGGATTTTTATTATGTCTATTATCTGTATTAATTATCATTTTTTCTTTTCACAATATATCAATTGTCTTTTTTGGTTTCTATCGGCGTTTTGTATTCTGGAATATTAGCTTCAAATTATTTTTCTTTATTGTTTGTGTATAATGGTTTGTCTTAATGTTGTGTTAGGCTTATCTTTGTGTTAATTATGTAAGTGTAATATTTTGGAGATTTGTATGAGAAACGTTGCTCAAATGTTCAATTCTTTTATTAGTAGTTTTTATCGAAAAAAAAATAATAACGACTTAGAACAGGTGTTTATCACTCGTCGTTTATCGAAAATAGCATGGCCTTTGTCCATTAATACGTTGACGTTTTACCTTTTAACGGTTACTGATTCGGTATTTATAGGCCATTATGATTCTAAGGGATTAGATATTCTAAATACTATTTTGATTCCTTTTTCTACTCTTAACCAGCTTATGGATTATATGCATATGGGAACAGTAATTCCTGTATCCCAAGCTTTTGGGGCTAAAGAGTATCATCAGGCTCGTCGTTTTGCTGAAAATGGATTTTTTGTGTACAGTATTGTAGGTATTGTATTTTGGTTATTTTGGATGCTGTTTGCTAAACCAATATATGGTTTTCTTACTCCCGATCCAAATACACAGAAAATTGCATTAGATTATATTATTATTGTAGCATATACTTATCTTGTTCAAGGAATTGGTTATAAAGGAATACAGGCAGTATTTGCCGCAACAGGATTTACCAAACCTTTTATGGTTTCGGGAATTGTACAAGTATTGATTAATATGGTTGCGAATAGAGTATTGATTTACGGTGATTTCTTTTTTCCGGAACTTGGTATTGCGGGAGCTGCGTGGGGAACTTTATTTAGTTCTATTGTTGGTTTTTTAGTGATGTTTTGGTTCTTTAAGAAACAAAAAACACTTGTTCCTACGCTTAAAGGTATTTTAAAACCGCAGAAGAATTTGGTTGCCACTACAATAAAGATGGGTTTTCCTGTTGGAATAGATATGGTATTATGGGGATTAGGCGGAGTATTTTTGGTTTGGATGATCAATCAAACGGATCCTTCATTGAATCGTTTTATGTTTTTCTTTATTACTCTTCCTGAGTTTGGATTTAGGGTTTATTCCGGTTATATTTTGGCTATAACAAATCTATGTGGTAGAGCATTTGGTGCTCGAAATTTTAAGAAATTATTCCGTATTATGAGATTTGGTCTTAGAGATGCACTGGCAGTGATTATATCTATTTCTTTTATATATTTACTGTTTCCTGATATGATAGCTCGTTTGTTTACTTCTGATACGGATACGATAAATTTATTAAAATTATATATTCCTTTAATGGTTTTCATTATTGTACCCCGTGTATTTTGGGAAGTGTTTAATGCAGTTCTTCATGGACTTGGAATTACTGTTTGGGGAATGTTTGTGCAAATGGTTGGACTGACTGCTATTGTTCTTCAGGCATATTTTTTCATTGGAAGTATGCATTTAGGTGTATTGGGCGTATTCATTATTTATGTATTGGATGAAGTACTCCGTATGATTTTTATGGGAGGAAGGTTGTTATATGCATCTTCGAAATTAAAAGCTTATCAAAAAGAACATTCCGGCAGACATATTCCTCGTGAATTATAATTGACTAAGGTTTGATTAGGAGATCTGAATAGATTATGTTGACATTTAATCCCTTGAAATAATATTTGTATTGTTTCAAGGGATTTTTTTTGACGAATTATATTTTTGGGAATATCTTTAGAGTATCATTAGTTATAATATTTTAGGAGAAACCAATGAATCACTTTGCAAGAATTCTATTCTTGTCAATGCTGTTTTGTATTGGTGCATTACATGCTCAAGATACCACAAATCAGCAGTCTGATAAGGATAAAACACAAATTATTCCCGGTAAGATGCCTCAATGGATTGTTGAGAGCTCACCATTGAATTATTTGGGTATGGAAGCATATGCGAACACAGGAAATCTATATAAATCCGATTCTACAGATTTATGGAATGGTAATAGTTTTACATGGGAAATTTACTATGCAGCTTCTATTCCTAATTATAATTGGATTTCTTTTGGAGCCGGAATGGAAATAGGCGGAAGTGTAGGGGTTGATCAATTTGGAACAGTATATGATAGAATGCTGGATGAAAGTTTTTATTTTGTTTTTCAGGCGTTTATGAATGTGACCCCATGGTTTACTCTGCATTTCAATAGTGATGGACGAATACAGTTTAGAGGAAGATATACAGCTAATTTTTACAATGCAATTAATGGAAATTTCGGACACTTTTTCTTAACAGAACTCCAAATAGGATTTTTTATTCCCGGAAACGAAGTGGATGTTAATACAGGACAGATTGATAAATTTTGGATAGACAGTCCTGCATTGGAAATGATGTATTTTGTACAGTTCCATAAAAATGTGGCACTACGTTTGTTTGGAAAATTGTATGTGAATAACGGATTATTTTATAACAGTGGTATTACACCAAATGAAATTATTCCTATGGAATGGTATGTGCGTTTTGATTTTATGCTTGGAAATGGAATCTCAATATGGACAAGAGTACAATGGAATATTTACAACTCTGATTTCAATGATTGGGCATTTTATCCTAATAATAATCCTTTTGACATTCAATTAAGAGCGGGATTGATTTTAATTTTGGATTTCACAGAAATGGCAAAGAAATCACTTAAAGTATCTTAAGTTATAAAAGATATTTCTCAATGAAATATGCCACACCATCATCGTTATTGGATAATGTTTCTAAAGGAGCAGCTTCCTTAACTGAAGGTCTGGCATTTTTCATTGCTATACCCCATCCTACAGACGACAACATTTCAATATCATTGGTGTCATCCCCGAAAGCAACAGTATCAGCCATAGAAATATGGTGTTTGGAAAGAAGATATTCCAATGATTTACCTTTATTAACATTTTTGTTCATAATTTCTATATAAAGAGAAGGATTTGTTGATTCTGGGCTGTCATGAAGTCCCGGTGAAGTAATTACTGTATATAAATTATCTTTGTGGAGTTGTTGAATTTCTTCATGAATAGTTTTGATTTTTTGAGGATCTTGGTCTATAATTAAGATCTTTAAGAACGAGTCCAAAGGTAGTTCTTCCAAAGATTTTTTAAATCCTTGTACTTTTATTTTTTGTAAATATTGAGTCATGAATTCGTTTTCTAATTCGTAAAAGAATTCGTGTTGAGAATATACAATAGCCAGTACGTTATTTTGTCTGATAATTCTTAAAATATCTATTGCTTCTTTAGTATTGATATAAGATTCAAAAACAGATGAATTAGTAGTCATATTCCAAATGGATGCACCATTAAAATTAATCATATAATTAGGAATTCCGCATATTTTAGCAAAAGGAAGAGCAGTAGAAGTTCCTCGTCCTGTTACTATATAAACTTCTCTTCCTGTGTTAATAAGTTTTTTTATAGCAGAGATTGTTTTTTCGGAACATTGAAGTTGGTCATTAAGCAGTGTTCCATCTATGTCTATTGCAACTGCTCGAATTTTGTCGGGATTAAAATTTTTCATTACATCTGCATTGTCAATAAATTTAGGGTTTTTCACATTGATCTCCCAATAATTTGTGTTATATTATAGCATTAAAAGTTCTTAATGTAAATAGTATTAAATTTTTTCTTTTTTATTCCGATAATAGTAAGATTGTCAAATATATTTAGGAAATAATATGTTAAAAAAATATGTATGTCTGTTTTTATTTATTCCGGCCGTATTGTTTGGCGGTTCTCCCAAGAGAGAATTAAGAGCTGCATGGATTGCAACGGTATTTAATATTGATTGGCCGTCTCAATCTGGATTACCTGCGGAATTACAGCAGAAAGAGTTAATAAATATTCTTGACAGGCTTCAGGAGATGAAATTCAATGCTGCAATTCTTCAAGTAAAACCTTCTTCTGATGCATTTTACCAATCAAAATTATCCCCTTGGTCACGTTATCTTACAGGAACACAAGGGATACATCCTGGTTATGATCCGCTTAAATTTTTTATTGCAGAAGCACGCAAACGTAATATAGAAACACATATTTGGGTAAATCCTTTTCGTGTATCAAACGGTGAAGGATTGGATCAATTATCCGGTATGCATATGGCTGTTAAAAATCCCGATTGGTTGATCAGATATAATAACAGATATTATTTTGATCCCGGAAATCCTAAAGTACAGGAATATATTATTCAAGAAATATCGGAAATTGTTAAGTCTTATGATTTGGATGCGCTTCATATGGATGATTATTTTTATCCTTATAAAGTTATTCAGAATAAGGTTGTTATTCCTTTTGGAGATGACGATTCTTGGAGGAAGTACGGGCAGAACAATTTTAGAGACCGTGATGAATGGCGTAGAAATAATATTGATCATTTTGTGTTTACGTTGAGTCGTAAGATTAAAAAAATAAAACCTTGTGTTCAGTTTGGAATTAGTCCTTTTGGCGTTTGGAGAAACAAATCTGAAGACCTTCGTGGTTCTGATACCAAAGCCGGACAAACCAATTATGATGATTTGTATGCGGATGTACTAAAATGGATAGAAAATCGCTGGATTGATTATGTCATGCCTCAAATTTACTGGCACTTCGACACCAAAACAGCACCGTTTGATGTCTTGGTGTCTTGGTGGGAAAAATATACTCGTAATAAAGTAAATTTGTTTATAGGAATTGGAGTATACAAGCTTAAAGAACAAAATTGGCCTACCGAATATATTTCATCCCAAGTGGATTTTATCAGAAAGCACCCTCATGTGAACGGAGTTGCTTTTTATAGTGCAAAATGGCTGGTAAATGATACGAAGAATATTAAATCCCTTATGCGGAACAGTATTCATAAAAATTATGCACTTCCGCCTATCAATAAGACTGTTTCTGCATCCAAACCCAAGTCTCCCGATCGTATGAAATTAATCAATAAACAAGACGGAACAACTTTTCAATGGGAAAATGCTGATATAAAAAATACCCAGTATTTTGTTCTGTATCAATTTGAATCCGATAATACTAATCAGGATAATGCAAGACATATTTTGGGAATGGTTTCGGCTCAAGACGAGTTGCAATTTACGGTGCCGGAATATCGTGCTGATCGATTATATGGGATTACTGCCGTGTCGCGGTTTCATGAAGAAAGTCTGATTCGTTTTTTTGATAATAAATCTACTAAATCAAGTATGATAGCTGATATTTTAGATGGATTAACTGTTGACGGTGTTGATGAGTCGGCAAATGTTGCTTTGATATCGGAATCCGATTCCTAAAACAGGAAGTAGGGATACAGCTGATTCAAATAGTGATACTAATGGTTGGTATTAATATCGGATTGAAATTTTGGTTGACAATGTTTAATTTGATTCCCAAGCTGAAATTCTTGATCCATGGAAATTATCGGCGGGAGATACAAGAATACAAGATGATACTTCATTTTGTATCGTAGGAATATGTGAAATGACTCCGACAATACGGTGTTCTTCTCGAGTCAGCAGGCGAAGAGTTTCAAGTACCTGTACCAAGCTGTCTTCATCTAATGATCCGAATCCTTCATCCACAAAGAAAAAACGATGACCTGTTCCGCTTTCCTCTGATAAGGCAAGTGCAAGTGCCAAAGCTGCTTGAAAACTCTGGCCTCCCGATAATGTGGTCATATTTCTTTGTTCACCGCCTGAAAGATGGTCGATAACGGTAATGACTTTTTGATCTGGATTTTCTGGAGCTGAAAATTGAAATTGGTTTTTGGTAAAATGCAGAAACCTCTTATTAGCAGATTGGCATAGCAGGGATAGATATTTTTGCCCGATGAATTGTACCAATCTTTTTCCCTTGAACAAATTATTCAATAGGTTAATATTACTGAATTTGATATTAATAATATCAAATTCTTTTTTTAGATTCAATTTTTTATCCCACTCTTTCTTTAGTTGGGTTATTTCTGATTTCAATGCACCAATATGTTGTAAAATCCTATTATTTTCAGTGGTTTTGGTTGTAATCTCAAAATCTATTTTTTCCCGCTCGGCAGATAAATCTTCAAAAGCGATACCGTTGCATTCTTGTGTTAGTTTATCAAACTGTTCTTCTAATGATTTCAAATCATAAAAAAACTTATCAATGTCTGAACTTTCTTTATAAGGATATTGTTTTATTTGATGGTACTCTTCAAGTGAAACGGATAGTCTTTGAAATTCCGTATCTTTTTCTTTGTATAGAGTATTCAATTCGTTTTGACGGCGTTCTTTTTCTGTTGTCTGCTGTTTGATTTGTTCAGACGTTCTTGCTATTGCTTCGTTGATTTGAGAGCAGTCTGATATTGATTGATCCAATGTTGGTTTTGTTGTCTGAATTTGTGTAGTAAGCTTTTGTTCTTGTTGATCCAGCTCTGTAATTTTTTGAGCTGATTGAAGGCAGACTTCGCTTAGTTCTTGTATTTTTTGGTTTAACAAGTCTATGGAATCAAATTCTCCTAAATATTCTTTTTTTCTAGAGATCAGCTGATTTAATTCGTTTTGAACAGCCGGTATTTCCTTTTCAGCTGATGCTGCTTGAGTATATTCTAATCTTGTTTGTTCAATTTGGTCGGAAACTTCTTTTAAGTATTTTTCATCTACCGGATGGTACGGCGAAGGATGGTCTGCAGAACCGCATAACATACATGGTTCGTGATCACATAACTCATTTACAGCAATATTCAGTCCGATGAGTTTTTTTGATTGATTGCTGAGGAGAGTACCTTGTTCAAGTAAAGAGTCCTTTTTTTGTGCACGTTCCTGCAGGTCTTTCAGTTTAAGAGTTATCTTGTTGATTTCATCATTGTTTTTTGAATAGTTGTCTTGACGGTGCCGTAAAGAATTTAGCTGGACTTCGGGATTTTGTTTAAATAAGCTATCCTTCTGTTGGCGTACAGATGCTAATGTTGTTTCTAATGTTTCGATTTCTTGTTTTAACCGGTCACGTTCCAATGTGAATTGGGTAGACAGAATTTCACTCTGTTTGTTTTTAGAATTCAATTCTGCAAGCATTTGTTCGATATGTTGAATTTGTTGGATTAAATCGGAAATTTGTTCTTCTAATTTAATTAGGTCGTTAATTTTACGTCTTGCTTTAGCGTTCTCAAAATCCGTTTTTTTGCTGTTAAGATCCTGCAGTTTTTCGGAGATTGAATTCCATTCGTTTTTTTTATTCAATAACGTTTCCAGCTTTAACTTTTCCAAATTGAGTGTTTGTAATCGATCGGACAAGCTTGTTCCAAGATTTTCAGTATGTTCCAGCTCCTGTTCTTTGGAAAGGATTTGAGTATCGGAAACCTCTTCCAATTGTTTTAAAGACTCCTGCAGGCTGTTGAATTTGGATTTGATGTGGGATTCTAATTCTTTGACAGCGTTGCTTAAGTCAAATTTTTCCAGTTGGAAGAGACGCATCAATGTTTCAGCATTGTCTTTGGGTGTGGATTTGAGGAAATCCATAAAGTCACGTTGCTGGAGAATAACGGTTTTTCGGAAGTCATTGTATGTTATTCCCAATAACTGTTCGCCGTCATTATGGTTTAAAGGTACAAGTTCTCCGGAGCTTGATATTTGTAAAAATTCATGAGTTTTTTTGAAATTTGACCTATCTTTTTTGTTTCGTACGGCGTGAATACGACATAAAAATTGTTCCTTAATATTATGGCTGTTGTAAATTTCAAAGCTGAATTCAATCAGCATATGTGGCCAATCCAAATTCATCATATCGTATATAGTAGAAAAATGCTGCTGGTCTGTTTTAGTGTTCATTTTTCCTAGGCGTTCTGTTTGTCCGTATAACGCAAAAATCATTGCTTCAATTAATGCCGATTTTCCACTGCCTACAGCTCCAAAAATACCAAAAAAGTGTTTGTTTTCTTCTTCTAAAACTGGAAAATCAAGCTCTATTCGGTCTTTGTAAGAGTAAAATCCTTCAATAATAAGTTTTCGAGGAAGAAATCCTTGTTTTTTTGTTAAAGCAGAAGGTGCAACGGAATCGTGATTTAAACATTCTTGAAAGAGTGAGATCAGTTCTTCGTTTGGAGGAATTCCTTGCCGGGTTTCAAAGTATTCTGTAAACAACTCTATAGGATCATGGTTTTTAAGGTTTTCGTTTTGTTCGGTAGTTTTGCGTTCAAGAGCAATACGCGGAAGGGATTCAATCCGTCTTATTCGTGGATGGCTTTGATACAAGCGTTGTTTTTCTTCGCCTGTCAAATATCGATTTCCTTCCCAAATCAGTGTAATGTAGTGGTCTTTTTCTTTTTCGAGAACTTCAATAATATTAGTGAAATCCTCGAAATGAATAGTTTTAATATCATGTTCTGTTTCTAATGTAATTGTGTATTCTTTATTTTTTCTGCCGATTTCCAAAATCAAGACGCTTTTTGTCTGCCCTGATTCCGATTCTCCATAAATTAACGGACTTCCCGTATAGAAAGCTTTTGATTTGGACGAGTACAGTTCCTGTGCTTTATGAATGTGACCCAAAATCACATAATCAATTCCTTCAGGAAGTTTTCCCAAGGAAACAGCTCCCATAGAGCCCGCAATAGGACGTTCACCGGAATCTTCTTTAAGTTCAGCTTGGTAGAGATCTTTTTTTTCCGGAAGAGCAAAGAAATGGCCTAATAAAATATTACATACGTCCGGTTCTTGCGAGATATTCTTTTCCCATTCTTGGCACAAAATCTCATAAGCTTTTTTGTCCGGATCTTCAATTCCCAGATCCTTTTTTAATCGCAGAGCATTAGCATAAGGACTCATCAAAAATCGAATCGTTTGTTTTAGTTTTTTAAAGGTGATTTCTATAAATCCGTTTCCTGATGCACTAATCTCCCAATTTTTTGCCGAACCTTCTAAATTGGGAATGTTGCTCGGAAATCCCGAAATCGCAACTCCTACTTGTGATGCAAATGCTTCCGATGCAGACAAAAATAACGGATTATCATGGTTTCCCGCAATAACTAATACCGGGCATTCTCCTCCTCGTGAAAGTTCAGCAAGCGTTTGTACAAATAATTTTGTCATTTCCGGACTGGGAGTTTGTGTATCAAAACAATCTCCTCCAATCAGTATAGCATTGACATTTTCTTGTATCGAAATATCTATAATTTGTTTGAGAATTTTTTCTTGTTCTTCTAATCGGGAAAAACTTTCTAATTTTTTTCCAATATGCCAATCAGCCGTGCATAGAATTTTCATCAAGTCTCCTTGATTTGTTGTTTTGTTAAATTTACGAGTGATATATTATACTATAAAAATAGGGATAAAAAAAATTTTTATCCCTATTTTTAAAATTTATTTTTGTTTGTAATATTTTCATAATCATGGTGCTGTTTATGTATCACGTTATATGAAAATAATGATCATTATATAAATATGATAAATAGGTTGAGTTGCAGGTAGTAAATATTATATAATAAAATTTGTACTGTCAATTAAGCAAAAATAATTAGGAGGTTCATTATGAGGATCAAAAAATCAGAATCTTCAGTTGCATTTATTTGTGTATCCATTGTTTTACTAGCACTATACTTTTTTATGATGATTGGAAAAATATATATTTCTTCGGCAGAAATTCTGTTGATAGCCGCTTCAACAGCTGCTGTTGCCGCTATATGCCAAGGCTTTTCTTGGGATGAAATTCAGGAGGCTGTTCTTCAAAAAATTTCTGATACGCTTCCCGGTATTTTAATTATTATTTCTGTTGGATTTGTCATTGGTACTTGGATGATTGGCGGGACGATTCCTATGCTTATTTATTATGGTCTTAAACTTGTCGATGTTAAAGATCTTCTTGCCGCATCTTTTTTCTTGACTTCTATTGTCGCAACTGCTACCGGAACTTCTTGGGGATCTGCCGGAACTGCCGGTATTGTTTTGGTCGGAATCGCCGGAACTGCCGGTGTACCCCTCGCTCCTGTAGCTGGTGCTGTTGTGTGTGGTGCTTATTTTGGTGATAAAATTTCCCCTCTTTCTGATACAACTAACTTAGCCGCTATTTCTTCAGGAACCACTGTATACAAGCATGTTAATCATATGCTTAAAACTACTTTGCCTGCTTATTTGATTTCTATGGTCATATTTATCTTTGTCGGTAGAACTTTTAGTTCATATATGTTTAATACTAATGAAATTTCATTGACAATTTCTGTTTTGGATCAACTATTTACTTATAATATTTTTCTTTGGTTTCCCGTAATATGTATTCTAGCCGGTTCTCTGATGAAAAAACCTCCTATTCCTGTGATGATAATCTCCGGATTTATTGCTGTTTCTAATGCAGTTCTTGTTCAGAAATTCTCTCTCTCTCAGGCCTTAACAGCAGGAATTTCAGGATTTGATATCAGCTTTTTCAGCACCCATTCTCAGCAACTATTACAGCTGACTCCCAAAATTATTAGCTTTTTAAATAGAGGTGGTATGAATTCTATGCTGGGTGCTCTATTGGTTATGATTCTTGCTTATTCTTGTACCGGAATTTTAGCATTAACCGGTGCTTTTAATATTTTTATTCGTAAAGCCATAACTTGGATACACGGTTCTGCTTCTCTTATTATTGTTACGATGATTTCTGCATTTACTTTAGGTATAATGTCTGAAACGTATGTCTCGTTGATCGTAACCGGTGATTTGTTTAAAGATCTTTATAAAAAATTTCATCTTGCTCCTGAAAATTTATCGCGTGCTCTTGAAGATTCTGTCACAGGTACTCAACCTTTTATTCCTTGGACCGCCGCCGGTATTTATATGTCTTCTACTCTTGGTGTGCCTACAATAGAATATATGCCTTGGGCCATATTAACATATGTTTCTATTTTCTTTGGTATTTGTTCGGCATTGTCCGGAGTCGGAATTACCACACTTAAAACAAAATCTCATTCACATTCTAATTATTTTTCTGCAGAATCTTAAAAAAATATTGACATAGTACGTGTTTTTGTGCTATAATATTATATAAATCATCTTCGCCTCTTTGGCTCAATTGGTAGAGCATCTGATTTGTAATCAGAGGGTTGTGGGTTCAAGTCCCACAGGAGGCTAGGTAGCTTCTCTTCAAAAAAGCAAGTATAGATAATTCCTATACTTGCTTTTTTTATTTTAAATTCAAAATCTCAACTGTACAGAAATTGTACAGAAACTGTACATACCAAAAATCGACAAATCAAACTTGTAATGGAGATTTAATTATGGGATTGCTAAAACGAAATGGGATTTTTTATTTAGAATATAAAGATGGTACAAAACACAAAAGAATGTCCTTAAAAACTCGTAATAAAGAACTCGCTCAAAAAATGTATGATAACTATCTATTATCTAAGATCACAAACAAAATACTAAACCCAAACCCTACACTTCAAGAAAATCAAATCATACACACTCCAGTAAGTGAAAAGAAAAGAAAAAGCCTTTTAATATCCTTTACCGAGTATTTAGATTTGTGTACTAGTCAAAACCTTAGTCAAGGTGTGATTCATGCTAAAAAGCGTTTATATGAATTACTAAAAAACAACAAAATCACTTACTTAGATGAGATAAATCAAAAACTGTTAAATCATATTGTAAATGATCATCAAAAAGATATGGCAAATCATCACATAAAAAATCTCAAAGCTTTTCTTAATTTCTGTATTAAAAAGCGATACTATACTAGAGAAGACTTTGAAAGCTTAACATTTATCAAACAAAAAGAGAGTATAAGAGATATTACTATAAATGAAAACGATTATCAAAAGCTAATCAAAAATTGTTATGATACTGACTTCAAATTATATATGATGACTTTATGGGAGACTGGTTGCCGTCCTAACGAGATTATCAATCTCAAAAAGAGTGATATTAACTTTGAGAGGGGAACAACGAAGTTGTATCAGAATAAAACAAAGAAATATAAAACAGCATATTTAACTGATAATCTTATAAACATTTTCAAAGATATTCAAACAGAGTACGTCTTTATGGGATACTCTAAAAATAGCTCTTACTACTCTATACAATTTAGAAAACTCCGTGATGAGCTTAATCTTAATAAAGATTATTGTTTGTATGCTTTTCGACATAGTTTTGGTACGAGAATGTTAAACAAGACAAAAGATATACATCTTGTCTCAAAATTACTTGGACACTCAGATATAAGTATCACAGCAAAACATTACATCAATCGTTCTGATTCAGAAATACGTGAAAAATTAATGAGTAATTAAATGTATATCAGTAAAAAACTACTCGCTCTTTTATGGGGTGTAAAACACTTTTTAGGTACTGATGATCGATCTGTATATTGTATGATTAAACAAGAAATTAGATCCAACAAAAAATACAAAAGTATACGCTTTATGAATGAGCAAAAATTCTATAAATGCTTAGAGATGGGTCAATATTTCTATTATCAACAAAATTACGATAAAAAATTTAATAACTACGTGGAATTATACAGTATAGTATCATTACTTAAAAATCGTTTTCAATTTGATTGTAAAATAAAAGTCAATAATATTATTAAAAATAAGCCTATCACGAATTCACAATGTTTATATCTTTTACAATTTTTATCATTAGTTAGGGAGACAGAATGAAAAAAGAGTCCTATTTTTTAGATATAGGATTGATCAATTTATTAAACAGTATAGAATTTTTAAGTATTATTACAAGTAAAGATCTATATCATTATATTAAATCAATTTATCAAGAAAATCCCTATTGGAGTAATGAACATTTTTTCACTATTCAAACATTCTATACATGGCTAAGACAAGGAAAAAAAGATCATAGACAAAAATTACAAACCAAACAAGCCTTCTTGTACAAAGAAACTCATCGACTTAAAAATAATCTTAGACAAAAAGAACAATCAAAAGCTTGTAAAAAACGAATCCGAGAAATCAATCAAACAGAACTTTTTAGAATGTTTTATATCAACGCAAAGATTAATCGTTTAAAATCACATTATCATAACTAGAAAAAACCTTGAAATTATACCTTGAAAATATAACTAAATTGTAGAAAACAGTATTTTTCTAAGTAGTTTTAATAATATAAAAAATAGATAGTCCGATAAACTTTGTAAATTAGTATTTATCGGAGCTAATGGTGAAAAAATGGGAAAGACATTTTGATGATTTTGTTTTTGGTGATTTAAAATACCAGCATGTGAAATCTCAAAAAATTATAGAGTGGGAAGATCATGTTTTTCAATTATTAGAAAATGATTTTGCTAATGAAGTTTTGAAATTAGGTATTTTTGACCCCATTGAATTTTCAGAGAAAACAGTTAAAGACACTGTTTTATTTATATTAATTACTTTGTATTTAGAAATACCATATACATTTAAAATGTTTGATTTGAGTAATAATACAAAAAAATTCTATAAAAAAGTGAAAGGTATCAGAACAGAAATTGTTAAAGAACTAAATCATGTAAATAGACATATTCATAAATTTCGTATTACAATGCGTGATCTGTATCAAAAATTACAACAACTTAAATTTCCTGAGGTTCGAGAACGTGTTGATAATTTAATAGATAATTTTTTGGAAAGCTCCAAAGAAATAACTGATTTATTAGATAATGATATTGCGATTGTATATAATATAGGAGATTCTCTTTCTTATTTCAGATTGCAATTTCAAACACGAAAATTACACTCTAAAACAGGCATTAGAGATTTAGCATTAAAATATATTACATTATCGTTACAAATTTGTTGTTCTACATTACCAAAAAGTTATAAAAAAATAGTGTATTGAATTCTAGAAGAAATTGTAGATCCCTTGGATATTATGGGTGGATTAACTAACTACGAAATTGGTAAATATATTAATAATCAGGTTCAAGATTATAATGAAAATAGAAAAGTTTTTATTAATGAATTTTTAGGATTTAAAAATCACATGCCTTATTTACCAAAAAATGAAAATGATTTACAAGAATATACTGAATCACGTCATAAAAACACAAGAATTAATAAATATATCATGAAATGGATGGACAACCAAGAGAGTTTTGTTTCGTATTATTTATTTAGATTGTATGTTACGGATTCATTGGGTCGAATTAAAATTTCATCACCTGAAGATTCAGAAAAAATATAAATTTTGAATCTTCTTAGAAAACATTTAAAAAACCTACGATAATATTGTGTAATTACAATAAAATATTGCAGGGTTTTATTTATGGGATTAATTAAACGAAACGAAGTATATTATCTTAGAATTATGATTGATAGTATCGAGTATAGAAAATCATTACATACAAAAAATAAAACTCACGCTAAAAAATTGTACGAACAATGGATCTATCAATATCAAGAAAACAAAATTAACGGTACTAATTTTATCCCACTAATAAGCATTAAACAAAAAGAAATAGATCTTAATAGACCATCGTTAAAACAAGCCTTTAAAGAGCATTTAAGAATATCAAAAGGCAACTTTGTGGGCAATGGCTCAATCAAACAAAAGAACTCTTATTAGACCATTTAAACGCCCAAAATATACAATGGGACGACATCACACCTGAACGAATACTCGATTTTCAAGAACAACTAAGATTAGAATATGCCCCTAGTACAGTAGATAAGTTTATTACACATATTAAAGCATTTTTGAAATTTGCTGTCAAAAGAAATTATTTTAATGAACATGACAGAGTAAGATTAGATTTTTACAAGCGATCAAAAGCTAAAAAGGCTCAAAAGCTCATCACTGATAGCGAATTGCAAATTATATTAAAATATTGTAAAGGCATAGGGGATTTAGATTTTCTTTATTACTTAATGACTCTATTTTTTACAGCTAGCCGTCCGAATGAAATTATCAAAATGACTATAAAAGACATTGATTTTGAAAATCTTAGAGTTGTTATTTATATGAATAAAACAAAACGACATAAACACGTTGCTTTTGATAAACAATTCCTTGATGAGCTTATGGGAATTATGAAATTTAACGAACTTACAAACGCTTGTATTTTCTTAGGTAGTTGTCGATATGAAGGCTTTTACGCACGTAAATTTAAGAAAATGAAAGATGATCTCAATCTTAATGAAAACTACACTCTCTATTCTTTTCGTAGAACAGCTGCAACAAAATGTCTTGAATTTTCTCAAAATATCCACTTAGTGGCTGAATTTCTCGGACATGAAGATATACAAAATACTAAAAAATCTTACGTACTCGATAATCCTGAAAGAACACGTCCTTTACACAATCACTTAAAAGATCTTGTCTATAAACCTTAATAAAGGATAGTGATATATAGATTAAAGTCTCATCTTAATTTAGTGTAAGATAGGATTTTTTATTATTTATAAGTGATTTGTTTATTCAATTGAAATTGTCAAAAATTGATATTTTTATGATATATATTTATAATGTATAAAATTATTATTAAATAGGTGTTTATTAATGTCAACTCAAGAAAATCGTCTTTTATCACTAGGATTTAAATTAACAGATGGTCATGAAGCCTTATATACACATCAAAAATTTGATATTAAAATTGACTTATCTATCAAAAACGGTAAAATTTCTTATCCTGATAAGCTCATCATACATGATCAAACCACATCAAATTTAGCTAAAGAAGAATCCTATGTTGTCTTACAATGTGTCATTAAACTATTAGAGCTTGGATATATCCCTGAAAATATAGAGCTTGAAAGAGCTTGGGAATTAGGAACTAAAGAGAAGGGAAAACTCGATATTCTTATTAAACATTCTAACAATAAAGCTTATACAATGATAGAATGTAAGACGAAAAAGGAATTTTCTAATACTTGGGATAAAATGCTCAAAGATGGTAAAGATAGAAGACAACAACTCTTTAGCTATTATCAACAAGATAAAAACGCGAGTACTCTTATTTTATATACTTTTGATTTTGATAATAATCTTCCTGAGTATCATGTAATACAAACAACTAAAGAAATGAAAAAAGCAAGTAATCTTGATGAGTGTATTAACGAATGGAATAAAAACTCTGTTAAACAAGGGTTCTTTGAAAAACAAGCTTATCAAACAGATTTTGACCATGACATAAGACGAGAAAATTTACAAGAAATTACAGAAGAAACAGGGAATACCATTTATCATGCCTTTGCAACAATTTTAAGAAAACATTCTGTTTCTGATAAATCTAATGCTTATAATAGACTTTTTAATTTATTTTTGTGTAAAATCATTGATGAAGATAGAGAGTTAGATAAAATTGTTGAATTTCAATGGAAAGAAAACGACACTTATATCACACTTGCAAAACGATTGAATGATCTTTATAAAAATGGCATGATAAAATTTTTGAATAAAGAAATTACAGATTATACAGATAAAGATTTACAACAATATAAAGATGATAAAGTATTGCAAAAAATGTTTGATGAACTACGTTTGTATAAAAATAATGAATTTTCATTCATTGATGTATTCAATGAAGAATCTTTTATTCAAAATATGAAAGTAGTTAAAGATATTGTACAATTATTACAGCATTATCAATTTAGATATACTCATAAACATCAATATCTTGGTAACTTTTTTGAATTGTTATTAAATACAGGATTTAAACAAGAAAATGGGCAATTTTTCACTCCTGTTCCTTTAGCTGAATTTATTGTTCGTTCTTTACCATTAAAAGAGATGATACAAGAAAATGATAGTTTACCTTATATAATAGACTATGCTTGTGGGAGTGGACACTTTTTAACAGAAGGAATGGACGAAATCCAATTTCTTATCGAAAATAACGAACTTTCTCAAACTCCATCCGTAAAAAAAGACTTGAAATCATGGAACGAAAACCCTTACAAATGGGCAAATGAATATGTCTACGGAATTGATAACGATTACAGGCTTATCAAAACCACTAAAGTAGCTTGTTTCTTGAATGGTGATGGTGAAGCAAATATTATTCATACGAATGGACTTAATCGATTTGGACATAAGGATTTCACAGGTAAATTACAAAAAGCAAATCAATTTGATATTTTACTTGCTAATCCCCCTTACTCGGTTGATGGTTTTTTACATCAATTAAGTGATGATGATAAAAAAGTCTTTAAATTTACAAAAATAGCAACGTCTAATACAAACGATATAGAATGTTTTTTTATTGAGAGATCAGAGCAATTATTAAAAGATAAGGGAATGATGGGTATTGTTTTACCAATTTCTATTTTACAAAACTCTGATAATTTGTATACAGAAGCACGTAAAATTTTATTACAAGGTTTTGAGATAAAAGCATTGTTTGATGTGGGATCATCGGGATTTATGGCAACAGGGACAAATACCGTTATTGTGTTTGCTCAAAAAAATGATAGTTTGTATAATACCTTAAGACTAGTAGTTGATAAATTCATGAGTGATAAAAAAGATGTTGTTTGTAATGGTATTAAAAATGCATTTTCGCTATATGTATCTGAGACTTATGATGAGATGAGTTTTGAAGCTTATAGTCAGTGGATTGATACGCTAAAAGACAAAGATCTTGAAAACGAAAAAGACAGAATGACGACGTTTATGATGTCTTATAATCAAGTGATCCCTGTTATTAAGTCAGGAGAGAAAGACAAATCTCAAAGTTTTTTAGGGTATAAGTTTTCTAATGCTAAAGGCAATGAAGGACTCCATCCTGTAGGAGAAGGCAAGCTTTATCCGAAAGATACAAGAGAATTACAAAATAATAAAGCAAATTATTATATTTATCAATCCTTTTTAGGGAATATTACTAAAGAAACAGAAATACATAAAGACTTAAAAGATGACATATTTATAACAAGGTTATCACACTTACTCGCATGGGAAAATAAAGACAATTGGAGTGCCGTACGGCTCTCTCAAAAAAAAAAGATAGTCAGTAAATATCCTATTGTTAATCTTGGAGCATTTGTTGATTTTCGAATAGGTGGCACACCAGCAAGAAATAATCTAAAGTTTTATGAAAATGCAACTCACTTATGGGTATCTATTGCAGAAATGAATTCTAATATCATTACAGATACAAAAGAAAAAATTAATGATTTAGGTATTAAAAACTCAAATGTTAAATTGATTAAAAAAGGAACATTATTATTTTCTTTCAAATTAACTATTGGTAAAGTGGCAATCGCAGGAAAAGACTTATATACAAATGAAGCAATCGCAGGATTGATTTTTAAAGATCATCAACAAAAAGAATTAAAACAAGAATTTGTATACTTTTTATTTTCTAGTAGTATATTAGATTTGAATATTATGATTAAATCTAATACCTTTGGAACATCACTAAATTTAGATACAATGCCAAAGATTCAACTCCCCCTCCCACCGATAGACGAACAAAACCGTATCGTATCCCTCATGCAAGCTCAAGACGACATCATCACTAATAGTCAAAAAGAGATAACAGAGCTTAGAGAGAAAATACAGAGTATCGATTTATCTGGGTATCCGACGAAAAAGTTAGAAAGTGTTTGTTTAGATATTGTTAATGGGGGTACACCTGATACAAAAATAGAAGAGTATTGGGATGGTGAGATTGCATGGGCAACTTTAGTTGATACTAAAAATAAATATCTATTATCAACGGAAAGGACTATATCCAAATTAGGAATGAAAAAAAGTAGTGCTACAATGTTACCAATTAATACAGTCATTTTTTCAAGCCGTGCTACTATCGGAGATGTTAGTATAAGTAAAATACCCGTAACAACAAATCAAGGATATAAAAGTTTTATTTGCAATCCTAAAAAAATAGAATATGAATATTTATATTATGTATTAAAGCAAGAAGGTTCTAATATTGCAGAATTAAGTACAGGTACTAAATATAAAGAAGTATCAAAAACACAAATAGCAAATTATAAAATCCCAGTACCAAGCCTAGAAGAACAACAAAAAATCGTCGATGAGATCAACACATATGAGTCTCAGATCGACTCTCTAAATCAAAAAATAACTCAAGCTAAGGATACTCAGAAACAAATTATGTCTGATGTCTTCACGATAGAAGATGTGATTTAACTTAGGTACATAAGGAAAAACTTTATGGATGAATTAAACAACAACGAACCAAAACACGGTGAAATTATTCTTTATCAAACAGAAGATGGCAAGAATAAAATTGATGTTACCGTCTTAGATGAAACAGTTTGGCTTACTCAAAATCAAATGGCTGAATTATTTCAAACATCAAAACAAAATATCTCTTTACATATCAAGAATATACTTGAAGAAAATGAATTATCTGAAAAGTCAACTGTCAAGTATTACTTGACAGTTCAAACAGAAGGTTTTCGAGAAGTTTCACGAGAAATTGCTTATTATAATTTAGATATGATTATTGCTATTGGTTATCGTGTTCGCTCTAATAGAGGGACTCAATTTAGACAGTGGGCAACTGATAAACTTAAAGAATACCTTATCAAAGGTTTTACTATGAATGATGATCTCTTAAAGAACGGTAGCAAAAGTAATTACTTTGATGAATTACTTGCTCGTATTAGAGACATTCGATCATCTGAAAAAGTCTTTTATAGTAAAGTTCTAGATATTTTTTCAACCAGTGTTGATTATGATAAGGATAGTGAAATTTGTCGAGAATTTTTTAAAACGGTTCAAAATAAATTTCATTATGCTGTACATGGACATACGGCTTCGGAATTAATTTTTGAACGATGTGATTCTACAAAAATCAATATGGGACTCACTAATTTCAAAGGTGATAAAGTGACAAAAAAAGATGCTCAGATAGCAAAGAATTATCTTAATCGAGATGAGCTTGAACGCTTAAATAGATTGGTTACTTTGTATTTAGAATTTGCAGAATTTCAAACGTTGCATCGTAATGCTCTTTATATGAAAGATCATGTTGATAAAGTAAATGAAATATTAACAATGACTAATAGTCAGATATTAAAAGATGCTGGCAAGATAAGTCATGAAAAAGCAATAGAAAAATCCGTGCAAGAATATAACATCTATCGTAATCAACTCAAAGACTTGTCAAAAGCAGAAAAAGATATGCTTAAGCAATTAGATCAAACAGCAAAACAATTAGAAAAAAAGAATAAAAGCTTATCTTCGTAATGGGCTTTTTATATAGAAAAACACTAGATATAACTTGCTAAAATATACACAATATGCTATAATAAACATAGATAAAACCAACAAATAAAAGCTAAAAAGCTTTACAAATTTAATCAAAAATAATATAATAAAGTGTCGGTATTTCACTGTACAGAAATTGTACAGGATTTGTACAGAGAGATTTTTTCAAAAAGAGCAATTTAGAAAAAATGATATGTAGATAACACCTGTATTTGTATGATAAAAAGATCTAAAAATAGATGCCCACAGGAGGCTAGGTAGCTTCTCTTCAAAAAAGCAAGTATAGATAATTCCTATACTTGCTTTTTTTATTTTAAATGCTAAATCTCAACTGTATATATTTTGTACAGAGCACAAATCGATAAATTTATCATGCTTGGTCGGTATCGGATTTTTTATTTAAATTGCAAAAACATCTCAAAACCTATGCAACTAAGGGTTTTACAAGTATCAAGAAAATAAGATCAATAGAAATAATTCTATACCATTGATTAGCATAGGTCAAAAAGTAATCAACTCCTTAATAGACTTCCATTAAAACAATCTTTTAGAGAGTATGTAAGAATATCAAAAGAGAATTTGGTGAAAGCTATAAAAATAATAGGTAGTTTTATAGCCAATCAATGCAGTATTAAACTTCTATTCTCAAGGCAATATAGAAATAAACTAAGCCAAAGGAATATAAAGGTTGGACGTATTGGTATACAAAAAAAAGGTCGTGATGGCGGTCGACCTACTGCAAATATGTTGCAATTCAAAATCAATCCTATGGATTTATTTAATATATAAATAGAATTACTAACTTACGAACACTTAAATATTTTAGGTATTGATAATGTTAGAATAGACAAAATCAATCAAAATACTTACACTATCAATTTCGCTAAAGTAGGTAGTTTTGATTTGTTTGAAAATGAGAATAAAGGGTAATACTATTAATATATATATTGAATTTGGGAATAGAATGATTATATTAAAGAAAAGTTAAGATACACTTCCAAAAGATATATATATATCTTCAATAAGGATAAAAAAATGATAATATGAGAGTAATTAAGGAAGAATAATATGAACATTAGTAATATAATTACAATAGTAGATGTTATAGCTTCTATAATATTATTATTTCTCTTAATATTGATTACCATACGACAAAATCAAAAGCTTGAGGAATTTCAAGAAAAACAAGACGAACAAGCTAAGATTAACAGATTAAAAGAGTATATATTACACATAGAAAACAAGAATAAAGAAGAAAATTTTGTATTAATAAAAACTAGTATGATGTTTTATACTGATATGATAGCACTATTTGTTGCTCATTTTAATAAGATGAGTCCAGATATACAAGATCAGGATAGATATTTATACCATTATTGTTTTAATAGACTTATAGAAATAACAAATATAGTACGTCGAATGATGGAAGAATTTGATTTAATTAATCAAATGTATTATGAATATGAAACGTTAGTTCCAGCTCTAAGAAGCACATTTGATATGAGTACAGCAGTATTTGATTTCTTTGAAAGCACTGTTATTTATGGATTAGGTAAAACTAGTCAAGAAGATTTATTAAAATTTTAACTACACTTTATACAACACTTCTCACAAATATTAAAAACGATACAAAAGGAAAAATTTGTCTTGAAATGGATAACTTTACACAATAAATCAAAAATAGTATAATAAATTGTTGATATTCTTGTGTACAGAAAATATACAGGATTTGTACAGAGAAATATTGTCAAAAAGATTAAATCAGCAAAAATAATATGTAGATAATATCTACATTTTTATGATCAAAATAGTAAAACAAGCCTCCTATAGGAGGCTTGTTTTTTTCAAATATTGTATTTCACTATTATAATGATCATTGGTGATTATTATTTCTTTTTTCGATTTTTGATAATTTTTATTTTTTATTTATCTATGTATCTGTTCTTCGCATGGTTAATAGTTCAGCGTTATTTTGATGCTGTGTAAAAATACGAGTTCCTTTTTTATTCTGAAAGTGCGAAACTTAATTCAATAACAGTAATATTTGCAATTCTTTCTATTCTTGAATTTAATAGAATGCAGAACAAATACAATACATAGCTGTTGAAATAAATCAGTAAAATAATATAATAAGTCAATAGTAATTTAATAAAGTGATATTATCTTTTGATAAAGAAATATATTTTTTTTAATATAGGATAAATATGTAGTTTTTTTGTCCATGCAACAATAAATTCTTTTATGTGATGATTCTTTTGAATTTTGTATTGCCCGCATAATTCCAATATTTTATCCTGAAATTTGGGGTTTGTTGTATAAAAGATCATAAATTCATTGTGGACAGCAAATACATCATCTATGTCCCATGTTAATAATGTAAATAATTCCTGGGTTTCTTTAACAAACTCTATACGGTATTCCAACGCTGTTTCAAAATACCAAGGTACTAAAGAAAATTTCATTAAGTTTTCAAAAGTGAGGCGGTATTCTTTGAAAAGGTGTTCTTTTTTTAAATATAAGTAAATATTTTTTAAAATTTGAAGAGTATCTTTTCTACTAAGAGATCTTTGGCTCGTAATAGAGTTTGTTCTTTGGCGGTAATGAACGTACTTAGAATTATCAAATACAGCATAAGGTTTAACTTTTGCTGCATATTTGAACCAAAATTCTTCATCTTCATGTTTCAAATGTTCAGGGAATGCAAGGTGGTGTTTTTTTATATCTGAAGTTTTGTAAATTTTATTCCATGCTGTTGTGTTAATTAAAGATAAATTTTTGCTGGTAATCAGTGTGGCTGATGTAAACGGTATAGCAAAGTACTTATCAAACCATGTGTATTTTGTGTGATCGTTAAAATTAACAACGGAAAATATTCCTAAATTTGCTTTATGTTGAAGCATTTGCTGGAGTACGTTACTGTAAGCATTCTTTTCTATCCAATCGTCGCTATCAAGAAATGTTATATATTCTCCTTGTGCATGATTAATTCCCGTGTTTCGAGCTCCGCCTAAACCAAGATTTTTTGTGTGGGTAATATATCGAATATTTTTATACTTAGTGGTATATGTTAAAATTATTTTTTCTTCATTTGCAGGAGAGCAGTCATTAATAATGATAATTTCTATATTTTGATAAGTTTGATTAAGGACGCTTTCAATACATTGAGGTAAATATTTTTCTACATTATATACAGGGATAATAATACTTAATAAAGGATTTTGCATGAAAACTCCTAAATATATAATGAAAATTTTAATGTATTTTGAGTATTTTGTCAATAATGTTGTATTATTTTATTGTTTTAAATGTATACAAACATATTTAGTTATTAATTTTGTGTAGATGTAAATTTTGGTATAAGACAATTTTTTCAATCAATAAAAAATTCTGTATATTAAGAAAGTATGAAGAATATCTTCTTAATTTATAATTATATATAGTTAACAATATAAGGGTATATATATTATATATTTCTTTTTTTACAAATATTGTCATTGGATGTATTGAGAACTATGATTTTTTATTGTTGATCCGTTAGATATATCTGTATTTATGATGGTTGCATTTGTGTGCAACAAATTCAAAAGTAAATTCTATATTGTCGAATTTTTGCGAAAGAATATTGTGATTAATTACAGACATATTTAATTGTTTTCTATAGATAGAATAAGGAATAACAAAATATTTTTTGATTGTATAAATTGAAAATATAGAGTATCAGACATTACTATATTTTATGTAAAGTGTGTATTAATATAATCAAAATGGTGAGTATGCAAGTAAAAAAATAGTATATATGTTCGTGTGTATTGTTTCGAATAGTAACAATTTCTCTTGTACTTAGGATGAATAGAGTTCGGAATTGGATTTTATATGCTGTGATAATCATGAATTAGTGTATATTATCATGAGATAGGTTCAAAACTAAGTATTTGATTATATTTATATGTGTCACATATTGTTGACAATAGTATATTTTTATGGTATATAATATACGGCTATTGTCTTTGTTTTGATGATAGCAGAAGTATTCAAAAAAGTTTCAAAGTTTCAAATTTTCACGTTAATTATTATTTTCAATTTTTTTTTAGTAAGAGTGTAATTTTCTTAATATTGTCAATAACGTTTATTATGTTTAACAAGTATTTGTATTATTTAATTCAATATATAATTTATAGAAATCTCTATATTATTATAGATAGAAGGTAAGTATGAGAAAAACTTCTGTAGTTATTGCAGGATGTGGTCCGTCGGTTGGTCAAATTAATTATCGAAGAGTTCCGAAAGAATTTGATTGTTTTCGAATGAATCAATTTGCATTTGAAGAGAAATATTTTTTGGGGAAAAATGTCACTGCGTATTTTAAATGTCCTGAATTTATCAAAGAAGCGTATTTGTATTGTTGTTTGCTTGAGAGAAATAAGGAATATTTTTTCAAAGATTTTTATTTAACTGGTAATTCTTCTTTTATTGCTCCTGAGTTTCAAGGAGTTTTTTCTTCGGTATACGATATTCTAAATAAAAATCCGTTATTCCAACGCCATATACTTTTTTATGAATGGTTTTATACTGTTTGGCCTACTTCGGGAACAATGGCTTTATTGACTGCTATTTCTTTAGGATATAAAGAAATCTATCTTGTAGGAATAGATTTTTATCAAAAAAGTAGTACTTATGTTTATCAAGAAAGCAATCATCCTGTCTTCGATGAACTTCGGCAACAGACATTTTCTTTTAATAATTTTTCCGGTTCTTTTTTCTTTAATAAAGGAGAAGAACAGCAATATCATAATATTCAAATGGAAAAAGAAAGCATTATCCTTGCGAGTTCTATACCTGGAATAAAGATTTATTCTATCTGTGATGATACACCTCTTAATGAGTTATTGCCTTTAGCACCGGAGAAAGATGATCACTTTGAAGGAGCAGAAGAAAAATCAGCTAATGCACTGTTGGATTTTGTAAAAAGTCCTGTTGCGATTCGTGAAGAAATGGTAAGGCAAAAAACATTAGAAGTGGAACAAAAGTATATTAAAAGAAAAATGCAAATTGCCTTTGATAAAAAAGGAATGCAACATGAGTGGACAATTTTATCTTCTAACGCAGTAGTAAAGGTGATTTTTAATATGTTGAAATGTATAAAGATCATCATAAGATTTATGATAAAACGAAATATTAAAGTTAAGAAATAATATGTATATCAACTAAACAACCGCTTGTTCAAGTGGTTGTTTTTGTATATGTTGATCTTTTAGTCATTAGTGAACTTTGCTCATTTTTTACGCTAACATTCCCTTGTATTTTTTTTAATCTCATTTCCTGTTAATGGGCAAATTACCCTTTGGCAGGGGAAAGTATATGGAATTATTTATGAATCACAGGTGCATTGAGTATAAAAATACTAGTATTTTAAGATATTTATATCGTGATAGATTGAAAGTATGAAAAAGGATATTGTTTAGGAGAATTTGTTGACAAAACAATAGTTTACAAATATATAGAATATATTTGTACTGAGAAAATATTTGAGATTGATGTATTTATACAATTTTTACTCTTATTGATTTTCTTATTTTTTGGATCGTTTGCTACGCAACAGAAAACATCAGAATCTACACTGTCTACTGAATTATCTTTAGAGACGGATACTAACGAAGGACACAAAGAAATAAAGATAAAACCAATACTATCAGGATCATAAGAATTTTTTGAAGGCACAATGGTGAGCGAAGAATATTGGGATTAGCATACGAAGCTTAGTTCAATAAAAGAAAGAACTTGAGAATAATGGTTCGCTAAATATTTGTGGTTCTAGAAATTATTCTTCTGATGAAGCTAAGTAAATTGCTAGGCTAAAGAGAATTGAGTTCAGCAGATGTATTAGTTATTTTAAAAAGGCAAAAGGATTCTAGGCGAAGAACAAAAATAACTTATCAAGGGATTTAATTTGGTAGAAATAGCAAAGAAAGAGGAATGTTCTATTTCAATTATTAGATTGCTAAAACATTTGATACTTCGAGTGATACTTCAAGATTAAGGTATAAATCTTAGAAAAAACGCAAACCGAAAGCAATGAATATTGACAAAAAATATCGTAATATGTTATAATGTTTCCTATATTATAATTCTAAAATAAGTGACACTCTAATTCTGTAATGGAGTTGAAAATGAAAGTTGTGATTTTAGCTGGAGGAATGGGAACGAGACTTGGAGAAGAAACAAATGTTCGACCAAAACCTCTTGTAGAAATAGGTGGACTCCCTATCATTTGGCATATTATGAAATATTACTCTTCTTTTGGGTATAATGAATTTGTTATTTGCTTAGGCTATAAAGGATTTATGATTAAAGAATTTTTTATGAATTATATGGCACATCTTAGTGATTTAACAATTGATTTCACTTCCAATGAAACTCGATTTAACTATTCTAAATATAATAAAGAACCTTGGAAAATCCATCTTGTACATACAGGGGATAAAAACATGACAGGATCACGTATTAAGCAAATTGCCTCTTATATTGATGCTGATGAAAGTTTTTTTCTTACCTATGGAGATGGAGTTGCGGATGTGGATATACCAAAAGAAGTAGAATTTCACAAGAAGCATGGGAAAATCGCAACAATGTTAGCTGTTCAACCACAAGGACGTTTTGGAGCTCTCCGCTTGGAGGGAACTGAAGTATATGATTTTGAGGAAAAGCCCCAAGGTGATGGACACTATATTAATGGGGGATATTTTATTCTCAATAAAAAAGTGTTTGAGTATCTTGATAATTCATCAAATTTGATTTTTGAACAAGAACCCTTGCAAAATTTAGCAAAAAATAGGGAATTACAAGCATTTACCCATAATGGTTTTTGGCAGTGTATGGATAACCTTCGAGATAAACAATTTCTTGAAGAATTATGGGTAGCAGATAATGCACCTTGGAAAAAATAGTCTTTTTCTATTTAAAGTTCTGTAATATATGTATGGAAATAACCAAATACAAGCTTACTGAAGCAATAAAATTTCAGAATTATTAACAACTCCCAAATTACATATCCTGACTTTCCAGCAAGATGTTTGGAAATTGAAGGGAAAACCTTAATGAAGGTAATACACTAAAATAATTTGCAGGATCTCAAGAGTTTTCTATGGATAAAGTGGTGTCTTTAGCGATAATGATATCTATTTGTCAAACATCAAGAGTAGGGGTAGCAATGTGCAATGCACACGCCTATTGGTTAAAGCTATTACACTATTAGAAACTTTATCAAATAATAATGATAGAGATGCATATTTTATTAACACTTATATTTTCAATTTTTTAAAGTAAAGAAAGGATGTTTTTCGTGAAAGAAAAAAATAAAATTTTTGAAGATTTGTTTGTTTTAGAAGTCGCAAACAATCATTTAGGACAGTTGGAACGTGGTAAAAAAATTATCTCAGAATTTGCCCAAGTTGTTCGTTTTAATAATATCAAGGCTGCAATAAAACTACAGTTTAGAGATGTTGATCGTTTTATCCATAAAGATTTTAAAAATTTTGATGATCGTTATATTAAAAAGACAATGGCAACCAAGCTTAATTTTGAAGAGTATGCAGAGCTTATTCATGATGTGAAACATTCAGGTTGTATTACTATGTCAACTCCTTTTGATGAACATTCTGTTCAGACATGTATGGATTTAGATGTTGATATTATTAAAGTAGCTTCATCTGATCTCAATGACTGGGTTTTATTAGAAGCAATCGCAGAAACACGAAAACCTGTTATTGTTTCTACAGGAGGATCTTCTTTAAAAGATGTAGATGATATTGTTCATTTCTTTGGGAAAAGAGCAATTCCTTTATCTGTAAATCACTGTGTATCCATCTATCCTTCTGAAAAGAATGAGTTGGAGCTTAATCAAATTGATTTCTTAAAAAATCGTTACCCTGAACTTGTTATTGGATTCTCAACCCATGAATATAATGAAGATATCGAATCCACAATGCTTATTGCTTATGCAAAGGGAGCAAAAACTTTTGAACGTCATATTGATCTTGATTATGATGGAATCACTCTTTCTCCATACAATTCATTACCGTCTGACTTAGATCGTTGGATTAAAGCTTGGCATAAAGCAAAAGAAATTTGTGGAGCTCCAGGTACACAAAAACGGATTCCTCCTAAAAAAGAAATCGAATACCTTGATAAATTAGTTCGCGGTGTTTATGCAAAACATGATTTAAAAGCTGGTGATACACTTACAGAAAAAGATGTATATTTAGCTATTCCTCTTCAAAAAGGACAAATTTCTTGTCGTGAACTGATGAATGGAGAAATTTTGAAAAACGATATTAAAGCAGATGTTGCTATACATATTGATAATATTGACTCAATTTATGCTCAAGATAAACACCTAAAAGAAAAGATTTATAATAGAGGAATTTCTATTTAATTAATGTAGGAATATTAATATGAAAAAATTATTGCTTACAGGTGGTACTGGAGATATTGGTAATAGTATTAGATTAGAATTTGAAAAACAAGGATTTGAAGTAATTTCTCCCGCAAGGCAGGAGTTAGATTTAAGTGAATCAAAAAATATTGATAATTATTTTCATCATAATAATCATATTTTTGATTCTTTTGTACATTGTGCGGGTTATAATGACCCTTATCCTTTTGAAAAATTGACATTAAGCGATATTAATATAACCATGCAAATCAACACATTTTCTTTTTTTCAAATAATGAAACACTTATCACAAATGCTAAGAAAAAACAAAGGAAATGTGGTTGCGATTTCTTCTTTATACGGTTCTGTAGGGCGAGATGGTCGTGCAGCCTATGTAATGTCAAAACATGCATTGAATGGCTTAGTAAAAACATTAGCATTAGAATTCGGTAGTGATAATGTTCTAATAAACACTGTGTCTCCGGGATTTGTTGACACACAAATGACGCAAAAGAATAATACAAAAGAAAGAATACAGTTTCTTGCTCAAAAAACAGCACTAGGGCGTTTATCTCAAATGGATGAAATTGCTAAAGTTGTATACTTTTTATGTAGTGAGAATAATACATACATTACAGGACAAGACATTATTGTAGATGGTGGGTTTATTGTAGGAGGACACCAAAAATGAATCAATTTCTTATAGATGGAGATGTACTTACTATTTCTCAAAACTATTTGGAAAATGATAGTTTTGAAATTATATCGTCTCCTTCAAACTATTTTTTTGAATGGGATAACTCTCCACTAGCAACAACGCTCATTACAAATTTGTTGAACGAAAATCCTAAAAATGTTTTATTGATTGATAAAAAGGTCTATGATTTATATTTTAGTAAACTCGATATTGATGCTGAACAATTATATATTATTGACGCAACTGAAGAGAATAAAACCGTCTATACGGCACTAGAAGTTATTAGTTTTTTAGAAAAACATGCTTTTACAAAAGGAGAAACTCTTTTAGTTGTTGGTGGTGGAATCATTCAAGATATAGGTGCTTTTGTTGGTGCTGCCTATAAACGCGGGATTAGTTGGGTTTACTTTCCTACCACACTACTTGCTATGTGTGATAGCTGTATTGGTGGTAAAACAGGCCTCAATCACAATAATGCAAAAAATCAAGTTGCTCTATTCTCCGCTCCCACAAAAATTGTTCTAAATCCTTTATTTTTAAATACCTTACAAGAATCTGAAATCCGTTCAGGGCTTGGAGAAATTTTAAAATTGTTAATTACAGGTGGAGAACCAGTTTTTAAGATTTATGAATCACTTGTACATCAAGGAAGAGTTGAAAATATTACTGACCTTAAAACATTAATTTTATCTTCTCTATATGTTAAAAAAGCTGTTATTGAAAAAGATGAATTTGAAAAAAATCATCGTAAAAGCCTTAATTATGGACATACTTTTGGGCATGCTTTAGAAGTTTTAGCAAACTATAAAATCCCTCACGGACAGGCAGTTGCTTTAGGAATTATTATTGTTAATAAGATCAGTTTGGACAAAGGGTTGTTAGCTTTAGAGTTGTATAATCGTATTAAAACAAAAGCTTTGGAATTATTAAGAATTGACGACGTGAAGTATATAGATACAAAAAATTTACTGGATGTAGTACGTAAAGATAAAAAAGTAAAAGGCTCCTCAGTTTCTCTCGTTCTTATTGAAAACTTAGGAAAAACAGTGTTTATTAAAACAGAAATAGAAGATAAACTACTTCAAGAAGTTAATGCGATTTTGCAAGAGGAATTTTAATGTCTTTCTTGCTTATTGATTTTGGAGCTTCAAGAGTTAAAACAGCCTTGTACGAACACAATGCTTTGCAGTATATAAAAGATTTTCCTCCTTCAGCACCAATATGTTCTATAGATAAACATTTTGAAGTTTCTCCTCAAAAACTTTTAAAACTCTTTCAAAATATTGTTGATGAATATATGGCTTTATCTTCCAAACCTTTAAAAGGTATTTTTATTTGTTCAGAAATGCATGGTTTTGTTCTGCAAGATATGCAAGGAAATTTTGTTACTAATTACATAAGTTGGCAAGATAATAGAGCTTCAGAGCTAATTGATGGAGTTTCAACATTAGAGTATCTTAAAAATGCTTGTCCTCAATTTAGACAATATACAGGAATGAAAATTCGGAATGGCTTACCAGTAGTAAATGTCCTTCATCTTATTCGAGATAAGCAACTTCCTCAAGGAAATTACAAAATGATTTCCTTACCTGAAATTTTTGGATCAACTTTCATTCATTCTACATTACTTGCAGGATTTGGTATATGGGATATCTACCATAATGAGATTTACCAAGAATTAAAAAACTGTTATCATTCTTTTGGATATAATATCTCAACCAATCCATATACTCCAATCGTTACTCAAACATCAACATATAAAAATATTCCTCTATATACGGCTATAGGTGATAACCAATGTGCCTTATATGGAATACATTTAGAAAAAGAACAACTGATTCTTAATCTAGGCACAGGATCACAAGTTGCCTTTATTGATAAATTATTCCCAGATCAAAAGTTAGATCAACGTCCTTATTTAAATAATCAAACATTGTCGATTATAACCCATATTCCATCAGGAAGAGCATTAAATTGTTTTATGGGATTTATTGATGATTGTATAGCATTTGGAGAGGGAACAAAATCTTCATGGGATATATTAAGTTCACTAACATTAGATGACCTATTGAATGCTCCTTTTGATATAAATCTTACTGTTTTTGAGAGTGCTTATGGATTTAAAGATGGTGGTGCTATCACAAGAATCACCGAAAAAGAATTTACATTAAAATATTATGTCAGCTCCTTACTTGCCAGTTATGTTCGTCAATACGTGACAATAATACAAGAAAATAATTTGCCAAAAAATCATATTGTTTTAACAGGAGGAATTGCTAAAAAGCTTCCTGTAATCAAACAATTTTTAGAACATCTCTTAGAGTGTTCGATTACTATTTCAAATACATCTATTGATGAAAGTTTACTGGGTTTGCAGTTCACTGCTGATCTTTTTAAAGAGGGATCTTAATGATTAAAGTTTCTGATTTTATTGCTCAATATCTTAAAGAAGTATATAATATTTCTCATGTTTTCTTAGTTTCTGGAGGTGGAGCTATGCACCTCAATGATAGTTTTGGAAAACATATTGTCTACTCTACTGCTCACAACGAACAAGCATTAGCAATGATGGCTGAAGGATATTCCCGATATAATCAGGAATTAGCTGTTGTTAATATCACTACAGGGCCGGGAGGACTTAACTGTCTTAATGGTGTTTTTGGTCAATGGACAGATAGTGTTCCTGTACTGTATATTTCAGGACAAGTGAAATTTACTACAACGATAGCATCTTGTCCACAAATTCCTTTAAGACAACTTGGAGATCAAGAAGTTAATATTGTTTCAGTGGTAACTCCATTGACAAAATATGCGGTTATGATTACGGATCCTTTGTCTATTAAATACCATCTTGATAAAGCTATTTATGAAGCGATAAATGGACGTAAAGGACCTGTTTGGTTGGATATTCCTTTAGATGTACAAGGTGCAATGATTGATCCTACCCAACTCATTGAATTTACCCCTCCTCAAAAACCTGTCTATAATTTACAAATAGATCAAATTATTGCGAAATTAACTACAGCTCAACGTCCATTAATTATTGCTGGACAAGGGATTCGCTTATCAAAACAAGTAGAAACCTTTCTTCAACTTCTTAAAAAAACGAACATTCCTGTTGTGACAACGTTCTGTGGGATGGATCTTCTTGATTACCATCACTCAAATTTTGTAGGCAGAATAGGAATGGTTGGGCAACGCTCAGGAAACTTTGCTCTTCAAAATGCCGATGTAGTTTTATGCCTTGGAACAAGAAATAGTATTTTTTCTGCTAGCTATAATTACGAAAATTTTGCTAAAAATGCTTATAAAATCATTGTTGATATTGATAAACCAGAATTGGATAAGCCTACTGTTATTCCTGATTTAAAAATACAAGCTGATTTAGGAGAATTACTCCCAACTTTGTTAAAGGCTATACCAACAATAGAAAGTCCAAAATGGCTTAACTGGTGTCTTGATCAGAAAGAAAAATTTTCTTTTAAAAACACCTTGGAATATCAATCTAATACTCATATACTCAATCCTTATTATTTTCTGCATACCCTCTCTAAAAAAACAACAGATACAATCATTACTTCAAATGCTTCAACATGTGTAATAACCTATCAAGTAGGAGAAAATCATCAAGGTCAACGTATCTTTTGGAATAAAGGAAATGCTAGTATGGGCTATGGACTTCCAGCTGCAATTGGAGCATATTGGAGTAGTAAAAAATCTGTAATTTGTATAGAAGGAGATGGTTCTTTAATGATGAACCTTCAAGAATTACAAACAGTAAAACACTACAATATCCCTTTAAAACTCTTTATTATTAATAACAAAAGCTATATTTCTATTACTCAAACGCAAAACAATTTTTTTGAAGGAAGAAAAGTTCATTCTACAAAAGAAAGTGGATTTTCTAGCCCAGATTTTACAGAAGTAGCACAAGCTTTTGGATTACCAACAGTAAAAATTACCGATCCCAATCATCTTGATAAACAATTAAATCAAATTCTTGCTATAGAAGGTCCTGTTGTTTGTGAAGTGATGGTTGATTCAAATTATATTTTTACTCCAAAGCTATCAGCTCGCAAACTTGACGATGGTACTATGGTATCACCATCTCTTGAAGATATGTTTCCATTTTTAGATAGAGATGAATATAATAAAATTATGAAAATATCAACCGATACTTAAATTAAGTGTTTTAGGACAAAATGATGAACCAACCCCCTATATTATCAATAATAATACCTACTTACAATCGTAAAAATATGCTCAAACGAGCTATTAACAGTGTTTTATCTCAAGACTATCCTTATATTGAAGTGATAGTTTCAGATAACGCATCTACCGATGGTACAGATATACTGATGCAAGAATACAGTGATGACTCTCGAGTTGTTTATATACGAAATAGCGAAAATATTGGTCCCGTTAAAAACGGTCAGCAAGCCTACCAAAAAGCTACAGGAAAATATTTTATGATTCTTTGTGATGATGATTATATGGGGGATTCTACAATTTTTTCTAAAGCAGTTATTGTAATGGAAGAAAATCCTAATATTGCTTTGGTTCGTGGAGTTTGCGAAATTCATGATGAATTGACAAATTCTATTACTATAAACTCCACGAAATCTATCCCTTTAATTAAAGGTATAGATTTTTTTCAAAACTATGAACAAGAAGGCTATCCCCATATTGATGGGTTTTTTGGTATTGTACGGAAAGAATACTTAGATGACTCTCAGATCCTTATGTGGGATACTTTTGGCCATGATAGATGGCTATGGAGAGTCTTACCTTTGTATGGAGATGTGTATTTTATTAATAGTGTGATTTTTGGTGTTTATAATCACCATGAACAGGGGCAAGATTCTAATAATACTTATTTAGATAAGCTCTATCAAATTCCTGAAACTATTGAAAAAATCACCAAACTTGCTTATGAGAAGTTTCCTGATTATACTTTTCGAGATTCTTCTATAGAATCAGCTTATATTATTAAATATTGGTTAATTAACTATAAAAAACAACATGGAACAAAAAAGCTTATTCCAATGTTTCTAAAACATGAGCTTAGGCAGCAACACCCAAAAACGTATTGGTATCTAATAAGAATTATCTTTCAAAAAATTATCAATAAAGGAACCAGTTTCGTAGGTAAAGTATTGTTTCGTTTATAAAAATTTAATAATAAAGGTAAAAAATGAATCCAAAAATATCTATTGTTGTAATTGTTCATAACACAGAAAAATATTTGTGTCAATGTTTAGATAGTATAGTAAATCAAACACTAAAAGAAATCGAAATTATCGTTGTTAATGATAAGTCTCTAGGAAATTGTATAGAGATTGTTGAATCTTATCAAAAAACAGATAATAGGATAAAATTAATCTCTTTAGATAGAAATAGGGGTAGTTTAGTTGCCAGAAACTTAGGGGCTTTAGAAGCTACTGGAGATTATGTACAACATGTTGATAGTGATGATTGGTTAGAATTAGATACCTGTGAAAGAATTTATAATGCTCTCATAAAAACAAAGAGTGATTTATGTTATATTGGTTTGCAAAAAGTAAAATGTACAAAAACTTACCCTTTTGTGAATATATCAGATCAAGTACTAAATAAAGAAGAATTATTTAATAAGTTTATTGATTTTCGATTTTTATCGGAAGATACTTTTATAAAAAATACTTTGGGATATGGTGTAGTCCAATATATTGCTAAAAGAGATATTTATCAAAAAGTCGGTCATCTCTTGAAAGAATACAGTAATATAAAAATAATGGAAGATTTTGCTCATACAGCATTACTTATATTTTATAGCCAAAGTTGTACTTGTTTATCATTCTACGGATATAATTATCGAATGGGGTCAGGGATTACAGCTAATATAGGTTGCCAATCCATTGAAAAATATAGCTCAAACTTTCAACAAGTTTTTACGATGCTAAAATTAGTATCAACACACTATGAAAATTCTACTTTTTCAAACCGGCAAAAAGCACAATTACAATATCGATTATCGTATCATTTTTATCAATGGGTACATACTTATATTAATTATTCTCGATCAGAACAATGTACTATACGATCTTTTTTAAAAGATCATAACTTATCTTATATATTATATTTATTATATCCACAAAATACAGAAATATATAATTTAAAAGTAGAAATTGTAAACTCCATAGGAATCTTTAATTCAATTAAGCAGCTCATTTATTCACTAATCAATTTTGTCTATAAATTCATCAATAAAATTAAAATAAAGAGTTAAACTATAATTTGGAGAAAGCATGAAAAAAATCGTGATCACAGGAGCTACGGGAATGCTTGGTATTTCTCTTATCAATAAATGTATTGGAGAAAATATTGAAGTACTAGCTATCATTCGTCCGAATTCTCACCGTCGTAACAATATTCCTAATTCTCCTTTAGTGAAAATTTTGGAATGTGATAATGATAATTTATTATCTATTAATACAGAAGATAATTATGATGTTTTTTACCATTTTGGATGGAAAGCAACTGCACATGAAACCCGTAATGATCCAACATATCAAACAGAAAATATCAAGCAAACTTTAGAAGCGGTTAAGCTTGCGTATCAATTAGGTTGTGAGGGATTTATTGGAGCTGGATCGCAAGCTGAATATGGGCGTGTAAACGGGATGGTTTCCCCTGATTCTCCTGTGAACCCTGATTCTGCTTATGGAATCTCTAAATATGCTGCGGGACGCTTAGCTGGGCTTCTTTGTAGAGAGCTAAACATACGATTTATTTGGACAAGAGTTTTTAGTGTTTACGGAGAACATGACGGAGCTAATACCTTGATTTCTTCTTGTATCCGTAATCTAACTCAAAATCAAACAATAGAAGTGACTCCAAGTGAACAAATTTGGGATTATCTTTATGAATCTGATTGTGCGGAAGCGTTATATTTATTAGGTTTAAAAGGAAAGAATCAAGTATTATATAATATTGGTAGTGGGGAAGGGCAAGCACTCAAATACTATCTCCATATCATTGGACAAATTCTCAATAAAGAATCCTTAATCAATATTGGAGCAAAACCTTATAGCGAAAATCAAGTAATGTTTTTACAAGCAAATATTGATTTACTAAAAACACATACAGGCTTTAGTCCTCGGATATCCTTTGAAGAAGGAATACAAAAAATAATTAAAGGGGAGAACTGTCTCCCGACATAGCACAAATAATCAAAGGTGGAATTATGACATTAGAACAACTCCAACAACAAATCTTAGAATTAACAAAACAATATATAGTACAAAAATTTGCTCCAAAACCTTTTATTGCTGGAGAAACTCCTGTACCGATTTCAGGGAAGATTTTTGATGATAAAGAAGTATGTGCTATTGTAGAGAGTGCTTTGGATTTTCATCTAACTACATATCGCTTCAATACAAGCTTCGAAAAGAAACTTCGTGAATTTGTCGGTGTAAAATATGCTCTAACTTGTAATTCAGGATCTTCTGCAAACTTATTAGCATTTACAGCTCTAACTTCTCCTTTATTAAAAGAGCGTCAACTAAAGGCTGGAGATGAAGTAATTACGGTAGCAGCAGGATTCCCAACAACAGTTAATCCTATTATTCAAAATGGATTAATCCCTGTTTTTGTTGATGAAACAATTCCTAGCTATAATATTGATGTCACAAAATTAGAAGAAGCTCTTTCTCCAAAAACAAAAGCAATTATGATAGCCCATACATTAGGAAATCCTTTTGATTTGGATGCGATTATGGCATTTGTCAACAAACACAATCTATGGCTTATTGAAGATTGTTGTGATGCTCTTGGTGGTACCTATGACGGTAAAAATCTTGGAACTTTTGGACATATTTCAACACTCAGTTTTTATCCTGCTCACCATATTACTATGGGAGAAGGAGGTGCTGTTCTTACAAACAATCCTCTTATTAAAAAATCTTTAGAAAGTTTCCGTGATTGGGGGCGAGACTGCTGGTGTCCTCCTGGAGTTGACAACACTTGTGGCAAACGTTTTGAACAGCGTTTTGCAGGACTCCCAGAAGGTTATGATCACAAATATGTCTATTCCCATGTAGGGTATAATCTCAAAATTACTGATATGCAAGCTGCAGTTGCTGATGCACAAATGGACAAACTTCCAGAATTTATCAATATAAGAAGACGGAATTTTCAACTTCTTTCAGAAAAGCTAGCAGAATTCACAGAATACTTTATTCTTCCTGAAGCAACACCTAAAAGTAATCCTTCATGGTTTGGGTTTTTGTTGACTATTAAAGATACAGCCCCATTTACACGTAATGAATTTGTCCAATTCCTAAATTCTAAAAAAATTGGTACACGATTATTATTTGCTGGGAATATACTTAAACAACCAATGATGCAAGGAGTCCAACACCGTGTTGTAGGTGACTTAGCAATAACAGATAAAATCATGAATGATACATTTTGGATTGGACTTTATCAAGGAATTACTCCTGAGATGATAGACTATGTAGTTTCTTGCTTTAAAGAATTTATAAATAATAAAAAATAGGATTTACTATGTTTTCTTGTTATAAAGATAAAAAAGTTCTTATTACTGGGCATACGGGATTTAAAGGAACATGGCTTTGTCGTACTCTATTACAATTAGGTGCAACAGTTTACGGAATTGGACTTGAAGAAGGGGATCATAAAATTTTCAATATGTCATCGACTGATGATGATATATTTTCCTATATTATGGATATAAGAGATAAAGAGTTGTTAATTTCCCAAATAAAACAAATCAACCCTGATATAGTTTTTCACCTTGCTGCCCAACCACTTGTTTTAGAAAGTTATAAAACTCCTGTAGAAACATTCGATATTAATGTTATGGGAACGATCCATATTTTAGAATCTTGTCGTTATGTAGATAATCTCCAAGCAATGGTTATGATTACAACAGATAAAGTCTACCATAATTATGAATGGACATACCCTTACCGTGAAACAGACAGATTAGGGGGCTATGATCCTTATTCTGCAAGCAAAGCAATGTGTGAACTCGCTATTGATTCTTATAGATATTCATTTTATAAAGATTCTTCAGTAGGTATTACTTCTGTACGTGCTGGGAATGTGATTGGAGGGGGAGATTTTGCGGAAAATCGCATTATTCCTGATATTGTGAGATCCATTCAACAAAATACATCTGTCTCTCTTCGAAACCCCAATAGTATTCGCCCATGGCAGCATGTAATGGATGCGATTATAGGGTACCTTCTCATTGGAAAAACAATTATAACTCAACAACAAACTCCTTCATCTTCATACAATATTGCACCACTTGATAATTCAGATAAGCATACCGTAGAATATATTGTCAAACTCTTTATTAATACCATCAATAAAGGATATTATGAAGTTGACAAAAATGCATATTTTGCCCATGAAATGGCAAAACTTCGACTAGATCCTTCGTTGATTATTTCAGACCTAGGGTGGAAACCTGTTTTTAGTACAGAAGAAGCAATTATTCAAACCGCTAAGGAATATAACGAGTTTTTACAAAACCCCGATCAACTCAAAAAACAAATTGACAATTCTGTTAAAAATATCTTAGGATCTATCACAATAACAAATCGCAATTAATAAATATTAGTATCATAGTATTTATTAAAGAAAAAGAACCTATACGTTTGACTTACACTCCAAAAACTGTACTGCTATAATAGATCTATCATTTTTTATAGCATTGAGATATAATTGTTTTTGTTGCTCTTTCTGTCGCTTTTGTTGTTCTTCAACCTTTATTTTATTTATTGTAAATCTTATCCATGTAAGTAGTAAAGGGATTAAGACTGTACCTATAGTACTTATAATACCAAGATAGATCTCTAATAAATCTTTATACTCTAATAACCAATTATGCATTTATCTCCCTCCATACGCTATCAATCTCATCTTGTAATTTAATAGTGTGTTTTAAAATAACACAAACATTTTGAAGGTGTCTGATATCGTCAAGAGATAGTGTTGTTTCTTTGCGAGATTTGAGCCACTTTTCAATGACTTGATAGCCACCTATGGTGTAATTATAAGTTTTTTCGTCTATATTTGTGAGATATTGGGTACCGTTGATATAGAGTTTATTATCGAGATATCTAGGATTATCTACGATATTATCACCATCTATTGGATAGCCGATATCATGATCGGGAATCATTTTCATCAAGTGGAGATTGATAAGTTCCTGTCCTAGTCTCTCAAGCTCATCAAATTTATCTTTATCGGTGATAAAGGGTACTCGTGGATAGTCGTAAGAGAGATCTTCAGCATACTTGGAACGATAGCTAGGAGCATAAAGTATAGCATAGATATAGGCGAGTATTTGTTCAGGTGTTTTGTGTGATAGGATGGGATGATTTTTTATTATTTCGTTAAACGCTTTCGTAAAGTTTGGAGTCTTGGTCTCGGAAAATCCTAATCCCTCAGTATCTGACTCTGTATAGAGATAGAGAGGGGCTATGTAGTCTTGTCCACTATTCACATGAATATCGATTAGCATATTTACAACAGATACATGTTGAAATGTTTTTTCTACAAAACTTCTTGTAAACACCAAGCCCATATTATCTCTATCGATGAGGTGTTTCATCGTACCGTAACGGTCATCCCCACGTACAATAATTTTATTAATATGTGGTGGATAATATGTGTACATAAAATCAAAAGGTCTATAATGGACTTGTTGTATATTTTGATAATCTTTATCTATGAAATATTGCTTTTTATTATCTAATTTCCAATCGTCTGTTTCTGTTGTATTATACTTTGATAAAATATAATCATTCGATTTACTTTGCATTTCATCAAGCATAGTTTGAACTGATTCTTTAGTAAAGTGAGATCGTACAAGTAAATTATCTTTACGAAATTTAATACCACTTTTAACTATTTCAAAAATATCCTGTAATCCGATAAACTCTTCCCAGTATTGAGTATCTGCCGTCTTAGGCACAAACCAGTGCCACTTCTTATTTTCTTCTAGTTTAATCCATTTTTTGTCTTGAGTATCTTGCTTCCAGCTTAGTTCATTAAGATGAGCTTTTTTCTCTTTTTGAGTACCGTAAATCTCTTGATAATAGACACCTTTATTGGGATTGTCCTTAATCCCCGTCTTTACAAAAGTCGCTATACAGACACCAACATTCTTAATATCAAAAACATTAAAATCCTGTGAGCCGTTTACAGGATTGACTTCGCCTTTATTGATATTTCCATGCAAATCATAAATATAAATCTCATCAAAAGTTTTCATCAATTCTTCTCGCATAACTTTATGCGAAATCCCATTGATAAAATTATTGTTCACAATAATAGTCATAATTCCTTTGTCTACATTCTCTAATTTCCAGTGAGCAAATCGAATAAATTTAATTTCATCATAAGTGAGTTTACCTTTTTCCGTCCCACTAAGTCCTGTTTGATAAGTTCCCACCAAATCCGTAATCCATTTTTTAGAATTCATCGGAGATGTTGAACTATTATAAGGAGGATTCCCCATAATCACTAAAATGGGACTTTCGTTTTTAATCTTATATGCCATATCGGCTTCGTGATTTAAATTCGGAAACATAGGAACGTGAGAAGTTTCACTATTATCCAACGTATTCGTCAAATACAATCGCAATCTCTCGTTTTTTTGATACTCATAATCACAAGCATTCAAATACTCATGAATCCTAAAGTGTGCCAAAACATAAGGCACGACTAAAAACTCAAAACCATAGAGCTGTTTCAAAATAAATTCTGATACTTGTCCTTTCCATAGTCCTTGATTGTTGGATTTGGCTAGATTGGTATAGATATATTCTATCGCTCCCAGTAAAAAAGTCCCCGTACCCGTAGCAAAATCCAATATATGCACGTCTTTATTTTGCAAACCATTTGATAAAGATAATCTGTCTTTCAATAATTCATCCAATGAACGAATCATATAACGGACAACTTCCAACGGTGTATAAAATACCCCTCGAGCATTACGAACATCGGGGTCAAATTCTTTTAAGAAATTTTCATACATATAAATAAACGGATCTTGTACATCATGACTGTCTTTGTAGGATAATTCTTTATGAAACATCTCTTCATCATAAGCATTAATACTATCTACGATACTCTCTATCGTATAAAGCATAATAGAATGACAACGATTCGGATCAAACACATTAAGGAGCTCTTTGAATATAGGGATATAATTAGGCATTTTTTTGAATGTATCAAGGGTCACACTTTTCCTTTCTGTCAATCGATAAAATAACAACGAAAACGTAATAAGCTGTGAAAAAGCACCACTAAAATCACTATCATCTAGATCTTTAAAGATAGTATTATTAAAAAGCTCTTGAATTTCTTGCTTAAAATAGGAAGTACTATCTTTACACTCGTTTAATATTTGTTCATTTAATATCTTAGTTTGTCGAGCTATTTGTGAAATAAAAGCATTTTGATTTTTGATTGCTTGAGGTTTACTTTGTAAGAAGGTATCTAGTAACGCAAAAAACTTAGCTTCAAGCTCATCATTAAGATTGACCTTATCTTGAATATCATCTAACAAAACACATTTATCAAGAATTTCTATTTTATTATCAATCAAACTCAATAAATAAAATTTGATATAGTCTGTATAAATAAGAATAGGAGCTATGGTTAAGTATTTCTTTAATTGCTTATATCCATTTTTAGCACTTTTTTTATTTTGAATTGCCGACGATAAATCTACATCTATATCTTTACATTCAATAAATCCAATCAATCTATTGTCTTTAGTTCTTATTGTGAAATCAGGCACACCATCATCGCTTTTATTCTCATGATGTACTTGATAATTATTTCCCACATAATTAGTCAATAAGTTTTGTAATGGAGTTCTGTAAGCATGTTCTTTTGCATTGGGATTATATAATTTTTGTATTTCTGAGAGATATTGTTTTAACATAATGTACCTATAATAGAATATTAGGTATTATACTATGAATAATTTGTTTTGTAAATCTAAAAAACTCTTTCCATGATTACTAATAACTTTTTTCAAAACATAAATATAGAGTCATAAAAGTCTTTTTTGAATTTTATAAAACCCCTCAAATATAGTCCAAAAACTCCGTTTTGAAGTACATTATTATTTACTATATAATAAGATACACTAAAAATAGTAATTTTCAAAATTTTTCAAAACATAAATATAGAGTTAAAAAAGTCTAATTTGAGCTTTAATTTATCAATTTTTCTCTAATTTGCAAATAATAATATCCGTTAGATCTTTGATATAATCCCATTTTCGATTCCTTATCACAGGGTGTGCATAACATCAATTTTGATATGAAAATCAAAAATTCGATGTACAACGGTATACACAAATTTAGGTACAATGTATACACACTAGAAAAATCTTAGAAATCGAAAAACGGTTAAACATAGCATTATACTATATTTAACCGTTGTAATCACCCAAATGGGTATTGGAGGTGGCGGGAATCGAACCCGCGTCCCGAAAGTTTTGGCATATACCTTATCCACAAGCTTGGTTATTTTTTAAATCTTAAGTAAGGATTGGAAAAAAAACAAACCTACTCTTACTGCAAGTGTTAATTTAAGAACAATATACCACTAATATTGTACCGATGTCTCTAAGTTATAATCAAAATACTTTCTCAGAGACCAAAAGAAAGTATTTCGATACGTGCTAATTAAGCAGCGTAAGCAAAGTTTTCGTTTGCAACTATAAGTTTGAGCCGTTTAAGGATATGCTCAGACCCGCTTGAAGTATATACCGAAAAATCTCCCGATCGAAGCCGAACACCCCCGTTTGGATTTAAATTTTTAAGAGTTTTTTCTTACACAGTACTTTTTAAGAGTTGCAAACGATTTATCTAATTTTGCTTTTTCAGAATCTGAAAGAGGAATTTCTATTACTTCTAAAACACCATCTTGCCCCAACACAGCAGGAACACTTGCAACAATATCTTTTTGTCCGTATTCTCCGTTTAAGTATACGGAAACGGGAAGAACAAATTTTTCATCTTGGAATACAGCTTTCATAATACGAACCGCTGCCGATCCAATACCATAAGCGGTATTTCCTTTTCTGTCAACAATATCCCATGCCATTTTGAGAATAGTTTTTTGAATTTCTTCTAATGAGTGTTTTGCATAAATTTCAGGTTTTTCTTCTCTCAAAGAGAGGTAAGGTTTTCCACCGATTGTAATACTACTCCAAATAATAGCTTGAGAATCACCGTGTTCTCCTAAGGAATAACCGGTGACGGATCTTATATCAATGTTGTTCTTGGACATAGAAGCAATAACTTGTCTGAGACGTGCGGAATCTAATGATGTTCCTGTACCAATAACTTTTTGCGGAGGTAGTCCGGATTCATCTAATGCATGGAATGTCATAATATCCACAGGATTTGTTTGAATCAAAAAGATTCCATTAAATCCGTTATCCATTGCTTCACGAACAATAGATCTGACAATTTTTGAACTGAACTCCAGTTCAGCTAATCTGTCTCCACCTGATGGAGGAGCCGCACTGGCAGCAATACAAATAATATTCACGTCGCTTACATCTGCCATAGTCGCTAAGCGGACTTTGGTTCTGGTAGAAAAATAAGGCATAGCGTTTTCTAAATCTAACGCTTCTCCTTCTGTTTTAAAAACATTTCGGTCGATAAGTAGCAACTCATCTGCAATACCTTGTTGAACAATTGTAATAGCTGTTCCTAGTCCAACATTTCCAACTCCAATTACAGCAACTTTTCTAGACATGTTATTCATGATAATAAACTCTCCTGAAGATGTATTAATGTATTATTTTATTTTTATATTCATATAGTATAGCAGTATTAACAAAAATTTCAATATATTTTTCAATATATTTTTTAATATATTCAAAAATATATTCTTTGTATGTAATCTTAATAGTTTTTCTAAAATTCCGATATTTAAAAAGTATTAATTTGAGGTATATATGATAAAAATTTTACTTTGGTGCTTCTTATTGTTTGTTCAAACTCAAACTTTTACTGTTGACAACTCGCTCTCAGTCAAAATTTATTTTCTCAAACAAAACTATACACCCAGTGAACCAATACAAATTTACTTTACTATTGTTAATGAGTCAAATCAAAATATTGAATTTACTCTTTCTGATGTTATTTACCAATCGTTCATGTTTGAATTGCGTACATCAAGAAATGAATTAATAGCTCTCAATCCGGTTATTCAATCCGAAACAGAAACAGTATTCGGAAATCCTTCTTTGTATCGTACGATAAATTTGGCACCTGGAGAATCGTTATTTAGAAAATTTAATTTAAGAGAACTGTATACAATTAATGAGCAGCAAGGATATTATGTGAAAGCCTTGTTTTATCCGTATCCGGATAATAGAACAAATGTTCTTGTATCTGATCTCGTTATGTTTTTTCAAACCCCGGATCTGATGGTTCAAAATAAAATTAATAGTAACAATATTCAACAAACCCACATGGTTGCTGTACGAAATACTTCACTTCCTAATGAAGTGGTTGCTAATCTTTTTGAATCGCAAATGAAAAAAGATTGGTCTGCATTTCTTCTTAATATTGATGAATCTCAATTAATATACAGTTTCAATAATTATGCAAATCAATTTGATCAAGCAAAAACAAGCAGTGCTAAAACAGAAGTCTTAAAGACGTTTCAACGTTTTCTTACTGAACACTGGAATAATTCAATAATTAGCTATACTATTTTAGATACTGTAATTAAAGGTGATAAAGCTGTAGTAAATGCAGAAGCGACGGAAAATTTTAAATTTTTCCATAGAAAATTCCGTTACCAATTTTCTTTATACCGAAATGGTAAAGGTATATGGTATATTTCAGATTATACTATTTTAGTTCTATAATGTTTCGTTCTAAGAATATAAAATAAAATGTGAAATATATTGACAATTCTTTTAAAATACTATATAATATTTCCTATAAGAAAATAAGGAGAGATGGCCGAGTGGTCGAAGGCGCACGCCTGGAACGCGTGTAAACGGCAACGTTTCGAGGGTTCGAATCCCTCTCTCTCCGATGGACAGTCGTCCATTTCTAAAACCACCGTAGAAATATGGTGGTTTTTTGTTTTCACACCGCGGTACACGGGAGATGGAGCTTACATTTATTTATACAATGAACTTCTGAGAACCTATTTTTGAGAAAATATTGCTCCGACGGCAGGTCGTTCTCAAAAGGGAAAAAGTTAGGTTCGTTGGATGGTAAATTCTATTAAACTTATCATCAATGTATAGAAAACAGCTACAATTTTTTGTAGCTGTTTTCTTGGGGTTTTCTAGATGTTTCTTAAGTATTTCCTATCCCTAATTGTCTTTCTTGTTCTGACCAATTATGAGATTTGATATTAAATAACAATTTATTCGTCCAATGTGTTTTCTGTTGCCCAGTTAATATCATCTTCTGAATTTTAGGTGATAAGAATCTAAGTCGCAAGACATTTTCTACATATCTTGGAGTTGTATACCCTAATCGTCTAGATAATTCGCTAGCATAAATCTCATCTTTTAATAAAATTTCATGCCATTCCCAAGACGATTTTAAAGCTTTAATCATGCCGTTATCTTGTATTGTATCTTGATTCCCAACAATTAAGGTCTTGCCTTGATTTACTCTTTTAAGTTCGCAAGGTAGAATAATGATTTCATATTCGTTATCTGTTATTTTTTTAATTTCATAATTGGTAATTTCTTGTTTGGTAATACCACAAGGGTACTTTGTGATTAAATTAAAAATATCCTCTAGTGAATTGGGATTAAGGTAGTAAATAATGTTGATATGAGAGATTATAACCTTGTGAATAATTGCCCTTACGATAAAATGTGTTTCCTTATTCTGCAAGCTCCAATATTCTAAATAGTTTTCAAGATTGGATTTATATAACTCATATTGTTCGATATTGTAATTTTCTAGTTTTAACATCTCTGCAATCTTCGATTTTACAAGTTGGAGTGAATGCTCTTCTAATTCATTCGCCGGTACTTGAGGAAGTGATCCTGATAATTCTTTTTGTTTTCTGAGGTAGGCTTGGCTGATGTAATAGCGGTATCTCTTGCACTTCTTTACTGCGTGAGACGGCGACATTATGAAATCATTGTCATCGTATAATTTACTTACCAGTAATGAAGGCTGTTCTGCTTTGTATCTTCGATTGTGAGAATTACAGTTATTAGCAAGTAATTCCTGTACTTTATTAAATATCTCAAAATCAATAATCGGCTCGTGAATACCGTCGTATACTTGTTTTTTGTGTTCTATTTTACCGATATAAATTTTCCGTTTTAAAATATCGTACAAATTCCCTGCTGTAAAAGCTTTGTTATTTCTCGTTAGTATTCCTTCATCTTCCAGTCTATACATGAGTGATTGAACGCTCTTAAGCTCTAAATATAATCCGAAGATTCTTTTGAGTTTGATTGATTCCTCTTCATGAGGGACTAATTTTTTGGAGACACGATGTCGGAATGCCGAGCTGACATGGATGTCAGTAGCGAGGCTAGAACCACTCAGTAACTCAGGATTTGTAGGAATAGCTTTATATCCAAAGCTTATTTGCCCTCCACTTCACCATAAGCCTTTTTTTGCCGTTGCTAGTTGCTTGTCTCTTATCCTTTCTCCTGTCACTTCTCTTTCAAATTGAGCAAATGATAATAGCATATTCAAAGTCAATCTTCCCATACTTGTTGATGTGTTAAACTGTTGTGTGATAGAAACAAACGACGTTTGGTGTTTATCAAAAACTTCCACAAGTTTTGAAAAATCGTGCAAACTCCTTGTTAAACGATCGATCTTATACACTACAATCATATCCACCAAACCGTCTTTAATGTCCTGCACAAGTTCCTTCAAAGCAGGTCTCTCCAAAGTACCACCGCTAATCCCACCGTCATTATATTTTTTCTCCACTAAGATCCAGCCTTCGTGTTTTTGCGATTTGATATACGATTCACAAGCCTCTCTCTGTGCATCCAAGGAATTAAAATCCAGTTCTAATCCCTCTTCAGAAGATTTCCTTGTGTAGAGGGCTGACTTAATAGTCTTCTTCTCTGTCATTATATTCCTCTAACAACTGCAGATTAAATAGTAGCGTGCTTTTTAGGTACCACTCTCCTCGGCTCATAGCCCTGACGCGATGCTTCTCTTTTGAACAAATTGATTAAATATTTTGAGTCGTCACTGTATTCTTTATCCATTATCATTTTCTTCCATATAATTTAACAAGGTTGCGACGAGATGATTATAATCCTTACTTCTTGCTTCATCCAATACTTTTTGTATCCATTCTTTACTAAAACCTTGCTCTCTCGCTAGTTTTTGAAAATATTCGTCGGATCTCTGACCTCCTGTCAGATCCGACATCTTCGCCATCCTTGGCTTGACCATTAGCATAAATGCATTTCCGTCGATTCCATTAAATGATCCTTTTATTTTTCTTTCTTCTTGCATAATCTTACTCCTAGCATCACGATGATGCGTACCCTTTGTTGCACAGGACGTGCATAAAACAAAGGGCTACCTCAATATTCTAACTCTGCTCATTTTATTCGCTGAGTAAAACTCACTGGACACTTTGTTCCCGTGACTCTAAAGAATAGTTTACCATTCCAATTCGTTCCTGTGATTTCCCTTGCTATCTTTGATAGACTTTTATACTTGGTTCCTTCATAGAAAAAGTCCTCATCAATGATGGAGACTTCATGTTTTTGACCTTGGTATTCTCTGACAAGTTTCGTGCCGGATTTTACTGCATGAATAGTTGAATTACCTTTTAGTAAAGAGATTAACTCTTTAAGCTCATGATTGTTTACTTGCTCATGCCACGTTATATACTTTTCTAGCAATACTTTAGATATATTCAACGGAGCTTTCTTCTTCGTTAGTTTTTCATATTTTTGTCTTAATTTATCCATGAAATTCCTCAATAAAGTTATATATCTCTTTTAATTCTTGGTTAATTTCTAGAAACTCAAATACCGTTTCTTTGAGAAATTCATAATATTCTTCTGTCTCACTTTTTAACTTCCTGTCAAGTGAGACATCTTTGCCATCCTTGTCTTGATAATCATTATTTTCTTCTACTTTTATTGCTACCATTTCTAATGCAAGAAAGGGATGTATATACATCCCTTTAACATTGTCCCAAGAACTTTCACCCTTATATTTTTCTTCACTTTCTATTAAAACCTTAATATGTTCAATAGATTCTTTAATGTCTTCTAATTTCAAAAATCCATGCAAGCTCATCCCAATTTGGTCTTCTAATAAACTACAGTTAACATACCCGTCTTCTTTGTTGATAACTACTTGCATCCAACTCTTGTTCTTAATTTCAATATTATTTATTCTTACCTCCATACACTATCCTAACATTGGTATTATCTATCTCTAGCAACACATCTTAGCTTCAATGCAGATAGAAGTCAAGTCATTTATTGAGATTTTATTGATTTATTTCTATATATAATAACGAATTAACCTACAACGGAAACAAGCCTCATAATAAGACTTATTTCCGTACATCTACCTTGGAATTCCTCCTTTAAATTCCAAGCATAGCAGTTTGTATATTTTGCGTGTACAACACTTTAGCTTGGAAAGGAGATATAGTCAAGTCCAAGGATGGACGAAGTACCCAGAGGGCATTTTATGTCAATTTTGCCATGGACGGCATAAAAATTGACCAAGGCAACTTCGTTACTTTTCTAATCGCAGTAGTCATAAATTATCTTATATCACAAAACATATAGGCTCAATGGAATCAAAGGATTTCATATTGTCGAGCATCTGAGACAAAGCATCTAGCTGATCGTCATGCTTACCATAAAGAAAAGTCCCCACTTCTTTTTCCAACTCATCAAAAAATATTGCTCCTTTCGGCAAACAAACTTGACCGGACTCGATAATTCCGGAGTTGACCATAATTCGGTCTTTTTTAGAAAGTTTGGGATCGTAAGCGATGGGATAAATATGATCTTCCTGTTTGATTTGCTGGATTAATGCTATTCCAGACGCTTTATTCTCGATGATCATTTTTTTTGGGATTGTATTGATCGTACAAGGTTTTGATTTTTCGCCTCAATTCCGGAAATAATAATTTATCTCTCAAAATATCAATAATATAAATTTTATTGTTTTGATATAACGCTGTAATTCCCACAGAATAATCGCTGAAATCATTATTGCTGCTTGCCGTGTCACCTACGGTGCAACCTTCTACCGTACCGTAAGTATAAGGGGTTGCCAGCTTTGAACGATGATTCCACCTTGCGGCAGTTCGTCATAGTATTCGAACCACTTCCACAAGCATTCGCTTGTTTTTAAAAAAATTAAAAATTATGCTGTCTGCATAGACCTTCAAAATTATACGAGCCCATGTTTTTCTTAATATTTTCCAAGATAAATTGAGACTC
>JBOFEA010000019.1:0-11229 GCA_051647535.1 Brevinemataceae bacterium
TCAATTTTTGCGGGTTTCTTTCTTCATCAGGGAATTCTCCCTCGTATAAATCATAGAGATCTTGATTCTCTATGGGTTCGCTTTGATAAAACGAATTTAATCGTTCTTCAAACTCGTAATCTACCAACTCAACATTGTGTACTGTGTCTTGGTAGTCTTTAGTTTCTTCTTTTTGAATATTTTCCGCTAAGGTACATTTACTAAATAATAATAATAATAATATCCAAACATAATTGCTTATGTTTTTCATTTTTTCTCCAATTTTTAATTATTTTTTTTCTATTATTTTATTAAATAATATTTTTAACTCCCTTTCTACACATTCTACACATGTATTTTTTATATTATATCATGTTTTTTTCTTTTGTCAAAATATTTTTCTCATACTCATATCCCCCCCCCTTTTTATCACTTGACTTTACCAGTATTTGAAGCTATACTAAGTTGCTTATATTATATAAGTTATAATGTAAACTCTGAAGGGACCATGGGTTCGAATCCCTCTCTCTCCGATAACAAGTGCTAACTCGTTACATTGTAATGAGTTAGCACTTTCTTTTACCCCACCCATCCCCCGAAAATCGGGACATCTGGGCGATTTAAAGAATCTTAAATGGACTTCTGAGAACTTCTTTCTGAGAGTTCTGCTCTTTAAATTTAAAGAATTCTCAAAGTGGAAATTTATGGGTTCGTTGCTCCAGTAATTTTTTAAAATTTTATCTTTTATTCACCAAAAAAACGGCTACAAATATTTGCAGCCGTTTTGCTATATAACTTACTAATTAAATACCCAATTCTCTTTCCTGTTTTTTCCAATCATGGGATTTTATACTAAATAACAGCTTATTCGTCCAATAAATTTTCTGTTGTCCTGTGAGTATCATCTTTTGGATTTTAGGGGATAGAAATCTAAGTCGCAAGATATTTTCTACATATCGAGGAGTTTTATACCCTAATTGCCTTGATAATTCACTTGCATATATCTCGTCTCTCAGCAATATTTCATGCCATTCCCAAGATAGCTTCAAAGCTTTAATCATGCCCTTGTCTTGCTTTGTATCTTGCTGTCCGATAATTAAGGTCTTGCCTTGATTTACTCTTTTAAGTTCGCAAGGTAGGATTATAATCTCATACTCATTGTCTGTTATATTCACCACTTCATAATTGAGAAATTCTTGTTTCATAATAATTAGATTGAAAATATCTTCCAAGGCTTTTGGATTTAGGTAGTAAATGATATTAATATGAGAGATTATAACCTTGTGAATAATTGCCCTTACAATAAAATGCGTTTCCTTATTCTGCAAGCTCCAAGATTTCAAATAGTTCTCAAGATTTTGTTTATATAATTCATACTGTTCGATATTGTAATTTTCTAGTTTAAGATGATCTAATAATTTCTGCTTTATAAGTTGGAGTGAATACTCCTCTAATTCATTGGCTGGTACTTGCGGAAGTGAGCCTGATAATTCTTTTTGTTTTCTGAGGTAGGCTTGGCTGATGTAATAGCGGTATCTCTTGCACTTCTTGACTGCGTGAGACGGCGACATTATGAAATCATTATCATCATATAATTTACTAGCTAATAACGATGATTGCTCTGCCTTGTATCTCCTTCTATGAGAATTACAATTATTGGCTAGTAAATCTTGTACCTTATTAAATATATCAACATCAATTATCGGATCATGAATTCCTTCATAGACTTGCCCTTTGTGTTCTATTTTACCAATATAAATCTTTCGTTTTAATAAAGAGTATAAATTACCTGCTGTAAAAGCTTTGTTATTTCTTGTGAGTATTTCTTCATTTTCCAATCGATACATGAGCTCTTGAACACTTCCCAGCTCCAAATATAATTCGAAGATTCTTTTTAACTTTATCGATTCTTCTTCATGAGGAACTAATTTTTTGGAGACACGATGTCGGAATGCCGAGCTGACATGGATGTCAGTAGCGAGGCTAGAGCCGCTTGGTAACTCAGGATTCGTCGGAATGACTTTATACCCAAAACTTGTTTGACCACCACTTCCCCACATGCCCTTCTTGGCTGTTGCCAATTTCTTGTCTCGGATTCTTTCGCCGGTTACTTCTCTTTCAAATTGCGCAAAACTTAGGAGCATATTCAAAGTTAATCGACCCATACTTGTGCTTGTATTAAATTGCGATGTACAGGATGTACGAGTGTCAATTTTGACATGGATGTCATAAAAATTGACGTGTGTTATCGAAACAAACGATGTTTGATGTTTATCAAAAACATCAACTAATTTAGAAAAATCATGCAAACTCCTCGTTAAACGATCTATCTTATACACAACAATCATATCCACCAAGCCATCTTTGATATCCTGAAGAAGTTTCTTCAAAGCAGGTCTCTCCAAAGTACCCCCACTTATCCCACCATCAGAATATTCCTTCTCCACCAAGATCCATCCTTCATGTTTTTGCGATTTGATATACGACTCACAAGCTTCTCTTTGTGCATCTAGCGAGTTAAAATCCAATTCCAAACATTCTTCTGATGATTTCCTTGTGTATATTGCGGCTCTAATTGTTTTCTTTTCTGTCATTATATTCCTCTAACAACTGCAGATGAAATAGCAACGTACTTTTTAGGTACCATTCTCCTCGGCTTGTTGCCGACCCACAGGACGTGGGGAGTGCAAAAATTGAAACGATGTCAAAATTTTTGCTTCCTCATGATTTTATTTATCCAATTTTCATCATAGCCCTGACGCGATGCTTCTCTTTTGAACAAATTGATTAAATATTTTGAGTCGTCACTGTATTCTTTATTCATTATCATTTTCTTCCATATAATTTAACAAGGTTGCGACGAGATGATTGTAATCGCTACTCATTGCTTCATTAAGCACCTGATTTATCCATTCCTTACTAAAACCTTGCTGTCTCGCTAGTTTTTGAAAATATTCGTCGGATCTCTGACCTCCTGTCAGATCCGACATCTTCGCCATCCTTGGCTTGACCATTAACATAAATGCCTTTCCATCTATACCTACCAGACTTCCTTTAACCTTTCTTTCCATATCTACCCCCTTTTATTTGACCCCGAAAAATAGCTTGCCATTCCAATTTGTACCTGTGATTTCTCTTGCTATCTTTGATAGGCTTTTATATTGTTTTCCCATATAGAAAAAGCCCCCATCAATGATGGAGACTTCATATTTTTGACCTTGGTATTCCCTGACAAACGTGCCGTTTGATCCACTTATAACAGAACTTTTACATTTTAATAAAGATTGTAATTCTTTAAGCTCATGATTTTTTACTTGCTCATGCTACGTTATATACTTTTCTAGCATCGATTTTGATATGTTTTCGGAGACTTTATTCTTCGTTAGTTTTTCGTATTTTTGTTTTAATTTATCCATGAAATTCCTCTGAGGACAGGATGTCCGAAGTATCGATATTGACAGGGATATCAAACATATCGACCATAAAATCATTTTTTTCTTTTAATTTTTGGTTAATTTCTAGAAACTCAAATACCGTGTCTTTGAGAAATTCATAGTACTCTTGATAGTTACTATCTTCTTGTACTTTTACTGCTACCATTTCTAACGCAAGAAAGGGATGCATATATCAAGGCGTCGCTTTGTGCATCCTACACGCTCCGACATCTTCGCCATCCATGGCTCGACCTTTCACATTATTCCAAGTACTTTCACCGTGATATTTTTCTTTACTTCCTGTTAAAACCTTAATATATTCAACAGATTCTTTAATGTCTTCTAATTTCAAAAATCCATGCAAGCTCATTCCAATTTGATCTTCTAGTAAAATTCCGTTAACATACCCGTCTTCCTTGTTGATAACTACTTGCATCCAACTCTTGGTCTTAATTTCAATACTATTTATTCTTACCTCCATACGCTCTCCTAACATTGGTATTATCTATCTCCTTAGCAACACATGTTAGCTTCAATGCCGATAGAAGTCAAGTCATTTATTGAGATTTTATTGATTTATTTTCATATATAATAAAGAATTAAATAGACAAACCCTAAAACGGAAATAAGTCTCGAGAGAGGCTTGTTTCCGTACATCTGTCTCGGGATCCCTCCTTCAATCCCAAGCATAGCAGTCTGTATATTTTCTGTGTACAACACTTTAGCTTGGAAAGGGTGAGAAGTCAAGGTAAATCCGGTTTTTTTCTAATCATAGCAGTCATAAAAACTCTTATATCACAAAACATATAGGCTCAATGGAATCAAAGGATTTCATATTGTCGAGCATCTGAGACAAAGCATCCAATTGATCATCGTGCTTCCCGTAAGGAAAAGTCACCACTTCTTTTTCTAATTCTTCTAAGAAACTGGCTCCTCTTGGTAATAACACTTGTCTAGCTTCGATCATTCCCGAATTGACCATGATTCGGTCTTTCTTGGAAAGTTTGGGATCGTAAGCGATGGGATAAATATGATATTCTTGTCTAATTTGCTGGATTAATGCTGTTCCAGACGCTTTATTCTCGATGATCAACTTCTTAGGATTGTATTGATCGTACAAGGATTTGATTTTTCGCTTCAATTCAGGAAATAATAACTTCCTTTGAAAAATATCAATAATATAAAACTTCTTATCCTTAAAAAGTGCCGTAATTCCCACCGAATAATCGCTGAAATCATTATTGCTGCTTGCCGTGTCACCTACGGTGCAACCTTCTACCGTACCGTAGGTACAAGGGGTTGCCAGCTTTGAACTATTATTCCACTTTGCGGCAGCTCATCATAGTATTCAAACCACTTCCATTTCAATAATCCTCCCTCTTCAGGGATAGGATTCTGCTAGTATTGAGCCTCAAAATTATAATTACCAAGATTTTTCTTGATGCTTTCCAAGATAAATTGAGACTCCAACTGCGGATTCAACATTTCTCCCATTCTACGTGTAATAATTTTGTTATTTGATAGCTTAAACTCTTCGTCTCTTGTTGCAATAGCAGGTAAATTCAACACTTCCCATTCTTCATGTTCTTGGACAAATCTGCAAAGATCATCTGTATGAACCCTCTGCATCACAATAATAATAACATCTGTATTTTTGTTATCAAGCCTGCTGTATAAAGTGTTTGCGTACCATTGATTTATGGATTTTCTCCTGGTATCGGATAGAGCATCCTGAGGTTTGATCGGGTCATCGATAATAATAAAATTTCCGCCCCTACCAGTCAAGGTCCCACCAACAGACGTCGCCAATCGATAACCGTTCTGCGTTGTTTCATATTCGGTTTCCGTACGTTTATTGGGATTGATTCTCGTTTGGGGAAATAATTCTTTATACCACTTTGTATCCATCACAGCACGGCAATCTCTGGCATGTTTGCTCGCCAATTCATCCGAATAACTCGTTGTAATAATCCGTTTGCTCGGATCTTTTCCCAAAACCCACGCCGGAAATGCCACACTTGCACAAATACTCTTCAAACTCCTCGGCGGCATATTGATAATGAGTCTCTTGATTTCTCCATGATAACATTTTTCTAATCTATCCGCTATCAATTCAATATGCTCACTATAAATATAGGGTTGGGAATTATCCACACTCTTATAAACTTTCTCAATAAAAGAACTTAAATTATTCCTCAATAAAGCTCTAAAAAGACGCTCTTGCTCTTTAAAATTACTCATCTAGATTCCCCATATATCGTTTTAAAATTTCCATATCCTCCGCATGAAGTTCGGGTGCTACCACTTCCACCTCATCTCCCACAATATTGATAATAAGACGCGCAGCAAGGCTTGCATGGCATTTTTGTCGCCTTTTAAAGTGTTGTTTACTAATGTTTTGACAATCGCTTCTTGCTTCGTAACCTTCTTTGTTTTCCCTTTTTCCTGAATCGTCATTTTCTCTTCAAGCTCTTTTTTGAGGATAGTCTTTAAATTCTTACTCCCCTTAGGTCTGCCTTTGGGATTTCCTGATATTCCCTTATGGAATTGAGAACTTTTAGGTGGTTACCCATATCCGATTTTTTCTTCTACAATGGCTTCTTTGCTCTTTCTAGGCATTGATCTTCTCCTGAGAAATTCTTTCCAACAGCACAGCTTTCTTCTTGCTCATTTTCTCCCAGCGATAGAGAATAACATCGCCATACTTCTCATCAAATTCAATAATACGTGCTTGTCTTTTTGTTTTCTCACAAGCCAGTAAGGTGCTACCGCTTCCACCAAACACATCTAGCACAATATCTCCCACCTTTGAACAGTCCATAATCGCATCAGCAACCATTCTCGTCGGTTTCACTGTCGGATGCAGACCCCATCCATCTTTTCCTTTTCTCATTCCGGCATAATTCCAAACATTGGTTCTATTTCTACCATGCTTCCCAAGCTCAATATTATTGGTATATTCGCCGTCGCCGTATTTGAAAACAAAAACCATCTCGTGTGGTATGCTTAGCTAATAAATCATATGTTCTTTGTAATTCCAATACAAAACTACCTAATAATTCATAGCTCTTACCTTTGTTTTCTTGTAATGTTTTTGCCGATATAGGGATGCCCAATTTAATGAAAATATTAGTAAGACTAGAAGTTAAATTAATAGTAAGTTGAGGATATGCTTTTTCTGTTCTGATATCTTCTTGGATATATTGACGATTTTCCCATAACAATGAGGCAATAATAAAACAATATTCTTTCGAATCAAAAAAATATGACTCCATAAGATTAAGATATTTATATAAAAGTTCTTCAGTAAAAAGGAGAGGGGGATTTTTGATACTCAATCCCATATTTGTTGTCACATGGTATATATTATAATTTAATAAAAATTTACTATCTTCTTTATGTTGATTTATCAACATCTTCTTCTGCCGTTAATTCCAATTCTTTATCAGTTAGTAAATAATAGAATTTTTTTAAAAATTTTTCCTATTAATAGCTACCATTGCAATTAGTTAAATTAATCTGTACTATATTATTAAATTTGTTCAAAGATATTACGATATTAGTGTATAGAATTACTATATTAGAAGAGTCTAGATTTTAGCAATTCTACCTAAAATAAATGGAACAACGTACTATGAGTGATATCAATTCAAAAAAAATCATAAAATCTAAGAAATATACATATGATCTCAGTAAAAAAATGCTATTAATTAAAAACGAACCTAACGATGATGTTGTCAGCTGTTATTATGATAAGCATATACAACGTCAAGTAGTCACATTCTCTAATGGAAAATCATTCCATTATGCATACAACAATATAAAATGGCTCGAAAACGCTAATGTAGTCAATTTAAAAGCATATAAATTCATAAACAATGATGGTAAAGCATTTAACAGGATTGAAAAATGTTTGGAATTCAAAAGTTCAGGTATTTCCTATCTCCGTTTCTTTTTTATGGATGGTACAATTAAAAGCTACACAAAAAACAAGCTAAAAATAGAACGTAATACATTGTCATCTATAAAACCTAAATTACTTTTTAATTACTACAAACAAATATCAATGATTACAGGTCTTAAAAAAGATGATAAGAACACTCTTACTTCTAAATATGAAAGTATTAGACATGTAGGTAAAAACACTATACTTTCTAAATATTTAAATGCTGAAGATAATATACAAAAAAATGAAATTAAGGATACTGTACTATTTCCTTTTGGGTGCAATTTAAGTCAGATTACTGCTGTAAGAAACGCTTTATCACATCAAGTTAGTGTTATTGAAGGTCCTCCGGGAACAGGAAAAACACAAACAATTTTAAATATTATATCAAATTTAGTAGTGCGTGGTCATACAGTGGCAATTGTTTCTAATAATAATGATGCAACAAATAATGTCTATGAAAAATTAGAGAAATATGGTTTTAGTTATATTGCTGCTGAACTGGGAAGTCGTGAAAACAAAGAAAAGTTTATCAGTGAAAAACAAGATGTTTATCCCAATTTTTCAAGTGATACAATTAAGAATCATGAATTAAAAAGCAATATTAACAATTTAGAAGTAAGCCTTGTAGAAATGCTTGAGAATAAAAATAAAGTTGCTACCTTAAAAAAAGAATTATCTGCACTTCTAACAGAACAACAATACTTTGGTACATATTTTAATGAGTTTTATAAAGATAAGTCACCATTTAAAAATACAAATAAACTATCTTCAAAAATAATCTTAGATTTATGGACTGAGTGTCAATTTATTGCTGAACAAGGCAAAACAGTCGGGTTTTTCTTCAAGATAAAATTTTGGATTAAATATAAAATAAATAGTTTTTCTATCTTCAAAGATGATCTTGGTAATTTAATACCTCAATTCAAAAAATTATTCTATACTTTAAAAAGATCGGAAATAGAAAAAGAGCTATTAGAGTTAGAAACAGCATTATCTGACTATAAATTTGAAGACAAAACGTCTGAACTTTCTGAAAAATCAGTTTCTGTATTTAAGAATTTTCTTGTAGAAAAATATCAGAAGAGAAAAAGAAAAATCTTTACAACAGATGATTTGTGGAGGAATAGTCAGGCAATTATCGAAGAATATCCTGTTATTTTAAGCTCAACTTATTCAGCAATTGATAGCTTAAAAGATATTGTCTATGATTATGTTATTGTAGATGAAGCATCTCAGGTCGATCTTGCTACTGGAGTATTAGCCATGGCATGTGCTAAGAATATAGTTATCGTTGGAGATTTAAAACAATTACCAAATGTGATTACTAATGATGTTAGAGAAAGCATCTCTTCTGTTTCTGACTTATTACAGATTCCCCTTGAATATCGATATGAAGAACAAAGCCTTCTATCTTCTGTCTTTTCAGTATTTAATAAAACAGCATCAAAAACATTACTTAGAGAGCATTATCGATGCCATCCTAAAATTATTGAATTCTGCAACCAAAAGTTCTACAATGGGCAACTAATTATTATGACAGAAGATAATAACGAAGATGATGTTTTAAAAGTCCATATAACTTCTGAAGGGAATCACGCAAGGGGACATGTCAATCAACGCCAAATTGATGAGATAGTACAAAATATTATACCAGAGTTATACTCAAAGGATCTTGGAATTATTACTCCTTATAGAGATCAAACAACGGTACTCACAAAGCAGTTGGGTGACCATATTGCTATTTCAACAGTTCATAAATTCCAAGGTCGGGAAAATAATGATATCATTATTTCAAGTGTAGATAATGTTATTAGTGAGTTTACAGATAATCCAAATATGCTTAATGTTGCTGTATCAAGAGCAAAAAATAGACTAAGACTTGTTGTTTCCGATAATGAAAAAAATAAAAATACCAATATTGATGATCTAATTAAATATATCAAATATAATAACTTTGAAATCAAACAAAGTGATATTTTTTCAGTTTTTGATATGCTCTATAAATCTTTTAAAGAAAGAAGAGATAACTACCTTTCTAAACGTAAAAAAGTATCTAAATATGATTCAGAAAATCTAATGTATTCTGTTATTGAAGATGTTTTAGCTGAAGACAATTTCTCTAAATTAAGTGTTGTTGTCCACCAACCACTAAATGCTCTTATTCGTGATTTATATAAACTTGATGACGATGAAGCCAAATACATAGCAAATCCTTGGACTCACGTTGATTTTCTAATATATAATCAAATTGACAAGTCACCAGTGCTTGCAATTGAAGTTGATGGGCATGAATTCCACAAAAAAGATACAAAGCAATATGAACGTGATATACTCAAAAACAGAATATTTGAAAAATATGAGATTTCTTTAATAAGGCTTAGTACGACTGGAAGCGGAGAGGAAGAAAAGCTCAGAGCAAAACTTAATAATATATTAAATCTATAGCAATATTCCAAAGTATTGAAGATTCACAAAGTAAATTGAAGAATTTTATTAAATATATCTTTATAAATAGAGAATAATATGCTTTCATGACAAAAAACCTGTTAATTCTAATATCATGAATATACATTGTATAGATCGTTTAATTTTTACACACATTAAATTCTATTTTCTAATAATTTTATCTCGTTTTCTTCTGATGCACTAAGTATTGTTAAATGTACAGATAGTTTACTTTTACCATTCAATACACCTTACAAGACACTGTCATTGTCAATTAATCGCTCTAAATAAGCCGAATATATCCAAACACCTATCTTGTGAGGTGAAACATTCTCCTTGGTATTTTGAAGATTGCCCTTTAGGAGCTGTATTAGGATGCATGCTAATAATTTGGTTATTAATATACTGTATGGGTAGCATCATCAAAAAAAAAACTTTTCCTATAAGCCATTTCCCACATTTTCATAACGAACTCCTTTATCTCATTACCTATCAATTTATTATATAACATTTACAATTAAATCAATAGGAAAACGGTAATAAAGTTATATGAGAACTCATGAAATATCGTATCAATATATTAAAAACAAGTTGTTCGTCGCCACTAACATCCTTATTGGATCCAAAACTCAAAGTACCCTTGAGGTATCGTACATCCTGTATAAGACAATAGTGTCGATAATTTCACTACGTTTATTATCTCGCTATTCTCTAAAGGAGTCCATACAATGAAATTTTTATTACTACTGTTTTTATTATTGAATGTATCTGCTACAGAAAATAATAAACAATCTGTCGCTTCTTATGATATTGGACAAGAGCTTATTCTAATAGATACAATAATAGATACTAACTCTTTATTAAATAAAGAATGTCAATATTACAAATCTCTGTATCAAGATACAAATACAAAAAAATTATATATTGCATCAATAAAAATAACCAATAATATTTCTTATACAATTAATTCAAATTTCATTATAGAACATCGTTTCAATCCTCAACAACAGGATTATTTAAATTATGTTGGAAGTTTAGATTATTTTAAAAGAATTTATACCTTCAATCAACAATTATATATAAAAACCCTTATTCCTTTTAAAGATACTATTTATATCGAAACTTCTTTTGATTTTAATAAAGACCCTTATACTATTTATCATACAAATAAACTTATACTGCCTGTATCACCATATATTATGCTCAATGATGGAAAATCTTTTGGAGTAACTTATTACACAAATAAGGAGGGAGTAGTGTTCACTCGAAAATGGAATCTTTATAAACAAGAAGAAGAATATCAAAAAATAGTACAACGGTATAAAAAGAACTATCTAAAAAAAGATATGATCTTAAATGCCCAAGAACATGATAAGGATAAAAAGGAAGTACTCACTAGTGACTTTGTGTTACGGTTATTAT
>JBOFEA010000020.1:0-105292 GCA_051647535.1 Brevinemataceae bacterium
AATTTATAATACTCTAATTCTAAATATTTTTCTTTTATTTTTATCTATCTAAACATATTAATTTTTATACCATAATTATTCTATATCATGCTTATTTTCAATAACTTTCTTTCATTTTTATCTATCCAATAATTCAAACAGTTACTAAATGGGTATATCATACTATATCATAAAAACATCTAATATTCAACAGTTTGCTCGATTTATTTCTTTAATTTTATTTGTTTATTTGTTTTAAACAAAATATTAGTTACAACAATATATCATAAAAACACTAACAATCCAATACTTTGATTAAGAAATTTGTCGAGAAGAAATTTCGGTTAATACTGTATACAACCCCTTAAACTAAACAAATGACAATATCTTTACCGATTTCATTGTGGTGACAACAAACCCCCATCCATTACGGATGGGGGTTTCGTTAATTTCAGAAGATTATACAAAAAGTAGTTGTTTGAACATTGTATTAAATTTGACGTCCGATCACTACTCCATTAAAAATAAACTGACCATTTATAATTTCAATGGTGACGTTATCATATGCTGAGTTACCGCCTATCATTACAAATTTACTCTCAAATACTGCCTTAGTAGACGATTCTATCCTCACTTGAGCGTCAAACAAAGTTTTTTCAACAGATACAACTCCAGATTCAGCATTATAAGCCTCTACTACAAAATTTGGAACAACTTTTCCATACTTATTATCTACCCAAGTCACGATCGTACCACTTTTACTTATATTGAAGTTTTTTCCAAAGTATGAACCAACGGATACATCTCCTATAACTTTATATTTTTTCGAAAATAATGCTATAAATTTTTCTCTCATAGCCTCTTCAGTCTCTTCAGATCCTCCAGATCCTTCGCCAACAATACTTTCATTTTCATCAAGTAAATTTTGATTTTGAGAACTAAGTGCCGAACACGAATTTAACAGCAAAATCAACACAAATAACCAACTATGTTTTACAAATAACATAATTATTCCTCCAAATTTATAATACTCTAATTCTAAATATCTTTCTTTTATTTTTATCTATCTAATAATACAAACGGTCACTAAATAGGTATATCATACTATATCATAAAAACATCTAATATTCAACCATTTGCTCGATTTATTTCTTTAATTTTATTTATTTATTTGTTTTAAAAATACAATTAGTTACAATAATACACCATAAAAACACTAACAATCCAATACTTTGATTAAGAAATTTGTCGAGAAGAAATTTCGGTCTATCCTGTATACACCACCTTAAACCTAACAAACGACAATATCTTTACCGATTTCATTGTGGTGACAACGAAACCCTCATCCATTACGGGTGAGGGTTTTTTGTTAATTTCAGAAGATTATCTTATGACAAGACCGTCAAGAACCTCAATAGCAGAAGATCACGATATTTCAATACCTGAACAATAGTATTATTGATTATCAAGTACTTGTTTAATATTATTAGCTAGATTTTCCAATTGAACTTGGTTTTTTTGAGAAACAGATAATTGATTAGGGAGAACATTTACAGGGACAGATCCCCCACTCACAGGACATGTACCCATTAAAGGACTGCTGGCACTTATCGTTATATTTTTAATTTCTGTAATCAGTTCGTTAATCAAATTACCTAAATTCTGCTCATTTGCTTCTATACGTATTTTGCTTCCTACATTAATACTGGCACTGTTGTTTTTGATCAGCAACGTATTATCCGGAACCGTTTGGTTGACTTCTGTTCCCATTACAGCTGTTATAATAGGACGTTCAATATAACCTTCAATAAAATTTAAAAGAACAATCGAATCTTTGGAAATCGACGTCCATATTCCGGCTTGATTAGTTCCCCAAATCTTCGGAACAGGAACATCATATACAATATTTTTATCAACCGCTTCTGTACCGTCACTCTCAAGAATAATACAATCACATGTATACTTACTTGGATTAAAATCAGATACTTTAGCCAGTTTTGGTCTTTGATAACTGTTAATATGCATATCAATAATTTTCTCAATCATTTCCAGATATTGCGACATAATAATTCTCCTTATTACAAATATAACTTATTATAGTTTATTATATAAATTTAGTCAATAAATATCTATAAAAAACAAGTTTTATTCGCTAAATATCTTTAAATTGCAATAATATAGGATCATTTTATAAATATACGGACAATAATCAAATTACAACTGAACATATACAATATCGTATCAGGAGTATGTATTTCACATTTTATATGCAAAAAACCTCCTAATGTTTTTATTATCTAAAAAACACTAGGAGGTTATTGAAAATATCAATCTTTACTTATTGTTCAAAAACACCCAAATCTTTATTATCAATCAATAATTCTACTTGAGAATGGTTCTTCAAATGCGAATAATTTTCAACAAACCATGCCACTAACAACTCATCTCTTTGTACTTCCGTACCATTATCCACAAATACATTCACTGTTATACTATTAAAATATTTCAATCCTAATTCAATATCTCTTTGAATCATTTCCTTCGTCTGACCTTTTGTACAGATCAGTAAGCAGATAGAATATATATCTTGAGAAATTTTAATACAATCATTTTCAGATATCGTGAAACGTTTACCGTAATGATGAATCCGAAAATTATTATCAAACGTTTCGATACCCATTCTAAAACGGATTTCAATTCCTTTGAAAAATTCTCGAATTTCGTTTAACCGTCCAAGATAGCCATAGTAGACTTCAAAATATAATAAGGTAATATCTTTCTCAACCGCAATATCTCGAATTTTTTCCAGTGTCGAAAGCGGAAGTTCAAACACAGATCCCGAATTCAAAACTTCCAATACACCAAATATACCATTAACATTATCTAATACAGCAAAATTAATACTCTTAATTTCTTGATCATTATTAGAATTATCTTCAATATAATTACAAAATTTACATTTTCCATATTTACATGGATAACCTTTTAAAAGAACTATTTCTCTTGGATTTTTTTCACCAATAACACTATAACGCACTCCCATTGTGATCCTTTCCTATCAGAATTATTATTACCAGTAGTATACAACAAACTAATAATATTTACAAATCAGCACTCAAAAGCAAATTTATATTTTTCATTTTAATATAATCCAACAAAAACCCCTATAGAACTTGCGGGCCAACCTTGAATATGGACTATTATAAAAACCATCAAGATAGCAAGATTCTACAGGGGTATAAAATTAACATGTTATTTAATAGTATTATAGCACAGACATTTAAATTTTGTCAATAATAAAATATATATTTTTATCATTATATACAACTTAACATATAACACTTTTAAAAACACGTAAGTTTAATTCAGTAACTACTTTAACTTCTTAACGAACAAGCAATAAAAAATACTTTTACTGCTATACTATTTGAAATACCACACGAACGATTTTTTGTACTATCTCCTCAACAAATGAATTGATCGAATTATTACTATAATCTAACAGATATTTCACTCTTTTCATACGTGCCGGAAGTATATTTTTATTAGTAACAGAACCTTGATTATTAGTATATTGTATGGAAATAACACTATTCGTTTGAAGATTTTCCGTCATAAAAGCAATAAAAGATGTTTCCATTATACGTCCTGTTGTGATTATACCCTGACTAACATCTTGAGGAGAAATGAAATATTCAAATGTTTTTGTTTTGTTCTTAATTAACAATTTTTCTGCAAAATAAGTTTTTTTTATATCGGATTCGATACGAAATAGAACTAATCCTAAAAATTTCTGATGATTGATCTGCGTAAAGATACTTGATGTAAATTCATAATCATCTCCGGTATAACCACTTAAAATCTGTGATTCCGTTATCCCAGAAATTTTCATTAATTCATTCAAATTAACCATTCCTAACTCTATTGTTAACACGTCCGCACCGGATGAAATATATGAATATGTGACCCCATTTGTTGAGTTTTGCAAAGTTTGATATCCCAAAGGAAATTGAGCAGAATATAGATACGAAGAATGTAATAATAAAAGTATCGCAAAATAAAAATTTTTCATGAAGATTCTCTCCTAATTCAATAAGTTTATATTTCCATTATAAGTCCATAAAAAAAAATTGATCAGTATCATACAAATCTTATATTAATCTTGTAATTATCACAAATATTTCTCTCATAAAAAACAGTATAACAAAATAAAGCGGAATTTCTCCCGCTTTATTTTTAGAAATTTTACACTATATTATGCAATAACAGCTAAAACATTATCCATCTCGAGCAACAATAGTTCTTTTCCATCTTGTACAAATTGAGTACCTGCATATTTATCAAAAACAACAACCTGATTTTCTTTGACTAAAATATCTTTATCGCCAACTGCCAAGACAATACCTGTATTAGTTTTTTCTTGAGCCGTTGTAGGAATATATAATCCGCTTTCGGTTTTTTCTTCTGTTGTTTTTACTTCAACAAGGACACGGCTGCCTAAAGGTTTAATATTCATATGAATCCTCCATTATTATATATTATAAATAATATCATCATTATAAAACATATAGCAAAAAATATGCCAAACTCTTAAAACTGTGAACTATCAGGATTTTTTTTCCAAATTTCTAATTCCTCAGGAGTAAGCTTCCATCTAGGATAACCTAATGAAAACCAGTTACTAATATCTTGTTTAATAATTCCTTCATAGGTATGGTAAACTATTGTCATTAAATTTCTTACATCATTAGTTTTATCATTTGTTTGTTCAAATACAAAAGGAGCTTGAACAGAAACTAAATAATTTCCACTACCGATATATTTAGTGAATCCAAAGAACAATTGAGATTTCATACGCAAAGCCAAAGCCGCTGTACCTTGAGGAACCGCAGCATCTTTACCGAAAAAAGGAATAAATAAAGGCGAAAACCAGTGAGTTTGATCAGCAACTAAAGCCACTGAAACACCATTTTTCAATTGATACATTAAGTCTTTCATTTTAGAAATTTCATTATAAACAGGATTCACATCCAATTTTTTCCGCAAATACTGCAGATGAGAATCTATAAAAGGATTAAACTGACGTTCCACCAAACATAATAACGGAATTCCAATACTATTAATAAAACAGCCTAACAACTCCCAATTCCCATAATGTAGAGTAAATCCTATAAATCCTTGATTTCTATGTAAAAAAGCTTTTGAAATTGTAACGGGTTCATCGATCCGTATCCAAGAAATCATTTCATGAAAAGACATTCGGGTAAAAGCAATCATTTCCAAAATAATTCTCAATTCATAACCGCAAATCACTGATCCTATTTGTTTCAATTCCGGATCCGAAAACTGTTTATCCGGATAGATAATAGATAGATTTTCTAAAATTATTTGTTTCTTATATTTTGATAAAGTAAATATCAAGAAACCAATTTTTTTTGATACAGAGTAAATATGTTTGTAAGAAATACAATATGATAAGATATGTACAAGCAAAAGAATAAAAAATGCTTCAATTAACATAAATATTTTTCTAATAATAGAGAAACTGCGTTTTGCCATAAAAAACATACCTTTACCAAAAAGAAATTAACCGTAAGCAAATTTTTACTTTAATTAATTTCTTGTTTCAATTTAACAAAAACCATATGATTAACAATCCATATCATACAAATTACAACATATTTTTCTCTTTTTCGGTTGCTTTAGCTTGTTTCTTTTTTTCCAACCGTTCTTTCTTTTCTGTTGCTTTTCTTTCCTTAGCCAGTTGTCTTCTTAATTTGTCTGCAACTTTTTCTTCTTTGGCAATTTGTTTATCACGTAATGCATTAGCTCGTTTATCTTCTAAGAAAAGCAAATCCTCTTGTTTAATCAAGATTTTATAATCTTTAATGTTTCTCACTCTATTACCCATAAACTTAGCTAACGCTTGGGCAGCAAGAGGAGCTCCTTTAATTTCGAGAATTTTATCAAAAAATTCCAATGCTTTATGATATTGTTTACGATGAAAATAGATATAACCGGATTCATAATGAGCCCATGATGAAATTTCAGGATCATCAGCAAATATATTTATTGCATTTGTATAAAAATACAAAGCCTTCCATTTGAAAGAATATGCATAAGTACTTGCACCCATATCTAGCACTTTCTTTCCAGACAAATGAGATAAATATTCAACTGTAGGTACATAGATTGACAATGGATTGTACATATAATTATCTTGTGATAAATTTGTAGATTGTCCTTTTGGTAAGGATTTGTCAGGCTTAAGAACAGGATCTTTAATAATAAGAGAATTGGCATTTACAGGAAAAAATAAAAAAATTACTGCTAATAATAATACTTTCATTTAACCCCCAAAATCTTTTCCAACTCTTTCATTCGCGATAAAATCAATTTATTATTCGGATCCAAACTCAAAGCCGTCTCTAATTCTTTTTTTGCTGCTTCATATTTTCCATGGGTCATTAATGCATAGGCAAAACTATCTCGATACACAGGATTAGTACTATCTAGTTCTACAGCGTATCTGCATAAATCAAGTCCTTGATCAATATCTTGATTTGCATCTATAAAAATATAACCAAGATTATTAATAGCACTAGCATATTTAGGATCCAATTCCAACGCTTTTTTTAGAGCATCAACTGCTTGCTGAGTCATATTACGTTCATAAAAAACAACTCCTAAAGCAGAATACGCTGCAGGTTCATCCGCTCCTGTCTGTAATGCTTCCCTAAATGCCCGTTCGGCTTTGCTGAATGCTTGTACATCTGCATACGCTTTACCAAGAAAAATTAAACATTTTAACTTTTGACCCGGATCCAATACACCGCTTTTTGCAATCTCCAAATACCTGATTCCACTTTGATAATTTTTAATTCTGACCAACAGTAATCCCAAATAGAAACAAACTATAGGATTATCTTTTGTCTGCTCTGCAATTTTTAAAAGATCATCAATAGCAGAAGAAAAATCACCGGATTCCGATGACTTAACTAATAATTCTTCTAATCTATCTTTAAGAGATTGAATATCAGGCATATCCTTTTCCTTAATATTTAAGAAATATTAATATAATAATTGATATTATAATTTAATATATAAAAGAAGTATATCCCGAATTTTAAAATAATGCAACATTTTGATCTATAGACCAATAACTGACAACTATATCAACTTTATAATATGATTATCAGTTATTAAATAAAATTTTTATTGCTTGTTGTTTAGCAATAAGTTGTACTTTTCAGCTAACTTAGGATTATTTTTTATATCAAAATAAGGTGATATCAGTTCTTCAATTTTATTTTCCATACCTATTGAAGCAAGAAGATCCATAGCAATAGAAGCTATTCTTAAATCAGCTCCAAATCGTTTTAACAAATTCGCAATCATTTCAAATGCTTGTTCTTTGTTTTCTTTGGTTATCTGCAGTTTGATTAAACCTATATAACCATATTGGTCTTTATAACGCTCCCAAGAAACAGTATAATGTTTTTCTGCTTCTTCAAAACGATTTTCAAGGAAATATGCATCTCCTATTCTTGCAATAATACGGGAATTTGAAGGATCTTTTTCCAATAACTTTTCCCAGTACACGAGTGATTCAGAGTATCTTTTTTGCCCTCTCAGCGTATCTGCAATACCGTATAATACATAATTATTGTTTGGAAAAGATTCATAGGCCTTCAGATAATAAAATTCAGCCTTCTTAAAATCTCTACGCAAACGGCATATATTTCCTATCATTGTGGCAATATTTATGAAATTAGGATATAACTCTAATAATTTTTCCCAATAAAAATGAGCTTTTTCAAAATTCTTACACTTATAATACAAGTCTCCCAAACCCATAAGTGCAAATTTATTAGTATTTTGAATATCTAACGTCATCAAATAATAACGCTCTGACTCTTTAAAATTACCAATTCTTCTATATACATCAGCAATTCTTGTCATCGCTAAAAAGTCTTTTTTATCAACTTCGATATACTTCAGCCACCACTCCAGCTCATTTTCCCTATCTTTGAATCCTCGATAAGAATTTGCAATTCCTTTTAACGCAAGTTTATTTTTAGGATTAAATTCTAATGCTTTTTGAAAATACTCAATTGATTTAAAAAAATTCAACTCTATTCGATAGATATTACCTATTCCTGCAAAAACTTTTGCTTTATCAAGATCTACAAGATCATCAATATTGGTTTCCAATTCTTGATAAATTTTTAAGGATTCTTGATAATTTTTTTGCAAAGACAAATTTTTAGCATTTTCTATCATAGTTTGAAATTGACGTTGATACATACTATTTTCCTTCTAAATAAACTTTTTTTTATTAAACATATTAAGATAATTATCTATGGTATTATAATTTAAAATCATTTATTTTTCAATAGTAAATAAAAAAATTATAAATTTTTATTATCAATCATCCAAGATACGAATTCCATACTTTTCATCAGAGTATTGAATTCTATTATAAATTGTGAGTCTTTTAAGGTATTAATATTAGCTTTATAAAATTCATACACAATATCCCTCATTACATCAAAATATTCAGCAGCAATATTATTTTTTATTCCTACAAAGATTGTTCGAACATTTTTTAATTGTTTGGCGTCTCGTGAGTAAAGAGATTTTTTCAAACAAACTTCCAATGCTAACACTACCGGTTCTAAATATAAATTTGCTTCTTCATTCGTAGCAGAACTTTTTTTAAGAAGTTCCGCTTCTTTGAGAAAGCTTTCAATATTAAGAGACATATCTTCTCCAAATGCAAGACTCTGTGCAAAGGAGTATACCTGAGATGCATAATAAAACAATAAAATTCTTTTTTCATAAGGCAGAAGAAGAGACTCCGCACCCCATACAACTTCTAAAGATAATGATCCATGAGCCCGTTTTTGACGGTAGCCCCTAATCATTTCATATTGAATACCTCTTGACATAAAACGAACACGTAGTACTAAAGGTAGTGATTTTAAATAAGAGATATTCCATGACGAATCTTGTTTCCAAAACTCGTCTTTTTTGCTTTGTTCCACATCATTTACAGAGATATCTTTCCAAATAAGATAACCGGACCACAATTCTTTATCTTCGTTACCGATAAAACCAAATGCCGTATAGATATCCAAACCAAATTTATTTCTAAAATGAAGCATATAACGGTCGTTTTCCTGATCTTCCCAAATTTCTGAAAAATTAAATTCATTATTACTGGTTCGAACACCGTTGATTCCTTCCCTTAACACAAACCAATACACATATTCTCTCAACGTAGTTGTAGAAATTTGAGTTTCCCCTACCGCTTTATTGAGAATAAGCTTTCCGTTATTAGATGTATCTACATTACTTTGAGATTGAGACAAAATAGATACAAACTGTTCTTCTACCTCATTGGACAGAAATGGTTTTGCAAACTCATAAGCTCTATACGCATATAACATATCCTGAACTGTCTCTATCCCCGAAACATCAGAAAAGAACCATCCACAGCTGGTATACATTAACATTGCATAGTGCATAGATTCCATCAATAGAACAACATTCTTTTTTTGATCGGAAGTAAGTTCTTTTACTTGGTGTTTTTCAAAAAAGTTTTTGTAAGCCTCTTCATTGTTTGAAAAAATAAGGTTGATATATTCATTTCGAGCGTCCCACACATTGGAAAGAACGTCTTTCATAGATGTTTCTGCAGCAATATGAATTTGATCACGCAGATAATCAAACGCCTCTCTCAAAGGAGTACGCCATTTTTGATTCCACAAATCCGAACCACCGGTATGGCATCCGCAGTCTCTAAACCATCTTCCAACTCCGTGTGCACAACTCCAAGAAGATCCTTTACCATCGTCGCCTAAATGCAGTATACATTCTTGTGTTGGCGGATTATCAGACAAAAATCTTCCATAATTAGTAATTTGAAATTTAGCATTTGGATCTTTAACTATATCATAAACCATTCTCGCTAACGCCATATTGCCATATGCTTTGTGGTGTCCGTAAACTTCCCCGTCCGTTGCCGTATGAACAAGCTTAACAGGATTGTTTTGATTTTGAAAGGCTTGAAGGACAGAAGAATACAATTTTTGAGAATCACTAAGGAGCGTTCCAAAACTAATCTCAGACGCAAGATGAGGATCATAAAAAAATACCGCCAAATCCCCATTCTTTGTTTTTAGTTTATACGGCACCGACGGATCAATCTTTCCTCCTAATACGTCAATCTCCTGTCCATTTTTAATTACTTTTGATGCTTGAAACGGAGACAAGATAACAAATTTTATTCCACAGTCAACCAAAATAGCAGCAGTTTCATTATTGATTGCTGTTTCCGAAAGCCATATTCCTTCAGAATCTCTTCCGAACCTTGTTCTAAAATCATGGAGACCCCATAAAATTTGAGTATATTGGTCTTTTTCATTTGCAAGCGGCATAATCATATGATTATAAATTTGTGCGATTGCATTACCGTGTCCGGCATTCCTTGTCATAGAAATTCTATCTGCTTCCACTATTTTTTTCAATGTTTCCATATCGCCTTCGTTGTTATCCATCCATGAAAGCAACGTAGGCCCACAGTTAAACGATAAATATTCATAACAATTTAAAATCCCCGCAACATGACCTTCATCCCAAATCAATGTACGCGAACACGATGCATAACATTCCGTATTAATTCTACTATTCCAATCGTTATAAGGATATGCCGAAGGCTGTCTGTCAATAAACCCCGTCCAAGGGTTCTCTCTTGGAGGCTGGTAAAAATGCCCATGCAGTATTAAAAAATTCTTCTCCATTTTACACTCCTTAATTACTATACATATATTATAAACACTTTTCTTTATTTTTTAAACTAAAATAAAGATTTTTATTATTTGTAAACTATTTGATATTCTTGTTAAGATTGTATTTTTACAAATAATACTATAATAATTTAATTTCAAAAAAGATATAAAAAAAGATATCTTGAAAAAAAAATAAAAAAAAGATATAATATTTAAATCAACATAATTAACTTGAACAAAAAATCATTATCAATATTTTTGGAGCTATGATTGCCGGACAAATTTTCGTATAATATACCAAATGACATCTTATCGCTATACAATATTTTTTCCTCACACGGCTTCGAACTAAAACTGGTTGGAGGAGCTGTAAGAGATTTACTACGCAATCGCTGTGTTTCTGATTTTGACCTTGCAACCTCAGCATCTCCGGAACAAATGCTTGCCTTATTTCGAGACAATAAAAATTATTTCCTTATACCAACAGGGCTTGCACATGGAACAATTACTGTAGTTTATGAAAAGAAACACTACGAAATAACTTCTTATCGTATCGACGGAAATTATTCCGACAAACGCCGACCAGATACAGTATCTTTTACAACATCTTTAGAAAAAGATCTCTCACGCAGAGATTTTACCGTTAACGCCATTGCAGTAGACCCGATGACGAAAGAAATTTTCGACCCATTTCACGGTCGTAACGATATTTCAAACAAAATTATTAAAACTGTCGGCTGTCCTTCAGAACGATTTTCCGAAGATGCTCTACGTATGTTAAGAGCTTGTCGCTTTGCTTCTGTATTGGGATATACAATTGATCCTGAAACTTTTCTTGCAATGACAAAACTTTCCCATTACATTCAACAAGTATCTCAAGAACGTATACGTGATGAAATAATAAAAATCCTATCCGGTCCCAAACCATCCGTAGGTATCGAATTAATGAAAACATGCGGTCTACTCGGCTTTATTCTTCCTGAATTAGAAGAAGGTATTGACGTATCTCAAAATGAATTTCATAAATTTGATGTCTATACACACAATTTGGAAACATGCAACCATATGAAATCCAAACTATATACCAGTAGATTAGCGGCTTTGCTCCACGACATAGGCAAACCAAGAGCAAAAAAATTCGCTGTTAAAATCGGTAATGGTAATGTATTTTACAATCACGAAATAATCGGTGCAAAAATGACCAAACAAATTATGCACCGATTAAAATTTTCTAATGAAGATATTAATTTTACCGTACTGCTTGTCGAAATGCATATGTTTTATTATACTAATGAATGGAGCAACGGTGCTGTACGAAGATTTCTTCAAAAATTTGACGGAAATTTATTTTTTCTACAGGAACTGTTTCTTCTTCGGCAAGCCGATCGCTTAGGCAGCGGAACTAAAAAAAATTATCCCCACATTTTATCAGAATTTCGTACCCGAATTAATGATATCATGTCTGTCGACGCCGCTCTAAAAGTTAAAGACCTGAAAATTAACGGAAATACTATTATGAATAAATTTTCTCTTACTCCTGGTCCTGTAATTGGAAAAATATTGAATCATTTATTAGAACTGGTTCTTGACTCCCCCGAACTCAATTCTGAAGAAAAACTTTTAATAAAAGCAGATGAATATATTAAACACTCTCTATAATAATTATCTAAAAACTATCCGACAATTGTAAAATAAATAAAAAATATCTTATTTAATAGATAAAAATTTTAATAGATAAAAATAACAAAAAAAATCAAGAAGGCAGATATGTCTCAATCAATTTTTAAAATGTTAACACCAACAACGGCAACTTCCAATATCGTTTCCAATACAACAGATACTGTAAAAGAAGTTTCGATTAAATCAGGAATCAATTTAACCGAAACTCTTCAATTTATGATAGAAAAAATGTCCCACTCACCTTATACAATTATCAGAATATTTTCAAATATTATTGAAGATAATCATTACGCTATTTTTCTGTTTACAGTTATGACTGTATTAATATTCACTATTATTATTCGTTTTACCATTTACCTATTTTCTCGAAACGGCAAATCACGAACTTTGCACATCGGTCGTAGAATTGTAAAAATGCTGTTCTCCCGCGATTTCATATGGACAGGTCTCCTCTTGGGAATAACCTTAGGTATTGATGTTCTCGATATTTCAGATATATTAAAAATTCTTCTTAGAAATTTTTCTCTTTCCATACTACTTTGGATTGTGTATAGTTTTTCGAAAAAAATTATTAATTTGTATTTTCGATCAATCTTGATTTTTCATTCTGCAAACGCCAATACAAAATTATTTAGAAACAAAAATATTTTGATTGTCTTATATCGAGCTCTTTTAGTGACTTGGTTTCTTATTATCGTAACCATTTTATTAGGAATTTGGGGAGTAGAATTAGGTCCTATTCTAGCCGGTCTTGGTATCGCAGGTATCGTAGTCGGTTTGGCTCTTCAAGATACTTTATCTCATATTGTAGGCGGAATTTCCCTAATGCTCGACGAAGCATACTCTGAAGGAGATTATATCGCTCTTGAAGACGGTAAAGAAGGGATCGTATTCCAAATCGGATACAGAAGCACTCGTTTACGAACATTCGATGAAGAAATAATTATGATACCAAACGGTGTATTAGCAAAAATGATCATCCGTAATCTCTCTCAACCCGTTAAACGCGTCAGAGTGACAAAATTTTATAGCACATTGGCTTCCGATGCATCTCCCGAAGAAATCAAGCGTTTATTAATTCAAGCAACTCTAAATATTTCCAGCGTATTAAGATATCCCGAACCATATGTCTTTTTTATAGAACCTAAAGGAAATTTATTCATTTTTAGATTAAATTTTTATATCAGAAATCCTATTAACAAACTAACCATTACCGATCTAGTACAACAAGAAATTGTTAAGCTGTTTCATGAAAAAAATATTACTTTCGGTATTGAAGAATCTTTCACTCATATTAACCCCAAACTCTATTCAAAATCCAATTTAGTAAAACAACCATTTATAGATGAAAAGTTTGAATAAAAGATTAAATTTTACTGTAAACTTGACGATATATTTGTAATAACATAATTTTCTTGACGAATTAAGAAAATTATGTTATTATAAATATAAGTCTTTACAAGTCTTTTCTTTGTATATCAAATCGTTTATATAACAATCAGCATTGCTCCCTGTTTTATAAAAATAAAATAACAAAATCATATTAATGAGGTAGTTCATGAGTCGCCGTATTAAACTCAAAACCAATTCAAAAGAAGAATATTCAACAGAATCAACTAATTCTTCCAATCCAAGTATTAATATTCAAGAAAATTCAACTTCCTCTACCGTTTCGGAAGAAAAAACAAAAAACCATTCCCATTTCGTAGAACAAATCAAAGACTCTAAACCCCGTTCCGAATTAAAAAGAAATTCTCAATATCAAAATCATAAGAAAAAAGAACAACAAGAAGAATACGAAGAAGTATCTGAAGAAATAGATTTTGAGAAATATAGTAAATATCTTTTTTCTATATATGAACATTCCAATAATCCAGAAAAAGTTATTAATCAAGTATTTTCTGAAGATGGAAAATTTCTATTTATTAATCAGTTAAAGCAACTATCCATTACAGAACTGTTAATGATAGCAAATCAATTAAAATTAGAAAATTGTGAAAGTATGTATACTCAAGAACTTGTGTATACAATTTTAAGAAAACATGCTGAAAATAAAGGAATCATTTATGGAGGTGGAACACTTCAATTAATTGACGGCGGATTTGGCTTTTTACGATCTCCAAGATATAGTTATCTTCCAAGTTCAGATGATATTTATGTTTCTCCTTCACAAATTTCGTTATTCCGTCTTAGAAGTGGGGATGTACTTCAAGGCCAAATAAGACCTCCCCAACGTACTGAAGAAGAAAAATTCTTTGCAATGCTTCGCGTTGAAAGTATTAATGACAAATCAGCAGAAGTCGCTCGTAAAAGAACTTTATATTCAAATCTTACCCCTTTATTTCCTAACAAATTAATCAAATTAGAAAAAGATCCTGATAATATCGCTATGAGAATGATGGATATATTCACTCCTATAGGAAAAGGACAACGTGCTCTTATTGTTGCTCCGCCTAAAGTCGGTAAAACAAATCTCTTAAAAAATATTGCCAATAGTATTACGACTAATCACCCTGAAATGAAATTAATTGTATTTTTGGTGGATGAAAGACCTGAAGAAGTGACAGATATGCAACGTTCCGTAAAAGCAGAAGTTGTATCATCTACTTTTGATGAACCTGCTCAACGCCATGTGAATGTTGCTCAAATGGTATTAGAAAAATCCCGTCGGCTTGTAGAAAGTGGCTACGATGTGGTTATTTTATTAGATTCCTTGACTAGGTTAGCACGTGCTTACAATCAGGTTGAGCCATCTTCCGGTAAAGTGTTATCAGGAGGAATAGATTCCGGTGCCTTGCACAAACCGAAAAAATTCTTTGGAACAGCACGAAATATAGAAGAAGGCGGAAGTTTAACCATTATCGCAACAGCAATGGTAGATACCGGTTCTAAAATGGACGATATTATCTTTGAAGAATTCAAAGGTACAGGTAATATGGAAATTCATTTGGATAGAAATCTTGCAAATATAAGAATATTCCCAGCTTTTGACTTAAAAATATCAGGTACACGAAGAGAAGATTTATTACTTGAACCAACTGTTTTAGAAAAAACCAGAATACTAAGAAGAGTTTTTGCAGATATGTCGAATGAAGAAATTATACAAAAGATAAGCCAATCAATGAAAAAATTTCCTACAAATGAAGAGTTTTTAAATAACTTACAAACATTAGGCAAACATTAAAAATAAACATTAATTTTACCGATAGAGAGGAAAATCTCCTCTATCGGTAATAATGATAGGATCATCCTTTGTGACAGCGATTGTATGCTCCCAATGGCAAGAAGGTTTACCATCTTTGGTGACAATAGTCCAACCGTCTTCCATGACTTTTACTTGTTCTGTCCCCAAATTAATCATAGGTTCAATAGCAAGAATCATTCCTTCTTCTATTTTGGGTCCGCGTCGTTTGGGATCGTAGTAATTAACAATACTTGGTTTTTCATGAAGATTTTTTCCAATTCCATGTCCACAAAATTCTCGAACAATACCGTATTGTTTTTTTATTACTGATTCAACAGCTTTGCCTATATCGCCGATATAATTACCCGGTCGGCAGATTTGAATAGCAGCACGTAAAGCTTCCTGAGTAAGATCTGACATTATTCTTACTTCAGGATCAACGTTTCCTACCAAAAAAGTATACGCAGAATCACTATAATAACCATTCAATTCTACACCCAAATCAATTGAGATAACATCTCCATCAATAATAGGACGATCTGAAGGAAATCCATGTATAACCTGCTCATTAACCGACCAGCAAATAGTATAAGGAAAAGGTTTCATATTAGAAAAAGGTTGATAATTTTTGAATGCAGGAGAAGCCCCATGCGAACGAACACGATCTTCAACAACAGCATCAATTTCCAAGCCCGTAATTCCCGGTTTCATAATTGTTTTCAAGTAATTAAAAACATCGGCAATAACTTTACCGGAATGTTGCATATATTTTAATTGAAGAGAATTTTTAGTCATAAACTTCCTGCTGTTTTTATGAATATTATATATTTAAGACAAATTGTTTGAAATCTTCAGATTACTCTGAAAGCGAAGAGACAGAGTTAGGTTCATTTATCTTAAAAGAAGATACTATTTGATTCAAATTATGATTTTCGGTTCCTGTAATATCAACAGCCCCTTGAACAACAACTCCTGGTTCCATAAATAATTTCGGTGCCTTAATATTACCTAAAATACGACCCGTTGATAATAAATGAATCTCTTCAGATGCTTCTATGTTTCCAACGAGAATACCACTGACAGCGATAGTTTTGGTATACACTGTATCTGTTTTTAATTTTCCAACAGGGCTGATAAACAAATGATCAGAAACTTTCAGCTGGCCTTCAAAAAAACCATCTATACGCAAAGATCCATCAACATCAAATTTCCCCTCAAAAACAGTTCCTTCACCTATCAGACTATTAGGAGCAGCTATTTTACTCACACAATCCTCCATATCTATTACAGAATAATTTATTATAAATTATTTTTTTCATAAAATCAAGATAATTTATTTTAATTATCAAAGTTCAGTAAATAATTATTGCTATTTTAGATATCATATGTTAAAATATAAGTACCAATTTATCATTAACTATACAAAAATTGATCTTTTTTACTGTACTCTTTTTTATTAATAAAAAAATTAGACGGAGCCAAATATGGCATATTTTGAGTGGAATCTTCGTCGTTCAGATAACAATGTTTCAGATCAAAAAATTCAAAATTTTATCGTTCTACCTGAATTTATTATTAATATAGCACAAAATCGAGGAATTAAAAGTTATACGGATTTTATGGAATTTGCATTTCCGCAAATTTTTTCTTTACCTAGCCCTTTCCAATTATCAGGTATTGACAAAGCTGTTTCACGTATTCGACAAGCTATTGAAAATAATGAATCCATCCTTATCTTTGGTGATAAAGATGCAGATGGAGTCACTGCAACAGCAATTATGCATCGTATTATTTCAAAATTTAATGGTAAGATCGATTTCCGAGTTCCTGAGGGTGACGAACATTACGGTATTTCTAATACTGCAATTGATGATGCAAAAAAAAGAGATATATCTCTTATTATTACTGTGGATTGTGGAATTTCAGCTGTTGAAGAAACCGAGTACGCAAAATCTCTTGGTATTGATTTGATTATTACTGACCACCATGAACCTCCCGAAATACTACCTAATGCGTTTGTATTGATTAATCCAAAGCTAAATAATTATCATTTTCCTCATCTGGCAGGAGCTGGAGTTGCATTAAAATTGGCTCACGCACTTGCAGAATCCTTTTTTCTTACGGAATATAATCAGGAATTTGTTTTTTTCGACTTAGAAACAACAGGACTTGACTTAGAACAAGACGAAATTACAGAAATTGCGGCAATTATTACAAAAAACGGTGTTGAAATCGATCATTTTCAATGCTTAGTCAAAGTATCCAAACCCTTAGATCCCAAAATTGTCGAAATAACCAATATCACTGATGAAATGCTTGCTGCAGAAGGAATTTCTATTGTTGATGCTCTTACAAAGTTTATAGAATTTATCGGAAACAGAACACTAGTAGGACATAATATTATCGGTTTTGATATGAAATTTTTACAAATCCAGCTGAAACGCCATTTACAAAAAGAAATTCATAATCTGCCTATTGATACTCTTCTATTGTCTCGAGTGATGTTTAAAAATCTTAAATCTCATACATTATTTTCAGTCAGTGAACACTTAGGTATTTATATTGATCAATCACAACTTCACAGAGCTCTTAACGATGTTCGGCTTAATGCTGAAGTATATAGAAGAATACTTATCAAACGAAGTACTCCACTTCAAAATATTTTATCTGAACTTATGCCTTTGGCTGCTATTGGTACTGTTGCTGATATGATGCCTTTACAGGATGAAAATAGAGTAATTGTCAAAATAGGTCTTCATCCCGAACATATTAAATTAACAACGACTGGGTTAATTATTCTTTTAAAAAGACTGGAAATCATAGACAAAATTGATGCAAAAACAATAAGCTGGACTTTAGGTCCTATTATCAATTCACCGGGTAGACTTGGAGAAGCAAGTCTTGTAGTTTCCCTGCTTACAACAACAAACATTAATCACGCCAATCAATTAGTTGAAGAATTAATAAAAAAAGATCGGGAAAGAAAAGAATTAATCAGTTCTTTTGAATCCGAAATACTTAATTCTATCAATATTGATACAATCAATCAAAGAAAACATATCTTTATTGTTTCTCATAATATTTCCCGTGGATTAACAGGTCTTATCGCTACAAAATTAACAAATCAATTTCATGTCCCTGTCATTATTGTTTCCGTAATGACTGACGGCCAGGCTTCCGGATCCCTTAGAGCTACCGGAGAATTTAATATTGTTCATATGCTTCAGGAATTAAGTCATTTATTTATTCGATTCGGCGGTCATAAATCGGCAGGTGGATTTGTAATCAAAGAAGAATCTCTACCGCAAATGGAAGAACAAATTACTTCTTATATGGAACAATGGAGTCCTGAAAATTTCAAAAATCCTCTTGATATTGATATTGAAATTTCTGATTTATCCGTATTAAATACAACTAATATAAATTATATAAAAAAATTGTTTAATCCTATCGGTTGTAGTAATCCTTCTCCAAATTTCTTAATCACAAATGTTTCTCTTGTCGAACAACGTTATATCGGAAAAAATAAAGACCATCTAATATTTGTATTTCGTAAAGATTCCTTTACATTTAATGTAATCGCATGGGGATTTGCTGAGCGATGGAATTTGATTAAAAACTGTAAAAGTTTTGATTTGGTAGGAATTCCTGAAATCAATGAATGGAATAATACTCAAGAGGTTCGTCTTCAATTGATTGATATTGAAGGGAAATAATTATGGCATCATCTTACGCACAATTTGGAAAAAAACAAATTTCCTCTTTCTTGCAACACCTCGCAGATAAAACTGAGCAAAGCAGAGCTATTTTATTAACAGGTAAAGCCGGTTGGGGCAAATTTTCTTTAGGATTACAATTTGCCGAATCAATTTTACAAACTTCCCCCTTAGAAAGCCCTGACTTTTTTTGTTTCCGTAATAATTTTTTTCGATTAAAAACAGAATTTTTTATTAAATTATATCCTAATCACTTATTAACTTGGAAATGGATGCAGTTCTTACAACGCCGTATTAATATGGCATTAGTTTTAGAAGAATCCTTGACCCTGCCCTCCGGCATTACCCTCAAAGCCATAAAAAATGAAATAGATGACTATGTCACAACCAACTCTCTTCCTTCAACAGAAAAATCATTAACACGTATGTTAGATACCGCTTCATCATTAGATAAAAAATCAGGTATTCCTGTAAACGTTATTAGAGAAGCTATATCATTTCACTCTAAACGATCTTCTTTGGGAAGAGTAAGTATTATTACCGAATTCGATCAAGCTGATGAAATTACTCAAAATGCCGCACTAAAAATACTTGAAGAACCCTTTCCAAACCACTGGCTTCTATTAACTGCTGTTGATGAAAAAAAAATTATTCCCACTATTGCATCACGAACATTACATTTGTCTGTAAAAAAACCTTTACCAGAAGAATTGGAATATCTTGCACCAAATCCTTATCAATTTACATCTTCTATTGATTTAATGAATGAATATGTATTTCATACTTCTGATGTGAAAAAAAATTTAATAAACGAATTTTTTGTTGAATGTACTGATGTGGTCAAGTCTGGGATTCGATTTATTGATTTTGCGGAAAAATTAGGCAAAAATCATGATACTATATTATTTCTTGACGAATTAAATTACTGCTTTGAAGACGCTCTCCGTACAAGACAAAATTATATTCGAAATATTCCTATTCCTCTTAAATTCCCGCAATATCAAGAATATAGTTCTCTTTTTAAGCATTCTACAACTGCAGAACTGGAAGAATTAGTTCATCAAATAGAAAATATCAAATATCAAGCCCAAAGATCTGTTATTAAAGACGAAGCGTTATTACCGGAATTATTTTTGAATATTGCACGATTATTGAAAAAAAGTAAATCTAAGTAGTTGCTTTAGCATATAAAATAAACGCCATCACTCCAAATATGATACTTCCACCAAATCCTCCAATAACAGGACTGACATCTCCTCTCCCCGCAATCCCAAGAAACGTCGTATACATAAGATAATAAATAATAAATAATCCCATACTAATAGCACTATTAATAGGAACAGAAACTTTTTTAGACGCCATATTAACAATACCTATTCCCACCATCACCACAAATATTAATCCCAAAGGATACGCATCTTTAGCATAATATTTGGTTAATTCTTCATGATATGAACGACCGGATTGTTTAAGTTTGGTAATATGACGAAGTCCTTCTTCAACCGTCATTGCATCAATAGGATACCAGTTCTTTTCAAAAAACCAATATGGATCTTTTAATTGCGGAATAAGTTCAAAATCAACTTTCCGCATAGAAAACACTTTCCCACCTTCCTCAATAGTTCGTATCGTACCATTAGAAACAGCCCATTGCTGTTGATCTTCGATCCAATACAATCGTTCTGCATCAATCCTCATTTTAACTGTCATCTTATCAGACACTCGCAGTTCTTTAAGAGATTCCAACATTATCCTATTAGAATATATCCAAGCTGTTTCCGGATCTACCGGTATAAACTCTGGACTTATGATTTCTTCTTCAGGTGATGCATACAGTACAATAGATGGACGATCAATATACTTCTCAGTTGCATTATAATATTCACCAATATATAACAGATTTTCTGTTCCAAAGATAGTAAATTTTTGATTATCATTTAAAAAGCTTAATTCATCTAATTTTGCTTGTTTTAGAGCAACTTTTCTATAAATAAACGATTTTTGATAGGTAGGAAGAACAAATTTATCCATCAGCACTGTGACTATCAAAATATAATATACTATTGAAATTAACATCATATAAAATGTTAATCGATAAATACTAGTTCCTGTACTTACCATAGCCACCATTTCACGTGTAGATGAAAGCCGGCTTAATACATACACTGTCGCAAACAAAAATCCAAACGGCTGCAAAATAAACGTCCAATACGGTACCGTATTAAGATAATGAAGATTAAGATACAATTTATCAACATCTTCAGGTAATCCTCTTGCATCCTGGAAGATTTGTGCAAGCTCATATATAGAAACAAATAACAAAATTGATCCAAACATTGAGAGTAAAAATTGGCTCATAATATAAGTGTCAAGTTTGTTCCAACGCAGTGTTCTTATATTAGACCAAAATTTATCCCTTGCAAAAAACTCTAAAAATCCATCCTTTATATTAATAAAGAAATATGATAATTCTTTAATCGTATAAATAAAAGAATTTTTCCATTCAAAAAATTTATCTTGAAATAATTTCATTGGAATCCTCTATTTAAAACAATTTTATTCAAACAGTTTTTTAGTATATAAAATCATTGCTATAATTGCAAAAACAAATGTAGGCAGCCAAATCATTTCAGGAATCAATTTATTCTGAGCAACCATATTTTCAACAGCAGATTTAAATCCATAAAAAACCAAGACAACAACCAAGCTAATACTTAATCCTTCCCCTCGTCCGCTACGAGCGGAAAACATTCCTAACGGAAGGCTCAATATAGCAAAAACCAATGCTACTAACGGTAATGCTAATTTATCATATAATTTCATAATATCAAAATTTGGAAGTTTAGAACGTACACCTGCAATTGTTGCTGCAAGATTATTTTGATACGAAAATACTATGTTCGTATTTTCTTGAAGAAATTTTTCAATTTCTTGACGTTCCACATCATCTTGAGCACATTGAAGGAAAATCTTAGGATACCACTTAACCCAAAATGCAAGTTTATCAATCACAGATTTATTACTTTCCAATGTAAGAAATTCCATTCTCTGCGTAATATTAACAGGCGTATCATCGATACTTTTTTTTAATTCTTTGTAAGTCAACGTGTCGGGACTTCTGAAATATCCGTCTCCAGGAAGCCACACGTAATTATGCAGTGTCATTGCTCCAAACGATGATAAATAAAATTCTTCTTTAATATTTGTCTCTGCTTTTTCGACAATTTGCATATCGTCTTCTGGAAGATCCGGTTCCACAATATCACTTTGGTCAAATGCCGGCTCTATATTCAGTACAGGATTAGTAAGTGTTATTGTATTAATATTAGTAGTATAACTGATCTGATTAAGATCTCCTTGTACAAATTTCATAATATAATGCTCAGGATTATCAGGATTAATATAAATCCTCCCTTCATCTGCACGAATGGTACGTCTGTTCTGAACATCAACCGCATATACATTTTGAAGAATATCTTCACTATCTTCCATTTTGATAATCTTATCAAAACTAATCTGCACCGTTCCAATATTCAAAAACACATTATCAAGAAGCTGTACAACAGGAGTTTGAGCTAAAATTTTTGCTTTTAGACGCAGATAATACAAATTTGACTTTGTTTCAACGATATTTTTAAAGTGAAAAGCACCTATCATAATGACCACACCAAACATCACTCCCGGAAGCATAATACGAAATTGTGAAATTCCACATGCACGCATAGAAACCAATTCACTATCCTGAGACAATCGCCCCAGAAGCAACAAATACGCAGGTAATACCCCAAAAGGCACCGAAAAGGAAATTAAAAACGGTATTAATGCTCCTAAAATACTCATTACTTGATAGAAAGGAACGTTGTTAAAAAAGTACAATCGGATAATATAATACAGTTCATTAATCATGATAATCGAAGCAAAAAAGGATACGCCTATCAAATAGTTCACAAAAAGCTGTGAGTAAAAATACCGATCTAATGCGGTAAAAAAAGCCGTATATAAAAATTTTCTCAACGATTCTAAAATCATCCGGCTTACCTCTGCAGATTACAAATAATTAAAAGAATACAGCTAATTTATTGAATACAAACATTAATGAACCTATTCCCCAAAATGCAGCCAATACAACAGGAAGACACCATAATACTAAGATTTGAGCAACAGTTAATTTGAAAGTATCTTCAAAGAGTTTTAATTTTAATATAAAGCTAAAAGTAAAAACAATGAATACTAAAATTTGCATGACAGCAGAAATAAAAGGAAAAGCCATTCCTATCATAGACAATGGAAGAACCAAGACCAACGGGAAATCTGTAATCAAATATAATCCAAAAAATCGATGAATTTTAATTTTTTTATTAAAAAATACCATCAAGCATGTTAAAATGATACCGTTAAACAAAAACACACCAATGTAGTAAGGAATAAGCAAAAAGAATACTGCATGAGGAGAAATACCTTGTTTAAGAACATCTCCAAAATAAGCACTCAAAACCGAAAGAATCGAAATAGCAAATCCATACATTAACAATATTTTTACAGAATATTTATTTAATTCTGCAAAGGTTTCCTTAGGAGAAATAAAAAATCCTAAGCCCGTCCAAAATAATTGAAGCATATTTTTCTCCTAAAACTGATATAAATACAGTACCGGCGCAAAACCAAAATCGGATCTTCCATTAACAGAAACATCGATTTTAGGAGCTGATTGAGGAGCAAAAACAGACAAAAGATCAGAAAATTTGATTGCACTGGTTTCTGAAGGAATTATTTCAACCGAAGCATTTTTCAAATTATAGGTTTGTTTTGTGTAAACGACAACATCGTCAAACGTTCCCAAACTGTCTATCAAACCATTTTTTACAGCCTGTTCACCGGTAAACACACTACCATCAGCCAACGGTGCAATAATAGATTTGTCACGACCGCGTCCTTCGGCTACAGCTGTTAAAAATTGCTCATATGTATTTGAAACCATTGTTTGAAGAAAAGCTCTTTGTTGTTCAGAAAGTTTCTTGAACGGAGACAAAATATCTTTATTAATACCGCTTGTGATTGCTTGATATGTAATACCAAGTTTTTCCAACAATTTTGAAAATTCTACAGAACCCAAAATTACTCCTATACTTCCAATGAGCGAGCCAGGATTAGCAAAAATTTTGTCGGAAGCAACTGTTGCATAATATCCGCCGGAAGCTGATAAATCTGCAACACTAGTAATAACCGGTTTGCCGGCAGCTTTAATTCGTTTTACTCCAGCATGAAGTTCCTGAGACGCACCTACAGTGCCTCCCGGACTATTTACTCTTATAATGACAGCTTTGATATTTTCATTAGTTTCAGCATTTTTCATTTGACTCAGCCAAAGTGATGCACCTTTTTCTTTGGTAAACAATAACGATCTGTCTTCCGTAGAAAACGATATAGGTCCATCAATATAAATAACTCCAATTATACCATCTTTTTTCATTGTACCCGGAAAAGATGAAAAACCACTTATTGAAAGTGCGGATTCTTTTTGTTGTTTTCCGTTATTTGAATTTGCAAGCACAATAACGGCTGAAATAATCCCACAAATATTTAAAATTAGCAACAATAATAATAGTGTTTGTTTTTTCATTGGATTTTCTCCTTAAATAATTTATTAAATTTTACTATTTTTTATTCCGACATTAACGAACGCTTGGTTCCGGACATATATAAATATAATGTATTCGTAAAGTTATTCCATTGTTCGGTTTGTTTCAGTAAATTCGGTTTTGATGATTTATCTTTAATGTATTTCACATAGGCTGATTCCAAATCAGAAACTTTTTCGCCAAACTCCACATGAAACTCTTCAGGAGTATAATTTTTCAACGCAACATCAAAAAGTTTGGTCTTACCAAACCGAAACTCCATATACTTCCAAAAACTTACTATTTCAGGAAAAATCAGCACTTGAAATAATTCCTCTCTAGCTTTCATCGGATAAAAATATCGATCCTGCCGTTCCAAAAATTCCAACAAAGAAATAAAATAAATACTGTCTATTGAATACTGAACCAATGCTGCAGTTAATAAATCATTCTCAGAAACAGAAAGCACTTTGTTATTGAATAATTTCTTAAAATCCGCTAACGGTACAAATTGATATTCTTTATTTTTCTGACGAAATTCTTCATACAAAAACGCAATATAGCTGTAAATCAGCATTTTGTTTTTGAATACCGACTCCAACAATATTAAGTTATCAGCTATAATAAAAAAATCTACAAATCCATTCCCGCTCAATCCCTCAATAAATATATTTTGATATTCTACATTTTTTGGACGTTCGTTAAGAATAAACTGTATCATTGAAGCTGTAGTTTTCAGAACCAAATCTGTTTCATTGTTATCTGTAAAAGAAACAACAATACTATCGCTTCCACGAAACAAAAATACATCGTCCTGCTTTACCAAATAAGGTGCAGTCATCGCACAAGAACAAACAAAAAGAGATAAACCACATATGATTATTCGACAAAATTTCATTCAAACACTACCTTAGATTATTTAACCTATTACTTATAATATAATATATATAGTATAACAGATACAAAATATTTTTACAAATTATCAATAATTAAACAAAATATCCTGTTTTTCAGGATATTTTGTTTAATTGTTTTTCAGGATATATTATTTAATCATTTTTAGTAATAATATAGTTTATTTGATCAATCAGCATATCTATCGCTACGGTATTATGATCTTTATAGGGAATAATAATATCAGCTTTCTTCTTGGAAGGCTCTACAAATTGATCATGCCCCGGCTTAGCAGTAGCAAGATATTGCGTAATAGACTGATCCAATGTTCTCTGTCTTTCTACTGTATCCCTAAGCAGACGCCTGATAAAACGTAAATCGGCTTCTGTATCTACAAACACTTTAATATCCATTAACTTCAACAGCCTTTCATCAGCAAAAACCAAAATTCCTTCTACAATAATCACTTTTCCCGGTTTAACACACGTTGTTTCATCTGACCGGATGTGTTTTGTAAAGTCATAGAGTGGCTGGCTGATTTCTATTCCGTTCCGAAGCAGATTCATATGCGTACACAGCAAATCAAAATCAAAAGCATTAGGATGGTCATAGTCCACAGAAATTCTTTCTTCAAGGCTTAAATGATGTTGTGATTTATAATAATTATCTTGGCGTATAATTACCACATCATCTTCTGAGAACGAAGTACCTATTGCTCTAGCAATTGTAGTTTTACCAGAAGCCGTCCCTCCCGCAATACCAATAACAATATTTTTCATAAATTCCCCATTAGTCAATAATACTAGGTATTAAACAAACATACCTACAATAGAAGCGGTTGTCCAAGAAGCAAGCACTCCCGCCCACATAGCTGAAAATCCAAGTTTCACAATATCAGAACGACGATTAGGTCCCATATAAGAAATTCCAGCAATTTGAATAGCTATCGATGAGAAATTTGCAAATCCGCATAGAGCATACGTTGCTATAACTTGAGATTTAAGAGACAACTGCCCTTGTTCCAACATCTTGGACAAATTAATATATGCAACAAACTCATTAATAGCTATTTTCGTCCCTAGCAAGCTTCCAACCAAAATACTATCCTGCTTCGAAACCCCCATAATTAAGGCTACATACTGAAATATATATCCAAAAATTAACTCAAGACTTAAATCCGGATTGATTGTACGAATCCCCATATTAACCAGTTCTATCAATGCAATAAAAGATATAAGCATACCGGCAATATTTAATGCCAGTTGAATACCTTCTGACGTCCCTATTGCAGCCGCACCAATAACATTATCAGAAATCGGAACATTAGGAATTTCGGTTTCACCATTGGTTTCCGATACTTCGGTTTCCGGATAGAACATTTTGGAAATCATCAATGCCGCAGGAGCACTCATAATACTAGCTCCAATTAAATAACTTGGATCAATTCCCATTGCAACAAATCCCGCAAAAACACTTCCCGCAATAGTTGCAAAACCACCTGTCATTACCGCATGAATTTCTGAATTCGTCATAGAAGGAATAAAAGGTTTGATAAGAATAGGAGCTTCAGTTTGACCAACAAAAATATTGGAAACACAGGATAATGTTTCAGCACCTGATGTATTCATTGTCCAACGCATAAATTTTGATATTTCATCAATGATAATTTGAACAATTCCAAAAAAGTATAGAACTGAAATAAACGCAGAAAAAAAGATCACTATTGATAACGCTTTAATAAAAAATATAAATCCCCAAGGACCAGAAGGATCTGATAAATTACCGTACATAAATGATGCTCCAGCATCTACAGGAATAGATAAGAATGTTGAGACATTTTTAGATAATTCAACCATATAGAACAACATTGTTCCATATTCTTGATTGGAAGCCTCCGCAACAGCTATAGAAGATCCTAAACTCAACGACATTACCAAAAGAAACAGTCCTGAATTTATAGGAGCAGTTTTAAACCAAGCAGGAAGAGATTGACATAGCGAGCGAACTATCCAAATCAACAGAAAAACACCCCAAATAATTTTGATAGGCATATCTAATGCAAAAGCATAAGAACCGTCTGTCAATTTTACAGCACCAAAATAATAACCAACATAGATGAACAAGGCTGTTTTCAACACTGAGATAACAGCATAGACAGGTAAAGAAATTTTATTATTAAGCCCCCTTATCATCAAACCCGCAAAGGTAGAAAATTTATGATAAGACAAGTATATTGCTATCAAAAACAATAATAGAGAAGACATAATAAAAGAAACCATAGGAGAACCCAAGATGATTAATGCAAATAGTATTTGCAACCCCAAACCCCATGCTATGGTATACCAATTAATCGCCTTACGATTTTTAGAAAACCCAAACGCTATCAACAAAAAGACCAAAATCCCTATAATTCCAGTAAATTTCATACAAACCTCCTATGTTTTTATATTATTTTTACTTACCCGGCATAAGCTTCTAAAATCATAATATTTAAAAATCCATACGATTAAAAAGAAATCCTTATTTTATCAAGTAAAATCAAATCATATTACTTAATAAAATAAGGAACCATTATTTTATACAAAAATTTTTCAACAAAAATATCCAAACTGCTTTTATAGCAGACCAAAAACGATATCATCAACAAATACCTACTCTTTTATATTAAATATTAAAGAACGAATATATTAAATATATTATATAGTAAAATGATAAATTATGTCAATAATAATTATAAAAAAATATTTAAACTTGATAAATAAGTAACTACAATATGCTTGAATTCGATCTTGTAAAATATGAAAGAAACATAGAATAAAAGTTGATTTTTTTGCGATAGATTTGTATAATATTATGTGTTTTAATCAATCTTTACTTTATTAATTTACACGATTAAGTATTATAAAATAATATTAAGATATTAGAGGATTATTCTTACTATGGCAATATTAAAAAAAACATTGGAATTATTTTTCGGAAGCAAACAAGAACGTGATCTGAAAAAATTAAAAAATAGAGTTGAATTGATTAATTCTATAGAAAAAGACCTGTCTGGCTTGTCAAATGAAGACCTAGCAGCTAAAACCGAATATTTTAAGAACGAACTGAATTCCGGTAAAACCCTTAACGATATTATGCCGGAAGTATTTGCAGTTGTTAGAGAGGTTTCCAAACGCACATTGGGAATGAGACATTTCGATGTTCAATTATACGGAGGAATAGCTCTTGCTGAAGGCAACATTGCAGAAATGAAAACCGGAGAAGGTAAAACATTGGTTGCAACATTACCGCTAACCTTGTGCGCATTAGAAGGCAAAGGTGTACACCTCGTTACTGTGAACGATTATCTTGCAAAACGCGATGCTCAATGGATGTCTCCTATCTATTTGTTCTTGAATCTCCGTGTAGGAATTATCAATCAGGATAGAAAAAGTTATGAAGTGGTATTTACAGGAAATGGATTCGAAACAGAACTAAAACCTATTTCCAGAAAAGAAGCTTATGAATGTGATATCACATATATTACTAATAATGAGCTAGGATTTGATTACTTAAGAGACAATATGGAATTTGAAATAGAAGCAAAATCTCAACGTGGACTTCACTATGCTATTGTCGACGAAGCAGACTCAATTTTAATTGACGAAGCACGAACTCCATTGATTATTTCAGGCCCCAGTGAAGACAAAGCCGATACATATTATGAAGTAGATAAAATCATCCCCAAACTGACTAAAGCAGAATTGAACGAAAAAGAAGAAGTTATCGAAGGTACCGGTGATTTCGGATTATTCCTTAAAGAAAAAAACGTAGTATTAACAGAACAAGGTGCACGACATATTGAAGAACTATTAAATATTGAAGATTTGTTTTCTGCAGAAAACAGTTATTATATTCATTATATACTTGCAGGAATAAAAGCATACTATTTGTACCATCGGGAAGTTGAATATATTGTAGAAAATGGAGAAGTTGTTATTATTGATGAATTCACAGGCAGAAAAATGCAGGGCAGACGATGGTCTGACGGTCTTCATCAAGCTATTGAGGCAAAAGAAAAACTAAAAATTAAAGAAGAATATCAAACACTTGCTTCTATTACTTTCCAAAACCTATTCCGTATGTACAGCAAATTAGCAGGAATGACAGGTACTGCAGAAACCGAAGCAGCAGAATTATATTCTATATATAAAACAGATGTTATTGTTATTCCTACGAATGTTCCCATTAAACGTGAAGACCATCCGGATAAAATGTTCTTATCAAAAGAAGGAAAATACCAAGCTCTTGTACGGGATATCAAAGCTGCTCACCAAACTGGACAACCGATATTGGTTGGAACAGGTTCTGTAGAATCTTCTGAAGAAATCTCCAAGTTGCTCAAAAAAGAAAAAATCCCACATTCTGTTCTTAATGCCAAATATCATGCTCAGGAAGCCGAAATTATCAAAGAAGCCGGTAAAAAAAATGCTGTCACTATTGCCACTAATATGGCCGGAAGAGGAACTGACATCAAGTTGAGTCCGGAAGCATTAGAATTGGGTGGTTTATTGGTTTTAGGTGCTGAAAGACATGAAGCCCGCCGTATTGACAACCAATTAAGAGGACGTTCAGGACGTCAAGGTGATATTGGAGCATCGGTATTTTACGTATCTTGTGATGATCAGCTTATGCAGGCAATGAACATTTCCCAACATAAAAACTTAATGATGAAAATGGGATTCTCGGAAGAAGACGAAATTCAAGATAAAATGTTCTCCCGTGTTATTGAAATGGCTCAAAAACGTTTAGAAACATTCCATTTTGATATTCGGAAAAACATCTTGGAATATGATGCTGTTATGAGCGAACAACGCCGTTATATCTATAAAATGAGAGATAATATTCTAGATACCGGACATGAATCACGTTTGATCGATCTTATGATTGAGGAATGTTTAGAAAATTACGCAGAAAAATACAATGAACGCAAAAAACATACCGAAACTTGGAATAATGAAATATTGGCATCTTGGCTCCATAACAATTTTGCAATTACCATAGATGCATCCAACCATTTGTCTTACAAAGATTTAGCCAAATTGATCCGACACCAGGTGCTAGAACGTTTCACTGAAATTCCACCTAATATTGTACATCAAACTATTAAATTTATTGCACTACGTACATTGGATTTTGCTTGGAAAGAACATTTACGTAATGTTGATCTGCTTAGAAACGGAATAGGATTACAAGGCTACGCCCAGAAAAATCCTATTGTTGAATATAAAATGCGTGCTTCTCAAATGTTTAGGGAATTAAAAGAAAAACTACAACTTGAAACCTTAAGTCTTTTAAGCCGTCTGGAAATTCACTCGGAAACCCAAGTACCTAATTCAGCCGACAGAATTCAGAAAAACAATAAAAAATTGCCTAATTTCCCAAACAAAAAAAGAAAGCCACGTAAATAAATTATCCAAATTGAGGAAAATTATGATAATGCAGATTCGATATGGGATCATCCTGATTTTATGTTTCGTATTTGCTCCGGCTTATGGAATCGTTAGAACAAATAATCTTCCTGATGGATTTTTATGGCAATACATGATAAACGAACAAGAACCAAGTCCTCGTACCGGTCAATTTTGGCGAGACGGTATATTTCTTGATGATAAAATCATTATCCTCAATACTCATAACTTAATTGCTCTCGACACCAACGGTAATGAGTTATGGGTAAGAGGTCTGCCTGCAGAAAATCCTTTATCTGAAGCAAAAATACACCGCTCTCAAAGTAATGAAATCCTTATTGTAATTACTGACGCTGTTTTACGAATCAATACCGATACAGGTGAATTAATAGAACATTACGGATATAATGTTGCCAGAAGATCTGCTTTTCAATTTACCGAACTTCTTCCAAGACAATCTGTTCTCTTTCAAGATACTTTGTTTGTATTTCTAGGCCCTGAGCTATTAGCATTTAATACCCAAACCTTATCTCGGTCAAAAATTACCTCTTTCAATACATCTCCCAAAACAATCCCACTAATTTATGATAACCGGTTGCTATTTGGTTTTAATAATGGTTTTGTAGAACTATTCGACTCTTCAACAACAAATGCACGAATTCCTATTCTTTTTGGAAGCAGTTCCGGAAATTTTTCCGTTCGACAACCCATTATTTATAATGATTTAATCTTTATCCCCACAAGTACTGAAATTTATGTTTACAAAGGTTCCTCTCTCTTTGCTCAAACTTCTGCCTATACAAATGCTATTCTATCTAAAATTGATAATAATATTTGGTTGCGGGAACACAATAAAGGTCATCTAATTCAAATTAATGAAATACTTATTCCTATCAATCAAATTTCATTTGAATCACCTAAAACAGCTCATGCTGTCAACGCTCCTTTAATCGGATATCACGATAAATTAATCCATTTTGACAGCATTGCAGGTAAAATGGTTCTGTTTTCTTATTCAGCTAAGAGTCTCACAATACTAAAAGAAATTCTTACCGAAGATTTTCTTGACAATCCTCCTCTTCAGATGTTGGATCAAAAAAATAATTTACTTATTATAGGTGCATTTGACGGATTGTATCTTCTTGACATTAATAAACTCTAAACAAAAAAAAAAGCACTTACGTTGTAAATACTTTTTTTATCATTTTTTTACCAAATAAAAGGAATAACTGCTTTTCTATCTTTTGGATAATCAGGAAACTTCTGTAAATACCAATGATGTACTTTCAAAGCTCTAGGAACAAGATTGGCAATTGTCCAGAATACAAATGATAATCCAACCCAAGAATTCAACATCACAGCCCATCCGCACCAAATAACAATCTCTCCTAAATAATTAGGACAAGAAACATATTTATACATACCACCGTATGGAATTTTATATTCGGTTTCACCAGGATTTCGCAACTTTTTCAAAATCCTATCAGATTGTCTGTTAATAAACGAACCAATTAAAAAGATCATCAATCCAACAATAAAATGCCAAGATTTAAGATATTCCATATCATACATGTCTACCGGAGAATAATAAAAAACCCATTGTGACTGAAAGTATGTATTAATAACTTGAAAAGAAAATGCAGATAATAAGACAGATACAGGCATTACTTTACTATGATTTGTAAACAAAGGATAAATAAAGCTTCTATAAAAATAATGAAACTGCCATACAAGAAATAACGCAATAGTACCAGAAGTCATACGACCACTTGAAAGTAATGCTGTCAAGAATATAATAGATGAAGGCGATTCCATAATAATCCAGCCCCATTTTGCACTAATACTCCATTTACCCCAAATAGTTGACGCAAATTTACCATATGGTGCATGCATATTAGTACAAGTCAGTAAATAGAACACAATTACAGGTAGAATCGTAAACACCATTAAACTAATATTAAAAAACTGATAATTTTGCATAATTCCTCCTTAATAAAAAATTATTAAGACTTAAAATCTAAAACCTAATGAGATGGTAGGTGAAAACCCTTGAAATATCGGTGTAGAAGTACCACCTGCTGAAATTGAATAACCAACACCTATATCAATCCAAAAGAAATCGATAGCAAAACGAAATCCTAATGAAGGAATAATAGGAACATCCTGAAGACTGATAAAGGAAAACTGAAATTGTACAAATAATGAAATTTCTAATTTTTTATATGTATAAAAAGAATATCCTGCTATTACTTTGAATCCCACATAAGGTTTAAAGTACGATAACGCTGTATAATAATTAGAAACAGGTACATCAGGGAAAAATACCAAGTTAAGTTCCAACTGCCCCCAAAATTCCGGAATAAAATACTTTAAAATACCCAAATTAAACTGATACGGTGCTAAACCTCCTGAAAGTGTAAAGTATATTTTTCCATCATTAGGAATCACTTTATCAGATTTAACTACTTTTTGACTATTGATATCCAAAGGTTCTTGAACAGGCTGTTCGCTTTTATTTTTTGTATCATTTGTGACTGCAAGTACTGGAAGTGTATTACTCAATTCTTGATTAATTTTTTCTTCTTTTATTGGATTAGATACTTCCTCAGAATACAAAGCACCCGGAAACATGATCAGCACAATCAAAATGCTTTTCACTATAAAGCCCACACTACACCTCCTAAGCATTATCATTCCTCGTCAACAGGTATATATTAAAAATACTAACAATTATATAATATATAAAAAATAATTGCAAGATAAATTAAAGTATAGTTGACAATATTCGTAGAATATCATAAAATTATCGCATCTGTAATACAAAAAAATCACTAAAGGAGATATTTTATGGTAGTAGTCACAGGTGCGACAGGTCATATTGGCAACGTGTTGGTACGTGAATTATTAAAACAAGGAGAAACTGTTCGAGTTTTAATTAGAGAAAATTCTTCAAATATTCCTTTGGAAGGATTAGATGTCGAAAAAGTCTATGGAGATATTAGAAATAAAGATGAAGTTAAAAAAGCTTTTGAAGGTGCTGATAAAGTATTTCATTTAGCGGCAATAATTTCTATTCTTCCCGGAGCAAATCCCGATCTTGAATCCACAAACATTATAGGTACTAAAAATATTGCTGAAGTCTGTGCAGAAATGAATATTCCACTAATCTATACAAGTTCTGTGCATGCCATTACAGATATTCCTCATGGAAACATTATTAATGAAGATATCCCCGTTTCACCAACTCAAGCAATCGGAAAATACGGTAAAACAAAAGCAGCTGCAACATTAGCAGTTTTGGATTTGGTAAAAAATAAAGGTCTCAATGCTGTTATCGTACATCCTGCCGGTGTCATAGGACCTCATGACTACCGTCCTTCTTCACTTGGTTTGTTTTACAGCTGGATGATTAAAGGATTGTTTATGGGAATGAACGGTGCTTATAACTTTGTAGATGTTCGAGATGTTGTCAACGGTATTATCAATGCATCTCGTAAAGGCCGTAGCGGTGAAAGATATATTCTTTCAGGGCATTTGCTTTCAATTGCTGAAAAAAAGAAAGTTATTGATGAAATTCTCAATAGAAAAAATGTTTATATTTCCGTTTACAAACCCCTGTGTTATTTAGGTGCTTATATCCTGTCACCTTTGTATAAACCTTTAAACATGCCTCCTATTTTGACAACAGAATCGTTAGAAATTCTCTTTTCCAATGCAGATCTCCGTTACGACAAAGCTGCTGCCGAACTGGATTATACGGTTAGACCTTTTAAAGAAACTATGGAAGATACTGTTCAATGGATCCAACAAAATCAACATCTATGGAAACATTCAAAATCAATACATTAAGATAATTTGTTTGCTTTAGAATCGGAAAAATTACAGGAATAATATATGAATCTTAATATATTAAATACTCTCGTATCTACATTCTTGCTTATCTTATTAGGAACATACTTAAGATGGTCGGAGTTTATGTCAAAGCGGGATTATGAATTTTTAACTCGCTATTTATTCAATCTTATTTTACCTTGCTTTATCTTGTCATCTTTTATGCAAGATGTTTCCGATTCTTTAATGAGCAGTGGATTCAATATTTTTTTATGGGGAATAATTATACATTCCGTATTATTAATACTCGGCCATTTATACTTCAATAACAACACAAAATACACAGAAGATGAACGAACTGTTTTGAAAAATATTTTACCTATAGGCAGTATTTCGTTTTTTGGAGTAGCATTGGTATCTTCTTTGTATGGAAATGAAGGAATTTTTACTTCGAATATGATGACCTTATCAGTACGTATTTTTTTATATTCGATTTGTTTTATTTCAATTTCCGGACTAAGCTTTCAAAAAAAACATGCTCTTAAAATTATCAAAACACCTTCTCTAATTTGTTCCTTTATAGGATTAATTATATTCTTCTTTCAAAACATCACTCCTCAAATTGCTATTGATAATCAAATGGTCAGTATTCTTAGAATAGATCAAACTTTACCTATGATTTTCAAACCAATAAAAATGATAGGTTCCGGACTTAATGCTACTATTTGGATTATTATTGGTGCTTCAATCACTAAAAGTGATCTCTTTTCAATACTTCATTCAAAAAAATCATTAGTTTTTATGTTTCAAAAAATCATTATTATTCCTTTGATTTCTATTTTTATCTATTGGAGTTTGGAATCACTTAATATTTTAAAAATAGATAAGGATTTTCTACCCAGCTTATTTATGCTGACCGTTTCTCCTGCAGCTAATACTCTTATTCTTTTTGCTATTCAGTATAATAAAGCTGCGGCATTAAGTATCGCATGCCTATTAACAAGTACTATCGGTGCTTTTATTGTACTGCCTTTCTATGATATATTTTTTCGATATATTATTGAAAGATTGTTTTGATTCATATCATGATACGAATTTAACAAAAAAAAAATACCTTATTAAATAAGGTATTTTTTTTTGCGATTAAAACCAAAATTTAGAATTTTTTATTGTCAAAGGTTTTTGTTTTATATACCCGAAAACCTCATCAGCACCTATTACAACCGCTGAAACAGGTGTTGCATTCCAATCTCCGGATTGCACTGCAGAAACAGCATATCGTACTTTCACACTGGTATCCTTAACATATACCAATAAATTCACCCTATCGAATGCAGGAATAAACGTATAATTTCCTTGAATTTGATTTTCAGAACGGGATGGTTGAACCCCAGCATATAATGGATCAATAATCTCAACATAACCATTTATTTGTCCAACAGGCTGTACTTCTATTTCAATAATATAATCATTCCCCAATATCAGATTGCCGTTTTTAATTTCACGACCTTTAGAATTGAATATTTTTTTATTAATAGATAATCCGGCATTAAGATACTCTCGAGATTTTTTAGGAAGCACAGAATATGTCATATAATAAAAAACATCTTTGTTTTTGCTGTCAAGCTTTACATCAGCAACAGATTTTTTAGATTTCAAAGGATAGGATAATGTATTCGTTTCAGATGTAAGAAGAAACTCTTGTGAGTTTATGGAAGCATTAAGAACAGGATTATTATCCGATTCAGCGAATGTTTTCATGAAAAGCAGGTAAGCTTGAATATTCAAAACTTTAGAAGAATCCAAGAAATTAATAATTTTGAGAGCTTGAGATAAATCAGATTGATACATGATTAATGTTTGAGCAAGATACGACGTATTCTCAGGAAGAATAATCATATTTCCGGTTTCTTGAATATTCGATAAAAGAGAAGTCATTAATGATTTAGTGGATATTTTGAGAATACTCATCGTATCAAATAACAAAGCTTTTATATCAGGATTACTATCCTTAACAAGTTCTGCATAATATTTATTGAAATTTTCCAATGTCAGATTTTTAAGTTGAGCATTTAATTTCAAAGCTCTAGCTGTTAGCAGATTGTCACGAGATTTCTGTTTCAGATATAAGGAAACATTTTTAGAAAGTGATTGTTTTAAATCTTGATCAATCTCATATTTATTATTTTCAGCTGCCAAAACCGCTTCCAACGCATCAAATAACTGTATTTGCGACGCCGGTAACTCAGTATTGGGAAGAGCATTGAGAACATTCATTTCTGATATATAATTTTGCAGTGATTTTATATCTTTAAGTACAATTTCTTTTAACTGGGCTTCATTAAAGGAAAATACTTTCTTATCGGATAATAATTTTTCATGACCGGCAATCGTAGTAATTCTTTTAATAAGAGTTTCCAAATACAAGCTCTGATTGGAAATAATATCTTGAATAGACAGCTTAACTTTTAACAAAGGTGAACCTGATACTTGAAGAACGATTTTTTGAGAAAGAACCTCTTTATACGGAATCAAAGGAATAGAAATATTTGTTTTCCCTTTCAACAATCCCGAAAACGCAGTTGTTTCCCAAGCATTGTTAACAATCAGAGGAATATTAAGTTCTACACTTTGATTATATGGAGCAGAACTTGAAGCCTTCCACAAATTAGTATCTGTGTACGACAAATCTTCAACTTTGCTTGAATACAAGATCGATGATATATTTGAACTTTCTATACTAATATTAGTTAAAATTTGATCAAAAGGAGAATTCAAAATAATATGTGCATTTACTTTGTTAGCAGTAAAATTTTTGACCAAAACTCCCCAATCGGGAGAATCATTAGGTCGGACAAATTTTGGGAAAATCGGTTCAATAGAAAATGGAAGAACCGTATGAAAAGAAACATTAGTTTTACCAAAATGCTGATTTTTATCATAAGCAATAACAGAAATATTGAATCCGGAAATATTATCCGGTAAAGTAAATTCAATTTCCGTATCTTGATTGGAGCGTAACGAAAGTGCACCTTCATAAAAAGGAGTATAATTAAAGTTAGAACGAACAATAGATTGAGTGTTGTCTGCTGAATCTGCAGCAAACATTCTTGTTGCAACAAAAGGAGTTGGCACATCAACAAACATTTTATTAGTCAAATCTAAGAAATCATACAATAATTTTCCCGAATCCCATGTACTAAAACTTTTCGGACGAGACGAATAGAAAAATTCTACCGGATCAGGAATCCTCTGTTTTTCCAATGCCAATACAGCACGATCATTAATCATAACAACAGCTTGACCATTCACACGTGATCCATATGAGTATGCATTTATAGAAAATTTCACTTTACATCCGGGTTTATAAGAAGATTTGACACCTTTAATATTAATTGCCAGCTGTTTATCTACAGGAGGAATAGAAAGATACAAGGATCCTATTTTAATATCACTGATAAAGCTGTCATTGTCCTTTGAAGAAGCATCAGAAAGTTTCCGTACTACTGCAGTGATATTTAATCCAGGTTCATCTTGTGTTGTAATCAACACAGGATAACGGATGATTCGTTCTGAAGTTTCAACCATATGAAATTCTCTTATTAAATCCCTTTCTACAGTAATCAACAGATGTGCTTTTTCAAAAGGATTGGAAATATAAATATTTGCTTGATCCCCACTTGAATAACTATTTTTATCAGATTCAATAAGCAAATCCAAGCTTTCTTTCTGCGTTTCCAAAACTTGGAATGAAAATACTGTTTTGGTTAATCTGCCTTGCTGGACAGAAGTTAATACCGCTTTATACGAAGCGGGTTCTGTAGGAACAAAATGAACTGTCTCTCTACCAAGCCGAATTGATTTTTTATATACTGTTTTTTCAAACTGATTAAAGATAGGTATCAAATTAGTAATAAACCCAAATATTTTCAAATCAATATTCTGAACTTTTTTAATCTCAAATACTACAGGAACATTAGATGCAATTTTTTCAGAATCAGACATTAATGCAATTAACTTAAAAACCATATCCGTATTAGGTATTACACTTTGTTTAGAAGAAAATATTCCAAGCTGAATAGGTACATATATATCAATCCCGGCATGAACAGATTCAAAAGAAGGAAGATTATCCGGTTTTGCTTTAGCTGAAATATGTAGACGAGCATTTTGAGAAAAAGGTGCTGTTAATTTTTTCTTAACAACCGAATTACCTGATTGAGAATGATACTTTATTGTCCCTTGAGCGAAAACTTTAGAAGATACAGCATCTGCCCCCCCTATAAACGGACGTGCTATTTCGAAATCACCAAAATGATATTCCGGATATAACTTACTTCTATAAGGCGAAGGATGAAGCATCATCCTATAATCAATTTTCGTATTTACCGGCTCTCCTGAAAAAAATTGAGGAGCAAATGATACAGCAATATTATTTCCATAACAATACCAAGTAGTATCTGTTGTAATAACAACTTCAGCTTGATTAGGTGCTAAAGGTTCTACTCGAAAATGCATTGAAGTATTGAAATCAAAAGTACTTTGACGCATTTGAACTTGATAGAAACCAGATTCTGCATCTTCATCCAACGGAATACTCATATCTATAGAACCATATTCAGACCATTTTTTCATAAAATTGGTTAGTACATTATTATTAGGAGAATAAATAGTAACAGACACAGCATTAGAAAAACATTCCTTTTCGGAAGTATACAGATTGTTTTTTCTTGCTCTTGCTACTGCATGAATATTCACCACTTCTCCGGGTTTATAAACAGGTCTATTCGAAAAAAACAAGGTTTTTAACCGGCCTTGACAATTATTCGAAGCATAAGCCAAATTAGCTGAACTAAAAAAATTCTTTCGATCAAATCCCTCAAAAGTACTAATACCATCACCACTAAACGTAATATCACCTGTATTTGCTGTTGAAATACCAATGAATATAGGCTTCTGAAGAACTTGTTTGGGAAGAGTGCTGTGTGGAACTCTTAGAATTCCATCAGATTTGGTCATACCCAGATCTTGAAATCCCCTTCGAGTATTATCCCAAACATATATAGTCATATTGTCAATGGGTTTCAAATCTTTAGCTTGATACGCATATACAAATAAATCCTCTGAAGATACATGCGTCATTAATGCAGAACATGTCACTAATACTTTTGTAAATCCTACTTGATTTGTACTACCTGGGATTTGAAATTTAATCAATACCAAACCAGATTTATTTTTGACAATATTTGTTAAATCAAAATATTTCCATTCTGATTGATCTGCATCATTTGTTACGGAAATATTAGTTGTATACGTTTCCAAATGCACCGGCTCATTACGAAGAATCAACGCTATATATTCGGAAATTCTTGTAAATTGATACGATACTTTAATATTTGTGACATTAACGAATTCAATAGGAATTTGAGGATTGTTTCTAGGAACAACCAGTGTATTGCCACCTTGATGAATAGATGCAGGTCTATGAACGATTTGTACATTACCAGAGAACTCATTTTCCAATTTTTGACCATAAATATCTTTAACATTTTTTGGTGTGAAATTTAACTGATACGTTTGTCCTGCTTGAAAATCACCGTTAATTTCTATCCCATTTGCATAAACCTTGTATGTCAAATTCTCTACCGGAGGTTCAGATACAAGTGTAGATAAAGAATTAGTATTTTCCTCTAGAGCCGTTCTACTCAACAACCAAATAGGTTCGGAAGCAATAAATATATTTGACTGCTGAAGATCTCTGCTTTCAGACATATAATAAGGTGTATTTGAAAATCCAACAAATCCTGCTTTGGAATATGTAGAAAATTTGCTGTCAAATATGTTATCTTCCGAACAATCGTCATATATTTGATGATAATTTACTGTTATTTTATATTCGGTATGCGGTTTCAATGAATACATATGAACAAAAATACGATTATAATTAGTTTCTATTATTCGGGAATAAAAATCAGTATTGGTAGATACAGCATACACAAGACGATAAGAAATTTTCTTATTGCTTTCCGAAGTAATTTGAAGTGCCTTTTTTAAGAGATTCAGACGTATAGGTTTGTCAAAATATAATTCCACAGGATCATTTAAATTACTAGCAACTCTTGAAGAATACGAAACCTTAGGATAAGAAGGTTTAATAATAAACGGATTGTTTGTACTTTCAATATAATTAATAAACAAGGTATTTGTACTATCTTGATCTACCAATTTGCTTTGATCATAAAAGATTTTCAAAACATTTGTACAAGAAACCGTTTTGTCAAATACATAGCGAAACTTATCGGAACCAATCACTTGAACAGATCCCGACACCGGAGGATCAAAAGAAATATCAAGCATATTAAGAATATCTTGTTCGGACTGCCGGTAAGATTGAAAATCCAAAACAGGACGGCGAAAAGAGAATAACACTTCTTTTATACCATACTCAAGAGAAACTTCTTCAAATGTTTTGCCGGGAACAAATTGATAATTTTTATTATCAAAAATCGTCCAAGTCAACAAAAGTACTGATACCACACAAAAAACCAAAATCAAAATTATTTTAGTATTTCTTCGATAAAACAATAAGATTTTCTCTATATTTTCAAAAAACATATTATCCCCATCAAAAATATATAATAAATTATACTTTATATAAAAAAAAAACTCCAATTCTATCCTTTCCTGCCGAAACAAAATAGAATAGATAAAAATTCAACACTATTTCAGGAATTGATAATGACATATACTTTTAGAGAAGAACAACAGGAATTTACAGTTCGTGGAAAAAAGATTTCCGACACAACCATTGTGGTGACGTTTTATGTAGAAGCATTAGATCATTTCTACCAAGTACTCCAAACATTCCAAAAATCCGTACAACTAATTTTTAATGAAGGAATATTGATAGGATACGAAGTTCGTTATGCAAAAACAGATAAAGAAACAATATTTAATATGCTTAAATCCGAAGAAATTATACGTTTGGATGAATGCTTTATTGAAGATTTTTCTTTAAAAGAATACGCAGAATATTGTGAAACTAGTTTGGATAATTATGAGCTGGGAAAATTAAATTTTCCCAATAAATTTTCAGCTAAATTATCATTTTGGGAAGGAAAAACCAATTTTTCCAAAATGAAATTCGGCTTTGTAGATTTCTCATTTTATGGGGCATTTTTCGGAGGAACGGAAGCAGATTTTTCATGTATGGAAATTCTAGACGGATTTTTCGATTTCAATCGTTTGTATGTCAATGCAGACGTTTATTTTACATTTTCATTTACCAAAATAGAAAAAGGAGATATTTTTCTTAATTACGCCTACTTTGAGGAAGGAGATAAAGATTTTATTTCTTTATTTTTGAACAGTGGAAATCTTTGCTTAACCAATATGTCCGCTCATGGAGGAAAACTGGATTTTTCATATTCCGAAATCCAAGGCAATCTGTTATTAAACAAAGCATACTGTAAAAATAACAGCTTAATAATGATATCTTCTAAATTTCACGGATTAGACTGCTCATTATCAGAATTCCGCAACTGTGAATTTCGTATGTTTGAAACTTCTATTTCAGATAATATAAAAAATTTTACAGAAATGTATATGGAAAATTCATTGTTATGCTTTGAAAATTCCGAATTCATTTCCGGAGAAGCGGATTTCAAATATTTCGAAGCTCAAAATTCAAATTTGATGTTTCTGAATATGAAATTTTTTACAGAAACTTTGGATTTTTCTTATATTGTTTGTTCGGGAATGATTGATTTTTCAAAAAGCAAATTCGGATCTACTCTTATTTTGTTTACTGATTCAATCTTGGACGTTGTTTCTTTTAATAATACTGAAAGTCAAGGAATGATCAATTTCCGCGTTCAACAATGCCGATTTTTGTCATTAAAAAATATGTTTATTGGAGATGTTTTCGATATTACCTCTAATGTTCAATTTAAATATTTTCAATTATCATACGTTGCACTTACAGGAAGAATTATCCTTGACTGGCATAAAAATAATATTAACAACGCCATTAAAAACGTATATGCAGAAGAACACAAACGAATCCGAGACAACATGCTCCCAAATTTCCAAAAAATAAAATTAAAAGAACTACGTTTTATTACTGCAGAAATATTTAAAACATTAAAAGAAAATTTTAATGTTCTAAGAAGGTATAATGATGAGGACGATGCTTATATTGCATATAGGCAGGCTCTTAGAGAATACAAAAACTACGGTGCAGGTCCTTTAGAAAAATTTAAGCTCTTCCTAGAGTGGTTGTTATTAGACAAATTAGGAGGCTATGGAACCGATCCATGGCGAACATGGATTGGAATTGTCTTTTCATGGCTGGTATTCGCCGGATTATATTATTACTTTGACGAATTTTATATTGGAGAATCCACAGATATGACCAAATTAGGACGTAGTTTATATCATAGTGCTATTACATTTTTTACAATAGGTTATGGAGATATTATCCCCAAAGGAGCTTTCATGAGAGCTCTATCAGGAATTGAAGGATTTTTTGGTGTAATTTTCACATCGTATTTTATGGTAGCATTTACTAGAAAAACATTGCGGTAACAGATTCAAATTCAACAATAAAAAAACATCTTCCAAAACGATTAATCATTTTGGAAGATGTTTTTTTAGATATATCTATTCAAATCAAATACATTAATAATTAATCTTCAAACAAAATACCAACATTAATTGCCTCTAAACCAACTCCATTAGCAATACTTGGAGATGCCTGAGCAATATCCAAAGCAGGATATCCAAAAATATTTTGAATTTGAGCTATATACTTTTGTGCCTTTGCAGGATTTGTGATCGTATGGCTGATAGTATAATATTTCGTTTTTTTAGATTGAACAGCAACCTTAATGGAATTAAGAGTTTTATTAAAAGCCTTTTGAAATCCAATAGCTTTACCGGTAATAACAGGAACACCTTCTTTTACTTGAAGAATGGGACATAATTTTAACAATTTGATAAGCCAAGCTTTCATAAAGCTCATCCGCCCTGAACGAACCAAATGATCAATCGTTTTAAAATTAACAAATGAATCAGTACGTTTAACTGCTTTGCAAGCACGTTCGACAATTTGATCATGAGAAAGACCACTGGCAATATCTTCAGATATAGAACATGCTATTACGCTTCCTCCGGCTGACAAATTGAGTGCATCTACAACACTAATCTTGATATCTTTGCGAACCATAGTGACTGCTTGAAGTGCACTGTTATAAGTGCCGCTAAGACGAGAACTAAGCGTTAATACCACAACAGATTCATAATATTTTGACAAGTAATTAAACATATCTGCAAATGCTTTAGGCGAAGGTTGGGAAGTTGATGAAGAAATGTTTTTGTTTTGAGTTAAATAATGAGTCATCATATTCAAATTCATACTGCGTAGATCATAATAACTTGTTCCGTCAAGTATTAAAGAAATCGGAACAATATGGATTTGATGCTCATCCATAAATTCTTGAGATAGGGAGATCCCTGAATCGACAACAAATGCTATAGGATGTTTTCTTTTATGAACAGCATCATATTGACGATGCATATCTTCGATTTTTTGAAATCCAAAGCTGGCGAGTTTTTTTAATTCACCAAATACTTCGGCAGGGTAATTAGTATGAAAATGGAGGCGCAGTTTTTTATCGGAACCGGCCATTACAATAGAATCAGAATGTTTTTCCAATATATTTTGAACCGTATGCCTGTCTATGTTTTCACCCAGTAAGCATGTTTCTGTACAATATCTGTTGTGAAGTGCATCTTCAGATAACTCTTCTGTTGTATCAGCAGACAATGCCGTATCAGCATCCCACATCAACAAATGATCCATGTTATGTTCGTCACGTGAAAAAGATCTTGTTAGTATTGTTTCTTTCATTCCTTGAAGAAACAATACAAATCCTTTAGCACCAGCATCCACAACTTTAGCAAGTTTTAGAGATTCTAATTGCTCAGTAGTCTGATGAAGAGCATGCTTAGCAACTTCCTCAGCTTTCTCAAGCAACAAATCGAAATCTAAGAATTCGGTTTTCTTGTCATTAATAAATTCTGCCCACTTTCTGATAACCGTAACAATTGTTCCTTCTTGAGGATTAGGAATAGCTTGGTATACATAATTTGAAGCTTTCTGTATAATTTCTGCAAATCTTTCTGTAGTCAAAGAAGTAATGTCTTTTACTTCCTGTCCTATTCCATATAAAAACTGTGCAAATATTACTCCACTGTTACCACGTGCACCATCAAGAGCAGCATCCCCTATACTCATCGCAATATCTTGTAAAGAGCCTTTTTCTTTAGCATTATAAATTACCGAAGTAAATGTCGCTGCCAAATTAGCCCCTGTATCGCCATCCGGAACCGGAAATACGTTGATTTTATTAATTTCTTCCTGATGCTCAATAACTTTCTTTCCCCCAGCTATTATCGACCAATAAAATTCTTTACCTGTTAATATTGATAATGAAGTCATAATCACTCCTCGTTATAAAATTGGAGACTACACAAATCGAATTATTATACAATAAAAATATTAATAATGCAAGCTTTTCCTTGTAAAAGAACTCTTGCATTGTAATACCCAACAAATATATCTACTAAAGACAGATCACTCATCAATATTAAATAGATAAATTACATTTTTCTTTTATATTTTTCTAATAAATATATTAACCAAAAACCTTATATATTATTATATAAGGTTTTAACTATTATAAATTATTTTACTTAAAAATATATTAATTAATAAAACATTTTTTTCTTGACAAAAATAAAGACACGTCTATAATAAATAGAACATTCAACAAATAAATATTAATTAATACTTTTTATTATTAATATACTAAATATAATTAAATTGTTTATTAAATGCAAAAAAAAATGCAGAAAAAATTAATTCTTATCTAATTAACATAATAACACTGAGAAATGAATTATTTCAAAATTGAAAGGTTTCGCAAACACTTTCTTTAGAAATTTTATTAAATAAATATCGTCATATAATAAAATATTATTTAAACATATAACAATATTTATTTAACATCTTTCAATATCTTTAACATGATACAAATTAACACTATTTATAAAAAGGAGCTGATAATATGACTAAAAAGATGCTTATGCTGATATTTTTGGGATTATTCCCTATTTGTTTATTCGGGCAAGCCGATAGCCAAGATGTAGGAGCCTTTGACGTACTAGATGATGTCCAATCCCCCGGTAAACATACTTTAAATATTTACTTGGATTCATATTCAGGTCAATTAAATAAAGATGCAGGTCCAGTGTTCTCAGGTAATGAATTTGAATTTGGTGCAATGTACTCACATAATTTTGGTACTGTTCCATGGTTAAGCATATGGACAAAAGCATTAGTTGTTGTCGGAAACAGTATTGCTTCAGGAGCTAACAACGAATTTGAAGGAATACTCCAAGTACCCGATATTTACCCTGTAGCAGGTATTGGAAAAATATTAGCGGCTCCCCGTGCACAAGTAGGTTTAAACTTAGGTGGGCATTCCATCTTCGCAATGGATACAAGAGGACTTCTGGCTAACGAAAATTATTATACATTTCATTTACCAGCAAACCAATCTATTACATTATTAACTGTTTTAGAATTATGGGCTGTTCCAATATATAGTATCGCTCGTGTCGAAGAAGGATTTTTCAAACATCAAGTACTTGATTTGTTTCAATTAAGAGCCGACTACTCTATCAGATTTGCTAGAGATTGGTCTTTTATCACTAAATTAGGTTTTCGTTTCACCGATGACAGAAATGCAAATCTTTTTGCAAAAAGCTTTGCAATTCGTTGGGAAAATCAACTCCTATGGTCTGTAACCAAACAATTTTATATGTGGACTCAAGTCCGCTGGCAGATTGATAACTTAGTTCCTCTTATTCAAGGAACTAATCCAATCCACGGTGTGTATTTACAAGCTGGTCTAGGATATACATTCGATTTTTCAAAAAAAAGTAAGTAAAATATTAATAAAACATTTTTAATAAAACGGTTTTTTTGTTTTCAGGAATATTAATAAAAAGGCCGTTTTATTAATTTTAGATTCAAAATTTTAAATTTAATTTTTTACATAATTAAAATTATTTTATTCAATAAGGAAACTATGATGAATTTCCAAGAATTTGTAGAACAAAAATTAAACCCTGCTATGGCAGCACTAGGTCAACAACGACATTTACAAGCAATTAGAGATGGTATTGTTATTAATCTTGTTCCCAGTATGATAGGATCATTATTTTTACTTGTTGCAGCCTTACCTATACCCGGATATGGAGAATGGATTAAAAGTATTGGAGTTTTCGATGCCCTATTAATTCCTATCGGTGCTACACTTGATCTTATGGGATTAGTAGCTGTTATTGCCATTTCATACCGTTTGGCGGAATCATACAAAGCAGATGCTCTTTCTGCAGCAGTTATTTCTTTGCTATGTTTTTTTATTCTTACTCCATATAAAGCATCTCATAAAGATTTAGAAGAAGCAGTTACAGGTGTACTGCCAATTATGTACCTTGGTTCTAGAGGATTATTTACAGCATTATTGGTTTCTCTTTCCGCAACAGAAATCTACACAAGACTCCTCAAAACAAAAATAACGATCAATATGCCTGATGGTGTACCTCCTGCAGTTGCCCGTTCTTTTTCAGCTCTTATTCCCGGAGGAATTACATTAATTGTTTTTTGGATTGTCAGATTAATCATAGATTATTCTTCATTTGAAAATATTCATTCTATCCTTGCAACATTTGTTTCACAACCATTAACAATGATTGCCGGAAACTTGTTCGGTGCTATTGCTTTTATGTTTTTGGTACATTTCTTTTGGTTTTTCGGAATCCACGGCCACTTAATTGTAGGAGCTATCTTGGATCCGGTATTTACATTATTACAAGATCAGAACCGAATCGCTTTCCAAGCCGGTCAAGAAATACCGAATATCATTACCAGATACTGGTTTGATCTGTATGTCACCTTAGGCGGTTCAGGAGCATCTTTACCAATTGTTATTGCATTAGCTCTTTTTGCAAGAAGCCGGCATTTAAAAACAGTTGGACGATTGTCTTTAGGACCTGGTATATTTAATATAAATGAACCTTTTGTATTTGGAATTCCCGTGGTGTTTAATCCTATTATTATATTTCCGTGGATTATTGTTCCTATTGTAAATATATGTACAGCATATTTCGCTACTATTATAGGATTCTTACCTAGACATAATGGAATTATTCTTCCTTGGACAACACCTATTTTTATCAGCGGAGCTATTGTAGCCGGATGGCGTGGAGTAGTTATGCAGTTAATCAATCTAATTATTTCAGCCGTAATTTGGTTTGCATTTATCAAAAAACTAGACGATATGGAAGTTCAGAAAGAACTGGATTCTTTGAAATAATATTCAAACGTTAGGAGAGTTTTATGACCAATATTTTATTATGCTGCAGTGCAGGAATGTCTACAAGTCTTTTCGTTCAAAAAACAAAAGACCATGCTAAAGAAATTAATGAACCTATTGAAATTACAGCAGTTCCTGTATCGGAACTAGACAGCCATATCGGACAAGCAGATATTATTGTTTTAGCACCTCAGATTCGTTTTCAAAAAGATACCGTAACAGGAAAAACCGATAAACCTGTGTTTATCATTGAAATGCGTGATTATGGTACAATGAATGTTCAAAAAGTTCTTCCGGAAATTCTTGCAGCTGTAAAAGAATCATAAGTATTTGTGAAATCTAATTATTGACAGCTTATGTAAGAAGGTTTACTATGTTTTATCAATTTCCAAAAGATTTTTGGTGGGGAGCCGCATCAAGCGGCCCTCAACATGAAGGTGCCGCAGATATAGATGGAAGAGAACCTTCCGTATGGGACGAATACTACAAAACAAATCCTCATCGATTTTTTAATGAAGTAGGTCCCAGCGTATGTGGAGATTTTTACCATCGATTTAAAGAAGATCTAATACTGCTTAAAGAATTAGGATTAAATTCCTATAGAACTTCTATACAGTGGTCACGACTTCTCCCCTATCAAGCTTCCCAACCCAACCCTCAAGCTGTAAAATTTTACCATCAAGTAATCGATACCATGCTTGAACTCGAACTCCAACCTTTTTTAGCATTACATCATTTTGATCTTCCTTGGTCATACCAGCTTTCAGGAGGTTGGGAAAATCGAGACACCGTCAAAGCTTACACTCATTTTGCTGAAACTTGTTTTAAACTGTTCGGCGACAAAGTAAAATATTGGTTTACTTTTAACGAACCTATTGTCGTTCCTTATATTGCATATATGGACGATTATATGTATCCCAATGTTATTGATATGCACCGCGGTATGACAACAGCTTATCACACAGCTTTAGCTCATGCAGAAGCTGTTAATATCTTCCGGCAGGGTAAATTTGACGGAAAAATAGGGATCATCTTAAATATTTCTCCATCATATCCAAGAAGCCAACATCCAGAAGATCAAAAAGCAGCTTATTTAGCAGATTTGTTTCACAATGAATCATTTAAACAACCTGCCTTAAAAGGTTCTTATTCTCAAGAATTAATCGAATTCATGTCCAATAAGAATATGCCTCTCCCTATCCATTCTCAAGATAAAGAGACGTTCGCTCAAGGTAAAGTCGATATTTTAGGAATCAATTATTATTCTCCCCAACGGGTAAAAGCAAAAGAGCATTTAGCAAATCCTTTAGCTCCGATTCGCCCTAATACATTTTTTGATCCTTACGAAATGCCCGGAAGAAAACTTAATCCCTATAGAGGATGGGAGATCTATTCCAAAGGAATTTATGACAGCTTAACCGATATTCGAACCAATTACGGAAACATAGAAACCTTCATCAGTGAAAACGGAATGGGTGTAGAAAATGAAGATCGATTTAGAAATTCCGAAGGATTTATTGATGACCAGTACCGTATAGAATTTATTAAAGACCACTTAACATACGTTCATAAAGCTATTTCTGAAGGATGTAATTGTAAGGGTTATCATCTTTGGACGCTTGTTGATAACTGGTCTTGGCAGAATGCATATAAAAATCGATACGGATATATCGAGCTTCAGTTGCATAACAATTTGAAACGTGTGATAAAACAAAGCGGCTATTGGATCAAAAACACCGCTCTTAATTCAGGATTTGAACTTTAAAAATCCCAATAAATTTTAGGATGGTATTTATGAATCGTGAAAAAGGAATCTCTATTTACCCTTTTCATACATCTTTTGAAGACAACTGTTCATATATTGAAAAAGCAGCTCATTATGGATTTACCAGAGCATTTACCTGTCTTCTTTCTGTTGACACTTCCCGCAAAGATGAAATCGTTAAAGAATTTAAAGAAACCATCTTATGGGCAAACAAAAATAATATTTTGGTCATTGCCGATGTAGCTCCTAATGTCTTTTCGGATTTAAACATTTCCTACGATGATTTAACTTTTTTTGCTGATTTGGGTGCTCATGGAATAAGATTGGATTTAGGATTTACCGGAAACGAAGAATCCTTAATGACTTTTAATCCATTTGATCTTAAAATCGAACTTAATATGAGTCAAAAAACCCATTATTTAGATACTATTATGGATTTTTGCCCAAATTCAAATAATTTATTAGGTTCGCATAATTTTTATCCGCATCGATTTACAGGTTTATCAAGAGAACACTTCAATACCTGTACAAAACAATTCCAACAATACAATCTTCGTACTGCAGCTTTTGTAAAAGCTCCAAGCGCATCAATCGGGCCTTGGGAAGTCAGCGACGGATTATGCACTCTTGAAGAACACCGAGATCAATCTCTTTCATATCAAGTGAAAGATATGTTTATCAACGGTAATATGCATACCGTATTAATTTCCGAATGTTTCGCTTCCGAAGAAGAACTACAGACAATGGGTAAAATTAACCCTTATCTTCTTGAATTAGAAGTGGAGTTGATCAACGATATTCCAGAAATCGAAAAATCTATTGTTGTTGATGAACTCCACTACCACCGCGGCGATGAAGGTGGATTTGTTGCCCGTTCCACTCAAAGCAGAGTAAAGTATAAAGGTACTCATTTTAAAGTATTCAATGCTCCTAAAACAATTAAAAAAGGTGATGTTCTTATAGAATCGTCTTTATACGGTACATATGCAGGCGAACTTCATATTGCATTACAAGATATGCCTAATTCCGGACGTACTAATGTTGTCGGAAGAATTACCGATACAGAATTAGAGTTGATAAAACATATCAAACCTTGGCAGAAATTCAAACTCTATACTCAACAATAATCAATAACATTTAATTAAATTACGGAAGTATTATATGACAGAAGAAAAATTCGAAGAAATTGTAATGAGCTTGGTAGGTTTTGCCGGTGAAGGACGCAGTTATGCATTTGAAGCACTTCGTGCTGCTAGAAACGGTGATTTTGAAAAATCAGATGAATTATTAAAAAAATCCTCTGAAGCACTTCTTGAAGCCCATCATACTCAAACAGAGTTGATTCAAGATGAAATTAACGGAATCAAAACACCTATCTCACTTCTTATGCTTCATGCACAAGATCATCTTATGACAGCTTTACTGGCAAAAGATTTGATCGAAGAACTAATCATGGAAAAAAAATCAAACTCTTTATAAAAAATCCGGTATGAATTTAAAAATTTGTACCGGATTTTTTATCTTCTATACTTATTTATAATTTGAAAAAACATAGTTAAATATAAGTATTTGTTGGTTTTGATTCTACAAAGTATTATATGATAACATTGACAAAAAATATTGTTTATACTATAATAAAGCATATAAGAAAAAATATTTAATACCTCAAATCAACCGAAAAATCCATACAGCTGTTATTGAATTTTTTACTGACAAATTCATATATAAGAGTTTATTCTTTATTTTAGAAATATATTAATTATACAGATCTCTAAGCTATTTCAATAATAAAACCCTCCTCCCTTTCCTTAAAAGGGAAAATAGTTTATTAAACTTTATCATTATCAATATTTGAAGATTTGCTTGAACTTTTAAAGATCCACCTCTATTTTAGGATATTCTATGTTTCTTTTACTTATTGTTATATTATCTTTCCATACAGCAGTTGTATATACGCAAGAAAATACTAATGATGCCATCCCTCTTGGTGCGACAATAGACGCCGAAAAAGAAATAGCTCAAAACTATCGTCCGGGACTTTCTTTTGATAGTTCTCCTGTATCTACTTCTTTATCTTTAAAAAATCTGCTTCAATCATCAACAATAAAAACCGAAACATCCATGGTAGGTCGACATGGAGCTATCCGTATTGACGGAGCAGCATCTTTGCCGTTGTTAGGAATAGATGGATTTGTTATTAAAGATCCGTCTATCAACCAAGGTCAAATAAAAGTTGAACTTCTACCTTTTGATTTCTCGGAGCGGGCTGACATTTATAAACAAAATTTGGTACCTTACGGAATTTCAGCAGGAAGCTTTATTGATTTTCGTATTCCTCTTCATTATAAAGATTCCTTTTCAATACAAATGAAAGGCGGAACTGTAGGTAGTTTCTACTCAAAACTTCAAGGAGAAAAAACCTTCTCCAACGGATCCACACTTCTTGGAATTGTGACAGACAATCTTTTTAAAGATTATTACTATGCCGTTAATGGAGGTAAGAATTTCGATTTTTATCCTCATTCTACTTATCAACGCTATGCCGTACTTTCCAAAACCCGTTGGAAAAATTTAGAATTTTTGATTGCAAACACTTATACAAAAAGTTTTGGAGAAACAGGCGATCTTAATTATGAAGTCATGGATCTAACCAGAAACAATTTTATATCGGGAATAAAATACCATCATCAAGACTGGTTTTTTCAAGCAAATTATACATTTTATAACCACTTTATAGAATATAATTCCGGAGTCACCAACGAATACAATGCTCATAACGTAAATGTTTACACAGGTATTCAAAAACAAAGCGGACGGTTCCGATACCAAGTACTCGGAGGATACCAACTCCAAACAGTTGAAGACGGAATGAGGGCTAATAGTTCTAATTATTTGTCATCACCACCGTTCGGAGAACAATATTTTAATCTGCAAGGGGATGTGACAATAGATCTTGTTAATCCTAAAGCAAATAAAAATTATAATGTCGAAATGAATATTGCTCTAAATCAAATACTTTCTATTTATGGAAAATACGTACCTGTACCGAATTTGTCCTTTGGATTTAGACATCGAAACGGACTTTATGGTTCTATATATGTAAACCGTATTTATTTAGTACCCGATTTTAGTACAGCATACGGTTTTGGACTGCAGAATGGAGAAATCCCTCCCTATCTTGATCCTAAAGACGGTATCCGAACCGGTACAGAATTTGGATGGAACGGCTTTATGAGTAGAGTATTTGCACGATTTTCTTACGCTTGGCTGGACAAGTCGTTCAAATTATCCGAAAATAATACCGTCATTAACAACGAAAATATACGAAATTATTCTGCAGAAATCGGTACCTCATACAAAAGTTTCTACCAAAACAATATTATTGAAATCTCAGGAAGTGCGTCTTTTAATTATGAAGTCGACGAACAAAATAACTGGGCATCACTTATCCCCATTTGGAAACTGGTGACCGTTTTATCTGCATATAATGCCGAAAATACTTGGCAGACAACGTTAATTTATCGTTTTGAATATTTGGTTCCTAATACCAGTCCGGGATATTTAGATAAAAAACCTAGACATTATTTGGATATGCATATAAAATATAAGTGGTTTTTCTTAAATATTTTAAATATTGCTAACCAATCCTATAGACCTATTCCTGAAAACACCTACTCACCTTACAATCCGGGAATAAGAGCAGAAGTAGGATTCGAATACAAATTTAATTAAAAATAAAGGAGCAAAAATGAAATTTAATTTTTTATTATGTTTTCTTTTATTAAATTCCTGCCAGCTTCCACCCCCCACAGCTCAAAGAAAAGAAGAGCTTATTTCTTTTTCCGAAGTAATCATTGATACAAACCCTCTCACACAATCAAAGTTCCAACAAGAATGGATGACAAATATCTCCAAATATACAAGAGAAAACTCTTATGATTATATCGCCGATATTTGGGGTGGTGGAGCGTTGAAACTTCATTTGTGGTTTGATCAAAACGGTGCTCTTTGGGATTCTATGATTGATGTTGATAATCTTCCGTATATCCTCCATCCATTAGTTTCGAAATATGAAAAGAAATTTGAAAATTCCGCTTTTATTGACGGAAAAACCGCTGTTGTTGTTATGCCTTGGAGTGCCAGCTTTAAATTAGCAGGCAATCTCTATGTGTTAAGAGTTTCGAATAATACCATTTACCGCACACACGGATCTTTAACCGGATTCCACCATGCAAACCGCTGGGACGGAAAAACAATCCCTAATCACTACCTTGTCAATCTCAAATATTCCGCAAACCAACCTGATAAAAATCCTATCATTCCTAGACCCGAAGATACCAATGATACCTCTGTTTTTACCATGCAGCAAATCAACTACTCTCCTGAAGTTCAGAAACAATTTGAAGATTCCTGGAATCAAAAAATTAACAACTTTCCTCTCAACAACTATGAAGCAACCATTGCTTATCAAAACGGTACCTCTACCAAATCATTTACAGGATTTATAGACAACAGTATTATGTACCGAGACAGCAGAGATAGCGGAAAAGATAAGTATTTATTTAAAAAACAAATTCTCAGCAATCACTCTTATCCAATTTTTCTTGATGAACAAACTGCAGTTATGGTTCAATACACCCAAGCCAGTTCTTTTGAAAACATTAATCACGCAAATCAAGCCCGTATATATACAATAAAAATTTCCAATGACGGTATTATTTACCGAACTGCCGATGCCGGTTTTGGAGATTGGGATTCTTGGACAGGTGAAAAAGCCGCTGTTGACAAACTAGTACCATTCATTACTTCTAAAAATAACGTCGAACATTCTGATTGGGTTAATATCGATCTTGCCAAACAAAAAGAATATGCAGAACGTTTTCTTCAATCTGCCGTTTTCGATAATATATTCAGCATATGGGGAAAATTTAATGCAGATATCATTGGAACTGATGGAAAAATAATGACAAATAAAAAAATCAGATTCGATTACCAATTTTGTTTTGATCCGTCTTCTCATCCTATAAACAAGTATCCGTTAATACAATATAAGGATGACAAATCAACGGTGCAACGCTTGCATGATAAATCCGACGGTACCAAAATTTTCTATTTGGACGGAAAAACCGCTGTTATGGCTGTATATGGAAAACCCTATACCGAATATCCTCACGGAAATATAGGCCACGTATACACTATTAGAATTTCAAACAACATCGTATACCGAACATCAGGAAACGGATTTGCAGACTACTCAACTTGGAATCAGCAATCCGCTCCTACTAATAATTTGGAACCTTTCTTTAAAATTATTAACTAAGATTAAAATAAAACCGCTGAAATAGAATACTCTATTTCAGCGGTTTTATTTTGTTTACTACTCCATCCGGATTAAACCATATTCTAATCACATAATTCTCAATATCATTTACCAACTACTGTCCAGCATTTTATATTAAATACAACTACCAACCCCTAATTCAATAGTTTTACTTAATTTAACATTCAAAAAACAAGTCAAACGATTGACAATGAAAATAATTTAATTTATACTGATTTACTATTTTACTGTCATACTATTACACGATTTAATGATCCTTCTATCATTATTAAAACTGGAATTCCACTACCATAGCACATTCTAATAGGTAATACCTATTAAGAACTAGGAGAAATACATATCACAAAAAACAGCCCTATAGCAATTTAACTCTCTGTTTTATTGTATAACATTTATCTTTGTGTTTATTTGTTAATATTATACATATATGAAAAATTGTGTAACTATTAAAGCAATATAACAAATAAAATATATACAAATAATTCATTTAATATAGATTGTATATCATAATACAAAAAGGAGATTTAAATGCAAAAATGTATTTTATTTTTGTTATTATTTACCATAAACTACAGTTATGGATCTACAGTTATCATAAACAACGGTATTACAGTTAATGGACATATGAAAGCAACAGATATTTTCCATTTGGAATGGCCTACAGTAAAACAAGCCGATACATATAATATTTACCAAGTATTTTTATGTAATAAAACAACACAAGTCCCTTCCGGTATTAACAAGTCTTTTTTTGATCAAATTGATTCAACTTCTAAAAACCATGTCGCAGTAAAAGTACATCATATTCCAATCAGACGATACATTTTTTATGTAGAAGCATTAGATAATAAAGGATTAGTAATTACTAATTTTTCATCATCTATAGTCTACCGTTATCCAAAAGATGTTAAAGAATTTATGAAAGATGTGGATTTTACTATGGCTCATGCTCATAGACAAATTCAAAATTTCGGATTAGCAGGAAGTAAAGCAACTATTAAAGGTTTAGTAGAAGGAACTTATGATTACTTTGCAGATGTTTTTAATGCAAAAAGTAAATGGAATAATTTCACTAGTTTTGAAGTGACTTTAACCGGAGATCCTAGAATTACTATGGTACCATTTCCTATTGGTGCTGAAATGACAGGAAATATTAAAGTTTCAGGATTATACCAAGGAGAAATTATTTACAACAAACTCTTAGGTCAAAATGAAGGCGTGACAGCAGGTGGTTCCATTACAGCGCGATATCAACACCCTGAAAAAGGCTGGATCGAAAAAACATTTGATTATAAAGATGCAAGTAAATTTCTTAAAACCGTTGTTCTTTCAAGAAATTCTATTCAAAATAGAAGAAATATCAGCTATCAAAAAGGCTATCACAATAAGTAAAACATATTAAATTTATTAGTAAATGAGGTTTACTTATGCGTTTTAAGATTATAGAGTTTGCAATTAACAACCAACGATTCTTTAATAGTTTGGCTTTTATTATATTGGTTATGGGAATTTTCTTTTATTTCAAAACTCAAAAAGATGTATTTCCTGAAATTAAGGAATCCTATGTTAACGTACAGGTTATTTATCCCGGAGCATCAGCAGAAAAAATACAACAACAAATCATCACTCCAATAGAAAATGAAATTTCTATTTTGTCTGAAATCAAAACTAGTTCATCAATATCACGTAAAAATGTTGGATTTACTCAATTTTTAGTAGACCGAAAGTATTACGATCAGTTAAGTGAAGTACGACAATTAATTCAAAATAAAGTCGATTCTTTAGCCTTTCCTGAAGAAGTTTTTCCACCAAAAATATCTACATACACACTCAAAAATGAACCCTTTATTTATTTATTCATTGATAATAAGAATAAAAATAGAGCATATGAAATTTCAAAATACTTAGAAAAAGATCTTCAGTATATTGAAAATTTAGAACAGCCCATTATTCAAGGAAGAGAAGAATATCAATACCAAATTATTGCTGATCCCCAAAAATTAGCAAAGCGTGGTATTTCTTTAGGTGAAATTTTTCATGTTATCGATCAATCAAAAACAGACATTCCCAGCGGAAGCATTCAAAATAATGTCAAAAAGAATATGCTGACCGTCACATCAATGATTAATGATATTTCCTCTTTAAAAAATATTGTTATTCGAGCTAATGAGCTTGGAGATTCTGTATTATTAAAAGACGTTGCTGATGTAAAGTTTGATTTTGCACCAGCAACGTCTTTCCATTCATTAAATATGAAAGATGGAATTATTTTTGGTATTACTAAAAATGAATTTGGAGACATCTTGTCATTAAAAAAAACAATCACTAAATTAGTCAACGAATATAAAGAAAAGTATCCCGATATTCAATTTGAATTATTCTCCGATTCTTCAGATAGAATATCCAGTAGAATCAAATTAATCAACGAAAATTTAACAATTGGTTTAATCCTTGTATTTTTGGTTCTACTATTCTTTTTCAACTTTTCTACCGCATTATGGACTACAACAGGAGTACCGGTTTCTTTTTGTATAGGGTTAATAACCGCAATATTAATCGGTGGTACCAATATTAACACAATTATGCTGATCGGATTCTTAATTATTTTAGGAGTTGTAGTAGACGATGGAATAGTATTTTCTGAAAATGCTTACAGACATTTCGAAATGGGCAAATCAGCCCGCCAAGCTGTCATTGACGGTATGGGTGAAGTAGCAATGTCCGTTGTCTTTGCAACGTTAACCACTATTGCTTCCGTTTCTGCTCAATTGTCTTTAGGTGGAAAGATAGGAGATTTTGCAAGACCTCTTCCTATTGTTATTATCTGTACATTGATAGGTTCTTTATTTGAAACATTATTTATCTTACCAGGACACTTAGAACATGCATTCAGTCATATGAATAGGGAAAAAAATAAAAACTCTATAAAGAATCGTATGTTCACTTATTTACAACAACAATATAAAAAAATCTTAACCGTATTGGTTATTAATAGAAAGAAATCTTTCTTTTCTATTTTCGCTCTTATTTGTTTATTAACAGGATTAATGTTTACAAAAATTCCATTTGTATTTTATGCAGGTCCTCCCAAAAATATTCTTGTATTCTTTGACACTCCTGCCGGAAGCGCACTCCAAAATACCAAAAATATCTCTGGTGAAATCAGTCGTTATTTGATAGAATATCCTGATCAAGTTTTTGAAAATGTGTACACAATTTCTGGTTTACAGAATGAAGATAATAAAGTTCTTATTAAAGGTGATATCAAGGATTCTATTTCACCTAAATATAGTTGGTTAGATATGAAACAAGGACTTAAAGACTTCATTGCCTCACAAAATTTCAATATTACTAATTTCAGATTTAATGTAATTGGAGAAGACAGTTTTTATTTGGATAAATTAGAAATCGTTGCTAAAGGAACTAATCGTATTGAAGTATTAAAGCTGGCAAAAGATGTTCAAGAATTTTTGAAAACCCAGCCTAATATTGATAGTCCTCGATTAAACATATCAGAAAAATCATATAACCAAGATATTAATATTAATGCCCGTAGAGCAAAAACTTATGGTATTACCCCAAAAGAAATTGCACAAAATATCAGTATGGCTTATGAAGGTGCAATAGTCGGATCTATTTTCAGCAATGGATTAGAGTACGATATTAAAATGCTTTATGACAAAAAATACCATACTTATGAATCTCTCACCAATATGAGAATTCCAAATAAATATGCTCGTTTTGTCAGTCTTAACGAAATGGTAACTATAAAACCTTCAATGATAGAAACAGATATTTACTCGGAAAACGGATTATATAGTATCAAAATATCCGATTCCCTTCATGAAACAAGTATTTTATCAAATAATTCTATGTTTATTTTAGATAACGTTCAAAAACGTTTCTCTGACTATACCAACAACAACTTAAGTGCTTCACTTTACTTTGAACAAGAAAGCTCCGAAGTTGCTCAAGGAGTAAAAGAAATTTCTTTTGCATTATTCATTGGGGTATCATTAGTATTACTTATACTGTTATATTTGTTTAATTCATTTATTTCTACATTTCTTGCGTTGGCGGGAATACCGTTTATTCTTTTTGGATTGACAATTGGATTGTTTGTATTACAGCTGCCATTAAGTAATATGGCATTAATTGGTATGATTGCCTTATTAGGATTAGTAGTAAACGATTCTATCGTGTTATTAGAACATCTCTATGGTTCTCTTAGCCATGACAAACCTTTTATTGAAGATTTGGTGGAACACGTAAGTACACGTTTCAGACCACTAATGATGACTCTGACAACAACATTAGTAGGTGTTGCTCCACTTGCATTTGGTTTTGCAGGAAACGAATATTTACTGCAACCACTGGCTGTTGTGATCTTCTTTGGAGTCTTAGTCGTCACATTAATTACATTGATATTGTTGCCGTTGATTATCAGTATGTTGGAAATTGATGGAGGGGGATTGTTCTTTAAATATTACAGAAGTTCCATATCAAGTTTTTTCAAACAAATCGGCAACCATTGGAAGTCTATGCGTTCAATGCGTAAAAAGAAAAAACTTTCTTCTATCAAAGAATAAAAGGAGCTTGTATGCATTATATTCTATTACTCTTTATTTTTTTCTTAACTCCACCTTTTGTATTCAGTCAAGAAATACCGCCAAATGAATTGATTATTACTAATACTATTTTAAATGAAAATGATTTTTTGAATCTTTATTTGGATAACTCCTTTAGTACAAAAGCTATTCCATACAATTTAGCAGCCGCAGACCAAAAAGTAAATATTGCATTACAGCCTTATATGGGATCATTTTTCATGGATGTGCAGTCATTTCTTGGTACAACAACAAACTTTATACCTATCCAAAATATAGGAACTAATGGACAACCTCTTTCTAAGGATATGAAAATCGATTACACCAATATGGAGGCTAATTTAGGTTTGGATGCAACCGTATATCCCAGTGGTACATACCTTAAAATTCAAGGCGGTGTCCGAAACTACAATATACGTTCATATATATTGGATATGACTAACAATGGACCAATTACAGATATTAATTCTCAAGAATACAGAGACAAATATCTACATCCTTTCTTTAATATTACCTTAGTACAACCTTGGTTAAAAAATGGATTTGCATATAACATGCACTCACGTGTTATTGCTATCGCATCAAACAATACACAAATAGAGTACCTTCAAGAAAAAATCAAACTGGAAGAAACCGTTCTACAAGCATTAATTCAGTATCACAAACTTATTCTGCAAACTAAAGCTATTGCTATTCTTGAACAATCATTAAGCAATCTCCAAAATATGTATAAAACTCAAAATAGATTGAGACGAGCCGGTGCTCGTGCTGAATTTGATATTATGCAGTTGCAAGTAAAATTAAACGAACTTGAAAATGCATTAGCATTACAAAAAAATGATTTGGAATTAACATTCCAAACATTAGAAGAACGTTTAAATTTTCCCCTGAATAGAACAAATCTTAATTTTCTTGATTATTCCGAATTGCAGGATAAAATATATTCAGAATTATCCGTCTATAAAAATTCTTTAGAACATTCTAAGGATCTCAAAAAATTAACACTATTACTAAATAATGTGAGAGATTCTATACAAATTATCAAAAACCAAGCGTTACCGGAATTAAATACTATTCTCTCGTACGAAGTATCCAAATCAAGTTATAGAGACCACCCATTTCTTAATCAGGATGCTGCAATATTTAATGTTCCTCAAGATAGTTTCTATGTAGGATTGCAGTTTAAAATGCCACTTGTTAATATTACTGACAAAGCTAAAATAAAAGAAATATATTCTCAATCCAATAGTCTAGAATTTAACAAAATTTTCCTAGAGAAAGAACTGGCTCTTGTTTCCAAAGAAAAATACTCAGAGTGGCACAATGCCAATCTTAAAGTACAACTGCAATCAGATAATTTAACTTTAAACAATAACATTGCTATTGAAGCATTAAGAAGATATAGAAATTCAGAAATGTCTATTGCAGATTTCTTTGATTACGAAGAAAGTTTCCGGCAAAATCAAATCCAACTTGCACAGGAAGAATTTAAGAAAAAGATTTCAGCATTAACTATTGAAGTAGTTCAAGGTACCTTATTAGATACTTACAAAATTGATGTTATCAACACCAAATAGCATCAATTTCATAAAAAAAAACACCCTAAAAAACGGGTGTTTTTTTTTATTTCTTGAGGATATTATATTTTCGAAAATAATATATATCACATTACTAACATTTTTGATTCAAAATTGTAAAATAATTATAATTATTATACAATATATTTTAAATGATTAACAATTAATAAACACACAAATTTAAATTTTTTATAAATTAGGAGAAATATTATGATTGATTTTTTAACTGCCTGTATGCCGATTATACTGTTAATTATTCTACTATTGTTATTAAAAATTCCCAATTTAGTAGCAGTATCAATAACTTTATTAACAACATCAATTTTTGTACTGCTCACCCATCGTATTACAATACCCAGCCTGTTATTAGGCATTTTAGAAGGAGCTGTCTTCGGTATTTGGCCTGTAGGAATTATTATTTTAGGATCACTTTCCTTAGCCAATATGATTTCAAAAACAGGCTATATTAAGATCATTGAATCAGGATTAGGATCTATTTCACAAGATCAGCGAATTTTAGTTGTGATCATTGCATGGGGAATGGGTAGCTTTTTAGAAGCTATTGCAGGATTTGGCTCAGGATTGGCTCTTCCTATTTTTGTGCTGGTATCTATAGGAGTACCGGCTATAAAAGCAGCACTTGCCGCGTTATTATCAAACAGCGTCCCTACCGCATTAGGAGGAGTCGGAATACCTTTAATTACCTATCAAACCATTGCCGGATTAGACGCATCTGAAATGGTTCCTGTTATAGGAATGCAGCTTATTCTTTTTAGCTTTTTAATACCAATTGGAATTGCATACTTAGTAAGTGGAAGTTTCAAAAAATTAAGAGAAATTATTTGGGTTCCAATCTTTGCCGGTCTTGGTCAAACTGTAGGATTAATGTTGCCGTTTGGTGTTTCTGCAGCACCTATTCTGGCTGGATTATTGAATTTAGGTGGAGCTATCTTTGCAGCCAAAGTTTTTTACAATTCCGCATCCGGTACAAACTCTCCTTCTGTATCAGAAAATTGCAAAGCATGGTTTCCTTTTTTTCTAGCCGCCGTATTATTAATCTTAGTAAGCCCTTTGTTCCCAGCTTTAAATGCATTCTATAGCCAATTTACTATGAAAGCTCTGATTCATCCTGAAGGTAAAAGCCTTTCTTTTAATTTATTCACAGATGCAGGAGTTATTTTAATACTTTGTACTATAATCGGTGGTCGTATCCAAGGTGCCAAATTCAATGAAATTTTTCTTACCATCGCAAACACTTTCAAAAATATGATCAACACACTGCTTGTATTGATTTCCATTATCGCAATAGCAAAAATTATGACTTATTCCGGTCTCATTACTGAAATATCAAAAGGAATTGTTGCTCTAACAGGTAGTGCTTATCCTCTAATAGCACCAATTTTAGGAGCCTTAGGAACATTTGTGACAGGAAGCGTCACATCATCTGTTTTACTATTTGGAAGACTACAGGTCGACGCTGCAAATCTTCTAGGTTTGAACACTCTATGGATAGCTGCTTCTAATATTGCCGGATCAACGGCCGCAAAAATGCTTGCTCCTCATAGTGTAGCAATTGTTATCAGTGCTATTAAAGGTTCTCAAGAACAAGAACAGCAACTATTTGGATTTATCTCTAAAATAGCGTTAATCTATTTAATCCTACTCTCTCTTATTGTTTATACAGGAACCAAAATTTTTAGCTAACATATACACTGACTCACAATAATCAATCAAAAAAAAAACAAGACACTACTAATATGTCTTGTTTTTTTATTATATTAGAAAATTAATAAACTAACAATATTAAAAATCTGCCAACGTTTCCAGTGCAAGAGTAATACTATCTAATTCACCTTGTTTTGTTCTTGATTCTGATACACTAAAATCAAGAATAGAATTATTAAGATCAGCTTGATATTCAACAACATTATTTAAAATAGATGCAGCACGAACACCTCTTAAACGAGCCAATGTCAATAGAGCTGATGTTTCCATATCCGCTCCAAGAATTCCTTTACTGCTCCAAAACGAACAAATAGTATCTTCTTGATCAGTATAAAAAGAATCATGGCTTCGAATCAAACCACAATAGTATTGATACTTCTTCTGCTGAGCAATATTTTTAATTTTTGCAACCAATTCAAAATCACTTACAGCAGGATAAGATGAATCAATATATGCTTGTGATCCTCCATCTTGACGAACGGCACCTTCAACAATGATTAATTCTCCCAGCTTAATATTAGGCTGATACGTCCCTGTAGATCCTACACGAATCATATTCTTAGCCCCACACCAAATCAATTCTTCTATACAAATCAGTGCCGAAGGTGCTCCTATTCCTGTTGAAATAACAGTAATGGGAGTACTTTTGTATATACCTTGAACAGATAAATATTCTCTATTATAAGCAAGCTGTACAGAATTGTCTAAAAACTCGGAAATCCTTCGTACACGAGCAGGATCTCCAACAAGAATCACATGTTCACTAACAGCTTCACAATGAATATGTGCCTGCTTCATTGCCGTACTACATTTTTCATATTGTATTTCCACATAATATAACCATAAATAGCATTAATAAGATAAGCAGCCCATACCATCGCTAACGTATACGATCCTATAGAAATATAAAGAGGAATACTAATAATATTAACAATAATCCACATATACCAATTTTCAAGGAGTTTGAGTGACATAAACCATTGACCGAAAATCGCAAACACCGTTGACGATGCATCTGTTAACGCCTGTGTACTATTATCATATCGACCAATTTTTTTACCTATAATCGTTAACACCACAATACTAATAACTGCTATAACAGTGTAAACCACTTTTTCTTTATTAGTAAGATAACGGGTTACAGCAATCGAAGATTCACTACTTTTTTGTTCTTTTTTGGGATTTAACCAATAATACAATCCATAAAAATTAAGAACCAAGTATGTAATATTAATAAGAGCATCCCATATTAATGGAGACCAAAGAATAACATATACCAACCAAAGACTTACTGAAATGATACCGAATAAATAGTTCCAAATATTTTCTTTTGCTACAAGAACAACACAGATAACCCCCATTATGCCAGCAGTATACGTAATAACTAAACTCAAAATATTAGAGGAACTTAATTCTCCCTGAAAACTTATATAATCAGTATATGAGCCGTATGTTATCACAACAAAACTAAACAATCCAAATAACATTAAATAGATATTTTCAATCTTTTTTTTCATATACTTCTCCAATATATAAAATACAAAATAATAACCAATTATATCATTATTTTTTTTCACAATATTCCATTCATATATAAAATATGAAATAACGACCAATTATATCATTATTTTTCAAAAAATTCAATTCATTCATATATAAAATATGAAATAATAGACAATTATATTATTATTTTTTTCACAATATTACATTAATCAGTATTTTTAGCGGCATATTTTTTAATACTACAGATACTCTAACATTACGGTTTAACTAAATAACAAAACTATTTTTATTAAATACGATATTATTTAGTTTGTTATATACTATACTCAATTTTTAAAGTGCCTTTTTCATAAGAAAGCACATCATACAGAATTCAACAGGGTTTACAAAGATTTAACCAGCGATGGGATTTTTATAGCGATAGAGATACAATTAATAATCTTAAAGAAAGAATATCCTGTTAAACGGACAGTTCATCCATGAAGAAAGTATAAGATGAGTGATTGGAAAGAACAAGAAGAATTTATGAATTAATAATATAGAAATATTAATAAAGACCACCTCAATTACGGTCTTTATTAATTTTGTTTATAGATTTTTATTTTGAAGATCACTGATCCAACCATCAACAGATTCTGTAAATTTTTCGAATTCTTTTCTGTTTACTATGACTTTACCGTCAATACCATACAGCTTGACTTTTTCGCCTTTTGTGTTTTTCTTAGATATTTTTCCGTAAAGCCATGCAATACAGTCTAATTCATCAAAGGATATGTTGTAATATTGTTTTATTTTAATGATTTTTTTGAACAGAGATTGATTTATTTTAATGTCTATAATAGGACTTAATTTATTAATAAATGTTTTTACAAGAGAGTCATATATTGGAAATTTGTAATCAGTTAAAAAATAGCAATATTTACTAATGAGTGATTTTGCTTGTTTCCCTGAATCATCTTTATTATCACGCGAATAAGCTCCATGTTCCATACTGATTAATTCAGATAGCTTACTTGGTTTTTCATCTGCGAATTTTTTTATTTCATTTTCTAAATCAGGAGTTTGAGAAATTTTTTGTGCTAAATCATCTAGTAAACAGGGATTTCTATATGCTTGTGTAGTATATAGAGAATCAATAACTGCTAAACAAATTTTAATACCTTTCTTACTAGTATTAGTTATTTCAAATACATGTTTAATTGTTTTTTTATGTTCTGATATGATTAATTTATTTCTTAGCTTTTCTGCTTCTTTAGCTAATTTTTGAATTTCCATATGATTACTCCTAAATTTTCTACACTTATAATTATTCGATTCAAACACTGTCTATATTCCCTTTTGAAAATGGCCTTCCATTGGGGCAATATTTTCTCTCAGAATAAGATTCTCAGAAGGTACTCATTAAAAAGTGTGGTAGAGTAGATATCCCATATTTCGATGTACAAAAGAAAAGTACTACTCGAAAGTAGTACTTTTGATGAATTACCCTAATAATAGGGTATCGGAGGAGACGGGACTTGAACCCGCGGCTTTCGGCGTGACAGGCCGATACTCTAACCAAACTGAGTTACACCTCCGTATAATTCTATACGATTATGAAACATGACGGGAGAGGGACTTGAACCCCCGACCAAGAGATTATGATTCTCCTGCTCTACCGACTGAGCTATCCCGCCTAACAATTAGATACAAATTCCTATCTATAAAATACTGTAAACTACATTCACAATATCCAAATTATAAATACAAAAGCCGCACATTCAGATCACTCAGCTGATATATTTATCCCGATCATATAAGATTAAAATTGTTATTTTAATCTTATAAAATTTGCGGAGGGAAGAATTGAACTTCCGACCTCCGGGTTATGAGCCCGACGAGCTACCACTGCTCTACTCCGCGACGTGTGTATTATTATACCATATTTATTTTTAAATTGCAATACTTTTTTTATATTTTTTTATTTTTTGAAAATTCTTTTTGTACTTGTTGGTACGAAACTACTCCACGCTTATATTCAGAACGTATTTTCTTTACTAACATTTCATCATTATACATACTTCCAAAATGCATCAACAATTCGCCTACCACTCTGAAATAAACAACTCCCTCCGGTGATGTACCCATTTTTAAATAACGACCTAGAATTTTTGAAAAAAATACTGAACCTAAACTATAGGCCAACTTTTCATTCTTACTTTCACAAATTTCTCTACTTATTTTATTTAAAAAATTCCAAATTTGTATTTTAGCATTAAGATGATCGTCAGCATTCGATGACTTATTCAATTCATCCAATAACAGCTTATATTCTAATGTTTTTTGAGATATAAATAATGAAATTGACACTTCTTTTAAGATCTCTATACTTTTTTGGGTACTATGTATCCCGTTATATATAGTCAACATCATAAAGAAAAAAAAGAAACAAAATATCAATAACACAACTGTTAAAATTACATAACCACTAGATTCTAACGATTGCGGAAATAATTTAAATGCTTGTTGAGGTAGATTTTGGGTAACGGATTCAATTTTCTTCACATCTAATAAATTTGTATTTTGAGAAATTATTTCAGCTGTATTTATCAACAACTTTTCTTGTTGATTTGATACACTATTTATAATATCTTCATTCATCCCTTGTGCTCCAATATTAACTCATTATTTCAATATACTTTTTAACAACTTTGATTTTTTATCAAGAATACATACCAATAATCCCATCATCATTGCCATAAAAAATATGATAAATTCAACTATCCAACCACCTTTAACATAAGGTGATCTATATCCTCGAGGCATGACAGGTACTTCAGCAACATATACTCCGTCCTGATAAGCCTCAATAGGAGCGATATCCATTCTTCCCATAGGATCTACAACACCGGAAATACCTGTATTAACAGAACGTGCAATCGATCGTCTCAAAGAAACAGATGTATGTGCTGTATTTGCCAAATGCTGCCATAAAGGAACTTTAGAACCAATCTTCCAACGAAAAGCCCATCCGTCATTTGTTGAATTAACAAAATACTGAGCTCCTCTATCCACAAATAGCCGCCCTAGTATCGCAAATAAATCTTCAAAACAAATCAACATTGAAAACAATATTCCGTTTTTACTTTTAAAAATTGTTAAATTTTCACCCGGCGAAGCCCATGCAGCTCCAATTTTGGTAAACAAATCATCAAGCCACTTGATTTGTGAAGCACCCGGCATCCATTCTCCAAACGGAACAAGATGAATTTTATTATATGAGTTCGTCTGTAATACATCGTTACTATACGATACTAATGTAGATGCGTTATATGAACGGCCTTTTTTGTCAACCGCAAAATGAGTCAACATAATCGGTGTATCAATTTCTTTTGATTTCTTAACAAACTGATTCAGATAATAATTATTAGGATGTTCTGCTCCATATACTGCCAAATTATTCCATAAATATGTTGAAATCATAATTTCTGTTTGTAAAATAAGATCAGGTTTTTGGTTTGTAACCGAATCTATCATCGACATATACTTTTTTGTCAGTTTTTCTTCATTTTGTATCCATGCAACATGACCAGGTCGATTAGGCTGCAATAGTGCTACTTTTTCTCTATATAATTTGGTATCAATAATTTTTTTCCATTCCTGCGACGCACGAATACCGTATGCTAAGTTAGCCAAAAATAAAAATGACGTCAAATAAATTGGAACAGCTCCGGCAATCAATGCTTTCCGTAAATCCTTTTCTTCTTTCCACAATAATAAGACTTCAGCCAAGCACGCATTAACCAAAAGAATTAGAAAACTAACACCCCACCCTCCAATAATATCTGCAGTTTGCATAAAAACAATCTGCTTCCACAATGCATCCACCGGTGTATTCCAACGAAACCCAAAAAAACCTATAGATCGAATAATTTCAAACGCTATCCAAAATAATGGAAACATCACTACCCTTAATCTCGGAAACTGAAGAGAGGCATACCGAGTAAAAATCATTGCTCCTACCGCATACAACGAATATACAGGAAATACAACTAAAATACTGGATTCATGAAACGCTATTACCCAAAATATTGTGCTTAAATAATACAAAACAGAAAACCAAAAACCATATACTACAATATTTTTTATTGAAATTTGATGAATAATATAAATCAACGGAACAAATGATATCCATATCAACGGTAAATTAAACATCGCAAAAGACAAAGTTGTTAATACACTCCACAACAAAAAGCTTAATATAATCTTTGTGTTAGGTTGCTCAAAAATAGCCGTAATTCGATTTTTCATTGATCCGTCCTTAAATTGATATTATTTTTATCATACTTTTTTACAACACTTTTTTATAAAACCGCTTTCTAAGTTTCGATCGTCTTCCCATATTCACTCCAATCAATTCTATGATTTCCTTAAAATTTTCTTGTGTAAAACATTTGTACGGAATCATCATAATTTGGTAGCGTGAAAACAAAAGCACCATCCCATCCACCGTATTCTCAATCAAATACATTTTATTCCAATTAACTTTTTTTTCTCCAGCAGAAGTCGACCATTCAATTCCTTCATCTCCAAATGAAAATCCCATTTCATTTTGTAGAAACTGCGTATGTTGATATATACTCTTCGCTCTTATTGTAATAATTACCGGTATCATAACAGCATAAACAGCTAATAATACCCACCACATAATCAAATAATCATTTTTAATATCTATTTTCCCTATAACTGATGCTACTGTTCCATTGACAACAATAAGAAACAACAGCATAATAATAATTTTATACGAACTCTTACTAAGAAAATAATTCCGCATCATTTTAATATATTCATTCATATCTAATAATACTTTAATTTTATGCATGTCTCTTCTCTAAATATTATTTTTCCGCAAATATACCGGATTACATTGTGAAATCAAACTATTCCCAAATGTAAAGACCTAGATTTCGTTTGAATCAACCCAAAATTTGCTGACATACTATCATATCGTATATTTTCAAAAAACACAATTAATATACTAAATATTTTCCTGATTAATTCCCTCTAATACAGATGTATTCAGTAATACAAAGACTCAAATAAATCTTCCTGCAACGTTTCTTTTTGTTTAAATTAATATAAATTTCAAAGTAATAACTCATGTTTTCTACTATATATATTTCCATTGTATAAATAAACAATAGTCATTAACTATATACATCCAATTATATCATTGATACCAACATACTTCAGAAACAATCCTATACATTTATAAACAGACTGTTCAAAACATCTTGAGCAAAAAATTGACAAAAATCATTCTATCTTTTATAATCAAACTAGTTAGATAAAGTTGCTACCCACCAATATTTCCATCCTAAGGAGAATCACAATGACTGTTTTCAAATATATTCTTACTATTATAATATTTTTTTATAATATCAGCTACTCGGCTCCATCAAAAACACAAACATTAGAATTAAATTTAACAAATTATATTTTCGGTATCACCAACAACATTCCCCAAATAGGTGTAAAAAGTGATATCTCAGGATTATACCAAACCCAAAGCAATACAAATTATTTTATTATCAATTTAGTTTCTCAAAATCAATCAAATAATATCAGATTAGTAATGGATTACTGCTCTCTCTACATAAGAGGATTCATAACAAAAAACAATATTTTCTACTATTTCATTCCGGATCCTGCATTTAACGTCATTACAAATATTACTGAGCAGCTTTCCTCTCAAAGTGTAGGATATAATAACAGTTATAAATCCATGGGTGGATTTCCCAAATCCATATCTCTCACTATGCTGAATCAAGATATTAAATCATTATCCGAATATAACGGCAACAAAGATATTAAGCAAAGTCTTTCCCGTATTATTGTATCTGTAGCAGAAGCTCTTCGATTTAAAGCGTTGTACAACAAATTTTATACATCTTTTAGTCAAGATACAACATACGTTCTAAACAAAGATGACCATTATTATATACATAATTGGAGCAAGCTGTCTAAAAAAGCTCTTTTTTACAAAGATCCAAAAGCATTGGAAGTACTTTCTCTAGCCAAAAGTCAGAAAAAAAAATCTGAAACAACTAACAATGCCCTTAATGAGCAGGTAGAAGATTTTTACCTTCAAGAATTAGGCGGATCAATGCTTGATCCTACAATGTAATTGTTATCCAAATGAAGTAATAAAGATTTTCTTTTGAAATATCTTAACATCATTTCTTTTTTAATTTATCATTAATCAAAACAGCAGCTTTGTTCACAAAGCTGCTGTTTTGATTATTCCATCTCTTTAAGACCATTTGCCAAAAAGATAAAACAACGATACACGTCCAAATAACCCGTGTTTGGATATAAAATTTAATCCGGCATGATCATACTGATATCCAAGAGAAACCCCGAAAAAAATACGATTAAAACCTAATAACATTGTTGGCGCAAGAGTCATACCATAATAATTGCTCTTAGAAAATCGTTGGGACATATCAAATGTAAATCCAACAGAAATAACTTTGATACGTTTAATAGGAATAGGAAGAACAATTTTATTCTTTATATAGCCAAATCCTAATAATAACTCTCCTTGAGCTTCCATTGCCGGAAAGCCCGCAAGATACCCACCACCCACATTAAGAATAACTGAATTTTGATCCTTAGCAGAAATAATATGGTATGTCGAAACACCTATATCCAAATTATCTCCCTTTGTCGCTCCATAAATCCCTATCCCAGGGTTATAAGAAACTGCATGTAAAACACTGCTGAAAAAAATACTTAATATATAAATAATATACATTCCTTACTCCTTGTATTAAAATACATAAGTCTCGTATTGCCCTTTCGTCTTACTGCATAAAAATTGCAACCGTGGAGAATTTTTTGAAGACAAGCCTATATGGATAAATCCACGTTTAGGATAAGCAATAATTTGATCAGGGCAATATCTTGTTGTTTTCCAATAATCAGATTTTTCACGAAACCATTTCATGACTTGTTTTTGATCGGCTTCACATATACTAATATCTGCAGCTAATCCCATTGTATGAACAGAATTTTCTGTTCCACCAACTCTCCGATTCAATAAAGGAGAACGGTAAGCTGATGTTAAAAAAAGAGGCTTGTTGATAAATTCTCGAACTTCATCAAGCAACTCGGATAATACAACAAGATTACTCTTCTCTTCTACAGACGGAGTATTATTAATACCATATCTTTTTGCAGTATTACTTGCCGTAAGTTCATATAAAGTAAAGTATTTACTTACTTTCATAATTTACCCCGAATTTTGTTTTGACAACACATATTAATATTGTAATTGTTGACGGATTGATTAACGATAATACCAATTTATTGATAATACCTAATTTTTGATTCGTAATATCCGGATAAGAACATTGTTCTTATCCTAAATATTAAATTTTGAGAAAACAGATTGATTTGATGTTTTGAAAAATAATGTATCAACTATAGTACTATATAGAATAAAGAACCTTTACTCCTTCCATATCTTGATAATGTTAATTATTGTGTCCCTACCACCAAATCCAACAAGCATTAATAATGATCCTAGTGCTGTATTAACAGCATGTTCAGGATTGCGGTATGTTAAAATTATCCACACGGTAAAGCCTAAAAAACCAGAGAAAAAATTTAATAATTCTCTTCTATTCATGTTATAATTATCCTATTTGCTTTGTTTACTTTGCATCTAGCTAAATTAACACCTAACAAATTTTATATCTATATTTTTTGGTTCGAATATCATATTTTTACCATATCTTAATTGAAATTCAACATGACAAGGTTTATATATATCAATAATCTGATATAAACTGTTCAGTTTATTCTTCTCTTTTTCAGTTAAATATTGATCAGAAAAACCGCTAGCAGATTCTAAATAACATTCCACTATAAAAAAATTGACACTTGCTGAACTATTGATATAACAAGTTGTTCCAATTGCAAATCTCGGATCACCCAATATCCATATTTCTTTAAATGATTCACGTATATTACAACTTTCTCCGCTTATTTTTTCAATCAAATATTCCATACCGGAAACAGTTGAACTATTCCTTAAAAACTTAAATGCTTGGAATACTCTATTACGAAAACTTTCCTGTGTTTCTCCGGTAATGATGATGATTCCTCTATCATCTGCCATTCTATGCAGATACTTGTCTTCTATAAGATTCCCAAAAGCATTTTTTACCAACTGATTTATCGAACTATTTAAGGAATAATACTGCATAAAAACACTATTCATTATATTCCTGAATATTGCTGACAAATGATTCAAAACAGGTGGAATAACTTTTAAATATTCCCACATATTATTTACACCTCTAATTTATTAAATTTATAACAATACCCCGTTTTTTCCCTTGAGGGTCTTCAGAATATTCGGGATCGGATTCTTTATATCCTTTTCGTTTGGCAATTTGATGAGACTCAATAACAGCTCGATCAGTATAAGGAATGTTTACTGCTTTTATTCCCGGTAGTTCAAATATTTTCGCAATTAGAGCAGAAGACTCAAAATCCTGTCCAATTAACAATAATTCAAAAAATTCATCCACCTTATCACCGACTATTTCCTTCCATTGTTCAACTTGCATAGTCAATGACTTATCTACAAATACATCTATTTTAAGATCAATATCAACAACAAACGGAATCTTAACTCGGGAATCACATGCAATAGGACGCTGTAAATCAATATATTCTTGAACTTTAGAAATTAATTTTTCATCAGGAATACTGTTTCCAACGCCTAATATATATATTTCAACAAATCCAGGTCTTCCTTCCACTAACACTTGGTTTATACCGCTAAAAGATCTTGCCCAAGACTCATAAGCTGTTTTATTGGCTCCATTTAATCCTTTCCACTGTCCTAAACATCTTAACCGAAGATCTTCATCTGTTTCTAAATCCGTACCGTAAACTCGTATCCAATTATCCGGATTCCTTACCCTATCAACTCCAGAAATAGGTGTTTTGATCTCAGTAATAGAATTACCGGATACATTATACTCTATCCCTGTAGACTCTGCTTCTACCTCTATATCCAATTCCAATACTCCGGCAGGAAATACTTCTTCTTTTATCGAAAAAAACTGATAGTTCATTCCATTCCCATACACTCTTGTACTAAAAGTCCTATTCGGAGCAATAGTAAGTGCTTTTTCACCTTCTCTTCGAAACAATGTCACTATACCTCGCGTCTTTATACAAGGTATTCTGGAAAGTCCAAGATTAGCGGCATGATTATCCAACCACTTATCTGTTGCTGTTTGACAAAATACATTGGGAAGAAGACTGTCTAATTCCTTATAAATTTTAGCAATGAATAGTGCTATTGTTTCCAAAATTAGTCTAAATATTCCGCCTTTACGAAAATCTAAATTTTGATGTGATTGTTTTTGAATCTCATCTTTTATTTCGTTATAAATTTGGCCGGAAGTTTTATAATTTTCAGGAGTATTTTCCATATTACCCTCTTTTAATTTACCAAAATTCCATTTTTATCAATCGTAAATGAAATTTCAGAATACTTATCAAAGCTAAGAATTTTAAAGTTTACATCTACAATTACTTCTTCCCCTTTCAAGCAGATATCAACCGAAATAGAATTCGACTCAATATCCGGATCAGATTTAAGCCCAACAACAACTGATTCCTCAAGTGCCGAAATCGAAGATTTATTCCATATAGATTGAATTAAATCAAATACACCCGATCCAAACGTTTTATCATAAAACAACCCTTGAAGAGGGGTAATCAATCTCATCTTAACATTTTGAAGAATTAATTCTTCTCCGGAAATTAATGCAAAATCCGAATTACTATCCAAATCAATTTCACCAAATTGACTAAGCTTTATATCCTTCATTACAAATACTCCTTAATATTAATAACTTCTATTTCCATATATTGTTCAATATATTTTCAATTTCGCTCATACAATATTTCCAAAATACAATACTATTATTTTACCGTATTCTAAACTTTGATGATTTCTAATCGTTGTTTAATATTGGAAATGTTAAATGAAGTTACTACATATTCCTGACTATCACTATGTACTTTTACTCTATCCCCTACTCTTAATTCAGGATAAACAAATACTTCCAAACTATTACAAGTATAATTAAGATAAGAATCACACATAATCAATTTTGAATCAGGTAAAAGTTTGGAATCACGTACAACAATTTTGGTCTTTTTATACGAACCAACAGATTCAAAATAGGAAGAAAAATAAAAAGGTTTTTTATATACTTCTTCTAACGTACGTAAAATATTTATAAAAGACTCATGTTTAAATCCACGGCATACGATTTGGCTGTTCAACGATTTAACATTGTGCACTGAGATATTTCCCAAATTGGATACAATAGTCGATAAACCACTTCCCTGCTTAAAAGTTTCATAATAAACTTCATACGGAATTTTTTCATCACAAGCTTCAAGACTCATATGATTTGCATTTTGAATAATTTTACTAATCCGTCCTGCAAAAACTAATGTATCCTGCTCCGAGTTTACCGTTAAAGCAATAAATATTCGATCACCTTGATCTACTCTAAAATCAGTGTCTTTTCTAATATCTGCCTTACATAAATCATTTAATGCATTTATGTTTGAAAAAATATTAAAAGAAAAATTTCTGTCAAAATTATACTTTCGCCCATCTTGTGTATGAATAGATAAAAGAGATGTTATATTTTTCCTTAACATTATCATTCCTCACTTTCAGTACTATCTAGAATTTTAGTTGATTCAAGTACTTCTTGAAACACTATGCTAACTGACAGAAAATCTCTTTGAATATTTTCAGAAGAACTAAAATCTACAAACCGTATTTTAGTAATTCCTCGTTTTACCAAATGCGGATAGTCCGTTTTATATACTAACTCTAAACGATTGGATTCATAACCTTTAAATAATTTGTTAATATACTCCAACTCTTTATAAGGATCAGAATATTTTTTTTTGAAAACCTGATCTACAGGATTCATACGTTCTCCAATCAATAGCAATTCAATAGTAATATCACTTTCATCAAAATACTTTGTAGAAACGTTAGTTTCCCAATCACATTCGCATTGAACATTCATTGATTGAATTATTCCGGGAAGAATTAACTCTTCTCCTGTTTTTTCTCTTATCAATTTAAAAGGCTCATATTCTTTTGCATACAAAAACATTTGACCTTCTCCTTTATGATTTCAAAATAATGTCATCAGTATCAAAATTATATGCCTTTCTAATATAGCTTTCCGTCAATTGAAAGCCCATTTCAACAATTTTTTGATCCCTGATGATTCTCATTGATTCATCATTTTCTTCCGGAGCCCAAACAAATCGTACAATATCCCAATTATTTACCAAACAAAGATGTTGAATCATTCGATTCATGGTTTCAGCAATAATGTTTTTGTCATCGTTAGTGATATCTTTACGAACCAATGACAATCCTTGATCATTACCAAGTTTGCCTTGAGTAGAATCAAGTGCCGAAGAATGCCCTAGAATTAATTTGTTTATTTGATTAACACAAACTTCATGAAAACTCTTAAACAACTCAGCTGAAGAAGATTTATCAGATTTAATAAGCGAAAATTCATCCGTTCCTTCTACAACCATACCACCACTGGAACGAAAATCAATAATCGCCTGCAGAAGTTCCTGTCTTTTCTCCGGACTGGAAACTTCCGTTCGGGCAAGAATCGAATCGTCTCCAAATCGGTCAATATAATTAGCCCATAACTCCATATCACCTCTCAACCAAGTTGCAGACCAAAATACACGTGCTAACTGACTTTCTCCATAAGGATTAAGATATGATGATCGGTATTGAACCAATTCTCCTTCCTTAGACAAATCTCCTATATTTTCATGTTTGAATACAGAAGATATATCACCAAATTCCTCTAAATTAGGAGAAACAATTAACTCTTGATGTTCATTAAAACGAAACCACTCACAGGGTAACGATGAAATTTTCTCGAAAAACCATTTTCCATCCTTACAAATCATAGGATGTTCAAGAACTGTAAATCCATACCAAATAGATTCCATAATACTTCTAATAATCTTAGTAGGACGAATCTGCATAATATTATTCTTTACCAACTCGGTAATATCAGAATTTTCCCCAACAATCTGCCATCTATCACCAACTACTGCAGCTTCACGCGCAATAATAGCTGCTTCAATTTCAGGTGTATACGTAATATCTCTAAGAGCTCTATGTGGTTGTACTCCATTCCTATAGAAAAACTCTTCAGTAGGATTTGGTATGTCACCCCATACCTGTAATATTTTTCTTGTTCTATTTTTCATAGAATCCCCTTTCTTAAGGAATAAATTTTCGCTTCTTATACAAAGGAAGATGCACAATAGAAGACTGTGATTCCTTTAAATAATTATGCATGTTGACTAATATTTCTACAGCTCCTGCAAGTGCATCCGGACCATCATCGTGTACCTTGCTGCTGGGAAAATAGCACAACTGCTCTTTTAAAATTTGACCGGATCTGGATCCCATCAACAAAGGATTGAACACTATTGAATCCGTTTCAAAAAATCTCAGTAATTTTTGAATACGGTATTCTTTTTTTATATAATTTTGTACCGGTTTTATTGGAAATTTCACACCCATATTTATTCCAAACTGTTCCAATTCACGACCGAAGTATTTTTGAAACCCGTTACTTTCAAATCCTATTACAGAAATAAATTCCTGATGTTTGATGAACAATTCATATATTTTTTCAAAAAACAATTTATCAGAACCTTGAACCATTACAGTCTCAACAACTTCTATTTTTTCAATCGATCCCCGAACCAACACACAAGCCTTGAAATCACGATCTTTTATTCCGTCAATACTCGGATCAATAAACATCACACTATTACAAGGCGGTAATGTTCCTTCTTTGATCATCGATTCCGTAAAAAACGTATTCTGTTCATCATGAGGATGATTTTGGTACTCCGAATTAAAAGCAGATAACCCTATTATCTTTCGTTGATTCTGCAAAAATTTAGTACTGAATCTACTCGGCCAAAGCGACTGCTCTTTACCCAAATTGTTAACAATAAGAGCTTGAAATATTAATTTTTCCCAAAAATTATCCTGCAGAATAATTTGTCCAAAAGCACTTTTTCTTCTCAGAATGGTACCTACTGCAATGATTTTTCCTTTGGGATCAAGAGAAGGAATAATAGACCTATTGATAAAAGATATAATTTTTTCTGCAGATACCGGGTTAGAAGCTTCTTCATCTTTTTCAATATCATCAAGAATAATCAAATCCGGACGGTGTTCTCTATATCTAAATCCCCTATTAGCTTGCATTCTTCCTCTAGCCAATACTCTTGTTGATCCCGCAACAAAATCACAATCAGATCCCTTTCTGGAAAGCATCTTTCCGAAATCTCTTAAAATTAACGGATTATCACTAAATTCCAAACGAATAAACCGGCTTAAATCTTCTGCTAAATCATCTGTTGCAGAAACAATTACTACAAAATTGTACTTCTCACAAATAATACTCCAAATTACATAGGCAAAACTAACTAATGTTGATTTCGCAAATCCTCTCGGCGCTGCAACTGCAATATACTTGTGTTCACTGTCTATAAGATTGATAATTTTTTTTTGAAACGCCGCTGTTTTATTTTCTAAATAGTGGCTTAGATATGTTTTACAAAAGAAAAAAAAATTATTCTTAGCTCTTGTAATGTTATCTTGAATGCTTTCATCCGTATCAATAGGAATTTCGAATAATTTAAGTATTCTTTCTTTTTCCTTTTGAAAATCTTTTTTTGTCATTTTAAGCTTTAAATGAGTCCTCTAAGAATGCCTCGCAAATTTTCTTTACAGTCTCCAAATCATCGAAAAAATGTAATTTCGCAAATTCTATAAAATGCTCCATAACTCTAATTCTTTCTCCTAAAATATCAATACTTCCATCATATTTTTTTCTCATAGAAATTAAAGAATCAAGCAATTTTAAATTCTTTTGGCACTCTATATCCTTATCAATATTTTCCATAGCCTGATTCATATTCCTATCAATCCAAGAAAATATATTAGTATGTGACTTCATCGTTTCCTCTTAAAGTATTTTGAACTTATACACAAAATCCAATAACAGTATCAACATACTGATAATTCCTATAGTCTGATATATAAATCGTGTATTAAATCTTATTCTTTTTTCGTGATCACATAACATCTCATTAATTTTTGTAAACTTCTCATTCTGCATTTCTTTAGAATATTCAATAAAATTCTCCAAAGATAGGCTTAATCGAGAAATTGACTGGGCTAATGATTGAATATCCTGTTCAACTTTATATTTCCAACGATCATCCATGTTATTAACTCATAATTATTATTTTTTACTGATTATTTGATTCCTTTAACGAACCTTTTTCAACATAAACTTCAGTGAACGCAATATCCTTAATATTAGGAACCTGCGTTTTTCCGGTATATATCAAATATTTTGAATCAACTGTTAATTCCGCTTGATACCAATCCATTTTTCCTTTGGTAAATTTGTAATTCAACGAACCGGGGATTAATTCTATCGCCTGCTGGTTAAGTGAAATATAACGCGGAAGATGATTCAAAAACAAGGTTAGTGCATTTTCTAACTGTAATTTGTCAGAATATACTATTTTTATATTTATTGGCTGAAGAACTGAATATTTTTGCTGAAAACGCTGATTTTGAAAATATTGAGGATTATCCCATGCTAACGAAATTGAAGCATTTCCGGGAATAATTTCAACAAAAGGAAGTTCTTGATAAATATCATCAATCAATTCTTCCTGATATACAGAATTTGGATCAAGTTTTACAAATTCCATAACTAATTCTGCTATCTTCTGCTGAATAAACAAAATCATGGCTACCTCCTTAAGTAAGGACTGGGAGGAAATTTACTTGCTATATAATGATATTCAGGCTTAGCATTTTCATTAGCTATCAACTTGCCTTCCGCAATCATTTCCAATTGTTTTAATGCGTAATCCCTATTCTCTCTAATCACATTATCAGCTGAACTTTCCGGAATTCCTCTTCTGGAAAGCAACTGGTACAAACTAAGCTTAACTGCTATATCTTTCAAATATGGAGGAACACTTTCCAACGGCAGACGAAACACTCTTCCAATAAATAAATTAATTTCATTTGCGGCACGGTTTATAGCACTTTGTATCCGCTGATCAATTATTTCATCCGAATCATTAGGTGTATCCTTAGCCCAAGCAATAACAGCCTTAAACGTACATGCTTCAAAAAGATCTTCCTTAATGCAAAAATTCATAACAACCTTCCAAAAATTCAATAATCCTTACTATGATTTATCCAATGTAAGAATATAAAAAAGTATAGGGAGGACGTAATCCATCCCTATACAAATAAAATAAATTAAACGCTAATCAAATCTGAGAATAAAAATCCTGCTTGATAGTTGGAAACTTTCCATCCTAATTTTTCGTCGATAGAAGTAATATCACTTGTTGTTCTATCATCAAAATACTCTCTCATAGAATGATACCCCAAAGGAGCACGGACAGTAATTCCAAAACTTGGTTCATCAAGAGTAAATAACGTTTTAGGAACATATGCTAACACAGCATTATTACCCCAAGCATATACTAATTCTTTTCCGTTATGAATCATTCCGTCTGCAATGATTACTTCTTCAATACCAATAATTGATGCAAAATCTTCAGGAGTCAAACCGGAACGAAGAGTTGTATTAGGAAGAAGAGTTAGTAAATCTTTTTTATTACGTAAAGCTTTCCAAACAGACTCAGAAATAACCATCGTGTTAGGATTAAAGCCAATTTTCTTTTTGATAATATCTTTAGCTACTAAAATATCTTGGATAGGCTGAGACGCATCTTCATTCCAAAATGTTCCGGCTTTTGGTGTAAACACATGTGTTTGATAAGAACCTTTTTGAAGAATTTCAGAAACCTGCATTGCTTCAATAGAATTCATTAATTTGTTGTAAGAATGTCTAAGACGTTCTTCACGCATCAAAAGAGATGCTTGAATAATATTATTTGAACCTTCAGTTTCAGCTTTGTCTACACTAGCTTCAACAGTATAACGAGACATTTTAATCTCAACACTCTGCGTAGGAACAACATCCGTACGATAAGCTTCCGCTCCGTAAGGACGTGCAAAATCTTCAACTTTAAGACTGTGTTCATCAAAAATAGCAACTTTATAAGTTTCTCTAGCAATGTCAGCTTCATAAAGTGGAAGCAACGTTCCTGCACATCTTTTTTGACGAGGTGCTGCAAGAACTAATCTTTCTAAAATATTTGGTAAAGGACGATAAAAATTTGAAACCTGAATAGGCATATGAACTCCTTATTTTTGTAAATTATTTTTTGCTTGGATATAAGCTGATCTTCTGTCCATTCCTAATGAACACAATCTCTCAACTTCATCAGCAAAGGCTATCGTTTCTTCAATAGCTGTATTATGGGCAAAATAATCAATCCCATTCCCATAAGAATCTTTTTTTCCGTCAAAACGGTGGGATACTCTTTCCTGTCCTAAAAACTCAAGACCAGATAATTTTTTGCCAATCTCTTTTAGAGAATTAAGAATTCCCTTATCTTTTGACTCGATAAGCAGTTGAATATTTGATTCCACTCGGCTCAACACCTCTGCAATATCAATAATATCTGTTTCTTGTTCTTCAGCTGTCTCTAATTCTTGAGATTCCAAAACTTCTTGTTCGATATTCTCATTATTGGAAACAGGTTTAGAATAAAAATTCTTAAATATTTCCAATAATTCTCTAATAGAATAAGTAGAATTTTTCATACTTCTTAACTCCCAAAAATACCAGCAATTCCACGTGCTCCTCTACCATTTCTAAGAATATTCCCAAAAACAGTAAAATCTAATGACGTATAGATGCTCTTGTCATTCTGAGCCGCTTTGTCAGAAATTTTCGTAAAGCGTATTCCGGTCAACGTATCCGTACTTAACGGTGTTGTTCCTTCAAACATATTGGAATACACTATGTTGATAATAACAACTCTAGGATCCAAATTCAAAATACCATTAGGCGTTGCAAGTGCAAGCGCTTCAAATTCACTTTTTAACAAAGAAAGACTTCCTGATGCTTTCCAATTCCCACGTCCAAACCCAATCGGTGCCCGTCCGCGTCCGTATATTGCTTCCGCTTCCATTTCTTCACTATAAGAAATTTCTTTAGCACTGAATAACACCGGACTTAAAGGAAGAAGCGATATCGTAATATCTCCCCAATCAAAAAATTTACCGTTTATTAATGCAGACATTATTTCTCCTACTTTAAACTATTGCAATAAATAGATTATTTACTTGTTGGCAATTAACTATTAAACTGCCTTAATCTTGCTGATACTTGTACATAAAATTTAATTGAATTTTTCTTATCACAGGTATACCAAATAACTCTATATCCAACAAAATACCACTGTTAGCAATATCTTGATTCTCCGGTGCCGAAACATTGAAATGTTCTAATTCCTGAGGCAACGATTCTGTCATTGAAGTAATTGCATTTCTAACTTGTGCAATCAAATTCTGTATTCCAATATCATTACCCGGTGCTTGAATATAAGGAAGTGCAGCATAACGAGCAAGTCGTACAGCCTTGAACACTGTCCTTACAATTTCAAGAAAACGATAATCAGAATTATTATTAGCAAACGTACGTCCGTTAGTCCAATACAAGTTCTGTAGGCCAGCATAAGAACGAAGCGTTATAAACTTCGACTCATCCAATGCTCGAGAATGAACGTTTGTCCAACCTTCATGGAATTCATAATTATTAACCGCAAATTCTTTAACAGCTCCAATACTTTGATTTACATAAGATTTGGTGATATAACCCGCACACAATCCGGAAGGTGATCGTCTTTCCATCCCCTTGGATGTACGTACATAACCATCTTGACAAACAATTGACACAAATCTACCGTCAAAAGTAGCAAATTCTTCTTTCTTATCTGCAATAGCTATATCAAAAGATTTTTCTTGTGCAAGATTGTTTTCCAACAAAAAGAAACACGGTTTATGATTTTCAAAAAGCTTCTCCGACCAATCAGCAAATAATTCTGCTTCATTAACAGAAACTTCCTGCGCAACAAAAATAAACTCCGGAGTATATAATTCCAACGCTTTAGCAATTTTTGCTTCGATATTGGTTATAGAAGACAATGGAGCTTTTGTTTTTATTGTCCAACTTTCTCCTCCCTGAAAAACAACATTTTCTGCAAAACGAAGTGCTATTCCCAATTCAGTAATGGTATATACCCCATCAATGATACGAATCTGCTTGTTCAGGTATATATCTCCCTTAATATCAAGCTCAAAATTAACAGTACCAAGATTATAACCAGTTTGTTTATTCTTGGAATTTACAACCTGCTCATTAATCACTTTCAGCGAAATCTCAGAAGTACCTAAAGGCTCTCCATCAACCATTAATTGAACAGCATTATTAGAACTTTCTTCAATAATTGTTCCTGGAATGTCCGCTTCTGTTCCAAATCCAATTACCGTACAATCAGACATAACAGACTGCATATCTTTCAATCTACGAGGCATCTCACCAATACCAAAGATCTCCTCAATATTGCTGCTTCTTCCAATGGTAACAGCCTTGGATGCAGGTAGGTCAATCCCTTTACCTGCAAATTTGGAGCTAGGCCCCACAACTAAAGCTATAGGCCCTGTATTGGGTAAAAGTCCGCTAGTACTGTCAGTGATTTTTTCATTCACTGTTGACCACATATAAAACCTCCTACCATTCAATATCATGAATGGATAAAATGATAATTTTCCTTAATTAAAATAGCACTATGACACGAATTAATAATTTTTTATAATAGATTGATTTATTGAAATATTAATAATAAAATAAAAATTACTATTAATATTAGTAAAAAGATATATTAATTGATATTACATCAATACCAATGTTTTTAAAATCTATAATTAACTATAAAAATGCATTGAATTCTTAAAAAATATCCATTAATAACTGTACAGATTAAATTACTTAATATTAGTTGCTCCTAATATCCAATAAACAAAGATATTGTTAATTGAATAAATAATATCAATTTTCAACAATAAAAAACTTTCCTTTATCAAATATTGGGATTGTAGTACGTCATTTACTTAACACAAATAGAAATAAAAAAAAGTACTCAAATAATTCTTTTATTTTATTGACATTCATAATAATAATATTCTATAATTAACTAATTCTTTTTAAGCTGTATCTAGTAGAGTCACTGATTGAACAAGCTATAAATTCTATAATAACTTTTTTGTCAATAATAACTGGAATTAAATATACAAATAATGAATTCATAGGAACACATATATTATATTTTTCATTGGCTTCATCAGCCACGAATTCTGCTATATACAAATTTGTTCCCTTATATATATGTAATAATTTCTTAAAATAACCCTTAACTGTTAGTAATTTAAAATCTATATTATTTTTTAAAACCTTCATAAAAACCTTTATTTATCTAACTTTATGAATAATTATAGCACAATTATAGATCTCAGTCAATATTTAATAATAAAATATATAAATATCAATATCAATGGAGAAAAAGCTATGGAACTAAGAAAGATACGTAAAGAGATGCGTATGACTCAAAAAGAATTTTCTGAGATGTTAGGGCTTACTCAAGGATATTTATCAGAATTAGAAACTGGGAAAAGCCCTATTACTCAAAATATCTTGAATGCATTGCAGGATAATAATATTGATTTTGTTCTTGAAAAAAATAGAAATGAAGAGACTACTATTTTTATTCCGGTTGTGGATGTTCAAGTTTCTGCAGGTTCAGGGATCATGAACTCATCAGAGTTGGTCACAGGTTCATTTGAAATTGGAGAACGTTTCCGTCATCAATTTGGACGAGATATTGCTATTGTTTCTGTATCAGGCGACTCTATGTCTCCTACTATTTGTCACCAAGACTGGCTTCTTGTTCATAGACAAGATGATATTCAATCAGAAGGTATTTTTGTTTTTCTACAAGATAATGAACTACGTGTTAAACGTATTCAGAAAGAATTGTCAGGTCGTATTTTAATTATTAGTGATAATCCCAAATATCAAACAGAAGTTTTAGACAATTTTGATAATTCTTTTATAGAAACTAAAGTTATTGGCAAAGTGGTCGGTATTATTCAAAAAGCTTAATCCATATAACTTTCTTTATTAGTATCTTATACGCATCATTTCTAAACGAGTAATTTACCACTATCTATTATATAATCATTATAATGTCTGCATAAATAACAGCAGACATTATTTTTATTAACTTAACACTCCATTAATCCTACAACTTACAACTTAGATATCACCTTTATCCTTTTCTCTTTAATAAAAGATCGCTGCTATTTCATTATAAAAAAATATCCACTTATTCTTTAAATCTACCTTTAAATAACATATCTTACCGTTTGGCATTCGATAAGTGAATATCGCTTCATCTGCTCCCAACGCATAAGCAAACTGAACAGTAATACTTTGTCCACGTATAATAGGGATAACAAGAGTATTATCTTTAAATACCAACTTTTTACACCCCTCAAGAACAAAGTATGTACTATGACAAATTTCAATCTTTGTATTTAGAGTTTTCATTTGAGAAGAAATATTATGGATAAAAAGTGGAGCATCTTCTTTAATTTTTGTAAGAATCTTAACCTCATTAACTAAAATTTCATTATTATTTCCCAGTCTGACGATTACCTTATACGACTTATTCCCCTTGTCAGGTTGCAAAATATATTCCGCACGATTGTCATCTAATGTTTTATGAAACCAAAAATGCAACAATTCCCCTGCATAATCTTTTAAATAAAAATAATCTGCATCTTGTACAACAATATAAGAATATGGAGATACATAAAAATTATGGATAACATACGAATCTGAAGCAGTAAATACTGTATATAATGAAGAATATGAACCTATCACTTTCTTTCGAAAATATGTATTTTCAATATGATTTATATTATCCTGAGCAAACAGAGTTTGCGAATTCATGAATAATTGCTTTAACTCTTTTGAAATAACAAGTTCAATGTGAACATACCCTTGATCACCAGCATAATTATACTTATAAACCGCTACTCTATCATTAAGATTAAATAAATAAGTAAAAATCACACTTTCATTACTGGTATTAGTAAGAGTAATAGAATAATCATGTTCCACAATATTCAAAATACCCCCTTGAGTAATGGTAAAAGAGTTATTCCCTAATATTAATTTCGACGATTCAGTCACATAAATTCCTGTCAAATTCTTTTTAAATATCTCCGAAGGATCCATATTAGATAGAGGGGGAAAAGTACATTTTGTCATTGCAAGTAATAAAAAAATCAGATAATTTATAAATATTTTCATTCATTTCTCCTTATTAAAAAATATATATTAATTATTTACATATAAGTAATTGAATCATATTAAGTAAAAAATACATAATTTTTTTTCATTTGAGTAAAATTTTAAATATTTTCTTTATTAACATAAAAATTTTGATTTATTCAAAAAATAATTTTATAATATGTGTATTATGAAATATATCTTATTGTTTATTATATTATCATCATATTCTGTACATTCATATTCTCAAGAAATTAATACTGAATCAATTACTAATTTATCATATACATTGATTCCTCAATATGAACTACCAAAACGTTATATTGTTGATAATCATACCACATTGTATCCTAAAGAAAATGCATTTCGAAGAGGAGATATTGTATTTTTCCTAGCAATGCCTATTACATTATTTTTGGTACAGAATCTCTTGAATTTCATTAACATTTTCAACATAGCATTAGGAAATTACAATTCTGATTTAGGAAGAGACAATTTTGGGTTTACATCAGGCGAGTGGAGTTTTTTATTTTCATCAATATTTTTGATTCCTTTGGGAGTGGCGGTATATGATGCGGTGTATGTAAAAGACTATCCGTTGATTCCTCATTTCTACAAAGAAGAAATTAAAGAAGTTCGTGTAAATTTCAATGTTTATAGAGTCAAATTTTAACAAAAAAATCGCTTTTATTTCTAAAAGCGATTTTTTTTTGAGCGATTAAGCTTTTTTAACTATTTTAACCTCATAAGTTCCATCTTCTTTCATGGTACATATCATTTCTTCCTCATCATAATTGGGCATATCATGATGATGCGTATAAGCTAAGAATTGAGGAATCAGATCCTGTGATTTTGAAACAGGAACAGTATCAAATGTAGTTTCAAAATCATACTTCATTCTAAAATATTTGTATGCATTGTACTGTTCTGAATATTTTTGCTGCCACTTAGGATCATAAAGAGTATCTCTCAAAGCATTTTGTATATTATACACAGTATCATTTTGAGGATCATAAGGATTAAATGAATCTAAATGACTGAACCCAATATTATGAAGAAATTCATGAAACAAGATTTCCACACCCCAAGTACCATTCAAAAGAGAAGGAGAACTATCCCATTCATCCCGATTCGGATATTTGACCCACCCCGTAGAAACACGAGAATCAAGACATACATAACGTGAGAAACCTACAGAACCACAACCGGCATAACTTGAGCTAGGCAAAGAACTTTTAATAATTTCTACTTTAAGCTGTGAATTTTGAAGAGTTTCTAACAGTCGTCGATTCTCAAGAGGTTGACCTTTTGCAACAGAACCGTTTGGTCCTGTTGCATCCCGTGCAGATATAAATATCCCCTTCATAATGCGTTCTGCAAATTCAGGAGTATTGATCCCAAAACGCATTATATCCATTCTAGCCAACATATGAGCTTTATCAGCACCTGTTAAGATTTTAGCTTTTCTTCTCTGTTCAGGAGTTGGATTGTCTACCCAGCCAATCTCTTGATTTAAAACTTTAAATGAAACTTCAAGTTGAAAAAACGGATACCGTCTTCCCATGTCTTCCAAAGACATAAATCCAAAATGATCTTTAGCAGACAATAAATCTGCCGGAGCACTGGGAATAAAAGAACATCCGGAAAAAAGGAAAATAACTATAATCAACACAAACATTTAATATTCCTCCTATAATGTACAATATAAAAGTGTATTAATTAAAACTTTGATCCAAATTCAATTCCTATCTGCATAGAATCAATAATAGTACTCTTTGAACCGTTAACCAATACATCGCTTCGAAGAGACGATGCTTTCCAAGGATAAGATGCATAAGAAAGAAAAGGAGTGATAAAAAACTTTTTACTAACAGCAAATTCAACTGCAACTCTGGATTTAAATCCAAATAATCCCATATAAAAATTCAACGTATCAGGTTGGGAAAGAGAAGGTGGTGCTATTCTGCTAATCTTTCCTCCGGTTTGATTAATAGATAAATATACTTCCAAACTAAAGTAAATTCCTTTCCGCGAAACAGGAATTCTTATACCGGTTCCAATATCAATAACTCCGGAAATCCATCCTGCACTTTCCAAAAGTCCTTGAATACGAAACATGAACACTCTTTTAAAAGTAATATCATAAGAAAAACCAAATGCTAAACCTGTATAGGCGTTGCCTATTTCCCAAGCATTAATCCCTTGAGCATACCAAACATTATTCATTTGGTAAGAAGAAAATTCACGAAACGCAGAATTTTGAATAAGCCAAGAAGTAGAAACCCCCCATCGTTGAATAACAGAGGATTTTGAAGAAACTGTTGCTTTTTCTTGGGAAAATGTTGTAGAATAAAGTAAGAAGACCACAAAGAATTTAACAAAACTATATTTTTTCACATCCACTCCTTAAGTGTCACATCTTCATTGTATACTTTATAATTCTATCATAGATTCAATAAAAAATAAACAATTTATAATATTAAATTTTTATTTTCGAAATAGCAAACATAAATATAGTTGATTTATTAACATATTCATATTATAATAGAATCTGATAGATTTTTATTTAAGGAATTTATATGCCTTTAACATCAAAACCAATATCCGAATTGTCCACCATGCTTTCTAAAAAAGAAATCTCTTCAAAAGAATTGACTGAAGCATATTTAAACAATATCAAAAATGATCAAACTCATGCTCAGCCGGTAAATGCATATATTACTGTAACTGAAGAATTGGCTTTGAAAGGAGCTCAAGAAGCTGATCAACGGATTCATAATAATACTCATACAGTGCTTACCGGAATTCCCTTAGGTGTAAAAGATTTAATCAACGTTAAAGATGTCAAAAATACTTGTGCATCCAAAATCATGGCTGATTTTGTTTCTCCATATGATGCAACTATTATTACAAAACTTATTAGAAATGAAGGTATGCCTCATTTAGGAAAACTTAATATGGACGAATTCGCAATGGGTTCATCCAATGAAACTTCGTATTTCGGACCGGTAAGAAATCCTATCAACAAAGAATTCAGTCCAGGAGGTTCATCCGGAGGTTCTGCTGCTTCAGTTACTGCTCAATTAGCACCTGTAGCTTTGGGAACGGATACCGGAGGATCAATCAGACAACCAGCAGCATTATGTGGTTGTGTAGGATTTAAACCAACTTATGGACGAATATCACGTTATGGCGTTACTGCATTTGCTTCATCACTGGATCAAGTTGGTCCAATCTCTCAAACTGTTCAAGATGCTGCAATGATTTATAATGCCATGGCCGGACATGATCCTATGGACGCTACAAGCCTTCAACATGCTGTTGAACCCGTGACTCCCAATCAACAAGTCAAAGGACTCAAAATTGGTCTGCCTAAAGAATTCTTTGATAGTTCTCTTAATGAAGAAATTAAAACAAAAATTCTCGATACCGCTAAAAACTTGGAAAAAGAAGGTGCCATACTTTCTGAAGTTTCTATTCCCAATTTAAAACATGCTCCTGCTGTTTACTATATTTTGGCACCTGCAGAAGCATCTTCTAATTTAGCAAGATTCGATGGAATACGCTATGGATTCAGAACTCCCAACGCTCAAGTATTATCTGAAACATACATTAACAGTAGAACCGAAGGTTTCGGATCTGAAGTAAAAAGACGTATTATGTTAGGTACTTTTATTTTGTCTTCAGAATCCTATGAAGAATTTTTTGTTAAAGCTCAAAAAGTACGAAATTTACTTATTCAAGAACATAATGCTATATTTCAATCAGTAGATGTACTATTAGGTCCCACAACTCCCTCAACGGCTTTCAAAATAGGAGAAAAAATTAATGATCCTATTGCTATGTATTTGAATGACATTTTTACAATCTCTGCTAACTTAGTCGGATCTCCAGCTATATCTATTCCTATAGGTATTTCTAATGAAACCCGCCTGCCAATAGGTCTTCAATTACAAACACAACGCTTACACGAAAAAAGCTTGTTTGACTGTGCATATGCAGTTGAACTCTTTTATAAAACATAAAACTATACGAATAAATGATCATTTGACAATTAATTTTACCTTTTTTAAATTGTTTTTTATCATTTATTCGATTTATGTTTTCAAATTTGTTATTAACAATGGAGAATAAATATGCCGGAAGAAAAATTTTCTAAATTATGTGATTATTGTGGTATACAGCCAGCGATACTATTCTTCTTAGCATTCAACGGCAAAAAAGAAATAGAACAAGGTTTATGCCCTCAATGTGCATTAAAACGCTTTACTGATGGTAAGTCTCTTGACTTGGGAATCGGTCAGGCAGATATTCTTAATACGATAAATGAAATGCGATATATTCTTACAGATATCGCAAATCATATTAATAAAATTACTGAAAATTCTAAAGATAATATACCTCTAACCCAAGCAATACCTGATCAAACATGTATTACATGTAATCATTCAAAATCAGATATTATAAATTTAGGGAATGTAGGTTGTAATGTTTGCTATCATTTGTTTTCCGACGAAATAAAAGAGAAACTTTTCATTAACGGCTTTGGAACTAAACACCGAGGTCAAATCCCCTCCAGATTGAGAAAAATTTATTTCAAAAAACTTGAACTCGAAAAATTAAACTATAAACTTCTTTCTCTTATAAATAAAGAAAACTATGAGGAAGCCGCTAAAATAAGTAAACGAATTTCAAAACTTAAAGAAAAAATATAGATATTTAAGCGAACAATAATTATGGAAAAAATTATCCTTCCAAAATCCTGTTATCCTTCTCGTTCTTTGTTTAAAAATAAAATTTTTATTTCTTCAAAAATAGCAATTTCTAGAAATATTGATGCTTTAATGTTTCCTGATCATTTATCTTCTCATGAGAAGCATATAATTTCTCAAGAAATTCAAAAAATTATTTCTCTCATTAATGATTCTTCTATTATTACTTATAATTTGTCTTCTTTCGATTCCGAAACAAAAAAAACTATTTTATCAAACATACTCATATACAATGAAGATAATGTAGAAAATATATTTTTTGCAAAAAAAAATGCTGATTGGATTTTGATTCCCAATTACAAAGATCATTTACATTTTTTCTCCATTGATTTTCAATGTTCCTTAAAAGAAATTTATAAAAGACTGGAAAGTATTGTTATTGAATTTGATAAACATATACATTTTGCATTTTCTGAAGAACTCGGTTTCCTTACTTCTCAACTTTACAATACAGGCAATGGTTTGTCACTATCTATTCTTGTTAATTTAGCAGGATTGGAATTACAAGGAAAAATTCACCACATAACTCAAACAAGTAAAGAAACAGGCTATACTATTATACCTTGGAGTTTTTCTGCAAATTCAAAATTATTTTTACTACAAAATACAACTTCATTTGGAATCAGTGAAACCGAACAACTTCAACAACTCCTTAAATTCTTAGACAGATTGCAAAATTCCGAACTTCAAGCACGTACAGAAATTTTAAACTCTCCCGGCAATCTTGAATTATTTGCTGCTCAAGTTATAGAAACAACATCCAAACAAGAATTAAGTTATGATGACATTCTCGAGTTTATTGCTTTAATTGATATGCTGGATAAAAAACTTTACAAAATTAACAACAAAGAACAGTGGTATAAATATATTTTTACACTCCGTAATCCTGTTTCTCAAACTATTCAATCATCAGACGAAAATAATCAGGATTACTTTCGTGCAAAACAAATCTGCCAAGCTTTTTATGAATTGGTAATTCCACGATAATAATATTAAGGATATAATATGCAGGATATAAAACATATTCCCGTTAATCGTTTGGTTTACATTACCGGTATTCTTATTTTAATATTTTTGACCTTTTTTTCACGGCTTTTTTATCTTCAATTATTAAAAGGTAATATTTTCAAAAATCAAGCTCAAAAAAACCAAACCCGTCGTCTTCGTATTCCTGCTTACCGTAGTATTATTTTTGACAGAAATAAAATTTTAAAACTAACTTATAATGAACGATCCTTAGCTCTTACTCTGATTCCAGCAAATATTCCATCCCAGCAACCTCAAAGAAATATCTTATTAACTAAAATTGCAACTATCCTCAGTATATCTACTGAACAACTTGAAAATATCATTAAAGAACAATTTATTGATGCTTATACACCTATTGTATTAGATGACAAACCTACAATGGCTGAAATTTCACAATTTGCAGAACGAATTGATGAATTTCCAGGAATTTTTTGGGAAAACAGACCTAAAAGAGTTTATCCTTTTGGAGAAGCTGGATTTCATGTCATTGGATATACAGGACTTCTAAATAAAGCAGAATACGACTCTTTAAAACACTTACCGGAATACTACCTTGGTGCATCTATGGGAAAACGAGGTATAGAAAAACAATATGACCCAATCATACGAGGAAATTCCGGTATCTTGATCCGATCCGTAAATGTGATGGGACAGGTATTAGAACAAGAAATTTCAAAAGAGCCTATTCAAGGAAATCATATTGTATTAACTATAGATGCACGGCTTCAGCAAAAAGCTTATGATTTATTAAAAGATTTTATAGGTGCTATTGTCGTTACACATGTCTCCACCGGAGAAATTTTAGCTCTTGTTAGCAGTCCTTCGTTAGATCCCACTATTTTTAATAATTCTCCTAATTCTCAACAAGCGTTTAGAGAACATGTTTTAGATCCTAGACATCCGTTTTTAAATCGGACTATACAAGGTAAATACCCTCCAGCCTCAACGTTCAAACTCATTACTACAGCAGCTTTCTTAAAAGCAGGTATAGATCCCAACAAAGAATTAGCAACTACAGGATTTTATCCTATAGGAAACAGAGTATTCAAGGATTGGAAGAATCATGGTATTGTAGATATGAGAAGAGCTATTGGTGTTTCTGCAAACGTATATTTCTACCACCATTCTCAAACCGTAGGTCGAAAAGCTATCTTTGAAATGGCTCGTGAATTCGGATTTACAACTCCTTATCAAATTGACCTTCCTGATGAAAATTCCGGTTTTCTTCCAAATGATAACTGGTTTCAAAAAATACACAAACGTCGCTGGTCTAACGGTGATACCGCTAATATTGCTATTGGTCAAGGAGATGTATTGGCAACTCCTCTTGAAATCAATATGATGACTGTTGCTATTGCAAACAATGGAATTATTTATAAACCTTATATCCTTAAAGAAATCTTGAATATACGAGACAAAAATACTATTTGGTCTCAAACTCCTGTTCCTTTAAAAACTATTGCCTTATCTCCTGAAGCTTTTAAAATTATTCAAGAAGGTATGGCTCAAACAGTCGAAGCTCATGGTACTGCAGGAGTACTAACTCGTTATAAAAGTATTAAGGTTCCTATAGCAGCCAAATCAGGAACAGCTCAAACAGGATTTGTAAATAAAGAAAACGGATTGTTTACCGGCTATGGACCATACGGAAACGAAAATTTATCAAACACTATTGCAATAACAGTTTTATTAGAAAACCAAAGAACAGGTATTGCACGAAGCATTATGGTTGAATTATTTAATTATTATTTTATGACATTATATCCAGACGCAAATCCAAATAACAATAAAACCAAATAATAATAATATTTTATTCAAGGAATAATATGTGAAAGATTTATTAAAAATAGAATTACTGCCTTTTATTGCTATTCCTATCATTCTATCAATTATCGGAGTTATTTTTATCCTTAGTACCGGTCAATTGGAAAACGGTTTGAATACCAATTTATATATCAAACAAATTTTGTGGATTATTTTAGGATTAGGAATTGTTGCAATTATTTTATCCATTGATTATTATTACATTATCGAAATGTCAGTTGTATATTATATTCTTGGAATAGGATTATTAATCTTTACTTTAGTATTTGGTAAAGAAATAAAAGGATCCAAAAGCTGGTTGGGAGTTGCTGGTTTAGGTATCCAAATTTCAGAATTAATGAAAATTTTCTATATTTTATTTTATGCTAAATTTCTTAGTAAAATTTCTAAGGATGAAAAAAGTATACAAACCTTTTTTAAAGCATTGTTTATACTCATTCTTCCACTATCTTTAGTATTAATGCAGCCAGATCTAGGAACAGCACTAATTTTTTGCAGTATTTTTCTAATCATGAGTCTAATTGGACTCAATGATATTTCTATTCTATTAACAGGAATTGCGATTTTTATCACAACGGGTATCATTTTAGCAGCTTATACTTATTATCAATTTTATCTTGCAACACACTCAACTCCTCCCAATCATATTATTGAAATACTTCTTTCTCCTAAAACGTTTCTTGCTATTGCCATTATTTTCTTAATTTATACTGTTATTACTTTCATTATCGAATTGTTGCAGCCTATTCCGTGGATCAGTAAATTTACCAAAATTTCATTAATGATTGGTGTTTCCTTTTTAATGACTAGTATCATTAGCAGAGTAATGAAACCTTATCAATGGAATCGTCTATTTGTGTTTATTAATCCTGAATTTGACAAATTAGGTTCAGGATACAACTCTATTCAAGCTCAAATCGCAATTGGTGCAGGAGGAGCTTTCGGACAAGGAATTTTGAAAGGATCTCAAAATTTGCGTGGTTTTCTTCCTGAAAAACATACTGATTTTATTTTTGCTATTTTAGCAGAAGAAACAGGATTTTTTGGCTCATCCTTTGTCGTATTATTATATGCATTATATACTTGGCTGATCGTCAAAACTATTATTTCAGCAAAAGATCCTGAAGGCGCTTATATTGCATGCGGATTATTAGCTATGTATGTCACCCATATTTTTATTAACATTGGTATGAATATAGGTATTGCTCCTGTGACAGGACTTCCATTGCCATTTATTAGTTATGGAGGTTCGTCTTATATTGTTTCTATTGCCGGTGCTGCTCTTCTTCTCAATATTTATAAACGACGGTTTACAAACTAAACAAAAATAAAAGAGATGAATATTCATCTCTTTTATTTTTATAATAATCCAAAGAATTTTGGAAGGAATAAACTAACCTCAGGAACAAATGTCACTAAAAATAATATAGATACTAACACAATATACATTGGAATTAATTTAGAAAATACATCTTCTATTTTAATAGAAGCAATACTGCATCCAACAAATAATGCACTTCCGACTGGAGGAGTACACAAACCTATACACAAATTAAATGTCATAATAATTCCAAAATGTACCGGATCAATTCCTAATTGCTTAGCTATTGGAAGAAAAATAGGAGTAAATATTAAAATTGCAGGAGTCATATCCATAAAAGTTCCCACAAACAACAGAATCAGATTGATTAAAAATATAATTACCACAGGATTATCAGAAATTGAAAGCAAACTATCTGCTACAATTTGAGGAATTCTTGAAAAAGATAATACCCAAGACATAATTGAAGAAACAGCTATTAAAAATAATACAACACCTGTCATTGTCACTGTATCATAAACAATATCTTTCACTTTTTCAAAATTTAACGAACGATAAATCAATGATAACAATAAACTATATAATGCGGCAATTCCAGAACCTTCTGTTGCAGTAAAAACACCTTTTACAACGCCTCCAATAACAATAAAGATCATTAACAAACTTGGAAATGCATCCCAAACAACTCGACATGATTCTTTAAAAGAAATAGCCGGCTGTTTGGGATAAGTTCCTTTGATAGAAAACAACAATGCAACAACAGCAACACCTAAACCCATTAAAATTCCAGGTAAATACCCAGCAAGAAACAATGCTGCAACAGAAGTACCACCACTTACTAAAGAATAAACAATAAATGTATTACTTGGTGGTATTAATAATCCTGTTGGACAAGAAGCAATATTAACAGCTGCTGCTAATGCAGGATCATAATTTTCCTTTTTTTGCAAAGGATCAATAATTTTTCCTACAGCTACTTCTGCAGCAATTGCAGATCCGGACAATGCACCAAACAACATATTTGATAAAATATTGATTTGAAACAAAGCTCCCGGTAAAAACCGCGTAAATAGTTTGGTAAAATTAATTAATCTTACAGCTAATCCTCCGGTATTCATAATAGCTCCGGATAATATAAACAGAGGAATTGCCAGTAAAGTAAAAGAATTCAAAGCATTAAGCATAGATTGTGCTGCTGTAAGCAATGCTTTATCAAACGGAAGTAGCGTAAACATAACAGCAAGAGAAGACATCATAATTGAAATGGAAATCGGTACACCAACAGCCAGCAACAATACAAATACAGAAGTTAATATAATTATTGTATTATTCATGCTTTACCCCTTTTTATTGTAAAGATTAAAGAAATTAAATCAAAAATTTGATAAAGCAGAATCATTATTCCCGCAAAAGGAATTACCATATATACATAACTCATTCTAATATTAAGCACCGAAGAAAATTGACTATGCGTCACTTGAATCATACGAAATCCTCCCCACATCAGAAGCAAAACGGATAATACCATAATAAGTAAGATGGAAGCTATTCGTGCTATAATACGAACAGAAACAGGAAATTGTTCAATAAAGAAAGTTAACGATAAATGTTTATGATTTCCAAAACCGTAAGCCGCACCCAAAAATCCCACCCAAATCAAAACAAATCGTACCAATTCTTCAGTAAATGTTGCAGGCATACGAAGAAAATATCTGGAAAAAACCTGCCAGCAGACACAAAATAACAATAAACCAAGAAGTAAAAATAATATATAAAACAAAAATGTGTCCAACCAATTTTTCAATCTATTATACAGCATAACATATCCAATCTTAAACTATTCTAATTAGTAGCAATATAATCTAAAAGTTCCTTAGCACGAGGATCTTGTTGTCCGACTTTATTATGCATAGGAAGCACAAGAGTTCTAAAAGGTGTTTGGTCAACAGAGTTAATTTTTACATTATATTTTTCAACAGCAGCTTTAAGAGCTGCTTTTTCAGCTTCATCCCAAACTGAAGTGAAATAATTAATAGTTTCACGAGCCGCACTTCTAAACATATCTTTATCAGTATCATTTAATTCCTGCCAAAATCCACTGTTTACGGTAAGAATATCGGACAATCTTAAATGTTCTGTCAAAGAAATATATTTCGCAACTTCAGCATGTCCGGTTTGAACAATAGAAGGAATGTTATTTTCAGCACCATCAATAACACCTTGTTGAATAGAAGTGTATACTTCACCGAAACTTAATACAACAGGACTTGCACCTAGCAGAGTGATCATTTCAATAGAAGTAGGAGATTCCTGAACTCTAATTTTCAATCCTTTTAAATCGGCAGGTTTGAGAATAGGTTTGGATTTTGTATAAAAACTTCTTGCACCACCTTCTAAGTATAAAATAGGACGAAATCCTTTATCAAGAGTAGATTCAAAAATTTCCTCAACTTTTTCACTATCCATGACTCTTCTAAAATGATCATAATCCCTGAAAATATACGGTAAATTAAATACCGAATAAATTTTATCGAAACTTTCCAATGCAGCAGAATTAATATGTGCAAAAGTAATTACACCTGTTTGAACCAACTCTAATGCACTTAAAGAATTTCCTAACTGTGCACTGGGATAAATTTCAATTTTGAACCGTCCATCAGATTTTTCTTCAACTAAAGAAGCAAACTTTTTATATGCTAAATCAACCGGAAAATCAGGGGAATGATTATGCGACAATTTTAAAACTTGTGCTCCTGCATTTTTACTTGCTTGAGAATTCTTTTTTCCACAAGCAGAAAAGCTTAATACTACAGAACACAATAACAAAACCGCTAATTTTTTCATTTCATACCTTCCTTAAATTAAATTAAAATATCTATTTGCATTATTAAAACAAATGTCAGATACAACATTACCAACAAAATTAATATCAGAAGGAATTTGACCTTCCGCCATCCACGTACCTAAGATATTACAAAGAATTCTTCTAAAGTATTCATGCCGGCAAAAAGAAAGAAAACTTCGTGAATCAGTAAGCATTCCAACAAATTCAGCCAACAATCCTAAAGATGATAAAGCAATAAGTTGCCTTTCCATACCATCTTTTTGATCATTAAACCACCAACCGGATCCTAATTGGATCTTACCCGGAATACTGCCTTGAAAATTACCTATCATGGTACCCAGCATCTCATTATCTCTAGGATTGAGACTATATAAAATAGTTTTAGGAAGCATATCCTGTAAATTTAATACATCCAAAAATGATGACAATTCAGATGCATAACAAAAATCATTAATAGAGTCACAGCCAATATCCGAACCTAATAATTGAAACAGTTTAGTGTTATTATTTCTAAGTGCCCCAATATGAAGCTGCATTACCCAATTATTACGAGCATAAATTTTTCCCATTTCTACAAGTACAAAGCTTTTATATTTGATAACATCTTCCGAGCTTACCTTTTTGCTTTGCAATGCGTTAATAAAAATAGTATTCACCTCGCTTTCGGTGTATTGTTTAGTAAATACAAAATGATCCAAACCATGATCAGAAATCGAACATCCCATAGCTTTGAAATGATCTATTCTTTTACTTATAGCTTCCATTAACCCAGATATATTAACAATATCTATAGAAGAAACTTCTGCAAGTTCTTTAATATAAGAACCAAAACCAGGCATATCTATTTTTACAATTTTATCAGGACGCCAAGAAGGTGCAACTTCACATTCAAAGCCACTTTCTTTAATAGTTTGATGGTATTCCAAAGAATCAATAGGATCATCTGTCGTTCCAATAAATTTCAAATTGAACTTCTTAATCAAGGCACGAGCAGAAAAATTATCTTGAGAAATTACATTATTTGATTGATGATAAATTTCTTTTGCTGTTTCAGGCGTAAGAAGCAAATCAATATTAAAATAACGCAGAAGCTCCAAATGAGTCCAATGATAAAGAGGATTACCTAAAGTTTTAGGAAGAACCTTAGCCCAAGTTTCAAATCTATGATAGTCATATTCGGGATTTCCAATATAACCGGTAACTTCTTTTTCTTCAAATCCGGCAGAACGAATAGCACGCCATTTATAATGATCTCCGTCAAGCCACAATTCAGTAATTGATCGATACTTTTTATCTTGAGCAATTTCTTTTGGAGAAAGGTGGCAGTGATAATCAATAATAGGCATATGTTGAGCGAAATTGTGATATAATTGTTCTGCATATTTATTATTTAGAAGAAAATTATCTGTAATAAATGTTTTCATAATTTTTCCTAACTTAATGGGAATCCAACATATCCCAAATTCCCTGAAGATACACAGCTCCCAAAGCTCTGTCATACAAACCATAACCGGGAAGTCCAGTTTCTCCCCAAATCATACGACCGTGATCGGGACGAACAGGTCCATCAAATCCAGCATCGTAATAAGCTTTAAGAATTTTTGTAAAATCAATATCACCATAAGCTTTAGGGTGAGCAGTTTCAGAAAAATCTTTGTCCCCGTCAATACGTACATTACGGCAGTGAGCAAAATGAATTCGTTTTTGACCGGCAAATGTTTTAACCATATCAACACAATCATTTTCAGGAGCAATACCCAAAGAACCTGTACAAAAACACAAACCATTAACAGGAGTATCCACAATAGACAATACTCTTTCCAAAGCATGTTTGTTGGTAATGATTCTAGGAAGTCCGAAAATAGACCATGGAGGATCATCAGGATGGATTGCCATTTTAAGATCATTTTCTTTAGCCACAGGAATCACGGCTTTAAGAAAATACTCAAGATTGCTCCATAATTTTTCAGTATCTACGGATTTATAATCTTCTAACAAGTTAATTAATTCTTGATGAGAATACTTCACCCATGCAGGAAGAGTAAGATTGGGAGAAGTAGGATCCATTGCAAGAATATCTTTATGTTTATAGGTCAAAGCATTAGAACCATCAGGAAATGGCGTATCAAGAGAAGTTCTCGTCCAATCAAAAACAGGCATAAAATTATAAGTAATTACTTCTAAGCCTGCACGTGCAAGATTTTTTAATGTTTGAATATAATGTTCGATATATTGATCACGGGAACCTTTTCCTAACTTGATATCTTCATGAACAGGAACGCTTTCAATTACTTTAAAATTCAAACCGTAAGATTCAATATTTTTTTTGTATGCTGTAATTTTTTCAAAATCCCAAACACTACCAGTAGGTTCATCATGAAGAGAACTTACAATTCCTTTCACACAAGGGATTTGTCGAATATAATTTAACGATATAGGATCATTTGGACCATACCAACGAAACGTCATATACATAATTAACTCCTATTTACACACCGGAATAAGCAGAATAAGCTCCATCAATTGGTAAATTAATACCACTGACAAAACCACTAGCTTTATCACAAGCAAGATACAATACAGCACCAATTAATTCATTAGGAAGTCCAAATCGAGCCATAGGAGTACCTAAAATAATTTTGTTAGCACGCGTAGTATAAGAACCGTCATCATGATGAAGAAGTTTATAATTTTGTTGGGTTTCAAAAAAACCGGGAGCGATTGCATTAACTCTTATCCCTACCGGTGCAAGATGCGTAGCCAACCATTGAGTAAAGTTGCTGACAGCAGCTTTACCTGCACTATACATAGGAATTTTAGTCAACGGGGTAAAAGCATTCATCGAAGAAATATTGATAATATTTCCTTTTTGAGATTTAACCATTTCTTCACCAAAAATTTGGCAAGGCAACACCGTTCCAAACAAATTCAGTTCCATAACCCACTTCATTCCTTCATAATCCAAATCAAAAAAAGTAGTATCACTTGGTTTTTTTTGCGATAATGTTTCAGGATAACAATTTTCCATTGTCGTAGTTGCTTTCGGAGAATTTCCTCCGGCACCGTTAATCAACAAATCAATTTTGCCCCACTCGGACACAATACGATTTTTAGCTTCTATAATTTGTTCTTTTACCAATACATCAAAAGTAAGTGCCATTGCCTGACCACCGCTAGCAATAATTTCTTGAGTTAACGCTTCCACAGCATCATTTGTTCTACCACAAACAGCTACTTTCGCACCGCATTCAGCTAATGCTTTAACTATTTCACTGCATAATACTCCTGAAGCTCCCGTAACTACAGCAACTTGATTTACAAGATCCACCTTAAAAGGTAAATTCATAATTTCTCCTTTATTAACTCTGTTAAATTTTATTAACGTTGTACTCGTCCGGAACCATCTCCCTGCATTAACGCAAGAACTTCCGATTTATTTACCAAATTCCAATCGCCTGGAATTGTATGTTTCAAACAAGATGCCGCTACTGCAAATTCCAAAGCATTTTGAGAATCTTGGTCAAAGAAAGTCATTCCACTCAATAAACCGGCAGCAAACGAATCACCACCACCAACTCTATCAACAATATCCGTCATAGAATATTTTTTTGAAACATATAATTGGCCTTTTTGAAAAAATACTGCAGACCAGTTATTATGATTTGCACTAATACTTTCACGAAGCGTGGTTGCAATACCCTGTAAGTTTGGATATTGATCTGCAACTTTCTGCATAAGAGGTTTGTAATCCTCGGCTTTAAGATGCCCTTTGGTCACGTCAGTATGAAATTCTATACCTAATGATAATTGAATATCCTCTTCATTAGCAATTAAGATATCTGTACATTTAACTATTTCAGGCATCACTTCAGAAGATTTTTTTCCATATCTCCATAATTTTTTTCTAAAATTCAAATCACACGAAACACGTACGTTTCGTTTTTTCGCTTCTTTTACTGCAAACACCGTTAAATCAGCAGCACTTTGACTGAGAGCTGGTGTTATTCCTGATATATGAAACCAAGTTGCATCCTTAAATACCAAATCCCAATTAAAATCTTCAGGTTTTGCATTACATATAGAAGAATCCGCTCTATCATAAATAACTGTCGAACTTCTTTGATTAGCACCTTTTTCAACAAAATAAATCCCTAATCTTTCTCCCGTCCATGCAATGGCAGAAGTATCAACTTTTTGACCTAATAATTGAGATTCCGCAGCTTCTCCTAATGCATTTTTAGGAAATGCAGAAACGTAGCGTGCAGAAATACCAAATCTAGAACATGATACACACACATTAGCTTCTCCACCTCCAAAAGATGCATCAAGCATCGGTGATTGAAACAATCTCTCAAATCCAGGTGATGATAATCTAAGCATTAGCTCGCCAAATCCAACAATAACAGACATTATTTTAACTCCTTTAATAAATGATACGCTTCTTCAAATCGTTTACGAAGTTCTTTCCAATTTTTTTGTTCCAAAATTTCTCTGGAACAAAGCCAAGATCCTCCACAGGCAAAAACATTCGGTACAGATAAATATTCTTTAACATTATCAAGTGTAATTCCGCCTAAAGGCATAAATTTAACATCCATATGCGAGTACACAGGATACATTGCTTTCAGCCATGACACTCCTCCACAAACAGAAGCCGGAAAAAATTTAAAATGCCTATAACCATAAACCATACATTGTTCTAACTCAGCCGGTGTAGCAACACCCGGAATATAATGATAGGATTTTTCTTTTGCATATTTTAATAATGATTCTTGAAATCCCGGACTAATAATAATATTTGTTCCTCTTTCCAATACTTTATCAACTTGTTCTATTGTCACAATAGTTGCAGCAGATCTTGGTAAATTTGGAAATTTCTCTGCTAAAATTTCCAACGCTTTATATGAAAATTCAGTACGCATTGTTAATTCCAAAGCCGGAAGAAATTCTTCTGCACACTCTGCAATACGAACAATTTCTTCTTCATTTTTAACAACTGCCACAGGAATAATAGGTACCGATAAATAGGATTCAAACATCTCCTTCCCCCCTTATCAAAGTTATATATTGTATTATTCTTATTTCGGATAGGCTTCAAGTAATTCTGCTTTGCCTTCGAATAAAACAGTAAGACCTGCCGGTACAAACACACTTTCACCTTGTACCAATTCTAGTTTTGTATTGCCGCTTTCCATAACAATACATCCATTCAGCACCGAGTATAATCTCATTGTATCCAACACTGGACGATTGACTATACCCTTGATATTCAATTTTTTCAACACAAAATATTCCCAATCAAGCAATTCTATTTCCTGCTGATCAATATCTTGAAAATGTCTCACATCAGGCTGTGCTTTAAAATCAATAACATCCGCAGATTGTTCAATATGCAGATCTCTTTTTTTTCCGCATTCTTCCCGATCAAAATCATAAATTCTATAAGTAATATCCGAATTCTGCTGTAGCTCACAAATCAATATGGAACCCTTTAAACTTGCGTGTACCATACCAGGTTTGATTACTACTAAATCGTCTTTAGACACATTCACTGTCTTAAACATATTATCAAATTTATTTTGTTCTGCATTACTCAAATACTGTTCGCGGGTAATATCATCTTTCATTCCCATTACTAATTCAGCGTCTTCACTCGCAGAAATAACATACCAGCACTCAGCCTTACCAAAAGAATTCTCTTGCTCTTCAGCATATGAATCATCAGGATGAACTTGTATTGATAATTTATCATTGATATCCAAAAATTTTAAAAGAAGAGGGAATTTGCCTTGGTATTTTTCCCATATCGAAGCACCCAGCAATTCTTTACCATGTTTTTGAATAACACTATCGAAAGTTTGTCCTTGGAATTTTCCATTGAGAATGAGACCCGGACCATTAGGATGTGCTGAAATCTCCCAACTTTCTCCATAATTTTTTTTGTCAGGCAGTTGCTTACCTAGTACATCAGCTAAAGCATGACCACCCCAAACTTTTTCTTTGAAAACAGGTTGGCATTTCATAGGATAATAACACATAATAACCTCAAAATAAATATAATTATATACATAACGATTACCGATAAGTAATTTTTTTACCGAATTTTAAAATAATTATACACCAAGATTCGGTTTTTGTCTATCCTAAAAAATTTGCTTTAGTATTAAAATTTTATTTTTAGCAAAAATTATCTCCTCCCTCTAAACCTAACTGTATTTTGTAAAAGTACTCCAATAAATAAAAAATATGAAAGTATGTATGTTATATCATATTATAAAAAATATTGCATCTTTAAATCAAGATAATGCCTAATCAGTTCCAATGTATAATATAAAAATCATCAGATAGAATTATCCATAAAAAAACGGAATGAAATTTCTCTCATTCCGCTTTCTTTAATATTTAATTACAATACAAAATCTATTTTAAAAACTCTTTCAAGTTTACCTCATTAATAAAATGTTTTATGATATAGTTCTTTTCTCTTGCATTCCATTCTAATTCAACATAACATTTATATAGAACATCCATCGAAGGAGAACCGGAAAGAACTTTATAAACTCCCAAGCCGTTCTTTGATATTCCTACAAATTCGATTCCACTTGGATATATTTGTCCTTTATTATCAACTACATCAGTAATAACATCCACTACCTGCCCTACCACACTCTCATCCATTGGATCTTGTGCTTGTTCATGATTATAGTAAGGCAAAAACCAAACAATCTCTTTATTTCTCAAGACTATTCCATTACCAAAACCAGCAAATTCAATACCAAAAGTTTGTGCATATCCGAGGATCATTCCATATTCTTTCGGACCTTTTCTATCCAATGGCAACTCTTTTCCTGATTCCGTTCCCCACATACTTAAATACTGTGGATACACTTCTTCAAGTACTACTTGACCTTCTTCAGACAATTCCA
>JBOFEA010000021.1:0-69005 GCA_051647535.1 Brevinemataceae bacterium
ATCAGTTAATTGGTTGTTTGCGATAGATTGTAGTTGAATAAAAATAAAGCATGTTTTCTGAAATACAACCGATATTAAATTTTCTAAATACCAAATAATTATGTAATGTTAGTGTATATGATGCACAATACATAACATAATTATAGACAACTTTGTATTTTTCCTATTTATTGTTATGGTTGATTTGATTTTCGGTTCCAAAATATTATATTTAATTATAATGTTTTTAAACTCTTGACAAAGAAGTATAAATATTTATAATCTATATAATATAATCGTTTAAGAATATTCGAATGCCTGCCTACTTATATCATATTTTGAATAAAAAATCAAACATATTAGCCGGCAGTAAGCATAATCTAGGATATGTTATTTAGGGGGATGCTGTGTATGTAAGTCTTTTATTAATGATTAGGCTTTTTGTGCTTTCAATCTGCTATTTTTTTGTATTAGTAGTATTTTGGAAAGATTTTGGTGCATGGATTCTTCTAGCGGGATTAGTTCCTTTAATATTTAATACTGTTGTATTTTCTTATCCGTTGTGGAATTTTTTATCAACCTTGGCATTTACATTCATGACCTTATTTATTATGAATGTGGATATGAATTTTATTTTCTATGAAGCCTTATTTTGGGGAATATTGTCTTTTTGGGGAGTTGCTGTCATTTCTGTAGTGGTTTTCAAAAATTTTTATGTTCCTATTTTTCCGATTAAACATTATAAAAAATCTGCAGTATTTTTTTTCAACAGGGATAATCCGGTATTGATATTTAATATGCAGGGAATTATTACGGAAATATCGGATTCTATGCTGAGATTTTATGGCTGGAAGCGAAAGAAAATCTTAGGACAGTCTGTTAATATTATTTATACACAGGATATTTTTCATACCCTTCCTGAATTGTGGGAATCTTTAAACAAAGGACGTACATGGCATGGATTCGTAGATGTAAAAACCCAAAAAGGTCTTTACTATATGGAAAGAGCTTCTTATCGAGGAATATTGGATAAGAATGGAAAATTATACGGTGTGGAGAAAAAAATTATTGAAGCTTTTGCAATGGTTTCTCCAAACAATATTTATGAATGGTATGAAATGTTTTTTTATGAAACTTCTACAATTATGGCAGTTGTGAATCTTAATGGAACGGTAGAATTTGTCAACGAAGCGTTTAAGAAAAATATTAAAGTACCATTTCAATTTTATGAAAGCGTACTTAGCTCGTTGTTTTCTCAAGAAAGTGAATTTATTGAACAAACCTTTCAAGAAACATTATTGTCCCGCAAAAAAACATCTTGTATTATTTCCGGAAAGAATTTAAATTTTACAAATCCTTTGGAATTAATTTTTGTACCGTATTTTTCTAAAAATTCAACCCATGATTTGGTCAAAATTTTAGTAATGATACAGCCTGCCGAAATGCCTGAACTTTTTGCTAATACAACTTTTATTCCTTATTTGGAAGAACCCAATCAAAGAGAAATTTTTGTCAAATCAATTTTAAAAGATGCGCTGACTCGTATCTATGATGAATTTGAAAATCCTTTAATTAAGTTGATGAGTGGTTCTTTGCCGGCTATTAAGAATGGTTCTGAAAAATGGTTTGATTTATTTTACGGGTTGTTTGTGTTTTTGCTTAAGGAGCATCCTGAATCCTTAAATGAAATTATTGTCACAAGCAGTGAAGCTGCCGGAAAACACAAAGTACAAATTTACTGTCGTGGATCTGATTATGAAAACATACTTCCTAAATTTTACAATAATTCTTTTGATAATGATGCGGTATTGATAAAAGAACAATTAGCGATGATATCGGATCATTTTCAAATTATAGGTAAAAATTCTAATGATATGATTATTAATTTTGAATTTAAAATATCATAAATCCTTGAAAAAAATAAATTTTTATGTTATAATATTACTACATATTTGTAGATCAATATTTTTATATAAAAATACTTTGGGCCTGTAGCTCAAGTGGTTAGAGCAACCGACTCATAATCGGTGGGTTGTGGGTTCAAGTCCCACCGGGCCCCAAAACACCTATGGTTATAGGTGTTTTTTATTTTTAAATCAAATATGCTTCTTTGTGTAATACTTGACAATTAATTAAAATTTTTATTATAATATAGTAATTAATTTATAAGAAGAGCTAAATCAATTAATACTTAATTTTTATGAATTGATTATCCGTATTTAAGTATTTTGAACAAGCCGGAGGAAGTGCATATGGATCGTATATCCCGTATTCATAATATTATTCGTTGGCAGGAACTGTATCAGTCCAAAAAAGTTATCTTGTCTACTTATGAAAATGATGAAATTAAATTGGCAGATCTTACTGGAGAATTTAATTTTGCTTCGAAAGAAAAGCAAAAATTGGAAGAACAATCCGAAATTCTGTCAACAAAAATCACCAAAGAAGAAGAACGCTTGAATAATATTTTGAATAGAATTGATGAAATGGAAAGCGATAGGGAAAATCTTAAAATGGTTCGCCAAATTAAATCTTGGGAGAAAGAAATAGAAAAATTGTCTCAAGATCGCGAAGTTCTTGAAGCACAGCTTTATTATGATAAATCAAGAATGGGTGATATCGTTCAAGAAATAGACAAATTGTCTGAGCAGATTGGTGATTGTACCAAGGGTATGGCGGAATGTGAAAAAATTCTTAACGAATTCAAATTGCAGACTAAGGATGAACGTGAGCGTATCGAATCGGAAATAGAAACTATTTCTTCTCAATTCGACAGTCATTTTGCTGAATATTTTGAAAGACTTCTTTCCAAGAACAATGGTATTGTTATGGCTGTGGTAGAAGAAGACAGCTGTTCAGGATGTAATATTCTTCTTCCTACTTCATATCATGATACGGATATTCTTCAAGACGAAGAAGATTCCTCTTTGCTTCAGTGTCCTAACTGTTTTAGATACTTATATTTTTCTGAAGATATCTAAAATTTTATTAAACTCGTACAATTAAACAGTATAAAAAAGTTCTATGAATTTCATAGAACTTTTTTTTTTTGAGTGTATTAAGAGGTTGTTTCTTGAGAAAGCTTAGAATTTTAATTTGAGATTTGCATACCATTCGTCAGAGGAGGGTGTAAAATCCAGACCCAAATAAATTTCTTTACTGTATAAATACCACCCCATAATACCACTGGAAATAATCAAACCAGCTAAAGAAGTATACAACGTAGCTTGAGCGGTAATACTGTGCTGTATTCCTTGTTGTTTGTAAATTTCTCTTTGTTGGATAGAAATTCCCTGTAATCCTGCTAATCCATTTAATTCATTAGCTCGGCTTTGAGAATATACCGATACCCCCAGTATTGCAAAAGTTGCAATCCATGAGAGGTAAGTTCCTGCAAGCAGTCCTTTTTGAGCGGCTGGTTTGTATTTGGTTTCAAAAGATTTGAATTGAGCATCAATATTAATGGAAGGTTTTTCTTTAGTTAAGGTAATTTCTTTATATACGGAGTTTCTATTGGATGAAATATCGGTATTAGGATTTAACACTTCCAATCGATGTTTAATATTTAATTCTACATTAGACAACACTACAGGGGCAATACCTTGATATTTTGCATTAAAAAATACTTCTGCATTGGGGATGGATGATGTAATACTAATAACTCCTGAATTATTTTGTTTAGTCAGGCTGAAAGATATACTATTAGTTTGATTTGCAATTACATCTATTACTGCTTCTTCTCTTGAAAATCCGTCTTTAATAAAAGTAATTCGTTGTTCACCGGTTGGAGCTGTTGGATATACCAGAGGTGTTGTGCCGATAAAAAATCCATTAAGGTATATTAATACGCCTTCAGGATTGGTATTAACGCGAAGCACTGTATAAGGTCTATTAATAATAGCCGAATGAAAATATTTCAGCCAATCTTTTAATGCAAAAGGGATTTTGTCTTCAAATGCTTGGACGGTTAAATTAATAGGTTTTGTCCGCTGAGGTAGATTGTCTTTTGGATTTGAAGGTTTGTCGTCTCTGAAGTTAGTAGAGACCATTTCAAATTCATCTTTAAGGCGAGCGGATACAGGTGGTTTCTTGAATGGTGTACGAAAGTTGAATTTTTGATATTCATCAGGATTATTTTTGTCCAAAGATTTATCAAGTTTAATTAAATCCGATAACTTTGGCGGAGCGGAATTATATGTTTCTTTCCACCAGATCAGTCCTGAACTGGCAGCTGTAGATATACTTGCTTTTACGTTTACTTCTACTGGTTGAAACTGTCCTCTCTGAAAAGAACGAAAGCTTCCGGAAATATGGTACGTGTAATCGAAACTTTCTTTTGGATAAAAAGATATTTCTTTGGATTCTTGATTAGTTATGGAATTCGTTGTTGAATTTGAGGAAGAAGTTGTTTGTTTAGGTTTTTTTCCTTTATTGGTTAGTGAAAATTTATATTCTTTAGTTTCTTCGTCTGTGGCTCTGCGTAGTTCTATAGGGAGGTAGCTTAAATAATTTGTTAAACTGGGATATTCTTCATAAATAAGCATCAGCATATTTGTCGGAGAAAGGATGTTGCGATTTTCTATGACCAAATTAGTAGTCACACTATTGGTTGTAGTAATTAAAATTTCATTAGATTCGTAATTTGTGACAGATTCTCCATTGACAAAAGTTTCGTTTGTCAGTACTTCGAAATAATTGGTATTAGTGTCAAGTTTGTATTCAAATTGCGTGACTTCGATAGGGACAATTGTTAAATAGTTAGTAAGGTAAGAAAAATAAGAACCGTCATTATCATTAGTTTTATTAGTGTTAGTATTAGTAGAATCGGTATTATTTGTTTCTTCTACGATATTATTAGTGTTAGTATTAGTACTGTTCGTTGTAGTGCTTTGAAAGAGATTGGAAATTTCTTCAGATACATAAAAAGGCATACCGTCAAACCCCATATATGCCAATGAAGACCGCATAGGTTCCAACATAGATTCTATGGAATCCGGAAGTGCGTCTTCCAAATATGCTCGATTTGTATCGCTAGGGCTTAGATTATCAAATTTGTGAATGAGAATAGTGACTTTCTTGGGAAAAGTTTTGATAATAGCGTCTTCTAATTTGTTTCTATATTCGATTTCTTCTTTCATAGGAAGACGTGAACAAGAATTTAATATAAGAAAAATTAATAATATTGCTTTGTATTTCATAAGCAATATTATAAAGAAAAAATGAATTTATTTCAAAAATTTGTTTGGTAAATAATATAAATTCATATTTATATGCAAATGAAGATTAGTAAATGAATGTTGGAATTTAAAAATGTTTTAGATTATAAGTGTTAGATCATAAAAGGAAGATTTTTTGTTTCTCTGGTTTCTAATTTTAGTTTGACAAAAAACAAATCTCTCTGATAAAAAGGATTGAAACTCCATTCAATATGGTCTGGGGAGATAATTGTATTGTTAATAATTTTAAAAAGAGAAGCATACCGAAATACTTCACGGATAGCAGCTTCAGAATAGGGGGTATGAGGCATATTGAAAAAACTATGCAGTTGAGTATTGGAAAAATTAAAATGTACAGGAGTATGCTGCTGATAACCGCTGGGATATAATGATTCGGCAATTCCTATTAGGAGTTTTAATGCCGGATAAAGATAGAAACAATTCCTTATACCATAGTGTCTGGCACAAAATTCGAGCATAACCGCACCTCATTAAATTATTTTTTAAGGATCTTTTAGTCTTTGAATTACAAATATCATGACTGACTTTTTTATTTTTGTCAAAAAATATAATAATTATTGCTGTTGTTGGATGCAGTTTAGTTTTGCACTAATTAATATTACCAAAGATTTAATATCAAAAACAACCTCAAATTCAAGACTGCTTTATTATGATAGATATTAAAAAATTAATCAATTTTTTAATAATCGTATGAATAAATAAAAATAAAATAAATGGTGTTGCAGAAAATATATTATATATTTATCACAATACCACTAATAAATGAAGAATAAGAATAATAATACAAAGGAAATGAATATGTTTAGAGATATTGTTATCTTTTGTCTTTGTTAATAGGAAATTGTTTTGCAATGCCTAAAATTAAAATTTGGATTCTATTGATTTTAATGAAGGTACTTAAGAAAAGAGATTCTTTTATATAAACAGATATTCCCGATAAAAATATTTTTTATTAATTGAAGTGTTGTTATCATAAATTCTAAGAATATTATTTACTTTTTTGTGTATAAAAGTATAATATTACATTAATGAGATAATAATTAAAAAGGTAATTGAAATAAATTATTAAAAGGAGAGAATATGAAATTATTGTTCGAAGCTTGTGTAGAGAATTTTGTGGGAGCAGAAGAAGCTCAGCGTAAAGGTGCGGATAGGATTGAGTTGTGTGACAATCTTGCGGTTGGTGGAACGACGCCTTCATACGGTACGATCAAAGCTGTTAAAGATAAACTTAGTATTCCTCAAGCTGTCATGATTCGTGCACGTGGAGGGGATTTCAAATATCATGAAAACGAGAAATGGATTATGTTGGAAGATATTTATATTGCTGAAAAGATTGGTGTGGAATCAGTGGTTGTGGGTGCATTAAAAGGAAATTATTTGGATTATGAGTTTCTGGGGCAGGCAAGAGATGCTGCAAAAAATTCTGAAATTGTATGTCACATGGCGTTTGATGAAACAGAAGATCTTTATGAGTCTCTTGATATGTTGATAGAATTGGGATATAATCGAGTGCTTACAAAAGGCGGAAGCGGATCAGCATCAGCAAATATTAATGTATTGAGAAATTTGGTTGAACAAGCTGCAGGAAGAATAACAATTCTTGCCGGTGGGGGAGTTGATCTGAATAATGCTCAAACAATTGCATTAGAAACAGGTATTGTGGAACTGCATGGAAAAAAGATTGTGTAAGTTGTTAAGATTTTAATTTTTTGTCCATACGTCTGTGAAGATGATGCTGGGAGAATCTATGTGATTCATCGCGGATACGTTTGATAAGATTAAGAACAGATGAATTTTCGGGTAGAATTATTCCTGTTTTGTTTCCGGGCAGAAAAATTTCTTCATGTTGTTTGGCGATGGAAATGACATCAATATCTTGGATATGTAATTTTTCAAGAGCGTTAAGAGCAGCGGCAAGCTGTCCTTTACCTCCATCGATGACCAAGAGGTGGGGAAGAGCTTGATTTTCAGTAAGAATACGGTGCAATCTTCTGTAAACCAGTTCTTCCATAGCAGCATAATCGTCCTGCTGGTTTTCGGCTTGAATATTAAATGTACGGTATGATTTTTTATCGGGTTCGCCGCCTTGGAAACATACATTAACACCTGAAGCTAATGTACCGTCAAGCTTTGCGATATCGAATCCTTCGATAATTCCCGGGAAATTTTTGAGATTGAATTCTTGTTGGAGGCGGTGAAGGGTTTCTAAGAGATCCGGTTCGGAAATTTCTCGTTCCAAATGTATTAATGCATTTTTTTCTGCAAGCGATAACAATACGGATTCCGGAGAATTTTCTTCTTGAGGTGTTTCAACGCTTAATCCGGATCCTTCGTCTTGAAACCATATTGTTATAAATTCGGCTAATTTGGCAAATTTGCTGTCAATAATAATACGTTTCGGAAGGTTTTCCGCTTCCGAATACTTCGTAATAATAAATTCTTCCAAAATACTGTTTTCGGAAAAGATGCTGTCAGCATCTTTTTTTGTGACAGTAAATCCTTCTTTACCTGTTAATTTTCCGTTTCGAATCAATGAAACAGCAATACCGAATTGGCTGTTGTTTCCTGAAATACCGATAATATCTGTATTGTCTTCCCGATCAAGATACACGGACTGCTGTTCGTCTAGAGAGTGTATGGAATCCAACTGTTCTTTATAAATTTGGGCTTTTTCAAATAACAGTTCTTTAGCGGCGGTTTTCATTTTTTTTTCGAGATTTTTAATGAGTTTATCTTTTTTTCCTGTTAGAAATTCTATTGCTTCTTGAACGGATTTCATGTATTGTTTTTCTGTAATTTTTTGGATACACGGTGCCGAACATCGACCCATATGGTATTCCAAACATTCCCGTTTAGGAAGCGTTCGGCATATTCTAAGTTGAAAAATTTTTTGCAGAATATCAAGATTCGATCGAACGATCCCCGCACTAATATACGGCCCGAAGTATAAACTTCCGTCATTAAATTTGTTTCTTGTCATGAAAAGTCTGGGAAATTTTTCTTTAACGGTTATTTTAATATAAGGATAAAATTTTCCGTCTTTGAAGTTAATATTGAATTTAGGAAGATGTTTTTTGATTAGTGTTGCTTCCAAAAGAAGAGCTTCGCTTTCGTTTCCAACAATAATAATATCAATAATATTAATTTGCTGTACTAAGAGATGTGTTTTTAAAAACTGTGGTGTTTTCATGAAATAAGAATTGACTCTTTTTCGAAGATTTTTCGCTTTTCCTATATATAAAATTTTTCCTGCTGTATCTTTGTAAATATAAACTCCGGGATCTTCAGGAATGTCATTTTTATCTTTAGGTGAAAAAGATCCTAATATTTGTTTTGTTATGGTATGTTCTTTTTTCATAAAAATTCTCGAATATTGTAAAAAATTTTTTTTTCTTTCCGATTTTAATTAAATCAGGATAAATTAATAATTATCTTTTTGTCTTAAGACATTATATATAATATTAATTGAATAATCAAGGACTGCTTGGAAAAGTATAGTTAAGGAAGTATTATGAAATTTTTGCATACGGCTGATCTTCATTTGAAAGATAGAAGCCACTTATCAACAGTAAATGCAATTATTGATCTTGCAGAAAGAGAAAATACCGAATTGATCATTATTGCCGGAGATTTGTTTGATGCATCTGCCAATGGAAGGGTATTAGAAGCTGAACTGCTTTCGATTTGGAAAAAATATTCCGGCACGGTATTGGTTGTGCCCGGAAATCATGATGATAAATTTCTTTCCCAAAGAACAGAATTGGCTCCCAATGTTATTGTTGCAAACCAAATATCGTATTCCGTAGCTGAAATTCAAGGAATTTTCTTTGTTTGTGTTCCTTATCAAAAAAATATATCTCTTTCGGATATTAATATCAAAAAATTTGAACCGGCTGTATTGATTACACACGGAACATATTTTCATCAACATTCGGGTCAGGAAAAGTATTTTCCAATTAAATCTTCAGATTTATCCGGACGATATCGTTATGTGGCATTAGGGCATTATCATTCTTGGTTTGACAAATGGGCGGATGGAACATTAACTGTTAATCCCGGAGCACCCCGTCAAACACGAAAAAGCGATAAAGGTCCAAGGTATGTGTCGTTGGTTGATACAAATACTTGGGTAATGGAAAAAATCCGTCTTGCTGTATCTTTCCAAGAATACAAGACAGTTTCAATTTCATTATCCGAATCCGAGCAGGAAATTTGTGCTAAGATTCTTTCTACTGTGTCGATGTTGCAGGAAGGTTGTTTCGCTGAAATTGAATTGACTGTTAAGGGGTCAATATTATTTTCTAAATATTCGCTTTCTGAAAGAGTAGAATTTTGGATTAAGTATTTGGAGAATAATCGTATTGATGCATCAAGAATTTCTTGGAATTTAAGCAATATTGTTCAAATTTCTCCGAAAATTTTGTATTCTTCATTCTGTATGATGATGGTAGATAAAATTGCTGCCGCTGTACCCGAACAAGAAAATATGCTGGCATCATTTTTGTTTGAGCGTCTCCAGCATGAAAATCAACGATTACTGGATTGAAGATTTGATATTAATCGTGAATAGTGTTAAAATATTATAGTTAATTATTCAATATAAAGGAGAGTATGTTATGAGTTTAGTCAATAAAATTGCCCCTGATTTTACTGCACAAGCAGTGGTAAATGGAGAAATTAAAGATATTCGTTTGTCGGATTACAAAGGACAATCTATATTTTTGTTTTTTTATCCTCTTGATTTTACATTTGTATGTCCTACCGAACTTCATGCATTCAGCGATAAAATGGAAGAGTTCGAAAAAAGAGGCATAAAAGTATTTGCATGTTCTGTGGATTCTGTGATGTCTCATAAAGCATGGCTTCATATTTCCAGATCCCAAGGCGGTATTCAAGATACCAAATATCCTATTATTTCCGATATTACTAAAACTATTTCTCGAGATTACGGTGTATTGCTTGAGGATGAAGGTGTTGCTTTAAGAGGAAGTTTTTATATTGATAGGGATTTTATTGTTCGTTTGGAACAGGTATATGACAAACCTATAGGACGTTCTGTAGATGAAGTATTGAGAAGTATTGATGCATGGTTGTTTTTTGAAAAACATGGCGAAGTATGTCCTATCAATTGGAAACCTGGTGACCAAGCAATGGAAGCTACCGCTAAAGGATTGGAACAGTTTTTCTCTGATAAGTATTCCCACTAGTTAAAGTTGCTTATTAATATTATATTATAGAAAATCTGCTAATGGATTTGATATTAAAAACCTCGTATTTTTACGAGGTTTTTTTTTGTTATTGTATTTATTGCTGTTGAGCGAAATTTACTGCTGCACTCCAATCAATAGCGGCATCTGAAGAAACGCATGGAGTTCGTTGAAGAATATAACCACCTTCTGTCACAACAACTCCCAGCCATAAATTTTCGCCTCCCCGCTGGCGGTAAATACCTTGAGTAGTACTGGCACCGTTATTAAGAGTATTTTGGAATACAATACCGATAGAAGCAGAACCATTGTTGTTGAATTGGGCGATCAGTGTTCCTGTGACTTGAAATGTACTGGCTGAAAAAGCTCCAAGACCGTTATAATTTTTACCGTCTATGGTATTCAAAAATTCATTGGCCTCAGGGGAAAAACTATTGGGTGTGTTGGAACAGGAACTAAAGAGAATTGTTAATATTAATAGTATATGACGCATAAAGAGTTTCCTTTGATATTTTTATAAGATGTAAATCTCATATTTTATTGTGATAATATTATAGTATATTAAATTTATTTGATTTCGTCAAGAATATAGTATTAATAAAGGAATTAACTTTTTTGAGAGTGTATTTTGCAAAATATTTTATTCTGTACTATAATATTTTATATTCTATATTTTTGAGTTTGGGGTTTATATGATTAGAAAAAGCCTGCTTGTTAAGTTATTTGACGGGTTTTTTATGCAACGCTGGAATGACCAATTAAGGCCAACACCGATGGTAGAGGCAGATAAACAAGCACATTCTATTTGTTTGGCATATTTTTTGGGTAGGATGCTTTCTCAAGAAGAACGATTTGATATGAATGAACTAATAGAAAAGTCAATATTTCGTTATTTGGAAAGAATCGTAGTTACAGATATTAAGCCTCCGGTTTTTCATCGAATTACGCAGGATGAAGTACAGTACAGATCTTTAAAAAAATTTGTTAAAGAGTCTTGGAAACCTTATTTTGAGGGACTTCCGGAAGAATTTGTATCGAAATTTTTTGCATGGTGCGATAATGAAAGCAAGGAGTCGACATTAGTAGATCAAGTGATGGTTATTGCGAGATCTGATGCGACCTTATGGGAGTTTGACCTGCTTAAGAATGCAAATCCTAACGGTTTTGGAATTTCCGAAATAGAAGCGGATATGCAGCTTATCAAAAATAAACATATTGAATTACGACGTCATTTGCAAATAAAACTCGATACCAAACACATTCGTGAGGAACGGAAATCGGATTTGTTTTCTGATGAAACGTACTCTTCGTATTCGCAGCTGGTTAAAATGTTTGGACAGATGAGATTTCAAATTCGATGGGCACAGCTTCATAGAGAACCGAAAACTTCTGTATTAGGGCATTCGTTTTATGTTGCTGTTTTGTGTTATTTTTTAACGTTGCTTGCAGGCGGAAGTAAAAAAAGGATTTATAATAATTTCTTTGCAGGGTTGTTTCATGATCTGCCGGAATTGTTTACAAGAGATATTATTTCACCTTTAAAAACTAATATTTTGGGATTAGGGGATTTGCTTAAAAAAATTGAAGATGAAGAAATGGACAAAAAATTTAAAATGTTGATTCCTGAAATCCTGCATGAAGAACTTTTTTATTTTATTAATGATGAATTTGGTGATTATATTATAGATAAAGGAAAATCAGTAGCATGTCCAAATGGAATAGATAAGTGTTATAATGAAGACAGTTTCAATCCTAAAGATGGTTCTATAGTAAGGCTTGCAGATCATATCAGTGCGTTTTTGGAAGCTGATATAGCATTGAAAAATGGAGCTGCATCAATGGATTTTGTTAATGCAAAAGAAAGAATAGCTGAAACATATTCTAAGAAAAGGATTGCAGGATTAGATCTACAACCCTTGTTTCTTGATTTTCGTTAAGAAAAATTTTACAAATTTAAGGATACGGAATAATGGAATTTAATCGAAAAACACTTGATTTGTTAGAAGAAGAAAATATAGCAGCATGGGGAGAGTATGCTGATAAAATATGGAGTACGGATAGTGAATTTGCCGAGCAGATTTATCAAAAAATATTATCTGTAGATGGAGAGCATACAACGGCTTTGTCTAACTATGCTGATTTTCTTCAAAATTTGGGACGGTTTCGAGAAGCAAAATTAATTTATTCACGGCTTTTGCAGTTGGAGAATGATAATCCTAATTTGTATTTTCGATTTGGAGTGTTTTGTGTTGATATAGGAGAGCTGGATGCTGCAGAAAAACATTTACTTCATTTTTTGGAGAAAGAAAGTTTAGCGGCTGAACGCTTAATGGATAAATCAAATGAACTTGCTGAGCAAGAGAAATTTCGTTCTGCTGAGTGGCTGTACAGATTTATGATGAAACAGATTCCGGAAGATCCGTTTATTTTTAATAATTATGCGTTATTATTGGCTGATTTGGGTCGTTATAGTGAAGCCGAAGAATTTTTCCAAAAAGCACTCAAAGAAGAGAAAGTATTAGGGACTGATCTTAGTGTAGCGTTTAATTATGCGAATCTGCTTTTTTTAATGGATAGAATTGAAGAAGCAGAGTGGTATTATAATAAAGCTTTGTTAAAAGATCCGAAAGATATTCCTGTGCTGAACAATTATGTGTCGCTTTTAATTAGAAAAGGAGAATTTGAAAAAGCGGAAAATGTCTTATCAAAAATCTTATCTATTAATCCTTCAGATATTACGGCGTTGCAGAATTATTCCAATCTTCTTGTGCGTGACGGCCGGTATCAGGAAGCAATTCATAATGCAAGAAGTTTAGTAGATACTTATCCTGAATATTCTTATGCATATTTTCAGTTAGCATCGGTATTGATTGAATCTGATGCTTTGGAAGAAGCGGTAGAAATACTTTATAAAGCTCGGGAACTAGAATCTGATTCAATAGAAATCATTGCATTATTGGCAGTTACGCTGGCTGATTTGAATAAATACGACCAAAGTGAAGAAATTTTTCAACAAGCCTTAATTGTTCACTCTGGAGATCCTATGCTTCGATATCATTATGCTGCTATGTTGTTTGATTGCGGTCGTTATGAAGATGCACAACGTTGGCTTGCGCTGATTATAGAAAGCGATCCTTCACATGGGGAAGCACTAGGGCTTTTAGGTAATATTGCACAGGTTCAAGGCAGAGTATATGAAGCTCGTACATTGTTTGAACGGTCTGTTGAAAAAGATCCTGATAATCCTGAAACTTGGTTTCAAGCGGCATTGTTTTTTCATAGTATCCGAGACTATGTTGCATCGGAAAATGCATTTTCCAAAGCACTGTTTTTATCTCCTGGTGATAAAAGAATTATTAGTGAAAAAAAACGGTGTGAAAAAGAAAAAAAAGCCAAGCAGTAAACCTATGATATCAATACAGATTCAAAAAGAAGCTTTGTTATGGTTTCATCAGAACAAAAGAAATATGCCTTGGCGTACCAAACCAACTCCTTACAGGGTATGGATATCGGAAATGATGCTTCAACAAACGACAGTTGCTACAGTTATAGGCTTTTTTGAACGTTTTATGGATCATTTTCCGCAGTTATCTGATTTGGCTGAAGCTGAAGAAGATGAAGTATTGACATTATGGGCTGGTTTGGGGTATTATTCTCGGGCAAAAAATATTCTTAAAACAGCAAAAATACTCAAGAAGGAAGAGAATTTTCCTTTAGAGCTTTCCGAACTTCAGAATCTTCCGGGAATAGGTCCTTATACTGCAGGAGCTGTTAGTTCTATTGCTTTTAATCTTCCTAATGCGTTGGTTGATACGAATGTTGATCGTGTATTAGGGCGTTTTTTGGGTTTAGAGAGAACTCAGATTGGGTTTAATAAGCTGGTATCCGAATATGCTCAAAAATTGATGGATCAAGTTGAGCAACATTGGCCTCATGATATTTGGGCATGGAATCAAGTATTGATGGAGTTGGGAGCATTGATATGTACAGTTAGAAAAGCCGATTGTATTGTATGTCCTCTTCAGACGGAATGTAAAGCCTTTCTTTCCGGAAATCCTTTGTCTTTTCCGGGTGAAAAATCCAAAGCTCTTATTAAAAATATTAACGAATCATCAACAATTATTTATGTTGGAGACAAAATCGTATTATCAAAAATTACTTCAGGTAAACGCAGAGTAGGACTCTATGATTTTGTCATGGAAGAAGTTCAAGGTGCTCAAAAAATAGGAACTCTTGAATATCGTATTTCTAATAATAAGGTTTTAAGAACAGTTTACCAGATTATTGATAACGATTATCTCACAGCATCAAATGAAATCTTAGTTGATCCAAATATCGTATCTCAATCTTATGCATTAACATCCCCTTGTAAAAAATTTTTAACCCGTATTCAATCCCAATTAAGGTTTGAATAAAAAATTTAACTTATTAATCTATTGTTTTTGCTTGCTTTTTTGATGGTTATTTTGTAAAATCGGTAATATAATTATTGTTATTTTTTTATTTTTAGTTCATAACCTTTTTTATTTTTATTTTTTAATGGTTATGGGGAGAATTTTATGAAGTACTTTTTATTTTGGGTATGGGGGATTTTTTTTATTTCAATTCCCTTGTATTCTCAAGAGAAAAAAACGTCGCAATTGGAAGTTTTGCCGAAATTATCTACAACACGGCCTATTATTCCAGCAGTGACGTTTCGTCCCTATAGGGCAAAAAAAACATTGTCACTACCACAGGCTTATCAATGTAAAAAGAATTTATCTTTTTTTACTAAGCCTGCAAAAGTATCTCTAATAAGTATTAGTATTAATACTTGGCTGGAGAATCCGCAGAATTTTGAAATTCTTCGCGAAATGGGGCGTAAATTTCCAATAGCGGATTTCATGGATAATCTGCAATCGTATAATCCAGAGTTGGAGTTTAACGATCCTGAATTAGTACAGGAATTATTGAATATAGATATTTACACTCCATATACCAAAGTGTTTGAAAATAAAATTTCTAAACCTCTTATGTTCTCTGATGTAAAAGAAGTGGTCACATATGCTCGTAAATATAATATTTATGGTATATCAGCCGGTAAGTTTCCTTATTTTGGGCGTCCTGTCGAGGGTGATCAAAAAATGATTAATTTAGGAATTCTTCCCGGTCAGCTTTCGGAAATTAGGGTCAAACTTCCTGATACGGAAATATTTTTGGCTGCAGTTATTAATATTGTTCCTAATTGGCTTAGTGAAGGACTTGATATTTACCAAATCAATCAGCAGGAAATGCAGGTTTCCATATTTGCTTTCAACAAAAAAGGAAAGTTGATTGGTGGTATGGGAAGACCTATTACTCTATGGTCAAACGCAAAGCGTATGATTTTAGAGCAGATGGTTTCTGGTAGAATTTGGCAGCCTTCTATTTCTCGAGAGTTTTATATATTACCTGCATTGTCTATTGTAAATACCGAACTTTCCGGATCTGAACAGGTACCAAATATCGAATTGCCTGATAGTAAGGTTCCTCGATTGGCCGGATGGCAGAACTATATTATTTCCAGTATTCAAAAACGTCAAGAACAACAATTACCTTTAGAGGTTGAATTATTTGATTCGCGACAGAAAAGACTTCTTCCTAAAGCGTACAAAAATACTGATAGTTCTTCCAGTAATGATAATCAAAAAAATCAACTGGCTTTTTCTTGGGATCATCTTCAAAACAATGATCCGGCTTATCAAGATATCTTAGTTCGGCTTCAAGATCAAAAATCTAAGAAACCTGTTCAAGCATTCAAACCTTCAAATGAAGGTGCAAAGCTAAGAGAATTATTATCATTTGGGTTTGAAAAAATCGGAACAATTCCTTTTACATACTCAAATCAAACTTCTTATACTAATCAGTTGCTTCCTTTTGAAACAGCCGTTGATCCTGTAATTTACCGTACGGAACGAAGAAATTACTATTCTCTTCCCCACAATTTGGCAAGCGAAAAGAAAAAATTTAAAAAACAAACCCGTAATTTGCTGAAGAATTTTAAACATAGTAATAAGGAGCGGATGTTTTGGTTCGATCTATATATAAATATTTTACAACAAAATAATTTGGTGGATAAAGAATTATTCCAGCTATATAATATTTGGACACGTTCTGTACAACAATTTACTGCGTTGGAAGTTCAAAATAAAAAAGTCCAACGGCAGATTCAATTGGTTAAAGATTTGGAAGTATCATTTGATGATAGGGTTTATAAAAATAAAATAGATTTAATAAGAAAATATGCCTACAAACCTACAACATATACTAATAAATTGGAAAGTCTTGAAAATAAGAAAGTTAAGCTGTTGAACCAAGTTGTTCAGACAACTAATAAATCTTCATTTTTGTTGGCTCAAAAAAAACTTGAAGAATCTTATTCTAACATATTAAGTAATGAACAAGTCGCTTATAAACAGTTTGTGTCTGCTCTGCCCTCTTTCAAACAGGATATGCTCGGTTTTGATCCTGCAATCAACAGTACTGAGTCAGCTAAAATTCAAAAGTTATATGGGAATTTTATTAAATCAACGTCTGAAACGTATCAAATAGATAAAAATATTGTGCTATGGGCTTTGATGAAAAAAAAATATTCTCCTGAATTTCAGCAGCTGCGTAGGATAGAAAGAGAACACTATTTGGATACTAGAATTTTATATTATGAAGGATTTGCACTTAAATTGATGAAAGATGTACGTACGAAGTTTTACTTAGAAGATAGATTGGTATTTTTATAAATTTAGAAAAAAACAACTCTTATTTAAGAGTTGTTTTTTTAGCTATAAATGTAATACTTATCTCATATGAATAGCATCTACCGGACATACAGCAACGCATGCAGCACAGTCGATACAGACTGACTCGTCAATTACACGAGCATTATTTCCTTCAGTGATACATGTTACCGGACAAACCGCTTCACATGCTGCACAATTAATACATGAGTCATTAATAAAATGTGGCATAAGTTTCCTCCTATAAATTTATAAAATTTTGTAAGTTAGGATATTTTTCTAAAAAGTAGATAACATATAGGACGTAAAGGACTCATTTTTCTATAGAACAATGTTGGAAAAGATTCTACAATATTTTCTTGTACAATAGGCTCATATATACTTTTCCAACCTGGAAATTGAGTTAAAATACGTGATACACTTTCTGCATATTCTCTGATATCAGTGACAAAACTTAGTTCGCCATCCTTTTTTAATACTCGGATTATATCGGCAACAAATGAAGGACGGAACAATCTATTTTTCCATTGTCTGTCACGAAGCCATGGATCAGGGAAATTAATATGTATTGTATCAACAAAATTTTCCGGCATAACAGATAGGACATCTTGTCCATCATCAGCAAAAAGTCGAAAATGTTGTTTACCGGCTCTTAAGAGCCGGCTTTCGGTTTTAATAGCACGTTTTCTGGATATATCTATTCCTATCCAGTGTTGTTGAGGATTGTCATTACAATGGGCAAGCATAAAATCCCCATGTCCACATCCCATATCAATAATAACCGATTTATTGGAAAGATCTTTCCAAATATTGGAAACATCTTGTTCTGCAGTATAAATATACGGATGATTATCTAAAGAAAGCATTATTTTTTTATTACCTGTGGAACTATAATATATGAATCTTCAAACTTAGGAACATTTTGTTCAATTTCTTCAAGAGAAAGCCCAGGTTTTACAACATCATTTCTGACAGCATTTTCCGTTTCATAACATCTAATAGTTGGTTTGTACTCGTCAAGATCTAATCTTGCAATGGTTTCTACGAAATTTAAAATAGAATCAATACTTTGTTCAAACGATTCTTGTTCGTTATTATTTAATTCTACGGAAGCCAATTGTGCAATACGTTTTGGATCGAACAGCATAAAAGCCCCTCCTAAAAACAAACTGGATCAAACTAAGTTAAATATTAATTAATTATAAAGTAAAAAAAAAAAAAAAACAACTTAATATACAATAAATCGAAAATAAAAAATTTTTTTTTATAAGAATATTGCACAATTATTGTATATTTGTGCAAAACAATCCGATTAGTTAAATACAGTATTTATTACTATTTATAATACTTTTTGAACGTTTTTATTTGGTTTATATGCGAATTTATATTCTTTTGCACAATTAATGTTCTTGTGTTTGCATTAAAAAAAACCGCTTGATTTTTGAGAAAAAAAATATAATAATATAGTACATTCATAAATGACTTTTAATGTTGAAAAAGCATTCATTTAAAAATACTTTTTATTAAGGACTTATAATCATGGAACTATGGAATTTACTATTGGATTACCTTTCGTGTTCGTTGGACAGTGCTTTTTCTAAACCTCTATTAAATCGTATTCGATTTGCAGAATGTCAAAATGATACTTTAGTAATTCTCCATGTGGAAGATATGTTTACTAAAGGTTGGTTTGAAGAAAATTGCCTGCCTTTAATTAATGAATATCTTACTAAAGAAGGTATTTACAAAGAATTTCGTTTGGAAATTGCTCAAATGCCGATTTCTACTACTCAATCCAATAAAACAACTAATATAGTTTCTTCTTCTGCTAAAAATAAATTCCAGCATTTATCATCTGAATATATTTTTGATTATTTTATTCCGGGCGATTGTAATGATTTTCCTTATCGGGCGGCTCAAACTGTTGCTAAAGAAAAAAATTCTATGTACAATCCTTTAGTGATTACGGGAGCTGTGAGTACTGGAAAAACTCATTTAGCACAAGCTATTGTACAGAAATTTGAAAATTTGAATCCTGATAAAAATGCGATATATATTACTAGTGAAGATTTCACCAACGAATTTGTAAAAAACATTCAAAATAAAACAATGAATGCCTTTAGAGAAAGGTATCGGCATTGTGACTTTTTGGTAATTGATGATATTCAAGATCTTCAGGATAGAGATTCTACGTCAGATGAATTGGAAAATATCTTTAATACATTAATTTCCCGTGGTATTCAAATGGTATTTACTGCAGACAGGCCGGTAGAAAAGTTGAAAGGATTGAATACTCGTCTTCGCACAAGATTATTAAGCGGATTAGCTGTAGAACTTAAAATTCCGGGATTTGAGACAAGAAAAGCTGTATTACTGGATATGGTAGAACGAGAAAATCATAATATTGATGAAAAGATTGTTGATTTGATTTGTGAAACAGTGACTGATAATATTCGAATTTTAAAAGGCACAATGTTAAAAATGTTTGCTTATGCGGATTTAAAAAAGAAAGAAATTTCGTTGAAATTAGCAAAAGAAATTCTAAGTGATAAAATAAAAATTGATATTCCTACTGATCTTACTGTTAATGAAATTCAAAAAGCAGTTGTACAGTTTTTTGGAATAAAATTAAGCGATATGAAATCTAGTAGTAAGCTTAATTCTATTACCCAGCCTCGTCAAATTGCTATGTATCTTGCGTCTAAGCATACCAAGTTTACAACTACGGAAATAGGGATTGTGTTTAGTAAATCACATAGTACAGTTATTCGTTCATCTCAAAAAATAGAAAATATGCTTTCTAAAAATACCAACTTAAAAAAACAAGTGGAAAGAATTGTTTTAGCTTTATCTGAATCACGCCACTAACTAGAAATGAGCTCTTTTGAAATACAATCCTTCTGCCGGTACTGGTTTCCATTTTCCTTGTGGCAGAGGAGTACTGGTGAGAGCATGATCAATATCAGTTTCTGATAATATTCCTGAAGCTCTTGATAAACTGCTTCCAATAAGCGTTCTTATCATTCCTCGTAAAAATCCTTCTCCTTTAATAAAAAAGAATAAATATTCTCCTCTTTTTTTTACGTGAAAATAATCGATGCGTCGAGTCATCGTTTTGTTTTTTCTTTCTGAAGGACTATATCCATAACAAAAATTTGTAAAATCATGGGTGCCTTTAAATTTTTTTAATGTTTGTTGTAATATAGAAAAATCAATGTACTGAAATTCATGATATACTTTATTGTGGAAGCGGGGAGGGAGAACTTTTCCTAAAAATACAATATAACAATATGTCCGTGCTTTGCATTGAAAAGTTGCATGAAATTTTTCGGATTCCTCAGAAACATTATATATTCTAATTTCTGCGGGAAGTTTGGAGTTTAAAATATGTTGTAGATTGTGTAAAGGAATATTAGGATTGCGTGTACGAAAGTGAGCTGTATAACTTAATGCGTGTGCTCCAGAATCAGTCCGTCCTGCACCCCAAGTAAAAATATTTTCATTATATAATTCGGATAATATTTTATTAAGAGTGCCCTGTACGGTTGGAACGTCGACTTGAGTATGCCATCCTTTGAATGCAGAACCTTCATATGCTAAAGTTAATTTATAGGTGATTTTCATTGAATCTCCACAAAATTTTTAATGAGATATTTTGATTTTAAATAGAAAATTTATTAAAATTAATGAATTATAGTTAAGAGATATTATGAAAAAAGTAATTGTATTATGTATATTGTGTTTCACATCATGTTCCAGTGCGTGGAAAGCGTATGTTAAAATTTCTTATGAGATGTTTGATGCTGATAAGATTACTACACATGATGAACTTAAATATATTATTTGTACAGTGTCTGCCAAAAGATATATTATTGCTGATCTTCGTATAAAAGAACAGTTTGAAAAAAGTCGTATAAAATATGCTGTTTCTATACCTTACCATGCAATATCTAATATTACAAATATTTCAGAATATCAAAATAAACATATTATTTTTTATGATTTTCACAAAACGGATCTTCATTTAATCAAAAAAGAATTAAAGAAATTGAAAATAGAATTATCTTATTCTTATCTTCAACCTGGATTTAAAGAATTAACGAATACTAATTTGATTGAAACCGGAAACAGGCAAATTTTATAAATTAGGAAACAAAATGAATTACGATCCTTTTGGTATTCAAAATATCAAACATATTCTCTCAAATAATAATTTGTACTTATCAAAGAGTAGAGGACAAAATTATCTTATCAATCAGCAAACAGCAAAGAAAATAACAGATGTTTTACCGGATTTAAAAGAAAATCAAATGTATTTTGAAGTTGGTACAGGATTGGGAGCACTTACAGTTTTGCTTGTTGAGCGTGGAACAACGATTTCCTTAGAAATTGATAAGGGGATTTATCAAACGGTCCAGCAGAATTTCAATCATGAAAATTTAATCCATAAACATGAAGATTTTTTATCATGGAATGAGGAAAATGTAAATACAGAGTATATATTTATTTCCAATCTTCCGTATTCTATTTCTGGAGAAGCGGTGAAGAAATTTATTGAATGTCGGCAATTTCAAATGGGTATTGTTATGCTACAGAAAGAATTTGTTGATCGAATGCTTGCGTCTGCAGGTACCTCTAATTATGGTCCGCTTTCTGTTATTTCTCAGACTTTCTTATCTATAGAAAATCAATTTTCTGTAGGGAAAGGGAATTTTTTCCCCGAACCCAGTATTGATTCAATAGTAATTAAATTATATAAGAAAAATATTAATATCAATCAGAAAGAATTTTCATTTTTTATTAAACAATGTTTTCATGCAAAAAGAAAGACTCTTTCTAATAATTTGGCACAAAGTCCTTGGGCTGAGTCTTCTATAACAAAAGACAGCATTTGTAAACTTCGTCCTGATGCAATTACGCCTGAAAAATGGATGGAATTATTTATCCAAAAGGATTTATGATTTTGTGTAAATTGTTTGAACAATATTTTTATGCATTATTGTTTTTGTTACGGTAAGGGGAATATCGTTATCATGGTTAGGAAACAAACGAATACCATTACCTATTAACTTAGGGATTGTTGTAATAACATATTCGTCAATCATATTTTTTTGAATTAGAGGGTGGATACATGACGTTCCACCGACAATCCAAATATTTTTACCTTGTTGGTTTTTCAAATCGTGGATTAATTCCACAACATCTCTATCAGTAAATGTAGTAAACTCATCACTAATTCCTTTTTTGGGTGTTCGCGTTAGAATAAAACTTTTAGTTCCTAAGTAAGGCCAGTTTCCTTCTGATAATTCGGTAGTAATTTGCAGGTAAGTTTTATAACCCATAATAATAGTATCAATACTATTATAAAATTCAGCATATAATTTTGAAAATTTTTCGTCTAATTCTTGAGGCAACCAATCGATACTTCTATTTAATCTAGCTATATATCCGTCTAAACTTTGTGCGATATATAAAATCACTTGTCTTGAATTCATAAGTGCCTCTTAAATAAATACTCCCCCAACTCTATTTTTTTTGTTTAATTTAGAATTGAAGATTTTGAGGAATACCAGTAGCTGAAATATTTTCTTTTTTCAAAAGTTCGTTGTTTCTTTCAATACGATAACCTTCTTTAATTTTGGAAATAAAATCAATCATCCAGCGTTGGCGTTTTTGTTGATTTATTTGAGCAATAATAGTATCACGGGATTGCTGAGCGTTTAATCCTCTAGCACGTAATTCTGATCCGTATTGAGCATAAATTTGGTCAATTTCTGCTTTAGTTGGAGCAAAAGCATTTTCATCTTGAGGCATATTTTTTGCTACATAAAGTTGAAATAATGCTTGCTGGATAGCGTTTTGGAAGAGTCGAGCATTTTCTTGATTTTCTAAGAATCCTTCTTCCAAGGCTGTAGCCACGACAACATATTGATTGATCATTGTTTCAAGAATTTCGGATTTATAAGCCGGTTCGTTATTATCTAATTGCTGTAATTGTTCAGGAGGGAGAGTTTTCTTTATTTCATTATATGCGTTTGTGAAATCTTTGAGGGAAACCCCGTATTGTTCGATTTTTGCGAGGTGGCTGCTATCGAGTTTATCAATAGTTGGAAGTGAAATTGTTATACTTTCAGTTGGTTTATTTTTTGCTGCTAATGATGATATTATCAGGGTTAAGATTGAACCTGTAATAATTCCTGCTGCGATTCCTAAGATAAGGGTTTTGGTTTTCATGATATCTCCTTAAAAGTTTACAAAAATGAAATATTAATATCATAGCAGTAAAAAAAAAAAAAATCAATTAAAATTCTATACAAACTAAAAAAACTTAGATCTTATCTATTAATATTATTAAAAGAATACCGATTATGATTTATAATAGTATTCTTGATTTAGGAGATGGGTAATGATAAAAATAAGATCTTTTATTTTGGTATTTTTAATGTATAACGTACCGGTATTTGGAAGTTCGATACCTAATGAACCTGTTGAGGTTGTTAAATATGCTTTTACAGCATTGACTAACGGGGAAATTGATAAGCTTATTGATGTGACTGCAAATTCCGAATTACGTCAAGTGAATGAGCTTCTTACTTCTATAAAAGCGAATCCTTCTAAAAAGGATAGTTTGCTGAAACAATACCAAAATCTTAAATCTTGGCAAATTGATAATTCACAAGCTCATAAAGTGAACGGTAGAAATATCTATGTGGTAAGTACGACATGGGTTGTTAATGTTCCGATTGAAAAAAAATCAGAAGTAATGAAAGGAATGAAAGATCCAAATAAATCTGATCATACAGTTTTTATGGATTATATGTTGGAACAGCTTGATGGGCGTTGGAAAATTATTTCCCGTCGTTCTATATAGTACAAATACGCAGTAGAGAAATAATTTATTAATATTATACAATACGGGATACAACAATTCTGAAATTATTTGTAAAGAAAAACGGAGCATTATGCTCCGTTTAATTTTTGTATAATTAAGGCAGATCGAAAATAGAAGAGAATACTTTTTTGTAAGCAGATGTTTTATCTTCAATAGAAAGCGGATAGGCTTTTGAGGAAGAAGGAACTCTATAAAGGGAGATATTGTTTCCGTTAAAATTGAATGAAACCGGCTGTTGAATAGTAGGTTGGTTTGGGAGATGCAAAGTAAGTGATACGATTTCTGCAGCTTTTTCTCCCGTTACAATGATAGAATGGCATGAAGGGAGTTGTTCTAATACTTTTCTGATGTTTAACGGTTCCAAGATTTCCAAAAATTTATCCGATGCATTGTTTTTTAAGCGTCGGATTTTTTGTGCGGAATCTCCTATAGCTATTCCTTGTTGGGATAGGAATTGGATAATTTTTTCTTTATTAAAAGATTTTTGTTTTGTATCAATAAAATAATTTTTGTCTTGGAAGAACATAAGCCCGAAAATCCGCCACATATCATTTTGAAAGTTAGGATAATAAAATTCCATGCACCATTTTTCTTGTTTGGGAGGGAAACTTCCTAAAAGTAAAGCTTGAGCGTTTTCGGGTAAGAATGGGTGGAGAGGATGGTGTTCTTCTATTGCAAGAGCGTTATTCATATATACGACCTTAAAATATATTGATTTATATTAAGATATTGAGTTAAAAATAGCAAGATTTATGGGTTTGCTATTTCCAAAACGTTGCTGATATGGTATATTTTTTGCTATATTAATTATAGTGCCAAATAAATATTTATTAGGGAGTTTGATATGTCCGGAATGCAGAAAACAATGAAATTTAATGAAATAATTCAAGATGCGTTTAACCTTGCTCAGAAACATAATCATGCAATGATCGAAACTACCCACCTTATTGGAGCGTTAATTGAAGATAAAGAAGGAATATCGAGAAAGATTTTTGAATACTTGGAAGTTTCTGTTTCCAAACTTCAAGAAGTAGTCCAGCGTGAGTTGAAACTTTGTACTCAAGGGGACGGAGTTGATATTCGTCTTTCACCGGAAGTGAATAAAATGTTATTAACATCCGAAGAATTTGCTGAAAAGAGTCATTCTCGTTTTGTTGCTGTGGAGCATTTGTTGTTGGCTGTTGTGCAGGTTGCACGGGATCCATGGAAAACAGAGTTTAAGAACTTTAATATTACTACGGAAAGAATATTAGGTGCACTTAGTTTGTTCCGAAAAAATACAAATTCGAATCCTGATCAAGAACAAGCCGATGAAGCGTTGAAAAAATATACCAAAGATTTAACGGAAATGGCTTTGAAAGACAAGATTGACCCTGTTATTGGAAGAGATGAAGAAATTATTCGTGCGGTGCAAATTCTTTCTCGCAGAAGCAAAAATAATCCTGTATTAATTGGGGAGGCTGGAGTTGGTAAAACTGCTGTAGTCGAAGGGATCGCCAAAAGAATTGTTCAAGGAGATGTTCCTGAGTCTCTTAAAGGCAAAAAAATATTATCATTAGATCCCGGAGCATTAATTGCAGGAGCAAAATATCGAGGAGAATTTGAAGAACGATTGAAAGCTGTTATTGAAGCATTGGAAAATTCAAACAATAATATTATTCTATTTATTGATGAGATTCATTTAATGGTTGGTATGGGAGCGGGTGGAGACAGTTCGGGAGATGCCGGCAATCTGTTAAAACCGGCTCTTGCTCGTGGAGAGATCAGAGTTATTGGAGCAACAACGCTGGACGAATATAGAAAATTTATCGAAAAAGATAAAGCATTGGAACGAAGATTTCAAACAGTCTTGGTTGAAGAACCTAGTATGGAAGATGCAATTTCAATTCTTCGAGGAATTAAGGATAGATATGAAATTCATCATGGTATCAGAATTTCTGATAATACTATTATTGCAGCGGTATCGTTATCGATGCGATATCTTCCTGATAGAAAACTTCCTGATAAGGCGATTGATTTAATGGATGAAGCAGCCGCTAAAGTTAAAACGGAATTGGAATCCGAACCTCAAGCAATCGATCAACTTAGAAGAAAAATTATCCGCTTGGAAATTGAAAAAACAGCATTAATCAAAGAAAGTGATCCTCAATCCCGAGAACGCTTGGAAAAAATTGAAAACGAGCTGCAGGATGATAAATCAGCCATGTTAAATCTTCAGGTAAAATGGGAAAAAGAAAAAAGCTTAGTCGAACAGATTCGTGCCTTAAAATCTGAAATTGATAAACTTAAAAGTGAAGAACAGGTTTGTGAAAGAGAAGCCAAATTTGATAAAGTTGCTGAAATTCGTTACAGTATTCTTCCAAAGAAACAAGAAGAACTTGCTATTAAAGAACAAGAAATAAAACAGGCCGATCAAAACGGTGAAAGTTTAATGCGTGAAGAAATTACTCCTGAGGATATTGCTAAGGTGGTATCCGCTCGTACAGGAATTCCTGCAGCACGTATGGCCGAAAGTGAAAGAGAACGTTTAATGCATTTGGAACGTCATCTTGGTTCTCGTGTTGTTGGGCAGGACAAAGGTGTCACGGCAATTGCTAATGCGGTACGCCGTGCCAGAGCAGGATTGACCAATGAAAATAAACCCTTAGGATCCTTTTTGTTTTTAGGTCCTACCGGTGTTGGTAAAACCGAATTGGCAAAAGCCTTAGCTGAATTTTTATTTGACAGCGAACGGCATATGATTCGTATTGATATGAGTGAATATATGGAGAAATTTTCCGTTCAACGCTTGATAGGAGCTCCTCCCGGATATGTCGGATATGATCAAGGAGGACAGCTTACAGAAGCGGTACGTAGAAATCCTTATTCTGTTATTTTATTGGATGAAATGGAAAAAGCTCATCCTTCAGTGTTTGATATTCTTCTTCAAGTGCTTGATGACGGTCGATTAACTGATGGTCAAGGACGTACGGTTTCTTTTAATCAATGTGTTTTAATTATGACTTCTAATGTCGGATCTCATCTTGTTTCCAATTGGGAAAAATCCGAAGATGAACTTCAATCCGTATTGAAGGATGAACTTAAAACAGTATTTCGTCCTGAATTTATTAATAGAATTGATGATGTTGTTGTTTTCCATAGATTACAACAAAAAGATATGGAACGAATTACTGAAATCCAATTAGATCTCTTAAAGCGATCTCTTCTTCAGAAGAAAATACTGTTTCATATAAGTGATGAAGCAAAATCATTTATAGCTACTGAAGGTTTTGATCCTGAATTTGGTGCTCGACCTTTGAAGAGAGTGATTACCGAACGTATATTAAATCCTATGGCGTCTGCGTTGATTGAAAATTCATTAAAAGACGGCAGTACAGTGAACGTTATTCTCAATAATCAGGAATTATCATTTAAGTTTGAATAATAATCTCCTTAACAACAGCTTCTTATGTCAATAATAAATAAGAAGCTGTTTTCTTGAATAAAAGTCTAATGATGTGTTATACTATAATGATAATATCATTAGGAGTTGTTATGTACGCAGTTGTATTATTGGTCTTGTTGTTTACAGGATGTTCTGTTCAAAATAAAGATTTTATTGATAATGTTGCCGGTACTTATGTTATTAAGGACAAAAAAGTTGTGATCGAGTGTTTTAAAATAAATCAAAAAAGTGGTGCGTTTACACGCGGGCATATTCTTTATAAATTAGAAAGTTCTGAGTCTCCTACAAATGCTATTTATAAATTGGATGATATTCAATATGCAGGTCTTGTATTTGATATTCGAAAAGCTGAATTATATGCAATTTATTCTACCAATAAAGATAGTTCCGGAATAGTTTGGAATTCTGGAAGTAAAATATTTTTAGGAATGAGAAAAAAATAATTTAATTGGTTTTAAACAAGCGGAAGTTGGTTCTATGATGAGGACTGGCTCCAAATTTTTCTAAAGCTGTTCTGTGTTCTTTTGTTGGATAGCCTTTATTCTTGATCCAATTATATTCGGGAAATTCATTATGGAGATTTTGCATAATATTGTCTCTAGTGACTTTTGCAAGGATTGACGCAGCGGCAATATGAAAACTTTTTTGATCGCCTTTAATAATCGATAATACAGGTGTTTCAGGAATTTCGCTTGAATTGATTCTCATAGCGTCTGTGAGCACAACATCAATTGGTACTTGAGAAGAAAGGTGTTGCCAGCATTTGATCATACCCCATTTTGATGCTTGATAAATATTCAGTTCATTGATTTTTTTAATATCAATAATTTCAATATGATAAGCCAAAGCGTTTTCTTTGATTTGATGAAATAATAGAGAGCGTTTTTGTTCTGTTAATTTTTTCGAATCATAAATTCCTAAAATATGTGTATTGGGTTTGAAAACAACTCCTGCTACTACTAGAGGTCCTGCTAATGGTCCTCGTCCTGCTTCGTCTGTTCCCATCATTAAATTTATTTGGGTGGGTATGAATTCTTGAATAATATTAATATCTTGTTCAATAGATAAAAATGTATTCATTATATTTTCTCTCTGTAATATAAAGTAAAAATGCCGGTTAAACCGGCATTTTTAAGTATTTAGGATTTAATGTTTTTATCTTTCTTTTTAAGTGCAAGTTCTTTAAGACGAGCAGCTTTACCAAAGCGTCCTCTAAGAAAGTATAATTTTGCTCTACGAACTTTAGCTTTACGAACAATTTCAATACTTGCTAAGTAAGGAGAATGGAAAGAAAACACACGTTCAATCGAAATACCTGCACTAACACGGCGTACAATAAAAGTTTTTCTATTCATACCATGTTTGAAACAAAGAACAACTCCTTCGTAAATCTGGATACGTTCTTTATTTCCTTCGGTAATACGTACACTAACTTTAATAGTATCTCCTACTCCGAATTTGGGAAATTTTTCATCATTATTGTTTTCTTTCATTAACTCTAATTCAATATCATGCATTGTATTTTTTATTTTTTTTACTGATGATACTGTCACAGAGGAAGGTGTTTCTGCTGGTGCTTCAACAGATGAGTTATCCATTTGTTCAATAGATGTGGTTTCGGTGTTGGTGGACATCTTTGTACTCCTGTATTGCTTTTTCAAAAGACGTGAGACGTTTTTTTAAAATTAAATTTTGTTTTTTTAGTTTTGTTAAAAGATTCTTATTTTCAGCCTGCACATTACATATAGGATATTCTCTAAAAATATCCGGTCGTCTTGCCCAAGTGACTGTTAATTTTTCTATAAATCTTTTTTCATCTATAAGAGCGTGGTTTCCGCTAAATAAGTATTCCGGTATAATACGATTATTAAATATCTGTGGTTTGGTATAATGAGGATGTTCTAGTAATCCGTCTTCAAAAGAATCGTGTTGAACGGCTTCTTGTTGTAAAACTTCTCCGGACATTCTCAGTACCGCATCAATAACGACTAAACTTGCCAGCTCGCCTCCACTGAGTACATAATCTCCAATAGAAATTTCTTCATGGACTGATTCATCTATAAATCGCTGGTCAATTCCTTCATATCTGGAAGCAATAATAACAAGATGATTTTTTCCAGATAATTCTTTGGCTTTTTTTGAAGTTAATGGAATACCTCTAGGAGATACATGTATTATATATGGATGATCATTATTTTTACATATATCAGATATGGCTTTATATAATATATCTGCCTTAAGCAACATTCCAACACCATGAGCTGTACAAGGATCGTCAATTTTCTTATGAAAACCTTCTCCCCAAGTACGTAAATCCAAAAAAGAAAATTCTATTGACTGAGATGCCCTCTTGATAATACCATAAGAAAGAGCATTTTCTATCATTTGAGGGAATAAGGACAAAACAGTTATTTTTTTCATTATAATAATTCATCTATATTTTTGAAATCGATTTTTTGGTCGCTTAAGAGTATTTGTTCTACGTAGTGGTCACTGAAAGGGACTGCTAAATCGACTTTAGAATCAGCAAGGGTGATAATAAATATTTCTGAATTGCCTATTGATAATACATTAATTACTTTGCCAAGTAATTGATTATTATAAAAAGACTGTAGACCAATTAAGTCTTTAATAAAGAAACTTCCATCTTCAGGCAGATTAAGGTCTTCCTGTTTTATAAATATAGGAGTCAGTCTCCAATTTTCTGCAAGAGTTCTGTTGGAAATTTCAGGAAAAAAGACTTTAGCATATTCGGGATTGTCTTCAAATATTAATGAAGAAAACGGTAAAGCTTTATAACTGTTTTTACCTTTTTCTTTTACATAGAATTCATGAATATTATGTAAATCTTCTGAAGAATCAATATATAAATGAACTTTTAAGTACCCTTTAATTCCAAAAGGTTTTAAAATTCTTCCTATTTCTAGGAATTGATTATGGGAAATGTTTGTACACACGGTTTTCTCTTACTGAGCGGCAGCCTTTTTTGCTTTTAAGACCAATTGTTTCACGGTCATAGATACAACAGCACCTTTTTTGACCCATTCATCAAATTTTTCTACATTAATAAGAATTTGATCTTTTGATTCAACAGGGCGGTATGTACCCAAGTTTTCAATATAAGCTCCGTCTCTTTTATTTCTTGAGTTTGTTACTACAACACGATAATAAGGAGCTTTCTTTTTTCCCATACGCATTAAACGAATATTTGTTGACACAGAATGTCCTCCAAAAAAAATATCACTTCAAGTATTTTACCTTATTTCTTATGATTTGTCAATAACTTTAATAAAGATATTATTTTATCTTTTTAGTTTTTGACAGTATGACTTGTTATTTAGAGAAATAGCGGTCTAAAAATTCTTTTTTGAATGAACTGAATTGTTGTTGTAAAATAGCCTGTCTAGCGTTTTTTGCTAATTCTATCAGAAAATATAAATTATGTATAGAAGCCAGTCTTCCGCCGAGAATTTCATTTGCTCGAAGAAGGTGCCTGATGTATGCTTTATCATAATTTCTACATGCATAGCATCCGCATTCAGGATCGATGGGAGTAGTATCGAATTCAAAAGGTTTGGTTCGAAGATTGATACGTCCGTTTCTTGTGAATGCACCTCCGTGCCGTGCGAATCTTGTAGGGAAGACACAGTCAAACATATCGATACCGCGTTCAATTCCTTCCAAAAGATCTTCCGGTACACCGACTCCCATTAAATATCTGGGTTTATCTACGGGCATTTCATCTGCAAGTACATCAAGCATTCCGTACATTTCTTCTTTAGATTCTCCTACTGAGAGTCCTCCGATGGAGTATCCGGGGAAATCCAAATCAATCAGTTCTTTAGCACTTTGTTTTCTAAGTTCGGGGAAAACGCCTCCTTGAACAATGCCGAAAGCGTGTTGATTTTCTATCTTTAAGTCTGTAAAGTGTTTTTTTGCACGTGCTGCCCAAGCTGTTGTTCTATTAAGTGCTTTTAAGGTGTGGTTGTAGTCTGAATCTCCCGGCACACACTCGTCTAATACCATCATAATATCCGAACCTATCAACTGCTGGGTTTCAACCATGATTTCAGGAGTCAGAAAGTGATATTTTCCGTCCAAATGACTTTGGAAAGTCACTCCTTCGTCATTTATTTTTCTTAATCCTGCCAATGAGAAGATTTGGAAACCTCCGGAATCTGTTAAGATATTCCGCTTCCATTTTGCAAATTGGTGCAACGTACCGTATTGTCTAAAAAAATCAGGAGTAGGTCTTAAATATAAATGGTAGGAGTTGGCAAGAATAATTTCCGCTCCCATTTCCTCTAATTCTTCTCTGCATAAAGTTTTAACGGATCCTTGAGTGCCTACAGGCATGAAAACGGGTGTTTGAACGGTACCGTGGGGCAATTCCATAGTACATGCACGGGCATATTTTTCTGTTTTTTCTACCGTAAAAGGAAATTTTTTCATAATAACTGATCCTTGATAAATGTTATTGGTATTCTGCAGGAACAAAACGACGTTGGAATTCTGGGAAGATATTTGGTGTTGAAGATCCTTTCATTGTAAATGCAAGACCTATATACGGTTCCCAAAACGCAATTTGTTTAATAGAGTCGACACGGCGTCCCAAATTAAAAATTAAACGCATATCCCATGTTTCTAAATCGTGTATTAATTCAACGCTGAATGATTGGAGTTTGAAACTGGATCGTTTCAACGCATCTTGATCCCAAATTTTTAAACCGTCGGCAAGATCTGTCCAAAAGTTCTTGGGAGATTCACCCGGTGCCAGAATGTTTTCTCCATTGAATGTCTGGCCGAAGTAAAGATAAATTTTGTTGTTAAGCATTTTTGATGAAAATTTTAAACTTAAGTATTTGGTCATCTTGAATGCCAGCACAAAATCCAAACTCAAATATGATGATCTTATATTTTCAAAGTTTTGATAGTATTTGAATACAAGTCCGAATTCCGATAATTCATATATAAACGGATATAAAGCAGGTATTTGGTAATTTTTCAACCGCAAATCCCATAATATTTCCATATCATAACTTTTGTCTGCTCTCAGAACAATCTGTTGTCCGGTAACAGGATCTGTCAAATGTTGTGTTTGTTCAAATAAATTATAACTGTATCTAAACTTTGGTATATAATGATATTTACTGTCCGGTGCAAATTCTACATATAATTTAGGATAACCACCGATTAATCGATTGGTAAATCCTTCTCCCAAAATAGGAGTGTTGTTAGTTTCTGTTTGAAGAATATCTATTGTTGAATTTGCACCGATGCCGAACCAGAATACCTTTCCTTTCAAATCGACAGTAAGACGATTAAAAATAAGATTGTCAATATAAATATCCGCAGGATCAGTAGCAATAATTGCAGCCTGTTCCGCTGTAGGGATTCTCATTCTTGTGTTCCAATCAAAAGAAGCTTCCAATCCTAATAAGGTTATCCGTTGCCACTGCATAAATTCTAAAGAGATTTTGTTTTTCCAAGAAAGAGCACTTTCTTTAACATAGTCGTTTTGCAGCCGGAACAAATAATAAAGAGGGTACGAGTATTGAACGGCGGTATTAAAGTCTACGGATTTTCTGAACCATTCGTCATCATCCCATGTTTGTTTGGGGTTTAAAGTTGCTCCAATGTTATAATCAACTTTAAGTCCCGAAGTACGCAAAGAGTTGGTGAAACATGCACCAAAAGAAGACCACTGTTCTGTATAATTGATTGCAACTTCATTATTGATAAGAAGAATACTTTCAAAGAAATTCAAATTTAATTTGAGATTTCCGTTATTTTCGTTGCGGTATACATCAGATACAGGTTTCCAGTTGGTATTGCTGAGCTCCTCTAAATCTGTGGTAGACGAAGTACTATTTGTTCCGAATGTCTGTTGAGCTTTGAATCCTGTTCTTACAGAACTTGAGAGTTTCATATCAAACCAGTTGTAATTATTAGTAGTGATATTGGAAACGGTAGTTTTATTCCAATTGGTAATAAAATTAGTGACTAAAGATCCGTTTTTTTGTACGAGTACTTTTCTTGAGATTGTTCTATTTGATATTTGTGCAAGAGAGTTGGTATACGAATCCAAACGCGATATAGGGATCTTTCTTTTGATTCCTCTGGAATCTTCAACAGTGACGGTTGCGTTGTTGGAATAAGTATATTGAGCAATGTCCAGTGTTCCGAAATTATAGCTGATATCAGGTAGAATTAATGAACGTATACGATATTCATAAAATGAATTTAAAAATTGGTTGGTTTCGGTAGGACGGGTAAGTCGTATTAATTCCCATTTTCCGGACATTGAAAAGTTTCCGGCTGATAACGCAAAACTTCTATTGATAGAATTGACTGTAGGTTGACCGTCTCCTTGGTATCCGAACCATGAATTTAATGTTGGATTCAGAAGTTCTGCAAGATTGATACTTTCTGATGAATCGAAACGTGAGCGGTAACTGTATTTTGATCGGAAGAAAGGGTCATTAAGGTCTTCAAGATTAATATCTAATGAAAAATTATTTGTTGCAATAGTGGCACCTATTTTATAGTACCAACCAACCTGTGTTGATCTTAAATATTCATCAGGATTACTAAACTGAGGTTGTACCCAATCGGAAAACAGGTCTCCATTTTTAACGATACGTGTGTCATTGGCTATTTCAAATTGAAATTCCAGTTTTTTCAACATTCCTACTTGAGGTGCTTTATAAACAACCTTGCCATATTGTCCTTGAAGCTGGTAGATGTCGAATCCAAAATCAAATGTTCCTATTTTGGAATCAAGCGTATAATTGTTGATGAAGTAATATCCTATTCTTTTTTCGCTTCCAAAACTTGTTCGTATACCGGATCCGCCTTCAAGCTGCATAAATAAAGGAAGCCATACAAAGCTTGCCTGTCCTGTTATATACTGCAAACCTGCAGCAAGAGCCAGTTTCCCTTGAAGAAACCATACTTTTGAGGCTTTAACGGAAAAGTGGGCAAATCTTTTGTCTGATGTTGTGAGGATAGCGTTATCGATCACAAAGCGGGTTGGACTTTGTATAGTCACTTTTTCGGCAGTGAAAAACCACGGAAGTTCTTCTGATCCACCACCTAATCCAATATCCAGTACCGAACGAACCGTATAAAGTACCCCACGTTCTGAATCAGGTTGATAATTCATACTTTCAGCGAGGTATTTGGTTCCGTTTAGTGTAAATTCAATATTTCCGTAAGCACCAACATTAATTATTTCAGAGTCTTTTAAGGTCAAAATCAATTTTTCTGTTTTAAGAAAATTACCGTCGAATCTTATACGTACATTTCCCAGCATGGTAATTTCAGAGGTGTCTGTATTGTCAAATTCTTGTATACGTATGTCGTCTGCATTATCTAAGATAATATATATCTTATCATCACGATTTGCCAGTTGTTGTCTGTCAGATCGTTCGAAAGGTGGTTTGACACGAAGAAGTTCAGGTGGCAGATCTCTATTATCGATAATTTGTGGATAAAAGACTGCCGGCAGAATTAATAATACCAGCAGAAATATATATCTTTTGAGACAATCCAATGATTATTCCTACAATAAATCTTAAAATTACATTTTCTTATTATATGAGGAAATGAAAAAAGAATCAAAATTTACTGTTTTAAATATTTTTGAAAATACTAAAAATGTATGTTATAATATTAAGGTGTTTTCTTTATAATTCGATTGACATCTGTATGATTAGGAAGAAGGTCAGTAGAATGTTTTTGATACAATATAGAAAAACAAATGAGAGCTTATTAAATATATGGACAATTTAAAGTTTTATAATCTATTTCCTCTTTATTATCGTAATTTTTATGATTTGTCTCAAGAGTTTTCAAGAATTAAAGATATGGGATTTAATATAGTATATTTGAATCCTATTTATTATCCTGGATTTTCGAAAAGTATTTATGCACCTAAAGAATATTTTAATTTCAATACTTTGCTTGTTGATACTAATTCGGAGCTATCGCCTGCAGAACAAGTGAAGCAGATGATTAACGTTGCACATGCTCATGAATTAAAAATTGTTTCAGCTTTGGTGATCAATCATTCATCCAAAGATTCTCCATTAATAATGAATCATTCTTCATGGTATTTATACGGAAAAAATAATGAAATAGTTTGTCCAGGTATATGGAGAGATGGGAACTGGATATCATGGAACGATCTTGCACAATTTGATCATTGTGATTCCAGTGACAAATTAGGATTGTGGAATTATTTTAACGATATTATTCGTTTTTATATTGATTTGGGTTTTGATGGTTTTTGTGCCAGTTCAGCGTATCAAATTCCTCAGGATCTGTGGATATATTTGATTCACAATGCCCGTACGATCAAATCTGATTTATTGTTTATGGGTGGTAATTTGGGTGGAAGAATGGAAGATGATTATCAATTGATTGGAGCAGGATTTGATATTCTATTCAATAGTGCCGGATGGTGGGATTTTGAAGAATCATGGTTTGTGGAACAATACAATCAATTGTCTGAAAAAACCAAAACTATAGCATTTCCCGAATCTCATGATAATGAGAGAATAATGGTTAAGGTTAACAATAATATTAATACAGTAAAAAGAACAATTGTGTTTACAGGATTAATTTCTTCTTCATGGATGCTTATGTCAGGAACCGAGTTTGGTTGGTGTCATAGAGCAGATAGTTCTATGACTTCTCCAGAAGATAAAGAAGGTATTATTTATGATTTTGTACCGCTTGTAAAATTAATAAACAAATTAAGAGACGAATATCCTCTTCTTCAAAAAGAAGGGTTATTAGAAATTGTTTCTCATCCTTTAAGTGGCTGTATATTGATAATTCATAAAAAAATAGAAAACGAACAGATGTCTTTTTATTTTATGATCAACAAAACAGATGAAATAATTGATTTTACAGAAAGTGGATTGATTGAATTTGTTAATATGGAATGCCGGCAGATTTTTTCTTCTCATGATGATAGTGATCAGCAGAAGAAAATGTTTCAACAAGGGGAATGTAAAATTTTTTGTCAATGGGAAGAATCTAAATGAAATCGTTTATTAGAACTATCATCATAACAGCAGTTTTTTGTTTGACTCCGACCATACTGTTTTCGCAATCGAAAGAGCCAGCCACGGCGACATATTTTGAATCCGGTATTAACAGTCCTTGGACAATAGGGATAGATTATGATGTAGGATTTGCCGGAGTACTGTCATTCAATATATCATTTCAAGGTGGTATCAGCAGCCAAGTAAATAAAGTTTCTACGTTTGGTGATATTTTTTTCGGAGAATTTACAACCGGATTTCGTTTGTATATGAATAAAATTGACCGATGGGAAGGAGCATTCCTTTGTGTTGGAGGAAGAGTTGGAATTTACAGTATTCCTTTTCGTATAGGCGACACCCAGTTGATTTTGGAAAGAGGCACTATCCCTCAGTATGGTTTTAATGTTTATTTCGGATATCGTTGGAAAAGGAATTTGGTTAGTGATATGAGTAATCTTCCTTTTATGTTGATGATAGAACCTTATTTAGGTTGGTCAATGGATTTTTTTGTTTTTAACAGTGCTGTGCAAAATGTTAACGGAATTAATCGTTTATCGATAGGAATTAGTTTAAAACTAGGATTTTACACCTACAAAAAAAGTAAGAAAACTTTAGAAGCAGAAGCTGCCGCTAAAACGAATAATTCGACAAATACAGTTGTTAATAATACTAATAATACCCAGTAAAACACCGATAATATATTGATATTATAATCTTAGGTTTGCCGAAAAGAGGTGTTATTATGAATGAAATTAAAAAGAAAATCCTAATATTGGTTGCCAATAAATGCGAAGAAGGAGAAGTTGTTATTCCTTATGATATATGGAAAAGAGCCGGATTTCTTGTAGAATTGGTATCTGTACATGAAGAAAAAGCAGTGATTGGTCAAAGCCGATTGGGATTTAGTACGGATTTAACGCTTTCCGAAGTATCAAGTACAGAATTTGATTTAATATTTATTCCCGGCGGGCATGGGCATGTAGAAATTCAATCATCAGTCAAAGCAATGCAGTTAATTAACGAATTTGCCAAGCAGAATAAGTATATCGCCGCAATGTGTGCCGGACCGGTAATTATTTCCGATTTGATTGGAAATAGAGAAGCGGTTTGTTTTCCATCAATGAAAGAACAGATGAAAAATTGGGTTGATCGACCTGTTGTTGTTAGTGATATATTTATTACCGGAAAAGCTTTAGGATGTATTTTTGAGTTTGCACTTAAAGTTGTTGAAGTTCTTGACGGATCTCAAAAAAGTGAGTGGTTAAAACATAATATATATTTTCGGTTTTAGTAACGATGAGTATCAAAATAGAGAAAAAAATAAAATATATAACAGCTTTGTTATTTTTAATTTTTGCTGATGTCTATTCTTTAAGTAAAGCACCGACAACACCTTTGTTTACTGAGTCTTCAAAACCTGTGATACAATTTGAATTTTATGACGTAGAGAACAGACAAATTATCTATGATACTGTTCCGGTACTTGTGGGTACTCGGGATAAGGGAATATTAAGTATACAGCCTTATCTTTCCAAAAATGTTGTGACAGGATTTACTGATTTGCAATTTTGGTTGTCTCATTATCCTGTTTTTAATACCCCCGGATGTGCGGATACAGTAGATGCACAATATGTCTCAATATCAACGGTTAAAAGAAGTATAAGATTTCCGTTAATTTTTAAACAATTTGTTTCTGCAACCGGTACTAATAAGATAGTATCAGGACAAATTTCTGATGCTCAAGAAAAGGCATATGTACAGTTGTTTCCTGAAGACATTGAAAAACTACAGCTACTGATCTTGGATACGGAAAGAACACCGATACTTCCTTGGGAACCTCAAAATGCTTCCCAAAAACTTGCAGAGTTAAGGGGAAATCGGATAGAAATGGTTTCCAGTTCCAGACAAATTCAAGAATTAAAGAATTATAATATAGAAATGTCCAATAAAATTGCAAATTCCGGATATTCTTCCAATAAGAATACTAGTGTATTTGTTGCACCTTCTCCTTATGAAGTATTAGCTGAAAATGATTCTATTATCATGAAACAGAGATCAGCAGTCATTACTTTACACGGCAGCAAAGGTAAAAAAAGATGGAGTCTTACGTCTGATAAGTTATGGATGCTTTTGGATATTATTGATTTGTATCAACAAATGAACGGTATGGATCCTGCGAATTAATTTGTAAATCTTGAATTCCATGGTTAGATATTGTATATCTGTAGTATATTGCATCACCTTCCCAAAAATTGGTATCAGATACTGAAGATGGGTAGGTGATATCGATTGAGTGATTGAAGACGTTGTAATCTGAAATTTCTGTTTGATTTAGAGTGATGTTTGTGGATGTTGCGACTTCTTGTAGAATCATATGTTTTATTTTGCTGTTTAGGAATAATTTGTTCCGATTTAAAAACAGAATTAGTGTTCCAAGAACTATAGGCAGTATAATTATTGTTCTCTTCACAAAATCCAAAAATGATTGAGAAGTAAAAAATAATTTAATTCGTATCCAAAAATATTTCATAATCATTCCTTCTATAATATTAATACTTGATAAGATTGAAAATATATTAAAGAATATAGTTATTCTGGATTATTGTCAAAAAATATTCATCGTAGGTTTTTCTAAAATAATGTACTTGTACATGAAAACAATGGAGATATTTATGCTGGCTGAATTAAAAGATATTGTTAAAAAAATACCTGACGGATCATATGAAAGAACATTGTTGGAAAATGTTTCCTTAAATATTGAAGAAAATGAAGTTGTTGCATTAGTAGGAACTTCTGGTTCTGGTAAAACAGCTTTATTACGAATTTTAGCTTGTTTGGAGGGTGCTCGTAAAGGAACATATTTGTTTAATAATAATATACATGTGGTTAATATGTCTCAGTCAGCATTAGCAAATATGAGAAGAAAATATATGGGATTCATAGGATTTGAACCTGAGTTTTTAGAAAATATGACAGTACAAGAATGTTTGAGTATGCCTTTAAGTGCTCTTTCAATTCCTGCAAAAAATCAGCGATCGCAGATGATAGATATATTGGAATCATTAGGAATGGTATCTAAACTTTCTGCACCAATACATAAACTTCAATATTACGAAAGAATGTATATTTCGGCTGCAAGAGCTTTTATTAAAAAGCCTCTTTTAGTAGTTGCTGATGAACCCGGAAAACAACTGCATTCAAATGAAGCAGTAGCTTTGTTTGATGCTTTGCTTGCTCTAAGAAAGGAGATAGGCGGAACATTGGTTTATACGACGTATGATCCTGCTCATCTTAAAAAAGCAGACCGAGTTGTATATATGAAGAACGGCAGAATAGTAAAAACGGAAGAACATTAATTCATGAGTTTCAAGATTCCTAAAAAAATGCTCCGACCCAAATTTGGTATTTGGTTTAAACTTTGTTTGAGTGGAAGTTTGGTTCTGGGATTATTATTTATAATACTTGCTGTTTGGGAAGGAGTGTCGTTTTACTCTCGGAAAACCGTAATCGAAAATTACAATTCTTTTTTGTCTGTCAAATCGCAAAAATTTAATCTTAACAATGTTAAAAATGTTCAAACATGGTGGCAAGAAGCCAATCAAGGATTGGAAACTCTTACTGGTCGTGAATTTGTAAGGAGTATTGCAAAAAGAACAATTCTCCCTGCATTGTATACTTATCAAACAAATTCTTTTCCTATACGGCTTATTGGTGTTGAGTCGAATGATCCTACTGTGTTTCCTTCTGAAATTTCCAGTAGTTCCAATCAATTAATTATTCCTGAAGGATTTGTGAATATTGGGGAAAAACTTGCTCAACGATTTAATTTGGCAATTGGTAGTGTTTTTCCTATTATTATTCCGAGTTTGAATGTTGTATTAAGTAATCGAGTCCATTATATTTTTAGTAATCAAGATCCTTTTTTAGAAAATTATGGAGTTTTTGTTTCTCATAATTCATTAACTAATATTGTTGGTTCTTCTTTTACCGATTATTATGTTAGATTTTCAGCAGCTCCGTTTGCGTCTCTTTTGGTTACTAATTTGTCTTCTGTAATATCCTATCAAAAACAATATCAACCTGATGATAAATTAGAATACCAATATCGTATATTAAATCGTTTAACTTCAGATGTCTTAACATGGATTTTTTGTTTTTATGCTGTATTGGCAATATTAGTATTTTTAATGTATTTCAAACATCAATATTTCTTCTCGGAACACTATTCTGAATTAGCGTATCGAATAGGTAATGTATCTCCTCCCCGCTTTTATTTTGGTATGGTTGTTGGTGCGGTTAAATTTTCTGTTTGTGTATCTGTGTTGGCTTTGATGTGGCTGATGTTGTTTATAAGACTTGATCTTCCTTTGCCGGCATCTTTTATGATTCTCACAGAAGGATTATTTCCACAAATGTCGTTTCCTTTAAAAACAATATTTAGTGCTCATTTTCCTATGTATAAAATTGGTTTTGCTGTGTTTGGAGGATTGTTAAGTTTTAGTGCTGTTTTTTTATTATTATTATTTTTTTGTTATTTGATTGATGTTGCCGCATTATCGGAAAATAGATCAGCATATTTTGTTTTTGCCTTGATATTATTTGCATTTTTGAGTGTTAGATCTTCAGATCGTTATTTTTATTACGATGCCGTTTTGAACGGTATTGAAAAATTTTGGGAAAATAATTATTTAGGAAAATATACCTTATTCCACGAAAATTATCCGCATAACCAATCTATTGGAGTTCCATCCGAATCGTTTTCTATACCTAATGAAGTAATTCAACATTTAAATAATGATAATGTCCTTTATCTGACAGTTCTTGAAACGGAAGGGCAAGCAGAGGATTATAATCAGCCATTTATAAAAAAGGATATTTTTGTATCGGGAATATCAGGTAGTTATCTTCCAGAATTTAATGATATTATCCAAAAAACGGGTAATAATCAAGTTATTATTGGCAAAAATGTCAGCGAATATTTTCCTGAAAACAATATGTTATTATTGGTATTGGAAAATCGTAATGGAATACCTAAAGAATTAACGGTATCTGTGACGGAAACAATTGATTTTGGTGATAATATTTTGAACAACACAATTTTTGTAAATCCAGATGTTTTAGCTAAGACATTAGAAATACCTAGAGATCATATTACCAAATTACAGATATTAAAATCAAAAAAACTTTCAGAAGATTCTTTTGTTGAACCACTAGTATTTCAACCTGCATATAAATACTATTCCTATTGGAATTTTCTTAATTATAAAGCAAAAAATTCTGAATTGGTGACAGTATTTTTTCAAGTATGGGTAAGTTTTTTACTCTTAGTGGCTTTGTGTTTTTATGTTTCGCTTAGGGAACGTCGATTTTTGTTGTATTGTTATGAATGGGGGATTGAGTTTAATCCTTATAAAAAATATTATTTTTATTCTGTCATTATGTTTGCTTTGGGAGCGGTGTTGTCATTTGCGTCAAAAATATATTATTTTTTTGTGAAACAATCCGTTCCAAACTTATTTAATAATCTATATGTTCCTGTGCAAAAAATAAATTTTTCTTCGAATCCTATTGCATTATTATGGGTTTTATTTATAATATTAGCAGTATCATTGCTGGTATACGTATTTTTTATAAAACTTTTGTCTGATATAAAAAGAGAATTGGCTGAATATTCTTTTCGGGATAAGCATTCGTAAAGAAATTTATTGATTTGGAGTAAAGGAGTAACTATGCTGTTTGTTAATCTTGCTCAAGCACCGTTAATTATTCTATTATTTTCTGTGTTATTGGGAGTAATTATTTTTGGAGTTTTTCGACGGAAATTTATTCTGAATAGTTTTTTTTCCTCTTATCAAAAAAAGATGATATTTGATCGTCTTAATCCGCATATTTATAAGATAAAAATAGGATGTGTTATTGCAGCAACAGTGTTAATAGGGTTATCACTGTTGGATCCTCGCGGTAAGTCTATTTCAACTGATGTAAAGTTGGAAGGTATAGATATTGTGATGACATTTGATGTATCTCGAAGTATGGATGTTCAAGATATAGCTCCTAGTCGTTTGGAAGCAGCTAAGAAATTAAGCCTTCAATTGAGTGATCTTCTTGTAGGAAGCAGAGTTGGTTTAGTGGCTTTTGCTGCAGATGCTTTTAGAATGTTGCCGTTGACTACTGATATTGAAAGTCTTAATTTGTTTGTAAATGAATTATCGACAGATTTAATCACTTCTCAAAGTACGGATTTGCAAAAAGCATTAGAGCAATCTGTAGCATCCTTTTCAACGAATGCACTTACGTATAAGATGATTATTTTGTTTACAGACGGTGAAAATTTGGATGGTAATGTTAAGCAGGCTTTGGATAATATTGAACAAAGCGATATACATTTGGTCATTGTCGGAGTGGGAACTGAAGAAGGTGGTAAAATACCTGTAACTGATGCAAGAGGCCAACATGTAGGATATTTAAAAAATATTCTGCGTCAAGATGTCGTTTCCAAATTAGATACAAAATACTTGGAAAAACTAGCTGCTGATTCTAAAGGTGATTATTTATCGATAGATTCTGAAGTATTTGGTAAAATTGATAAATTAATCAAAAATGCTGAAAAAAATCCTTTTGATTCAAAATCTCATAGTCTTCTTGAACCTCGATTTAGAGGATTTATTATTGTAGCGTTGTTGATGATTTTGTTATATTTATTTTTACCGGAGCGTCGAGTGTTGAAAAAATTGATGATTCTGTTTTTTGTATTTGCAGCATGTCCTTCTTATGGATTGGGGGAAGAAAGTAAAGCTTATGGATTATATAAAAAAGGGGAATATTCAAAAGCTCTGCGTTTTTATCAGCGTTCAATAGCAAATAATCCCAAAAACGTTAAATCGAAATTTGGTGAAGCGACTGCATTGTATCAATTAGATAGAGGTGAAAGAGCAGAGAAGTCGTTCCTTGCACTTACAAATTCGGAGAATCAAGAACTTGCTGCTAAATCATTATTTAATGCCGCAAATGCTTATGTAAAGGGTAAAAAATTAGATGAAGCATTAGAATTGTATAAAAAAATTATGCGTGAGCATACTGTGAAATCCAAATTATATAATAAAGCTTTAAATAATTATTTGTATGTTCAGGCACTTAAAAATCAACAAGGTAGCAACAGTCCGGAAAATGATGAAAATCAAGATCAAAATACCGGTCAAAACAAAGATCAGCAAAATCAACAAAGTCAAGGGCAAGATAATCAACAAAATCCACAGGAAGAATCTTCAGAAGATAAGCAGTCAAATGCGTCAAATTCTGAGCAAAATAAAAAAGATCAAACACCTTCTCAATCGGTATCACCTAGTGATATTGATAATCTTCTTGGAGTTGCAGAAGAAGAAGAAAAAAATAATTTCCAACGCCAAGATAAGAAAACCGATAAATCTACAATTATACCTCAAAATAAATGGTAAATAGGTATATAAGTTATAGGGAAGTTGAGATATTTTTATTCACAACCATAAAGAAGAAATACTGGTATATTAAAAATGAATATATGCCTTCAACATACTAGAGAATAAGTTGTTGAGAAAATAAAGAGTATTAAATAATAAAAAACAAGCCTTTAAAGGCTTGTTTTTTATTATTATGCATAGCGTTCCATTTGCTTCATTTTTCGTACTTTTTTCTCGATTTTACGCTTTACAACAGCTTTTTTTCTTTTTCTTGTTTCAGAAGGTTTTTCATAGAAACGATGCTTTTTTTCTGCAGTAAGGATTCCGTCTTTTTCTACTTCTTTTTTGAAACGTTTGATTGCGCTTTCTACAGATTCGTTGTCACGAACTTCTACTATTAAGAACATATTTTCTCCTAAAATATTTGTAAAGTTGTCACTTGCCGGATAAATTATGACCTAATTGTTCTCCGGAAAGAATATGAAAGTGAATATGAGGTACAGATTGACCACCGTTTGTACCATTATTATTGATAAGCCGGTATCCGTTTTCTTCTAATCCTTGTTGTTTGACAATCACTTTTATAGCGGAAAGTAGTTTTAATAGAGTACCGTCAGATGTTTCGTGAAAAAATATACGGCATTCTTTAGGAATAACAACAATATGTATTTTTGCAAGAGGATTAATATCATGAAAAGCTAATATGAAATCATTTTCATATACAATATCTGCAGGAAGAGATCTATCGGCAATACGGCAGAAAATACAGTTTCCCATTATTAATACTCCTTAGTTTCCACTATTATATATTCATCACCTCCATCACGATATAGTATTATAAATGATTTCTAATAAAAAATCAAGAACGCTTATTAAAATTTATAATAAAAAATCTTGACAAGACGAATGATTTACTTAATAATATATTTTTATAAAAATATAATAGATATTTCTAATAATTGAAAGCTAGGAGTTGTTATGTTATTGAGCAAAACAGTTTTATTTGAAAACACTATTTGGGATGAAGACTGGGATGAAGATTCTGAATGGGACTTGGATAAACAGGAAGAAGATGATGACTGGACCGATATCGAAAAATTTTAATCATTTATGATATATACATATATATCAATTTACTTGATTCTATCTGATAAAAAATAAATTAATTCATTCCATAGTGGTTGTAAGTTATGTTGAATGGGAAGCGAATTAATAATTTCCAATGTTTCTTTTTGAAATGTTTGTATTATGGAATGAATTTTTTGTTGAGTACCTGATGATATATATAGTTCTTGTATTTTCCGAATATCTGTTTGGGGATCAGTTAATAAATTTTTTACTTGAGAGTTAGATTCTAACAAGTAGAACATGCATAGATTTTTTTTGTTTTCTTTAACGTCTCCGCCAAATGTTTTATCCATTTCTTGGGAAGAAATTAGATTTAATTCATCATCTCTAATTTGAAAGATATATCCTGCTAAAACAGCAAATCTATCAAGTTTGGGAATAAGGTCAAGAGATGAATCCGAGGATATTGCACCGGCTAAAAGAGGCAGACGGAACGTATAATGAGCTGTTTTATATTTGATCAAATCAAAGAGATCTTGCTGGTCAATTTCTAAGTTTGTTTTTGTGGATAATGTGATATCAAAAGCTTGTCCAAAAGCAGTATGAGTTAATTCTTCTGAAAATAACGTTGTCAATTTTGGTGAGTAAGCTAGTTGAGAAAATATAAAAAATAATAATGCATCACCGATACAGTATCCTAGTGATTTACCGGCTTGTTCAGCCTTGGGGCAGGATAAATCGTTTTCGTATATTTTATGTATGGACGGTTTGCCACGTCTTAAGTCATCATTATCCATAATATCATCATGAATTAATAGTGCTGACTGAGCTAATTCTATAATTGCTGCAATTTTATTAATTTCATTACTATTCTTTGACGAACCAAACGACAATGCTGATAATCGAGCAATACAGGCTCTAATCATTTTGCCTCGTAATGTAAATTCTTTAATTCTTTGTGATGCTGTTGTTGCTTCAGGAGAAGAATATTTGGATAATATATCACAAATTTGTTTTATTTCTTGAGATACAATGTGTTTGGTTTCATCTAAAAATGATAGGAAAGTCATTAGTAATCCTTAAGCCGAGTAATTTTCTAAAAAATCAACAATTTCTTTTTCTATAAAACGCGGAGTAGAAGTTGATGAAACAACTAATACATTATTAATTCCTGTCCAATCTGATTTCATTGACTGTAAATGTTCAAGATTATGTACAAAAATTGTTTGTTCATTATTTTCTTTATGAATATTATAAAGTTTTTTTGAATTGGAACTGTCCGGATCGCCGATCACAATGGTAAAATCAGTTTCTTTTTGAATTTCTAAAGATTCTTTTTCTTTATTTTCGGTGACAGGGCAGATCGTATCTTTGATTTTAATGGGTAGCGATGTGATATTTTTTTTTATTTCCGAACATAAGGTTTCAAAGAATTCACGGGAGTAGGTAGTTTGGGATAAAATAAATAACGCAGAGCATTCTTTGGGAATAATTTCAGAGTGGTTTGCTAAGAAAAATTCTAGTTGTTCTTTGGTTTCTATAACACAATAGTGTTTAGCATAACTAACCAAACCTTGGATTTCTGCATGGGCTTTTTTACCGGAAATAATCAAGAAAGATGAGGCATCAGAAGCTTTTTCTACATCTTTTTGTACTCTTTTAACAATAGGGCATGTTAAATCTTTTAAAGTAAATCTTTTTGCCAGTTCGGCTTCTTTTTGTTTGGGGATACCGTGGGTTCGTATTACTAAGATACTGTTTTCAGGAAGAGAATCGACATCAACTGTACAGATGTTATTTTTTTCAAGCATATCAATATAAATTTTGTTATGTATTAAAGGACCGTATGTATGGACTGTTTGATGTTTTTCTTTTAATTGGAAAACGCCTTCTTCGGCTCTTTTTACACCGGGGCAGAATCCGGAACTTTTAGGGACAAACACTTTCATATTATCTTCCTTTCATGTTAATCAATTAATGAATCCAAAGCAATTAATTTTACTCCGGCTTTTTGACAGAATTCTTGTGAATACTGTTGGGCTCTATCATAAGAGTTTTTGTATATGATGGTTTCAATACCGGCGGCAATGCATGATTTGACGCAATTGTGGCAAGGTTGTAGAGTGACGTATATTGTTGCTTTATCTACAGCAATTCCTTCTCTGGCAGCCCAAAGAAGAGCATTCATTTCTGCGTGAATAGTTGTTTGTTCGGAAAAGATATGATGAGCTTCCCGTTCTTCCGGATTTCCGCAAAAGAAATCAGGACAGTCTTCAGGGAAATTAGCCGGAGTACCGTTGTATCCATGTGAAATGATTCGATCTTTTTTTACAATGACTGCTCCAACTTGAAAATATGTACATTTTGATGCGGATGCGGTCACTTCGGCATGAGCCATAAAATACAAATGTTTGTTTGTTTTCATTGATTTATCCTGAATTTTTTAGACAAAACAATATTATTTGTTCTCTAATTAAAATAAAAACGCTTAGCTTGAGGCGGCTAAGCGTTAAATTGGGCGATAACGGATTCGAACCATTGATCTCCTGCGTGTCGAGCAGGCGCTTTAACCAACTAAGCCAATCGCCCTTAACTGCATAATATTATAATCAATAAATCTAAAATTGTCAAGTTTGAAAAAAATATATTCAAAAAAATTCAAATTTTGATATAGTAGTGTCCGATGATATTTTATTAATAAATAGAGAATCCTTTTCGATTGATTTTAGACTTTAAATAACGTATAATAAAAATGAAATAAAATGTTTAATATTGAAAAGGGAATATTTGTTGTAATTCTTAAGGAGAATTTCTATGAAAAATATTAGACAATGGTTTGTATTATTGTATCTTATTGTTTCTGTGGCTGCTTGTCAGACAAAGAAAGACCAAGAAGTTGAAGCATTAGCTTTCCGAAAAGCACCAACCCCTCGTAATGAAACAAGTAATATATTTAAAGAAGAGTTTATAAAAAATGTAAATGGAATTTATCAAGTGGGTAATGATGGAAACCAGCTTACAATTGATGGATCCGGTAATTTTAAGATTGGAGACATAGAATTTGCTCTTCATGATGCGATAAGTTCTTATCAGGGAATTTATGTTGCAGCGAATCCGGTAAAAAATGATAATAAAATATTATATACTTACCATGGATTTGAGATTTTAGGATTAAACTTATTAATGGTTCCTTTTAGAGAACCTACTTTTGAAAAAAATCGGAGAATTGATGAAACGGAAAGTCCGTTTTATTGGGAGATCAATACTTTCAGACCTGAAAATATTGATTGGAATTCTGGTATGAAAACTACTTTCGCTCAAAAAAACGTTTCTCCTAATTAATTTTAATGATCTAGGATGATAATATGAAGCATTTTATCACAATACTGGGGTTTTTACTTACCCCGGTATTTGCTTTTACTAGTATGTCTCTTCTTCTTCCTGTTAATGCAAAGGGTAAAATTCAAAAATTTTCTTGGAATTTTTCTACCCCTTTATCTTTGCCTTATGAATTAGGGTCTGTCTATGATATTTCTTTGAAAGTTGAAGATTATACTATTCCTATGAAAAAGACGTTAGAAACAAATTATGAGTGTATTCAATACGTTTATAGATTGTCTGAAGTATTTAATGTGGAGATGTTAAAAAAACAATCTTGTTTATTAGTTTCTAAAAATACTCCTTTATTTTCAGTCTTTAATCAGTACAAAGTACCTGTTTCAATCAAAACTAATGCACCGGATCTTGAAATTCTTACTAAATCTTCTGATATGGAGCATGGTGGTGCTGGGTTAGTTGTTGTAAAAAGCGAATCTAAAGAAAATTTATCTTTTTTAGCTGTTCTTGATGAAAAAAATATTGCTTATTATCCTAAAACTTTTGTTAAGAATGGTTATTATACTGTTGTATTTCCTTGGTATTCTGATCATTCTAAAAAATGGACTCATAGAGTTGTTGCAGTTGATAAGGCCGGTAATATTACTATACAACCTTTGGATTCAATGAAAGCAAAATCACGAGAATACACAAAAAAAACAATCACACTTCCTCATGATTATGCGTCTCAGAAAGCAAAAGAATTATCATTATCCAAAGAAGAAGCGAAAAAACTTGAAGGAAATATGCTTGCCATTAATAAAGTGCTTTCCAAACAAAAAACAGCTGATCGCTGGGGATTAACCAGAACTTCTTTTAAGGACAGTATCAATCAAGTTATTAAAAGTACAAATTTTTTCAGTACCGTATCTATTCCTATGCGTGGTTTTGTTCCTACAGCTGGGTATGGCGATCAACGAACGTATACATATCAAGGTAAAACAGTACGTTATTCAGTTCATCGGGGTTTGGATATGGCTTCGAAAAAAAATGTTCCTATTTATGCACTTATGGATGGTGAAGTTGTTTATTCAGATTGGAATGGCGGTAATGGAAAAACAATTTTTATCGATCATGGATTTCATGTTTACTCATTCTATGCTCATAACAGTGAACTGTTGGTTAAAGAGAAAGATAAAGTAAAATCCGGACAGCAAATTGCAATCAGCGGTACTACAGGACAGTCTACAGGGGATCATTTACATCTTTCACTTATTGTGCAAGGTATTTATGTTGAGCCTCGAGAATGGATGTCTTATGACACAATAAATAAAAAATTTCACTTTCCATTAGAGCAAGCATATCAAAAAATAAGAAATACAAAGTAAAAAAATCCTCCTATCTAAGGAGGATTTTTTTATGATTTTCTAAGAAAGATTGTTGTTATGATTTAGGATCAATATAATCTGTATTTATAAATCCGGCATAATTAAATACTGCTAATCGGGATTGCCAAACAGGAGAGCTTTGTACTTTTTGCAGGCCAAATGTTTTAATCAATTCAATTCCAAAGAGTGAAAATCCTCGAACAATATTAAATGATCCATTGAAATGCCACCATTCTGAGGATAAATAATTCCGATTTGTATCTCTTAAGAATTCACTTCTAGGAGGAATTGTACTAAAACCATGCTTAAACATGACATCACTTAAGCAAATAAATTTTCCAGTGACTTCTTTATAAAGATCTACACCAGATGCGTGGTTTTGCCAATAAATTGCTTTTAGAGTTTGAGTGATTCCCATTTCGGATCTGAAGAAAATTTTGAAATAAACTGATCCGGGTGTCCATGGATCCACTTCGGAATCAAATCTGGTTCTGACAACTACATAAGGATCTTTATCGGGATTGGTAAAACCGGCATTGATACACAGATCGAATGCAATTCCTGTATAATGTAAAGAAGTTGATGAACGTCCAGGAGTGACATGTGCATCTAAGGAACGCAGTGCTCCTGAAGAATAAATTTTCCCACCTAATTGGCGGACTTCATTAAAAGCTTCTTGAATATTTGGAAATAAATCGGAACGTACGGAAAAGTTTGGTAAACAATCAAAGTCTTTAGTTATATCGGCATCTATTGTTTGAATATGGTATACTTTATTTTCTGCTGCAAAGGGATATTGAAGTTCCCATAAAGTGTGAACATCTGTTTGTCCTGTGATAGGAAGTCCTTTTGTAGATTGGAATTGCTTCACATACTCGCTGTAATTTTCTTCTGTTAATACAGAAGGATCTGAAATAATATTATGAAGATGCAGGTAGAATGCTAATTGTTTAATAAAATTTTTAAACATGGTATTACCTCTCAATTATAATAATATAAATATCTTATTATAAATACCTATGCTTGTCAACTAAAGAGAATAAATAATTTTACTTAATAGTTGTTTGTTAAAAATTTGGAATAATGGTTTTAAGATATTAATGATTAAGGTGAAAAATAATACCAATAAATGATTATTTATTGGTATTATTTTTGTTTATGATTCTTTGATTAATAGTTGTTTATACATTAAGAGATTGAGCATGTTTTTTATTTTTTTCTTTTTTCATTAGAATTCCTATGAGCAAGGCTGTTAAGAGTGAACCTGCTACAATTGCTACTATATAGAGCCAAACATTAGTAATTAATGGGAATACAAAGATTCCTCCATGAGGAGCAGGAAGCTGACATTGAAACAACATGGATAATGCTCCGGCCAGCATAGATCCAAGAATACATGAAGGGAGAATGATCAAAGGATTGCTTGCTGCAAAAGGGATAACACCTTCAGTAATAAAAGAAGCACCTAAGGCATAACATGCAATACCGGCTTCTTGTTCGGTTTTGGAGAAATACTTTTTGAACAGTGTTGTTGCAAGGGCAACTCCAAGAGGGGGAGTCATACCACCTGCCATAACAGCAGCATGAGGGAAATAATTACCGGCTGCAGTTGCGGCGATTCCGAATGTAAAAGCAGCTTTATTTACGGGGCCGCCTAAGTCTACAGCCATCATACCGCCTAAAAGAGCTCCTAACAAAATAAGATTGGTATTGTTTAATGAATTTAGAAAATCGGAAATAGAATTGTTAAGGTCGGAAATATGTGTTAAAACAGGCATTAATACTATTCCTGTTAATAATAAGCCGAATACAGGGTAAAACAGAACAGGTTTTAATCCTTCTAAATTTTTAGGAAGGAAAGAAAAGAATTTTTTCAGAAGAACGATTGAGTATCCGCCAATAAATCCGGCAATTAATCCTCCTAAGAATCCACCTCCGTTATTAGCGGCGAGTAGACCACCTGTCATAGCGGGCATTAATGCGGGTCTTTCTGCGATTGCAAACCCAATATATCCGGCAAGAATAGGAATCATCAATGCAAATGCTCCCGAACCACCAAGGGTGTGCAAGAATTGAGCAATAGGATTGTAATCCGGTGCAGAAGGATCATGGGATGTAATTCCAAACATAAATCCTATAGCAATCAAAATTCCTCCTCCAACAACAAATGGGAGCATATAAGATACACCGGTCATTAATTGGCTGTAAATACCTTTTGAGCCGGAGTTAGAATTGTCAGAAGTACGGTATATAGGGATATTAGGATCAAGTGCTTTTTGAATAACATTTTCAGCGTGCCTAACAGTATATCCTGCACTTTCAAAGATAACTTTTTTGCCTTCGAAGCGGGATAAATCCAATTCTCTGTCAGATGCTATGATGACTGTTTGAGCGTAATTTATATCTTCAGAAGAAAGAATATTTTTAGGTCCGTCAGATCCGTGTGTTTCAACACGAATACTAATACTTTTTGCTGTAGCGGCTTTTTTTAAAGCATCAGCAGCCATATAAGTATGAGCAATACCTGTTGGACATGATGTTATGGCAATAATTTTAGGTGGTTCTGAAGATATTGAGTCATTAGACACACTTGGTTTTTGATTCAGCAAATGATATATTTCCTGAAGATTATCAGAAGACATAAGAATATTGAGATTGTCTTGATTTTGAAGAACGTTGCTGATAATAGAAATAAGTTCCACATGAAGATTATGTTCTTTTTGAGGCATTGCGATTACAAAGAACAATTGAGCTGTTTCTTTTGTTTTCTCATCCCAAATAATAGGAGATGCGGTTCGAATAATAACAACTCCAGCTTTGTCAACGCTGTTAGTTTTTGCATGGGGTATAGCAATATTTTCGTCAATTAACGTACCATGTTTTTCTCTCTCAAGCAGAGCCTTAAGAAAGGAGTCGGTATTATTAATATATTGGTGTTTGAACAACTGCTGAGATGCTTCTTTCAGCAATGACAATTTGTCATTACAGGCGATATTTGTAAGGATAAGATCCGGAGAAAATAAATGCTCCATGATTACCTCCTAAATTTTGATATTTTGGATTGAGATTTGAGAATTTAATATGTTAGCTGTTTGCAGAGAGCATAATCCTTCAGAAAACACAGTTCCGGAAGCACTGGCAATACCGAATTGAAAAGCTAATTCCGTGTTTCGTGTTTCCAAATATTTTGCTGTAAATCCTGCAACCAGTGAATCTCCTGCACCTACACTGCTGACAAGTGTTCCTGTTAAGGCAGGAGCGTAATAAGTATTATCTTTAGTCAATAGACAAGCCCCATCTTTTCCAAGTGAAACAATAATGTTTTCTATCTGATAAGCTTGTTTGAGTTCTGAGGCGATTCGGTATGCATCTTGATAAGAATCAATCGGTTGACCGGATAATTCTACTAATTCATCTTTATTGGGTTTAATGAGAAAAATATTAGGATATTTCAATGCTTCTTTTAATGCTATTCCACGAGTATCAATAATCACTTTTGTATCTTTTGAAGGAAGTGATTGTGCCAGTTCAAAATAGATATCTTGAGAGATTCCGCCGGGAATTGATCCGGACATAATTAAAATATCTTCTGAGGTAAGCTGAGATAAATATTGTTTTATTTTCAGAAGTTCCTCAGAGGAAATTTCCGGTGCTTTTCCGTGAATTTCGGTTTCTTCGGAAGAAGTTTTAATTTTTGTATTAAGGCGGGTGGTGTCGTTGATAAAAATAGGTTCAATAATATCTTTTGTCTGTTGAGCAATAAAGTTTCCAGTAAAGCCTCCTAACAAAGCGACAGCTTTTGTTGGGATATTAAAATTGGAAAGAACACGGGAGACATTTATACCTTTTCCTCCTGCAACAAAATGTCCGGATTTTGCAGTGAAACTTTTACCCAAACTTAACGAATCTGTTTCCATATAATAGTCAACTGCAGGATTTAATGTTATTGTTAAAACCATGTACTGCCTTCCAAAATAAAAATACTTTTTTGTTGAATTAAAAATTCAGTCAAACAACTCTATACTAACTTTTTAATGTATGAAGTAATTTGTTCTGCTGAAAATCCGAATTTATGAGCTAAGTATGTCAAATCTCCTACTTCGCTGAATGTATGGGTTCCAATGCGATGCAACTTAACAGGATGGTTTTCAATTAATACATCAGCAACAGCACTAGCCAATCCTCCATGAATACTGTGATTTTCTATTGCAATTAAATGTTGGCATTCTTTAGCAGCTGCTAAGATGGTTTCTTTGTCCATGTGAGATGGTGTGAAACAATCAATTACTCTTACAGAAATATTTTCTTTTTCTAAAGAATAAGCGGCTTCCAGTGCATAGGAAAGTGTAAGTCCTGAAGTAAATATAGCAATATCCGACCCTTGTTTAGCAATAGGAAATTTTCCAAGAGAAAATTCAGAATTTTCCTGATAAATTTTATATATTCCCCGTCTAGGAAATCTAATATAACATAGTCCTTCACGGTAAGTATTAATTCTTGATTTGATTACGGATGCTGCTTGGACGGTATCTGCCAAATCAAAGATAATTGTATTGGGCAGTGTACGATACATAGCAATATCTTCAAATGTAGTATGTGTACCGCCGTTAAAACAAGACGCTATTCCCGGGTCAGAAGCCAGAATAGTTACGGAATTGTTGGAATATGCACCGGATAACGTGGCTTGATCAAAAATACGGCGTGATGCAAATGGAGCAAACGTATGAATAAAAGGAAAAAAACCTGTAATTGAAAGACCTGCTGCAGCTCCCATCATATGAGCTTCCATAATACCTACGTTGAATGTACGTGATGGGAATTTTTTTTGAAAAACTCCTAATCCACTGGAACTGATAAGATCTGCATCTAACACTACAATGTCAGATTTTTTTTCAGCTTCTTCAATTAATGTTTGTGCAATAGCGGTTCTTATTTCTATAGAATCCACTTCTAGAGTTGAGAATGTTTTGTATGACATTATATGCTCCTTCCTATAAAAATTTGCTGAAAGAATCTTTAGCGGAAATAAGTATGGATTTGATTTTATCGTCTATACGCAGATGATGGGGACAATTTTGTTCAAATTCAGGTACTCCTTTTCCTTTTATGGTGTGTGCAATAACAGCAGTTGGATGAGATGTACATTTTTTAGCTTCTGCAAAAGAACTTTTAATTTGATCTTGATTATGTCCGTCAATAGAAATCACATTCCAGCCGAAACTTTTTATTTTTTCAGCAATATCGAAAGGATTAGAGATAGTATTAATGTTTCCATCCAATTGTAATTTGTTGAAATCGATGAATATCATAAGATTTGATAATGCTTGATGTCCTGCATGCTGGAATGCTTCCCAGCACTGTCCTTCTTGAAGTTCTCCGTCTCCCAAAATACTATATACTCGTTGAGAGGTATTTTTTATAGAAAGACCTAAGGCAATACCGACAGCTTGAGATATACCTTGTCCGAGTGAGCCGGTTGTAGCATCTACTCCCGGAACCAGTAATCGATCCGGATGTGACGGCAACATTGTTGGAGCTTTATTTAAAGTGTAAAGTTTATCTGTGGGGAAGAATCCTTTTAAGGCTAAAGTCGCATATAATGCCGGTCCTCCGTGTCCTTTTGAAAGCACAAAATAATCTCTGTCTTGGTAGTTTGGATTTGATGGATCAACATGGAATTCTTCGTTATAAAGTACGGCAAGTATATCGGCAATAGATAATGAGCCTCCCAAATGTCCAAATCCCAATCTTTCAATCATATCAATGACATAATATCTGATACGATGAGCGTATAATTCTGTTGTCATACTTGTTTTCCTTAAATATTATTTTGAAACAAAGCGTTTCTTCTCTATCATTTAAAAATAAACTTTAAAATAGTAATAAGAATATAGTTTTGTATGATCATGCTGAAGATACTGAACAATTAATCAATAACTTTTAAGGCTGTCAAAATTTCTTTCACAGCTTGAGTTCTTAAAAATAGTTGGGAAGAATCTTCCAAATCCATATTCAATGCAAAACTATAAATTTTTGAATCTTTCTTAATCCATCCTACAAACCATCCAATAGAAGGCTTTTCCGATGTTGTCCAGCCTGTTTTTCCATGCATTTCCCAATGCTTTGTTTTTTCGATTAAGCTGATACTGTGTACTTGGGTTAAAATTTCCGAATCGTAAGGTAATTCTTTTTTTGCCAAATTGTTCAAAAAAACAGCTTGTTCTACGGCACTGATACGAAGCGGACCATCGAGCCAAAAACGTTGTATATTTGTTCCTATTTTTTTGTTTCCGTAATCCATAAGGATGAGATTAGATATCATTTTTTTGTTTCCAACAAGAAATGCTATTTTTTGGTAAGCAGGAACATTGGATGTTTTGAATGCCTGTTCCAAATTCATATCTTTCTTCCATTCTTCCAAAAATACGTCTGATCCGTCCCAAGAGTAGAATGTTTGATTTTTGTCTTGAATAACTTTTTCGTTTAATGCGATGATGCTGTTAGGAAATTTGAATGTGGAACCCGGAATGAATGTTTGAAAAGCACGTTTTTTATTAATACCAATGAATTTGTTTTGAAACGAATCAAATAATACAAATGTACCTGAAATATTATGTGTATCAAATATTTTTTTGATAAATTTGGTTTCTTCCCAAGGGATATTTTGCGGTGAAAGAGCATGCAGGTTGGAAAATAACAATAAAAAAATCAAAAAACGCATATTATTACCTCTAATTTCAATATTTTCATAGATGTCTGTGTAAAATTATTATTCTTGTACGGAAGGCAACTCTTTTGTAATAGAGAACGGTTGGTTTGTTTTTTCTAAAAGAGGATTTTGTCGTTCGAAAGCAAGAATTTGTTCTTGTGAAGTCAAAGAGGCAGCATAAGCACTTAACGTTATTTTGGCGGCTGCAATATCTGTATGTGAAGTAAATGATTCTTGTACCGAATCCAATAATGTCTTTTTTGAAAATATCGGTTTCAATGTTTTTGTCAAGCTATCGAATGTTTTTGCATCTACGCGGAAACTACCTTGGGTTTTTAATTCGTTTTTCCATCTGGTCACTTTGTCTACAGAGCCTCGAGAAGCTTCAAAAAGCATTCTGTATAAAGAAATCATGAATGCCGCCCGCGGTTTGGAAGTGGTCAGCTGGAAGGTTCCTTTTTCTAGAAAGTGATGAATCATACGGTGGTCAGAAGAAATGGTATAAATATGTTTAATAGGCAGAGGAGATTGGGCAAGATAATATCCCGCAAGAATAAATTCAATATCGTCTGCAGGAAGAGCCAAACTTACAAGATCATTAAAAAATCGAATGCGTTTTCGTTCTGTTTCATAAAGAGCTTGGATAATTGTTGCCATATGTCCCAAGATTCGAATGAAATTTACTCCGTCGAAACGAACGGAAACATTTTTCATAAACATTTTTCGTGAATTAATCCATATTTTTTCTTCTTGATCAACAGCAGTTAATATTGTATTTTGGTCTGTTGGGGGTAGAATAATGGAATCTTTTAAAGATAGAGGAAAAAAAATTTCTTTTTTTTCTAATGCAAACGCATTAGCGAAACTAAGGCCGGAATCATAATAATCTGCAACGAAATTAAGAGTATTCTGCATTTTTTCGGGAAGAAATTCAGCTAATGTAGCTGCAATAAGATGTTCTCCTAAATCTGCTAAGTGTATTTTGGGATGCCAAACAGAAAATTTGGGTGTAATTTCGTGAACCGTTCCGATATCGGAAGGAATAATAGGGAGGATATTGTTTAATTTGTAGTGATTTCCAGTGTAAGGATCTATAAGCATATGAAGCCGCTGTACGAAATCTCGTTCTGCAAGAATTTCTTGATCAATTTTGGGGATTTTTTCAGGAGTGTAAGCAAGTTTTCCGGAAATCATTCCTGAAAAAGTACGAAATCCTCCAGCTCCATATATTGATAAATAACGCATAATTTTTTTATTTCTCCTTACTTTATAGTACTATATAGTATTGTACGATTATTCTAAAAAAATCAACAATTTGTATTCTATAACAGTTTCAATATAAATTTATAATGTATTTGGGAAGGATAGATATAAGATTAATAGTAAGGAAATATTTTTTGTCAGGATGAAATATAAATAAATTTAACAACTGAACAAATAAGGAAATGTCTATTTTTCAAAATTTGTAATACAGGTAATACCTAGTTATTGACGGATAATAAAAATAAATTAAAATCATTGACAAAAAGATTGAATTGATTATATACTATTAAGTAAATGTGTAATTTCTATAAGTTTATATTATTTAAAATTAAGGGCAAAGATTTAAATAAAAATAATGATAGTAGAAAATTTACAACATCAATAATTGAAAGATTTAATGTCAGAAATTATGGAGATAAAAATGAACAATATTACGACTGAAAATCTTCTGATATGGATTGTTGTTGTATTACTAGGGCTTGCATTAGGGTATATTTTGAGAAGTCTCATATATAAAATTAGTAAAAATTCTATGGTACAAAAAGCTAAGTTAATATTAGAAGATGCTCAAAAAGATGCAGAGGCTCGCAAAAAAGAACTCATTCTTGAAGCAAAAGATAAGATCTTTGAAGAAAGAAAACAATTCGACAAAGAATATCGCGAACGTCAAAATGAACTTCAACAAATGCAACGACGCTTAGTCCAAAAAGAAGATACTTTAGAAAAAAAGTTAAACAATCTTGAAAAGCGTGAAAAAAATATTTCCAATAAAGAGTCGGAAATAGAAATTTTTGAAAAAAAACTGCTTAATATTAAACAAGAACATATTGTAGCTCTTGAAAAAGTAGCGGAAATGAGTGCTCAGGATGCAAAGCAGAAACTAATCGATGAAATGACATCGGAAGCAAAAAATGATGTTATTCCGATGATTCAAAAGATTGAAGAAGAAGCTCGTGAAGAAGCACATCAAAAAGCTAGGGCTATTTTGGTTACAAGCTTGGAACGAAATGCTGTTGAAATATCAACAGAAAAATTTATTACAGCTGTGAATCTTCCCAATGATGATATGAAAGGTCGAATTATCGGTCGAGAAGGTCGGAATATCAGATCTTTTGAGTCAATTACAGGGGTAGACTTAATTATTGATGACACACCTGAAGTAGTTATTATTTCTTCGTTTGATCCCTATAGAAGAGAAATTGCCCGTCTCTCTTTGGAAAAATTGGTTCAAGACGGAAGGATTCATCCTACCCGTATAGAAGAAATAGTTACCAAAATTCAACAAGATATTAATTTAGATATTGTTGAAGCTGGTAAATTAGCGTGTCAAGAATTGAAAGTTAATATTCCAAGAGGTTTGTATCCTTATATAGGAAGATTAAAATACAGAACCAGTTATGGGCAAAATGTATACAGACACTCTATTGAAGTTGCCAATCTTGCCGGAATGCTTGCTGGAGAATTGAACATTGATATTGAATCTGCTAAGATTGCTTGTCTCTTACATGATATTGGTAAAACAATTAAAACAACAGGTGAAGGCGGACATGCTATTCTTGGTGCTGAAGTTGCAAGAAAGTTTGGCTTATCCGAACGTATTGTTAATGCCATTGCCTGCCATCATGGTGAAGAAGAATGTAAATTTATTGAAGGTTCTCTTGTTATGTTGTGTGATGCTATTTCAGCTGCTCGTCCTGGAGCTCGTAGAGAATCGTTTGATGATTATATCAAGCGTCTGCACCAATTGGAAGAATTGTCGTTATCCTGTGAAGGTGTTGAAAAAGCTCATGCAATCCAAGCCGGTCGTGAAGTGAGAGTTTTTGTGACTGCAGAAAAAGTTACGGATGACCAAGCTTATGGTATTGCAAGAGATATTGCTAAGAAGATCGAAGGCAATATGCAGTATCCTGGACAAATTAAAGTCACTCTTATTCGCGAAATGCGTGTTGTAGAGTACGCAAAATAAATATTATAAATACTGTAAAAATATCAATATCCTCCTTATTATTAAGGAGGATATTGTTGTAATATGGAGAGGTTATGTCATCTTTTGCTCATCCTGAACATTTTTCCAATCATTTTTCCAAAAAACATGCTGAATATCTTTTGTTAGAAAGGGATTCGTTGATTATTAAAAAATCAAAAGGTGTGTTTCTATATGATATTGACGGCAACAAATATGTTGATTTTTATCTTCAAAATGGAGAAATTTTTGCAGAATATGCTCCTTCTCGATTAACAATGTTTGCAAAAAATGCTCTTTCCTATGGAATTAATACTCCGGAACACTATCATAAATTCTTTTATAAAACTTATAAGCATTGGAAAACAATTTGTAATTTTGATCACTTGGCTTTTTTTCCCAATTTTTTAGAATTTACGCTTGCTCTTGTCAACAAGATTAATAAAAAGCAAATCACTATTGCTTGTGAGAATGAATATTTGATATCGTTGGTCTCATTACTGAAACCTTTGGTAGAAGTAGTATTATTGGAGGATGCAACGATACCTAAGCAACCTTACGATATTGTTTTTTTTGAAGATGATCGGAATGGTACTATAGAGTGGAATTCTTTAGCAAATTATCTAGTACAGGTTCATTCACGGTTTTTGTTTCGGCATAACAAAAAAGTTATTACATTTAATCAAGATTGGAATCATCTTATTTTGGCTGTTCCTTTTGCAGGGAGGGGATTGTGCGTTGCGGCTTCTAAGTTTTTGATGAATTATCCACCGTCTACATTTGAGGATGGTATTATTCTTTTGGAAGGAGCAAAATATTTTCATCAGCTGATAAAAATGGATGTTCCGGTATTTAATCATAAACATATTGTATCTTATCATGGATATGCTTGTACAGAAGAGTATTTGGATCCTGTGTTTTTTCAAAAAAGAGGAATTTATCTAAAAAGAAATAAGCTCTTTTTTTCACCTTTACATACAGAACATGATTTTCGCCGGTTAAACAAAGCGTTGAATGAATACTTTAATTAAATAAAATATCAATAACATCGGATTTTATTCTATAATATTTTTTAATTCAAATATCAGTTTTAATGCATCTAAAGGATTTAAAATATTAGGATTTGTGGAAGAAAGAATATCGTAAATTTGATTTTTCTTATCTATAAGTGGATCTTTTGCTTGGATATTTGTGGTGTTGAATAAATTGTTTTGAATATTTTTTTGTTTGGATTCAGAAGGATGAAAAAATGTTTCGTTTTCCAATTGCTCTAGAATTTCTTTAGCACGCGTTACGATTTCGGGATTCATTCCTGCCATTTCTGCAACATGGATACCGTAGCTTTTTGAAGCACTGCCTTCTATTACTTTTCGTAAAAAAATAGGTTTTCCGTCTTTTTCTTGAATAGCCATAGAAAAATTTTTGATACTTTTAAATTTTCCTAATTCTGTTAGTTCATAATAGTGTGTAGAGAAGAAAATTTTTGCTTTTTTTTCTTTTTGAAACAAAAAATATTCTAAAATAGCCCATGCCAATGCCAATCCATCTTGAGTAGAAGTACCTCGTCCTAATTCGTCCATAATAATTAAACTGTTTGGGGTCATTTGAGAAATAATAGCCGAAGCTTCTTCCATTTCTACAAAAAATGTAGATCTTCCTGAGCTAAGATCATCAGATGCACCTATTCTTGTAAAAATTTTATCAATGACTCCCATTTGAGCTTTTGCTGCAGGAATATAGGAACCGATTTGAGCCAATACGGCAAATAAAGCGTTTTGTCTTAAATAAGTTGATTTCCCTGCCATATTAGGTCCTGTAATAATTAAAATTCTTGAATCTACTGAGTCAATATTGGTATTATTGGCAACAAATACATCTTTTTTAATCATTTTTTCAACAATGGGGTGACGTCCGTCTTCGATTTTCCAATCAAAATTATTCGTAATAGAAGGTCTGGTATAATTATTTTTTCTTGCTGCTATCGCCAAACCCAATCTTAAATCAACTTCTGTAATAAAATCCGCCCAAGAAATCAATGCATGATAATTTTGCTGAAGGTTTTCCAGAAGGGATAAATAAATTTCTCTTTCCAATTTTAAGATGGAGTCTTCAGCTTTTAGGATTTTATGCTCAAATTCTTCCAATTCGGGAATAGTATAGCGTTCAGAATTCACAAGACTTTGTTTACGGATATAATAGGGAGGTGTTTTTTGTGAAGCCGCTTTACTTATTTCGATATAATATCCGTAAATTTTGTTATATGATATTTTCAGTGTATTGATTCCTGTTTTGAGTCGTTCTTCAGTTTGCAGTTTAATAAGGAAATTTTTTCCGTTTTGTAATATATCTTTCAGTTGATCCAAATCTTGATCAATATGAGGTAAAATTACTGAGCCGTCAATAGTATTTGAACATTCAGGATTAATGGTATGAAAGATTTTGTTAATAAATTCTGTTTGGGGTTTAAGTCCGGAAAAATAATCTTGAAAAGGATTTGCTGATAATAAAAATTGTTTTACTTTTTCGGCTCGCTGAAGACTTTCAGCAAGTGCCAAACATTCCTTAGGAAGGATTTTTCCTGTAATAAGACGTGCGGTTAATCTTTCCATATCGCTTATTTCTTTCAAAAGATCAATGAGAGCTTGTCCGAAATTTTCAAGTTGGAAACAATATTCGGTTCTTTCCTGTTGACGATGTATTTCTGATAATTTGGCTGACGGAGCAGCTAATAGTCTTCGTAGTTTTCTTGCACCCGGCATGGTTTTGGTGTAATTGATGACAGAAAATAAGGTGCCTTTAGATGTGTTATCCGAGCTGCTTGCAACCAACTCCAAGTGGCGAAGGGTATCGTCATTCATTAACAATGTATCCGATGAAAGATACTGGACAGGGAGTTTCAGATGACGAATGGAATCTTCTGAGAGATAATTTTCTTGTAAATAACAACACAAACCGCATAATGCTGAAGTAATACTTGAGCTACAGGAGTCAAAAAAACTATGATATTTTTCACGGTAAAAATGAAATAAATTGTTCTCTTGAAAAAATGATACGGGAAGAATTCTTAAAGTATTTTGATGGATTTTTAAATCTTCTTTAATAGGAAAGCATTTAACCAACGTTTCAACACATAATGTTTCAGCAGGAGCGTATCGTGTTAATTCATCTTTGAGGAAAGAAATAGGATTATCTTCTTCGCTGGAACGGATAATTACTTCACCGGTAGAAAGATCGGCAAATACAATACTTAGCTTTCCTTCATCAAAATATATAACAGCAAGAAAACAGTTTTCGGATCTATCTAAAATAGGATTATCTGCCCATGTACCTTTGGTAAGTACGGATACAACATCACGTTTTACGATTCCTTTTGCTTCTTTGGGTGTTTCCAGTTGTTCGCAGATTGCTACTTTTTGTCCTGCATTAACAAGTTTATATGCATATTGATCCAAAGCATGATAGGGGAAACCACACATTGGTTTTTGATGTCTTTTTGTCATTGCAATGTTAAGAATGCTTGAAGTAATTACAGCATCATCTTCGAAAGCTTCGTAGAAATCTCCTAATCGGAATAGAAGAATTTTATCCGGATGTTTTTTTTTTATAGCGTTATATTGTTGTTCCATAGGCGTTTTTGACTGAGCCATATTAAAAATCCTCTTAAAGTGTTTGAAAGTAATAAGTTATTATAGTGTATTTTTTTACATTTGTCTATATAGAAATTTATCTATTATAGAAAGATATACTTAATTTTCTTCGTACTCTATTACTTCAAACTGTTCGAATATTTGGACTTCTGTGTATCCCAATTTATAAAGTTTTTGGGACAGTTTTTTCGCTTTTTTATAGTCGAGGAGATTTCGTATTTCTACGTAATAAAGTCGATCGCGATAGAAAATTCCTATAGGAATATCCGGATTTAATTTGTTAATATCACGTACAACAATATTGGCTACAGATAAATCTTTCAACTGAGCTATTCGAATCACAAATCCTTTATTTTCTGGAGAATTATAGTTGCCTACCTGTCTACTGGCTTGTTCAGTAAATCGTGTTGTTTTGTTTTCCAAACGTGCTACATCATCAGTAAAGAATAATGCCTGTGGTTCTTCTACAGGTTTTTCATACACCGGTTCAATAATATACTCTTCTTGAGGCGGATCGATAATAATTGGAAGTTGATCTGTAGGAATAGGAGCCGGTTCTACATAAGAAGTTTGATTACTTACAATTGTTGTGTTTGTTGATACAAATTCGTTATTGGTAATAACATTAATATTGGTTTCAATAAAGGTATTAGTAATATTCATAAGGTTGGTAATGATTTGATCAAACTGATTCGTTTCAATAACATTAACAATATTTGTTAGTACCTGATTAATAATATTAGTGTTAATTTTTTCAGCGATATTTGTAATCATTAAATCTACGGAATTTGTGATAAAAATATCTTTGACATTAGTAATTTCCTGAGGACTAATCTGCTGTTTATAATTGGTTTCAATATTGGGGATCAATCGAGATACTTTTTGAACAACTAACTCATTAAGTGAGTTTGTCACAGTAATATCAATCATATTGGTAAGAAAATTAGTTTGATATATAGGAATTAAGTTTGTCTGCATTCTTGTGACTATTTCAACTAATGCGTTTGTAATAACTTGATCAATCATATTGGTTGAGTTATTTGTCAATACTAATGTTTTAATATTAGTACGCCACATAGGCATAATTTCTAATCTGGTATTGGTAATAATTTGGTTAATAATATTAGTGATATCATTGATTTTGGTAATGGTTGTCTTGTTAGTCACCCATTTTGGAAGTACTTCTAATGTGGTATTAGTAATAATCTGGTTAATAATATTAGTAATATCATTGGTTCTGGTAATGGTGTTATTGTTGGTCACCCATTTTGGAAGCACTTCTAATCTGGTATTAGTAATAATCTTGTTAATGACATTAGTAATATCATTGGTTCTGGTAATAATTATATTGTTAGTCACCCATTTTGGAAGTACTTCTAATGTGGTATTAGTAATAATCTGGTTAATAATATTAGTGATATCATTGGTTCTGGTAATGGTGTTATTGTTGGTCACCCATTTCGGAAGTACTTCTAATCTAGTATTAGTAATAACTTGGTTAATGACATTAGTAATATCATTGGTTCTGGTAATGATAATATTGTTAGTCACCCACTTTGGAAGTACTTCTAATTTGGTATTAGTAATAATCTGGTTAATAATATTAGTGATATCATTGGTTCTGGTAATGGTGTTATTGTTAGTCACCCATTTCGGAAGTACTTCTAATTTGGTATTAGTAATAACTTGGTTAATAATATTAGTGATATCATTGGTTCTGGTAATGATGATATTGTTAGTCACCCACTTTGGAAGTACTTCTAATCTAGTATTAGTAATAATCTGGTTAATAATATTAGTGATATCATTGGTTCTGGTAATGGTGTTATTGTTAGTCACCCACTTTGGAAGTACTTCTAATTTGGTATTAGTAATAATCTGGTTAATAATATTAGTGATATCATTGGTTCTGGTAATAGTGTTATTGTTAGTCACCCACTTTGGAAGTACTTCTAATCTAGTATTAGTAATAATCTGGTTAATAATATTAGTAATATCATTGGTTCTGGTAATGGTGTTATTGTTGGTCACCCATTTTGGAAGCACTTCTAATCTGGTGTTGGTAATAATCTGGTTAATAATATTAGTAATATCATTGGTTCTGGTAATGATAATATTGTTAGTCACCCATTTTGGAATGACTTCTAATTTGGTATTGGTAATAATCTTGTTAATAACATTAGTGATATCATTAGTTCTAGTAATGGTATTATTGTTGGTCACCCATCTTGGAATGACTTCTAATCTGGTGTTGGTAATAATCTGGTCAATAATATTAGTGATATCATTGGTTCTGGTAACGGTTCGATTGTTAGTCACCCATTTTGGAATGACTTCTAATCTGGTATTGGTGACGACATCGTTTATTATATTGGTAATAAGATTTGTTTTGTCAATGGTGCGATATACAGTCTTCCAGCGAGGGATTACTTCTACAAATGAGTTAGTAGTTATTTTTTCGACAACGTTGGTGATGTTATTGGTAATGGTAATATTGTTAGTACCTTTTTTGAAGTCAGGAATGATTTCAATATATGAATTGGTAATAACTTTTTCTACAACATTAGTGACATCGTTAGTTCTGTCGACAAGATTGTAATTTGTTTTCCATAAAGGAAGAACTTCAAGCCGTGTATTAGTGACAACTTGATCAATGATATTAGTGATTAAATTGGTGATATCAATATTACGGTAATTTGTTTTGAATAAGACAACAGGTTCGTATTGGATTACAGTATTGGTTTGGTATACTTGGACGATATTGGTTGTTTCAGTTGTAATATATGATTCGTCAACATCAGGATAGACATTTGTGACTATATTTGTTGAAAGAGAAAACTTTCGATTTGTAATAATTTGATCATAACTATTGGTGACAGTTTGGAAAACAGTATTGGTTATAGTGACGATGTCAATTTTAGGAAGGATATCGTCTTGAATAGGAACTAAAATAGAACGGCTGTTAATTACAGGTACGGGAACAGGCATAGGAGGGAGATATCCGACATTATCCAAATTTGGTTCAGGAACAGACGAGCGAGGAAGATGAGGATTACTGTTCATAATTTCTTGAGTGGAAGGGTACGAAGGAGGAGTAAAACTAACTACAGGCTGTTCTTGGATAATAGTTTCAAAATGACTGGCGATCCAAGGTACCGATATCATGTTGACAACATTTTTTTTGCTTAGAGCTACGATAAACTGATCTGCAAGGCGAGCTTCAGTAGTACGGGAAAAACGCAGTCTCAGAATACTTAATGCATAAAGAGCTTGAGAATATTGTTTGTTGAAATAAAATGATTTTCCTGCATTGAGAAGAATCAGTGCACCGTTGTCATAAGCCCATGGACGTAAAGGAGCTGATTTTTCCAAAACAGTTAATGCTTCGGAATATTTTTTTAACAACATCAAGGCTTCAGCATAAAGCATGAAAGCAGTATAAGTAGATTCTTTATCAGGAACGGTTTTTATAAATTGTTTAATATATTTAATGGATTGATTTGGTTTTTGTTTATCAAGAGATATAACAGAAAGCATATATAATGCGTAAGGGGATGCGGATTGTTTGAATACTTCCTGAGCTGCATCTGAGCTGTCGAGAATATAATAAATATCACCTAATCGATCTAAAATGATATTTTGATAAGGAAAATTTGGAAATCTTTCTTTTATGGTAAGAAGGATTTTTATTTTACGGCGATAATCTTTTTCGGATAAAGATAGGGTGTATAAAGCGTAAGGAGTATAGCTGGATTCAGGGTATTGCCGGATTAAATCCCGATAAAGTTCTCGTGCTTTCTCAAATTGTTTTTTTCTGTAAGAAATAACAGCTCGATTATAAATAATATATGCTTTAGCGTCGTTTGGAGATAAGTTAAGTGGTCCGGCGGTTTGTTCAATAGGAAGGATTTCTATAGTATTACCTGGAATAACAGTTCGAGTTCTGGCAGGAGGAAGGATAGGAGCAATAAGTTGGTTTCTACCTAATGTTTCAGGGCTTGAGTTTTTGATATCTGTTGTAGAATTTGGAGTTGTAGGATTCCAAATATTTTCTATTGCATTATCTAATGAGATATTAGGATTGATATTGATTTGAGCGGAAGACAGCAAAGGGGTTAAGAGAAAAATCAAAATATAGAGTGTAAATTTTTTCACAATATTGCTCCTGTTTTTTTTGTGTATGGATTAAACCTATCCCGAACAAATAGTCGGAAAGTAGAATACGAAATCTTAAATATTTTAGGAATAAATAATTTAATACGCAGAAAGAAAATTCAATTGTTATGTACAATTAATGAACAGGTAAATAAAATTGTTTTTATGGAGATACGGATGTATAATAAAATGAAACAAGATATGAGGTACAGTAATCAAATATCTTGGATTTGATAACATCAGTTATAAAGTAATTAATATTCGTCTTATATTCTTATATTATAGAAGACAATTTGAAATTTGTTAATATCGTTGTTGATGTTAAAGAAAGGTAGAGATTGTTTTTAATAAGTTTTTTGTAGGGTATATAAGTAAATATAGGAGTATATGAATGGAAAATATGATTGTAGTTAGAATGGAAGAACATATGATAGAAAAGGGTGTTGATTTGTTTATATCGGTTTTTTCGAGGGAGCCATGGAATGATGTTTATGAATCAAGAGACCAAGTGAAAGAATTTTTTCAAAAACATTTTTCTAATAATTATTTTTTAGGGTATGCAGTATATATGGACGAAGAGGTTAAAGGATTGAGTTTAGGAGTGAAAAAGGCTTGTATAAAAGGAATGGAGTACTATATAGAAGAATTTTGTATAGAATATGATTTACAGGGAAAAGGAATAGGCAGTAAATTTCTTAAAGGAATAGAAACAGCGATAAAAGATGAAGGATTGAATGGTATTGTATTAAATGCGGACAAAAATTTAACAGCATTTGAATTTTATAAGAGTAATGGTTTTATGGAGTTTAGAGAATTGGTGATAATGGGAAAAATGATTTAATAGAGAAATAAATAGAGTTAATAATGAATATTTATGAAGGAAAAAATTGAAAAGATCGTTATTAAAGAGTTCAAAGCTATTATTATAATACTAATAAGAAGAAATAAAAAAAGTTAAAAGATAGGTAATTACTTATTTAGAGTAAAGATAAGAAAGAAATAATTAAGTTAAGAAAAATTTATAATAATAATTGTAAAAACTATTGATATTCTAAAAAAAATAATATATAATATACTACTGTAATATGAATAGAGGATAAAAATATGTCGAGAAAATGTGAATTATCGGGAAAAAAACCGATGTTTGGAAATAATATTTCGCACTCTCATAGAAAGACGCGCACAAAATGGCTTCCTAACTTACAAAAGAAAACATTTATTTCTGAGACTGGAGAGAAGATTACATTAAGAGTGTGTACAAAGTTATTAAAAACCATTGATCGTTTTGGATTTGATCAAGTAATGAAGAAGTTTAGTAAGAATGGTAAGATTGTGATTAAATAGAGCGATAAAAAAAAAGATAAAAAAAGATAAAAAAACAGTTGACAAATTAAAATGAATGTATTATAATAAAAGCTCGATGTCGGAGATGATAGTAGAATTGGATAAATGAAGAATATCTATTATTATTTTGAGATTGAGGAAAGAAAAGC
>JBOFEA010000022.1:0-20037 GCA_051647535.1 Brevinemataceae bacterium
CGCAAGAGTCCGCATTATATTTGGATCTTGATATGTTAGATCAAAAACATCTCTACTTTTTAATGCACACCCAACTGTAGTTAAGAATAAAAATATAGATATTACTATTCTTAATCTCATAAAACTCTCCTAGATATATGAAATCCTAAAATATTTTTATTTAAATATTCTTTACTAATATTCTTTACTAATATAAAATAATACAACTTGTCTTTTTTTTAAAGATTTCTTACTATAATTAGTTTTCATATTACGTAACTTCTTATAATTATAGCTAATAAATTAACTAAAATCAACTTTATTATCCCTTTTTTTGGTTCACTTATATTTTAATAAGATGACAAAGATGGAAAACAAAAATTATACACAAACCTAATTTAAATAGAAATTATATAGCAATTAAATTAGGATAAAGACCAAAAGAGGTACTATCATATAAGGTTTGGAATAGACAAAGAATACACTTATAGAGATCTTCTTAACAGAATGTATTTAATATGTTAATTACTAGGCTGAATCGACAACACTGTTAGTATGGTAATACTAGCCACGATCAGTATGATTACATATATTAAATATGAAAAAAATGGTTTGAGGATACCAATACCATATCATACAAGAAACATAGTGTTTGATATTAAGTGCGTTTGCGATGATCGTGGATAATATTTTTAGTCAATTGGCAACTAACTTTCAGAAAGTTTCTCAAGAATTTCCAACATTTTCCAAGAATAACATATATAGAAAGGAAAACTCAGTTGTATTTGATGCTAAAAAGACCGCTTATTGATTTAGGAAAAGAGATTTAAATATGGGGTTGACTACCTCTCTACAATAAAAAATTTTTTATTTCAATCTTTAAATGTATGAGAAGAACCTTCACTAAAAATCATACCTTCGATCGTTAATCTTAAAATTCTGTTCCGTATTGGTTTTGGAAATACTTTCTCACAACTATCCGCCAATTCCGATAAGATATCTCTGCGTTTGATTTAATATTTTCATCGTGAGATCATATCATTCACTTATCATAATGAAAAACTTAACACGTTATTACCTTCATAATAATTATAATACTTACTCACTATCGTCCCCAATGATGAATAAGCAGAATTACTTTCTCAAGAATTCCTGTTTTATCGCTTATTGTTAGTTGTTTTTTCTTTCCTTTATTTGAAGAAAGTTTTCCTTTATCTTCTTCACACATTTTAAGTCTATCTGTATTAAACCTTGTATTATTTTTTGTATTCCGAATACCATATAACGGCTATGCTGTCTTATTGATTTTTTAAAGAATCAATATTGTCAATACTTATTAGATAATTTTGATATTAAGGAAAAAGAAAAATGGCAATAAAAAATCCCTCATAAATAAGGGATTTTTTATTTAAAGTATTTAATTATCTTATTATCTAGCAGGCATTGAACCATCAGACATAGGAGCTAAGTCCCTTGCAACTGTACTCATCTTAATAACATCATATCTAAGACTACTGCTATTCCACTCTAATTCAAGTTCAAAAGTAGCGTAAGGTTTAGGTATGTTTTTCTCATATAGTCGACCGAAACCTCTATAAACTCCTCTTCCTTCAGGTGTATATCTATCTAAAACAAGTCCTTTAGATACATGTTGACCTTGAACATAGACAGCCATAGTACAGTATGGATAAAATTTATTTAGTCCAACGTTACCGAGAAAAATCCCCGGACCATTTGGTCCATTAGGTTCACTCGCGTATAGTCTGTTATAGACTTCTGGTCCGCCTACATTAACAGGCTTCTCTAATACAGTTTTGGTTCCATACATTGTTATTACAAGTGGGTAAGAATCAGTCGGCTGTAAACCTACAACAACATCTTCTATTACTTCACTTTCTTCTCTTTCTTCTCTTAATTCACCAACATTATTTGATGATAATGCACAACTGGTTAAAAATAGAGCTGAGAATAACCATAAATATTTTTTACTTAACATAAGTACTCCTGATAAAACATCGAATGATATTTTATAATATATTTTACTGTTCATTACTAATTAATATTGATTTATATTATTATAAATAATAACAAGATAAATGTCAAGTATTTTTAAATAATAAACTCTTATTAAAATAAGACAAATCCCCCCCCCCCATCAAAACAACTACAGCAATAAAGGATATAAAAATGTTCAAATTATCAATATAATAATCTACTGTCATTTTTCTGATTAATAATAACAACTCTAAAATATTTTCTACCTTAATAGAATGTAAATACCATCTTACCGGAAAATTTTTTTGTCATAATACGATTATCAGAAATAATTAAAGAAATTAATTTCATTTTTTAATCCTTTATTTTTTTTATAATAAATATATTAATATCATCTTTTGAATAATGTGCCATTTGTTGATATTTTATAAGAAATTCTGTAGCCTCTTCCACTCTATCATGAAATACGGAATTATAATACTCTTTAGGCGTAATTGGGACTTCTATTTTTTGATCACCTTGTTTTCTCAAAATATTTGGCCTGAAAAATAGGAAAACAATATAATCTCCCGTATAATCCAGCAATTGTTTTTTATACGGTTCCCAAAATGGATCACTGGAATAATTAGCACAGACAGATAAATCATAGTGGTATTGATTAAAAGTCAGATGATTAGGAATTCCTAAAAAGAAATTCTCTCCAATTCCCGAGATTGCTAAAATTTTTTGTTGCTGTAATAATTCAGGGAATTCCGCTTTTACTTTTTTAACTAAATCATCGATGTTATCGATTTTATTTTTCATCTCGTTCAAATGATAAGGTGCAAATAACGTGAATAACAGCATAACAGACAATATAAGAATATAAGTCATAGTGACTATTATGATATGTTGACTTTTATAGAAATTTATTACTATAGGTACTGAAGTTAAGATAAGAAACAGTAAGGCTAGTACTTGTAATGACAGATGATACTCAAATTTAAAACCTTGGATATAAAAATAACACTTTGTTAAAGACCAAATTATTAGAAATGCAATAAAACCTATATATTTTTTATCGTAAAAGAAAAACCCGGATAAGAGAATAGCCATAACAAAAATAGAAAAAGAATAAGGTAAGCCGACATATACAGGAACTTTAGGAAATACCAAGAAATACTTATGAAATAACAGCATCACGGGGATAGAAAGTATACAAAACAACATATGTACTTTTATAAAAGTATTTTTAGAGCGTATTTTAAGGAAATATATTACCAGAGCATATAATCCAAAATAAAGTCCTACAAGAAAATCTACACTTATACCTTTTAATAGTCTTTTGATATAGCCTTTTACTCCAATGGAATTTTCTACATATCGTTTTGCACCTATTTTTAAGGCAGCTATTTCCGTAGGATAAATTAAGAAATAAAAAGCAACAGTCAATAAAACCCCAATGATTCCGGAGATTAAGACTCTTTTTAAAGTATCCAAAGATATTACCTTGTAGTAATACGCAAGTAAAATAATAAATCCTAATGGAATAAAAATCCAACCAGTAATTCCTTTTAATGAAGTAATAAATAACACAGTTAGAATCCCTGAGAAATATTCCAAGTATTTATTATTAGAAAAAACCATTCCCAGATATAAATATGAAGTACATAAGGCCAATGTTTCAGGTTGACCAATATACAATCTTGTCGAAAAGTTAAAAAATACTAAAAGAATAAAGACAAATAACGGATTAATATTATAACTGTTCAATTTCTTACGAGATAAAAAAACAGACAAACCGCAAATAGAGGTATAAATAAAATAAGTAATAATAAACATGATTCTGATTTTCAGTAAACCATCCATATGAGGGTCTAAAAATCCGGGAACAACCATTGTTGCTATTTGAGCTACAACAGTAGAAAAAATCGGTATCCTACACCACGATGCGACCAACGAAAACTTAAGCCTTCCCACCATGAAATACCTGATAATATAATATCATAACCGGAATTAAATCCCCCAACAACACTATCCCAATGTTCTGGGTAAACAAACCCTAAAACAATTTGTAAAGTCACAATCACTCCACAAATTACATACCATATCATATGTTGATTTTTTATTAAAAGCATTATACACATCCATTATTCATTATCGAAAATAACAACACGCTTTCCTTCTCAAAATATGGAAACTATTTTGCAACAAATCAACATCTTACCAACGATTTAAAAGGTGACAATACTACCATGCAAAATATTGTTAATACAAATATATATAATCTTAAAAGATATGCAAAAATTTTTTAAGATTATATATATAACATTTTTTTTGTCAAGTGCGTACAACTATTATTTTCAATCCATATTTAATATAAAACAATATATTCTATTTTATCATACTTTATAATATTATTTATTATTAATAGAATATCAGATAGTCTTTTCTCTTTATATCTTAATTTAGTTCTTAAGAGTATCATTATGACATTTAAAAAATACTGCAATTTTATCCCGCTTCATCGAAATTCATATTTTAACTTAGTACTCTTTTTAGAAAGCAGGTTGAATTTCTATAAAGGATCCAATAAGTACATATTTACTAACAAATACTATCTTTAATTCATTCTTTTTATTTGAGGCCTTGCATATGAAATTGATAACAGCACATCCCAAAAATCTTCAATAGAAAATTCAGCAGTACATTCATTTACCAGTACATATCCTTTCATTGTTTTAAGACTGTATGTATTTGGGGTTCACTGGGATGAACTCCTGAATAGCAGCACAGATTAATATCTGTCTACAAAGGTATCATCACAAAAAATATACAATATTTGATTTCATCCGGACAATCAAGTATTATTTCACTATTTTTTATACCTACTTTTTTCTATAGAATTATCTGGAATTTGTAGAAAATTTTTGTGTATTTGGATGAAGCCTTGTTTTATATTTTTCAACCCATTGAATCATGGAAATACTAAAATTATGATCCGCAAAACAGTACTCTCCTTTAATAAAATCGAATAGGAGAAGTTAATAGATAAAATTTAGGCAAACTATTATAATATACAAGATTATATTTGATGGTCAAACAAGGTATATTAGAAATATACCACACTGGATCAGTACGATTGTCTAAAAAAATAACCCTATCAAACATTATTATTAAAATAAATATATAGATTCTAACGATTGATCTCTTAAATAAAAAATTCCAACTTATTGTTGTAATAAAGGATATTCAAATGTTTCTACAGTTTATAGAGTAAGGATTTATAATTTTCAATTTTAACAACTATACCCAGATAATCAGTTGGAAAAATCCACCGTTAGTACAAAGAGATCATCATTACTTTTATAATATATAAATTTATGTTTTTTACTTTTTTGCAATATCCATCCCTAAATTTCACTACCATTACCATCACTGAGACAATTATTTGATTTAATCCTCTTTCTTTTATATATGAAGAGAGTTTTGTTTTTAGATTTCTTAAAATGCCACACCAACATTCAAACCATATTATTGAAAAAATTCAACGAAAAAAACATACACAGGATACTTTATACTGTATCATTGCGATAAAATACTCCAATCTCTCTATTACTAAAATCAAAAAATTATTTCAATCAATACTTAACCAATAAAGAACTGCTAAAAACAAACTAACAATAAAAACAGATACAATTCTATACAAAAATATTCATCTATTATAATAAACCGATATAAATAAACATTTATCTACATTAAATGATTTTTAAATTTGTAAGATAAACTCTATTATTTCAAAAATCAAAAACCATCGGCAAAACAAACAATTATTCTGTACTACTCTATACAAATACCATAAAATTAAACATAAACATTATGTTTGGAATAACAGCAAAATGATTTTCTATTTATATATATTTTTTTAGGGATCGACAATCGATATCTTTTTAATTTTTTAAATCTTTTTAAGAAAAAATATCTCAAAACTATACAAATATGAATGATAAAACAATTAATATTTATCATAATAACTTGACAAAATGATTTTTTATATATATACTGTTAGTGAGTATCTATCATTTTAATGAATATTCATCTCTAAATTATTTATCAATAATAAATTAAGAATAAATTAAGTATTGTTTTCTATTAACCGATATTATTAACCCATATTATTGTAAACAATACTATAGAAAATTTTTAATATCTATTTCATCTAAACCAGTAAAAAATATCAATAAACAACATAAAAATTAGAAATATACAACACTATTATAAAGGAGTATACTATGTTTAAACATGGTAAATCTATGTTATTGTACTTTTCAATGATACTTTTTGGATCATGTAGCCTTAATCCTCAGGCTGAAAATTCAAATGTACAACATTATGAAGAAAATGTTTTGTACAGCAAAGGATCATATGTTTTAGACAATGGGCAAGTTTATGTAGCTTTAACAGCTGTTAAAGATGCACAACCATCGAAATTTACGGCTGAGCCTAGAACACCTCGTCATCCTTGGAGACGTTCTTCAGAAAAAGAAGCCATGGAAGTTCGACAAAGCGGACAGCAGCCTTCAGTTCCTGAATGGACCAAAGATGGAGTGTATCTTGCTGACCAACCCGTAAAAAGAAATGAAGGATACTATAAGGCGTTTTGGTGGACTCAAGGAAATGACCCTTCATTACCTGAAAATAAAAATAATCATACTGTAAATGGAGAAACATATTGGGGACCTTGGTTGGAAATAACCAAAGCACAAGCTGAAGATCTTGCATCTCAAGATGGAAACGGAGGATCTACAGAAGTAAATCCTGATAACGGTTCCGGTAATGGTTCTAACACTGGTTCTGGTAACGGTGGAACACCACCACCTCCTGCAACTATTACTCCAGAGCTTGTTGAAAAGCACTCTTGGAATCCTACTGCAGTTTACCTAGAAAACAACGTTGCTGTATACGAAGGTTACTATATTCGTGCAAAATGGTGGACTCAAGGTAATGAACCTGTTCTCAATCCAAAAGATTCTTGGGATACACCTTGGGAAATTATTTCAGAAGAAGTATTTTTAAGCCTTTTGGCTGGAACACCACCTCCTACAACCATTCCTCCGATTGTAAATCCTCCAGTTGTCAATCCTCCTACCGGCGGTGGTAACGAAATCATTACACCACCATCAGCTGATTATGAATTCCTTTACAAAAACGGTTATCTTAAAGAATGGGATTGGAATGATTCAGATCTTCCTGAAAATTTGAAAGAACATATCAATAAAATCAAAACTCGTTCGTCATCTTCTTCTGCAGAATCTTTCTTTACTGGAAAAGTTAATGCAGCTCAATGGGAACAATTATTCCCTAGACGTAGAGGAACTGCAGCTTGGGCTGCTGAAAGTGGATTGAGTTCTGCTGATTATTATTCTTATGAAAATTTCCGTGCAGCTCTTCGTCTTTTAGGTCAGTATGTATACTTCATTGAAGTGGCTCTTGATCCATCAACTTCGGCTGAAACCTTCTTTGAGAGAAACTATGTTCTTAACAGAAAAACAGGAAAACTACGATTAATTAAGCAAAATGAAGATTATTTTTCTTCCGATGCTGGTTGGTTATTAAATCGTCCGTATAAAGTTAAAGTTGTTGATTACAATGCTTTTGGAACAGAAGGTTCTGATAATGATAAAATTCGTGCTATTGCAGGATTTTTAGCACATGCATCCCACGAAACAAGTGGTTCATGGGCAACAGCTCCTGGTTTTGCATTTAATCAATCATTATTCCCTGGTCAGCTTCCTTCTTATGTTGGAAATACTTTACCAGGAGAATTAGCTTGGTCTCTCTACTTTAATGAAGAAGTTGCATTTAGTGGTGCTACATCTTCTCATTACGAAGATCCTTATAACAAAATTTTCCCTCCTACTCGTGGACAATCTTATCATGGACGTGGAGCATTCCAACTTTCTTGGAACTACAACTATGGTTTGGCTTCTGCTATCTTCTTTGGAACATCTAAAGTTCTTTTAGATAATCCAAACATGATCTTAAATGGTGGTACAGCTCCTTCAACATGGATTAGTAGTCGTATTGAAGGTGGTACTCTTGCATTTTTAACATCATTAATGTTTTGGTTAACTCCTCAAGGAACAAAACCTTCACAACAAGATACAATGATTCTTAATCGTAATGATGGACGTTATGTTGAAGGTGTTGCCAAACTCAAAAAAGCACCTGGTTTAGGTAGCCCTGGATTTGGCTGGACTATCAACATTATGAACGGTGGTTATGAAGCTAACAAATCATGGGAACCTGGAAAACCAAACTATGATTCTAAAGTTGCTCGTCGTGTAAAACACTACTTATTCTTTACACAAGCTTTTGGTGGAAACAATGACAGTGAAATTTTAGATACATATGGAAACCATTCTTACTAAAAACAATAAACAAAAAAACCTCTGCAAATGCAGAGGTTTTTTTGTTTATTGTTATTTTACTGAGCTTGTATATTTTCCCAAATACGTGAATGGATAGACAACACGTTATCATCAACTGCTCTAAGCATTTCTAAACGATTCAAATCTTCATAAGAAAAAGGTGCCTCTATGACAATATATTCTCGTGCCGGAACATTAAGAGAAACAGATTGAATATAATTAATAATACGTGCATAAATATCAGGACGATGGATAAAATTAATAAATTTTTCAGCCCCTTCCTTATTGGGTGCATCTTTCAAAACAAGAAAATTATCAGCCCACATCATTCCCCCTTTATCAGGAATAACAAACACTGTATTGGAATACTTTTCAGGACTAAGATTTGGGATTATTGTACCCGGATAACCATGTACAATATCAACTTCTCCATTAGCATATGCAATATGAAATGCATCAGCATCGAAACGCAGAATGTTTTGTTTCCATAATTTCAGTAATTGTTGTACTTCCTGCATAGCTGTTTCGTTTGTTGTATCTACTGTATACCCCAATGTCAAAAGAGCAGATCCCATCACTTCACGCATATCATTGAGTAATGACATTTTCCCTTTATATGCAGGATCGTTAAAAATGTTAAAACCCTTTACTTCATTACTTACTTTAGTTTTATCATAAGCAATAATTGTCGGGCCAAATGTAAATGGAATAATATATCGTCCTTCCGGATCAATCAGCTGAATATGTTTCATCACAATAGGATCAATATTTGTAATATTTAAAATATTATTTCTATTAAGAGCATATGCAAGACCTTCTTTCACCATAATTTCCGCATAATCAAGAGAAGGCGTGACAATATCAAAACCAACAGAACTAGCTTTAATTTTCGCATAAGCCTCTTCATTAGATGACATAGCACTTTCAACTACTTTTATTCCAGTTTCTTTTGTAAAGTCAGCATAAACATCTTGTGGAATATTTCCCGTCCATATAAGAATTTCTAACACATCTTTTTTTTGTCCACAGGATACAACTAATAACAGACTTAATAATAACAATCGACGCACTATTCTACCTCCTAATAAAATAAATTTCTCAGTTTATGAAAATAATCACTTTTCATAAACAACTTTTCCATCAAAAATTGTTTTGATTACTTGGTTCGTATGGATTTGATTTGGATCCTGCTCAAATAAATTTTCTTGCAAAACAATAAAATCCGCAAATTTTCCTTCTTCAATACTGCCAATTTTATCCTGCATAGAAAGTTGAATAGCAGCATTGAGTGTATATCCTTTAATAAGATCATGAATCGATAACATCTCATCTGCATCTGGGAGCGACTCCAAATCATTTGGAAAAGTTCTCGTATGTCCCGTTTGTATATTATAGAAAACATTCATTGCCAATTCCCCTAACCCTGTCGGATAATCACTACCAAATGATACTGTCACTTCATTTTTGATAAGAGAATTGAATTTATACATATTACGATAACGTTCCATTCCTAAATTTCGTTTTGATCCTTCTGAAGCAACATGCCATATAGGAGTTGTATTTGCAATAATCTCAGTTCTTGCAAATCGAGATACAGTGTATTGATTAAAAACTTCATTATGAGCAATTGTCTGCGTACCCTTAGTATGAGAATATTTTAGATTTGCATTTTGACAAAGGGTTAATGCCGTATCTATTGTTTTATCTCCAATAGCATGTAAATGTAGGCTTAATCCATATTCTTTTACCTTATCGATTACTCTCTGTAATTCTTCCAAACTATAAAAAATCTGCCCTGTTTCCGTACTACCACAATAAGGTTCGCTAAGTGCCGCATTCCGAGCTTCAACCGTTCCATCAAGCCAAATTTTTAATGTATCCATTCTCACATAATCAGATTGATAACGTATATTCAGATTATTGAGAATTTCAACAGGATCTTGGTCACTTTCATGATTGTTATAGCTATAACTAGTAAAAAATCTAATTTTCGCTTCACCATTACGAGCTTTTTGCTCCATATAATCAATTGTATCCAAACTGTTTGCACTGAAAAAAAACTCTGATGCATTAAATACCGACGTAATTCCATAGGAAGATAAACGATCAAACATAGAAGAAAGATCATTTCTTAATAATGTTTCAAGTAATCCTAATTTTCTACTAATCGGTCTCATTGATTGAGATTCCACAATCCATCCTGTTGGATTTCCATACTGATCTCGTTGATAAAAATCAGATCCGGGAATAGGATCTTTGGTATGTTTGCAGATACCCGCAATCTCTAATGCCTTACTATTAACCCACATAGAGTGGCAACCTTCATCCAAAAGAACAATTGGTATATTTATAGCTATATCATCCAAATCTTTCGCTGTAGGCAAACAATCTCCAAATATACTCGTAGAAAATCCAATCCCAAATACAAATTCTAAATCTACATTTTTATTTACATATTCTTTAATTTGTATGATCAAATCTTCCTTTGAACCTACCATACCAAACTGCAATCCCATATTCATTATTTCACCTAAAAAAATATGGGTGTGTGCATCAATAAATCCCGGTAATACTAATTTGTTTTCAAGATCAATCACAGATGTTTCTTGATCTATTAATTTAGCAATTTCATTATTAGTACCAACCTTAGTAATGTTATTACCTTCTACTAAAATTGCTTCCGCCCATTGTTGCTGCTCATTAACTGTATATATGATGCCATTAATAAATACTGTTTTTTTCATTACTGCTCCATTGATTATCATTATATTTCACAAATAAATAATCAGTTATGATATATCAGACATACTGTACCATTATTTAAAAAAAAACACAATATTTTAACAAATAATTTTATTAAAATATTGTGCTGTTAATAATAACAAATTGACAACATTATTTGTACAAGAAAAACTCTTTCTTAAATAAGAAAGAGTTTTTTTGATTATTTATTCAATACATAATACTCTAAGACTATTTGTTGTTCCGGAAATAAATATTTTTTGCCCATAAGAAACAACAATTTTATCACCTGTTTTTAGGTTAAATAATTTCTTAGCAGATTCTAAAGAAACTAAAGCAATATCCTCATGATCACTAATTTTAGAATTAACAATACTATGCACACCTCTTACCAAAAGTAATTGCCGAGCAACCTGTTCATTATCTACAACAGCCAAAATAGGAGCTTTAGGAAAATATTTTCTAATACTTAATGCCGAACGACCAGTATGAGTACCTATAGCAATTACCTTTGAAGAACAAGAAGCACTAACCTCAACAGTTCCACGAGCAACAGATTCTGTCAATTCTGTTTCATCAAACTCAGGATGCATAGGTTGAACATAAGGATCAATTTCAAGAGCAATAGAATTCATTACTTTTACAGCTTCAAGAGGAAATGCTCCTTTAGCTGTTTCTCCGGATAACATAATTGCATCTGTACCATCTAAAATAGCATTTGCAACATCATTTACCTCGGCACGGGTAGGAGTTGGATTTTTGATCATTGAATCAAGCATTTGTGTTGCTGTAATAACAGGTTTCCCAACCTCATTACACAACTCAATCATATATTTTTGAGCCATAGGAACTTTTTCCATTGGAATTTCAACACCAAGATCACCTCTTGCAACCATAATTCCATCAGACGCTACTAAAATTTCTTCAAAATTATCCAATCCTTCTTGATTTTCGATTTTGGAAATAATTTTAATATTTTCGCCACCGTTTGTTTGGAGAACTTTTCTTACTTCTTCGACGTCAGATGCTTTTCTGATAAAAGAAGCTGCTACAAAATCTACTCCCATTCGACATCCAAATTTTAAATCTTCAATATCGTTTTCAGCTAATGCAGGAAGATTAATATTTACATTAGGAAGATTAACTCCTTTTTTCTCACCCAAAGCTCCATCATTTAATAAAACTGTAATAACTTTACTACCTTCAATCTTCTCAACTTTGAAACGAAGTAATCCGTCATCTACCAAAATCGTATTGCCAATAGAAAGATCTCTAGCAAAATTCATATATGTCACGGAAACACCGTTGCTATCACCTACAATATCATCTGTTGTAAAGAAAAAAGTCTGACCTTTTTTTAATATAACATCTTTACCGTCTGTTAATTTTTTTGTGCGAATTTCAGGTCCTTTGGTATCTAATAAAATAGCTACAGGCATATTTGTTAATTTTGAAGCTTCCCTTATTTTTTCGATTCTCCCGCCATGCTCTTCATGAGAACCGTGAGAAAAATTTAAACGGGCAACATTCATCCCTTCTTTTAATAACGAAGATAAAACTTCTAGGTTGTCTACGGCAGGTCCCATTGTACAAACAATTTTTGTCTTTTTCACTACATTCTCCTACTGAAATAACTTTATTACGTTTATTTATATAAGAAATAATTCTTGCTTTTCTTCAGTTGTCAGATGCGGAAGATCCTTATCTCTTGCTAATATGGAAATTCCTTCTAATTGATCATCCTCAAAAATAGGAATGATAAATAATTCTCCAATTTGCTGAAGCATATTCGGAGTAAAGAACATATCCAAATAATGAGCTTCTAAAATATCTCCTGATAACGATAAAACATTCTTCTGATCAAGTACTTGTTGACAAATAGTATCTTCAGGCTCTATTAAAAAATCCTTTTCAAATCCAGGAATATTTTCAAAAATAAATACTCTATCCTTCTTCTCTACTATTGCTTTATAAGAAATTTGATATTTATCCAGCATTGGTAGTAAATGATCTGCAAACTCACGCACTTTCGGAATATGAAAGTTTCCTAAAGGATTTGTAAAAGAAGAATCATTAGAAAATTGATCCAAAGTAATCTCTTCTTTAGGGTCAGAAATATCTATTTCAACATCATCCGCATCAGTATCAAAACTAACATTTTCTTCCAATACCGGAATCTCACCAATTAATAAGCTATGATTAGTCGATTCATCATCAGTTTGTAAGGGAATTTTTGCATCTAAAATCGACGATTCCTGTTGATCAAACTGCTGTTTAGGAATATGAATATCTGAAGGAGAAAACGAATCATCCAACAGCTCATCTCCTAAAAATGCTAAATCAGTTTCTTCTTCATCTTCTCTTATCGTCTCTTCCGGCTTTTCTTCAGAATCGCTTGTTTCCCAAGATATCTCTTCTTCTTCTCTTATCGTCTCTTCCGGCTTTTCTTCAGAATCGTTTGTTTCCCAAGATATCTCTTCTTCATCTTCTTTTATCGTCTCTTCCGGCTTTTCTTCAGAATTGTTTGTTTCCCAAGATATCTCTTCTTCATCTTCTCTTATCGTCTCTTTCAGCTTTTCTTCAGAATCATTTATTTCCCAAGATATCTCTTCTTCATCTTCTCTTATCGTCTCTTTCAGCTTTTCTTCAGAATCATTTATTTCCCAAGATATCTCTTCTTCATCTTCTCTTATCGTCTCTTCCGGCTTTTCTTCAGAATCATTTATTTCCCAAGATATCTCTTCAAGATCTTCTGATATCATCCCTTCCGGCTTTTCTTCAGAATCGTTTATTTCCCAAGATATTTTTTCAGATAAGATAGTAGAATTTATATTTTCAAGCGATTTTTCATGATCTAATACTCCATATTTAGCAGCATGATCAAGCATTGATTCAGCATCCTGCTGAGAATATACTACACCCTCGTTAATATCATGAATTAATTGATTTACTTTACCATGTTCAGCTGTATAATGTTTTTTATATTCAGAATTATGTTGATTAAAATATTCACTTTGATACGTATTAACCGGTTTATAAAAAGTTCTTATAAATAAAATCAACAGCCATATTGCAAATATAAATAAGATAATCAAGATAATAAGCACAGGTATTGGTAAATAAAATGAATTACCTATATAATAAATCATTTTCCCTAAATTAGGCACATCCAAAAAAAATCCCTTATTAGGATCAATAGAACTATCATACAGCAACACAGCTTCTGTAGCAATACCGGAATCTACATTATTGGATTCTCCAATAACAACTACCGAGTTTGTTTTATTAATAATACGAACAAAATATTCTAAATACTCAATATCTTTAAATAATTGTTGTGAAGCATATTCAGCAACAGCATAGCCACCGTTGTTAGTATCTAAAGAATAAGGATTATTATACCTTGCTATTCCCATTAAAGTATGTGCATCCGAAAAAAAGAACAAAGGATGATAAACAGCATTACTAACAACAGATAATATCTCCTTAGTCAAAACCCGATTAGATTGCAGAGTGCCGATAGCAGACACAACTACATTACCAGAATAATCAGTAAAATATAGATTATTAAGTTTATGATTTTTTAAAAAATCAGGTTGCAAGGTTAATATCGGATGCTTAACAAAAATTTCAGCAACACTGGTAGGATCAATAATCTCATCTAATGAATCACGATATCTCATCATATTAGTTTCAATAATCTTATTAACTGCATATGCTTGATTATGATAAAAATCTCTTCTTAATTTTTGAACTACCGAAGTTTGGTTTACAATAACAACCGTTAAAACGATAGAACTCAAAAGAAATAAACAGGCTCCAAACCCCAGTATAATTCTCTTCTTGAGCATAATTTCTCCTAAATTTTAAGATAAATCCAAAACAGTATAATATTATACAACAAAAAGATAAAACAATCCAGTACTTAATAAAATTTCTTTATCATTTTTATTTTTATCATATCTAAGATTTTAATTAATTTTCGACATTACTGATATATAGCTTAAACTATCTCTACAAAATTTATGTAAATATATCAAAAACTTATACTATTTTCTTAAAAGATATTAAATCTATTTTTCTCTATAGTTCTCACTTGCATTTTCCCTTAATTATACTCTTTTTAAGTAAAATTACAACTCATTGATACGATATTACATTTCCAATTTTCAGAAATACAAATAAAAAAATTAATTGTTGTCCCAAGATCAAAATCTAGTATCATGTAATTTATTCAACAATATTCAGAATGGAAAAAATCTATAAGTAAAGGCTTAGATCCTATGGATATTGCAAATGCCGTATCTGATATCTATTCTCAACATCAAGACATATGTGTTCATGAAATTATTGTAGATACAACAAAACAAGATGATTAAGAAAAAACTGCTCAATTGAGCAGTTTTTTAATATAAATATTATTTTAATCAAATAATAATATTCTGATTATCATTCGAGTTATGCATTTCTTTAATAACTTAATTTAATTATAGTTTCATACCTAATACACAAGATCCTTTTGCCAATTGATTCATTCTTTCTTGATACCCTTGCTTCTGTTTCTTGGTAGTAATGTTCCAACAATGAGGACAAGAGACTCCATATTCATAGTGTGGTGAAAGAGTATCTTCTTCAGTAATAGGAAGACGGCAAGCAAAACATAATTTGTAATTACCGGGAACCAAACCATAACTAACACTAACCCTATAATCAAACACATAGCATTGTCCATCCCACAATCCTGTTTCTTCAGGAATTTCTTCCAAATATTTCAAAATTCCGCCTTTAAGATGATATACTTCTTTTCCTATATTAACTTGAGTAGCAAAAGAAGTGGATTTTTCACAACGAATTCCGCCAGTACAAAACATTGCAATCCGTTTATTCTGCCATTCGTCTCTATGAGATTCCAAATATTGAGGAAAATCCCTAAATTTCATAATATCAGGATTAATCGCATTTCTAAATGTCCCAATATTATATTCATAATTATTCCTTGTATCCAAAATAATAACATCAGGCGACTGAATCAATTCATGCCATTCTTGAGGAGATAAATAAAGACCTCTATGTTCATTAGGAAGAAGATTAGGTACATCCATCGTAACAATTTCTTTTTTTATCTTTATCTTCATACGATAAAATAGCTTTTTACTGGTTTCTTCAAAAGATTCTTTATATTCCAACGCATTAAAACCTAAATCAGCTAAAATCTGCCTCAATCCATCAACAGCATATCTGGTTCCTGAAACTGTTCCATTAATTCCTTCTTCTGCAAGGATTAACGTTCCTTTAATATCGTTCAAAAGACAATAACCTAACAGCTTTTCTCTATAAGAGTAAGGATCCTTTACCGGAATAAATTGATACAGCGCTGCTATAACAGTTTTATTCATTATTTTCTCCTAATTATCAAATTAATATTTATTATACGATAAAGATACATTGTTATATTAATAACTGTATAATGCTCAATGCAATACTACTCTATATCTAATTCTAATGATGATAATTCATTGGAAATATAAGAATATATATAAGAATTAGCAGCTAAAATAGAAGGTTCCTTTATGGAAAAAGACGTACTGCCAATATTTGTAGCGATCCCTCCGGCTTCTTTTATTAGAAGGAAACCTGCCGCCATATCCCATGGAGCTAAATGAAAATATAATGCAGCATCTATTCTACCGGCAGCAACATACGCTAACGCCAATGCAGCCGATCCAGTACTACGTACAGATTGAAACGCTGGTACCAAACGTTCAAAATAAGAAAAATATCTTTTTTTGTATGCTCCCATAGAAAGATATCCTTTTTTTAATTTATTGCAGGAACTAATATGTATTTTTTTCCCATTAAGAAAAGCACCGTTATCTTTGGTTGCCCAAAAAAATTCATCTATAATTGGATTATAAATCACAGCTACAATCACTTCGTTTTGATACATTAACGCCAAACTATAAGCTGTAAAAGGTATTCCTCGAATATAATTGATCGTTCCATCAATAGGATCAACAATCCACTGAAAATCAGTCTGCATATCTTTACACAAACCATATTCTTCACCCAAAATTAAATGTTCAGGATATTTAGATAGAATATATGTTTGAGTTAGTTCTTCTATTCTTCTATCATATTCTGTCACGGGATCACTTTCTGTTTTCCATTCTACATCATTATCACGAAAAAATCCTTCTCTAAATATAGGAGCAATGTTTTTAGCTAACTCTAGTGCTGTGGATAAATATTGATTATAATCCATCTCAGCCTCTCAAATTATATTTTTAATATTATCAAAACACATATCTTATTCCATACAAAAAACCAGTTCATGCAACCTACATCATATCATAGCACACAAATATAAAATATCCATTTTAATATAATATAAACTGTCTTTGCAAAAAATACAATTTTAATATAGTTAATTTATTTCAACATAATACAAATACAATCGACTAATGATATTAATTTGCAGATTTCTATTTTATAACTTCAACTTAAAGCAGTGACAAAAAAACAAACCCACCTATTACGGATGGGTTTGTGTTGTATTAATTTCAGAAAATTATCTTACAAAAAGATTGTTATCAATTATAGGAGAAGTATATCTTGGATCTCTTTGAATACGATTCACTCTTAAGTTGTTGTCGCTATCTTTATAGATTGATAACTCAATAGTAAATCTAGAATCTTCGATGTCAACATAAACAGCTTTATTTTCATCAGACATTAACTCAAGCTTCAATTTATTGTGCTCAAACTTTGTTGGATAGTAATATCCTTCTTGATCAAAATGTCCGCGATCATGAAACATCACTACACCTGAAAATTGATTTTGAGTTCTAGATTGTACATGCTTACCTTTAACTAAGGATAAGAAATCTTCTCTCCAAACCGGATTTTCTTTAGGACCTTCATCAACAATACTTTCATTCTCGTCAACTAAATTTTGACTTTGAGAACCAAGTGCTGAACAAGAATTCAACAATAAAACAAAAACAAACAACCAACTATGTTTTAAAAATAACATAATTATTACTCCAAATTAATAGTATTCAAAATTCTAAATAACTTTCTTTAATTTTTATCTATCTAAAAATACTAAGTATAATAATATTATAGTATATTACATTATAAAAAGATTAAAAATTTAATACTTTACTTAATAAAAATTTTAATTTTTCTTCGGTAAATAATGCATCCAAACTTAACAAATAATAACAAATTTATCAATTTAATTATACTTTATTAAGCGGTAACAAAACAAAGCTGTCTATTACTGATAGGTTTGTTTTTGGTTAATATTAGAAAATTATCTTATGATAAGACCTTCAGAAACCTCAATAGTAGTAGATCCTTGTTTTGTAATACGATCCAGTTTTAAATTATTACTACTGTCTCTATACATTCTAAAATAGATCGTATGACCTGAAACATATGTTTCTTCAGTATAGACAGCATTATTTCCATCAGACATGGACTCCAGCTTCAATTTATTATACAGTGTTGGAAAGTAATTTCCTTCTTGATCAAAATACCCACGATCAAGAACTATTTCTTGACCTGATATGGTATTAGTTGTAATAAGTTTTGTCTGCTTGCCTTTAACTGATGATAAGAAATTTTCTCTCCAAAAAATAGGGAGCCGAACATCGCGTGCAATAACTACCGAACCAAAACTAAGTTCACCATCCACAATTCTAATGTCTGTAGAATTAACAGCAATACCACCACTTACACTTTCAAATGCAATCATAAAAGAAGCTTCAGTATCTGATTTTATATTTACTGGATAGGTGTTGCGACTATAAGCTCTGCGGATTTCAGATCCAGAAGCTTCAGGATTATTCACTTCAAAAAATAAATCAACAATTTGTCCTTCTTTCTTAATTACCCTAGTTGTAATTATACTACTTTTCTTAACATTGAATCTATTTCCAAATATTGATACTACGTAAACATCTCCGATAGATTCAAACTTCTCAGAAAATGCAACTATATATTTTTTATTTAACCCCGGACTATCATCTATTGAATCATCTATTGAACCATCTATTGAACCATCATCAAAAACATTTCCATAATCTCCAAGTAAATTTTGACTTTTAGAACTGTTTGCTGAACAAGAGCTCAACAATAAAACCAAAACAAATAACCAACTATATTTTAAAAATAATATAATAATAATTATCCCCCTAATTAATATACTACAATTTTTAAATACTTTTCTTTAAATTGTTTTTTATTATACCATAAAAACACTAATAATTCAATACTTTGATTAAAAAATTTGTCGAGAAGAAATTTCGGTCCATACTGTATACAACTCCTTAAACTAAACAAATAACAATATCTTTACCGATTTCATTGTGGTGACAACAAACCCCCATCCATTACGGATGGGGGGTAATTTCAGAAGATTATACAAAAAGTAGTTGTTTGAACATTGTATTAAATTTGACGTCCGATCACTACTCCATCAAAAATAAACTGACCATTTACAATTTCAATGGTGACAACCGTCATCAATTGATTTCCATCTCTCATTACAACGTCACTCTCAAACATAGCCTTAGTAGCCGATTCTATCTGCATTTGATACCGAGACCTAGATTCAATATAAGAAACTCCAGATTCAGGATCAGAACTGTTCACCGAAAACAGTAGCCTACTTTTTTCACCAACACTACTTACCCAAGTCGGGATTGTATCATTTTTCTTTAACTTGAAGCTCTTCCCGAAGTATGAACCAATGTAAACATCTTTAACAACTTCATATTTTTTTGAAAATAATGCTATAAATTTTTCTCTATCTTCTTGAGATACTCCAGACCCTTCAGACCCTGAAGACTCTTGTCCGATCACTACTCCATTAAAAATAAACTGACCATTTACAATTTCAATGGTG
>JBOFEA010000023.1:0-11332 GCA_051647535.1 Brevinemataceae bacterium
GGGGTAATATTCTCAGAATGAGATTCTCAAAAGTCCGCCTTACCATAAAACATAATCTTGATGTCCCGTGTACCGCGGTTTCAAAACAAAAAACCACCATATTTCTACGGTGGTTTTGGAAAGGAGCGACTGTCCATCGGAGAGAGAGGGATTCGAACTCTCGGTACATTGCTGTACAACGGTTTTCAAGACCGCCGCTTTCGACCACTCAGCCATCTCTCCTTATTTTCTTATAGGAAATATTATATAGTATTTTAAAAGAATTGTCAAGATAATTTTATAATAAAAAAACTGTCTTTATATAGATTTTTTCTAAAAAAGACAGTTTTTTTATTATAAAATTAAATATATTAATTGATATTTAATATGTAAAGGTACTAATTGAATGAAGATTTTTCTTTAATATGTAATTATTTTATTCTAGTTATAATACTAAATTATTTGTATAAAAGTATGTACTACACAAACATATTGATAATGTAAGCAAATCTTGTTATATATAAGTATATATTATATTGTAAAAAAGTCAATCGAATTTTTATTTAAATAGTATACTTATGTGTAATGATTTTATCAAATAGTTTACTTTTTTAGAGTAATAAAATATTCCATCTTGAATCTTTTTAAAGTTAAAAATCCAAAATGGAATATAAAAAATGAAATTAGGGTTTTATAGTTATTCAATAATATTTTGGTTATATAAATAATATGATCATCGTGTGATTCAATTTAACTTTTAAATAAAGTTAACAAAAATACAAGGTGACTGTGTTATTTTTGTATATTAATATATACATATTGTAAATTAAAAATATAATCTTGTCAAGTAGATAGTAAGGTTTTACAAATATTTTATCGTTTTAGATTTAATACTTTTTAGTAATTCATTAATATCGTTAATTAAGGTTATATCTGATTTTGGTTCAAATACCCCTGCTTTTCTAGTGACCTTATGTTGTGTGTGTGGTGAGGTTTGTGTTGGAGTGGTATTTTTATAGATGCTTTGTATTGAATTTGACAATACAGGGGTAAATGTTATGTTTGAGTAATGATTTAGTGGAGATGAAATATTCTCAAAATAAAAATTATTAAAATGCGATAAAAATGTGTTTGTAGAGGTACTGTTTTGAGGAGTATTTTGATAGATATTTTTCCAAGTATTAAATGTTGAGGTGGTTAAACTTTTTGATTGTAAGATATTATTGGAGTATATATTTTTATTAAGAAAATATGAACTATTATTTATGTTGTCAAAGTAAGAAGGAATAAAAGTAAATGTAGAAATAATTAATCGTCTAATATTGTCTAAATTTTTTGAAATTCCTCCTGTTTCTGTTATTTTGCTGTTAACATTTTTAAGTATAATGGTAAGTGGAGAAAGTAATTCTTTGAAGGCATTAATATTTTTATTAACGTTATTAAAACCTTGAATAACAATAGAATAAATATTATTTTTTTTTGTTAAAAAATTAATCCTCTCGATTGTTTTTGTTGAAATATTTTTCTCAATAATATTTGAGTTTATTAAATTTTTTTGAATAAAATTTTCAAAATTTCTAATATTTTTGATTGTTTGATCCCATTGATTGAAAAACAAAATCACAAAATCCTCCTATTTTGAATTTAAGTGGTTTATATATAGTGTTTGCCTAATATATTTATTATAAATTCAATAATTATTTTTTTTTATATTTATACCTCTGATTGAATGAAAAAATATTTGTGAACGTTATAGACGTTATATTGTTGAAATATATATGTTTGCTAGCTTGTTTATTAAAATAAAAATATTAAATACTTGAAAAAAATATCGTCTTGTGTTATACTATTTTTACCAGCTATTGCTTTTTATTAGTCTTAGCTGGCTTATTTAATATAACGGTATACAATAATATCTCCCCCTAGGTTTATTCATTAAAAAATGATAAAGGGGGGAGGAATATATTAGTTATTGGAAAAAACTTTATTGATAACATCTACTAGTGCTTTAATAAAGATATTTTCCAAGTCTTTTGCAATAATTTCTGTAAAAAGAAGTTGATTGTTAAATTTTTCTTCTGGAGAAGAGTAAGGTGTATCTTCAGGTGATACAAGATCTTCATGGAGAAAAAATTTGGTTCTTGCTTTCGCCAGATCTAAAGGAGTAGAGTCGGAGATTAAATCTCCTCTATAGTAAAATTTTCTTCAGCTCCTAAGTTTGCACAAATTTCAAATAATAACTTACTGATTACTAAAGGTTTATCTTTTAGATATTGATCAAAACCTACTGCATCGTTACCGAGGTATAATGTTCTAAGAAATTTTTCCTGAACAATGCTGTGTCCAGTGTTAGATTTTGCAATTTGGTCCTGAAAATATGCGATATCTATTGAATTTGGTTTTTTAAAATAGAATTTTTCTCCATTATCTGAAACCACAGATATCACTTTTTGTCCTTTTTCCTTTGCATTAATAACACTTTCCGGTAATTTTTCAGACATTGCATGCTCCTTATATTTATTATAGATAATTATAGATCATTAAGTGATCCTAGTCAATAGTTATTGATAATAAATTGTGTTGTATTTATAAATATTGTGTTTTATACGATATTTAAATTTTTTTATAGTTTTAATATAAGTTTTTATTGCTCATAATGAAAATTATGTATTTGGACTATATTATTTTATGTGATATTATGGTAGAAGAAAATATGTTAAATTATCAAGTGACAGCTAGAAAATGGCGTCCACAAGATTTCGATCAGGTTATAGGCCAAGATCATGTCACCGCTGCATTGGCAAATGCTGTAAATAGTGGAAAAATTCCTCATGCGTATCTATTTTCTGGACCGCGAGGTGTTGGGAAGACAAGTACAGCTAGAATTCTTGCTAAAATGTTGAATTGTGTTGAAAGTCCTAAAATATGTGGAGTATGTCCTGCTTGTATAGAGATTTCTTCTGGACAGTCTTTGGATGTAAGAGAGATTGACGGTGCTTCGAATAGAGGGATTGAACAGATCCGTGACATCCGTGACAATGCTGTTTATGCACCGTTATCGCTTAAATATAAAGTTTTTATTATTGATGAAGTTCATATGCTTACAAAAGAAGCTTCCAATGCTTTACTGAAAATTCTTGAAGAACCACCGAGTCATATTATTTTTATGCTTGCAACAACAGAACCTAATAAAATTCTTCCTACTATCCGTTCCAGATGCCAGCATTATTTGTTAAAACGTATTTCTGTGTCTGATGTATCTGATCAGTTGAGAAAAATATTAAAAGTTGAAAATATTCCATACGAAGATGCTGCGTTGGAGCAGATTGCAAGAGCCGGTGAAGGTTCGATGCGTGATGCTCAAACAATCTTAGATCAGGCAGTTCTCTATTCTCAAGGTCAATTAACTTATGAATCTGTATGTAAAATCTTAGGAATTCCTGAAGAATCTTACTTTGAAAATATTACTCAAGCCTTAATTGATCAAGACATTGTCCGAGTGTTGGAAATTTTAGAGACCTATCTGCTCCAATCCGGTGACGGAGTTTCGTTCAGCGAAAACTTTATTCGGTACTTAAGAAAAGCTCTTTTAGTGAAAAAACTTCCTTTTGGTCATTTTTTATTGGATGTGAGTGAAGAGAAATACACAGATATGTCACAAAAATTTTCCCAAGTTTCGGAACAGGAATTATTGGTATTAATTAATCTTCTTTTGGATTTAAGTGATAAGTTGAGAAAAGAGTCTGCTGAACGTTTTTGGATTGAAAGTACCTTATTTAAGATGCTTGATTTTAGGAATCGAATATCTTTATCTGACCTTCGTCAGGAAATACTGGCAGTTTTGGGTCGAAATCTTACCAAAGTTCCAGTATCTTTAAGTGTTTCCGAACAACATCGAGAGAAAACATCTGTAAACTCTTCTGCAACAGAAGCTCTTAATACATCGGAAAAACGGACAGGGAATTTTGGTGCTATGTTTCAGGATTATCAAAACAATCAACAATTACCGGTCAATTCTGTTTCAGAAGATAATCCGTCGGTGTTATCTGTTTCTAACAGTTCTTCTAAGACAGAAAATAACAAAGAAATAAAAGAAATAGAAAACAATACTATTAAAGTAAATAATAAAAAAGATATACAGAATAATGATATTTCAGATGTTATTCAAAATTTGTTTGAAACACAGTAATGGTTGTCTTGTATTATTGTAATTAAAAAATAAATTTTTAGGAGAATGCGATGGGTCCTTTCGACAATGTCAAAAATATTATGAAAATGAGAGAAGAAATGAACACATACAAATCCCAATTGGAAGAAATGCGTGTTAAGGCGTCTTCTAAGAAGGAATTTGTTAAAATTACATTAGACGGTGAACGGTCTCTTAAAAACATTGAATTTTCTGATGATGCTATGAAACTTTCTAAAGAAGATCTTGCAAAACATATTAAGGATACAATGAAAGCTGCTGCCAAAGAATTAGAGTCAATTCAAAAAAAGAATTTTAAAAATTCTCCTATTGCCTCGATGTTCCAACAGTTTAAGTAAAAAAATGAATATGGTACAAAATAAGGTGTTGTATGCTTCCAAAATCTATTGCTAAATTATCCAAATTATTAACTAGGATTCCTAATATAGGTCCTAAGAATGCAGAGAGACTGGCGGTTTGGTTTGTTACGGAAGGACGTGCGATTTCAGAGTCTTTGTCTCAAAGTTTAATACAAGCCGGAGCTATAATAGGTATTTGTGAATCATGCGGATATTTTACCGAATCCGGTATTGAAAATCAAAAATGTTCTTTTTGTTCCGATATAAGAAGAGATGCAAATATCATATGTTTGGTTGAAAATATAACAGATGTTTTAGAAATCGAAAATACACATGCTTACTCCGGATTATATTTTATTTTAGGGGGGGTAATCTCACCTTTGGAAGGGAAAACAATTTCAGATCTTCCTTTTCAAAAATTAAAACACAGAGTTGTGTCTGAAAACATACAAGAAATAATAATAGCGCTAGGTGCTACTACAGAATCTGATGTGACGACAATGTATGTTAAAGAACTTTTGCAGGAGTATCCTGTAAAAATTACTATGCTTGCTCGTGGTATAGCGGTAGGTACCCGTATTAGTTTTGCTGGCAAGAGAAGTTTGGTAGAAGCTTTTAAATCAAGGGAAAATTTAAAATAAAAGAAATGTTATAAATGAAAAATCATTTGTAAATATAATATAAATAATACGTTATTTTTTATAACAACAAAATAAAAAGTAATTTCTGTAAGGAGTTGACTATGCCTAGTCAAAAAATATCTATGGATGGTAATAAAGCAGCTGCCTATGTTGCTTATGCATTTAGTGAAGTCGCGGCTATTTTTCCTATTTCTCCTTCTACGCCAATGGCGGAACAATGTGATATGTGGTCTGCTCAAGGACAAAAGAATATTTTTGGTGATACGGTTGTTGTTACCGAAATGCAGTCTGAAGCAGGTGCTGTTGGAGCTGTGCATGGATCCCTTCAAGCCGGTGCACTGACTACAACTTTTACTGCATCTCAAGGTTTACTGCTCATGATTCCTAATATGTACAAAATAGCTGGAGAACTTCTTCCTGCTGTGTTTCATGTTTCTGCAAGGACAGTTGCAACACATGCGTTATCTATTTATGGAGATCATAGTGATGTTATGGCATGTCGCCAGACTGGTTGGGGAATGATTGCTTCCAGCAATGTTCAAGATGTTCATGATTATGCGTTGGTGTCACATTTAACAGCTATTAAATCTCGTGTACCGTTTCTGCATTTCTTTGATGGTTATCGGACGTCTCATGAAATACAAAAAATTGATGTATTGGATTATAGTGAATTTGAAAAATTGGCTGATTTTGATAAAATCCAAGAATTCCGTAGTCGTGCACTAACTCCCGACAACCCTGTCACAAGAGGCTCTGCACAAACTCCTGATGTTTATTTCCAAGCATTTGAAGCACGAAATCCTTATTATGAAAATCTTCCTTCTTTGGTGCAGGAAGTAATGGATCAAGTATCTAAGGTTCTTGGAAGAAATCTTGCAGTTGTAAAATATCATGGTTCTGCTGATGCTGAAAGAGTAATTGTTATTATGGGGTCTGTAGCTGATGTTGTTCGTTCTACGGTTGATTATCTTATTGCAAAAGGTGAAAAAGTCGGGGTAATTAATGTTCATTTATATCGTCCGTTCCCAACAAAATATTTCTTAAATGCTCTTCCTGCTACAGTGAAAGCAATTGCAGTATTAGACAGATCAAAAGAACTTGGTGCAACAGGTGAACCATTGTATTTGGATGTATGTGAATCCTTAAAAGATAAAAAGAATCCTCCTATCATTGTTGGAGGACGTTATGGTCTTTCATCAAAAAATACTACTCCAGGTCAAATTGTTGCAGTATTTGATAATTTGGCTCAAAGTGAACCTAAAAACGACTTTACTATCGGAATTGTTGATGACGTCACATTTAAATCATTACCAGTAAAAGATGAAATTGACATAGTTGCTCCTGATACATTTGAATGTAAATTTTATGGTATTGGATCAGACGGAACTGTTGGTGCAAATAAAAATTCTATTTCTATTATTGGTGATAATACAGATCTCAATATTCAAGCTTATTTTGATTATGATTCTAAAAAAAGTGGTGGATTTACAATTTCGCACCTTCGTTTTGGGAAGTCTAGAATACAGCTTCCTTATTTAATAGAGTATCCGCATTTTGTGAGTTGTTCTCTTGCTACCTATGTGTACAAATTTAACATGCTGAAAGGTCTTCGTGATGGAGGAACATTCCTTCTTAATACGTCTTGGACTCCTGAAGAGGCTCAGGAAAAACTTCCTAATCATATGAAACGTTATATGGCAGAACATAATATTTCTTTCTATGTTATTGATGCAAACAAGATCGCTCGTGAAATTGGCATGCGTCAATCCAATACCATTCTTCAAGCTGCCTTTTTCAAATTAGCTAATATTATGCCTTATGAAGAAGCTGTCAAATTCATGAAAGAAAGTGCTAAAAAATCTTACAGCCGTAAAGGTGATGCTATTGTTGAAATGAACTATAAAGCAATTGACAGTGGAGCGGATAAAATTCAAAAAGTTGAAATCAAGCCTGAATGGAAAGATCTATCAGGTGATTTTGAATTAACATTCCCTGATAATGCTCCTGATTTTGTTAAAAATATTGCAGCTTCGGTTAATCAGCTTCAAGGCGATGAACTTCCTGTAAGTGCATTTGCTACAGATTGGGTTGATGGAACTCTTCCTGCAGGTACTACTCAGTTTGAAAAGCGTGCTATTTCAGATATTGTTCCGGAATGGATAGAAGAAAATTGTATTCAGTGTAATCAGTGTGCTTTTGTGTGTCCTCATGCTGTGATCAGACCATTCTTAATTGATGGAGATGAAGCAGCTTCTATGTCTCCAAATATTGCCACTCTTCCTGCTGTTGGTGCGGATTCGTTAAAATATGCAATTTCTGTTTCAGTCGCAGATTGTACCGGTTGTTCAGCTTGTGTTGATATTTGTCCTGGAAAAGGCGGGAAAAAAGCATTGTCTATGGAGAATATCGAAACTCAAAATCACGAGCAAGCTAATTATGATTGGTTATTCCAAAACTGTAAACCTAAAAATCCTTTTGGTAAGAATAATGCTAAAGCTGTCCAGTTTGAGCAACCTTTGTTTGAATTTCATGCGGCATGTCCCGGATGTGGAGAAACTCCTTACATAAAATTAGTCACTCAATTATTTGGTGATCGTATGATGATTGCAAATACTACCGGTTGTACTTCTATTTATGGTGCTGCATCTCCTTCTACTCCTTATACTTCTAATAAAGAAGGTCATGGTCCGACTTGGGCAAATTCATTATTTGAAGATAATGCAGAATTCGGATTCGGAATGCATATTGCCCGCAAAAAATTACGAGCTAGATTGGTTCGATTTGTTGAGCAAGCTCTCTCGGAAAAAGTACTTTCTAATCCTGTCGTATTTGAAGAATGGATGCAGTACAAAGATGATAGTGAAAAAACTAGAGAAGTGACAACAAAAGTACAAGAAGCTCTTAAACAAGAAACACATCCTTTAGCTCAAAAAATTAAAGATTTTAAAGATTATTTGGTTATGCCTTCAACTTGGTTGTTTGGAGGAGACGGATGGGCTTATGATATTGGTTTTGGTGGTTTGGATCATGTGCTTGCAAATCATGAAAATATTAATGTTCTTGTCTTAGATACGGAAGTTTATTCTAATACCGGTGGACAAGCTTCTAAATCTACTCCAATGGCTGCTCAAGCATTGTTTGCTTATTCAGGTAAGGAAAATCGTAAGAAAAATCTCGGATTGATGATGTCTACTTATGGTCATATCTATGTAGCTCAAATTTCTATGGGTGCTAATAAAGCTCATGCTCTGAAAGTTATGCAAGAAGCTGAAGCTTATCCGGGACCATCATTGATTATTGCTTATTCACCTTGTATTGCTCATGGGTTGAAGGGTGGTTTGACTAACGCTCAATCTGAAGAAAAACTTGCTGTTGATTCCGGTTATTGGCATTTGTGGAGATATAATCCTGTATTGGAACAAGAAGGTAAAAATCCTTTTGTATTGGATTCTCCGGAACCTAAATTTGAATTATTCCAACAATTTATTGGACACGAAATTCGTTTTAGTGCTTTAGGACGTTCTTTCCCTGAAAGAGCTCAAATGCTTTTCACTCATGCAGAAGAACAAGCTAAATTATTGTATAAGCATTATAAACGTCTCGCAAATATGAATTTTGGTGAATAAAAATTCTTTATAAATCAAACAAAAATATTAGTATATGTACATATACTAATATTTTTGTTTTAAATTAACTGTTAAAAAAAAAGGAAAAATTATGATATATCAACATCAAAACGGTGTATTTGTTCAAAATACATGGGTATATATTAACGAAGATATTTCAGAAGCTGTTATTGTTGATCCCGGAAGTGATTTAGATGAATTGTTTCCAATTATTGGAGATAATATCGTTACTCATATCTTTATTACTCATGGTCATATTGATCATATTCAAGGTTTGGAAGAAGCACACCGCTATTATCCTCAAGCATTGATTGTTGCACACAAATTATCTGTGGAAACTTTACCTGATCCTCATAAAAATCTTTCAGCTCTTTTTGGTCAACCAATTTCAGCTCCTGTTCCTAATTGGACGTATTCGGACGCTTCTGCAACTCTTCAGGCTGCCGGAATACAGTGGAAACTTCTTCATACACCCGGTCATGCTGTTGATCATACTGTTTTTATTGGTGAAGATGATACAGTATTCAGTGGTGATTTAATTTTTGAATTTGGAAGTATGGGGCGGGTTGATTTTCCCGGATGTGATCCTAATGCAATGAAAAATTCTATTCAAACAGTAACCAATTTAAAATCGGGTAATTTTTATCCTGGGCATGGAAAACAATTTGATTTAAATCATGTCCGAACTTATTTTTAAAACAATATAGATAATGTAGAATGCTTACCAGCATTCTACATTATCTATATTGATAATATTTTCTTTTTTGAAAACGGGGTCAATTTTTTGAGATTTTTGAGCTCTGTAATCGAGAAGAGTTTCAGTTAAAATGTGTCTTAGTTTGAAGACAGCATATAAATTAATCACAGTCATTATACCCATTAAGAGATCAGCCATATTCCACACAAATTCAAAAGAACTAATAGATCCTAAAAATATTGATATAATAATACTTATTTTTAAGATATTTAATTGTAAAATACTTTTTGATAAAAAAGAAAAGGAACTTTGAACATAAAAATAGTTTCCTAAAATTGACGAAAATGCAAGCAGAAAAATACATATGGTAAGAAAAATACTTCCAAATTCACCAAAATTACTGTATAAAGCTTGTTGAGTGAGAGTGATTCCAGAAATGTCTGCAGAAGTAAAATCAATGCCCGAAAATAAAATTAAAAATCCTGTTGCGGAACAAATTACTATAGTGTCTAAAAAGACTCCAAAAGCTTGTATAAAACCTTGTTTTGCCGGGTGGGATGTATGAGCTGATGCAGCTGCGTTTGGTGCTGATCCCATACCTGCTTCGTTAGAAAACAATCCTCGTTTGACACCAGTAATGATAGTAGCAGTCAGTGTTCCTAAACCAAACTCTTTTAATCCGAAAGCATTAGATAAAATCAAATTTAATACATCTGTTAGTCTTCCAATATTTAAAGCAATAACACAAAAGCAGAGAATCAAATATAATAGCGACATAATAGGTACTATTTTTGAACTTATTTTGGCAATTTTGTTAATACCTTTGAAGATAATAAAACCTGAAAGACTTGCTATAATAACCGCACTAATTAGAGGAGAAAGATCAAAAGTATTATAGAACACTTGAGAAATAGTGTTTGCTTGTACAGCATTAAAAGAAAATCCAAATACAAAAATTAAAATAATGCCAAACAGTTTACTGAGAAAAGGTGAGTTTAATCCTTGTAAAATATAGTAGGAAGGACCTCCTAGGAAATGATGGTGACCATCACCGGATTGAGAAGTGTCTTTGACTTTGTATACTTGTGCTAAGGTATTTTCCGCAAACGAAATAGCTCCTCCAAGGAGAGCAGTCACCCACATCCAAAAGATGGTTCCCGGCCCACCTACCATAATAGCTAATGCAATACCTGCAATATTTCCGGTTCCTATTCTTGATGCAGCACTTACTGAGAAAGCTTCAAAAGGTGAAATTTTAGTCACATGTTTAGGGTCGGTATTGTTTTCTTGAAAGGAGTAAAAAATATTTTTAAAATCAAATTGAACAAAATTAGTTATTATACTGAAAAATAAACTGGAACCTATGAGTAAAAATGTTAATATATAAGAATATAAATAATCATTTATAGTATTAACAAAACTTTGCATCCATTCTAATATCATTTTTTTTCTCCTTATGATTTTTCGTTTTATATTATTTGTATTATTTACTATTTTTATTAAAATGTCAAAAATATTGGTTATTCTAAATAAAACTTAAGAAATAAACTTATTAATAAAGTTGATTTTAGTTAATTTATTAGCTATAATTATAAGAAGTGACGTAATATGAAAACTAATTATAGTAAGAAATCTTTAAAAAAAAGACAAGTAGTATTATTTTATGTTAGTAAAGAATATTTAAATAAAAATATTTTAGGATTTTATATATCTAGGAGAGTTTTATGAGATTAAGAATAGTAATATCTATATTTTTATTCTTAACTACAGTTGGGTGTGCATTAAAAAGTAGAGATGTTTTTGATCTAACATATCAAGATCCAAATATAATGCGGACTCTTGCG
>JBOFEA010000024.1:0-2234 GCA_051647535.1 Brevinemataceae bacterium
TCTAATGCTCTTTCAATATCATTTCTTTCCATTAAATATCTAGGGGCCCTAATAATATGTTTTACCGGTTCTTGTATGCTACAGGATGTTATTATTAATAACATCCCTAATATTGTTATTTTATTTTTCATGTTCTACCTACCATTTGAATTTAGACATATTGAATGATGCTATTTGCTCTATATATTCTCTACCATCAGAATTTAATAAATTCACCAATCCTTTATCCAACAAAACTTTATCTGTTGTGTAAATTGGTTCGCCTTGTTCGTTTATAATAACTTTATCAATATAAACTTGTTTTGTCAAATCCGTTATATAGTTGATAATACTGACTGCTTCTTGTTCTGTAATATTTTTAAAATTCCCCAAATCATCTGTATCTAATAAACCACCGGACTGAATCCAACTATAAATTATTTCCCACTCTTGAGCATATTTTTCTAATCCTTCAGGGGTAGTGTTGACCGGTCTGGGCGGTGGCATTTTCGGTGGGGAAATATCTTTAGGATTATCTTCAGGCTTCATAATATTATTCATATCTAAAGTTAATACATCAAAAATACCAAGCTTATATTGCCACTCGGGAATCATGCCCCATTTATCCGTATAATGTACCCATGTCGGAAACGGTAAAATAGGAATAATCCACACAGCCCATCGATCAAATAGTAACTTAAAAGCATCCACCACCATTCCTCTACCATGATCTCTATAATGTACTAATATATCGCCTACCATTTTTAATATTTTTACCGTTTTGGAATCTTCTATTACTCCATATGTGAATAACATATCCATGAGCCAATCCCACATAGGGAATAGCCATTCTAAATTTTCTTTTTCTATATTTCCAACAACATCATCCAAAATTTCATCGATACGATCACTGAAATCCTGAACTTTATTACGAATAATAGCCGCAGAAATCATTACCATAGGACCTATAAATAATAATGAAACACCCCAAGCAGCAGATGACGCGGCTGTTGATCCCATCATTGTTCCTAAGATAGCTCCTATCGGACCTGCAACAAATATAGGTCCGGCAATTCCTCCTATTACTCCCGTAACAATGATCCGATCTATTGCACTTTGTAAATCTCCAGAAATACCACCTATTAAGTTATCTATATCTTCTTGTGTTGGAAATGCACTCTCAGTATTTCTAATAAATCTACTGGAAGCTAATTGAAATTTTATAATATTTTCCAAATTTTTAAATTCAATACCTTCATTTTCTGAAATATAACCACTATTACTTTTTAAAGTGCTTAATAAACTTGTTTGTATTTTTTGATCGTTTAATTTAAATCCTATTGTCGGATCAATAAATTCTGCATGTTCTTCCGGTGCAACAAGAGTATAGTCTAAAGCCAAGAAAATTTTGTCTTGTAAATTTCTCTTTTTAGGATATTTATGAAAATTATAATAATCTACCACAGGAGTAATATTTTTATTTTGTAATAATTTTGCCATATCCCAATTAATAGAAAATAATTTTTGTTGAGAAATACTTAAACTCTCTCTTTCTACTTGTTCCCAAAAAATCACTTTAAATATTTTTTCAAGAGAAGAATTTGGTTGCTTTGAAGACATTTTATCAAACATATAGCCTGTTGTAGCGGAATAAGAATTAGAAATAGAAGATACAAAGATATCCGAAATAATAGGTTTTAATCTAGGAACAATCACAGAAACTATTTCCAACTGAGAGATTGTTTTTTGCATTTGGTTCAATTGCTCTTGCAATTTATATGTTTCTTTCCTTGCAGCTGCATCTATAATAACATCTTTTTCTTCAGCGATTAAAGATACTTTAGTCCCATCCAGTGATCTACTATGTTGATGATATAAGTTTGTAAGTTTACTGTATGCCGTATATGTAGAAACTTCCGGTATTTTATGATTTACATCAAAAGCTCCATACAAATAATAACTCATATTAAAAATCATATTATCTGTCATAATGATATTTACTTGATCTTGAATAGATCTGAATAATTCTGTGTCAGAACTATAGTATATTCTAGATGCTACATATCTTCCCCAACTAGTAGGATGGATGGTATAAGTTTTTTCATCGTCTGAGTAGAGATGGACTTCAGCGGTTGCGAAGTTTTCTGTTCTGCGATAGGCAGGGATACGAATGGCACCAAGGAACTTTTTGTCTCTAATAACTCGGTACTCGTAATATCGATAGAAATCGCCACCGTCTCTATCCAACACTAGAA
>JBOFEA010000025.1:0-120465 GCA_051647535.1 Brevinemataceae bacterium
ATCAGCGATAACCTTGACGCCCTTTCTCTTGATTCTGACGAGGCTGAACAGCATATCGATGCTGATCTTAAATATTCTATTAATATCAGCGATAACCTTGACGCCCTTTCTCTTGATTCCGACGAGGCTGAACAGCATATCGATGCTGATCTTAAATATTCTATTAATATCAGCGATAACCTTGACGCCCTTTCTCTTGATTCCGACGAGGCTGAACAACACATCGATGATGATATTAAATATTCTATTAATATCAGCGATAACTTTGACTCTCTTTCTTCTGATTCCGACGAGGCTGAACAACATACCGATGATAATCTTAAACATTCTATTAATATCAGCAGTATTCTTGATTCCTTTTCTCTTGATTCCGACGAAGCTAAACAACATATCGATGCTGATCTTAAACATTCTATTAATATCAGCGATAACTTTGACTCTCTTTCTTCTGATTCCGACGAAGCTAAACAACATACCGATGCTGATCTTAAACATTCTATTAATATCAGCGATAACTTTGACTCTCTTTCTTCTGATTCCGACGAAGCTAAACAACATACCGATGATAATCTTAAACATTCTATTAATATCAGCGACAACCTTGACGCCTTTTCTCTTGATTCTGACGAGGCTGAACAACATACCGATGATGATCTTAAACATTCTATTAATATCAGCGATAACTTTGACTTTCTTTCTTCTGATTCCGACGAAGCTAAACAACATACCGATGATGATCTTAAACATTCTATTAATATCAGCGATAACTTTGACTTTCTTTCTTCTGATTCCGATACTTCTTTTGATCCTCTCAACCAATCATCAATACAGGATATTAGTTTAAAAGATATAGAAGAAAAAATTGTGAAATCTATAGAATTTCCTACTCAAAATCCTTCAGAAGATACTCAGAATAATAATATTGAAAATATTATAAATCATTTAGAATCATTAGTATCAACTAATAGAAGCTTTAAAACAGAAAGTATATTAACAGAATTAAATTCTCAAATTCCAACCAGTTCTAATAATATTACTTCATTATCAAAAGAAAAAATCAGATATATTATGCAGGAATTAGATGCTCTATTTGAATACCTTCCTGATGAAAAAATAGAAGAATTAGCAAAAAAAGAATTTTATAATTATTATACACAATTTCTTGATGATTTGGATATTTAAGATGGGATTAAAACAAAAATTACCTATTGCTTATAAAAATTACTTGGAAAAAAATGCAACACTATTAACTCAAATGAGTATAGGGAAAGGTTTAAAATACAAATTAAAAACAATACATAATTATCTTATTTTAAATAAGACAGCAATTAATAAATAATATCCTAATTACTAAAAATACATAGATTTTTTCATATTAACATATCAAATGCATATTAACGAAAATCTTCATTATAAAAGAAACAAGGATAAAAAAAATGCCTGTAAATATCATAGTAGGAACCCAATGGGGAGATGAAGGAAAGGGAAAAGTTATTGACAGTTTAGCTGCAAATATGGATTATATCATCCGATTTGGTGGCGGTAACAATGCAGGACATACAGTAAATGTTGATGGTCAACAATTTATTCTTCATCTTCTTCCTTCAGGTGTTCTTCATAAACAAAGCAAATGTTTACTTAGTGCAGGTGTAGTATTTGATCCTTTTGTGTTTTTGGAAGAAATCCAACAATTAGAAAAGCAAAATTTCAGTACTGATCATATTTTTATCAGTTCGAGAGCTCATATGATTATGCCCTATCACATTCTTCTTGATCAATATTGGGAAAATCTCAAAGGCAAAGATAAAATCGGAACAACAAAAAGAGGGATAGGTCCTTGCTACAGCGACAAATTCGAAAGAATCGGATTAAGAGTTGGAGATTTATCCAATACAGAATCTTTTGCTCAAAAATTAAAGAATACTTTAAATATAAAAAATAAAATATTAAAAAACATTTTCAATTGCGAAGAATTAGCGTTCGACAAGATATATAATGATTACATAGAGATATATCAAATACTTAAACCTCGAATCATTAATACTGAGGAAGAAATTCAATTTGCACTTGCAGAAAAAAAGAAAATACTCTTAGAAGGTGCTCAAGCGGCAATGCTTGACATTGATTACGGACATTATCCTTACGTGACATCATCTTCCCCAACTGCAGGCGGAGCTTGTACAGGTACCGGAATATCACCAAAACATATTGATAATATTATTGGAGTATGTAAAGCTTATTCAACACGAGTTGGTGAAGGGCCTTTCGTAACCGAACTGACAAATGAAGTAGGTGATTATCTTCGTAAAACAGGCGGCGAATACGGTGCAACAACACAAAGACCAAGACGATGTGGATGGTTAGATATTGTTGCTGTTAAGCATGCTGTAAAAATTAATGGTCTTACAAGTATTGCCTTAACAAAATTAGATATTTTAAGCGATTTGGATGAAATTCCAATATGTGTATCTTATACACTTGATAATAAGCAAATTAATTATATTCCTGCATCCATTGAACAAAATTACCAAGCTAAACCCAATTATGAAATTTTTCCGGGATGGAAAACAGATATTTCGTTATGTAGAACATTTGAAGAATTACCGGAAAACACACAAAAATATATCCTTAAAATAGAAGAATTAACAGGCTGCCGAGTTTCTTTTGTATCAACAGGAATGGAACGTTCACAATATATTTTACGCTAAGGTAGTATTTTAAAGGAAAAACCATAGATGACATCAGAATTTTACAATGCTCCATGGGCTGAAAGATATAGTTCGCAAAATATGCTTACGATATTTTCAAATAATAATAAATACAGTATATGGCGAAAACTATGGACTATTCTTGCAGAAGCACAATACGAAATAGGATTACCGATAACGCCAGACCAAATAAACGAATTAAAACAAAATCAAACCCCTATTGATTATGAAACTGTACGGATCTACGAAAAAGAACTACAACATGACGTCATGGCTCATATTAAAGCCTACGGTGATGTTGCTCCGAATGCCCGAGGAATTATCCATTTAGGTGCGACTTCAGCATTTGTGACAGATAACACAGATATTATACAAATAAAAGAAGGTTTGGAAATTATTAGAATAGGATTACTTCGTACTATTAACGAGTTATCCATTTTTGCTCTTAAATACAAAGAACTTCCAACATTAGGATTTACACATTTTCAACCGGCTCAATTAACAACTGTAGGAAAACGAGCAACATTATGGATTCAGAGTTTTCTGAACGATTTAAAGAATTTAGAGTATGCTTTAGACAATCTTCAAATTAGAGGAATAAAGGGAGCTGTAGGCACAGGCAGCGGATTTTGTAATTTATTGAACAAGGATTATACAAAATTTACCAAATTAGACAATTTGATTACACAAAAATTAGGATTCAAAAAAAGTATTACTGTCAGTGGTCAAACATATGACAGAAAAATTGATTCTCAAATTGCCGACTTGCTGGCTCAAATTGCTCAATCCGCTCACAAATTCACAAATGATATACGACTTCTGCAGCATATGAAAGAAATTGAAGAACCATTTCGCGAACATCAAGTTGGTTCAAGTGCTATGGCCTATAAGAGAAACCCTATTCTGTCTGAACGTGTAGCCGCGTTATCAAAATTTATTATTTCGCTCTGCACATCTCCGATGCTTGTATCATCAACACAATGGTTAGAAAGAACTCTCGATGATTCAGCTAACAAAAGAGCTGTAATTCCTCAACTATTTCTTGCAACAGATGCAGTTCTTATTCTATGTGAAAAAATTTCTGGAGGATTGAAGGTCTTTCCTAAAATGATAGTAAAGCATATTTCTGAAGAATTACCTTTTATTGCAACAGAGGCTCTGTTAATGGAAGGAGTAAAAAAAGGCAAAGACAGACAAAAACTTCATGAAATATTAAGACAACACTCAATGTCTGCAACCCAAAGAATCAAAGAAGAAGGATTGGACAATAATTTAATTCAACTATTAATTGATGATCCTGAGTTTCCTTTGGACAAATACGAAGTAGAAAAAACACTTGATTCCAATAATTTTATAGGATTTGCCGTCGAACAAACCGATAATTTTCTAAACAATGAAGTAGCTCCCATACTAAAAAAATATGATATTTATATTTAATAAATATCTATACAATATTTCAGACATAATAAAAAAAAGAGTCTCTAATTTTAATATTGAGACAGAGAATTAATCAAAAAATTAATCCCTTATATGATTGACATACTGTGCACACGGCATTATAATCATATATAATCAAAGGAAGGAACCTATGAAAAGATTTATTCTTATATTAACGATACTATTACTCAATTCATGTTCTGTTATAAGAAATACAGCATCATATAATCCGAATTTTCTAGACCCTATCAATAACAAATTATATGACAGAACCGATATTTCAATAGTATTTTTTGCAGCAGAAGAACGTGTCCTTATCAATACAAAAATAGACCAACAGGCAAACGGATGGTATAGATTAGCAGAGCCGGAAAGCTTTGGAAATAACTATGCTGTTTACAAGCTAATCGGATGGGGAAATTATAATAATACATATTTAGGTATATCTATTCTGGATAACGGAAATAAAATAACAGCATCCTTACAATCTTCCAAAGAATTAGCTAAAAATTCAATCATGCAAGTAAGTACTGCATCTGTAGAGTTAATTGAAAATCCTATGCTTAGTCCTGCCATGTATATTTTAAGTTCTGTTAATACTTGGGCAAAAACATCACGTGCTGGAATTTTCAATCCAAAAAACACATTATATTACAACTTTCAAGTATTAAATAATGATCCTTTAGAAAACTGGAATGGACTATTAAAATTAGAAGATCCTAATAATACGTTGAACAATATAAATACTGAAACCACTTTCGAAACCAATATATCACATTCTAAGGCAATTTATCGTTTCAACAGTAAAAGTGAAATCGTTGTACTTGGAATTGCTATTGATTTAACCAGTCCTTTTCCTAAAGCCAACTTCATTACTAATACAGTAAGTGCAGCTAATTTGCAATTAGAAGTCGTAAATATGGCTCAACGATTAGACACTAATATTCATTGGGAATATGGTATATTAGATGCAATTGATACTTCAGACGGTATTCTTCCCACATTAGGGAAAAATCAATGGAGCAAAATTATTAATTCTCAAGGACAATATAATCCACAAGATGCAGAAATATGGGATATTGATTCAGACGGTAATATTGCAACACTATATAGAACATCCATTGGAGCAGCTAATACTGACTGTTATATTCTAGAAAAAACAACAACTGCCGGTGTTTATCGTTTAATCAATAATTTAAACACACCTGCAAAATATCATTTGTACTATTTTGCTTTTAAGAAAGAAAACGAAAATAATGCATCATTTGGAATTGCAAAAAGTATTGCTGAAGCACAAAAACAAATACAAAACAATATAGCTCAACAATTTAGAACTTATTCTCTAACAAAAGCATTACCTTTGTTAATTGATGGTTCTAAAATCCAAACAAGAACTGCTGAATGGGGTTCTACTACAGCCGGTGGTTCTGTTGCAGGAAGATCAGGATTAGGAGCTATTGTTGCTAATAATGCTATATATTTTATTGGTGGATATACAACCCCTTTCAATCTTCCAAGTGTACAACCTCGTTATCCTACTGGTGCTTCAGAACTGCCAAATGTATTTAGAAATGTATTTACTTTAAATAATCTTGATGGAGATTTAAATACAGCTGTATTTAGAGATACAGGGGTATCCCTTGTTGATCCTGGTGTACCTGGTCCCAATGTACAGCAAGCTCAAACAACTTTAGTTTCACTTAACGGAAATAATACTATTTTTGTTTACGGTAGTGGAGCACTTCACGAAGAAAATTTCTTCTATAATAATTTAGCAACATCTACAGGTTGGCAAGGTTATATTCAAGCTACACCGCCTGTACAGAATCGTTTTCATGCATCATTCTACAGCTTAGACGATAAAATATTTATTGCCGGTGGAACAATAAATAATGATACACCAACAACCATGGCTTCTCCTCCAAGCTTAGGTACATTTACTAATGATATTTGGTATACTACCAGATCATCATCAGGTGCAACATGGCAAAAAATAACAGATCAAGCAGATTGGCCAGCTCGAACACAAGGTCGTATATTAGTCATTGAAAATAGACTCATCTTAATAGGTGGCTATGAAAATAGAGGTGGAACGGTAACGCCGGTTAACGATGTTTGGGAAAGTAGAGATCAAGGAAAAACATGGAAACTAATTAATCCTGGAGGAAATGTAGGAACAACAACAAGCGCTGGAGCACCTCCAAAAGCAGATTCTGAAAATGCAGGTATGCTGGCCGGTGTTGCATATGGTTCAATATTATTTATGGTAAATCCAGCAGATAGAGCTCTTTTCTACTCTACTGACGGTGGAACAAGTTGGTACAAATCGGCTACAGGATTTGGAACAACAACTCCTATTTACGGTGCTCAATTAGTAGCATATAATAACCACTTATATCTATTGGGCGGACAAACTTCATCTAACCCAAGTTCTGCAACAGTAGACACAGTAATACGAAAAGTTCCAATTAAGTTTCAATAATTAAATTTCAATAAAAAAAGCTCCTTTATAAAAGGAGCTTTTTTTATTACTCTTAATCTTATATTGATTTTGGTACTGGGAATTGATATTTACTGTGGAGACCTTCCATTGCATCTCGAGCAGCATTAAATGCGAGCATTAAAGAACCACCTTTACGACCTTGAGATAAATCTCCTATCATAAATAATTTTGGAATTCCTGTTTCATGAAAATTATTCAACTGTACATTATTATCATCATAATCAATACCACAGTTTGACATAAACATAGAAGGTGAAGCACCTCCTAATGCGTACACAATACGATCAACATCAAGTATATTGCCTTCTACGAAATTTACATGAATTTTTCCCTCGTGTTCTTCTATTGAAGCAATATTTGTTGCAAGCATAACAGACAAATTACCATTTGTTTCACATTCATGCAGTCGATCTTTATTTAATTGATTCATTCGGAAAAAGTTATCCTGACGATAAGACAACGACACCTTATTTCCAAGTTGTACCAAAGCTTGAGCATATTCAGATGCAGAATCGCCTCCGCCAACAACCAAAACATGAAGATTACTTAAATTATTTTTTTGAAAACCAGAAATATCAAAGGAAACATTAGGCAAAAGTTTTGCAGGAATAGGATATTCAGGACGCCTAGGCTTTGCAAAAACACCACTAGCAAGAACAACATACTCAGCTTGAAACTCACCTTTAGAAGTATCCAAAATAAAATGATCATCTTGTTTTTTTACTTTTTGTACTTCCGTATTAAAAAGTATTGTACATTTTGTCTTTTCTAAAACATTGTTCATCATTGTGAAGTATGCATCCAACCCAATAATACCGGAAAATCCAACAACGCCTTTAATTTCAGTTTGAATATTTTTATATACGGAATTAATATCCTTACCGACAGGATAAAACTGTCTGATAGATGCATTGTCATGCTGCGATTTTTCACAAATCAAAATCTGATCAGCAGAAATACCTGACTCTACCAACTCTGCCGCCATGGCAATTCCGGCAGGACCGGCACCAATTACTGCAACTTTATACATAATACAACCTCATAAAAAATAATATATCTTATATTTTAACAAAATTTTATATATTATTCAAGAATTTAACATACTTTCAATCTATCTAATATAATGATACAGTAATATTCTACTTATACTTCAAAAAATTATAAAAATATATTTTACAAATAACCACATCTTATTAAGATTTGTTCAAACTATTGATAAGATAACTACAAATCCCTAAAAAAAGAACAATTTTTAAGATAAAAATTGTTCTTTTTTTTATATTATCAGAAAATTTACTTAGTTATATAATTTTCCATTAATAAGCATATTCCTCTTCTTCTTGAGCATTTAGATCTTCTTCAGACAGCCCTTCGGTCACTTCAGTTACTGCAGGTACTTCATCATCAGCATATTCATCTTCTTCTTGAGTAGAAGCATTTGGATCTACAGGATCAGGAAAATTCAAATTAGTTAAATTAGGAGGAAGAGTTCCACCAAACATAGGAATAAAATTAGTATTAGTAGCATTAGTATTAGTAGATTGAATCAAATTTGTTAAATTTGTTAATTGGGAAGGAAGTTTTCCCAAATCTAAATTCAAAGGATCAGCAGGAACAGGAATTTGATTGATAATATCAACAGAAACTGAAGGTGCATTAGATTCCAAAAAATATAATTCAGAAGCAGATTTACACTGCCCGCCTTGAGGAAGAGGAGTTTTCTGATAACCGGAAGGAACCGAATTAGGAACAGCAGTAGTATCTGGACGATAGCTTCTAGGATCGTACTGAATACCCTGACGCAAAAATTCATCAGCTAAATTATCAATAGCAACCTCTGTAGCCTGTTTAGCAGATAAAGCAGCATTTTGAGCTTCATAAGCACGAAGTTGGGCTTCTGTATTAGCACTTTGTTCTCGCAATAAACGTTCTGCAGCACCACGAGCTAGTTTTTCGGCTTTAAAGCTTTGTTCAGTATTCATTTTTTCCTGCATCATTTGATTTAATCTTTCTTTAGCAATTTGGTCAACTTGTATTTGCTGATCCTTCAAACGCAGGGCTTCACGATTCCATTTTTCAGCTTCCTGTTTCCAATAATTAGCTTCTTTTGTCCATTCTTCAGCCTGACGTCGTAATTTTTCAGCTTCAGCTCTTGATTTTGCAGCTTTAATTAAATCAGAATTCACACGTTTGGTTTCTTCTTGAGTTTTTAATTGGTCAACCCGTACTGAACGCATTTTTATAAAAAGAAAATCAACAATCTTCTGCTCGCCAGCACGTGCCGCAAGTGCCATAGGGGTCATGTTCTGCTTATTCAAACGATAAACATCCGCACCTTTTTTAACCAAGAATTCCACAGCCGGATACTTTCCCGCCGCAGCTGCATAATGCAAAGGTGTAAACCCGTCTTGATCTTGAAGATTAATATCATATCCCTTATCTAAAATAACTTTTATCATTTCCACATATCCCTGAGCGGCCGCCCAATGAAGAGGAGATTGAGTTGAAACAGCGTCCGAAGCATTGGTGACATAAGTTTGGGTATAATTAAATATAGGTAATCCGAATAAAATTAATAATAATAAGATTTTTTTCACGATTAGATCCTCATCTGCTTAATTTTCGAATAAAACAATAACAAAAATAAAGAATTTTATAATAGTATCGGCAGAAATATAAAAACAATTACAGCCGATATAAGAAATATTTTATCATATTAATATATTCCCAAAGAAATAATATTTTTGTTCAGTTCCATAAGATCTTGGCTGTAATTCGAAATATTAATATTTTGTGTAGTAGTATCCGGAATAGAAACTACTTTAGATTTGTATTGGTGGTAAGGAACGTAAACTCCAATAGAAACCATATAATCCGATAATTGGGAATGTCCGTTCTGAAGTGCATATTCAATAGGATAACGTCCTAAAGAATTTTGAATATCAAACTCTGCTCCCACAGATATCAGAAAATCAACAATTTCCCTTCTACCGGAAGCGGCGGCAAAATGCATTAAGGTATTACCGGCAGACGTTCTATCATTCAAATCAGCTCCATATAACGAAAGCAGAACAACTAATTCATAATTACCATTCGCAGCAGCCATCAGTAGTGCCGAACAACCATTGGAATTTTTGAAATTAACATCAGCATTATTTTCAATAAAATAGCGAGCCACATCCGTATAATTTTGATATACAGCCCACATTAAAGGGGAAAATCCATCTGCATCAGAAGTATTAATATCAGCACCTTCTTTTAAAAGATACTTAATATATTCAATATTACCGGAATAAGCAGCAGAAATCAATTTTATATTAGAAGAATTTATCGTTTGGAGAGAAAATACATTTGAAAAAACAGTACACAACATAATCACAGCAGATAAAATCAAATAATTTTTCAAAATACCCCTCCTACTTTAATTAAAGTTAATAAGATATATTATTGACAGCCAAGAAAAAAAATAAATATCCGGCACTAGTAAGATTGTATATTATACTACCATAAAAAAAAATATGTCAACTTTTATAACAAACAAATGGTTTAAGAATTTCCGTACAAAAAAAAATATTAACCCGATATAACAAATAAATAATAAAAGAAATAAAAACAGTACAAAAAAGATTCACAAAAGTAATTTTTTATGTTATAATGATTATAGATCGATCATTATAACATAATTCCTTTTCTTAAATAAAATATTAAAATATATCAATAAATACAACACAGGTAATTCATAGTTATAAATAATTCATGAACAATTGAAATTTACTTTTGCTTTATGGAGTTACGGCAATATTTATAGTGCTATATTTAATTACTTGGTGTAACGATAACAAGGAGCATTTTTTGAGTACAACATTTGATTTAAACAAAACGTTTGCGGATTTACCCCTCCCCGATGATATTCTCAGAGCAATAGAAGATTTGGGATACCAAAATCCAACGATGATCCAATCAAAAAGCCTGCCTGTCATTTTAGAAGGCGAAGACATTATTGGACAAGCGCATACAGGTTCCGGAAAAACCATAGCATTTGGAATTCCGGCATTAATCAACACGGATACAAAAGACAACAACACCCAAGTTCTTATTATGTGTCCCACAAGAGAACTCGCAAATCAGGTTGCTGAGGAAATTCAAAAAGTCGGAGCTTACAAATCAAAATTGAAAATTACCGCTGTATACGGAGGTACTTCTATTGATAGACAAATTCGTTCTTTAAAAAAAGGTGCACATATTGTTGTAGGAACACCCGGAAGAATTTTGGATCATCTTGATAGAGGAACAATTGCTCTAGATAAAATTAAAATGGTAATTTTGGATGAAGCAGACAGAATGCTTGATATGGGTTTCATTGATGATATGAAAACAATTCTTGCTTCCGTTCCTGAAAATCGCCAGACAATCTTATTTTCAGCAACAATGCCCAAACAAATTTTAGAAATTGCTCGTAAATTTCAAAAAAATCCGATTAACATTAAAATTGAAAATTCCCACTTAACAGCACCAAAAGTTGAACAATTTAGCATGGACATTAATGAAAGCCAAAAATTGGAAGCAACATTAAGAATACTCAAAATTGAAAATCCCAGACTAGCTCTCATTTTCTGTAATACCAAACGAAAAACTGATGAAGTGGTATCAGAACTTCAAGCTAATGGATTATTTTCAGATGGTCTTCACGGTGATATGAAACAAGCTCAACGTGATTCCGTTCTTCACAAATTCAAACAAGGAACAATAGAAGTTCTTGTTGCAACAGACGTTGCTGCAAGAGGATTAGATGTGGATGACGTTGATTTAGTTATCAATTACGATTTCCCTCAAGATCCTGAACAATACGTCCATAGAATAGGAAGAACAGGAAGAGCAGGAAGAGAAGGAAAAAGCTATGCTTTTATAGGTAAAAGAGACAGATTTCAACTTAAAATTGTTCAACGCTTGACCAAAAAAGAACCTACTTCAATGAAAATGCCTTCCCCTAAAGATGTAGAACGTATTCAAAATCAACGTATGATTGAAAAGCTGATCAAATTAGCTTCTGACGAACAGATTGCTCCTTATAAAGAAAAAATTAGTGATTGGTCTGCCGTTGCAAATTTACAGCCGGAAGATCTCGCAGCAGCTTTATTAAGAAGCATGACCGAAGAACGTTCTGGAAACGCTGAACAAAAAAATAAATCCAATAATAATAAATTCCAAAATACCGGCGGAGAATCCGGTATGGTTAGGTTCTTTATTAATATCGGTCGGATAAACAAAGCAAATCCAAAAGATATTATTAAAGTCTTGGTTAGTGAATGTGATGTTCAAGGAATTGATATTGGAAAAATAAATATTTTCGACAAATTTACATTTTTTGAAGTAAGTGAAAAGAAAGCTCAAAGTGTTTATTCTGCTATGCAAAAAGCAAGAATCTGCAACGTAAATGTGAATGTAGAACCTGCAAACAAACGTTAAAAAATATTAAAAATAAATAAAAACCCGGTAAACGGGTTTTTATTTTTATTTGCTAATTATACTTTTTTAATATTAATCTTAACAAGATTTCATTAGATGTTAATGAATAAAACCCGGTAAACGGGTTTTTATTTTTATTTGCTAATTATACCTTTTTAATATATAATCTTAACAAAATTTCATCCGATAATATCATCAGACTTTTTGTGAAAATAAGAAGATAAAGAAAATCAAGGACATATTATGGGAAAAATTTACAAAAATCTTACTCCTATTCCGCCTAAACCAAATTTCACTCCCTCTACAGATAAACTATATACTATTCCTTTTGCCTTAGAGGAAACAAAAAAAAATTTTACTATTCCTCAAGGAAAAGTAATACCATTGGATCAATTTAGTATTATTTTTAAAAAAGCTGTTGAAGAGTTGGAAAACAATAATATTGAATCAGCATTGCAACATTTAGTGAATTTGGAAGTTACTGATTTTAACAATTTAGAAGTTCACGAAATGCTTGCAGATTTATTTTTACGAATAAACGAAATCGGCTTAGCTAAAGAACAATGCCAGATTTGTGCACGTTTAATGGAAAAGCAAAATCCCCTCTCTCCGAATCTTTTAAATTTGAAAACATTTGATCAGTTAGTCCAAGAAGCCGGAGATCCAGAAGAAGTACAAAAAGAATTTGATAACGTAATGAAATCAGAAGTTGATAATAATTCATTTTACCACGGTACAAAAACTGCTATGAATCTTGCAACATTAAAAATTTCAGAAAAAAAATATCAAGAAGCGGAACAATTACTTACTGCGTACAGAAATCGATGCTTAAAATTTATGCAACAACAAGAACATTCTTTATAATCACTATATATTAAAACTGTCTAAACGAACCGTCTTTTTCCAAAAATTTCACTTCAGGTTCCAGTAAGACACCAAATTTGCTATGAACCGTTTTACGGATATAATCTATTAATGATATAATATCTTCTGCCTTTGCATTATTGTGATTAACTATAAATCCGGCATGTTTCGTTGAAACGGATGCTCCTCCAATAGAATATCCCTGCAATCCCGCATCAGAAATTAATTTTCCAGCAAAATATCCTTCAGGACGCTTAAATGTGCTTCCTGCACTCGGTAATTCTAATGGTTGTTTTGTTGTTCGAAGAGTAGTAAAATTATCTACTTTGGAAATAATTTCCTCTTTACTTTCAATCTTTTTCAATGTAAAACTACATTCCAAAATACACATACCTTTCATATCTGTAAATACACTTCTTCTATATCCAAATTGATGTTCTTCAGCCGGCAAATGATAGACACCTTGTGAAGAACAAAATACCTTAGAATGACTAAGTACATCTTTTATTTCACCATCGTATGCTCCGGCATTCATAAATACTCCACCCCCAACAGTACCAGGTATTCCACATGCAAACTCCAATCCACTTAATCCATGATTTAACGCAAAAGCACTCAAATCCGAAAGACTCACACCTGCTTCCACCTTAATTACTGAAGAATCCTGAGAATCAAGAGTAATACGATTCAAATTTTGTGTATTAACAAAAATCAAATCTACTCCTTCATCGTTTACTATCAAATTGGAACCGCCTCCAAGTACAAAAAATGTTATATTATGTCCGCTTAAAAAATCTAATATCTTTACAGTATTCTCAATCGAATCAGGAAAAACCATTGCAACTGCAGTACCTCCAACTTTCATAGAAGTATATTCAGATAATAAAACATCTTCTGTACATAAAATATTTGGAAACGATTCTCTCATTAAGTTAACAATATGTTCCGATTTATACATACTATCCCTCCAGAATCTTTCATTGAATACTAATTATAACATATTATAAAAGAATTTCAAACTAAAAATCAAACACAATCATTGAATTTATAAGTAAAATAAATTATATTATAATGTGATTATTTTAAAATAATAAGGATATACCAATGATACATAATATTCCAAAAAATATTATTTTGTTCTCAGTTTTTTTTATTTCTCAATGCAGAGTATATGACAGCAACACAAACCTTGGCAATTTATTATCATTAGAAAAAGAAGCTTCTAAATCATGGACGCCTATTACGACATCAGGCTTTCCTATAGATAATTCTTTAAATTTTCAAATTTTGGATTCCGGTAACAATAATATTAATCTTCTATTCAAATCTCCTAATACTCAAAATTTTCATTTAGTATCATACCATCTTGAAAATCAATCTTGGAAGTTCCGATTATTTAATTATATATTGTCAGATGACTTGGAAGTTCGGAACTGGTATGCACAATTTTTTGATTCACAAAATTTAGTGGTATTATCAGAAACCAAGAGTGCTGGTTCTTCTATTAATATAAAGTTATTCAAAGAACTCAACGGTGGCAGCTCTACACAAATTTTAAAATCCAATTCATATAATACATCAATAAAATCTTATTGTTTAAATTATATTATACCACCTAATAACAGTTTTCCTGTTTTGGCAGGATCGACTTTAAACAATCCTACAGAAATTACTGCATTTGAAGCGTATAACAATTCTTCATCAAAAATTCTCAAATCGTTTACCCCTAATCCTATCAGTGATTTTATGATAACAAAATACAATAACACTACTTACGTAATATATGTACAGAATGTTTCCTCAAAGAAAATACTATATGATATGTCTGCAAATAAAGAAATTATCATAGATAATTTGCCAGCTAGTGTTCCTGCCAGCGTACAATTTTTCAGAGACAGTAACCATTCTAATATTATATGGATAACAGAACAAAGCTCTGCAGATAATTTTTGTGTTAAACAACTCAATTTAGATGATCATTCTATTACAACAAAAACGCATTTTTCCGGTTATAATTCAATAATCTATGCAAATTCAAAAGGCAGATATTATATTGCATACATTACACGAGACAATTCAGTTGAAGTAATAGGCACAGACGATTTTAATACTTTCAAAACGATGGGAGTAAGCTACCCTTTAAATAAAACAACCGATAAGTTTGATTTTAAAATTATTAATGACCAACTGATTTTAGCAACATTAATAAACAATAATCTTCAAGTATTCGTTCATAACCGACCAAACATCACACCAAAAGATTTACAAACATTTCCGGTATCTGCAAAAATCAATGCCCCTGATGATTCAAAGAACTTATCAATAAGCAAATTATATAAGTTTGATGGAAGTGCTTCTACTGGAGGAATTCTTTCTTATTTTTGGTCTGTAGATACTCCCGATGAGGTTATTATTAATAATAATACTTCAGCAACTCCCTCTATAAAGTTCACAACAAAAAATAAAACATACTCAATTACACTAAAAGTCAATAATGGAAAGTTTCAAAACAGCACAACCATACAAATAAAAACAAAACCATAATTATGGTTTTGTTTTTATTTGACCTTTAAGTTGAATTTCAGGACTAAGACAAGAGATATAACGTTTGAAATCGTTCCACAATATCACGATCCATTTGAGAAAAGAAATCATCTTCACTAATAATAGTAATATCAAAATCAATAGCTTTTTTAATTTTTTCTGATCCGGGTTTAGTTCCCACCACCACAAAATCCACATTACTTGTGACTCCGGCCATAGGTTGAGATCCAATACTTTCTAAGAAATGAATCATCTCATGTCTAGAACCAAGAAATTTTGATTTACCGGTAAACAGTATTTTTTTACCCAAAAATGGTGTATATCCCAAAGTAGTTTGAAACGTTTCTTTGATTTCTTGAATAAAAAATTTGGTTTGAAATAATTTGTTCAATTCCGATTGAGAACGTTTTTCATTAAAAAATAGAGTCAACTCTTCTGTAGAATTAACACCTAGAATAAGTTTTTGAGTTAATTTGGTTTCTAACGCACGATATTCCGATAATTTTTCGTCAAGATTTTTCTTTAAGGGCTTAAGAATCAAACGCTGGGCTTCCAGCTTTCTCTTTTCGGAAATTCTTAATTCGACTAAATCTTCGTTATTATTCTTTCTAGCTTGAGCAATTAATAATTCTATTTCTCTAATTTGTTCTCTCAAAGGTATATCTTGAGTTTCAATAGGTTTTCTTTGAATTTGAAAAATATTGATATTATTAGATACATTTTCAAGTTCCATAAATATAGTGTATTCGGAACCACCTTCTTGATAGGCGTTTGCAAGTATATCAAAACCGGCAAATATTTTTGCTAATTTATTAGATGAAACCGCACCTATTGTTCTGATTCCACAGGCTTGGATAAATTGTGATAACGTTGGAGATTTTTTATCCTCAATAGAAGCAAGAAGTACAGAAATACTTTTTTCACCAAAACCATCCATCTGTACCAATTGATCTTTATGATTTTCCAATTCAAATATAGCAGCAAAACAATCAGTATAATTTTGAGTTTCAGAACCTAAAAATCCTGCATCAAACAAAATATCAACAACACGATCTCCAAATCCATTAATATCTAATCCTTGTTTAGACACAAAATATTTTAATCTAGCCTTAATACGTCCTTTACAGGAAGGATTAGGACATCTAATAATGCGTGCATATTCTTTATTATTAATAATATCTCTTTCAGGCGGAACACCACATACAGGACAATGAATAGGTTCGGTAATAACACGGCATAGCTCTGTTCTTTCTTCTAAGATAGGTCTTACAACAAAGGGAATAACATCACCGGCTCTCTTAATAACAACAGTATCACCTATTCTAAAATCGTTTTCTATAATATAATCAAAATTATGTAGTGTAGCTCTAGTAATAGTAATTCCGGATAACTCTATCGGCTGAAGTATAGCAACAGGAGTCAGAGCTCCGGTACGCCCGACTTCATAAACAACATCCAAAATTTTTGTTTGAGTTTCTTCAGCTTCAAACTTCCAAGCAATAGACCACTTTGGAGATCGATCGGAATATCCGAGTAATTCTCTAATTTCATCCATTGCAGCCTTTGCAACCAAACCGTCAATTTCAAAAGGAAGTTCTGCTCTTTTTTCCAACGTATCTTGATAGAACAAATGAGCTTCATGGAGATTACCGGGATGAATAATTTTGCGATTCGGAGAAATAGAAAATCCCATATCTTTCAACGCATCCATACGATGGGTATGCAGATTCAAATGAATTAACTCACTGTCAAGATCTTCAGTTTTACAATCATAAGCAAAAAATAACAATTTTCTGTCTGCAGACTGCCGTGAATCCAATAGTCTTATACTACCAGCAGCAGCATTTCTAGGATTTGCAAATTCTTTCTCTCCTTTTAGCTTTCTCAAGTAATTTAACTCTTCAAAATCCTTCTTCAACATCATAGCTTCGCCATATACTACCAATAAAGAAGGATAATTTCCTTCCAAACGAAGAGGAATATTTTTTATTGTACGAACATTTTCAGTTACCAATTCACCAAATTCTCCATCGCCTCTTGTAGATGCTTCAGTAAGAACCCCATCTTCATAAACAAGCTCTAATGCCAAACCATCAAATTTATATTCTAATACAATACTAGGAGCTGCTAGTGAATTTGTTTTAACATTCATCAGATTGTAGAAAAAATTATTAAATTCTTGAGTAGTCATTGCATTAGCCAAACTGTACATTCGATATTTATGAGGTGTCGTTTTAAACTCCGAAACCGGTGTAGTTCCAATTTTAAGAATAGGTGAATCCAATGAATGCATTTTTGGATATTTTTTTTCTAACTTTTCCAATTCACGGAATAAACGATCATACTCAGCATCGGAAACTTCAGAGTGTTCGCTTAAATAGTATTTATTATTATAGTGATTAATCAATCTTCTTAATTCTAACAGCCTGTCAACACTCATATATTCTCCTTCCAATAACATAAGTTAAATTCTATTATCTATTATTAAATATTTCGGTATAAGTGTCATATTTCTTGAAAAAATATCGAAAATCCGTTATATTAAAGATAAATTAATATAATAAACCGTTTAGTTCTAATTCTAATAATCCAATTATGACAAATATAAAAATTTTATTCGCTACTTTACTTATTTTACCCTTACAACCCAATTATAGTCAAGAATTTTTAAAAAATTCAACTGTATTTTCTATAGACCATTCCAAAAATTTATATCTTGATGTTGTCAATATCAATAACTTAAGTACTCCTGGAACTCAAAAAAAATATATGGAACAACTGATTACGTTCACTCTTAATCAACAATACAAGATGTTGTTAAAAGAAAGTTGCTTTTTTTTGAAAAAATTTCCTTATACGGCATATTCCAATGAAATAATTTGGCTTCAAGGCTATGCAATGTTTTCTTTAGAACAGTATACGAACGCTGAAACCAAATTAATTTCTCTAACCAATATATCAAACGATAACATCAAATACCCTGCTCTTTTTGCTTTGGGAGATATCGCAATCACCAAAGCTTCTTGGAGCAAAGCTACCAATATTCTAAACACTATTTACTCAAAATCGGATAACCCCATATTTAAAGAACTGGCTCTTATTAAACTAATCAGAATAAAACTTTCTCAAAATAAGACCACAGAAGTTCACAAACTAATTGAAATATTTCAAACTAGTTATCCAGACTCTAAATATACATTAGATCTTCATTACTATTTAACTTTAAATGAAGTGCTTTCCGGAAACACAAAAAAAGCAGAATTATTTGCCAATTCACTCTTAGAAAAAAATGATAATCCTATGGTAAGACGATTGATTGCAGAAGTATCGTTAGCTGACAAAAATTATAGTAAAGCATTAGAGAGAATACTTCCTTTAACCAAAACCTCAAACAAATTTCAAGATGAAGCACTATTTAAATCCGCTCTTATTTATAAAATGACCCATCAATTAGATCAAGCACATAAAAATTTAACAATTCTTGTCAAATACTTTAAGCATTCAGCTTATTATCAACGTGCTTTGGAAGAATTGGCAAATATTAATATTTTGTTAAAAAATTATAACGATGCCCTATCATATTTTCTTCACCAAAGTGGATTTTCAGGCAATACCAAAGCAAAAGCTCTTTCAAAAATTGTAGAAATTTATTTCTTAAAAGGCGATATCAAAAATTCTCTCCGTTCGGCAAAAAGAATTCAAAACGAATTTCCTTATAGCAAATATGCCAATGAATCTCTTTACTGGACAGGCAGAACTTATATTGTCGAAAAACGCTTTGAAGAAAGTATTCATTACTTTGACTGCTACCTGCTACGCGAGCCTCAAAGCCCCAAAAAAGAAGAAATTTTAATATTTTTAGGTTATGCATATTATAATATTGGAAATTTGTCCAAAGCAAGAGCTCAATTTCAACAAATCATCAATTTTTCCAAAAATGAACAATTATTCAGAAATGCTTTAATCGGACTTGGTAAAAGCTATAGTAAAAATGAACCAACCCGTTCTTTAGAATTTTTTGATCAAGTTTGGATCAAATGGCCAACCTCTCAAGAAGCACCTCAAGCTCTTTATTTTGCAGGAGCGGCAAGATATAATTTAAGAAAAAACAATGAGGCCTTACAAAATTTTACTTTAATTACTAATTCTTTTCCTCAATCACATTTTTATGATGATGCTGTACTGGCATTAGCGAAATTGGATTATAAATTTGAAAATTTTACAAATATTTTAGATCTTGAAAATATATCCACTAACTCTTCTAATAAAGAAACTGTTTCTCAAATTAAAGAACTTCAAGCACGAAGTCATCTTAGAACTGAAAACACTGAGTTAGCACTAAAAAACTTTGAAGAAGCATTATCAATAACAGAAGATCATGAAAGAAAAATGGAATTACTGCTTGCATCTGCTGCAACATTAAAAACATTAGGCAGATACAATGACTCTACAAAAAAATATGAGCAGTACCTTGTCGAAAATACAACCTCAGAAGATTTGACCCTCCAAGAGTTGATTCTATCTGAAATAGCAATGAACTATGCCGACATGGAAAATATTCCAAAAGTATTACATACAGTTAAAAGATTGTCCGATCAAAATCCCCGCAGTCCATATCTTCAAAACATATATTTTAAAGTAGCAGATGATCAATTCATTCAAAAAAATTACAAAACAGCTGCTGAAAACTATCAGAAAATTATAGATTCATCAGATGATCAGAACTCTATCAGCGATGCATTATTAAAGAAAGCATGGAGTTTGAAAGAAGCAAAAAGCCCTCTTGCTGAAACATGTTTCACAAAATTTCTGCAACAATATCCTAATCACGACCAAATACCCAGTGTACTAGGAAGTTTGGCTGATATTTATGAAACCACAAATCCTGAACAAAGTACATTATTACGACAACAAATAATAAAAGAATACTCTTCTTCTATAGAAGCAGAAAAAGCAAGAAATTCCATTGTAAAAATGTCTTCAGCAAATAGATCCATAAATGATTTGGAGCAAATAATTGCACAAACTCAAGACAAAGGACTAAAATTAAAATACTCATACGAATTAGGCAAGAAATGGGAAGCAGAAGGACACAACAATAAAGCATTAGAAATATTTTTAGAAATAAATAAATCTTTGGATCCGACAATAGGTGCTTGTGCTGCATTCAAAGCTGCAAACATTCTAAACCAGCAAGAAAAGTATGAAGAAAGTATGAAACTTTATATTAATATCATTACCCAGTATAATGAGCAATATTATCCTAAAGCATTAGATTTAATTATTGACCATTATACTAAGCAAGATGATCTCGAAAATGCAGAAAAAATTAAAAATCGATTACTCAACAATTATCCTAACAGCCCTGAAGCAAAAAAACGAAAAAATTAATAGTTAATAAGATACTCGGCAATTAATTGCTCTGGAGTGTTATTGATTTGTGCTGGAAAATTTGATTTAAGTTCTTGACAAGAATTCATCATTTGACTAATAGAATCGAGCAATGTTTTCTTATTGAATAGAGGTTCTTCGATAATTTGGGCACATTGGTGCTGAGCTAAAAATAAGGCATTTAAATATTGATGATTATCAGGTGATTGATAAATAGGAATAAATAAGGCCGGTGTTTTAAAAAATAATGATTCTGTAACCGTTCCCGCGCCAGATCTTGCAATAACAATATCCGCACAAGACCAAAAAGCATCCATTCTATCAATAAATTTAAAAAGCTGTACATGGTTCTTTAATTTAGAATTGTTTATTGTATCTATTTTCCCCGTCTTTTCAAATCGACTAAATTCACGCGTCCCCAAACTCCAAACAATACAAAATCCTTGTGCCACCAATTCAGGAAGAATATCAAACATAGTATCATTAATTAATTTTGCACCTTGAGATCCTCCGGTAATACCGATAATTTTATCCGTATTGCCGGTAAGCCCTAAAATTTTTACCGCTTCGTCTCGATCAAGAATTTTATTAAATAACAAAGGATTTCCGGTATAACAAATCTTTTCTTGAGGAATATTTTTTGTACTAGGAAAAGCAGTAAACACTTTCTTAGCAATACGAGCCCAAATTCTATTGGTAATACCAGCTGCACTGTTTTGTTCCAAAATAAATAACGGTTTTCTCATCAAAAATGCAGCAAATGCAGCTGTATTCGATACATAACCGCCGGTAATAACAATAATATCAGGATTGAAACGAGATAAGGTTTTAAACGTTTGGAAACATACAGATAAAATCGAAAACACTTGTTTAAAAGTACGAAAAGAGAGTTTACGGGAAACATTAGATAAGGAAACAGCTACAATATCATCACTCGGAAGCTGCGACACTACTCCGTATTCCAAATCTTTCTCCCGCATAACAAAGCGGATTTCGCAATTATGTTTTTTTAATTCCTTAAATAAGGAAATACCGGGAATCAAATGTCCTGCCGTACCACCGCCACCAATAACTATACGCATAACAATACCTTCATTATTATTATTTTAAATTTGAGAATAATCGTTTTCAGGAAGAAACCGATCACGAATAAATTGTATATCTTCTGTACTTTTATCTTCGCTAACAGGCTGGTCATGTATAATAACTTGAGGAGCATCTTGAAAAACAGGAGCAAACGTTAATTTACCGTATTTTTCGGGATTTTCTAAGCTTGCAGATGCTTCTTTTACTCTTAACAAAAATTCCTGATCTTCTATTAGTTGAAACGCATAAGGAACATTGAGAGTAAATTTGGAAGAAATACCACCAAGAGAAAATACACATAATTGTTTTAATTCTATCCCTGTATGGAGAATAACCCTTTCAATATCATTCATTACATGTAGTGGAATTTCACGAATATCTCTATAAAATATACAAATAATATCATCTACCGAACAAAGATAATATTGAGGATGACGTCTAATAATTACTGTACCGGACAAACTGATACGGGTAATAACAGCCTCAAACACCGCATGATTTGAAGTAAAATAATTATATAAGAACGAATAAGAAAGTAAATATTCAAATCGATCGACAATTTCAGCTAAATCTTTATAAGATCGATGTTCTTGATACAATAAATGAAATTCTTGAAGAGCTGTTAACAAGTCGCCTTTAGCATAGAGCAGGCAGGCTCGTTGATAACGAAGTGCAAAGAGAGTTTTTGGATCATAAGACATAGAAAGGTACTTATCAGCAAGCCCTAATCCTTCATGATATTTTTGGAGAAGTTTGCATAATTCTAATAACTCTACAGCCAGTAGTTTGTGTTTTGTGGGTTCCATATTGGATTCAAGCAGATCCACACATACACCATAGGCACGTTGATAAATTTTTAATGCTTTCAAAGTACGAAAATAGTTATAAGAAACAACTTTTTCCCCGGCTCGGATCAATAAACCAAAATGACGTACCGCCTTACTGTATAATCCGAGTTCAGCTAAAGATTCCGCATAAAGGCGACGTGCTTCAATCAGTTTAGGATTATTTTTTAACAAAGTTCTGATATCTTTACGGCAGATATCAAACCTACCTTTTTTATAATGAACCAATGCAAGTTTGTAAGCAGCAGAATTATTAGTAGGTTCCAAATTCAACACTGTTCTATAATGAATTTCAGCACGATCCAAATCAAGCAATGCCATAAAAGTATCAGCTATTTCTATTTCTAAAAAGATTTGTTCTTGAGATTTCAAGGCCAGCTTTACCACAGCTGTTTCAAACCATTTGAGAGCTTCCCGATATTGTTTCAACAAAACACGTGCACGCCCTGCATACACAAATACCTGATAAGACAAGCCACTATTTAGTTTATCTTCGGTAAGATTGACAACTAATTCGTAATCCCCTTTTTGAAAAGCCTGAAATACAGCTATTTCCAAATTAAAAAAAGGAAAGCACTTTTGAAACAACATAGATCCAATATATAATGTTAAGACAATTGCAAGACCACAAGACGCTAATGTCATGATATCCATAATACCGCCATTAACTTGACTTTGTTAATTATTAAATAGAAAATGTACTACATCGCCGTCTTGAACAATATATTCTTTTCCTTCTTGTCTGAGAACACCCTTTTCACGAGCTTTTGCCCAAGATCCAGCTGATACCAACTCATCAAAAGAAACAGTTTCCATACGAATAAATCCTTTCTGCATATCCGTATGAATCACTCCTGCAGCTTCAGGAGCTGTCATACCTTGACGTATTGTCCAAGCTCGTGTTTCAACTTCGCCGGTTGTCAAATAAGTTATCAATCCCAATAGTTCATATCCTGCTTTAATCAAGCGATCCAATCCACTACCTTCCCATCCTAAATCTTTTAAATACTCTTCAGCATCTTTTGGATCAAGTTCAGAAATCTCTTGTTCAATACGAGCCGACAAATGCAGCACTCCGGCTTGAAGACTTTGTGCTTTTTGAATCAAGCTGCTCCAATATTGATTTTGAGATGGATTATTAACATCTTCTTCTGAAAGATTCGCTGTAATGAGTAGAGGTTTGTTTGTCAGAAATCGATAGTTATCTGTTAATACTTTTTGTGCTTGCGTAAGTTCCAGCTGGTAAATTAATCTGCCTTCACAAAGAGCTTTTTCTAATATACACATCAATTCAAATAATTCTTTAGCTTCTTTATTGCCTATTTTTGCTTGACGTTCCTGCTTTGATTTGATATTCAAGATTGTTTCCAAATCTTTTAATGCCAATTCTTCAAGAATAATTTCTATATCTCTTACAGGATCAACATTTCCCGCAACATGTATTACATCATCATCTTCAAACAAACGCGTAACAATAATTACTGCATCCGTCTCACGAATATTGGATAAAAATTGATTACCCAAACCTTCACCTTTGGAAGCACCTTTAACCAATCCCGCTATATCAACAAACTCAACAACCGCAGGAATAAGTTTTTTTGATCCTGAAATCTTCGACAACACTTGCAAACGATCATCCGGAACATTAACTATTCCTATATTAGGATCAATCGTACAAAAAGGATAATTCGCACTTGCTATCCCGGATTTTGTCAATGCATTAAACAATGTTGATTTCCCTACATTCGGTAATCCTACAATTCCGCAAGAAATTCCCATAATTCCAAGCCTCCAATTATTATACAAATACAATAAAATTATACCATAAAGACTCATACTAATCAAGAAATCAACATATGCTCCAAACTTAATTCAATAATAAACTAAAAATTGTAAAATACATATTGCACAAAAGTTTAAATCATCTTATAATTTAAGTAAAATATTCATATAATTTAAGTAAAATATTCATAAAATCAGGTAGAATTAACTATGGAAATTGCACCAACATTTTATTTTAGACCCCTATCCGAACCTATCCAGTTATCTTACGTATTTAATATCAAACTTCGAAATCCCAATGAAAATGAGATAGATATGTGTAAAAATAATCTGTCTTTATTAGCAAGCCGTCTTTCCAACAAAGAAAAACGAAGAATTTTATACACTCTTCATCCGCTAGGTATCAGCAATATTCAAGACAATTTGGAAGAAATATTCATCAATGAGTTAAGTAAAATTTGGGTAATTGCATGTGCAGAAAAATCTCTACCTTTTGAGCAGGGATTAACCGATTACGGTGCTTTATGCGGATTTTCTACAAACAACAACTACACTATGAATCCAGTAGGATTTATTATCGATATCAAAACTATTTCTCCACGTCTTATCTTAAGAGCATTGAAACAGGAACTTCCCAAAGCCGCATATGCTGTTTTGAATAATACCCAGCAGTATGAAGATCTGATTGAATTGGAAAAACGAGCTGCCGGTTGGGACGGACTGTTAATTCACAAATATAACACCCATCTTCTCCAGACAGCCCAGCTGATTCGACAATTTGGACAATGCAGCGATATACATCAACGTTTTCTACATATCTGTACCTTAATAGAAATATTAATCACTCATAATCCCTCAAAAGAAGGATCAAAACACCCTATAAACAGACAATTCTCTTACAAATCAGCATTAGTTAGAAATATTATGGTCAAAAATAATCAACAAAATAATCTTCAATCGCCAATAGAAATAAAAAATTTATTCCATAAAATTTACGACTTCCGATCTCAACTGATTCACGGCAGAGCTCCCCTGCTTCCATCAAAACGATTGACTGCAAAATATATCAATGAATTATACCCTACTCTGCGACTAATTTTAAAGCTTCAAACTGAAGATCCTTTATTGACAGAATTAATTAAATCATTATAAAATAATTCATGACTACAAAAAAAATATTTGCAGGCATTCAATGCCGATTAAATTCTTCTCGTTTTCCCAATAAAGCATTAGCATATATTTTGGGGAAACCCTTAATTGTTCATGTTGTAAATCGAATACAAAAAATTTCTTACCCTATGGATATCTGTATTCTTTGTCCAAAAGAAGATTGTGATCAAATAAAAAAAATAATTGATCAATTTTCACTGAACATTCCTGTTTTCGGTGGAAGTTCAAATAATGTTCTTCTTCGATATATTCAAGCATTGGATTTTTTTCCTGAATATTATGATGTGATTATGCGTATAACAGGAGATAATCCCTTAATCTCAATTAAACTTGCAGATCAACTTATCACTCTCCATGATCCGGAAAAACATGATCTTAGTCATTTTATCAACAATCCCCACGGTACAGGTATTGAATTGATATCGCATGACGCACTTAAAAAAAGCTTTGAGGCAGATCTTACTGAATTTGAACAAGAACATATGACACAATATATTTACAAAAATCCTGAACAATTTCATATTTTTGAACCAAAAGCCTTATTCAGAGAAACTTATTCTAACGTCAGTGTTGATTATCCTGAAGATATTTCAAAAATAGAAAACATACTTTTAAAGAACCTTGATTGGGATCTTGATTTATTTTAAAATATGTTCTAAAATTATACTTATATTTGAAAAGAACTTAATTTCAAAAAATAAAAAACGGATGCATATATGTTGAATTTAATATCACAAAAATTTTTATCAAACTCAAATTATGTCATTTATATAATTTCTATATTAGTATTGCTCGTGATTATACTTTGTGGATTGATTGTAAAAAATATGAAAACCGCCAAACAGTTAAAAAAGCATTTGTTTTCTTTGGAACGAAGTTATGATCAAAAATTTACGATGCTGGAAAATGGTGTATCTTTAATTGCTCAAGGAATGCCGCTAAATCAAAACCCTACATATAAAGAAAAAGAACTAATCAAACATATCGAAACTCTCATTAATGAATTCTCACTAAAACTCCACCAACAAATGAAAGATACGTTAAACAATGAAAACGGTTTATGGAATGAAAAGTTTTCAATATTATTGCAAACTCTTGGAAAAACAGAAAATGATTTAAAGAAGATTCAAGGAAAAGATTTTCAAACAACATGGGCATCTATTTCCCAAATGTATCAAAAATCTCAGCTTATGTTTACTGATATGAAAGAAGATGGGATTTTTTACCGTATTCAATCTCTATGGTCATTAAGCGAATTATGTTTTCAACAAAAAAAATATCATGAGTCTTGGCGTCATATTATTGCCGGCACCAAATTATTAATCAGTAGCAAACCGGAACTACCTTTAACTCATAATATTGCGTGGAATTTAGCTAATTTGATTTATAATTGTGCATTAAAATTGTTGACTCAAGAACAACTGGAAATTTTAGATAAATTCCATGTCACCTCTCAAGATATTCTAGAATACTTTTATAATTTAGATAATAAAGATAATCATAATAAAGATCTTCAAAAACTCCGACAGTGGAGCAATCAATTATTATAAATTTTCAACCCATTCTATAGGCTGGGTATCATCTTGGAAATCAATTAGAATTCGATTATCATTAACAGAAATAAAAATTTCTAATTCAGGATCAAATTGCATCGTCTTCAAATTAATATTCCCTAAAGAAAACAATCCTTGATTTAAATTAATGCCATCAAAAAAAATATAATATGGATCCAATGCTGTAAAAGGTTTATCGGGATACTCTTCATCCCACTCCAAAAGCATTTCCATATCTGCAATTTCAAAAGTCAATACATCAAAAAAACGACTCAATGAATCACTAGGATCTTCAAAAATTCTTTCCATAGCCAAAAAAAGCTTATTTCCGGAAATAGTGTCTTTATAAGACTTAAACCATATGTTTTGAAACATCTCAGGCATTTCTTGAAGCAAAGGGTGAGTATTATCGGAATACGTAATAAATTTGCGTATAGAATTATCAGACATGATTATTAAGCACCTTTCTTTGTATTTTGTTTTTTCTTAAGATCATCTCCGGAAATCCATTCTTTAATATTTTTGGAATGAGCATATATTACCGCAAAACAAATGATAAACGACAACAATTTAACCGCATTCGTAGAAGGAACAACAAAATACGCAAATAGAGGACCTGTCATCGCTGTCATCACAGAACAACGGCCTACTATTTTTTTTCCTATGGTAAAAAACAATACCAAAAATACACCCATCAATAATAACGCCAATACAGGATTTAATACAAAAAACACTCCACCTGAAGTAGCAACACCTTTTCCGCCTTTAAACCCTATCCAAGGCGAAAACATATGCCCTAATACAGCAGTCAATCCCAATCCAACTTCCACAAAATCCGCATAAGGAAATTCAGTTGAATCAGAGATCAACAATCGAAATAATAAGATAGGAACAACACCCTTTGCCATGTCCAGTAAGGTAATAGGAAGAAATCCCTGCCAAAACCCAAATTGACGACCAACATTAGTTGCTCCAATATTTCCTGAACCGACTTTGCGGATATCACATCCTCTTATTAGACTGTAAATCAATCCAAATGGAATACTTCCCATCAAAAATGCTGTCACCATCATAATAATAAAAAATACTACAGGATATTGAGAAATGATATACATATTTTCACACCTCTATAACATTAAATAATAAAAAGAACATATTTTTAAGAAAATTTACTGAAATCAGCCGCCATCAAAAATAAACGATATAAGTTTTGAAGTAGTGCGGTTCTATTGTATTGTAATTGGTCTCCGGTTTTGACCATGACAGAATCAAAAAATAATGCTATTACCGATTCCATCTCTAATAATTTTGTAAGAAAAACATCATACGGCAACTCAGAAACAGATTTGGAAAGATCCGTATAAGATAGATAGAGATTTTTCTCAGCTTGATCAATCAGCATTGATTCATCAAGCGAATATTCCGGTTGATCTTTAATGATATTACCAATTCTTTTTGCTAGCTCTACAAGACGTACAAATTGATCCTTATTTTGCAAACGAATACCGGAAAGAACACCAACTCGCTTTATATCATCTAAAACCATATCGACATGGTGAGCAAACACTGCTGTAATGGTATCAATTTGATAATGATAAGGTTCTGATTTGAGAATACCTTCCAAACGAACTGAAATCAAACGATATATTTGAGCTTTCCATTCTTCTGGAGTGACTGTCATGAATGGCTGATAAATCGGCAGTGCAAATTCCAATAACTTATTTAATGAAAATTGAGAACACTCAAATTGAAGAAGCAAGTGAATAGAAGCTATCATTTGACGTCTTAACGCATAAGGATCTCTTGAACCTGTGACTGTCTTGCCAACTGCATATAAAGTAAATAAATTATCAAAACGATCCGCCAACCCTGCCACAGCCGATAATGCCTGAGAAGGAGAAGTATACACACCATCAATCGACATCGGATAATAATGTTCCTTAACAGCTAATGCAACAGCAGGATCAACACCTTCTTTCAAGGCATAATAATATCCCATAATTCCCTGTAGTTCAGGAAATTCACCGACCATTAGAGAATTTAAATCCGCTTTTGCTAATGATACAACTGTAGTAAGTTGGGCTTTATTGATACCTGAAAAAATATTATCTGCAAAGTATTCTGCTAGTTTATGCATACGCTGTACTTTATCAGCCATACTACCTGCACCTTCGACAAAAGAAACATCTTTTAGAACTTCAGCGTAATAAGTTAACCCTTTTCGAATATCTTCTTCAAAAAAGAACGCTCCATCCGTAAATCTTGAACATAATACTCGATGATTTCCTGCTAAAATATTAGCTTTAGTTTCGGGATCGTCGGAAGGAAGATTGGCAGTTATAATATAATTAGGAATTAATGTTCCTTTATTATCTGCCAAAGGAATATATTTTTGATGAACTTTCATTTCAGAAATTAATACTTCTTTAGGAAGCGACAAAAAGGATGATTCATATTCACCAAGAACAGGATAAGGATATTCTGTTAATGACGTCAACGTATTTAAAAGTTCGTTATCCAATAACAATTCAGCCTTTTTTGTATCAGCAATATTGTTAACTGCAGAAAAAATTATCTGCCGGCGTTTTTCAAAATTAGGGATACATCCATTTTGTTCCAATACTTCTTCATACTCAGTAGCTGTTTTTAATTCCACAGGATTAGGAAAAAGTTGCCTATGACCAAAAAGTTTTCGATCTGCATCAATACCAAAAAACGATACAGGAAGTACTTTCTCATCAATCAACACCGTAATACCACGTACAGGACGAATAAATTCATAAAGATTACCATTACAATTCCAACGCATAGGCTGATTAAATCGAATATTATCAATCAATTCTTTTAAAATTTGCGGAAATAAATGTTCTAATCCTAATCCTTGTTCAGTTTTCCGAATAAAAATATATTTTTGACCTTTAATTTCTCTTTCTTCAATATCAGAAATCGCAACATGATACGTAGCCAAAAATCCTTCTAAAGCTTTTGTTGGTTTGCCTTCAGAATCGTATGCCGCTTTAATAGAAGGACCTTTCTGTTCAATTATTCTGTTTTCAGCCTCTAAAGGAAGACCATTAATCAAAAATCCCACCCTACGGGGAGATGCAAAATAACGAATATTGTGATATGATAATTTATATTTGTTCAATAATTCAGGAAGAGATGATTCAATATACAAAGCCATTTCAGGAAGAACGTTTTGCGGTACTTCTTCAAGAAGCATTTCAAATAAAAAATTAGGCATTATATTCTCCTAGAAACGAGGTTTTCATTAATTATAACTTAATTTTTTATTAATTTCAAACAAATTTTAATTCTTACACTCTTATAACATATAAACAAATTAAAAACTAACACATTGTCACCCAACAAACATCTAAAAAAAAAGTAAACATAAAAATTGAGAATATTATGTTTTTCAAATATAATAAATTAAAAATATCTTCCGATATATATTATAAAAAGACAATTAGATACTGATTAAATTTATTTGAATATTTCTGAATATTATAGATATTATAATTAATATAAGATTTGTACTATAGTTTCAACAAAGATTTTTTATAACATCATAATTTTCTATTATATTCCCAATACAGGAGTTCAATTTATGATACTACTCAATTCTTATAGATATTTACTCAATACCATACTATTAGGTATTCTATGTTTGCTCCCTATAACAAATTTTGCACAATATAAATGGACTATATACACCGGTGATCCTATATTTATGACATTGGAAGATTCAATAGACAGAGGAAGAATTATTTACCATAAAGAAGCCAAAAATAGTGTGACATCAACAGGAAATAGAGGGCTTCTCTTTGATACAACATTTTTTGCATTTCCATCACTTACAGGGTCATTTGCATGGTCGCAGGTACGAGTAAACATTGGTAAAATTTCGTTTTATCCTCATATCTACACGATGGATCAAGGAACAAGTTATTTATCTGTTGCAATTTTTTACAACCTTTCACGTGTGGCTCCCGTACGAGGAGTAAGAACACGTCCAAGTTTCACACCTACATCTCTGTTGCAATTAGAAAAAGAAAAAATGAACTTCCTCAAACTGAAATTTGTTTCTGAAGGATTTTCCACCGAATTAAAACTACAAACAGCAAATCAGGAAACAGAGCTTAATTTGAGTGATTACGACGTCAACTACAACTACTGGCTTAAAGCAAATCCAAACAAAAAAGAAACTGTCGGCTTAAGAACATTTTTTGCCCGTCCATTGAAATCGTTTAAAGTGAGAGCATACAGTGACAAAGGTTATATGGATACAACATTAAGCGGAACAAAAGTACAAGTTCTAGGAGAAATTTTCGTAAAAAGTATTGATTTATATCAAAGACTTGTTGATCCGAATTACGTAAACAAAAAGCCTGCTGGTGGTGCAGCTCCTCCTCGGACAAAGGCTGCAGCTCCTCCTCAACAAGCTGCTCAAACTCCTAAACCACCTCAAAAAAGAAGAGTGACAAACACTCAACAACAGACTTCTCAAAAGAAAGTTGTAACGACCAATCGAAGACCTCAAGCAACCAAAGTTGCTCGTCCTAAATAATAAAAAAAACCTCTCAAATGAGAGGTTTTTTTTTATTAGTATTTACTTATTTAAAGGTTATATGGATACAACATTAAGCGGAACAAAAGTACAAGTTCTAGGAGAAATTTTCGTAAAAAGTATTGATTTGTATCAAAAACTTGTTGATTCGAATTACGTAAACAAAAAACCTGCTGGTGGTGCAGCTCCTCCTCAACAAGCTGCTCAAACTCCTAAACCACCTCAAAAAAGAAGGGTGACAAACACTCAACAACAGACTTCTCAAAAGAAAGTTGTAACGACACCAATCGAAGACCTCAAGCAACCAAAGTTGTTCATCCTAAATAATAAAAAAAACCTCTCAAATGAGAGGTTTTTTTTTATTAGTATTATTTATTTAGAGAAAGGAGCTGCATACATTCTACTTCCACTTCCACCTAATGGAGGAGTATCAGTATAATTATCGGTATTTACATGTATCATTAATGCACGACCTTTAAAATCATTCAATAACAACCTTGTATTCGTTATTTCAGCATTAACTTTTCCATCTTTATCAATTATAATAAAAGGTAAATCACCTCTATGACCATTTCCATTAGGACCCAAATGCTTTCCTGTATTATCGGGATCCCAATGCCCGCCTGACATACCGCCAAGGACAATAGTACCATCATCTTTACTCATTGGAGTCAAAACATTTGTTTCATGAAGATGAAATCCATGTTCACCAGGAACCATGTTCTCACTGTCAACTTTAATGACAACACCCTTTCCATCCAAATCATGTATACTTACTGTTCCGACTTCATTACCTGTTCCTGACTCAGAATCATTCAATTCATAAATTACTGTAGAAATATACTCGTGATTTGCCTGCTTTTTTGATTTTGATAAGAATCCTTTGATCCCTACAAAAAGAACAACCAAAACAATAGCTACATAAATAAGACTTTTTTTATACATTATATTACTCCTATTAAATATAAGTTTATAATATTTTAAATTAAAATTAAACACTTTTAAGGCAATGCTTCAGCACCGGGAGGAGAATATGGCGGATCATTACCAATTCTAATAGTAATCATTAATACATTCAGATCAGCTACCGATCGTGTTGTCTGTTCAACACCCTTACTAGGATTATGATACACAGCTTTAATACTACCTGCAGCCACAGTACCACCAGCTAGTGCCTGCACACCAATATATTCAATAGAACCTTTATATATTCCCGATACATTTACCGGTCCGTTCATAGCAGATCCGGCCGGATTTATAATAACATCCATTCTAGGATTACCATCCAAAGTTATTTCAAATTGAGTTAAATTCAACCAATTGTTGCGAATAGATGAAAACTGAGAAGAATAATCATAACATCCACCTCCACGTCCTTTAACAACAGCCGCAACACCAATACTACCAAAATTATTAATTTGATATTGAGTATAATATATAGAATAATCAACATCTCGAATAAATTCATTAATATCATTAGGTAGTCGGTACCCTTCAATAGGGGACGATTTCAAACTTTCCTCTCCGGCATCATTTACCGCAGAAACTTTATATGCATATCGACGCAAAGGAATTTGAGGAAGAGGGTCATTATAAAATTTGGATGTATTATCAAGTTCAGTAATTAACGTATATCTACTTTCACTCAAATCAGAAATAGTTTCAAAACGATGCTTGAACGTCGCTCTATAAACACGATATTTTGTTGCACCATCAACAAAATCCCAACTCAAAGATAAATATTTATGTTTAGAGGTTCTATTGTTAAGAATTTGAAAAGCACGAGGAGTTTGAATTTTTTGAACAGCACCAACAATTACTTGAGAAGGATCACTTTCTAAATCACTATCATTCAATACAGACACTTTATAAAATTTTTGCTTGCGGTCAAGAGATCCAAGAGAAATATTTTCTACAAAATAAGGTTCTGTTAAAAGCTGGGATTTAGAATAAGACCCAGTTTCAGAATCACTGCTATAAACAAAATAACCTTTAGCGTTTTTAACAGGAGACCACCGCAGTTCAATTTTATCACTAAAAAATAAGGTACTTGTAATGTTAAATGGAGCTCTTAAGATCCATCCTTCTATCGGCTTAGTTCTAGCACCTTCACCATAAGAATTCACAGCTGAAATTGAATAAAAATAAGTATATGATTCACTATTCGGAGTATCAATAAATTCCGTAGAAGCAGTTGTTGCAAACAATTGATATTCGCCTTTTTCTTGGGAAGCACGATATATATTATATTTAGAAACTCCAGACATGGCATTCCATTGAAGAGTAATTTGAGTTTTACTTTGACCCTGAATATTTTGAAGAACAGAATTTGGAATTTCAGGGGCATTTAAAGTACCGGATTTTCTTTTATATCCTATTTCGATCCTGCTTAAATCACTTAAGCTTCCTATTTCTGAGACAGCTTGAATCCAATATAATACATTATCTCCAGATGGAATTAAAGGATCTGTATCTTCGAATATTGTATTTTTAGTTTGTTTTAAAAATTGAGGAGGATAATTAGAAGAAAAAGAACGGTATATATTATATTCATTAGCAAAAAACGCCGGATCCCACTCCACAACAATTTTATCAGAAAAAGTTCCGTCACTTGCTTGAATGTTATTATTCACTCCAAAACGAAGTCCTTCAACAGGCTGGCTTGGAACACTTTCAAAATCAACCTCATTAACGGAAGAAACACGATAAAAATAAACTACACCGGGAAGAGCTGTTGTGTCTGAATAAAACGTATAATCCGACCTATCAATAAACACAAAATTTTCACCAGGCAGAGCCCTATAAATACTATAAGAAACAGCTGTACTTACAGGAGACCATGTAAGACGAATTTCTTTACTGGAAGCTCCCTTTTCGGTTTTCACATCTGCAGGAGGCTGATCAGCGGAAATACCAGCAAATCCGCATACAGGATCGGCTTTAAAGATAGGGGCATCTTCATGATTATATCCTACAACTTGATAAAAATATATCTGCCCAGGAACAAGTTTGGTATCTTCAAAAAACGGATCAGAAAGTCTGTCAGAAATAGGTATGTAGCTATCTCCAAATTCAGAAACGGATCTATATACTTGATAACTTTTAAAATAAGCATTTATACTCCAAGAAACTTTGACTTTATTTGAAAAATCTCCCTGTGTTGCAATTGCAGAAAATCTAGTTAACGAACTATCTGTCAAACGGCTGACTCCGCATGAGGTAATATTAAAAACTAACAACAGTAATAATAATATTTTCTTCATATTAACCTTCCCCTAACGTAATGTAGAAACTACAGCAGGAATTCCAACAGGAAGATTGCCTTTATTAATATTAAGAGCTTGAATTTGATATGTGACCTCCGTTCCGGCAGAGACTGATGAAAGGAAAGGGCCTTTAAGGTTGTCTTGAAATGTAGTACCTGAAATATCTTGGACATCAAACCAATCACTCTGCGTTGCTGATTTTCTATATATTCTATATCCGGATGCACCCGGTACAGCACTCCAATTAATTTTCCAAGTATTACCAAAAAAAGGTTTGTTTACTTTTAGATTTTTAGGATCGGGCAATACATCATCAGGATCAACAGCTTGACCCAAAATAGGTAATGTAAGATCACTTTGTTGCAAATTGTTTGCCACAGAACGGATTTTGTAATAGTACGTTGGATATCGAAAATCTTTTCCACTTCCGGTTCCTTTTACGCAGGGAAGCCCCATATCCGTAAAAGTACCACCAAAAACAGAAGGCATAATCAATTCATATCCGTCCAACTCGCTACGAGAACGAAATACTTGGTAATATTCCATTTTAGGATCAAAATCCCAAGTTAAATAAATAGATCCCGCAGGATTATGCGAAAAAGAAACCACTTCAAAATTACTTGGTACTCCAAAGGTAAATCCTTCAACAGAATCGGTACTGTATTCTACAACTTTCCCTGTTTTATCTTTACCAATGACTGCAACTTTATATTCATATCTTTGATTAGGATCCAGATTCTTGTCTGTATAACTGCGTTCAAATACATCTGCAATAACTTCAAACACATCTGCTTTCTTTCTATAAACTCTAAATAATACACCTGAAGATACAGAGTATTTCCAATACACATTAATCTTATCTTCGAATTCTCCCTGAGAAACAATAAGAGATTCCGGTATCTTAGAACAAACAAGTTCCGGCATTCCTCTTTTACCAAAAGCAATTTCTGAAGAACCAAGAGGATGATCACGGAAAGTATATCCGACAACTTTGTAGTAAAATGTTTTGTTGATCTGTGCAGTTTCATCTAAAAAACTTTGACGACGGATATTACCGTTGAGTAAAAATTCTTCTTTTGGCACAGACAGATCTTCTTTTCTTTCCGAACGGTACACTTCAAAACGATCGAACTCCCATCCGGCTTTCCAGTGCAAAAACACACCTTCTGATTTCTCTGTTTGAGGAATATCTAAAGGTATATTTACCAAACCAACTGATTCTTGAATATAAGATTTAGAACAAGATGTTTGGAGAAAAAAAGCCACCAATAATAATAAAAATCGACTTTTATTCATTTCTTGACCCCTTAAAAATTAATAATAAAAAATAAATAATAATAATATAAAAAATAAAAACGTAGCTATTATCATTACATAAGATCAAAATATTACAAAAATACAAATTAATTATAATAAAAACAACATTTAAAGTCAAGAAAACCCCCAAATCAAAATTTTACAAACTACAAAAACATCCCTTATTACTATAATATTAATAACATAATATTACCATCCGTACTTATTGTTCCAGTCTTAATCTTTATTTGGTGCATCCAAATTACAACTAAAATTATTAACAATCGCATCCTATTTGCAGAAAAATAATATTTTGAAATTGACAATATTAAAATAACATGCTATATTATATAATACGTAATAGGTCTACAGAGTAATAGAATATGTGAATATATTTTAAGGAGTATTTTATGCATTATAAAGAATTAGGCTTCGTTAATTCTAAAGTTATGTTTCAGATTGCAGTAAAAGATAAATTTGCTGTTCCAGCCTTTAATTTTAATAATATGGAGCAAATCCAAGCAATTGTGATGGCATGTGTTGAAGTACAGTCTCCTGTTATCCTTCAAGTTTCTAAAGGAGCGCGTGCATATGCAAATCCTATACTTCTTTCATGGATGGGACGCGGTGCTGTAGAAATGATGAAAGCATATGCTCAAGAAAAAGGATTAGGTGAAATTCCTATGGTTCTCCATTTGGATCACGGCGATACTTTTGAAACTTGTAAAGATTGTATTGATTCAGGATTTTCTTCCGTAATGATTGACGGTTCTCACCACGATTTTGAAACAAACGTCCAGTTATCTTGCAAAGTTGTAGAATATGCACATAGATTTGATGTCACTGTTGAAGGTGAATTAGGCGTTTTGGCAGGTGTTGAAGATGAAGTGACTGCTGAAGACCATGTGTACACACAACCTGAAGAAGTAGAAGAATTCGTCAGCAGAACAAATGTTGATTCTCTTGCTATTGCTATTGGAACATCTCATGGAGCATTCAAATTCAAACCTGGTCAAAAACCTCAAATCCGTATGGATATCTTAAAAGAAATCGAACAAAAAATCCCTGGATTCCCAATTGTTCTTCATGGTTCTTCTTCCGTACCTCAAGATGCTGTTAATATGATCAACAAATACGGCGGAAAATTAGAAGACTCTATCGGTATTCCGGAAGAACAGCTTTTAGAAGCTTCTCATTCTGCAGTATGCAAAATCAATATTGATTCCGATTCCCGTCTTGTTATGACTGCTTATATCAGAAAAGAATTTGCAGAGCATCCTGGTGAATTCGATCCTAGAAAATATCTTGGACCTGCTCGTGATGCGATGAAAGAACTTTATAAACATAAATGTGAAAAAGTTCTTAACTCTGCAGGAAAAGCTCCTATTATCATGGAAGCATTAAAAAAACATTCTTAAACCATTTACCTAAGCTCTCTGGTTTTTTACCGGAGAGCTTTTTTTTATTAATTAAGAAATAAGAGTCTGATTGATTAAAATTTGATTTTTTATCTATTGTAAATCATAATAACGCTAATCTATTTCAAAAATACAGAGTTTATAGAATGAGTTCCAAACCAATAAAAATAAACAAAAGTCTAAGATATAAAATTCTTTTTGTTGTGATTCCGTTGTTTTTGATTTCTTTTGGATTTTTAATACTCACTGCTTACTTTTCATCAAATAACGGTATTACAAATATTGCAAAAGAATTCATCGGGTACCGCTTAAAAGATGTCCTTGAATTTTCACAAACCTCTTTTGCCGAACAGCAGCTTTTAGAAGCGGCTTCATTGGTATTAGAAGAGAATACAGATTTAAATAAAAAAATTATCGATTATTCGTTAAAACTGGAGCCTGAAACATTAATTATTGTTCCATATATTAATGAAGAAATAACATCACAATCTCTATCTCATTGGACAATAGATACGAATTTCAACCAGAAGGATCTGCAAAATTTACATACGTTTCTAAATGAAAACGAAGAAAGAGCACGTATCAATCCTGAAAACAGAAATATTTGGCTTGAATTTACTACTTGTGCAAACAAAAAATATGTAGGCTTATTTCTACCGAATATAGAATTCAATGCATGGTTTGTGCTGATTGCACCACGTGAATATTTTTATTATCCGGTCACAAATATTTTGTATTACTTTGGTATTATTGCGACTGTCAGTATTATCGTTATGATTGTATTTTTGCTGTTTTTTGTGAATTTCCTTACCAGACCATTAGCTGAATTTGTTGATACTATATGCGATATTACCAATACCATGGATTTCGGAAAGCGAATTAAAATTTACTATTTGGATGAAATAGGATTTTTAGGTCAGTATTTCAATATTATGATAGGCGAACTCGAAAAATCCTATACTCAAATAAAAAATTACGCCTATCAAACTGTTCTTGCAAAACAAAAAGAAGAACGTGTTCGATTTATTTTCCAAAAATACGTCCCTACCAAAGTAATTGACCAAGTATTGAATAAAACATCGTCAACCATGCTTATCGGTACAAAACAAAATGTCACTGTATTATTTTCAGATATAAGAGATTTCACAACCATTTCCGAACAAATACAACCTGAAGATTTAGTGTTATCACTAAATGAATATTTCACAGCAATGGTATCTCAAATCATAGCTTTAGATGGATTAGTAGATAAATTTATCGGAGATGCTATCATGGCTATTTTCGGAGCTCCAATGGTAAATGAATACGATGCAGATAGAGCCGTAGAATCCGCACTCAACATGATCTCTGAATTAAAAAAATTCAATGAAGTACAACGAGCAAAGAAAAAAATCACATTTGATATAGGAATAGGATTAAATACCGGAAACGCTATTGTTGGTAATATTGGTTCCGATCAAAAACTAGATTATACCGTGATTGGTGATCCGGTCAATTTGGGAGCACGTTTGGAAGGATTAACAAAATCTTACCAAATGCCGATATTAATTAGTGAATTTACAAAAAATGCTATACTCAACCCAGACAAGTTTTTCTTTATCAATGTTGATACAGTAAGAGTTAAAGGAAAAGCATTTCCAGTAACCATATACAGTCCTCTAAAACAAGAAGATATATCAAGTCTGCAAAAAGAATTTTACAATATATTCCACGAAGGTCAACATTTCTATTATGAAGGACAATTTACAAAAGCATTGAATATTTTTCTTTCGTTAAAAGAGCATCCGGCAATACACTCACTATTACATTTATACATAAAACGATGCAACCATCTCATTCAAAATCCTCCGGATTCATGGGATGGAGTGGAAACTTGGAAAACAAAATAATCCAAAAAATAAACGCGGAAATATTATGTTTAAAAACAAAAACTCGATTTGGACACTGGAACTGTTTTATAAATATATCAAGTTCGTTAAAGGAACCCATCTCAAACAACAGATGATAGACTTTACTGGAATTGAAAACCTACAGTCACTAATATTAGACCACCCTTACCCTATTTATAAAAAAATCGGAGGAGTAAGTATTGAAACAGGCTCTATAACGATAAAACAAAGTTCCTTTACAGAAATTTTATCAATTGTATCTGATTTTTTATTTATTTCAAAACATACTGTATTTCCGTCCCAAAATATCAAAGCATTAGTGAAATGGGCAAACCAATTAGATTTGGAACCACCGTTTCCGGAAGCATGTTCGGGATATATCTTAAATAACGAATTGGTTTACTTTGGAGAAATAGACAATACTTCGATTATCCAATTTAAATACAAAAGTTTCGAAATTACAACATTTACCCTTTACCAGCTGTCATTTATTCATACAAAAGAAGGATTATACATATATCTGCAGAAAAACGGTTAAAAATGATATAAAAATATATATATATTAAATATTTTTTGATTTTTTTCTTAATAACACTTGCTATTTTTATAAAATTAACTTATTATAATATATAAAGACAAAGAAATATTAGATACTAAATTTGGAGGATTCATTCATGAGTACATCTAAAGTCACATATGTTGCAATCGGAGAAGCTGTTGCGTCAAAATTAGGGATGCCTAAAAGTAAAGGTGCAGAATTAGGACGTACATTTGTTGGAGAAATTATTGAGAGTTTAAAAAAAGGGACTTCTGTAGAATTAACAGGACTAGCCACTTTATCAATAGAAACAACAAAAGCCCGTACAGGTCACAATCCTAAAACGAGAGAAGTAATTCAAATTCCAGCAAAGAAAAGAGTTAAAACTTCTGTCTCCGGAAAATTAAAGAAAAGTTTATAAATACACAAAAGAAAAGCTCTGATACCAGAGCTTTTCTTATATATAACTCTATAAATACTCTAAAATTTAACATTATTCTTAAACTTTTATTATTTAATAGATAATATCAAAGGAGAAACATATGAAAGAACGATTCAAAATTTCTGAATTTGGAGGAATAATCCTTTCAGAATTACAAAAAATCGGGCAAGCACTTGTCCTTCCTATTGCAGTCCTTCCTATTGCTGGAATTTTGCTTCGATTAGGTCAACCAGATTTATTAAATAATTCAGTTATTTCTGAAGCAGGACTAGCCATTTTTGCAAATTTAGCATTGCTCTTTGCAATTGGAATTGCAGGCGGATTGTCAAAAGATCGTGACATTGCTGCAGGATTAGCCGGAGGAGTCGCCTATCTAATTTTAAGTTCCGTAACAAAAACAATCAATCCAGAAAATGATTTGTTAATTTTTGGAGGTGTTATTGCCGGTTTTATAGGTGGATATACTTATAATAATTTCTATCAAACAAAATTACCCGAATATCTAGCTTTTTTTGGAGGTAAACGTTTTGTTCCTATTATGGCAGGATTGATCGCATTAGGAACAGCATTGATTTTAGGAAACATTTGGCCTGAAATAAGTGAAAATATTAAAAATTTTGCAGAATGGATTACTTCCGCAGGTGCTTTTGGATTATTTGTATATGGTGTATTCAATAGAATATTAATTCCTTTTGGCTTACAGCATATCATTGAAAAATATGCTTATTTTGCTTTAGGCTCTTTTACTGACGCTTCCGGCAAAACCGTTGTCGGAGATTTAAACAGATTTTTTGCTGGTGATCCTTCTGCCGGTATGTTTATGTCAGGATTTTATCCTATTATGATGTTCGGACTTCCTGCCGCTGCATACGCTATGTATCTTGCAACTCCTAAAGAAAACAGAAAAGCTGTTTTCGGTTTATTCTTTAGTGTTGCTCTTACAAGCCTTCTTACAGGAGTCACAGAACCTATTGAATTTTCATTCTTATTCGTTGCACCTGTTTTATTTGCCATACATGCGTTATTTATGGGATTAAGCTTTGCATTAGCAGATATTGTTGGATTAAAAGCCGGATTTACATTTTCAGGCGGATTAATTGATATGATTTTGTCTTGGAAATATTTCACTAACGGAGAATTAATTTTTGTTTTGGGTGCAGGATTTGCAGCAGCTTACTTTATCGTGTTTTATTTTATGATCAAAATGCTCTCTCTTCAAACTCCAGGTCAGCAGGATCTCCCTTCTGATACAACACAAACACTCAAATCTCAAAAAAATTCTTACTCGGATCTCGCTCCACTATATTTGAAAGCAATTGGCGGTAAAGATAATATTAATGAACTAACAAATTGCGTCACCAGATTGAGATTGAAACTTAAAAATACTGATCTTGTAGATGAAAGTACATTAAAAAGTTTAGGTGCTAAGGGCATTATCAAACTTCATGATTCTGTACAAATTGTTATCGGTTCAGATGTGGAATTTGCAGCAGCAGCCATTAAAGAACTTATGTAATCTGTCCTTAAATACAAAGCAACATGGTAATAATATCATTATTTCAAATAATTTTCACAAGTAATGATATTATTACCAAATAAATTTTCCACGTGCTGAAACAAACGCTTAAAATCTCCTCCCTGCTTTAAAAACAGTTCCAAACAATTACGGAATTCAATAAATGCAGTACCTTTATCTGTCACAGGCTTATGCATTTCCGGTTTTAAGATGGGAGACAATTCCAAATAAATAGACTGAAACAAAATTTTAGTATTTCCTTTGGAAGGATGGATAGGAATTTCCAAACGTTTAAAAATATTCTCACCTACATAAATATCAGGTGTATGTTTCGTGGAACAATTGGTAATAGTAGCCCAAAATAATATAAACTCCTGTGTCAAATCATGAATGGTTATTACTTTTTCATACATTTGATGCTCCTTTAAATATTTAATAAATATAACACTTAATTATAATATATTAAACTTAATTATATTTAGTCAAAAATCACATATAGTAGGAAAAGTTTATGAAAATTATTATTGATACAGATCCTGGTATTGATGACGCTATGGCATTGTTGTTAGCAGCATCATCTCCAAAAATTTCTATTGAAGCAATAACAAACGTCACCGGTAATACCAAAGTAGATCAATGTGTAAGAAATACCTTTAAAATATTAGATGTATGCAATAGACTTGATATTCCTGTGTACCGTGGAGCTGAAAAGCCGCTGATCAAACCATATTTCGAAGGAGACGGAAAAGTTCATGGAAAAGATGGACTTGGAGATCTTAATTTCCCTGAAGTTGAAAAGAAACTTGAACAACTTCCTGCATATCAATATTTGATAAAAACTGCCTCGGAATTTCCTGAAGAAATCACACTAGCATGCATAGGTCCTTTAACAAACATTGCCTTAGCCATACAGAATGATCCAAACTTTGCAAAAAACATTAAAAAACTTGTTATAATGGGTGGTGCAAAATGCGGTGGAAATCTCTCGCCTGTAGCTGAATTTAATATTTGGGATGACCCAGATGCTGCAAAAATAGTCTTTGAAGCAGGATTTAACGAAATCATCGTTATCGGCTTGGACGTCACTCACAAAGTAATCCTATCACCAAACCTTCAAGAGCTTCTCAAACAATACAATACTCCTCAATCAATATTCATTTCAAAAATTACAAATTTTTATAATACTTTTCATTGGAAAAGTGAAAAAATTTTAGGTTGCTATATGCACGATCCCTTAGTTATAGGATATTTGATCGATCCTGAAATATTTAAACTACAGGATGCTTTTATATCTATTGTCACGGAAGGACAAGCAATAGGCCAAACTATCGTGGACATAAACGGAACTTGGAATAATAATATTTGCAACTGTAAATTTGCATACCAAGTGGATTCAAAGAAATTTTTAGAAATATTTTTTAATAACATTGTTCCCAATCAGCAAGAAGATAATATTCGCATTATCAATCAAGAATTTTCTCGTCCTGAATATTAAATTTTTTTTGATTTTTTAAAAAATATAGTATAATATATTAAGGAGTATTACTATGTCAGAAAAAAGCAAAATTATTTGTACCTGTTTAGGAATTACCAAAGCAGAATTGGAAAAAGCCATATCAGAAATTCCTAACTGTACATTGGATCAATTAATTGATGCTACTGGTGCTGGAAGTATTTGTGGAATGTGCATTGACGGTTCAAATGGAGAAGATGAATGTCTTCAATCTATTCTTCAGTCTTCAGTAAATACCTAATTTATTTGAATAAATCACACTTTTTACAAATATAGTTATATTTATATATAACTATATTTGTATGGGGAGTTCATTATAAAAAAGTTTATTTATTTCTTTTCAGATAATTTAAAAATTACAAATATATTACTAATTACTATTCTTATATTGGGAATTACTGTTAATTTCCTTCTTAAAAGAGAAGTCACTCCATTTGTTGAAGCACACGCTGTTCATATTAATATCTATAGCCCAGGATTGTCAGCTCAAGATATTGAGCAAGACGTAATTGCTGTATTTGAAGAAGAAATCCAAGGATTTGAAATCAAAACAAGCTATCACTCTTTTGCAAATGATTCTTATGGAAAAATTATGATTTCTCTCCCTGTAAACAAAAATCTCAGAGAATCCAGAGAAAATCTTATTCAATTATTAAAACATACTCCTAATATTCCTGAACATACACGTATTAAAATTACAGAGGAAGGTGGAAATTCACTTCCTATGTATTATTTTACTTTATCTCTTAAAGATTCCACTAATCAATCTCTCTTACAGCAATATGCAAGCCAAATCAATAAAGAAATCAAAAAAATATCAGAAATATCAGATACTGAAGTCGGTGGATTACTTTCTAAAGAAGTTCATATAAATGTTGATCCTAAAAATATAAAAAAATTGTATATTTCATTTTATGAAATCGTAAAAGCAATTCGAAATCGAAATATCAATACCATGAGTGGTACTATTGAAACAGATCAAGAAGAAAAATTATTAATCACAGATGCATCTTTCAAAAATTCTCTTGATATTACAAACACCATTATCAGATCAAACTTTGAAAAAAAATCTATCCTTTTAAAAGATGTTGCAAACATTACAGAAGGTTTTGAAACAGCACCATATGATGTATATATTAACGGTAAACCCGGTGTATTCTTTGGAATAAAAGCAAAACACAATACTGATATTTCCAAATTAACAAAAAAGATTGATACGTACATCAACCAAACAAAAAAATTACTGCCAAAAGAATTAGAATTAACTGTTGTTAACAAAAGAGCTGATAGTATTAATGAAATTTTAGATTTAACTCTGTACAGTATACTAGGCAATATCTGTATTGTATTTCTAATTTTACTAATATTCTTAGATCGCCGAACTGCTTTTTGGACAACAATGAGTATTTTAATTTCAATAGCAACAGTATTGATTGTGATGTATTTAAGCGGTATTACCATGAATATTATTACATTAGCCGGTATTATCACAGTATTAGGCATGTTGGTAGACCATGGTATTATTATTTCTGAAAATATTTATCACTACAAAGAGCAAGGCTATAAACCTCAAAAAGCCGTTATATTGGGAATTCAAGAAGTATTTTTTCCTATCTTAATCACTGTGGCTACAACTATTGCAGCGTTTCTCCCCCTACTCCTTATTAAGGATACTATTGGAGATCTTATCAAACCGTTGCCTATTGTTATTTGTTTAGCATTAATTTTTAGTTTCTTAGATGCTGTCCTATTCTTACCGGTTCATTTGATGCATACAGATATTAAAAAAGCTCATTTGGAAAAACCTTGGATCGAAAAATTAAAAAATTATTACGGTACGTTTTTACAACACGTATTAAAAAATCGTAGCTTGGTATTGGGTATTTTTATTACTATATTCATTGCTACAAGTATTTTGGCTGTGAAAATGTTCAAAGGATTTATATTGCTGGAACCAATAGGAGTCGGTAGTATTTATATTAATTTAGAAGCAAAAGGCGGTATAAGTCGCCAAGAAATGTACCAGTACGTGACTCAAATAAAATCGATTGTCGAAAAATCTATTCCGGCAAATGAACGCTCTGCTATAAAAGAAGATATTGGAAAATACCATATTTTGTCTTTTTCCAGTAAAGGATTTTCACCAAATAGAGGTCAAATTTCAGTATACCTTACCCCTATGTCTAATCGTACTCGCACATTTGATCAAATATTAGATGTTGTTCAAAAAGATATTGATGCTTCTCCTTACAAGACCAACTTCACTAGAATTTTCTATGACTCCTTTGGATTGGTTCCTAAAACAGCAAATGCACTAAATATCAGATTCTTACAAAAATCATTTTCTGATTCACTTAACTATATTGACGCTATGAAGGAAGTTTATAATTATGTATTAGGATTAGAAGGCGTAATTAATCCAGAACACTCAGCATTAAGCGGTAAAAAAAAACTATTGATTAATTTTAATTACGAACAAATGGCTAGATTAGGACTTGATGTTCATACTGTATCAGAAACTTTAAAAATTGCAGCAAACGGTTTGAATACTTCCTTGTGGCGTTCTTATACAGAGAAAATTCCTTATATCGTCCGATTAACTCCTGATTCCAAAAACGATATCAATCAAATAAGAAATATTGATATTCCAAATTTTTTCTCCAGTTTAATACCATTAAAGGAAATAGCTGAAATTAATGAAATTGAAGGATCTGCAGATATTTTAAGAAGCTTGGGTGAACGCATGACAGAAATATACATTGATATTGATCCGAAACTTACTACTCCTACATTAATAGAAAAACAAATTCTAGATTTTTATGCAACAATTCAACAAAAATATACTGACGTCACTCTTCAATTGGAAGGTGAAAGTAAATCAATTTCTAATGCATTTGCAGATTTAAAAATTTCTTTTTTTATTTCTCTAATAATAATTTACGTTATCTTATTTATATTATTTAAAAATTCTCTTCAACCTTTTATTGTATTATTAGCAATACCGTTTGGTATGATAGGATCGATTTGGGCATTTTATTTCCATGGACAGGTTCTAAGTTTCATGTCTTTAATAGGTATAGTAGGATTAAGTGGAGTAGTAGTTAACGATGCCGTTGTTATGGTAGATATGATTAATCAAACAATAAAAAAAGATGCCCATAACAAACCCTCCCAAACAGAAATTATAAATATGATCACTATAGGTGCAAAACATCGATTCAAAGCTGTTATTTTAACAACGTTAACAACTGTATTAGGATTACTTCCATCTATCTATACATTAAAAGGTTCTGCAAATCTTATTATTCCTACGATTACCGCAATGGCATACGGTTTATTATTTGCCACATTCCAAACTCTATTACTGATTCCAGTGTTATATTTAACAGGAATGGATATACAAACCTTATTCAAAAATAATAACAAAGAAAAACCTATTACTTAATTAACTACCATTAAATAATTTACAAAAAAAAAATAACAGATATTTTTATAAATATCTGTTATTTTTGTATATTTTCATTTGCAACATTAGTAATTTAAAAATCTTTAGAACAATTCACAAGCTCCACCGGCACAAGCTGCTTCACCTTGAAGATTGGTATTATCTTGATATTCTATAATTTCATCCAAATTAATAATTCTTCCTTGAAGATAGGAACCTTTCAATTGAGCAACAAAATTCTCATAATCTTGTTGTGAGCATTCTTCAAAAGGTAATTGAGGATAGGATCCACCATCATAAGGAAGTACGGAAATTCCATTATAACTAAAACGATTATTCCACATCCATTCTCCAACCATATCCCACTGATCAGATTTAATAGAACAAGTTGCAGAAACATTATTAGTATTAGCACCACTTCTATGCCCGGGTTGAATCCAATTATCATGAAGAAATTTAACTCTTTCTAAAAATTGAATAGGAGTTTCATCTCTGAAAATTGCATTATTAGGAGATTTAACAGCTACTTTAACAATAGCTTCATTAGGGTTCATCAAATCATCTTCCAAAAGATAAGGAGCTTTAATAGAAAGATACTGATAAATTGCTTCAAATTTACCAATCCGCATTCTTCTCAGATAATAAGGAGCATGGCGGGCATGAACACCAGAACTGGTTTTTAGAACAATAGAAGAATTACCACTTGGTTTTACTGTTGTACATCGAACAGAAAGATTCATCCCTAAAGCACCAGCAATTCGTGCATTTTCATCAAGTACTGATTGAGCAGCTTGTTTAAGATTATAATTTAATAATGATCCGTCTGCAATACCTGTTAACGAAACACCTATCTGAGCATCTAATTCAGCCTGTTTTTTCCAAGCATCACGAAGAAAATGAAAATCTGTATATCCGGCTTGAAGAGTCGCAATTAATGCACCGGCTTTGACTCTATCTTGTAAATCATCTTGTGAAGTAATATTACCAGCATTAATTTCAACTAAATTACAAAAACCATAATTAGATAATGAAATTTCAGCACATGGATTTGTACCCATTTCAAAATCATTAGTAAAGAAAATTCCAGGTTCTCCAGATTGACTTTGCTCAATTATTTTCCATAATTCAAAAAATTCTTCTTTAGTCATAGTATTACGGTCAAGAACAACTGAGTTATTAGCTCTAGCACGCTGAAGATTATTCTCCCACCAATTACCGGATTTGGATGTTAACATATCATGATCATCTTTAGAGAAAAGAGAAATTGTTGCAGAACGTCTTACGCCACCAGCTAATACAGCATCAGCAATATGACAAATAATATCATGAACTTCTAAAGTAGATAATTTCTCACCTTCTTTTTTAGAAGATAAAAGAAGATCAATCTTTTCCAAACATACTTTTAAAGGCTCAGATCCGGGAGCTTTCCCGCCTGAAGTTTTCAGTGCTGATCCTTGCGGACGAATATCTCTATAATCAAAAACAGGAAAAGTATCCGATAATCCGAAATACCCTTTTATTAGACGATTGATTGTTTCCGACCAACCTTCAATAGAATCCGGAATTAAAAACCTAGTTTTACGTATTGCTTTTTTTATTGGCGGGAGTTTGGCAATATGATGTTTCTGAACAGAAAAACCAACTCCTGTACCGGATAAAAGAAGAAAGAAAATTTCAGAAAACGCTTTATAATTATCTATAGCTAAATAGGAACAATTATACATTCTGGTAGGATTCAAATCAATCGGCAAACCTGCAAATTGCAGACTTCTCATGGAAGGAAGAATTTTCTTTTCTTTAACAAAAGAAAAAGCTTTTACTATATCATCTGTAATACCGGAATAACGGTCAATATGCATTGCCATAACACGTTCACAAATTTCTTGCCAAGATTCTCGTCTGTTTTCAGAGTTAATAAAACGGGCATATTTATTATAAATATTGATTTGACTTAATAAATCTTGTGTATCAAGCATGATCGCATCCTTTTTTTGTTCTTAGTGTAAGTTTGTTTTTATTACAGAATTAATTTTAAAATATATATAAAATTAATGAATTTGATAACCTTTATTAAGCAAAACAAGATTTTCAATAACCATTTTATCAGATTCTGTTGATCCAAAAGTCACTTGATTGATATAAGATTTATTAGGTTCAACACTAAAATTAATAATTTGAAACAACAATGTATTGTCACTATCATTTAATTTCGGATAAATAAATATAGAATATTTACCACCAGCAACTTGGAGGGCATATTCTTCCAATTGAGATACATTAGGTGCAAATAAATTCAAATTGGCTGTATCATCTACAGAAAGAGCCCCAAAAAAGTCTTTCAACAATTGATATCTTTTTTCTATAGATAAATATCCAAGATATTCCTGCAATTTTCGAAAACCTACCACGCCACCAATAGACACAGCTGTAATGACAACAAAAATCGTAATTATAATCAATTTTTTGGCTTTACCCTTTTTTTTAGTAACTTCTTCCATTACAGGGGGTCTAAAATTTTCCATAATACAACTCTTTTATAATATTTTTTATTAATTTAATTATTATATAAATATTTTAAGAGAAAAAGCAAAAAAAATTCTTTTCTCTAAACACTGTCAAATCCTCAATCAAAAAATTTAAACCGTGCTAAATCAAGCTGAAAAAAAAGTTTTTTATTCTTCATCAAATTCATTTTGCAATGAATCATCAAACTCAATTTCTTCTAATCCGCTTTCTAAGACTTCATTCAATTCCAAACTTTCAGGAGATGGAAGATCATTTAAACTTTTTAAGCGAAAAACTTCTAAAAATCGTTTACTGGTACCGTATAAGATATCACCAAGAAGATTATCCGAACCAACAACATCAATCAGTTTAAGCCCTATAAGAATATTTAACGAACGTGAACTGTTTACGCCTCTAATTTTATCAATTTCTTCCTTAGAAACTGGTTGTTTGTATGCAATAATAGCAAGAATTTCCATTACTGTTTGAGACAATTTATTTTCATCTTTAGAACCGAATAATTCTCTCAATTCTTCTTTGAAGGAAGGATTAGTCATTATTTGATATCCTCCGGCTACTGGAAGAATACAAAATCCAGCAGAACGTTCTTGATAAGAAATATTCAGTTCATCAACCATTTGATCAATCTGCTCTTTAGATAACTCAAACCACATACATATTTTAGCAGAATCAACAGGTTTTCCGTAAACAAAGAGAACAGCTTCAAGCAATCCTTTTAACTGTTGCCGAGAATATGTCTTGTTAATAAATAAAGAATTCAAATAATACTCCGTTTAATCTTGAATATTTTTCTTAATAACTTGAAAATCATCAAATAAATGATTTTGAACAATACTGGTTTTTTGATGGTAAGTCATATCGGCAATTCCTAAAAATGAAGCAATTTTATCCGGTTTGTGAACTTCATCACGCATAATTTCACTGCATTTCCAAGCATCTTTAGTACGAAACATATTAGTTAGATGTTCGATTTTTTGTTCAACGGTTACAAACCTTCGTTTAATAGGGATTGCTTTACGAATAAAGGCTCCACGATAACGAATCACCACTCTAAACAAATCACCGATAGTTAATTCATCAATTTCTTTATCATCAGCTTTAGAAAAAAGAGACAAGGCTCGTCCACGTGTAAAGTATTCTGTTCCTTTATCCAAATTTTCTTCGAGTTTTCGAGCAAGTCGCCTGAAAAAGCGATATTCTTTAAGTCTCTTTAAGAGTTCCTGCTCATCCAAGATTTCTTCTTGATCATCGGCTTGTAGAGAAGGAAGAAGTTTACGGGTTTTACTATAAATTAATGTTGCTGCAACAACAAAAAACTCTGATGCCAAATCAATATCAAATTCTTTCATTGCTTTTAAGTAGGATAAATACTGTTCTGTGACTTGTGAAAGTGAAATTTCTGTAATATCCAATTTGGCTGAAGAAATCAATTCGTCCAATAATTCCAAAGGACCTTCAAAATTTTTCAATTGAATTTGACAAGAACTTAATATTTTTGGAAACATAATTATTTATTTACGCTCGATAATCAGAAACAATAATGTGTTGTATTTTTTGAGTGATTTCTTTATCATCCAAGCTCTCCAACTCTTTGAATTTTTGTACCGGATGAATAGTAATTTGAAGTTCCGTATTGAAATTAAAGTCAATTTTTTTAGGTGGATACAAGGTATGAAATCCACTAAGAGTAACTGGAAGAATATCCATTTGATAAAGCCTCATAATTCTTACAAATCCTTTTTTAAAGGGAGCTATTTCTCCTGTCAATGAACGAGTACCTTCCGGATAAACAATAATATTAGGATTAATTTGTTGTTTAAGCTTTACAATTTGATTTTCAAATATTTTTTGAGATTTTAATGCATTCACACGAGGAATAGCAACCCCTAAGGCCAATTTAAATATGATATTAAGTCCGGGAATTTTTAACAAAGAATCTTTCATAACCCAAGACATAGGAGTTGTCAGTACAGCAGCAGTTGCAAAAATATCTGTCATTGATCCGTGATTAGCAACAAGAATATAGCGTTTGGAAGAATCAAGATGTTCCAATCCTTTAACCGTATAAGGAACTCCTGTTAATTTAAGAGAAACCTTCCCCCATTGATTAACAAAAAAAGCCGCTGTTTTATACTGTTTGATCAAAAGAAAAAACAACACCAAGGGCAGATGAACAAAAAAAGTTGTAAACATTATCAGAAATGTAAGAATCAAAGATCTGATTCGGTTTATTAATATCCGCATAACACTCTCTACTTTCCAACGATATATAAAAAATAATATCTCATATTTTAATACAAATCAGTAAATTTGTAAATATTATTTTCATATATTTTAAATATCTGAATTATCACTACTTACAAGGAAATCAAAAAGATTGTGATAAAATAATTTTTCATTTTCAGACATGACCATATTTCTACGGGACATTTTAACAGAAGCGGCTTCGATCCATTTGTGAATATTCCAAACATTGTTATTTCCCCAAGCAAAGGGTTTGGTATATTTGTTGATTTTGCTGTACGGTTCATGAAGAACAGCACCGACAGCAACTACAGCAGCAGGAGGAAACACCGTCCCTACACCTGTAGAACACCAATCACCAAAAACCGTCCCGCACCCTATCATAGAAGTAGTAATTTTCTTTCCATTCACTTCAAAAGACACAGGAGTATACGTATATTTCAACGTAGCACATTCCGTAGAAGCTCCCAAATTGACCCACGAACCGATATAACTCAAGGCAATACAACCATCATGAGATTTATTGGAATAAGCATTCACTGTACTGAGCGACAGTTCACCGGCAATTCGGCAATAATCCAGCACAACGGTTTTAGGACGAAGAAAAGCTCTCGTAATAAGGCATTCCGAACCTATAAATACAGGACCTTCAATTAACGTAAAAGCAGTAACTTTAGTACCGGCACCAATAACAATTTTACCTTGGGAGGTATCAAAATCAATAGGAGTACGTATTTGAGCGGAAGGATGGACAAAAACATTATTCTGCACTTCAACAAATTCAGAATGAGTAGCTAGATAAAGCTCTATATCATCCTGCAGAACAACTTGTACACCTTTAACCAGATCTTCATAAGATCGGAATGAATACACATCCTCTTCGATCCACTTGATACGTGGAATAAGATGTTCGATATATATTGCATCCAATTCTTCCTGAGAAACACTTGACATCCTGACAGCAATCCAAACATTATCACCGGATCGAATTCCGGTATTTGGAGAGAGCCGGCGGACTAATTGAGCATCAAACACAAAAGAACTGTTCCAAATTACTGTATCTTCAGAACAAGAAGAATCCCATAATTTGGATTCAACAGAAAATTTATTATAAGAATAAGGAAATTGAGATATTCTGGGAACAGCATACGAAACTGAAAATTCTTTAAAATATTGAACCCGTTCGGAATTTGAAAATATTCCTACAACAATATCATGCATGAACCGGGTATAAGAAATTGGAAGTAAATCCTTCCAAATTTGTGTTTCAAACAATACAATATTCATTATACTGATCCTAATTAACTGATTAGACTATGATTAAAAAATCCATATCAAAGCATATGGATTAATGATCATCATCTTTAATGACTTGAACTGATATTTTCATTTGTTCATCAATCATATGATGAAGCGTTTCGGAGATTTGAAGACCTTTTTGATAAAAATCCGCCATTTCCTCGAAAGAATAACACGAATCATTTATTTTTTGAATAATATCTTGAAGTTCTTGTTTTAAGATACCAAATGATTTTTTTGATTTTTTCATTTATAAAGCCTGTCTTTTATTTGTTCGAAATCAGTAAACACTTCCTGATCTTTGAGTAAATTACGAAACAAGGTCTGCTGACGTTTTGCAAAACGGCTAGTATCTCGGATTAATTGCTGAATCATTATATCTTTTGAAGAAATTCCCTGCAGATATTGATATGCATGTTTATAACCTATCGCTTCAAGGAGAGGAAGTTGATTTCCAAAACGCCGAATTAATAATTCTGTTTCCTCGATTAAGCCATTATCTATCATATAATAAACACGTTTTTCGATTCGCTGATAAATTTCATCCCTGCTTCGATCCGGAGAAACAAAAATCCACTCCCAATCAGGTTTGACATTGTGTTGGTGAAGACGAGAAAACGGTATGTTAGTGACATATTCCGCTTCCAACGCACGGATAATACGAAGAGTATCGGTAGGAGTAATTTTTTTGGCATAATCAGGATCTTTTTGGCACAATTCATTATAAAGTACATCAATACCTTCATTTACAGCACGAGCATTCAGAATATTTCTATATGTTTCATCACGTGATTTCTGTTCAAACATCCCAAGATACAAACTTTTAAGATACAAGCCCGTACCGCCGGCTATAATAGAAACTTTACCCCTTCCAGATATATCTTGGACGGCATTCGTCGCCATACTACGCCACATTCCTGCATTACAACGCACTTCGGGAGAAAGCACATCTATCAAATGATGTGGAATCTGTTGTCTGTCACCTAAGGATGGCTTTGCAGAACCAATATCAGCATATTGATAAATTTGTACGGAATCACAAGAAACAATCTCTCCAGACAATAAATCCGCTCCGCTTAATGCCAAATCGGATTTACCGGAAGCCGTAGCACCTATAACAGCTATAACTTTCAGTTTACCCATAAAAGTATAAAACCCCTATTTTTTAGAGGTTTTATTGTCATCGAAATTGTATTCTATATTTCCACTGAGTACTTCTCTCATTGCTAACAGAGTAAGCTTTTCTGTTCTATTGTCTTTAATAGGAATTTCTGTAGCATCATTAAACTCTTGAGAGAGTATTTTAGCGTACTTAATAGTTGCTACTGTAGTTTCGTATTTGTTGTTGGACATAGAAAGTATTTCATCTAACGGCAAAGGCATAATTTCCCTCTTATTTTTGTTATTCAAACTTATCAGAATTTGTATGAAACCAACATTAACATAATGTTTATGCTTTGATTCCAACACAATAATTTACAATGTGTGATATAGTATTTAAAATTATAATATATTAAAAAACTATTGTCAAGTTAATTACCATTTTTATCCTTATTTGACTGACTAGACATCAACGCAATGATCTCATTATAAAATAACACCTTATATTTACAAAAAATAAAACCTTGACGCCGTAATTATTTTGAATTATAATAATAGTTATCGCCTATTCATGAGGTATCTATGACTAAATTTAAAACCACTGTTTTGGGAGCCGGAAGCTGGGGAACTGCATTAGCATTAGTATTATCACAAAAAAATGATGTTTCATTATGGAATTATAATGCTGAAACCCTTAAAGAAATACAAAATACCGGATATAATCACAAATATCTACCTAATATTCCTTTAGATCATATCACTATAGAATACGATCTAAAGACAGCAGTCCAAAATAAAGATTTTGTTATCATTGCTGTCACCAGTAGTTTTTATAAAGAACTGTTAACCTGCATTGCTCCTTTCATATCTGAAAATCAAATTATCATTAGTGCAACAAAAGGATTAGAATTAAATCCTTTCCGAACCTTGACATCATTAGCAGAAGAGATGCTTCCCCATAAAAAAGCAGTAGTAGCACTCAGTGGTCCTTCCCATGCTGAAGAAGTCAGTATGAAGAAGTTTACTTGTCTGGTAGCATCCTCCACAAACACACAAGCAAATGATGCTGTTCAGCAATGCATGTCCAATCAATGGATAAGAATTTATACTAACACGGATCCTATTGGAGTTGAAATCGGAGCTGCCGTAAAAAATATTATTGCGATTGCTGCAGGAATAGTAACGGCAGCAGATTTGGGAGATAATGCACTAGCAGCTGTTATTACACGAGGACTTGCAGAAATGACACGATTAGGAGTTCATTCCGGAGCGGATCCGCATACATTTTCAGGATTGGCTGGGATAGGCGATTTAGCAGTCACCTGCTACTCCAAACATTCTCGAAACCGCTATGTCGGTCAACAAATTGTAACTGGGAAAAAAGCTTCCGAAATCACTGCTTCTATGACTCAAATTCCTGAAGGGCTTCGTGCAGTACGACAACTCCACAACTACGCAATTGAAAACAACATCTCAATGCCTATCGTACAATCCGTTTATAAAATTTTATATGAAGATTTATCGTTGGAAGATTGGAAAAATCTGCTAACAGAACGCCCATTAACAAACGAAAATAACTTTCTATTATGACAACAAACAAAAACCAATCCCTTACTCTTGAACAACTACAAAACAAAATCTTAAAATATATCAACTATCGTCCAAGATCACGAAAAGCCGTTGAACAAAAATTAAAATTTTTAAATGCTGGTGAAATACAAATTAACACTTTACTAATAGAACTTGAAGAATGGTCGCTGATAAATGATGAAAAAATAATAAAGATGTTTGCTGAAGATTTGTTTGAGATAAAAAAATTCGGTGTGCAAAAAGTATCTCAAGAACTTCGACAACTGGGATTTGAAAAATATTTGATTGAGGATACCATAGACGAACTACTGGCTCAACATTCATATTCCGATCATGAACAAGCATTACTACATTTGAAAAAAAAATATAAATTTCCTCATTCCGGATACTGCCCTAACAAACTACTTGCAATGCTTGCAAGAAAAGGATTTGCTTATTCGGATGCCAAACAAGCAATACAAGATTTTTTGAATCTGCAATAACCGGATTTGAAAATACTATATTATCATATCAATGAATTTATTTCTTTGCCATTCCTAACTTTTTACGTATTACAGGATTAATATTCACTTCAGTCAATTCCCTAATACTTCTAAGTTTGGCGGAAGTCCACTCTTGAAGTTTTTTTTGTCTAAGCTCTTGCTCGGTATAAGATCTGATTTGAGCAGCTGACAATCCCAACCGAATCAAACGATCAGAATTTTGAACATAATACGCATCAATTTCATCTTGTGTAGGTACAGAAGATTTAGGATCTTTTTTTAACTCTTCCTCAAGCCACAATTGTGCGGCAACTTGGCGGAGAAATTCCTGCATTAGTAAATCCAATTCAGGATTTTTTAAAATATCTTCATAAGTAAGTGCTAAAATCGTACTTTGATCAATATAAGTTTGAATATAACGTTCACGGATTTGAATTCTCTCTGCTGTAGAAACCGATCCTTTTTTTAAATTATCATCCAAAGCTTTCAAGCCGGCTTCCACACCGGAAGATGGAAATTTTAAACCGTTAATATCAATAAACCAATCCTGATATTCTTCAGCAGGTTTGACAAACCAGGTATCCATATACAATTTTACAGCATTTCTAGCATGAACAAATTCTTGTGAAAAAAGAAATTCTGAAATCCCAAAAGAACACAAACCGCTCAACACAAGTATCTTATAGAAATTCTTCACCTGCATCAGTATTCCTCCTAAAAAATATACCTAAAAATAATTCAAGCTTACTTTAATTTAATAATAAATCATATATACGGAAAAAGCAATAAAAATTTTATTCTCAAACAATCTCACTTAATCATTCACATATACCTTCTTTATTTAGTATTCTATAATTTGAATTCACTTTGCCGTCAAAATCACTCAATGATATTTTATTGATTTTTTTTACCATAAATAGTATAATAAAAACAATCTTGAATTGTTGAGGTAAAGTTGCTATGTCATTGAAAAGCTGGCAGATAAAATTATTTATTCTTTTGGGTTTGGCCGCACTGATTACAGGTTTTGGACTAACCAAACTCATTATTACTTTTAACGATCTTCAGGATGTTGAAAAATTAGATGCTTATGCACATTACTCTGTTCCTTCGAAATTATATGATATCAAAGGCAGATTGATTACAGAATTTTATCGGGAAAAAAGAGATTTGGTTTCTTTCCATGAGCTTCCTCAAAATTTAATAAGAGCAATTATCGCGACAGAAGATAATCAGTTTTACCAACATAAAGGTGCTAATTTTGGAGCAATGCTTCAAGGTACAATAATAGATCCTCTACGAGGACGAAGTGTACGTGGAGGATCGGGATTAACGCAGCAGCTCGCAAAATTATTATATACTGACAGCGAACGTTCTATCAAAAGAAAACTTATCGAACTTTGGTATGCATTCCAAATAGAAAAAAAATATTCAAAAGAAGAAATTCTAGAGTTGTATTTTAACCTTATTTACTTCGGTCACGGACAATACGGAATTCAAGCAGCGTCAAAATTTTATTTCAACAAACCCGTACAAGAAATGTCTTTAGCAGAAGCAAGCTTTTTAGCCGGTCTTCCTCAAGCTCCTTCCGGATACTCTCCTATTAATAACTATCAAAAAGCTCAAGCTCGGCATAAAGTGGTTTTAAAATCGATGTGTAAAAACGGATATATTTCTCCTCAAACTGCAGACGAAACTTTCCAAGAATTTTGGACAAATTATGATACATCGTTTATTGCTGCAACTCAAAACATACGAGATACCGGTAATCTAGCTCCTTTCTTCTCAGAATACATAAGACAGCAGATATTAAAAAAATATGGAGAAGAACTACTGTACTCGGGCGGACTTCAAATTTATACAACATTAGATTTGGATATGCAAAAAGTTGCTAATGACACTGTTGAAAATATGCTTGCAAACGAACAATCCATTTATTCACAGCATTATTTTTCCAATTCAAAAAAATTGAAAACCAATTACAGTAGCATTATTGATTTAGCAGGGCTGGCTTTTGGAATAGACAGTTTCTCAGCTTTCAGTGATATACAAACACTTAATTTGGTAAAAAACATGATCACTGCTGAACAAGATTTAATGTCACTAGCAGGATATATGTTTGGTTTAGATTCTTTGATCAAAGAAACTGAAAACCTTAATAAAGCTGAAATGATTGCCAATAAAAAAGAAGATAATGTCGAAGGTGCATTAGTTTCTATCAATCCAAAAAACGGATATATCCAAGCTATGGTAGGTGGTAGAAATTACAGTGTTGCTAATCAGTTCAATAGAGCAACTCAAGCTCAACGTCAAATGGGATCATCTGTAAAGCCTTTAATTTTTGCTCTTGCATTAGATAACAAAATTATTACACCTTCTGAAATATTTGTTGATGAAATTATTTCTTACAAACTTCCTAATGGAAGTGTTTGGACTCCTCGTAATTATAATGGTTCATATTTAGGCGCTATGACCGTAAGAAAAGCATTACGTTTAAGTGTAAACATTATTACAATAAAAATCTGGGAGCGTATGATCAAACAAATCGGATATCAACGTATCATCGAAAGCCTTGGAAAGTTTCTCGGTGAAAAAAATATCAACGCTTTGTCAAAACGTTTCCCAAATCAACTTGCAACAACATTAGGTACAGGAACTGCTAGTCCTCTAAAAGTTGCTCAAGCTTATAGTGCTTTTATTAATAATGGAAAAACAGCAAATCCAATCGGTATTCTTTCAGTATACGATAGATACGGTAAACTTATTGACGACTTCAAAACCGAACACACAGCTAATCCGCAGGAACAAGTAATTTCTGCCGGCTCTGCAAAAATCATGCAGAGTTTACTAAATGATGTGGTTGTACGAGGTACTGCAGCTGGCGCTGCATCACGAACAGGATATCGCGAACAAAGCAAAACAGCAGGGAAATCAGGTACTTCATCCAATTGGACTGATACTTGGTTTGCCGGTTTTACAGATCAATCAGTCACCGTAATTTGGGTAGGACTGGATGCTCCAGGACGTTCTCTTGGTAAAGGCCGTTCAAGTTCCTCGGTAGTAGCAGGACCTTGGATGTCTTATATGAAAAAAATTAACTCTCTTTACCCTCCAAATGCTCTTCCTTACCAAATTAATAAAAATGACTTGAATATGGCTTTTGTTTCACCGTATACAGGATTATTAACACCTGCATCAGATCCGGAAGGATATATTGAATTATTCCTTCCGGGAACAGCTCCTCAAACATACGCTGATCCTAAAGAAATTGCTCGTATACAAGCTCAATTAACTCAACAAAATAACTATGAAGTAACTGGTTCCGCAATTTCGTTATCTAATCTAGTCTTATCAGAAGAAGATCTGCCTATCATTGAAGAAGATCCTTTTATATTAGAAAATCCAGAAGATTTAGATCTTTCATTTGATCAAGGATATTAGAAAAAATAACAATATATTAAGAAATAAAAAAAACCTTTTTTATAAAAAGGTTTTTTTTTATTTCTTAATACCGATATCGATTATTTTTTATAATTTAAAGCCACATGTAATTCTTCTACTCTATTGGTTTGTTCCCAAGGAAGATCAATATCCATTCGTCCGAAATGCCCTCTAGCAGCTAAATCTTGGTATAAGAAAGCTGGATTCCTTAATTGAAAAGCTTGTTCAATACCATAAGGAGAAAGATCAAAAATTTCTTGAACAACACTTGCTAATTCATAATTTTTAAAACTACTCGTCCCAAAAGTATCTATATAAAGTGAAACAGGGGCCGCAACTCCAATAGCATAAGAAAGCTGAACTTCACATTTTTCAGCTAATTCGGCAGCAACGATATTTTTAGCAACCCACCGTGCAGCATAAGCAGCAGAACGATCTACTTTTGAAGAATCTTTTCCGGAAAATGCTCCACCGCCATTTCTAAAATATCCTCCATAAGTATCTACAATAATCTTTCGACCTGTCAATCCTGTATCACCATTCGGCCCGCCAATAACAAAACGTCCAGTAGGATTAATATAAAATTTTTGAATTTTGTGAAAATCAAATCCATATTGTTCCATCACAGGTTGAATAACATACTGTTTTATATCACTGTGTATTTGATCTTGAGAAACTTGTTCATCATGCTGAACAGAAACTACAACCGTATCAACATAAAGAATTTTTCCTTCACTATAAGCAAGCGTCACTTGTGATTTTGCATCAGGACGTACCCATGTTAAAATATTATTCTTTCTCAATTCAGTTACTTTGTTAATAATAGCTCGAGAAAGTATTAAGGTCATAGGCATTAATTCAGGAGTTTCATTAACAGCACCACCAAAAATAATTCCTTGATCTCCGGCTCCGCCGATATCAACTCCCATTGCTATATCATGGGATTGAGAATGAATAGTATTCAAAATACCACATTCAGAATCAAATCCCATTCCAGGTTTATATCCTATTTCCTTAATTTTTCGCCTTGCTATTTCTTGGATTTCAACATAGGTATTTGTACTTATTTCACCACCAATAACAACCAAACCTGTAGTACAAAATACTTCGCATGCAACCCGAGAATTACTATCACCTGCTAAACAAGCATCAAGTACAGCATCAGCTATTTGATCAGCTATTTTATCAGGATGTCCAATAGAAACAAACTCTGAAGTAAAATATGTAGTTTGACTCATGCCTTTTCCTCTATTTATAATTAATTATTAGCAACCTCAAATTCCATTAATCGTTCCATTAAAAACCAATCCAAAGGATCATCTAATTCAATATATGTTCTTGGATCCATTTCATATAAGCCAATTTTACCAGATAAGTAAAATGAATCTGCTAGAATATTCTTTCGAGAATTAATATAAAATGCTCCATTCTCTATTAATATACCATCCCAATCTTGACGTCTTGGTTTGTTGCCAAGAGTAAAATTCAAAGGAAGATTTGTTTTTTCATCCCATATAAACCTGTGTTGCCGTACCACAGAAAGAACCGAATCGTATCCGGATTTAAGCAATTCAAATCCCCCATCAATATCTCGAGCCCGTAATAAAGGAGATGTTGCTTGAACCAACACCATAGTATCGTAATCATATTGTTTGGAAAATTCAGAAACAACAGACATAGTAGAAGCTTCATTCGTCGATACAGCAGAAGAACGATTGACAAATTGTATTTTTTCAGAGGGATATTGACTGATTGTTTGTTTTATTTGCTCACTATCAGTTGAAATAACAACAGTATCTATATATTTGGATTGAACAGCAGCATCTATCACATAATAAGCAAGAGGTTTTCCATTCAAAAGCTTAATGTTCTTTAATGGAATAGATGTACTCCCTCCTCTTAAGGGAATAAAAACTATATTTTTCAATTTATAACAACACCTTATAAATTTCTTCAATTTCAGAAACAGATATTGGTATCGGATTGGTAGTTAAACAAGGATCCGCATGTGCAAGTCTTGCCATTTCAGGAATAGCATTCAAATACTCGGTTCTATCAACACCAAATTCCAACACAGAACGTTCTAATTTAATGTTTTGACATAAATATTCAATAGCAACAAGTAATGACATAACAGCTTCTTGATTGTTCGTTGCTGGTAAATCCAAAATTCTTGTTAACAAAGCATACTTAGAGGCAACAACTCTCTGATTATATTTTATAATATGAGGCATTAAAAGTGCATTAGCTCTTCCATGAGGAATATGAAATCTGCCACCTAAACTATGCGACATAGCATGATTCAATCCTAATCCGGAATTTGTAAAAGCAATACCGGCCATACATGAAGCTTCATGCATAGCAAGCCGTGCTTCTAAATTATTCCCATTATGCACTACTGTAGATAAATTTTTAAATATAATAGAAATAACTTTCTCACACAATGATTCTGTAATCGTGTTAGAATTTTTAGCCACATAAGATTCCAGAATATGAGTTAATACATCAATACCACTCTCAGCAGTGACTTTAGAAGGACATGTTTGAGTAAATACCGGATCTAAAATAGCCATATCAGGTATAATCAAATCAGATACAATAGGAACTTTGATTTTTTCTTGAATATTGGTAATAACAGCATAAGCAGTCACTTCAGATCCAGCACCACTAGTCGTAGGTACTGCAATCAAATCAGGTTTAACAAAAGTTATATTTCGTTCATTCTGAACTTGAGCCGCATAATATAAAATCCCTTTAGCTGCATCAACTACCGACCCACCACCAAGTGCCAAGATGGCATCAAAATCTTGTGAAAGCAATATAGAAACACCTTGCGAAACCGTATCAAAAGACGGATTAGGCTCAACATCCGGATAAATCTTATAAGAAACTTTTTGAGTTTCTAATGAAGATGTTAATGAATCAACTAAGCCTATTTTCATCATTATTTGATCAGTCACAAGAAGAACATTTTTATATATTCTAAAGTTAAAAGATTGGCAAGAATTGATTCCAGAAATAATTTTTGTTTTTAATTCAAAAGTATTCACCTGAGGCATCCTCTAAAATATTTTTTACAATTCAGACCAATTCGCAGGATACATAACACAAACAAAACGAGCAAAATTAGGTGTACGAAATTTAATACTGCTATCTTTCGGAATATAAATCATATCGCCTGCGTTTCCTTTGACAACTTGATTATCAATTTCGATTTCTAAGGTTCCTTCCACAATATAATCTAGTTCATCATAACGAAGAGTCCAAGGAAATTCTGTTTTTTTCATTTCCATCACAGCAACACCTAATCTTGGACTTTCATCCAATGTAAGAACATCAGTGACATAGACATTATCTATTTTCTTACCTTGAACTTCGAAAGGTTGAGGAGACACTGTTTTTGTTTTAATCAAGGTCACTCCACCAGCAATTGTTTGGCGATCAAAGGGAAATTCTTGACCGGCTTCTTTTAAAATTCTCGAAACAACTTCTTCAACTAATAATTTTAAATCCTGCATACATATATCCTTACTCTACTTTTGATTATCCATATTTTTAGTAAGAAAATATGCTACGACAACAGCCGTCACACCACCTACTAACTTTCCAGCAATCATAGGACCGATATAAGTACGGTCAATTCCTGCTGTAAATCCAAGATGATCTCCAAAAACAAAAGAAGCACTAACAGCAAAAGCTGTATTAATAATTTTCCCTCTGTTATCCATATCTTTCATCATTGTAAACATAGGAATATTATTAGCTAACGTAGCAATAAATCCTGCAGCAGAAGTTTCATTTACATTTAATAATTTTCCAAATGACATCAAAGGTTTATTAAAGATTTTGGTAATCACATAAACTAAAGGAAATGCCCCTGCTAATACAATAGCAATAGCACCAACAACTTCTATTCCTTCAGAAATTGGAGCCATTCCGGGAATAATAACAAATCCTGTTAATGTTTCTGTAATGGAAGCAATTAAAGCAAAAGTTATAATAGCAATAACAAATTTACCAAATCCAATAAATCCGGAGATCATTTGATTGGGAATCAAGATTAATCCTAAAACAATTAATGCAGCTACAATAACTACAGGAATAAGATTCATCCCAATAATACTAATAGGCAATCCGGCTAAGAGACCTCCAACCAAAGATCCAAGTGGAATAGTAATAATACCGGCTAAACAACCTTGAGCTAAATATTTACGATCTTCAACTTTTATAATACCAAGAGCAACAGGAATTGTAAACACAATAGTAGGTCCAAACATTGCACCTAAAATTAAACCGGCAAATTTCCCAACTTCTTCTGATTTAGCTAATGCCATTGCTAAAGGATATCCACCCATATCATTTGCAAGAAGAGTTGTTGCAAACATAGCAGGATCTGCTCCTAACATTTGATACACAGGCCCAACAACAGGAAGTAAAATGTTTCCCAATACAGGAGCAATGGAAATAGCTCCTATCATCGCCAAGGCAAGTGTACCCATAGCTAGAATACCTTCATTAAATTGTTCTGCTAATCCAAAACTTTTTCCGGAAAATGTTTGATAAATTTTATCCAAACCGCCCAAAAACATAAATATAACCATAAGATAAATAATGATTTCATTAATACTCATAATAGTTACTCCTTAATTTGTTTTAATACTTTTGCGGTAATATCTAATAATGTTGTTTGATTTACTATATTATAATTAGTAATCAATATATTAATAATTCTTTCCACTAATTCGCTTTGAGAAGAACTGGAACCCGCATTAGTTGTTTTTGCAGAAGAGTTATTATACAAAATTCTAACCCCTTGATTCAAAAGAAAATCTTTTGCTGAAGGAGTAATTTTTTGACCTTTTTCTAAGGCAATCTCTTTCTGACCAGGCTGATAATATTGATTAATATTTTGTAAAGAAATTAATTTCATAATTTCTCCTAGTTTTCCTTATTATTAACTTCCAAATCATCAATAATGCCTACGATCACAGCATCTATTGCATATCCGGAAGAATTTCCTGCAACATGACGTGCGGCACCACCATAAATTACCATAACACGATCACCTATACCTGCACCTACAATATCAGCTGCAACAATAGGAGTTTGTTTTTGATTATTTTTAACGTTAAAAGGTTCGACAATCAGTAACTTTAATCCGTTCAATCCGGAATCTTTTTTTGTTGCCCAAATATTTCCTATAACATTACCTATGATCATAATATCTCCCCTATTAGTTTTTTCTTTTAAATTGCTGCCATAAATCGCTAGCTAAAGGGGTAAAGCGTGAATTTTCAGAAATGGTACTGACCGAGCCGTCAGAAATCATCTTTCTCAATGCTGTTTCTGTAATTATTGTAGAAGATTTAGATAAGTTTTTTTTCTTAGACGAAATTGAAGAATTTACAGATCGAGTTCCGGCGATTGAAGAAAAAACTTTTGGATTTTCAGTCATCAATACTTCTTTACAGATATTACAAATAAATTCAGCTAAAGTCATTATAGACTCCTATTGATTTTCAAACAATAATCTTTCACTATTAAAATAAAAAAAAATTAAGACATTAAAGAAAATTGAAAGATAATTTTTATTTTTTTACTAATAACGTTTTAATAAAACCCTCTAATACTATCATTCAATAATAGATCGAAGTAAAAAATAACATTACTGTTTCATATTATGATTATACTAACAGAAAACTTTATATCCGAAACAACTGTTAGATTAATTAATTTTTTGGATCAAACCATAGCCAAGTTTGACAACTTCAGCTGCATTGGCTTCATCAACATCAATATGCATTGCTAAAGTAGCACTTTCATCAATACGAATAATAGTATCTTCAAATGTTAATGCTCTATCATCACTCAATACTTTTACAGATACGACTTCACCTTGGGTTAAATTTAATCTATAAGCATCTTGTGGCGGAACATGAATATGTCTTTTGGCAATAATAACACCGTGAGGAACTTCAATAGTATTTCCATTAGCAGACAAAGAAGTACCGGGAGTATTATGAGTATGTCCGGAAAGTCGAATAGGAGCAGCAATACCTAATTTTCTAGCTTCAGATGCGGCTACTTCGATTTGAGTAAGATTTCTACAAGGACCTAAAATAGCAACATTTTTAAATGTTGATTTAGGACCAATAATATCCACTCTTTCCTTACACAAATATTGTCCTTTTTGCGACAATTCTCTTATAGGAGTCAACTGATAGCCTTTACCAAATAATTTTTCAAGATCTTCTTGAGATAAATGAACATGCCGTGCAGAAATTTCTATCATGACAATACCTTTATCTAACATTTTTTGGTATATTTTTTCCACCATTTTTTGTTTATCCATAGTTTATAATCCTAATATTTAGAAAGTTCTTTATACATTAATATGTGAAAACAAGAACTTAATCTATTTAAAGCTTGAATAATACTTTGATGTTCAATATAGTTGTCTTTTCTAAACGCATCAACAGCAATTAATTCACATTCTCTGGAATAAGTACGTAAATAATTCAATTTAGAAACAATAGGACCTTGTTTATAATTAACAAGAACCATCTGTTTTAATTGAAAATATTTTTCAGGATTATGAGAATGTTCACGAATTTGATCAGAAGATAATCCAAGTACAGTTCTATTAGGAAAGTCTTTATTCAAGACCTCGCATCCTAATATTTCCCTAGTAAATTGAAGAAGTTCATCTAAGGAATTTAATAAATTAGAAGCATTTTTTTTATTTTGATCAATAAAAATTTGAGCTTCAATAATCAACGCTTGTAAAGTATCCAAACGACCTCTCAATACAATACGAGGATCATTTTTAAATACCAATACATTTTCAAACAGATGAGTCATGGACTCAGGTTTTGAATTTAATTTTTCTTTGGTATAAAAGTTAATAAATTCTGTTTGAGTTTCCCAATCTTCTTTATTAACTGGTTTAGAAAAAATGAGTTTTTCATGGAAATGATAACGAGAATTATTTTTTTCATAAACAATTGGAATTTTTCTATTATTTAGAAAATCTTTAGCTGCAGATGTTAAAATATCTCCATGCTTAATTACAAAAGGAGAAGTGATTGAATTTGAAACACTTAGCTTCCTTAAATAATTTTCTGTTATAACTCCCATGAAAACCTCTAAAAATTATAAGTTTAATTTAATTTTGGTAAAATTTTCTCGATATCAGCATGAGGACGAGGAATTACATGAACAGAAACTAATTCGCCTACTTTTTCAGCTGCAGCTGCACCCGCATCTGTTGCTGCTTTAACAGCCCCGACATCACCTCTTACCATAACAGTGACAAGACCGCTACCAATAAATTCTTTACCAACTAAAGTGACATTCGCTGCTTTTACCATAGCGTCAGCAGCTTCGATAGCACTTACAAAGCCCTTTGTTTCTACTAAACCTAATGCTGTATGTTCAGCCATAATGATCTCTCCTTATGTTATTGAATATTGAGTTTTTCAATAACTAATTTTGTTATTTTTTCTATATCAATCGTATGAGATTGTTCGTTTATTACAGAAGAAGTATGACGCTGATCAAAAGTCAATTGTTCAGGTTCTAATACTCCATAGGCAGCCCGCCTAATATTGATTAAATGTTTAGGTTCAATATTATCAGATATTGAGCTACCTCCGACAGATCCGCATCCTAAAGTAAGTGCTGGTGCAATATTAGTAGTTGCTCCTATTCCGCCATGAGTGGAAGGAGTATTAATAAGAATACGTGATACCGGCTGGCATAATGCAAATTCTTTCACAATATTTTCATTTTTTGTATGAATAGCCAAAGAGTGACCCATTCCTTCAAAAGTTAAGATTTCAATACATTTAGCACAGGCACTTTCCCAATCTTGCTCTACATAGAAACCAAGAAGAGGAGAGAGTTTTTCTACAGAAAACGGATGATCTTTTCCAACACCGGAACAACGCCCAACAAGTACTTTAATATTACTTGGAACAGAAATACCTGCCATTTGAGCAATTTTCTGAGCGGTTTGCCCAACGATTTTAGCATTTAAGCGTTTTGTTGGAGTTAAGATGATACTTTCAACTTTTTTCTGTTCATCCGGATTTAAAAAATACGCATTATGTTTTTTCAATTCAGCTTCAACTTTATCGGCAATAGATTTTTCTACAACGATCATTTGTTCCGAAGCACACACAGTACCGTTATCAAAAGTTTTACTAGTAATAATACATTTAACAGCATGAGCAATATCAGCTGTTTTTTCAATAAAAGCAGGTACATTTCCAGGTCCTACACCTAAAGCTGGAGTACCGGAACTATATGCGGCTTTTACCATATCAGGACCACCTGTAGCCAAGATAAGATTTGAAATTTTCATAATTTCAGTTGTAGATTGAAGAGTTGGAATTGCCAAAACAGAAACCAAATCAGGATTTTGACCGGATTCGAAAATTGCTTGTTTAATTAATTCAACAGTACGAGTAATACATTTGAGAGCTGAAGGATGAGGACTTAATACAATAGCATTTCCGGATTTCAAAGCAATCAAAGATTTATAAATAGCAGTTGAAGTTGGATTAGTAGAAGGAACCAAACCGGAAATCACACCGACCGGAACACCAATAGAAATAACCTTATTATCTTTATCATCATCCAAAATTCCGACAATCTTTTGATTTTGAATATATTCAAAAATAGTCACACTAGCAAAGAGATTTTTAATAATTTTATCTTCATATTTTCCAAACCCTGTTTCATCAACAGCCATTCTAGCTAATTCTTCAGCATAATTACGAAGTTTAAAAGAAATATTTTTGATAACATTATCAATTTGTTCTTGAGATAATAGTTTATACTCCTGCTGAGCAATTTGAGCTTTATTAACCAAGTCCCGAGCATTTTGGATTGACAATAAATCTTTATCTTGAAGCATTTGTATTCACCTTAATTTTTATTTTTATTTACCGTTTTATCGGATTCTAAAGTACTTGGAACTGAAGCCGAAGTACTAGTAGATTTTGACGATTGAGATTTAGGAGCAGATGTAGATTTGGTTGTATTTTCCAAATCAGTAAACAAAACCGAAGCAGCATTTTGTTCCATTCTAGGAATCACATGAGCAGCCAATACTGTACCTACTCTTTCAGCAGCAGATGTTCCTGCTTCAACAGCCGCTTTTACAGCACCAACATCACCTTGTAAAATTACAGTAATAATACCGGCTTTTACTTTTTGATGACCAACTAACTTGATATTAGCAGATTTACATGCTGCATCAGCTGCTTCTATAGCAGCAATAAAACCTAATGTTTCAATAAAACCTAAAGCTTCCATATATATTTACCTCTTAAAAATGTAGTGGATTTGCGGCTACTTGGCGAACCGCTTCAGCAAAAGCATCACAAGCAGCCTGACAAGCAGATTGAGATCCCGTCAGCAATGCTGCTGCAAAGTTTGTTTCAGAAGGAGGCTCAGTAAACTGAACGATCTTAACATCCGCCGATTTGATAACTTCATCAATAGCAAACAACGCTTCCAAAGGTGGTGCAACAAGATATGCTAGAGAAGATCCTTCAGGAATACCAGCTGATTTTGACAAAAATGATCCTGTTCTTGAAACACAATGTGCAAAATAAACAACACTATTATCTTCATTTGCACTAATAAAATTAGCACTTGTTTGAGCAAAATCTATTGCTGCAGTCAATCCGCTTTTCACTTCTGCAGGATCGGTACCTGACAATACTCCAATAAATTCACCAGCGTATTTAGTGCTTGCATTCCCAGCACCTGCATAAAATGATTTGGCTAAAGCAACAGAAACATCCGCCATTTTTGTTGCTTCATCCAGTGCCACATACCCAACATCATCACAATCTGTTGTAAACAACGCAAGACTTCTATGATGAGCAGGAATATTAAAATATTTTTTATAATTTTCGTCTATATTTGGAATCATTCGAGCTGCTAAAACATTAACCGGTAATCTTTCACCTTTCATATTGACCTCTTAATTCTAGAGTTTTAAATCTAAACCACTGGCTTTCATATCCAATGATTTTTTGAGAATATCCACCAAATGTGCAGCGGCTTCTACCGGAGGAGTTCCACCTTTGTGTATATTGGAAATAACAGTTCTTCTTGATTCAGGCATACCAATTGTAGGCTTGTAAGCAAAATAAGCACTCATACTTGAAGCAGTCACTAATCCCGGACGTTCTCCAACAAGAAGACAGATAACATCAACATTAACCGCATCTCCAATTGCATCCATTGTTGGTACACGCCCAAATTTTACAAAAAACGGAGTTGCTACTTTTAACCCTTTAGCTTTCAAACCATCTATCAACATAGGAAGCACATCTGGTACATTATCTTCAACTGCTGTAGAACTAAGACCATCAGCAACATAAATAAGTATCTGAGCATCTTTTTGAACAATATCTTTAATTTTTTGAATTTCTTCAGGATCAAATTGACGACCTAAATCAGGACGTGTAATATATTCACTTTTATCATGACATTTAGTTTGAACTGTTTGAAGATGCATTTTGTCCAAGAATTCTTGTGAAACATCTGTAAACACAGCATCTTGTGCGGTTGCATGGTCTGCTCTGAAACGTAGAATTGTTTCTGTTTTATAACGTGTTCCGGCTCTTCCTACAGCAATTCTAGCAGGAGTATGACGCCGTAAACGAATTAATTCTTCTTTATGAAGCGGATTGTCAATTAAGATTTGTTCTTTTAAATCTTTCAATCCAATATCACTTGAATCCGAAACATTATCTCTTTGATTTACTTTACCGGATGTTTGAGAAATTTTATATTCAACAGGTTTATTAGTATTGGAAAACGGAGCTACTGAAACTGAGGAAGATTTATTCTGGCTTTCAGCAATAACTTTGTTAATAATATTTTTTAATTCCGTATCTTTTATCATATAAGCTCCTTTTATCCTAAGAAAATGGAAGGATCGCCAAATCGTTCAGTAATTTTTCCGTTCTGTGTAATACCAATCTTATCCATCCAATCAGCAAATTCTTTAATAGGAGAATAAGAAAACAATTCTCTAATAGTTGCCGTTTCATGAAAACCTGTTGTTTGATAATTAAGCATCACATCATCACCATGAGGAATTCCCATCACATAATTACATCCTGCAGCAGCAAGAAGCGTCACTAGATTTTCCATATCATTTTGATCAGCACGCATATGATTTGTATAACATACATCAACACCCATAGAAAGTCCTGATAATTTACCCATAAAATGATCTTCCAATCCAGCACGTATTACCTGTTTACTATTATATAAATATTCAGGACCAATAAAACCTACAACAGTATTCACAAGAAAAGGCGAAAAATGTTTTGCAAATCCATAACATCTTGCTTCCATTGTCACTTGGTCAGTATCATAATGAGCATCAGATGACAATTCTGATCCTTGTCCGGTTTCGAAATACATAACATTGGGACCGGAAGCTGTTCCCTGACGTAAAAACAATTCCTGAGCTTCTTTAATCGTATCACCGTTAAATCCAAAAGCTGTATTTCCTTTTTCCGAGCCTGCTATACTTTGAAAACATAAATCTGCCGGAGCACCTTTTCTTACAGCATCCATTTGTGTCGTCACGTGGGCAAGAACACAATTTTGAGTAGGAATCTGCCATTTTTGCTTAACTTCTTCAAACATATTCAATACACGAATAACACTGTCTACCGTATCATCCACAGGATTCAATCCTATCAATGCATCTCCACATCCAAATGACAACCCATCATATAACGATGCCAAAATCCCATCAACATCATCTGTAGGATGATTAGGTTGGAGGCGAACGGAAAATGTATTATCTTTTCCTATGGTTGTATTACATGTTGCTATGACTCTAATTTTTCTAGCACCGGCTATTAAATCCAAATTAGACATTAATTTTGCAACCGCAGCAACCATTTCTGATGTTAATCCACGAGAAGCTCTTCGAATATCTCCACCTGTTGTATTCTCATCCAAAATCCATTCTCTCAATTCAGAAACAGTCATATTTTTGATTTCATTATAGATTTGCTCGTTAATATCATCTTGTATAATACGAGTCACTTCATCCTGCTCATAAGGAACCGCAGGTGAATTTCTTAAATCAGATAACAAAAGATTTGATAAAACAATTTTTGCCGCAACACGTTCTTCCGCAGTTTCGGCAGACAATCCAGCCAAACGATCTCCAGATCGTTCTTCATTTGCTTTTGCCATAACTTCCTTAACTGAATTAAACGAATATATGCGTCCATAAAGAGAAGTTTTTAAATTCATAATTCCTCCTCAGGAATATCTACTTGTATGATTACAATGAATTTAAATAAAAATCAGACTTTTGACTACTACCGGTACGACTTTATTTTCGTATAAAGGTTCACCAACATCTAAATAATCTCCATCATTGATTTTTATACTATCCAACACTATAAATTTCAAATTAAACTGCTGCAATATCTGCCCTAAAGCTTTTGCATAGTCATTTTCTATAACTACCACTACGATTTGATTGTATTCACGAAGTTTGCTGGTCGCTTCATAGACCGTACGAGCTAATTCTTTTATCTGGTCATATCCCATATAATCAGGAAAAGAAAACGCTAACACAACAGCCTTCAAAGAAGAATCCCAAATCCACTCAATTTTTTGTTTGATAAGACTTGAAAGTTCTAAAAATTCTAATTTTTCTTCCTCATTTGACAGCTTAACTACCGGAATATTTTTTAAAGGTAGTATATCTTTTTCAATATGAATGGTTGATCCACTTAAACTAGCTGTAAAAGCTCCTGCTCCAATTACTGTTGCTCTTATAGTTTCAGAACTTTGAAGAATCGGAACAACACCTTCGAAACGCTTTTTAACTGCTTTTCCAAGCAAAATCCCTATATCATTATAAATAAAATCATCTTGAACAGGATTGTTTTGATAAATATACTCTGCAACACCACCTGAAAAAATCAAATAATTAATAGGATAGCGCTGTGTTAATGCATGATCAGTCAACATAAAATCAACCCATTCGGTTTTAGGTGTAAATCCTAATACTTCTACAAGTATATCAGCATATTTTTCACATAATAATTGAAGATCACCTACTGAAGCTGTTTGCCCTTCTTCTAAATTTAAATGAAATGTTTCACATATTTTTTTGGTTTTGCGAGCAATATAATTAATTCTTAATGTCCCAGGGTCAAATCTAATTTGCCTTCCGCCTATATCCAAGCATGACGTATCAATAGGAACCCCATCATCAAACAATACAATATTAGAAGTCCCTCCCCCAATATCCACATTAGCAGTAATGCATTTTTTATCTTTAGAAATCTGAGCAGCTCCAGAACCCTTACCGGCAATAATACCTTCCAAATCCGGACCTGCAGATGCTACAACAAAATCTCCCGCAATTTCACCTAAAGAATCTACAATATATCGAGCATTTTCTTTACGAGAAGATTCTCCTGTAATAATCACTGCACCAACAGTAATATCCTTAGGAGAAAGACCTGCTTTTTGATATTCTGTTCGTATAATAGACGCTAATTTTTCTCCATCAATTAATTCTTGAGAAATCAACGGCGTAAAATAAATATCACTTTTATATATAATTTCTTTACCGGTAATGTTGATCTCAGGAACACGTGATGCTGCAGCTTTATTTTCAAGTATCAGTTTACTGAATATAATTTGTGATGTTGTCGTTCCTATATCAATACCAACACTTAATATATAATTCACTTTTTCCTTCTTGCTAATACAATCAGCGTTATTTTATCGAATCTATATAAGATTTTAATGCTGTTATACTTTTTGGATCAAAAATTGAAATTTCAAATAATTCTTCTACTCCAACCTGATGCAGTATTTCTCTGCTTTTTTGTATAGCCTCATGCGAAGCCAAATCAGTTTTAGTCACAATTCCAATAATTTTTTTATTGGGAAACATCGTACTAAAGTTCGGAGGAATATATATATTATCAACATTTCCAGACAACATAAATATAACAATATCATAATCACAAGATAACATTTGCAGACGACTATAGAACAATTTATGCTGTAAATATTCTCCGGGTGTATCCAAAAAATCCCCGTAATATTCCGGTACCAGTGTTTTGTGTACAGAAGAATCCATTTGATTCAAATATTTTAATAATGTTGTCTTGCCTACTTCAGGAGGCCCTATAACCATAATTTTTTTCATACACTACGATTTGGTAATTAAAGATGTCGCAAATCCCATCACATCACTAAGAAACTTGTTTGCCTCTTTCAATGACTCCTCAACATCCGATACTGAACCAACTATAATTAACGAACCATTAAATCTGTCTAAGAAACCTATTTCCGTATTTGCCATCTTTAACACAATATCAGACGCAATAATTACTGCTTCACTAGGCGTAATAGTCATAATACCTACAGATATACCAGAATAATCAGATAAACCGATCTTTTTTAACATAGACTGCTCTGGTCTGACAATAATATGCGATAATGTGACTTGCTTACCGGGAACATATTCTTGAATAATGCGTTGTTTTGGTGAATTATCACTCATAATTTGCTCAAATATAACTTATTTTTTTATCTAACAAGTTTGCTAAAATTTGTTAGATTCATATATTATAATAATATATCAAAAACTTAATCTTGTCAAGCCATAAATTATTATAACACATATTATATTATTTAATTTTTTTTAAATTTACGTTAAATTACCTTCGTTTAAAATAAAAAAAACCCAGCGTTAATCCGGGTTTTATTAATAACTTTATCCATTTATAACTTAGTATTCTTATATACTGTAAATAACTCCTTAATCTGCATATAATACTGCTTATTTTCATTATCAAATTCCAATAAATTATCAATGTCATCTTCAGAAAACGGAATATTTCCGCCATTTGTATGAATCGCATCCAAAACAAAATCTATAAATGCTTCATCTCTAGAATTCTCATCCTTAAAATGAAAAATATTTACTATACTGTTATCTTTAGAACTCATACATATAATCGCATAAGGATTGTTTTTATCAAGATCTTGGGAAGTCATAGAGAAAATATTTTCTTGTTCTTCAATCATACGTTCCATTTCAGAATGTTCCATTCTGACAAACATGTCTAACTCTGAATCATTAAACTTAACCTTCGGACAATGATATATACATAATCCTAATAATGTATTTATTGCATGGCATTCTTCACAATAAAATAAAGTATCTTTGTTCATCCATATCCTCTTTCATAAATCTGCACTAATACTAAACATTCATTATCATGATATGAGTCGGATTGATATTGTTTGGTCTGATTGACAACTATTTTTAAAATTGTCAGAATACTGATACCTTTTTCATTAAGAAAATAATAAGCCCTTATTAAAATACCGTTATTCGTCTAATTCTACTATATACCTGCTTCAATTATTTATCAAATATAATAAAGACCAGCTTTCATAACTGCCAACCGGAAATATATTATATTGTTTCTCTTTATCAGATTTAATATATCATCTATATAAACTAAGTAATCTATCTTATATGTTGTACCCAACACAGCATTCAAAATCCCACCATATGGACACTCCTCAGTATAAAAAGACTGCACAAGCCTATATACTGTTTTTACAACCTTTACTCATTTTAAACTTCAAAACCGTATTCATTATTCCAAACAAATTACATATATTCTATCCTTTTCAAAATTTCTATTCCATTAATTAAACCAATCATATGCTTAAATGCTTAACCATTTATCAAAGATATTATTTATTGAGCGATAGAATGATACTACTTATTAACAATGATACAATATTCCCCGATATTATTTACCAACACACTTAGCATACAGAATTCCGCTTCATTAAAAGCGTTTTATAGTTGACAGCATCGATATTTCTATAAGCCTGACAATATCTGAAGATAGCTTGGGAAAACCTTCATTCAACAGTAATAAACTTAAAGCAAACAATATTTTCTTCATTCAGTATTTCTTAATAAAATATTTATAGTATTAAGAATATATAGTGATATATTTTATTATTTATTCGTTTTATATTTTTTTGTTTGTTTTGTGTTAAAAAAACAAGCCGTAAATTTTACTTATTTTCTTGATATATTTATAAATACACATTAACTTATCAATACAATATATAAAAAAGAGGTTCATTATGACAGAGTATTATTCCTTGGTTCAACAATACGCATACTTAAGTGCGGCAGTACTTTTCACCTTATTTACCTTGACATTTTTTATTGCCCAACAAATCAAGCTATGGGTTATTTTGGATATTATATGGGGAGCAGGATTTTGTACTGTTGCCTTATTAGGCTGGGGATTATTTGGATTTGAGTTTAATCTCAAATTAATTCCTGTGATTTTTGTATTGCTATGGGGAATACGTTTAGCTGTACATCTCGGTATTCGTTCTCTTCACAAAAATAAAAAAACAGAAGATCCCAGATACGAAACCCTAAAAGGCCATCCTTTTCAATCTTACATCAATATTTTTCTATCTCAAGCAGCATTTACATGGATGATGTGCATACCGTTTTTCTTTTTTATGCCTGCAGACATTGAAACCATAAGCTCATCAATGGGAATTACCTCAATTGTATTAGGAAGTGTTGTTTGTATCTGGGGATTAGTATGGGAGTGGACTGCAGATTTTCAGCTTGCCAAAAAAACTACTAAAGGATTGGTACTACGAACAGGATTATGGAAATATTCCCGACATCCTAATTATTTTGGTGAAATAAGTTTTTGGTGGGGGATTTGGATTATAACAAGGTCTTCATCAACAGCAGAATTAGGATATATGGGAGACATTATATTCCAAACAGTCGCATCTATTATATCACCATTAACAATAACACTAATTATCAGCAAACTTACAGGACCTATGCTGGAAAAATTAATGGAAAAATATCCTGATTGGGAAGAATATCGGCGTGCAACTCCTTATATTTGCCCTTTCGGACAAAAAATTAATAGATAAGATAAAAAACTATTGACAACAAAAAAAAAATATACTATAATAATCAGTATATGTGCCTATAGCTCAGCTGGATAGAGCATTGGATTGCGGTTCCAAAGGTCTTAGGTTCGACTCCTAATAGGCACGAAAAAACTCCTTACATATTGTAAGGAGTTTTTTATTTTAAACCATATTATCTAACGATGACTAAATAAAATACCCTTTTTTACTCCAATATTCTAAAATATCAGTATTTAAGGATACATTTCTTGTTTTTTTCGTTATCTGCGAAATAGTATCATAATAAAACGACTGCCCAGCAAGAGGTACTAATACCCCGTCTTCATTAGGAAGCGATACATACGCGTAAACAAATTTATCCGGAATATTAAGCATATTTGGAAATATAGCATGAGTTTTCCAGCTTCCATTCAAATAAGTAAACACTGAAAACACACACGGCTCCTTGGAATTTAATAAAAACATGATATCTTCATTAGAAGAAGGAATATCACTTAATGTTGAAAACATATACCAAGAAACAGTAAAACGGGTATTAAAAATATTCAATCCGGTGATTGTAGAAAAAAATCCAAAACTTTCTTCTTGAGGCTGAAAAATCAATTCTAACATATCTTCGGATAAAGGATGTGACTGAGAAACCCCATTTGCTTGTATCTTTAAAAAGGGAAGCTGATCTTTCAATTCTTTACTAATATTTTGATGGGTAAATCGAGTAAAATCATCAACAGTACTATAAATATTCCCCAATGATATTAGTAAAATATTCAATACACCCCAACAAATTACTTTTTCCTTCATAATAACAACTCATCTTACTTACGTATTAAGAACATTATCGGAAAATTTATATTTTATATAATATATTGACAAATTTAATTAAAAATGATATAATTTATTCGATATTTGAATATTCTAAATATCTATATTATAATATTATAAAATATTTCGGATTTCAAGACAAAGTCATAGTAAACTGATAATCACCTACCTTACAAATTTATTAGTTAAACGTGATATTATTTTGTACTTGAAATCCGTTTTTGATCTAAATAATAAAATAGTATTTTCAATTAATTTTATTAAAACATCAGATTTGATTGTATAATAATGACACGAATAAGACTCATTGTTTACTAAAAATTTCAGATTTATATTTTTGATAAGTTCTTGATTAGGATAAGAAAGATATTAATTAACGAAGATTTGTTCTATCACTTTTTTTGTTATGCTTAATGAAACGGGCAATACGGTGGGATTGTTTTTTATCGACATCTCGTCCGAATTCTTGTCTTTTAACTAATAATTCCAATGCTTCTTCTTGAAGACGACGCCAATTTTCGACTCTTTCAACATCGATATTATTTAGTTCTACGGCTTCCAAAACAGCACATCCGGGTTCAGAAATATGACTACAGTCTCTAAATCGGCATTTTTGAGACAATTGTTCTATATCGACAAAACTATCACTAAGAGTTTCATCACTATCAAGCCAAACCCTTAATTCTCTAATACCAGGATTATCAATCAGAATTCCGCCACCTTCTAAAAAAAACATATCGCGAGAAGTTGTTGTATGTTTTCCTTTATTATGTTTGTTTAAAGATTTAATACTCTGCCTGTCTTCTTTTAGCAGAGCATTAACAATAGTTGATTTTCCGACTCCTGATGATCCTAAAAACACAACAGTTTTACTGTGACCAATAAATTCTGAAAGTACATTCAAAGAATCCGGATCAAGAGCATTTGTCATAAGAATAGGAATATCTTGAACCAGTTTTTCGGTTTCTTTTATAAAATATTCTTTATCTTCAATCATATCAACTTTATTAAGAATAATTACAGGTTTTGCACCGCTTTCAACAGCTAATGCAATATAACGTTCAAGTTTTCTGGGATTAAAATCTTCAAACAAAGATATTACTAAAAAAATAATATCCGCATTAGCGGCTATTACTTGTTCTTCAGAAGTTTTTCCGGCTACTTTTCGAGAAATTTTACTTTTTCTGGGTATGAGTTGTTCTATCATCAAGTAATCCAATTGCAGTGAACAATAAACCCAATCACCTATTGCAGGCCAAGCCTCTTTAGATAATTTTTGACGCAAACGTCCGCGTATACGAGCGGGAAATTGTCCATTCATGTTTGCAACATCATAACCAAAATTATGTTTTCTAATAATTCTAGCTGGTACATAGTCCGGTTCTAAGGGTTTTGATGCAGAAAAAAAATCATCCCATCCTAATTCTTGAAGATTCATGTAAAATATTACCTTACCTTTTTATTATGTTCAATGGGTTTATAAATTCTTCCCGTACCTCTAAAAAATCTCATAAAAAATTCATAATATTCTAAACGAAGAGTTTGTATTCCAACAATAAATCCTTCCATAACAATAACAAATATATTTCCAATTATTACAATTAAATTAGCAGCCAGCATATTGGATCCGGCTAAGTCTCTTAACGTAAACACAGCAGCCATCAATGCAGCATGCGTAAGGGCAAAAGCTCCGACTCTTACAAAAGATAAGGTATTAGTAAGCATAGAAAGAAAGAATTCAAACATATCAAAGAACCCCATCCACCAATCTTTTAAGGAACCGTGTTTATAAATCAAAGCTTCCCAAACTCGTTCCAAACCTAAGAAAAAAGTAAAAATACCAAATATCCAAAAAAGATAAGATGAAACTAATCCATTAGTAATAAACTGCCAACCCATTAACAACAGCAAAAGATACATTAAAAAAGCAACAAGTCCTTTATGAGAGAAGATCAGAATACTCCAATCTTTCATACGAAAACAATTAATAATACCCAAGATAAAACTAAGAGTAATAATTCCCATACCTAAAATAACAGCATACAGCAACAAAGAATCAATACTATGCATAGGACTTAGCCAAAGAGGATGGGGAACCCAAGAATAATAAGCAGATTCATAGCCAAAATAAGACCCGTATAAAAATCCAAACAAAATAGATGCAAGACCAACCCAAACCATTAATCCGAAAATCATTCTAAAAGAGACTTTACTGATTAATAATCCTAGTACTCCAAGTAAAAAAAGTACAGCACCTTGACCTACATCACCAAACATTGCACCGTAAAGCAGAACATACAAACATGCAAATATCGGTGTAGGATCAATTTCACGATAATGAGGAATTCCAAAAGTTGTGACAAGTTGTTCAAAAGGACGTATAATTTTGGGATTAGACAATTTTGTAGGAATATCGATATTATCAGTATTAATGGATTTAACATTTTCAGCCTTAACAACCACTAATTCAAAATTTTTACCACATATTTTTTCGATTTCTTTTTTTAACGAACCAAATTCTGAAGCCGATATCCACCCTGAAAGCAAATATACATGACCTCCGGCACAGCGGATAGAGTTTCTAATATCGCAAAGACGCTGTTGTTGTTGCAAATATTGTTTGATATGAATATATCTATCCATAAATATAGGAGCTGTTTTTGCTATTTCTATTTCTAACAAATCTTCTTCATCATTTAAAGTATTGTATTCAAAGCTCAATTTTAAAATATTAGCTTCACCTTCTCCAAAGAATTCCAACGGAAGACCATAATTTACAAAATATAAATGTTCTAACAGTTTATTTAACTGTTCAGCTTGATTATTAGGAACGGAAATAAAAATGATTTGAGAATCACTAACATGTCCTTGAGAAAACATCTGCCCGTTAAAATGTTGAAATTCCTGCTGAAGCTGGCCAAAATTCGTTGAACTAATAATTCCAAGTACACAAAAGAAATCTTTTGTATCGATTTTTTTACTAGGGTCATTTTTAGCTTTATGGAACATATTCAATCCAGCAATTTTAACTGCTATTTCTTCACGTCTTTTTTTTATTTTACTGTATCGATCAATAAATAAATTTTTCTTAACATGATATTGATAAAGCATTTCACGAATAGATATTAACGAAATTTCACTATTTTCAAGTTTACTACCGGCATTATTGGAAGGATACTTTTGATAGAATTTATATAATTCATCAGCATCTTTCTGAAATTCCGCAATCTTTTTCTTTTGCTCAATAGGATTTTCACGAATCCAATATTCCTGATCTTGATCTGCTATCGAAGAGCTCACAGACGGTTCAAATTCTATAGTATCCAAAATCAATTGTGATACAGAGTCAATATTATTTTTAAGTATCAGTAAATCAATTTGCAGCATTTTTTGGGTTACAAACATACGCGTCCTCGTCAAATAAAATCATTTATAAAAACTGCATAACATCAGATTTATCAATCTGAAACGATTTTACAGCTATAACGGTTGAAATTTTGTGGTACTGTATTTTTTTCAATTGTATAAATGCCACAAAGGATGACAAACTGCTTAAATCTGCATGAAGAGTTTTACGGCATGAAAATTCGATTTTCTTCCGAAGAGCAGATCGAATAGCAGAAGAGTCTTCAGGCAGATCTAAAGGTATTAACTTCAGAGCACCCAAATAATATAAAAAATCCGCACCGGTAGATGCAAAAGCAAATCGAGACCAGTCTTCATTAGACATTATATGGGTTAAATTAGGAATATATTGAAGAGCTTCTATTGGTTCAATATGATAGTGATATCGATAACGAAACAAAAGTACCAACCGTTCAAACTGTAAAGAAGTAAGAACAAGATGACGTATAGCTCTTCGACTGGACATATCAAGCCCTTTGGATGCAGAGCTTATCCGACTGACATAAAAATTATCCAATACCGTTTCCCAATATAAGGTATTCTTTTCCTGCTGGGTTTTTTGAAGAGAAGGATAAAGTGAATAATACTCTGTTCCTTCTAAAAGATGTTGCAATTCGGTAAAACTATGAATTTCAGATAACTGTTTCACTGTAAAATGAGAAACAAAATCTATTTCATTAAAATGGGGACGAAAATTTTTAGACAACAAAGCACGCACAAGAATTTTTAAATTTTCTATCTCAAATTCTTTTAAAAGTTCTTTAATAAACAAACGACCAGATCCGTTGGATAAGGACATTGCAATACGCCCATATTCGAACAAAGAAGACTTAAAAGTATACAGAAACGTTGCAGAATCAGAAGTATCCAATTTTGCATTTTTTTCTTTAGCGGATATTTTAGAGTATAAAACCGATAAATCATCATTAAGAAGGTCTTCAATTTCGTTATTCTTTAATAAGGAAAGATTCCACGATCTTACCCGGACTGATAAAGGAATATATTGAAACGATGTCATAAATCAATTCTCTTTCCAAAATTTTTCACAAATTTTTTGAAAAATTTGTTCTTTACGCTGTTCAAACAATTTTTGTAAATCTTCTTTTTTATTATTTGAATAATTTTTAATTAGCTCTTCTTCATATTGTTCAACATTCTTTTGCATTTCAGCTTTAAGATCTTTAATCTTTTGAAGATATTCTTTTTCGAAAGAATCTTTCATGTTGCGAAACTTAATTTCTTTATTTTCATTCAAAAAAACAATTTTTTCTAGATATTGTTTTTCATATAATTTTAACTGTTCTTCTAATTGAAAGATTTGCTCTAACACAGACATGTTATTCTCCGGCAATCATAATACTCAATCCCGAACGAAGCAATTTTTTTTCTAAAGCACCAAATGAATCAATAAAATTATCACTTTGAGGATTACGTGCAAGCATAATATATTTCTTTCCGGCAAGATCGTTTCGGACAAATTGACAAATTTCCAAATACGGATCACCTTCTAGAACAGCTGTTTCAATAGGAATATGATAAGCAGCAGCTGTACGTTTTGCATATTCAAGAAATTTTTGAGCATCACGTTTCAAACCGTCTCCAAAAACAGAAGATTCTTCTTCAATAAAAATTCTATAACGCTGAAGTTTAGCAAGAGATTCTTTATCTAAAACATAAACAGCGGTAACTTTGGCATTTAAATATGCAGCAGTTTCTATAGCTTTGTCTGTAGCAATTTTACTTTCGTCTGATCCTGTGATAGGAACAAAAATTTTAAATACCATCTGCAGACTCCTTTTGAAGATTTTGTTTTCTACTCTTTTCTTTTATTCTTTTAATTTGAAACAATGTTTCTCTATCTTTTTCTTCCAAAATATCTTTGATAAATTTGATTGTTTCTTGGGTATCTGGAATAATAAAATTCTCTAAAGCATTAATTCTTTGTTGAATTTTACTAATTTCCAAAGCAAGCCGCCAAGCAACTGTTTCTAAATAAGCTACTTCAGCTAATAATTCTTTAATTCCATGAGTAAGATGAAGCAGTTTATCAAAAGCAGGGCCTGTACTGGAAATCCCCATTGTAGGTAAAGACGATTTATTATCTTGGGAACGAGTAAACAATAATTTGGAAGCAACTACCCCCATAATAGAATAAGGTATTACCGTAACCTCATAATCACGATTGACACTGTTAGTGATCAAATCAAGCGTCAAAGAATCTGTTTCCAAACGAACAATTGCCAATTGATTAAAAATAACCGACAGTTTTTTATCAAGTGATTGTCGTTTTTCACGAATCTCTGCTGCCAAAGAACTCAAATTCATAATGAGTATTTCTCTTTTTTGTTCCATCAATCCATGACCGTCTTTAGCCAATTTGAGTTCATCTTTAAGCATTGAAAGATTGCTTTTTGTCGGCGTGACATTAGTTTTTGCCATACAAACATCCTAATTCACTAAATTTATTATTCCTCGTCATTTCCTACGTAATATCGAAGAAGCTCTTTAGAAGTCATTGCCGTAAGTTCGCTTTTAGGAAGAATAGAAAGAATTTTCCATGCAAGATTAAGACTTTCTTCCAACGATCTACTTTCATCAAATCCTTGATTAATAAAAGTATTTTCAAATTCATGTCCAAACTTCAGATATAATCTATCCAAATCACTCATTTCATCTTCGGAAACAATAGCTGCAATGGTACGAATTTCAATAGCACGCGCATACGCGGCATACAACTGCATAAATAATTTAGGATGATCTTCTCTTGTTAAATTAGCTCCAATAGCATCTTTCATCAAACGTGACAACGATGGAATCAATGCAATAGGAGGAAGAATATTCTGTCCAAATAAATTTCTATCTAACACAATTTGACCTTCAGTAATATATCCTGTTAAATCAGGAATAGGATGAGTTATATCATCACCGGGCATAGTAAGAATAGGAACTTGAGTAACTGATCCGGGACGACCTTTTACTAATCCGGCTCTTTCATAAATTGTGGAAAGATCTGAATACATATATCCGGGAAATCCTTTACGAGAAGGAACTTCACCTTTAGCTGCGGCAACTTCACGAAGAGCTTCCGCATAAGAAGTCATATCAGTAAGTATTACCAACACATCCATGCCTTTATCATAAGCAAGATATTCAGCTGCCGTAAGAGCAACCCTTGGAGTGACAAGACGTTCAATAGCAGGATCATCTGCTAAATTAAGAAATAGCACAGTATTTTTCAATGCACCGGTTTCTTTAAAAGAATCAATAAAAAATTCCGCATCATCATGGCGTATCCCCATAGCAGCAAACACAACTGCAAAAGGATTACCTGTTTTAGATTTTGCCTGAGCTGCAATTTGAGCTGCCAAATAATTATGAGGAAGACCGGCTGCAGAAAAAATCGGTAATTTTTGACCACGTACAAGAGTATTCATAATATCAATTGCAGAAATACCGGTTTGAATAAAATCATGAGGATAAGCCCGTTCAACAGGATTCAATGGAGCTCCATTAATATCCCTCATAAATTCAGGATCAGGCATTCTTATTCCATCAATAGGATTACCAATACCGTCAAAAATACGCCCCAGCATTTCGAGTGAAACACCTAAATGAAGTGTTTGCTGAAGAAACCTTACAGTAGTTTTCTTTGGATCAATACCGGCTGTATTTCCATATAACTGAAGAATAGTAAATTTTTCATTAATATCAACAACTGAAGCCATTTTCACACTATCATCCGGAAAAACAATTTCAGCAATTTCACCAAAAGAAACTCCGGGTATTGTTTTAACAAAAATCAATGGACCTGTAACGGCATGAATCCCTTCACAACTTTTAATAACTTTTAAATCCATTATTCGACTCCTGCACTTTGTTGAGATATTTGTTTGTATTTGGATTCGAGAGCTGTCAGTTCATCATCAATAAATGATTCCAATTTATTGAATTGATCTACATCATCATTGGCAATTTCAATTCGGGAACGTAGAATCATTGCAACTGATTCCAAAGCTCTTATTTCAAAGACCGGAGCTCCTAATGAAAGAATATGATCAGCTCTAGTATAAAATTTAATAATTAATTTTAAAATTCGCACTTGTTTTTGAGGAGAGGTATACATATCAATATCATCATACGCATTTTGTTTCAAAAATCCGTCTTTAATAATACGAACTGTTTCCAAAACCAAGCGTTCATGATCAGGAAGTGCATCAGGACCAATCAAACGAACAATTTTTTGAAGTTTATTTTCGCGAAGAAGCAAATTATAAGCTTTTTGACGGAGTTCAGAAGTTTCAGGATCAATATTTTCATCCCACCATTTGGAAGTATAAGAAACATATTCACTATAACTTTGAATCCAGTTGATGGAAGGATAATGCCTTGCGGATGCAAGAGCTTTGTCTAATTCCCAAAAAGCACGGACAAATCGTTTTGTATTTTGGGTGACTGGTTCTGAGAAATCACCACCCGGAGGAGAAACCGCTGCGATCATCGTTACGGATCCGGTATTACCGTTATAAAGCTGAACTCGTCCGGCTCTTTCATAAAATGATGCAAGCTTGGATCCTAAATAAGCGGGAAATCCTTCTTCAGCAGGAATTTCTTCTAAACGTCCTGACAATTCACGAAGAGCTTCTGCCCAACGAGAAGAAGAATCTGCCATCACAGCAATATCATATCCCATATCACGATAGTATTCTGCAATAGTAATTCCTGTATAAATTGAAGCTTCCCTTGCAGTAACAGGCATATTAGAAGTATTTGCTATCATTACTGTCCTATCAAACAAAGATAAACCGGTATGAGGATCAATAAGATGAGGAAATTCTTCCAATACTTCAGTAATTTCATTTCCACGTTCACCACAACCAACATATACAACTATTTTAGCATCAGACCATTTAGCTAATTGATGCTGAGTAATTGTTTTTCCAGTACCAAATCCTCCAGGAATAGCAACAGCTCCACCTTTAGCCACAGGAAAGAAAATATCAATAATACGTTGTCCAGTTAACAACGGCTGATTAGGGAGAAATCGTTCTTTGTAAGGTCTTGCAACCTTCACTGGCCATCGATGTGCTAATTTTAATTCATGCACAACTCCTTTACTGTCTTCTAAAGTTCCAATAACATCCTCAACTGTATAAGATCCAGCATCCACAATGGATTTAACTATGCCTTCCAAATTAGGCGGAATCATTACGTAATGAGTAACTAATGGTGTTTCCGGCACAGTACCTATCACTGCACCTTTTTCTAATACAGTTCCTTTAAAAACTGTCGGAGTAAATTCCCATTTAATACTTCGATCTAATGCAGGGATCAAAAGCCCTCTCTCTAAATAAATACTTTGAGATTGTTCAGCTATTTTACTTAAAGGCCGCTGTATACCATCAAACATTTGAGAAATCAATCCTGGTCCTAATTCCACAGAAAGAGGCATTCCAGTTCCATATACAGGCTCTCCAAGCTTAACTCCATCAGTTGTTTCATAAACTTGTATGACAGCTGTATCATCATCTATACTTAAAACTTCACCAACCAACTGCAGTTCTGATACATGCACCATTTCCATCAGCTGTAAAGAATCGGTCACCTTAATCGAAATAAGAGGACCATTAATACGAGTAATTATACCTACAGATTTCATAAACATTCCTTTAATAACCGTGATAAATTTTTTATTCTATCTTTAAAAAGCGTGTCAAAAGTCCAATCTATATTCACATATTTAGTTATCGAAATTAATAGACCGGCTCTAATAGAAGAATTTTCTTTAACTTCAGCATCAATATTATTCTGCTGACAGTACATTTGAATAAATTCAACATCTTGAGAAGCTGCATAAACAACAAATTTGCTTAGCGATTCTTCTTTTATAATTTTTTGAAGCCATGTGTAAATAATATTTTTATACTCTTCTCTATCACGTTTTGTAAATTCCAACAATTCTTTTTCTAATATATCTATTGTTTCTTTTACAAACTGATCTTCCGATTGAAGCTCTTTAAAATGATGAGAAAATTCTTTTTCTGATTTTAATGTTTCTTGTTGTTTTAATATTTGTTTTTTAGAGTGTTCAAATTTGGATTCATATATATTATCTAAAGATTCACCTTGTTGAATCAACCATTTCGTTGCTTCTGTTTTTGCTTGATCCAATTTTTCTTCTAATTGTCTTAATTTTTCAGATTCAAGAGTTTGAATTATATCTTGAAGAGCCATTTTTTCTCCTCGTTTACATATTCAAGTATTTGCTACCCCTGTCCTATGACTTTATTAATATATTGCATAAGCTTATCTCCGGCATTATAATTTCCTTGAGAAGAACTGATTTCCAAAATCATCAATTCACTTTTCGATAAGCGGACAGCTGCAATTTCATCCTTTAATATCGGTGCAAATCTTGCGGAAACCGCAATCATAGCAATTTCTTTTCTATTGACCAGTTGTTGAAACACTTGCTTTAAGTCTTTATTATCAAAAGGGGAAGCGGTTTCAATACCCATCAATCGAAAAGCTGGTGCAATATGCTCACCTACAAGAGCAACTACTTTCATAAAGATATCCTTTATAATCAAATAAATAAAAAAACGGGTCAGAGAATAACTAACCCAGTTTACCTAAAATCATAATAGCTATAATAAGACCATAAATTGCAATACCTTCAGACAAACCAACAAACAAAAGACTGGTACCAAGCATTTTAGGATTTTCACTTACAGCGCCTATAGCAGCAGATGCTGACATTCCTGTTGCAATTCCTGTACCTATACATGCCAACCCAACAGACAATCCAGCTCCAAGAAATCCCAATCCAAAGGCTTCCGGAGGAAGTTTTGACAACGTATCCGAAGCTTCATTAGCAAATACCGGAGAGTGCATAAACATTGATGCTACTACCGCCGCTAAAGTAATAAAGAAAAATCCGGCTAAACCGCCTATTAAACTTTTAGCAACGACTTTCGGAAGAGTCCCCTGCTCTCTCCTTATATGAAGAGACAAACCAATCAAACATGTGACCAAAATAGAAGCAATCAACGACCAAAATAAAAACATAAGACCTCCACTGATAAGCTTACTGCACTTTATCTTATTATGTGCCGATAATATAAGATTATCAATAATTAAAATTTCATCGTACATATATTATAAATCAACAAACATAAAATGTCAATTACTATGTTGTATAAAAGAAAAAATAAATTGGACATAAAAGGTTAAATTTATTGAACATAAAAGGAGAATCTAATTGAATAATTTTACAATTATTTTGGCACAACCGGAAGGGGAAATAAATTTAGGATTAACAGCCCGCAGTATGATAAATTTCAGTTTCTCAAAACTCATTACTGTTAATCCGAATATACCGATTCCTTCATTTGAAAGTAAACGCTTTGCCCCACATGCTGAAGAAATTTTGAACAGTATACGTATTGTTAATTCGTTAGCGGAAATAAAAAAAGAATTTGATTTGATCATTGGATTTAGCAGAAGAAAAGGTCAATTTAGAAAACAAGACTTTACTCTCAAAGAGCTGGTGGAATTTTTAAAACCAAAAATATCTCTTAGTTTATCTATAGGACTTCTTTTTGGAAATGAAACAGACGGCTTATCACAAAGCGAACTTGAATACACGGATTTCTTATGCGAAATCCCAAGCAATCCGCAATTCGGATCTCTAAACTTATCCCACGCTACCACTATTGCAATGTACGAACTGTCACACATAACAATTCAAAAAGAACACTCTAATACAGCTACACCGGAAGATATTGATAAAAGTGTTTCCAGTTTTTTAGCATTTTTGGAACAAACACAATACTTTGATTCTTCTCTCAAGAAAAAGCGGTCTTCTTCTTATTTTAGAAAACTGTTCTTCAGAGGAATAAAAGACAAGTATGATGCAGATATTGTAAGTAATTTGTTCAAAAGATTATCAGGAAAAATTTCCAAATTTCAATAACTCTAAGAACCTAAAAATTCCTTTACAATACCCAAACGCATTCCGGTTTGTGCATTAAAAATATGTACATAAGAAGGATCAATAAACAATTCTATCTTTCCACCTATGGATAACTGTTCTTTATCACGAGATCCGGCTTTAACAGATACAGGATCATTGGAAGAAGGCATTTCACCATAAGCATAGAAGTACGATCCTAGATTTTCTATCATATTAACGGTCAACGATAAATGTTTCTCATTATTTTTTTTAGTCATAAACATATGCTCGCTTCGAATTCCCAAAATTAACGGAATATTATTAAGAGCATCACATTCTGCCAACTCAAACTCCAGCAAATTATCTACTGTTCTAAGATGATTACCGGTACATTCGGCTTGAAAGAAATTCATAGATGGAGAACCGATAAAACCGGCTGTAAATAAACAACTTGGAGAATGATACAATTTATCAGGAGTGTCGAATTGAGATATACGGCCTTCATTCATTAAAAGAATTTTATCACCCATAGTCATTGCTTCAACCTGATCATGGGTCACATATACTGTTGTAATTCCGAGCTCTTTTTGAAGTTTTTTGATTTCCATTCTCATTTTAACACGCAGTTTGGCATCAAGATTGGATAGCGGTTCATCAAATAAAAATACCTTAGGTTGCTGAACAATTGCTCTTCCCATCGCAACACGCTGCCTTTGACCACCGGAAAGTTCTGTAGGTTTACGCAGAAGAAGATGAGATATTTCTAACATTTCCGATACACGATTGAGGCGTATTTCTATTTCTTCTTTAGGTATTTTTCTGTTTTTCAATCCATAGCAAATATTATCTTTCACCGACATATGGGGATACAGAGCATAGTTTTGAAAAACCATAGAAATTTTACGTTTGTAAGGAGCTTGTACAGTAATATCCTTACCATCCAAAATAATTTTTCCTCCGGAAATTTCTTCTAATCCGGCAAGAACCCTTAAAAACGTTGATTTACCGGATCCTGAAGGACCGAGAAAAACAATAAATTCACCTTTTTCGATAGACAGAGAGAGATTATGCAATACTTGCACATCTCCATAAAACTTTTGGATATTATCAAAAGAAATAAAAGACATAAATGCTCCTTTTAACCCTGTCTTTATAAGTTTATTTACTTGAACCGGCCAAACCTTTGACAAAATATTTCTGTAAAGCAAACACTATTAACAAAGGCGGAAGTACAGCCAATAAAGACAATGCCATAATATAAGGCCAATTAGGAATAGACCCGTCCTGAGATTGTTGAATAACAAATCGGATTCCTAAATTAATCATTCCTTTATTGGGATCCGTCAATACAAGCAGAGGCCATAAATATTGATTCCAGCTACTGATAAATGTCACCACTATCAATGCAATAATAGAATTACGCGACATTGGAACAACAATATCCGTAAACATTTTCCACGGTCCGGCGGCATCCAGCAGTGCAGCTTCAAAAATTTCTTTAGGCATTGTCAAAAACTGCTGTCTAAATAAAAAAGTCGCTGTAGCACTGGCTATTAAAGGAAAAATAATTCCTGCAAACGAATTAATCATATGAAAATTTACTGCAACCTGATAAGTAGATGCAATTCGTACTTCAATAGGAAGCATAAGTGTAATAAAAATAGCTCCAAAAATTACCTTTTCAAAAGGAAGTTTGAAAAACATTAACGCATACGCCGACATAAGCGAAATAAGAATTTTACCGGCTGTAATCCATACAGAAACAATAAAGGTATTCTTAAGAAGTGTTAGTGCAGTAAGATCTGAATTTTTGGAAATTCCATCCATAAGGACTGATGAAAGATTGGTCCATAACAAGTTTCCAGGTAATAAAGAAAAATTCCCTTCTGCAATCATAGAAAGATCCAGCGAAGCCGCAACAATTCCCATCCAAACCGGTAAACACGAAAATAATACTGCTACCGTTAAAATAACATAAGCACAACTTTTTAACAGCTTTTCTGAAGTAGTTAGATACATATAAGCCCCTATTTTGATCCAGAAGATTTGCTATTGGTATATTTAAATTGCAACCAAATCAAACCGCTCACCATCATAATTAATAAAATAGATTGTGCTGCCGAACTTCCATAATTGGTAAAATTGTCCCGATATAATTTATAAACCAACGAAACAGTAGAAGAACCGGGACCACCTTTAGTTGTAATATCAATAATACCAAACGTTTCAAAAAAAGAATACACAATATTCATGATAAACAAAAAAAACAAAATAGGATAAATAATAGGAAGAGTAATTTTAAATGTCCGATGCCATGGAGAAAAGGCATCCAATGCTGATGCTTCATATAGAGAATGCGGAATTCCATACAACGCCGATACGATAAAAATCACATTGTATCCTATTCTATTCCAAATACTCACTAATGTCAAAAAGAAAAATGACTGACCTGAAGAAATTGCAGGATTCCAATTGATATTATTTGCAATCAACGCACGTCCTATCAATCCTATTGAAGAATCAAACAAAAACAACCACATAGCACCGGCTATTACAGGTGCAACAGCTAAAGGCCAGCTGATTAAGGTTTGAAAAATTTGGCGACCTTTAGAAATTCGAAGAATAGACAAAGAAATAATAATAGCCGGAATAATACTTCCTATGATCGTCCAAAATGCAAATTTATATGAAAATACTAAGGCTCGATGATATGCAGGATCTTTCAACAATGTAGTAAAATTATTCAAACCGACAAAATGATTTGAAACTCCAAACGCATCTTTTCTAAAAAAAGCAGCTATCAACGCCTCGCCTGCAGGATAAAAGAAAAACAACATGATGACAAGCAACTGAGGTAGTAAAAACAAAAATCCTACCCATACTTTATCTTTAAAAATAATTTGATTTTTCATAGTACCGTCGCTATACACTTCGTCCGTTATTCATCGGCACTAGTATAAATCCTGAAATTCTTTTAACTGTATATTTGCTCTTTCTTGATAATTTGAAACAAACTGATCAAGAGAACTGACCCCTTGGAGATACTGTTCAAATTCTTCAGCAAAAATTTCTCTAATTTGAACAAAGTTTCCTAAACGAAGCCCTTTAGTATATTCTCCGGATAGTGTTGCCACTTGTTTTACAGGAATTTCCATGCAAGGAGAAGATTTATAATATCCTTCGGATTTTAATTCTTGATAAGCCTGCTTGGACACAGGAAGATATCCGGTATTTGTGTGGAGAAACTTTTGATTTTCAGTTGACATAAGGAAATTTACAAATTTAGCAACCGCTTTATTTTGTTCTTCAGAAAATCCTTTCAATACCCAAAAAGATGCTCCGCCAATCAACGTATCATAAGGCTTGGAAACCGCAGAAGCCAAATAAGGCATTTCAGAAACCGAAAACTTAAAATTCACCCCTTGCCCCATTGATGATAGTGCAGATGAAGAAAATAATCCCATAGCAACTTTTCCGGATGAAAAAGCATTTTGAGATTTTGCATATTCTCTATCGTAAAAAACATACCACCCTTTGTCATACCATGCTTTTATTTTTTGAAAAAACTTTTTATGCAGTTCTGTAATTTGGATACGAGCTTTTAAAGGGTCTTCCAATCCGTTATTATAAGAAGCAAACGGTATATTATGACGTGCAGAAAAAGCTTCCAATACCACCCATGATGTCCAAGAAGTAGTTAACGGAACATAACCCGCTACTAAAAGCTTAGGGGCAATACGCTCAAAATCTTCCCATGTTTTAGGAACATCTTGAACACTTAATCCTACTTTTTCAAAAATATCACGATTATAATATATTACCGGTGTAGAGCTATTAAAAGGCACACTCAATAAACGATCTTTATCCGAATAGTAATCAACAATGGTATCAATATAATTAGATGAATGAAACGGTTGATCGGAATATTTATTCATAAAGTCTTCAACAGGTTCTACAACATTTTTTGCAAAAAACATCGTACCGGTTCCAACTTCATACACATGAAGAATATTGGGCTGGCTGCCGGATCGAATTGCTGCAATCCCAGCCTGCATTGTTTCTTTGTAAGATCCTTTGAAAACAGACTGAACAACAATTTCATCCTGTGATTGATTAAATTTATTTATCATGTCTTTCCATGCACTAAAACCAATAGCATCCCAAATCGTAACCAAAATTTTACCGTCTTCTGTTCTAACAGTTTTTCCGCCGGCATTTTTACTGCTTTTTCCACAAGAAAACACTAATACTGAAACAAAGATTACAAGTAGTACCTTTTTCATAAATATCCCTTCCCTATGTCTGTTATTCACAAAAATCAGATTAATGTTTGTATGACTCCAAACAATTCTAAAAAAAAAACTGTATATAAACAATTTTCCTGTTTTAGGATTTTATTTATATACAGTTATGCATATTTATAACATAACGCCGATAAAAAGTCAAGTATTTTTTCAAAAATTAATTCCCTTCCCTTATAAATTATACCATCATCTCGGAACAAGTACAAATATAGTAAATAAATAACAGCTAATATATCCCTATTCATTTCAAAAACGTAAAGAGATGTACATCAATATCTTCAGTTTCATTCCAAAAGCACAACTGTACTTCATTTCCGCACCACATATAAAAACCGGAAGAATATTCCAAATCATTTTTAAAAAATAGAATTTTAATTTTTCTTTTTAATATCTTTGAAAACACATTTTCCAAATGAAAAAAGAATTCATCCTTATCGGATACATCCAATAACAATTCATCAGGAAAAGATGAATAACAAATTTTATTTCTGGAAAGACTATCCAACATGACCATATACAAATTATGTAGCAAATTAAAAAATGAAGTATTAATATTTAAAGTATGAGACAGTTTGTTGCGAATAAAGTTGGTTTGAACAACTAATTTACCTATTATTAAAAAGTCACTAAGATCATCACAATAATTATCGGAAATAATAATAATTTTATGCATTTGAACCTCTGAAACATTTGATTTTACTAATTAAATATCTACGTATATATTACAAAAATAATGACATTCTGATAATAATTCAAATATTATATCCCATAAAAACGATACGGCAGATTGCAATATAAATTCCTACAGAAAAAATAAGCCCGTCCCGCTTGCGAAAATATAAAAAATAAGATACACTAAATAGCATTTCATGCAGTATATTTTATTTGGACGATGCCGAAACCATTCAGCATCCAAAATATTTCAGAGGAAATTATGCCGTATCAATTTGAAAATATCATTTTTCATTTAGACCATACTGTGATTAACAAGGATTTTCCACAAGCTTTGGCTCTTTATAAGATTTTAAAAAAATATTCCTCTATAGAATTTACTATAGAAGAACTGGCATCAAAAATGAAATTTCCAAAACTTCAAATATTACAAGAATGTTCCATAGAAGAAGAAAATTTTGAAAACGTTATAGAAGATTGGATTGCTGCAGAACATGAAGAAAGTAAACAAACAGCGTTGTATCCCGAAATAGAATCCCTTATTGAATTTTTAAAACAACACCGTATTCCTTGTTCGGGAATTACCCTGCTAACATCCGAAAACCTTAACCAACATTATTCGTCTCTTAAGATAGGAGAACTTTTTCAGGAAATTTACACAGCAGACATAGCAGATTCACTTATTGGAATTTGGGATTATATTATTACAGAAAATAATATTAATACGAAAAGATGTTTGTTTATAGGAAGTACGTTTACAGACTACACTTCCATCCAATATACAGATATCCGTTTTGGTCTTGCAAGATGGGGTGTACATTCTCTTTTTGACGGAGAATACTTAGAATTCAATACCCCCGAAGATATCAAAGAATTATTTAAACAATAAACAATACTTATCCGTATAAAGAGGTAAAAAATGAAAAAATTTCTACTTAACATTACACTGATTCTATCACTTGGTACATTAATATTTTTTAATATCAACAAAAAATCACTACCTGCAGTTGTGTTTCAAAGCGATTTTGGATTAAAAAATAATGCCGTTGCATCAATGTATGGTGTAGCAAAAGAAGTTTCAGGGGATCTTGATTTGTATGATTTAACGCATGATATTCCTGCATACGATATTTGGACAGCGTCATTAACATTGATGGGAGTCTTGGAATACTGGCCTACAAATACGGTATTTGTATCCGTTGTAGATCCGGGAGTCGGAACAAAACGTCCTTCTGTTATTGCCAAAACAAAAACAGGACATTATATTGTCACGCCTGACAATGGAACCTTGACATTTGTAGATGAAAAATACGGTATTGAAGAAGTACGCGAAATCGAAGAATCCCGCCACAGAAGAGCAAATTCTGAAAAATCATACACCTTCCACGGACGCGATGTATACGCTTACAGCGCAGCAAAATTAGCTGCCAAAAAAACCTCTTTCCAAAATATAGGAGCAAAACTAGATACATTCTGTACATTAAAATATACCCCTGCAGAAAGAATAGAAGCTAATACTTTTGAAGGTTCTATTAATGTGATTGACGAACCTTATGGAAACATTTGGAGTAATATAGATAGGGAATTATTTTTGGGAGATTGCATTAATATTGGAGATATTGTTGACGTAAGCATTTGGCACAATAACAAAATTGTCTATTCAGCTAAAATGCCTTATGTAGAAACATTCGGCAAAGTAGAAAACAACAGCCCGTTGTTATATATCAACAGTTTGTACCAAGTATCCCTCGCCCTTAATATGAATGACTTTGCAAGAACATTCAATATAGGATACGGAGAAAACTGGAAAATACGAGTTTCCAAAACAATATAATAGTATAATATAATAAAAAAAGATCTGTTGAAATTAACAGATCTTTTTTTATTAATAAATTATTTTCTACGCCTAAGCCCGTGTTGAGCCGCTCTTATTGGGACAGAAAACAAGGCAACCGCTCTAAAAAAATGCACCAATCTTTTTGTACGATGACAAGGAGAAACAAAAGATTTATTCACTGCCAAATCAGCAATTTCGCGAGTCATACATCCTCCAAATATGATTTAATTCGTAATAAATTATCGGCTCAAATTCATTAAATCATAAGTAGAAAAATAAAATTTATATCAAACAATTACTTTTTCAGCGTCAACAATAAATCAAATTTTGTAACGAATAGAAGGAATATTCTTTTCTATTGTTTCAGATTTTGGTTTGAATCGATAAAATTCCTCAGGATTATCAACTCTTTTCCATCGCATTGTTTTCCCGAACACTCCCGCAGAATCTATGGAAGCACGCCATGTAAGTACCTTTTTATCCTTAGAAAGAGATCCTTTAAGAAAAAAATATTTACCGCTGTCAGGATTATAAATTTCACCATTGCCCCAAGAACCATTTTGAAAAACCAAATCATACAGAAAAACAACTTCACCTAAAGATCTCGAACGAAGATTAGGATCAGGATTATTAACATCAAGAGTATGTTTGACCTGTTTATCCTTAGATACAAAAGCATAAGCATAGTATTTACCGTTCTTCTTAAAAATATCTGCAATATTAACATCACCGGCATCACTTTTCTGCATAATCCATAATCCTGTAATATCATCTGCGTTGATTTCCGCATAAATAGGAGAAATCAAAAATAACATTGTTGCAAATTTCAATAATTTCATTGCTACCCTCTATATTTATTATTACAATCAAGATAAATAAAACTGTATTAAAGAAATCATTTCTCTGACAAAATGAGAAATGATAAAACCCGAAATCGTACACAACACAAAACCGACAACAACTCTTATTTTCATAGGTATAAGCATATTTACCGCTGTAAAATATCCGGCAATAATAGCTCCTGAAAATCCGCCTCCAGGGAAACCCCATGCTCCGGTAAAATAAAGATTTTTAATCTGTGATGCACGCCAAGGAGCCCGTCCATGATCATAACCTTCATTGGCGTATCCATAAGCAGTTCCGTTGGGGGTTTTAATATAACGTTGAATAGTTTTAGGAGTTGCAACTTCATAATATTCGATCATTTGAGTAATTCCAGGATAATGTAATTCCAATCTTTTAAACAATGTCTGAGCAAGATATTCTTTTTTTTCACGATATTCCTGATCAGATAAATTTTCCCATTCGGATAATGAAGAATTTGAACACAATACTCCAAATCCTCTAGGATCACCTTCAGGAACTAATCCTGAATCAATCGTATTATAATCTACCAAAACAAAAGGCCGTTCTTCAACCGGATGCTGAGTCAACAGCTGATGAATTTCGGATAGAGGTTGTTGAAGAACCTGATCTTCTGTAAAGAACGTTGAATAAGCCATATCAGGAAATGTTGTAGATAATTTTTGTTTGAATATAATATATACTTCATATAAAGATGTTGCAAATTCATTAGTTTTAGAAAGTTTGGGTTCAGAGAATTTGTCCGGAACCATTCTACCGTTAAAAATCGCATCCGGTGCACAGTTTGCAATAACTTTACAAGCATTAACAGAAACTTCCTGATGTGTTTTTCTATCCAAATAAACAACTCCTACAGCTTTGTTTCCATTTAAGTTGATTTTTTTAACCTCAGACAAACAACGGACTTCACCACCGTTAGAAGTAATAACATCGACAAGCAAATCAGATAAAACCTGACTACCGCCTTTTATAAAAACCCCGGAATGATAATAAGCTTTTTGGGCCATAGAATGAAAAAACCATGATAATTTATACGGATTATCTCCATAGTATGCAATATTAATATCCAAAAGATTCTTTAGTATATTTGAGTTAAAATATTTATCAAGCTTATCGCCTGTATTTGCCTGTTGTAATTGATTTCTTAACAAAAACGGAGAACCCAAAATCGGAAAAAACATAAAACGTACAGGATTTAAATCGTTTGGAAAACGATTGTGTGCTCTTGCAGTTATTGCAAGATCAGTGAAGTATCGATCAATCCCCTGAGATTCTTCAGGAAAAAGATTTTTGAGGTAAGACTTAACATGCTTATGACCGTGAGGAATGGTAATTGAAGAAGACTGTGTTTTGATACGCCATGCTTGAGGAAGTTGAACCAACGGCAGTTTATCCAAAATACCTAATTTTTTAAAAATAACCGTTTTCATATTATCTTCCGGTTTATCCCAATCCATCTCATGAAGTCCAACTTCAAAACGAATGTTTTTTCTCATAAACACTGTTGCACATCCACCGGAAACACTATGAGATTCCAATACCAATACCTTTTTTTTCTTTTTTGCAAGAACCGCCGCACTTGTTAATCCACCCAATCCGGATCCGATAACAATAACATCATATTTCATTACCTGCTCCCATTAAACAATTAATTTCAATTATTCCTGTATTGTTGTATTCAAACAACAAGATTACCAATACTTTGAAAATATACCATAATTAACATGAAAATGCAAAAATTTATATTTGTAAAATATAATACTTCAATTTTTGCTAAAAAACAACTAAATAAGGTCAAATAAGCATCCACCCACCTTCCTAATTATCAAACAATTTCGTTAAAACAAACAAATTGTAATACATAATGATACGCTGTTAATAACTTGACATCATTATAAACGTATGTTATACTAAATAGTGAATAATGTGTAATCAACCTTCATTATTACCAAAACATAAGGAAGGTGCAAATGCCTCCATTCTACCGATTGATGCTATTAACCAACAAACAAAACACTCCTATCAAACAATATTTGGAATTTATTAAGCATTGTGCTGAAGGAGGTATTACTTCTGTACAATTACGTGAGAAAAATCTAGATAAAAACGAATTAATTGATTTTGGAAGATGTTTACAGGAAGTTCTTTCGGAATATAGTATTCCCTTAGTTGTTAACGACTATCCTGAAATAGCAAAGATTTTAAATTCACCATATATTCATTTAGGACGGGGAGATACTGACCTGCCGAAAGCTGTTGAAATTCTAGGATCTGATGCACAAATTGGTATTTCAATTGAATCATTAGAAGATTTTAACAACTATACTCCATGTCCTGCGATTTCATATGTAGCAGCAAGTGCAGTCTTCCCCAGTTCAAACAAACAAACGACAACCGTTTGGGAAATAGAAGGATTAAAAAAAATAAGTAGTATTTCTCCTTATCCTGTAACTGCAATTGGAGGAATAACATTAGAAAATTTTACAGATGTTATTAACGCCGGAGCACAAGGTATTGCTATTATTGGAGCTCTTCATGATTCTCCAAATCCTCGTCTTACCGCTGAAAAATTTAAAAACACAATCGATACTCTGCTGGGAGAACGGTAATGTTTGATATTAAGTACTATAAAGAAAAAATAAATCTTCAAAAACCGTTGATTCTTAACTTGGTAAATTATGTATCTATGCAGTGGATTGCTGATATTTTACTCGCATTGGGAGCTTCTCCGGTAATGAGTATGAATTATGAAGACAGTTTGGAATTACTAGAAAATGCTGATGCTCTAAATATTAATATTGGAACACTTGATCCCTATTTCAATACGTTAACAACACGAATTGCTATCCGAAACAATAAAAACAAACCTACAATCCTTGATCCAGCAGGTGCTGGAGCATCTTCATTGAGAACAAATACGGTAATTTCATTATTACCTCTTGTCAACGTTTTACGAGGCAATGGAAGTGAAATATTATCTTTGGACTCTTCAACTCGCAACACAAAAGGAGTAGATTCGTCAATTCCAGCATCCAAAGCTTGCAGTACAGCAACAGCTGTTGCACAAAAATATAACATCACTGTTACGATCTCAGGAGCAGAAGATTTTATTATTAATAACAAATATATTAGCAGTATCGAATGCGGTCATCCTATCATGTCTCAAATAACAGGAATGGGATGCGTATTATCAGCAGTTACGGCAGCATTTTGTGCTGTCGAACATGATTTCTTTATTGCCTCCCAGCTTGCTGCTGTATATGTAGGTTGTTGTGGAGAACTTGCTGCTCAACAATCTTCATTGGGAACATTTAAAAATTATTTTATTGATCAAATCCATACTCCCAATTATGATTATATTCAAAATAAATTAAGTAAGATTAGTTCTAATGATAGAGAGCATTGAATGATACAATATCCAATATTATCTATTGCAGGATTTGATAATTCAGGTGGTGCAGGGCTTCAAGCAGATTTAAAAGTATTTACAGCATTCGGGTGTTATGGAATGACTGTTGCAACAGCAATTGCAGCTCAAAATACCACCGGTGTCAAACATTGTTATATGCTCCCCCTAGATACAATAGAAGCACAGCTGTTATCCATTTTTGAAGATATTACCCCAAAGGCTGTAAAATTAGGAATGTTGTTTAATTCTGATATTATTATATTAGTAGAGAAATTTTTGAAACAATATGCTGCCAATATTCCTATAGTGTTGGATCCTGTTATGATAGCAAAAAGCGGAGACTCGCTTCTTCTTCCGGAAGCAGTGGAAAGCATGATCAAATACTTAATTCCATTGTCTGACATTATTACTCCCAACATTCCTGAAGCAAACGTTTTACTCAGCAATACAACTCTCTCTTGTGACCAACATCAGCTTGCAGAACAATTGTTAAAATTAGGCTCAAAAACTGTTTTAGTTAAGGGAGGGCATTCCGGTTCAGAAAAGTCTGAAGATATTCTCATCAAACAAGATAACTCTCTTCATACTTTTTCTTCAACCCGTATTGACACCAAAAATACTCATGGTACCGGATGTACTCTCTCAGCTGCTATTGCGGCAGGACTAGCTATAGGGTATACCATCGAAGATAGTATTACTTACGCTAAAAGATATCTTACCCAAGCATTATACTCTGCTTCAATCTATAGTGTAGGAAAAGGATTCGGTCCTACTGACCATACATGGTTTCTTGATTCTCCCTGTAACGGAAAAATTTATGAAAAATAATTATTTTGACCGTATATTTTTGTCTTTTTTTTCTATTATTAGTTTGATATTAATCAGTATTGCTACTTTTAAAGATATCGGTGTAAACAATATTTATAATGTTTCTAACATATTAAAAATATCTATAAGTTTTACCGCTTCGTTTTTGGGTATTATTTTTGTTATTCTTGAGTCGATGGAAAAATACTCTATGTTTTTTATTGGTATTCTTGCATCTTTACTATCATTAATCTATTTGTGGATTTGGTCTCCTTTGATATGGGATATTTTTATTTCTTATATATATATAATACTAAATATATTTGGAGCTTATTACTGGAAAGTAAACAAAAATCCAGATAATCAACTCACTCCTACAAAAATTCTTTCAAAAAGACAGATTGTTCTCTATTCTCTAACAGGAATATTAGGTATAATATGTTTATCAATGATCGGAATTACTTTAGGACGCTATTCATCAATTGTGCAGGCAGTTTTTGATGCCGTTACAACCATATTAGCCATACTAGCACAATGGATGATCTCAAAAAAAATTTTAGAAGCTTGGTATTTATGGATTGCTGTTAATATTATCAGTATTCCTTTGTACATTAGTATAGGTTCTTATACATATGCGGCTTCTTACTTATGTTATGGAATTATTTCACTATACGGACTTCAAAAGTGGAAAAAAAATATATTACTTCCTAATTAAAAAAAAATTTATAATTTCAAAAACATTCCAATTGAAATTTCAATAAAGGATACAAACATGTCTCAACAACAGATCCAAATCGAATATCTATTTTACAAAAATCTCCAAAAAAATATTCTTATTCTTTCAAATATAGCTTGTATTATTGCTATTACTCTACTGGGTATCATTTCTTGGATAAACATGCAGGTGACCAGCCTTATTATCAGCAGCACTTCTTTACTGTTATTAACTATTTCAATGGTATTTATTTATTTTAAACAATTTTCAGTAGCATCATATATATCATTAATCATGCTTACAGGAGCATCTTATAGTCTTTTGTTAAACAGAGCTATCCATCCGGATAATCTTTATGTTTATACATCATTTCAAATGATTCCTCTTGTAATTTCAGGGCTTGTTGCTCAAAACAGATCATTTACGATCGTAATCAGTATATTAAGTATTTTTTTATTGACGTTTTACATTCTTACTATTCAAGGACCTATCATTGGATATGCACATTTCATTCAAATTTCAGGAAGTTATATTTGTATTGTTACGATGAGTATTCTCATTGATCAAATCTACATGTTATCGGGAAATATGCTACACTCATTCAGAGAAGAAGTACGAAAAAATTCCAATCAACAAAAATTTATCCAGCAATTTATTCAAATTTATCATAACAACAGCGAACAAGATGAAAATCTTACAGAATATTTCCATATCAATAACAATTATTCTGTTAAAATGCAGGAAATTATTCAAAAAATCATAGAAGATATCCATGTATTGGAAACAAGTTTACGTGAAATCATTATTCAAAATAACAATACCAGTAATTCTACAGACAATATTTTGAGCGTATTCAAGCAGCACAAAGAAAATATGGAAGAATATCTCAAAAAAGTAGAAATTATCTCTGAAACGTCCCAAGATATTGAGTTTATTGTTAAAAATAAAAGAGGACAAATGACAGATTTGATAGAAGTTTCTCAAACAGGTTTTGAACAAATGAACCATTCTATTACAGCTGTTGAGAAAGTAGCTGAAAACTCCAAGAATATGCTCGATATGATTTCGCTTATTATGGAAGTTGCCGAACGAACAAATATGCTTGCTCTTAATGCTGCTGTTGAAGCTTCCAGAGCCGGAAAAGCCGGAGGTGGATTTGCTATTGTTGCAAAAGAAATTAAAAAATTGTCTACAGAAACGACACAAAATGCAGACATTATCAATCGAACATTAAAATTAAACATTAATTCTATTGAAGAAGCTGTAGAAATTATTAAAAATGCAGGACATTCATTTTCAGGAATCAATACTAATATTTTAGATTTCTCTACTGCTATTGATGAAATTGTTCAAAAAGTAAGTATTCTTATTATCCAAAATAATGAATTTTCTATTAATACTAAAAACATTATCAATTTAGTAGATGACATCCAGCAAATTTTAGATAAAACTCTTATTTCTATTAATTCAGGAAATATAAAAATTAATGACCTTCAAAGTATTTCAACAATGTTAGTTGACGATATCGACAACCTCCAAAATAATACAAACGTTCTTCGAGATACTATTCGAAAACTTGAAGAAAAATACAAAGCTTATAATTATTCTAACACACAAATCGAAAAAGTTATTCAAAGCATTGAAGAATAAAAAAAAAGAGAGGAATATCCTCTCTTTTTTTAATATCCTAATAAAAACATTAATGTACCTATAATAAAAGCCGGAATAATATTATATAACTTTGCATAGAAAGTAGATCGACGATCAACTGCAATTAATGGAAATAACGCATCTCCATCATTACAAATTGCATTTGCCACTAATGCCGATAAAGGAAAAAGCCCTTGGGTATAAAGAACAGCTAACAAAATTTGAGGTCCACAACCGGGAATATTACCAATCGCAATAGCAATAATTACCGAAAGATATCCTGTTTGAGCCATCCAACCTCTAAGCACTTCTTCTCCACCTACAACATATAAAAAAATCTCATATACACATAAAGCAATAAAAACCCACATAATCACAAAAGCAGTTTCTTCCGCATTATGAATAAAAGTTTCTTTTAAAGAGTGGATTTTACTGTTTGTTTCAGACAGGGTATCATCGGAAAAGTATTTTTTACTGATAAAACTATAGATAACAGCAAAAAAAGTTCCTATTGCCCCTATCCATCCCAAATTTTTAATAGCAAGATCCGTATCAATATTAACCTGCATTAAATTCAAAATACCTAAAGGCAGACATAAAACCGCAAAAATCCAAAATACAACATATCCAACATGATGTCTAAAATAATAAAAGATTATATTATAATTAACTAACGATTTAGTTTGATCAGAAGCATCATTATTAATCACAGATTCTTCTGATTGGAAAATCTGATTCTTCTGCTCTAATGCTTCCAGCGTATATGAAATTCTAGGTTTTACAGACACACCAAAATAATCTAATACATAACCCGTGACAATAGCTGCAATAAAAGAAATAATACTGACAATAACAAATATCTTTGGATCTAACACTATCAAGACAAATGCAGCATCCCCCATTGTTGCAATCAAGGTTGCTGCTAAAGTACCAAAAGAAACTTTTCCTGTCAAGTATAATGGTATAACAATAATAGCACCACCACATCCAGGAGTAAGTCCAAGCAAAGATCCTAAAATTACTTGAATTTTTTTGTATTTAGAAAAATAATAAGTTAATTTACCTTCAGTCTTGTATTCAACAAAACCAAAGACAAACAACGTCATAGCAACAAAAGTTCCTACTTGAATAAAAGCCGCTACAGCTGAATTATAGATAATATCAAATAAAAACACGATTCCTCCTTATTGATTGAAGAGCTTTAATTAATAAGGACATATGATTATCCGAAAATATCAATAGAATTGCCGTTTTTATCATCCAATAATGCTTTTGGAGAAGAAGAACTTTCTTCAGACATAGGAGAAGATTGTTGAGGATGATGAGAAGATTGAAAAGTATCATTTCCCATTCCATGCTTAATCATATCAGCAATTTCAGTTTGAGAACTTTGTTCTGGAATACGAGCAATAGATTCTTTATTTTTAGAATTTTGTTCATTGATAAGCTGTGCTGCATATCCTGATTTTACCGTATGATTAGGATCAATAGGTTTTAAGTTTTGAGATTGAGTAATACTCATAAGAACATCAATAACACGAAGAGGCATAAAATCGTCCTCCTTCATAAATACAAAAACCAATAATAAGCCGGATTCTGTTATAAAGAAAACATCTGTCTTGTTTTATTATTGCTAATAAAATCATTGCGGTTTACCCGTATGCTGCATCATAAAACAAATGAATACATACTGCTTAACCTTGCCTTAAGGAGGGTTTATCGTACCTTTTCTCTTATAAGAAAAGTGGTGGGCTCTTACCCCGCCTTTTCACCATTACAATTGCAAAAATAACAACTGCTGTTTATTTTCTGTGACACTTTCCCGTACATCTTGAAGATGCAGACGGCTCTTAACCGTTCCTTTGTTTTTTAAGGTCCGGACTTTCCTCCCTCTTGAATTAACAAGCCGGGCGTTTTCTATTGGTTTTGTAATTTATTTTGTTTTTGAACCTAATTCCTTATAAGCGTGTAATGCATTTGCAACTTTATCTTTGTCTCGTATCTCCAAATACAGCTTGTGCTTATTATCCAAAGCCGATTTACTTGTAGCACCTAAGACATAACCTTTAGTAATTTTCTGACCTGTTTGGACATTAAGCGTTCCCAAACCGGCATAAACTATTGTTCTGTTATTAGATGCTTCTAAAATAACAATATGCTGTAGTGCATTAATATATCCGGCATATTTTACCAACACATCCGTAGGTGCAACAATTTTAGTAGGTGCTTTTAATTCAATTTGAACACCTCGTCCTGAAACCGATGCTTTAGTAATTTCAGAAAATTTGACTGGCAATGATATATCTCTAAATCGATTACTTCTAACTCCGGTAGATTTTCTTGCAGGGTAGATAGCAGTTTTGCTTTGTTTAGACTGAAATGCAGAAGAACTTTTTGCAACTACATAAATCTTAAGTTTTTCACCAAAATATATTTTCGTAGATTTTTTATTATTCCAACTTTGAAGCTGTGAGCGGGTGACATTATTTCTTATTGCGATATCATCAAGCGTATCACCTTTTTTTACCGTATAATAAACTAATCGTGTTCCTTCTTTATTAGGAGTTGTATCCCCTTCTTGAATACTTCTTTTAATGTTAATAATCAGCTTTTCACCCGAGTAAATTTTATCAGATGATTTGTTATTCCAATCTTTAATCTGACTAGTTGAAACACCAAATTTTGACGCAATAAACGAAAGATTTTCTCCTCGTCGAACAGAATATACAATTTTTCTAAAATGCTGTACAGGTTCAGACTGCTTTTTTGCAACATGAATCGTAAGCCGTTCATTCTTATAAACAGTAGAAGAAGATTTGTTATTCCAACTACGAATATCTTTAGGAGATACTTTATATTTTAATGCAATACCATTTAATGTTTCGCCTGACTGAACCTTATGAATAATTTTTGCTCTATCCGAACCGATATTAGCATTGCCGGTAGAAGATGATATTTCTCTTTTCCCTACAATCAACTTCTCACCAGGATAAATAAAATTGGAATTTTTGTTGTTAAGAGAACGCAGTTTGGGCACTGTTGTTCTATATCTTAAAGCCACATCACTTAAGGTATCACCCTTTTTTACTTTATAAATAATAGGCTGCGTACCGTTACCACCGTGAGCAACTGAAGCTTTTGATAGATTTATAGGAGCAGCAAATACAGGAATTTTAAGTATTTGCCCTTCAATCACTTGATTTTCAGAAATATTATTTAACAAAACGATATGCTTAATTTTTGTATCAAATTTATTAGCTATCTTACTAAAAGAATCACCCGATACAACTTTATAATTAGAAATACTTTCAGGAATAACCAATTTTTGTCCCGGATAGACAACATCACTATACATATCGTTTATTTTACGAATAACAGATATCTGTACTTTATGCTTCTTAGCAACTTCCCATAAAGAATCACCTTTTTTCACTTGATAGACACTGGCATGTACATGTTGTACACTAACGACAAATAAACATACATAGAATAGCAAACGAAGCATAATATTATCTCCTATCAATTAATAATAAAACTATTGATTTTAAACCAAACCGTATTATTTCAAATAATCGGAAGACTTATTCATTTTATAAATACATCAACATAAAATATTTATCATTTTAATTATAACAAATTTTCTTTAAAATCTCAAAATATATATATTATCTAAATTAAAATTTTTTAAATATTAATCAATTAATACTTGACAAATATTCAAAATATTATATAAATATATATATAACAAGAGTAACTATAAATTATATCATCTATTTAACTACTAATACGAGTTAGTATCTTCATATATTAAACAACTTCATCTACTAAATACATATTATATTTGTAAAAACCTATTCACTTTATTGCTTTAATGTGGTTTAGTTGATATATAAATAACTCTCTTTTATTATACAAGGAATTTATGACAAATTATATTAATTCATTAAAAAAATATTTTTTATTTTCCAATCTTTTTCTTCTTATTTACTTTATATACAATAAACAACAAGTTAAAAATAGAATCTTTGATTGAAGATAATCCAAATACTACTGCAAATATAGCTGTAATAACTGGATTTATACGATAAGTACCTAATATTAATCTACCTGTTGAGAATAGAATATTAGAGTTAAACAAGTTAAATATGTCTCTTTCTTGAATAGATATAAATTGAGTATTCATCTTTCTTATACCTGCAACATTGACTTCACTGGAGAAAAATATATCTTATAGCACATGATACAAAAAAATATCAACATAATAGATTTAGAAACAGAACATTTAGTTCAATAATTAAAATAAGAAGAAAAGCAAAAGACTATATTTGATTAAGCTTTTGTAAAATTAATATTTAAAAAAACGGAGGACAAATTATTGTTCTCCGTTTTTTTATTAAGATAATTAATTACTTCTCAGCATTAGAAAACAACAATCATATCTCTATGATTTCAGTAATAATATAAATTTGTTAAGATGAAGTAATATATTTAAGAACATTATGTGCATACCTTATCTTTATAAACATTACAATATTAAATTGTATTACTAAGCAATAAAACAATTTTTCAATGATATCTTCTGATGATAACCATCCCATCTCCGGCAATTTATTATTTCCAAAAACATTACATTTCAAACAATTAAAGAGTAATATATAAGCAAAGTTGCAATAAGAACATAGATATTTTATAATAAATAAGATATTTACATAAGGAAACCATCTTATGAGTCCCATTTTATACAAAACAAATATTTTTTCAAGTTTCGCAACAGATGCATACAAAGCAAGTCACTTTCTTCAGCTTCCACCCAAAAGTGAAGCAGTTAGATTTTACATTGCTCCAAGAAAAGCTCTCCGTCCGGATGCTGAGCAATACATTACATTTGGAATAAGATATTTCATTGAAAAATACTTAACAACGCCTATTACCTACGAGAATATTACCCAAATCAAAGAAATTTGGAATCACGTAAATGTAATGAATTCAGCATATCCGTTCCCTGAAGAGGGTTTAAAAAAAATTGTGGACACATATAAAGGCTTTCTTCCCATTACTATAGTAGGAGTTAAAGAAGGCCAAGTTCTTAATCAATACAATACACCGGTATTTATTATTAGTGTATCCGATTCTGAATTAGTATGGTTACCGGGATTTATAGAAACAGCTCTACAGCGTTCTATTTGGTATCCTTCAACGGTGGCAACTATTTCGTACACAGTAAAACAGAACCTGCTTAAAGCATACCAAATAAGTGTAGATGAAAATCGAAAATATTTACTAGACTATATGCTTCATGATTTCGGAGCAAGAGGAGCATCCTCTGGAGAAAGTGCAGCTATTGGTGGATTAGCTCATTTGATCAATTTCAAAAGTACAGACACTATGGAAGCCATTTTATTAGGCCATACCTTATATAACATTCCTATACAAGAACTTGCCTCATCAATTCCGGCATCAGAGCACAGTACGGTGACAAGCTGGGGTTCCAATCACGATGCTGAACGCCGTGCATTGATAAATATGATAGAAACATCAAAACAGTATGGACATTGTGTATTTGCCTTTGTATCGGATTCATATAATTTTTATTATATGGTGGATCATATTTGGGGCGATCCAGAAATTATACAAAAAATACGAAATTCAGGATTATCTCCGGTAGTGCGTCCTGATTCGGGAGATCCTTCTGAAGTTGTATTATATGCACTAAAGTCATTTGAAAAAACCTGGGGATACTCCACAAACTCCAAAGGATTTAAAGTACTAAATGACATACGTATTATTCAAGGTGACGGTATGTCTATTAATAGTATCAAAAAATTAACAGAAGAGATTCTTGAAGAAGGTTTTTCAATAGAAAATATTTGTTTTGGGATGGGAGGAGGATTACTCCAAAAATTGGATCGAGATTCTATGAGTTGGTCTATGAAAATGTACAAAATCAAAATCGACGGTGTATGGCATAATGTACAAAAAACACCTTATACGCAAAGTGATAAAAAGTCTTTTGACCATAAAAACGTAGTAGATAATAGAGAATGGGTCACCCACTATCAATGGGATAATTCAACGGAATATCCGGAAATTTATACAGAACCCTTTGAAGACATAAGAAACCGAACTATAACCTTTCCATAAATAACTTTTGAAGTTTGTCCCAAGAAACTTTTTGAATCATATGTTTCACGACATCATCATAATTTGTTGAATTTTTACCGGATTTAATTTTGATTGACAGCAGTAAACCGGGGATTTGTGTATTATTTTTCTTTCGATCGATAGGAAAAGGATGAACATAATACGCTGTATTTTCTTTTTTATTCCAAAAATAATATTTAAGAGTAGATTGAGGAAAAGATCGAATTTCCAATTCATCATCAGGATAATCAAAATATTGAACACCTTCAATATATGTAAGATAAAAAGCTGTCTGTTCAAAAGAATAAATCAGAGTATTTTCTAAAATTAAGGATTGGTAATTGATGGAATATTGAATACACATATTAAGACGTAAAATACGATTTTGAATATCAAGAGAATAGTCTTTATTATTTGTAATAACAGAGCGTGAAGTATAGGGAAGAAGAGTATAAGCTTCATCTAAAAGAATTTGAAATGTTCCGTTAAGAGAGTCTGCACCTAATTTTAGAGCAGCTCCATACTGTTTGTTTTTAAAAGATTGATCAGCTTGATCAAAAGTAATATCAAATTTTCGATTTTGTGAATAAACAACAATAGGATTGACAAACATATTAAGAAGAACAAATAATAAGAACAAGTATTTAATTATTAACATACGTATCATATTTAAGAAATATACTTAGAAAATTCGGCATATTCTTTAGAAACAATATCCGCATCATCAAACATCTTCACTTCGCCTTTATGAAGCCATAAAGCTTTCACACAATTTTCAGAAATCAGTTTTTCCGAATGTGCAATCATAATAACAGTTTTATCAGAATGAATCATCTGTCGTATTCTTTCAGAACTTTTTTGCTGAAAATGAGCATCCCCAACACTGAATACCTCATCAAGAAGAAGTAATTCTGGTTGAATACAAGCAGCTACAGAAAATGTCAGCCTAGATTTCATACCACTTGAATATGTATACATGGGAAGATTGATTTTATCTTCCAATTCAGAAAAAGCAATGATCTGTTCTGCAAGTCCATTATCTAATTCGCTTTTAGATAATCCAAGCTGTAAAGCATTTAGGTATAAATTATCTCTTCCGGTAAGATCATTAAAAAAACCGGCACCTAATGTTAGAAGTTGAACCCCTTCCGCTTGAAGATTTATGTTTCCTTTATCAGGAAGGTATGTGCCGGCAATAATACGAAGCAGAGTTGATTTACCGGATCCGTTGGTTCCTAAAATCCCTAAATTGTCTCCACGTTTTAAATTAAAAGAAACATCCTTAAGTGCTTCAACAGCATAACCGGAATCTTTTTTCTGCTTTAACGAAAAAAGTCGTTTTAAACTAAAACTGCGATAAACATAATAAGTTAATGCAATATTTTGGGCTTGAATAATATAATCTAAATTTTTAAAACTCATATCACCAAATTCTCCATAAGAAATTATTAAGTATATTCAAATTTATAATTTAGAAATTTTATTATAAACCTGATCATACTTATAGAGAATATAAATTCCTACAATACATAAAATTAAACTAAAAATAAATAAATATATTAAAGACATTATAGGAGGAGCCATTCCATATGCAAAAATATTCCTAAAACTCATTGTTAACACAGCCATAGGATTGAGTTTCATTAGTTTATGCATCCAATGTGAAGAAATGTTATTCATATCATAAAAAATAGGAGTTGAGAACATACCTAAGGTGACAATATGAGGAATAATATTAACAAAATCATACATAAATACCTGGATATGAGCACCGATCATAGCAAAACCAAAAGTCAAAAGCACAAGAATAAGTATCAAAAAAGGAGTATAAAGAAGGTATAACGTAATGGGAACTTGAGACAGCAACATCAGCACAAAAAGAATGAATAACGAAAAAAAGAACGGTGTAAGACCTGAAATACATAACGATAAAGGAAAAATAAATTTGGGAACATAAGTATCTCTAGTAATAGAAATATTAGACACAATAGACATCACCGACTGCTGAACCATCATAGAAAAATATCGCCATACAAGCATAGCAGAAAAAAAGAACACAGGATACCCTTGCTCTCTCTGCTGAAAAGCAACCCTAACTAAAATAATATAAATCGCCATATTTAATAGAGGATCCAAAAACCACCAAATATATCCTAAAGCGGTATTTGAAATATTTGCTGTTTTTAAAGCTTGAATATAACAAAAAAGATAATTAAAATACCTTTTTAATTCTTTAGCAAAACGTTCCAATACGGTAATTAAATTCAACGGTTTAGGTTGCAACATACATACCTCGGTATTTCTGAAATACTTAATTTTAGATTTATTATACTGTATTTTTTGAATTTTGTAAATATTTTTTAATATCAAATATATTTATTGTAGAATCAGTAGTTTGAGAACAAAAATTTTTTATATTGCCAGTTATCATTTTTTCTGCGAGTTTGGAAAAGCTACCATACGTAGTCAAAAAAGTCCAATCAGATGCTTGAGCAAGAAAAAGAGAAATGACATCAGGAAAACGTGATATAATCTCTAATTCATTAAGAGTATCAAAAGATGAAATAAGATTTTCAGCTTTGTTGCTGGAAGAAAAAATTTGCTGCCAAAGAGAAATGGTTTTTTGATTAAGCCAAGATTCGGAATTTCCGTTTCTGCCCCAGGTAGAAAGATGTGGAGGCATGGTAATTTGAGATTTGGGAAAATTATTAAGCAAAAAATCCGGAGCTGTTTCGCCTATTTTTTTGAACAACAAATAAAGAAAATCAATTCCCTCTTTCCACCAATGACCAAACAGTTCCATATCAAACAACAAGGTTGTAAACGTTGACTCGGAATATGAATTTGTGAATAAATATTCTGAAAAATTCAAAGCATCTTTATTTAGCTGACTAAAAGCATCAGAATAACGATACAATATTTTATTTTCATTTCCGGTGACAGCACGAAGCGAAATACCGCTCTTTAAAAAACCTGATTTATTAAGAATAGATTGAGCATTAGGTGTTTCATCAATTAAATCGGAATAAAATTCGCGGTATACGGGATGAGAAGGAAATCCGTTTGAAGAAGACCAAATTTTCATTGTTGAATCATAATCCCTGACAGCATAAGAAACGTCATCGAATCCAAAAATCTTCCCTGTACCGTATTTAATATATTCAGACTGTATAACTCCAGGATCAGCAAAAAAGTATGTTATTCTGTTTTTTCTCAACAATTCGGGCAGATTTTCAAAAACTCCGCACTCCGGACTCCAAAATCCTTTTACCTGACCAAAATGGTATTCTGAAATCTTCTTACCTAATGAAATTTGAAGATGCATCAACTGAGGAAAATCAACAAAAAGAGGAAGATACGGATGTGAAAAAGTACCGGTTAAGATTTCCAGCATTCCTTTTTCTTTGAATTTACGAAATCCAGAAATAATATCTTCATTTAAAAAAGTATAATAATATTTTTCTAATCTCTTTAATTCGGATAAATCCCTACGGAGTATAGAATTTTTGGATTCATCACCCGTATCTAAAGAAAGAAGTTCATTTCTTATTTGGAGATACTGTTTAAATTTTATTTTAAAATATTCCGTATCTAATTGCAACAACAGAATCGGTGACAAATTCAAAAAAATACGCACCGGAATTTTTTCTCGATCACATCGGTCAAGCATATTAAGAAAAGGAAGGTATGAATGAAGAACCGCTTCAAAGAGCCAAAATTCCGCTTCACTCCCCAGTACATAAGGCATATGAGCATGAAGAACAAACATCAAATTACCAAAAATATTTTTTTTACCCATTTTACACAGTCCTAATTCTTGTATTTCATAATAAAATAAGTTATAATATGATAAGTATCTAATTAACGGCAGTATACTCAAATTCATTAGTATATAAAAACACTGTTTCCATAAGCGGTAAACCGAATTTAATTAAAAATCCGGCAGACGTATTTTTCTACTTTGTTTATAATATGATAATTATTTCAATAGATAAAGGAAAACAATATGATCAACAAAATACATCAAAATGATTCCTCACGATGTATCTCGGAAAAAGAATTTTTTGCTCTAAACATGAAAGATGTATATATTATTGATGTACGCCATGCTTTTGAAACAACATCAGGATGCTTAGAAAACGCACACAACATTCCGTTTATCGATATTGGAACAAAAGAACTGCCAAAAGACAAAATTATACTAACATATTGTAATTACGGTAACAGAGCAGGACAAGCGGCTCTCCAGCTGTACAACAAAGGATACAATGCTTACAATTTGGGAGGATATGCGTTATTTTCAAAAAAATTAATTGACCGGTGCAGAAAATAACCTTAACTTTAGAGGAAAACAATGATAAAAAAAATAGCATTAGGATGCGATCACGGCGGATATGAATTAAAAGAAAAATTAAAATCTTGGCTCGAAAAAAACAATTATCAGGTTGAAGATTTTGGAACGTTTTCAGAAGAAAGCGTAGATTATACAGATTTTATATACCCTGCATCCAAAAGTGTTGCTATGCATAATAACGATGCGGCAATAGTACTCTGCGGAACAGGATTGGGAGCTGCATATACAGCAAACAAAGTACATGGAATCCGAGCAGCTCTATGCCAAGATGAATTTTCAGCAAGATTATCCCGTCTTCATAACAATGCAAATGTATTAGTTCTTGGCGGAAGAATTTTAGCATACGAAAGAGCGTTAAGTATATTGGAAACATGGTTGGAAGCACCTTTCGAAGGCGGACGCCATCAACAAAGAATCGATAAAATTTCACAAATTGAAAAAAAAGAAAATTCGCTGGATGACTCATTATTTGAATAATTAATTTACAAAATTTTGCAATGTTTTTAAAATATTACGAGGTATTTCGTTTCATGAAAAAAAATCCCACTCTGTATCTTGAACTTCTTTTTCCAAATAAAAGCAAAGAAATGGTATGGAAAGAACTATTTTCCCATAAACAAATCAAACATCTTTTTTCTTACGAAAATCAAATATCTTTTACAGAAGATCAGCATGGACAAATGTGTTGGAAAATTTATTTCTTCAAATCCATTAAAGGAAAATATTCCGTAATTGCATACCAAGAAAATTCACATTTGTTAGTTGATATTGCAAGTCGCAACTTTCAATCAACAATATTACTGACATTAGTAGAAAATACAGCAGGAACAATTCTCCGCTTAGACCAAAGAAGTTTCAACGGTAGATTGAAAAATGCTCATATAAGATCGTTTGAACGATTTTGGAAAAAATTATTCGACTCCTTAGCAAAACTTAACAAATAACTAATTTATTTAAATTAATCGATATTTTCGGCAGTATTTTATATTTCAACAGCATTTTATTATATAATATTAAAAAAATCCGATAATTATACTAATAATAATTTATACCGATCGTGGAGAAAATTGTGAAAAGAATATTATTTATAATGTTGCTTATGCCTTATATGATACACAGCCAAAGAGTTCAACTATCAAGTCTTCCCGGAGATGACAAAGGAATGGATATTAATGATATGCTGAACCAAATTATGGCTCCGCATTATCAAGAAGTAACCAATCTTCAAAACAAACGGCGGGACAAAGAACTGGAAATTCAGTTATGGCAGGAACTACGCAGTAATATTAACAATTTTGAACAAATAAATCGCTATATTTTCGGATACGAATCAGCATTCCGAACCTTAACTAATGACAATTCAGATCCGAGTTCTCTTCAAATAAGTACGGAAAGAAGTGCCAAACATGGTAGCCATATTGTAAATATCAAACAACTAGCCCAAGCAGATTCTTTTTCTTCCGAAGCTTATCCCATTAGTGAAGAAATCAAGCAGGGTGTTTTTTCCGTAACAATGGATCAGCAAACTTCTACAATCAATTTCACAGGCGGAACAATTCAAACTCTTTCAGATATGATGAGAAAAGAATTATCTAACATTGCTGATATTAGTTTGATAAACACGTCATCAGAAAACAAAACCCTTATTATTAAAGGCAAAAAAGAAGGTAAAGCAAGCAGTTTAAAATTTAGCGGTGATTTATCCCCTCTTTTTCAGATAAATATGTTAACAACGAATTCTTCAGTCCCTCCGGTAAAACTATCATGGAATACTCAAACAAACAGCATCAGTATATCAAACAGCTCTATTGAATTAACTACAAACATTATGATAAAACCAGATACCTCATTATCTTTTGTTGCAAAAATTCAAAAAATCAGCAACAATGTCCAAGAAGAAAAAATTCAAGAAACTGCATTAACAGAATTGAATATTGGAGAATTAGGACAAATTTCAAATAATCAAATCCAACTACCAGGAACATCTCCCATCTTTCATGATATAAATACCCAACCTGTTCAATCCGAGCCAAAAGAACCGGAGCAAACTATCAAATTTTTATTTGACGACGGTAGTATTAAACAATTTCCTTTACAACAAAAAAACTATTATGAATCATTAAAAGATATGGAAGGAAAATCGATAAAACAAATCCAAGTGACTGCTGAACAAGCTGTTGCCGATATCTCCGATATTACATTAACATCAGCCTCTCCCAACGGAACAGCAAAACCAAGCCAATTTATCAGCCAAGCCCAAAATGCCTTATTTTTATTAAACGGTGTGCATGTCGAACGTCCTGAAAATTCATTTTCGGATTTATTAGACGGCGTCACAATGACATTATTAAGAAATTCAGAGAAAAATATTCATATTACGATAAAACCGGATAAGGATTTGGTTAAAGATACGATCATTCAATGGGTACTGGCATACAACAATGTTATGACAGAATTATACACATTAGGCACCGCACCTATAGAAAAAATAGGCAGATTAAAACCCCTGCACCAGCGTGAAAAAGACGGCAGCGATTTAAAAGAAGCAGCATTTCTAGGAAATCCAATGCTGTCAAGTTTTCGAGATCGAATGCGAAGACTAACAGGAAGTCAGCATAATTCCACTCCTAATCAGTTAGGAGTGCTTGATCAAATCGGAATTTTTGTGAAACGCAGACAGTCAGCCGCTATGGATCCTGAAGTTCTCAAAAAAGGAACCTTAACATTAGAAACATCAGAATTAGACAAACAGCTTGAAAGCAATTTTGATCAAGTTTATCGGCTTTTTGTATCAGAAAGCGGTTCAGACACAACAGCAGTTAGAGGAGCAGCCGTTTGTTCAATAGAAATTCTTAAAACAATGACTGGTGGAAGTGGTTACTTACCAAGAATAGAAAAAGAAAGCGGAAACGAAATAAAAAATATTACCGGAAAAATATCCAAAAAAGAAGATGAAATTACCCGTATAGAATCCAATGAACGTAAGTCATTGTTACAAATGAACCAAGCTATTGCAGCAGGAAAAGCTCAAAATGAATCTATGCGGCAACGATTCGGCAACTAAGAAAAAGATTGACAAATCAATAATAATGAGATACTATTTTTTTACTATATTTATTATTTCATGAGGAATATATTATGCAATATAAAAAATTAGGAAAGACAGGTTTAGAAATAAGCAGTATTGGTTTAGGCAATTGGATCACGTTCGGTAGCGTTATCGATAAAGAAACAACATTTGAAATTATTGATAAAGCATATGAATCAGGAATTAATTTATTTGACTGCATTCATACCCACAATAATTCACAAGCTGATAAAATATTTGGAGAATCGTTAGGAAGATATCCTCGAGAATCTATCATTCTATCAGCTAAACCGGGATGTAAAAGCTCAAGACCTACTCCACCTAATCACTCCGGATTATCGAAAAAATTTCTTTATACCCAACTTAATACTTTATTAACAAATCTAAATGTTGATTATATTGATATTTTCAGCTGTTATTGTTTTGATAATTTGACTGATCTGTATGAAACTATGAGAATAATGGATGATTTTATACGGCAGGGAAAAATACTATATATAGGTGTAAGCGAATGGACTGCAAGCCAAATTATCGAAGGTCTTAAAATCCAAGATCAATATTTATTGGATCGTATAGTTGTCACTTTTCCAACATATAATTTGATCAACAGATCTATAGAAAAAGAAGTTGTTCAAAATTGTATTAATAACAAAATAGGAATTATTTCCATCCACCCTCTTGCTCAAGGCTTTCTTACAGGAAAATACCGTAAAGGAAATGCTATTCCAAAAGATTCAAGAGCAGCAAACGAAAGTATTAATTCAAATATTTCATCTTATATGACTCCGGAAAATTTTGATAAAATCGAAAAATTTATTGCTGTTGCTAATAAAAAAGAATGTTCTCCAGCTCAATTAGCAATAACATGGCAGCTCACAAAACCAGGAATAGATTCGATTATTATGGGAGCAACAAAAATAAGCCATATAGAAGAAAACATTGCAGCATTAGATATTAAACTTTCAGAAGAAGAAATAATTGAGATTGAAAATATTTTTGAAAATAATATTGACAAATATTCTCAACTATAATATAATAAGGTTGATATAGGGAGCTTAAAAGCTCCTTATTTTATTAATTTATTAAGGATTATTATGACTCACTTGGATATTATCGAATCGGTAAAAGATTGGATAGCTACATTAAAATATACCGTATTGGAATGTTCCCTTACCAAATCAAACAATAAACACATTTTAAAGATCGTTATTTTTAACCCCGAAAAACCTATCAACTCCGAAGATTGTGCTTCAGCAGCAGAAATTATTTCCCGACGACTGGATATAGAAGATTTTTTTGCAGAACCTTATGATTTAATTGTTGAATCTCCAGGAGTAGAACGAGAAATCAAATCACCTGCCGAATATCAGTATTTTATTGGTAAAGAATTTAAAATCTTCCCTGATGAACATGTTTCAACTATTTTAACAAAAGATAATTTCTTTATTGCTGAGTTGATTAGTATAGATGGTGAACAGTTGATTTTTCAAAATAACAAAGAAAAGTTCAAAATTACAATCAACGAAATAAAAAAAGCAAAACTACATTGTGATTATTCAAAAATTTTTAACTCAAATAAAAAAAATAAAAATTTAGGGAGGAACTAATGGCTTTTCCTGATCTGATTACAGCATTCGCAAAAGATCAAGGTATTTCTGAAGACTTAGCGGAAAGTATATTAAAAGAAACATTTACAACACTGTATAAACGAGAAAACGGGAAAGAATACGATAACTTGAAAATTGAATTCAATAATAATGGTATTTCTTTATGGCAGATAAAAACAGTAGTAAAACCTGAAGATCTTCAAAATGATATTACCGAAATAAGTATTAACGAAGTAGAAACCCTTAAAGACAGTAATGAATCAATCACAGAAGGAAGTCAAATACATGTTCCAATTCCATCAAACCAGTTTGGAAGACAAGCTGCTCAAATAATGAAACAACTTTTGAAACAAAAAGTAATGGATATCCAAAAAGATTTGATTTATAATGAATTTGTCGACAAAAAAGGAACTCTCTTTACAGGCAAAATTAAATCCCGTACTGACAGCAAACATGGTGGGTATTATATTTCATTAGAACCAAAAGACACAGAAGGATTTCTACCTTATTCGGAATCACTTCCTGATGAAGTATTATCACCTGGAGACAGTGTAAAAATTTATCTTAAAGAAGTGTTGCAAAATACAAAAAAAGGCGAAAGCCAATTAATTTTTACCCGATCCAATCCGGCTATTGTACAAGAATTACTCAAATTAAACATTCCGGAAATAGCAGACGGAACTTTTGTCATTAAAGCAGTTGCTAGAAAGCCTGGGGAAGTGACAAAAATAATTCTTCATTCATTGGTCGACAATATTGATCCTATCAGCGTAACTGTCGGAAAAGCTGGTGCAAGAATTAAACCTATTCGACAAGAATTAGGTAGTGAAAGGATCGAGATCATAAGATATACACCTAATATTAAAGAACTTATTACGAATGCTATTCATACAAGCCGTGTATTAAAAAATCGTATTGCCGAAGTATTTAATATTGATTTGAACTATGATACTAATGAAGCTTTTATTGTTGTTGCTGACGAATTTTTAGCTCCGCTTATCGGACGTCAAGGATCCCATCAGCGTATGTTAGAAGAAATCCTTGGATGGAAAATACGTTTTAACTCGTACTCGGACTTCAAAGAAGTATTAAAAGAAAAACAAAAAGAAGTAGATGATATTCTCGGTATTTCTGATACTCAAGATTTTGAAATTATTGAAGATGAAATGATTTCCCTTGATATGCTTCCTTTCTCACCGGAGCAAATTCAAGCATTGGAAGATGCTGGATTTAGAAGTGTGACTGAGATTGTAGAATTAACAGTAGAAGATTTAACAGCTGAAACAGGATTAAGTTTGAGTGAAGCATTAGAAATTTGGAAAATCATTGAAGACAATATTGAGATCGAAGAAAATGAAGAATAATAAAAGTTGAATGTTTAATCAAAAATTGACATACGATTTAAGAAAAGGAGACAATATGTCCAAAGACGATGGAAAAAAGAAAGTCCTGAAAATTAAAATGAAAAAAAGTTCTGCTAATGAGTCGAATCCTATAGAATCAAACGATTCTTCTATTCAACAAAAAGATGTATCGGATTCTTCTCAAGAAACTACAACAGCAGCTTCTTCTTCCTCTACCAATTCTTTGAATAAATCTATGTCTAAAAACAATGAATATAACTCTTTGGAACATTCAACATCAGAATTTAACAAGAACAAAGAAAAAACAAATTATTCTTCAGACGATCGATCCAACAACAGTGGAAACTATCAACAACGTTCCGGAGGAGATCGTTTCCAAAACAACAATAGCGGAAACTATCAACAACGTTCCGGAGAAGATCGTTTCCAAAACAACAATAGCGGAAACTATCAACAACGTTCCGGAGGAGATCGTTTCCAAAACAACAATAGCGGAAACTATCAACAACGTTCCGGAGGAGATCG
>JBOFEA010000026.1:0-30537 GCA_051647535.1 Brevinemataceae bacterium
AAATGTGACCAACTTCCAGCCACTTGATATTGCTGCACTTAAAACAGCAAGGGATACGACATTAAAAGATCCAAACTGGATACCCAGAAAAATATATGATAATTCAAGAGCTTCGTTAAAACTTATGGGTGATATATCAGTCCATTGTTGGAGAAGAGCGGTAAACCAGTATGACAATCAACTGTTACCGGTAAATGAAAGAATTAATAATAATGATGACTGGGTAAGGCTGTATAATATTTCTCCGGACGATGCTCCTTGGAATTATGATTTTGACCAAGTGGATGCATTGAATTATAAAGTTAATGTTGGCAGAGATAAAAATACTTTGACTCTTAATGGGCAATTATTAGATGGTGCCATTTCAAACAATGTGTATTATATGAAGGTTCTTGACGCTGTAGGCACAACAGAATCTGTTTTCCGATTCTTTGGAAACAGAAGGGCAGTACCAAACAATTATTATAATACTGAAATTTCTAATAAATTTTTTGCTCTTCAAGTAGGTACGGACAAATACCATTTTAGAGCAAGACTTGCTTCTGGAACATCGATTCAGGAAGCGCGGGAAAAACGTGCACAGCTGCCTTTTCATAATCTTATAGCACGGCATTTATGGAAATCCTCTTCAACTAATCTAGGAGATTTCGGTTCTCTGCCAAGCGATAAAATTGAATGGATTAGCGTATCTGCAAGTACCGAAACTACATACGATGGAAACAATTATGAAGAGATTTCTTTTAATACGAATTCATCACCGGCACCTATTATGACAAGAACAATTGTTTCTTCCGGAAACAGCCGGAACGAGACTTATGGTATGGTCTTTGTTCAAGGTTGTAATGCAGAGACAGATGCTCCCGGTTCACTTGTTAATCAATATGGAGGAAAGCGTACAATGTTTTATCTCCAAGGATGGGGTGATTGGGACGGATATATGGTTTCTTTGCTGAGAGGCACTGGTGCAGACACAAATATTGCACTCATGTCCAAATCTCCAACTGCAAACTATACCTCATTAACTAATGATTTCCATACTAGGTATCGAAGTTCTGGTAAAACACAGTGGACCTTAAAACGTAAATCTGTGATGACTCCTAGTTAAAAAATTTATTAAAATAAAAAACAAAAAAAGCCGTACTAAATACGGCTTTTTTGTTTTTATTCTATATTTTGTATGTAATTGAATCAATATTGTGTGAATAATGATTTTTTGATTGTAATATTTTTAATTTTTTGTTATAATTGGAGGCTATTGAAATATGTATATCTCTTTTATTTAGATTAAGTAAATATCCCGATAATTTATCGGGATATTTTGATATTAAATTCTATTATAGATTGAGCCTATGGTAGATTCAATGGTATATTTACCATCGGATTCTGAAACTGGCAGTATTGTTAGGTGTGTATCTGTCACCTTAATTAGGTTATAAGTTATTTCGTTGTTAAGAACTGAACCCCATTTTCCTGCATTTTTATCACTGCTTATATCGGGCGAATTCCATACTTCAAATTGTTTTTGAGTAGATCGGTACAATATTGAACCTTGTTCAACAGTATATAAACTACCATCCTTTTTATATATCTTAGGCATAGGTAATTCTCTTAGAGTATCATAGGTGGCCGTTTTTATAATAATATCGTCATTCCATTTATCTTTAGTACTCCCTGCATTGGCGATAGATGGTATACCTGTTCCATTAAGATATACAATAGTTATACGTGATAAATAGCGATCATTGATAGTATACTGTTGTATACAAGTATTAGTTAATGTCGATGTATATAGTTCAACAATATTAGTTTTGTACTCTTTTGTATTCTGTAATATGATTTCAGGAAGCCTTGATTTCGCTTCAGAAATAGCTTCGGAAATAGCTTGTTCTTGAGGTGTTGAGGATGAAGGAGTTGCGGAACAAGCGCCTAAAATAAATAATAAATTTAATAATAATATTTTTTTCATTAGTTTTTTTCCTTTGGTTGATATTTTTCTTGTTATAGAGCTGGAGAGTATTTTCCCTTATCGTGTTTTCATTGAAGAGATGCCTAAGACAAGATGTACCTGTAATAAGAAGTATTCACACTAGTGGATTTGTTTCCACAATAGGAACCATAATTAGCTATGTTGACCTCCTTAGAAAGGATGTTTATTGAATATCTCTAAACACACATTCAAAGCCTTATCAAAGTTTAAATTGAAAATAAAAAACTCATAGGGGGTACATACTGTTTACCCTTATGAGCTTGTATCTTACTATAAATCTACATATGGAACGCATAAATCCACTATAAGTGAATTAAAATAACATCCTGAGTGTGTAGCTATTCAGTACGTTTTAATATAAAATATATAGTAAGTATCAAACAAGGGAGTACGAAAATATTATAACAACTACAAATATGTTTGTCAATAGAAACAAATGATTTTCCTAATTGTAAGAGGTGTTTATTGATTAGGAAAGGGTAGATAAGTATATAGACACCATTCCAACGTATATCTATCAAAAAGACCCCCTATTTGTCGGAAAATACCGATTTACAAGGAGATAAAAATTAATCTAAAATATCATTAGCGTAATATAGTATATAATTATTTGAACATAATTCCGGCAGCCATTGCTCCGATAATCAAAAATGAAGGATGAATTTTGAAAAAATATAACCCTATCATTGTCACAATCATAATAATATAAGATTGTTGAGTACCAAGAATTGATCTCATTCCGAAAATAATATCTACCATAAGGACGAAGACAACAGGTTTTACAAAGACAAGCATATTTTTCATCCAAGCTGTTTCTTTATAGCGGGTATAAAGAAAGGAACAAGAGATCATCATTAGTGCTACAGGTAAAATTGCTGATGACACGGCAACCAAACTACCTAACCATCCTCCGGCTTTGTACCCGACAAAAGACGCAAGCTTGGTTAATACGGGACCGGGAAGAGATTGGCTGAAAGCAACTGCATCAATAAATTCGGCTTCCGAGAGCCAGTGATTTATCTCTACGCTTTCTTTTTGGACAATAGGAATAAAGGAAGAACCGCCACCAAAAGTAGTTAATCCCACTTTTAAAAATGATGTAAAAAGTTTGAAATATACCATCATATCTTTAACTTATGTTATGAACTTAAATTCTTTTTTTCGTTAACAAAGACTTTAAAAAATTGAAATAGTACAAAGTAAATAAATACAGTCGTCAATGCCAACTGAAATCCTGAAATTTGAAATGCAAAATAAGATAATAATTCATTTTTATCAGAGAAAAATTCAGATGTTTTTATTCCGGCAAGTGTTCCAATAGCCATAGGGAATGTCAATCCTGCAAATACCGGAGTGAATGGAACAGCAAAAAATTTCGGAATACTTACAACTGTATAAATCAATGCTCCTATTAATAATACATAAAGCCCCGTAATAAGAAGAGGATTAGAAGGTAGAGTATTCAAACTACTGACAAGAGTCAGAGCGGGTGGTGCGAGAAAAATAGCTCTTGTATGTGTTAATGGTTCGGGAATGCTGTCTTTTACAGCTCTGAAAATCAAAGGCAGATAAACTAGAACTAATGCTGTTAATCCATAATAAGTCAATACTTGTGTGATAACGGGTTCGTTAAAAGGTTTGCCTACTACAACGCTTACTAAAATTCCAAAATAAGTGACAAACCATGTAGGAACAAATGTTCCGTAGTTAAATCCTCTGATTACATGTTTCCATGTAAAAATTAAGATAAACAGTGCATGGATGATAATTCCGACAAGCCATAACACTTTTCCGACAGTCGGATATATAGGAAATATGAAAGCACCGATAAGCATGATGAGCATTGAGAAAGCTGGATATAAACTTGCTAGAACCATATTATTGTATTCTTCACGGCATTTTGCATTAAATTTGACAATTTTTACAAGCATCATTAAAGTTGCAATAACACCTAGTCCGTGAAATAGACATCGAATCCAAGTATATCCCATCATTCCGTAAATATTGGAAAGCGTGACAGACCCCATTACGGAAGCTACGAATCCTATAGGCATTGTTAATAAATTCATAGATTTCTCCTATAACTATTTAGTAAAAAGTAAAAAGTCCATAATTTCTTGTATTTGATTGGGTGCAAAATGGGGAAGGATATTCTTATTTCCGCCGATATGTGCAATAACATTTGTCAATAACGAATCATTTTTATTATCTGTCATTATTTGTATTTTTTGGTAAGATGAATCTTTAAATCCTTCAAGCAGAATAACATCATACTGTTCAAACATTTTAATAAAATCAGGTATGGGGATTTCTTGATTGATCATAAAGGAATTTGGAGAAAAAATAGCTGTAGCTTTTGCTCCTGTCTGCCGAAAAAGAAAAGTATCTTTTCCTTTTTCATCAAAGGGGTAAGAATGGCTAGTATGCTTAATGACAGCAACACTTTTATTTTTTTTTGTAAATTCTGTAATAAGATTACAAATAAGTGTTGTTTTCCCTGAATTTTGATTTCCTGACACAACAGCAATTAAGGGTAGTTGCTCTTTATCTTCAGGCGAGTTAACATTGATCATCATTTTGGGTGAATAAAAATTTGTTTGAGAAATATCCACCGTTTTCACACGGAGCAACTCTAGCATTTTATAAATACTATATTGAGATGAATTAATCTGTGACAATACAATATTTTGACACCGCTTATGATAATAACCGCATAAGGGATAAGATATTCCCTTATGGTCTTTTGGAATAATAACATCGTAATCCGAACAAATAAACTCTTGCAAATAGGTTGGAATTCTTCCGGAAAACAAAGGTTGATCTACACTGATCATAAAAGTCCAATCACTGTTACTGTGTTGCAAACCTTGATAGATACCTTCAATAGCTCCAATATTCCGGTGTTTGTCTAAAATAATAGGACAGTGAAACTGTTGATAATGTTCTGGAGTATTTGTTGAGACAAAGCATTGGACAAAAGAACTTAATTCGCTTAAGATACGTTCAATAAAAAAACGGCCTTGATATGTTAACAATCCTTTATCGATGGTTCCTAAGCGTGTTCCCTTACCTCCGGCAAGAATCACAGCTGTTCTAGTCAAAATGATACTCTAAGCTTTCAGTAATATTAAAGAAATCTGCATAGCTGATATCAAAGATAGATTTTTTTACTTTTGAGATATCAATATTTTCTTTGATAAGTTGCGATAAAATTCCTGAATAAGACAGATCTCCTTGCAATAAAGCTCCATAAATTTTTCCGTTTTTATGAACAATTTTTTTGTAATTGCCCTTGTAGTCAATTTGGATGTCAATATCAAATTCCTGATCATCTGAATGGAAACTGTAAGTTCCGGCTTCGTGATTTTGTATAGCGGGAATCATGGTATTACAAGATGGATTTGACTGTCCTAAAGACATAGTAGGAACACCGAAAAAATTCATTGTTGATTTTGCAGCAAAAAAGTCTTCCATGTTAAGTTCGTTGCCTGTCATGGAATGAGCTGCAATAATTGCTTCTTTGACAGCAACAGACCAAATTGCAGCAGTTCCTGTCACATCTCCGGCAGCGTAAATATCGGGATGAGATGTTTGTTTTTGATGATTGACTTTAATAGCATCAAACTGTGTTTTTTCAATGGAAGAATTTTTAAGAAATTGAATATTAGGAGAAACCCCTAAAGCAACGACAATAAAATCAGCTTTTACTTTTTCCGATCCGTTAATTTGGATATATTCGGGTTTGTCATTCTGCTTGTCAAGAATGACACCATTGATGGATACATCAAAATAAAATTTGATTCCTTTTTTTTGCCATAATTCTTGATAATTTTTTGCTGTATAAGTATCTAACTGCCGATTCATCATGTGGGAAGATACTTCGATAAGAGCTATATCGGCTTCAGAGTGGGATAATCCTGTTATAATATCTGCACCTATCAATCCTCCTCCAATTACAACGGCATGTTTATATTTTTTGGAAAGTTCTTTAATACGGTCACAGTCATCCAGCGTTCTTACGCCTACAATATAGGGTGATGGAGTTAAATTTGGAATATTTGGAAATCTGCTTGAAGCTCCGGAAGCAATTAAAAGTTTATCAAAATGGAGTTCTTCTCCTGAATCCAATAAAACGGTTTTTTCTGTTTCGTTAACTTCAGTCACTTCTTTTCCGGAAATCCATTTAATATTATTTTTTGTAAAAAAGTCGTCGGATTTAAAATTTAAGCGGCTGACAGAACGTTCTCCGCTGATATAATAATGAAGCATACAACGGGAGTAAATTTCCGTATCTTTAGAAATAAGAATAATTTCAGCATTTGGATCTAAACGACGAAGTGCTTCGGCTCCGTTTATTCCGGCGGCAGATGCACCTAATACTATATATTTCATTAACGAACCTCCTCAAAAGTAATTGCTGTCATGGGACATTTAGCAACACATTGGGGGAAACCTGTTTCATGGTCTGTACACATATCACATTTAAGAATTTCTTTTTTGGTACGATCATCTTCTTTTAAGACTCCATAAGGACATGCCATGATACACATATAACAACTGGCACATTGTTTCTGATTGTAAGTGACATAACCTGTTTTTGGATCTTTGGACATAGCTCCTGACATACAAGTAAATACACATTCGGGAAGATCGCAGTGTCGGCAAAAAATAGGTGAATTTTTGCGATTACTACTTAAAACAACCCTGTTACGGGATTCTTCTGCGTGATGAGAGACGATACATGAAGTGACGCATGTAAGACAACCAATACATTTGTCACGATCGATATTGATTCTTTTCATAATTACTCCTCTACTTTTTGAATATAAATAGGCGTAGTTTTGTAAGACGGTTCTTTAGAATACGAATCATATAATGATGGTGTCAATCGATTTGTTTCGATATAATGCAGAGGTGCATAACATTGATTTTTAGGAACATTTGAGGTTAATTCTGCGATAAAAACACTTTCACGTCCATTAATTGATTTGACCAACACTTTATCGAATTTTTTGATATGGTGTTCATGAGCTAGTTCGGGATTAATAAAAATATAGGAATTATTGGATGAAATATCATTAACATAAGACACTTCTCTAGTACGGCTCTGTGTGTGCCATTGACCGACAGTGCCTCTTCCCGTATTGAGAATATAAGGATACTCTTTAGTGACAGCCAGCGGATTTTCCATAGGTGCTTCAAAAATAAATTTTGCTTTTTTGGAAGGAGTATAAAATTGATTGTTTTCAAACAAACGGCGTTCATTTTCTAATAACGTATCACCTTCACGGAAAGGCCATTGAATTCCGGGAGAATCGTTAAGAGCATCGTAGTCGACACCTGTCATATCACAAGGCATTCCTTTAGAACATTTTTTGAGTAATTCAAAGGCTGATCTAGGTGTTTCCCATCCTTTTAATAGAGAGCCCATGTTTAAAGCTTTTGCGACTCCATAGAATACTTGGTAATCTGACGGACGGGAAGTTGAGATAATTGGTTGGAGTTTGGATAATCTTCGTTCAGTATTAATCATAACACCTTCTTTTTGGAGGCCTGTTGCTACAGGGAAAAAGACATCAGCTTCAATCGAGCTTTCAGTATCTCCGTAAAGATCTTGAACAATAAACAAATCCAATTTATCAACAGCTTTTTTAAATTCTTCGTTATTTGTCCAAGAGTGGCGGGGATTCGTACAACAAACCCATAATGCCTTGATTTCTCCGGAGATTATTTTTTCAATGATAACATTATAAGGTAATGTAGGTTTAGTAGGTAGCAGCGTTGGATCAATATCCAATGCTTGAGCGACAGCATTTCTGCGATTTTCGTTATCGTAATCTCCTCCGCCGTAGAGTCCTGATGTATTACTATATACGCGAGATCCCATAGCATTACATTGACCTGTAATAGAATTGGCTCCTGTTCCGGGACGTCCGATATTTCCTGTCATTAGTGCAATATTGATAATTGATTGAGCGGTGCGTACAGCTTCATATCCTTGATTGACACCCATTGTCCACCATAATGAAACATTTTTGCTGTTATGGATGAGTGTTGCAAGATCTTTAAGCTGTTTCGGAGTTATTCCTGTTGTTTCTTCTAGTTTGTCCAAGGTAAACTCGGCAACGTGTGTTTTAAATTCTTCGAAATTTTCGGTATAATTATTGATATAATCATGATTAATCCAATCTTTTTCGATAAGATAATTTGCTAAAGTATAAAACAGTTTAAGATCGGATTTGGGAGTTAATTCCAAATGCATATCGGCATGCTTAGCTGTTTCAGAACAGCGAGGGTCAATCACTACTATTTTTTTATTTTGGTTTAATCGTACTCTGTTCCAAATAATTGGATGGGCAACTATAGGATTTGCTCCAATAAAAATAATGGTATCTGAAAGCTCGAAATCATTTAATGTGTAAGGAGGTGCATCAAATCCAAAACTTTGTTTATGAGCAACAACAGAAGTAGCCATACATAATCTTGTATTACCGTCTACGTTTCCACCCAAAAAATTACGCATAATATGTCCAAATAAAGCCATTTCTTCCGTACATAACTGTCCTGTACTGATTCCGGCAATAGCGTCTCCACCGTATTCTTTTTTGATAACTGCCAGTTTATCAGCAACATATTGGTATCCTTCTTCCCATGTCGAAAGAAAACGAAACTCTCCGTTTTCTTTAATACGGGGAAGAGGGCGATCATTGAATTTGGAAAGTTGTTTGTGTAAAGATAATCCTTTGATACAGGAAAATCCTTTGTTTACAGGATAATTGGAAGTGGGTTCCAAGCGAATGATCAAATCATTTTCGGTGTAAGCGTCAAAATTACATGCAAGAGAACAATAATTACAAGTAGTTTGTTTTTTTTTCATAAAATCCTCCTACGTATTATTGCAGTTGAACTGCGTTTATCTTAATGGCTTTTTCCTTTAGTCATTTCTGATCCGTGTTTGAGCAAGGGAAGTAAAAGCTTCATACAAAAGACAGCTCCTTTTTCGCTTCCCGGAAAATTAACAATAATTGTCTGCTGTTTTAATCCTGCAAATCCTCTGGAAAAAACAGCATAAGGGGTTTCGTTAAGAGATTCTCTTCGTAAGTATTCGGCAATTCCCGGAATTTCTTTGTCGCATAATTTTCGGCAGACATCAGGAACAATATCTCTCGGCGAAATACCTGTTCCTCCTGTTGTAATAATCCATTCGGAATCGAGATTCTTCAGAATTGCTGTACTTATCGATACCTCTTCATCCGGAACAAGTTCGTATTTAAGATGAATATTTGAAAAAGCTTCTTTTAAGATGTTGCATATAGCACTTCCGGATAGATCTTGATATTCACCTTGAAATGCTCTATCCGAGCTCGTAATAACAGTGATCGTCATATCCTGTAGTACCACCTTTTAATACACGCATAAAGATTCCTTTGGACGGCATGATGCATTGTCCGATTAATTTTGTGATTTCACATCCTGCGTGGCAGCTTTTGCCGATCCGAGATACTTCCAAAATCACTTCTCCAATGTAAACTTTGGTACCTAAAGGAAGTTTATGAAGAATAACACCTCGTGTTGTCATATTTTCCGCGAAATCTCCTGGTTCTAAAAGCACACCTTTTGATTTTGCTTCTTCGTATGCTTTGGAGTGTTCGATTTCATCCATAGAAAGCAACGATACTTGTCTATCTTCTATTTTTCCGGCGTGGGCATCTCCTTGAATTCCAATACCTTCAACAAATGTGACTTGTTCCACAGAAGTTTTTCTTGTGCCTGTTTTTTCAGATGTATTAAAAGAAATAATTGTAAATGGATGTTTCATAATTATGCCTCTTCGGATTTAAGTTTTTCGATTAAAACAATATCGGTAATAGACATGGTTTTATCAACTGCTTTACACATATCCCATATTGTCAATGCTGCAATATTGACAGCAGTTAATGCTTCCATTTCTATTCCTGTTTTGCCTGTGCAGAATGCTTCAGCTTTTATGAGAATATAAGTCGGTTCTATTTGAAAATCTACACTGATTTTGTCAATCAAAAGTTGATGGCATAACGGAATAAGCTCGGAACATTTTTTTGCTCCCATAATTCCTGCAATTCTAGCACATGAAAGTACGCTTCCTTTTTGAATTTCATTGTTTCGGATCATTTGGATAACTGTCTGGGATAAATGTATCTTTCCTTCGGCACAGGCATAACGTTTAACTTCAGTTTTGTGTCCAACATTGACCATGGATGCTGTGCCTTCTTGATCTAAGTGAGAAAATTCCAAATCTATCCTCCTATTGAATTAACATTGATGTTGGAATTGATTATTCCTTTTTCGGGTTTATTTTTTATTGCTTGGAATAACGAGTTTTCTAAATTATTAAAATCTAATATATATTCATCATTACTATGCAGACAAGGTTTGAGTTTTCCGTCGGCGGTTAATCGAATCCGATTGCAAAGAGTACATGCTTCCGGCCTGTCGTAAGGATGGTTGTCTTTTTTTATTTCGTTAAGTTTGTACATTGCAATGGTTTGGAGTCTACCGCCTTTAGCTTCGATGAATTCTTTCATGGAATTCAGTTCGTCAATGCTTGTTTGATCCATAATTACCATGTTTACTTTAACTTTTAAATCGGCTTCAAAAGCTGCATCGATTCCTTTCAATACAGGCTCTATTGATCCACCTCGGGTAATCATACTATACCGAACAGGATCAAGTGTATCTAAAGAAATATTAATCGTTTGAAGACCTGCACTTTGTAAAGGCTTTGCCAAAGAAGCTAAATGAGTACCATTAGTCGTCATTGCAAGGATTTTAACTCCCTCTGTTGATGCTAATATAGCTACCAGCTTCTCTACGTCAGGACGAAGAAGCGGTTCTCCTCCTGTCAGGCGGAACTTGTATATACCGAGTTTTACCGCACTTTTTACAACTTTATGGATTTGATCAAACGAAAGCCAATGATCTTTATTCATAAATATCGGTTTATTTTCAGGCATACAATAGGTGCAACGAAGATCACAAGTATCCAGCAAAGAAATACGCATATAGGAAATTTCTCTATTGTAAGAATCTAACATTTACAAAAGCTCCTTTATTTAGTTTTGCAATTCCTTCCGGAATCGATACTAAAACTTCCGTCTGCGGTAAAATTGTTATCATAGACGATCCTTTGTAAGGAAGAATAGAAACATTCATTCCGTGTTGGCCTTGAACCAAGACTCCAGGAATATATTCTTGCCGCTCTGAATCTTTTCTTGAAAAATCAGTATCTAAAGGAATTTGGAATTCTTTGGAATGATATTCAAAGCCCATGCATTTGTAAATATAATATTTTACGAATAATTCAAAGCAAACAAAAACAGAAAGAGGATTGCCCGGCAATCCAAAAAAAGCCTTTTTATTTGGAGATGTTCCAAAATAAAAAGGTTTTCCGGGTTTTAATTTAACCCCATGAATATGGGTGGTGACGTTTATTTTTTGAAGAGCCTGTGGAATAAGATCGAAATCTCCCTGCGAAACGCCTCCCGAAAAAATAACAATATCATATGAAGTAATTTGATTATCCAAAAATTCAGCTAAAGCTTCTTCCGTATCCGGAATAATTCCGAGAAAAACAGCATCAAATCCTAATTCTTGGCAGATATTTACTAAATAAATGCCGTTTGAATCATAAATACATGCGTCCGGACAAGGCTCCGATAACGTTTTAATTTCGTTTCCTGTAGAAACAATCGCTATTTTTGGAGAAATTACTGTTTGTATTGTTTTAATTCCACTAGCGGATAATACAGCAATGTCTTTACTGTTTAAAACTTTAACAGGAAGTAGTTCTTCTTCTTTTTGAAGGTTTTGTCCTTCTGTTATAATATTATTGGAAGTTTCCTTCTGCTTAAAATGCACATATCCTTCGGATTCAATACCGAATTCCAATCGATGAACAGCATTGCAGTGATCAGGAATTTTTGCACCTGTCATAATACGGACACATTCATCGGAAACGATAGTATCTTGGAAATCATCTCCTGCTTTGATTATTTCCGGATGTAATTTTAAAGAAATATCTCCTTGAAGAATATCGCTGTGATATGCCCATCCATCCATAGCTGCTTTGTTAAAGGGCGGATGAGGAATAGGAGTTGTTATACTATGACAAAGAACTTTTGTAGATGTGTTTTCAATAGAAGATAATTGACAGCAAGATCTTAAAAAATGTTTATTTAAAATAGGCAGGACTTCTTCAACCTTAATCATTTCTCTCTCTCAAAATATACTATATTAAAGAATAAAATACAATATAGTAAAACTTCGATTTATTATAAACTATTTGAAATAGATTTACAATATTTTTTATATAAATTATTATAACAACTAAAATAATGTGTTTTATTTTTTCAATATATTGTTTTTCATTTACACTCCGTGAAATCTATTTTTCTAAAACTTTTAATTTTACTGCATTAGAAAACAAGTTTGTACTGCGGCAAAATTTAAACAAAGAGTTTAATAGAAAAAGTTCCTATATTTCCATAGTGGTTTTGAAATACAGTGACTGCTACTTGAAGATAAGCTTTCATTATACATAACATAAGCAACTTAGTATGTCTTCAAACGTTAGTCAAGATGATTGATAATAATCATTTAAAAAGCTCTTTTGATAGTAAGAAAAAGTAAGGTATATTTATGAATAATAATTTTTTTATTATATTATGTGTTTTTTGTAGATTTTTAAAAAAAAATAGTGTATACTAATAATATTATTAATGAATTGAAAGATATTTAATATAGTATCAGCTATTTAGAAAATATAAAAATCTCAGGAGTATTTTATGAGAATTCTTACACTTTTAATGTTTTTGTTAAGTGTATCTTGTTCAGCAATTTCTAAGTCAGAAAATATTATGAATGATGATACTAAACAAGTTGAATCTAGTGACCCCAATGATCCTAGTAAACCTGTTGAGCCTGCGCCTATTAAGCCTACGCCTATTGAGCCTAGCGAACCCGTTAAGCCGCCTGTTGATCCATTCTTAACAAAAATTGCTTATGCTTGTTTTGGATCTGAACCTTATTCTTTCCATGTTAACGCGTTATTACGTCATGAATTGGGAGCTTTTCGATGGGTCGAGGATGGTTATCAATGTTTCATGTTTCAACCTCTAGGTAAATATAAGTCTTTAAATCTAATAGAAACCACTTGGGAATATTTTAGATTTCAAGGTCCTACACCTTATATGGGTGGTACTGGTATGCTCTATATATCTAAAAAAAATAATGGACGCTATTTGATTTTTGGTAATGACCCAGATTTCAAAGCGCCAGGAAAGTTAGAAGTACAAACTTTGAAATTATTAACTTTCTATGATCCGAATAAAAATAGAGCTCATACTTTTACTAATTTAGCCGCACTTAACATACATTAATTACATATCTGTCTACCTCGAAGACGCCCTCAATTTGAGGGTGTCTTTTTTTTATTTGTTAGTAAAAAAAAGACAAGGAGTGTGAGATTATGAAAATAGCTATGTATCTAAAAAATAATGGATTATATTTTGATTTTTTAATAACCCGAATTTTAAAGTGCCGGGATATTTTAAAACATAAACTTTGAATTTTTATATGATCTGAATAAAAATAGAGTTCATAGTTTTGGTATTAAAGTATCTTAATATCGATAGTTATAAAAATAAAACGCCCCATTTTAAGGGCGTTTTATTCTTTATTTTTTCTGACAACCAAAATCAAAATTTTTTATAGGACAATATTTCTATAGTAGTTTCGAAAGGTAATATTTGAAAAAAGGAAAAAGAGAAAGAGAAGAAATTTAACCACTCCTTTTTCAGTATACCAACATAGATTTTTCAGTATATAGTATATTTAATAAAGTAATTTACTTTGTTTTATACCAACCATGTTTCTGAAAAATCTTTTGAGACTTATCAGAATTAAGATATTCAATGAATTTAGTAATTTGAGAAGTTGGATTATTCTTTATAGCGATATTAAGTGGACGAGAAATTGATAGTTCCTTTTCTATAGGGATAACTTCTCCTAAGATACCCCAATCACTCCAGCTAATCCAAGCATCTATTTTAGCATTCGGATCTAAGAATTTATCTCTTCCGGAACCACTATTGACAGCATAGAAGACAATATTTTTTTTAAATTGAGCGAACATATTAATATTTTTAGTTCTTCCAAGGATATCTTCCCATACACCTGTTCCACTGGTTTGACTTATACCGGATCCGTCATTAACAATAATATTATAACCAGATTTCAGAAGAGATTTAATACCTGTAATTTTTTTAGGATTTCCTTTTTGCACAATGATTAATGCATCATGCAAATAAATAGGATGAACATGAGCTTGGGAAAAATTCTTATATGTTTGTAAGAAAGCTGTCATCTGATTGTCAGATGCTGAAAAAAGGATATCAGCATTTTTCAATGCTTGTTGAGACCATTTAGCTTCCGGTCCAAAATTAACATTAACCAAAATACCGGTATCTTTCTTAAATGATTCGGCTACTTCCGATAAAGCAATATGTGGTCCCCCTGGACCGTAAAGGTTGATACTTTGTGTATATGTGTTTGATGTAATAAAAAGCAAGAAAAAAAGTGATAAATATTTCATAATATACTCCTTAATAGTATTAATACCTGCATTATTGCAGTAAAATATTATATTAGTATATAAAAAAGTAATATCTCATATAATTATATAGAAGAGAAAGATTTATATATTATACTACTCTTTTAGAAATAAGTATTAAAATAGAGATGAAAATTTAGACATACAATTGAAAATATACATATTGTACATATATTTAATTAAAAAGTCAAGTTTTTAGATTTTAATTTGCAAAATGGATCAAGGAATTTTTCTTTTAAGAGTCTACTCTGACTACGACAAAATATTCCTCTATTTGATAGAGTGATATTTCTTTAAAAATAGGAAAGAGAATTACGGTAATAGATGAATTATTTGTTATAGTAGAAAAATAAAGGGAACAACCTACTATTGGGTGGAAATAATTTTATGATAACGATATATGAAATAAGTAAATATTTTAGGAACATCGTTTCAATAATAGAGTATGATGCTAGCAGTGTAGAATTTAAATCAAGTTTATAAATTATATGGTATAACGGTGGATTCTTTTTGTTGGTAGTGGCAGTAATCTTTTTGCTTGTAAGAAGACGAAAAGAAAAATTTGAATTATTAAATTTGATAAGAAGTACGGAGATGTTATTATTTATTGATTTGAAACACGTACAAAGAAAAAGCTGTCTTATTAGAAAGAATTTCAGAGGAGAAGATTCATGTCTAAGAAAATTTGTTATAAACAATCGTCAAAAGAAATACAATTTCAGAAGTGTATATTAGGTAATACCAAAGGATAGTAAGAATGTGAAGACTTTAGCAAATAATACTGTAAAGGAAAGATAAGCATACGAGTTAGATTTATTGATATTGATTACAAATATTATTGCTGATGATACCGAATATGAAACTATGACGAATGTGTTGTTTTAGCAAATTTCTATTATTTATATATAATATACCTTATAAAAAAAAGGGGGAGATTAATGAGAAATATTATTCTGTTTATTATCATGTTAGTTTTAAATACCATATCATATGCGAAGATAGGAAGACATAATTTGCAAATAAATGTTGGTGGAGTAGCGTTTACTACAGAATTAGGATATCTTTTGCATAGTGTTCGTCAAAGTGGTACAATTCATGGATTTGACCCAAGAGGAAACTTTTCTATGTCCTTTGTTATTGGTGATGTATACACTGACGGAACTGGTTCACAGTTTTGTTATTTCTCTTGACGATATTGGCAAAAAAAAGATCTTTTTTCATGAGTATTATGATAAGAGAAAAAGACCCGGTTTTGTTTCTGTAAACAACTATTCCAAAAAATCTCTCCATTTTTATTGACTAATACTTGAGTACTGATCTGAAGAGGAGTACTGTCGATAACATACTAATTTATATTTTATTATAGTTATATTTTTGTTTTAATTCTAATACAAATGCTATTAGTATGCAAAAAATAGCATTTTTCCAACTATAATCATTTAAAAACGTTATACACGTAATATGAGTTAATAAAATAGATAAAGAATGTTTGCCAGCAACTTCTATTATAAAAAAGATATTTTTTGCAATAGAGTGTAAATATTTATATATGTACAATAATATATTTATGTATAGAAATACATATGGGTCAGTGACATAAGAAAACCATACCCATGATTTTGGTAATAATATATGAGGTTTGTAGTGATATTCTACAAAATAAAGAACATATATACTAAGTATAAATAATATGTATAAGTATATGGACCTGATGTGTTTTTTTTGAAATAAAGATATTAGTTTTATGTTATTTGATTGATAAAATACTCCTATATAAATTAGTAATAAATGTCTGATAATAGTAAAACGATATATCCAATCAGGAATATTTATATTAAATAGAATAATTTGGATGAGAATGAGTAGTATAACAATACTGTAAGTAGTAGCCTTTCTATGGATAAAAGCAAAAAAGGGTATTGAAATCCATACTTGGATATATAAAAAAAAGTAATATCCACCGGGTCCTTGAGCTCCACCTGCTATTAAAAGATCTTTTATACTGATTCCTAAAAATAAATATTGAGCAAATGCTAGTATTATAAAAGGTAGAATAAATGTATATAATAGCTTAGATACATTTTTATAAGAAAAGTATATCCTAAAGATTTTATCAGTATGGCAGATTTTTTTACTTAATAAATATCCACTTAAAAACATAAAAATTGGTACACCTTGTATTATATAATATACATTAAATATATCTTTTCTTGTTTGTAGAGGTATTATATGTGTTAATATTACAGATATGATAGCTATACCTTTGAGAAAATTAATATAATTGTACATATGTAAACTCTTAGTTCTTTAAATTCTAAATAAGTGCCATTGTTAATATGATTTTAACCGTAAGAATGGTAAATCGTTTTATATTTTATATTAATATACATTATTGTTACACATGTGTCAAGATTTTATTGGAAATTAATGTATATAAAGCATAGGATTCTGATAATCGGATAACATTATTTCTACCAAATTTTAAGAAATTATGTTTAGGTATTGTATATTCTATCTATTCTAGATATTCATACAGTTCTTGATTTAGTATTAATCCACGATTGTTTGATAAGTATGGTGTGATTGACGTTAAATATGTTGCTGGGCTTTGCGTAATTTGAAAGAGAAAAATGATACAAGATAAGAAACTTGCTACGGTAAAAAATAGGATCGTAGGAAATGGGAAAACAGTAGTTAGACAAATTTTGGATATAAATCTACTCATACAAATCTGGAATTAACGATAGGATTGAAGAACTTAGTTCTTTATGAAGAATAATCTGCGAAGTTTGAAAGAATCTTTGAATGGTAGTTGTAGCGTAAGAGTGTTCAATAACTGATATATCGATAAAATAATTCACAAGAAACAACAAGCCGTTCACAGCGGGTAATTTATACTCATTATTAAAATACAAGATTTGTATTGGGGAATTTGAACACAAAGGTCAAATTTATAACGGTATTCATGATCTAATTTGTGATACTGTGATCTTATTCGGAGGTGGGAATCCTAAAACCGGAAAATATCTCAATGATGTTTGAGTGAGTATATATTGAAAAATTTATTATTAAAATAGTAATAAATATTGACAATATCATATCATATTAATATTATAGAAAATATAATGATGATTTATTTCGTAGAACCGTCGCAAACTTAACGATAGATTTACTTTATTTAATATATTTAATATATTAAATATATTAAATAGGAGATTATATGAAAATTTTTTATTGTATGCTTATATTACTGGTTGTAAGCTGTTCTAAAAACTCTGATATGAAGCCTGAAGGGATTGCTACTCCTAATGTTGTTAAAACATATTTTGGAACTTTATATTTATCTGATGGAGTTCCAAAAAAAGAATCTGTAGAAAAAGTATATCGCAACCTTGATATTCAACGAGCAACAGAAGTATTTTTGTCCGGATTACCTTTAGCATCAATGAGTGCAATAAAAAGAGGTATTTTAGAAGTTGGATCTGCTAATGATACAGTTGTAATTTATGAAGATTTTTTAAATTCAGACTCATTATTTCTTACTCCAAATAGTACTTCTGTATATTTCATGTCGTGGTTAAAGCTAAAAACTAATCAAGCAATGGTACTTGAAACTCCAACAAATTTCTTAGGAGTTATTAACGATCACTTTTTTAGATATGTAGCAGATCTTGGTAATTTAGGGTCAGATAATGGTCAAGGAGGGAAATTTCTTGTATTACCACCTGATTATAAAGGAAAGATCCCTTCAACAGGATACTATGTTGTTCAGTCTGCTACTTATGAAAATTGGTTAATTGGACGAGGGTTTGCAGTAGATGGCGATTCAAAACTTGCAGTTGAGTCTATTAAACAAAATTGGCGTATATATCCTTATGATGAAAGCCCTTCTGAAATGAAGTTTGTTAATGGATCTAAAGTGAAATTAAATACTCTTCATTATATGGATGCCCGTATTTATGATGAAATGAATGAAGTTATACAAAATGAACCAATAGATACTCTTAATCCAATGTTATTAGGAGCAATGCAATCACTAGGAATAGAAAAAGGAAAAGAATTTGATCCTGATGAGCGAATGAAGGATATTCTGAAATCTGCTGCTGAAATTGGTGCTGTAACTGCTAGAACCTTAGTGTCTTATCCTAGAAATCAAGAGGCTTTTATCTATACAAACAGTACTTCTTGGCTCAATCCCTTGGGATCAATAAACTATACATTTATTAAGAATAATATTTTGGATTTAGATACACAAGCTATATTCTTTTTTTATGCAACTGTTGTCACTCCAGCGATGTCTGTTAAATTTGTTGGTAAAGGATCTCAATATGCATATACATATACAGACAATAATGGAAATATTCTTGATGGAGGAAAAACTTATAAAATAGTACTTCCTCCAAATGTGCCTGCAAAAGATAATTGGTCTATTACCGTCTATGATTCTCAAACAAGATCAATGCTTCAAACCAGCCAACCTTTTGCAACAGTTAGTAGTTATAATAATTTAGTAATGAATGATGATGGTTCTTATGATGTGTATATTGGTCCAAAAGCACCAAAAGGGTTTGAAAATAACTGGATAGAAACTATTCCTGGAAAAAGTTGGAATACCATATTGCGATTGTATGGTCCTTTAGAACCTTGGTTTGATAAATCTTGGCAAATACATGATCCGATATTAATTCAATAAAAATATATATGTGTGAAATTTTGTGGGATATAGGTATGATTATCTTTGATGTTATATAAGGCTTAACAATATATTGTATCGAGACGACCTCGTATTGATGAATGAAACTCTCTTGAAGCTCGTTGAAACCAACAGTGTTGGATTTACTGCTAAATTGCTTAACGAAATAGTTTTATCTAGTCTCAATTTCTCACTTGACAAGAGAGAAATTAATTCTGAACATCTTGATCTCCTAAAATCTATTATATAGACCTACTTTAAATCTATGTCAATAGTTTTTAACTAATTTTGTTGAATTTCCAAATGATATCAAAAAGCAAGGAGGCGAAAGCCTCTTGAAATCAAAACAGCACCACTAACTTTTGGTGCTGTTTTTTATCATTATTGATACGGTGTTGACAGACTTTGCCCAGTTTATAGTAAAATCTCAAAGCTATCTTGGTTGCGTTTTGTCGTGTTGGCAAAATAACGGGTATCCGTGCCGTTGGAGATGACAAAAATTTGAAGGTACTTGAATAGGGAATTTTCAGAGTTAAAACTTTCTTTACTATAACGATGGATTTGGTTGAAAGCTTCGCGAATGCGCGTACCACGTTTTTTGAATTCTATATGGATTAGGGGCAAACCGTTTACAAGGATTGTTATATCGTATCGGTTGGCATGAGAACCTTTTTGTTCAAATTGGGAAATGACTTGCAATTTATTTTTGCCAATATTCTTTTTATCGAGTAAATAGATATTTTTAATATGCCCATATTGTTTTAATAATATCAATAAGTCGGTTTGTACGTTTAGTTATTTCTTCTTCGTTCCATTCGTTATGGTTTAATAAACCGTTTTCAGAGTAATCTTTGTTAAGGTTGAGAATACTGAGTTTTGCAATTCCTTTATCTATAGTATCATTTCCATGGACTTTGGTTTCCCAATTTTGGTTTTGTAATGTGGAATTAAGTTTATTACTGAGTAAAGAAAGATTTCCCAGAGTATATATCAAAGAATTACGATTCTCTTTTTGTTCAGGAGTAAAATTTTCAATATTCCAATATTCTTCCCATTTTTGAGGCATTAAATGTTCTATAGTTAGTTTTTTATCATATATAAGCTTGGTATTTTCGGATTTTGGATTATCGAGATATAGTGCTGTCCAAAATAAAACAAACTTGGTTATTGTATGACTTGGATGAATTGTATGTAATTGAGATAATAATTTATCATCTGGGAAAATATCTGTATTAGCAGTAAATGTATTTAATTCTTTTAATATAGTATTAAATATCTGATCGTCAGATAAATCTCTGATTTTAGATACTAATTTGGTAAATGTTTTATTGTATTGTTTATCCGTATATTCCAACAAAGATCTTCTTATCAAATAACTCTCAATAAGTTGAATACACTTGTAATACAACTCTTTCTGATGATAAATACGGCTTCTTAATAGCATAAGAATAGGATAAATAGTAGTTGTAGGGCTAACAGTTAAGTAATGAAATAAACGAGTTTCACTATTATCCAAATAATGAAATTCAGTTTTATTGTTAAATAATTCCCAAGAAATAAAATCTGTTGCATAAGTATGTATCTTTTTCAACAGTTCAATAATCTCGTCTTTTGATAGTTTATTAAATTCTTCTTTAAATCTAGTACTGATCTTATTAAAACTGTCAGTTTCTTTTAATATACCTTCACATATAGCAATTCCATGTAGTAATATTTCAGAACGATAGCGTTTGTATCTTCCTATATCTTGCTTTGCATTCCAAAAGTCTCTTTGAGTTTCAGTATGTTCAAAAATGGATTCCCAAAAATCTTTATAGTATTTACTAATGCTGTCTTTTGACATACAATCAAATGTCAGTAAACGGTGGAATAAAGCATTTTTAATGATATCCGTTACTGCAAGAGGTTGTCCCGTTGTATTTATCGAGTCAAATATTTTTTGTTCATCTTCAGAATCTTCAATTGTAATATGTACAAATAAATTTTTACTGACTAAATAATCAAAAAAATCTTTTTGTTCTTCATATGATAATTCAGTAATGTTTTGTTCAAAATAAGTATAGCATTGAATCATTTTAGAATTAGTTTTAGTTGGTTCGGTTTTTCTATGATAATCAATAATATCGGAAAATTCTTTATTGTCAAGATATGAATGTTCAAGCTTAGGAAGAGCATCATCTTCAGGAAAATCCCATAATGTGGGAAGTGTACCTTTTGTAGCCCACCTGTCTTTTAATTTATCGATATAAAGAGATCTAAGTAGTAATGAGAATGTTGTTAGTCGTTGCTGACCGTCTACAACATATCCGTGTTTATGATTGCTGTCTTTTTTTATTAATAAAGAGCCTAAAAAATGTTCTTTTTTATTTTTCATAGAAGAATATAAGTCTTCATAAAATTTTTCCCAATCGCTATTAAACCAAACATATGAACGTTGATAAAATGGAATAATAAGTTTTTGGTATTCGTCAGTAATAGATTTAAACGATGCTTCATGAGCTTGCATGTATATCTCCTAGAAAGTTTTCTATATTATAACATAAAATAAAAAAAAAACAATACTTACTTGACCATATCTTGTTTCCAAGCTAATGTGTTATACGCTGGAATATACAAACTGCTATACTTGGGATTAATGGAGGGATTCCAAGGTAGATGTACGGAAATGAGTCTCCTTGAGTAGGCTTGTTTCCGTTGTAGAAATTCTTATAGAAATCATTGTAAAATAAAGAAATAAATTCTCAGAAATGAGTTGACTTGTCTCCGTATTGAAGCTAACATGTGTTGAAGATATAGATAAATTCTATATTAGTAAGGAATAAGGAGATAAGGATGTCAAGAATTAACGAAGTAGAGATCAAGAAACAAAGTTGGATGCAAGTAAGAAATCAAAAATAGCTAAGTGTAGTATTAAAAGCACTTAGCTATTGATATGGATCGGATGATGCAGTCATCAGCGAACTATTCTCAAGGCATGGATGCCGAAGTACCCGAACCGACAAGGTACTAAAACCACTGTAGCAATACGGTGGTTTTTTCTTTTGAAGGGGGGATAGATTGAGGACACATGGATGTCCGAAGTATCGGAGCGTGTAGGAGACGCCAAACAGCGACGATCACCTTAAGTACTAAGGATATCTACGATTTATTTCTTTTTGTAACGAACTTCTGAGAATTTCATTCTGTGAATATTTCACTGCCGTCTGCATGGACTCTTAAAAGCTAATTTCAATGATACCATAGTATAAGAATGTATTGAGAAATGTCATGCTAAGTCCTATAACAAGTACTTTAAATAAAGTGTGCTTGACAATAATATTTAAATATGCTATAATAACTTAACAATAAAAATCACCACAAACTTGTGGTGATTTTTTTTATATTTCTTTAATAAGGAATTGACATTATGATACAACTGGAGTTTTTTACTGTTTGAACCTGTTCTGTATAGTCTTCAAAAGATATTTTAATATCTATGTTTTTTGATATACCTAATCACAAAACGGTAATTAAAACTTCTTAACTATTCCTATAATTTCTAAAAGTTTATTTAATAGAGACATAAAAAGATTTATTATTCCTGTTAAGATTATTTTTAGAGAGCTTTTTATCCCAATGGAGTAAAACTGCTTCCCTAGAATTCGATTATTCATAAACAAATTTTTTATATGTTGTTTACGTTGATATTTTTTTATATTCAAATAACTCAAGGCAAGAAGAGGAAATTCATTTAGGGTTAACAGATTAAAAAACTTTTTGAGATATTGATATCCTGATGAATTTAAAATTCTAAAAATATGAACATATTCGAATACTACACGGTCATCATATTTTTTTGTCCATAAATTTTTTGATAAAAGAATCTTTCTTGTTTTTTCAAACACAAAATTCATATCTCAAATCTTAGATAGTAAAAACTCTGGATTCATATCAGTAAGGCTCTTTCCACTACCAATACGATAGTAATATAGTTTTTTATCAATACACACGCATTTATTGCAATTAGATATATACCTTATATTAGTAAGTAAATCTTCATAAGAAAACAGTTTTTTTATGATATTTTCTTCTTTTATGATTTGTTGAAGGATTGATGTTTTAAATGCAAAACAAGCTGTTCCATGACATTTGGTAGTAGGATCCGAAGTATAATGGTATTCAAAAATTTGGTTTAACAATTCAACAGTGCTTAGTTCTTCATATCCATTCATTGGGCTAGCCGGAGCCCAAATTTGAGTATCAGTGTTATAGTGGATGTTCATTCCATGATACAGCATATCAGCACCAGCCTCTTGGAGGGCATCGTATATAATATAGCACAAGTTTCTATATCTAGCCAGTCATCGCTATCTAGAGGATGAATAAACTCGCCTATAGCCGCTAACAATCCTGTTTGTCGCGTGACGTAAAGTCCTTTATTTATTTCGTGTTCAATGTACTTTATACGAGAGTTGGTTTTTTAGTACTCTTCAATAATTTCCTTACAATTCCCTGGTGAACAGTCATTAACAACAATAATCTCAATATCTTTTAATGTTTGTTGAACAACACCACTATCGAGACACTGGGGAAGGTATTGCTCTGTATTGTAAACGGGAATAACAATAGAAATTTTAGCCATAAAAGATAAATTGAAATTGTCGCTGCTTTTCTACAAGATAATTTATACATCTTTTTTGCCTCTCTGCAATTAACCATGTCCAAGCTCCTCCTTCCGCAATTGCTTGATCATAAGTTAGAGGTTCAATATGAGCATGGTCCGTATTAAAATCTATTATTCCTGTTGTTTTTGCGTCTGAATAAAATTCAGAATGAGATCCTGATGTATCCATGTAGTTAATAGATGATATATCAAATTGTGGAACAATAGTCCAACTAATCAAATCTGAAAATGCGCCTCTAAAGGTATTTTTTCCTGTTTGTTTTATATATAAATATCGCAGCACATCTTTATTATAGCTCTTACCGAAATCTATATAAAAATGATCAGATTTCGTCACATCACCAATAATATCAACAGGTGGTCTGAAAAATACAATAGGATGCGTTCCTACAGTAGCATTTGTGTAGGTCATAGCCATTAGATTATCATATTGTATATTATTTGATATGTTAATCCAAGCTTCTAAAATATTTTTTGCTTCATCTTTATTATTTTTCAAATCAATAGTTCCAGTAAAAACACTCTGTTCATTTGATGGTAAACGATTTAATAATGATTTTTGTTCTGTAGCTTTACAAGAACTAATTGAACCATACTCACAAGGGTGTGGTATTCCTTCTATATCTATACCCTTACAACTCAAATGATTTCCATCATAATATAAATCAGATATCAAATCTACTGCATTGTCCCATCTAGACGCATATATTTCTGACATTTTACGTCGTCCTTGATCGATATATGTATCTATCATAACTCTAGCTTGATTTTTTGCATTTCTATAAGCACTTGATATTTCTAATATTGTCCAAGACTTTCCTCTCATCTTATAGATGTTTCAATTCTCTAAATACAAACATATTAATCTGATCTGCTAGTAAATCTAAATTTACATACCTATCTTCTTTGTTGATAATAATCTGCATACCACTCTTATCTCTGATATCAACTTCTATGATTTTCATTATCTCTATCTCCTTACTCCTTTCTAATATAGTTTATCTACACCGTCAACACATGTTAGCTTCTATACGGAGAGAAGTCAAGTTGTTTCTGAGAGTTTTTACGTTTCATAACTATAGAATACACTCTGACTTTATTGTTTATTTTTTGATTGTGTTTTTGAAAAATTAGGGATATAATATATTTAAATATAAGTTTTTGGAGTTAGAATGAACCACTCAGAAAAATACAATGTATCACAACTTACATTGAAAAACATACTTGGATTCATCCAAGCAAATGAAATATCTATCCCTGAAATTCAACGTCCCTTCGTTTGGAAGACAACCCAAGTTCGTGATCTTGTAGATTCATTATATAAAGGATATCCTACTGGTTATCTTATTATTTGGCAAAATCCTGATGTTAAATTGAAAGATGAAACAACTGCAAGTGGTAAGAAAATTATTATCGACGGCCAACAAAGAATTACAGCTCTAATGTCTGCAATAGAAGGATTAGAGGTGTTAGATTTACATTATACAAAAAAGCAAATAAAAATTGCTTTTAATCCTGTTGCCCAAGATGATGAAAAAATATTTGATGTCTTAAATCCAAGCATATCTAATAGTAAGCACTGGATTCCAGATATTTCAGTATTATTTAAAAGTGATTTTTCTTCTATGAAATTCATCAAAGAATACTGCCAAGCAAATCCACATATTTCCGACATTGAAATAGAACGTGCTATTGAAAAAGTACGCTCAATGATTAATATTCCCTTTGGATTGATTACTCTTAAACAAGAGTTGAATATTGCTGAGGTCACAGAAATATTTGTTCGTATCAACTCCAAAGGCACACGCCTTAATCAATCTGATTTTGCAATGTCTAAGATTGCTTCAGATGAAGAATTTGGAGGAAATTTATTACGTAAAGGAATAGAGTATTTTTGTCGCTTGTTTATAGAACCTGCTTTTGAACATGATATTAAGAGAGACGCAGATTTTATTGCTCATGAAACTTATAATAAAATCAAATGGGTCAAGAATTTCAATGAAGATATTTTCTCTCCTGATTACGGTGATATTCTTAGAATTTCTTTTATGTATAAATTCAACCGAGGCAAGCTAGCTGATTTGGTAAGTTTACTTTCTGGAAGAGATTTTGTAGAGAGAACGTTTAAGGCAGAAATTATTGAGCAAAGCTTTAAAGATTTACAATTTGGTGTACATTCTGTTATTAATGAATACAATTTTAGTAACTTTATCCTATATATTAAGAGTGCTGGATTTATTGATGATAAGATGATCCCTTCAAAAATGACCATTGATTTTGCTTATACTTTATTTTTACTTCTTAAAGAAGATAAAACTATTGATAAACAACAACTTAGTAAGTATGTCCAGAAGTGGTTTGTTTTGTCTACGCTGACAAACCGTTATGTTGGTTCACCAGAGTCGCAGATGGATAGGGATTTACGATCGATCAAAGAGAAAGGTTTTATAAAATTCTTTGAAAACACAGAGCTGTCGGAATTACATGATTCGTTTTGGCAGAACACACTGCCTCAACGTTTGGAGTCATCATCGGTGAACAATCCACACTTCCATGTGTTTATAGCTTCACAGATACACGAGAATGCTACCTCTTTATTATCTAATAATATAGACATAAGAGAGCTCATTTCTAATAATGGAGAAGTGCATCATATTTTCCCCAAAAAATTTCTTCAAGATCAAGGGATCAACGATAGAACTTTGTATAACCAAGTTGCAAACTATACGTACATTGATTCAACAATTAATAAGTCCATACGCAAAAAATCGCCTCAAGAGTATTTCCAACTGGCTATGAACCAATGCGATAGTAAAGAATCTCTTATCGGCACGATCTATGACATGGAGCAACTCCTCCAAAACCTTACTGACAACTGCATTCCTTTTGATATCCACACTATGACAGAGAAAGACTATCCACAATTCTTAACAGAAAGACGAAAACTCATTGCTCAAAAAATCAAAACCTACTATTATTCTTTATAAGTTTGAAGAATTTTAGAAAGCTTAAAATTTGAGTCTAATAATTTTATAGAACCTTCTGAAGCTTTTTCTATTCCTTGTTGTGCAGATAATAATTTTTCTAACATTGGAAAAATAATACTTTCATCATGAGCTATATAGTTTACTACATGTTCTTTTTTTGTTGCTAAACAATAGCCTGATTTTGTTCCTGATATAATAATACCATAGGATCTTAATTTGCCAATTAATTCTGTTTTCAATTTTCTATCAGAAACTTCATATTCAATATTATCAAGATCTTGTCTTAACTGTTTAGCAAAAACAGTTTTATCATTATAAGTATAGATCATCAATTGTTTTAATAAAGAAACTCTTAATTTTGTATCATCATCAATTGATTGAGAATATTCCTGTAAATAACGATCACATATCACTCTTTGATATTCTAATATTGTGTTATCATCCAAATTTTCACTTATGCTAGATGTTAATTTATAAGGAAAAAATTCAAGATGTAAGATTTGAGGTTTAATTATATTATAATGTACAGATGTATCGTCTGTTTTACGATCAGGATCAAAGTGATTCATGATTGTACCAGCAATAACATCCGAAATTTGAATAAGTTGAGTCTGTTTGCTGTCTTCAAAAGAATGAGTCCATGTTTTTTGATTAAATAATGTTGGTTCCGGTAAAAAGGGAGTTATATATTGAGTAAAAGATTTTTGGAATTCTGTAAAACCTATCTTATCTGCAATAATTTTCAATTGATTGTAATGGGTACTTTTTGCTATTTTTTGATAAAGAACTCTATTGATATATTTATAAAATGAATCTTTATACGATAATCAATTGCTCATAGAAATCCTTCTTCACACTCAAAAGACGCTTCAACAAGCCATATTCTGTTGTCCCTCTATCTTCCGCAAACCTCAAGAAAACAATTCTATTCATAATCTTTTGAACAATATGATTAAGATCAATTTCATCAAGTTCTTTATTTTTCTTAGCAATCGCTTCTGCCAACTCCAAACGCCATTCCGATAAAGTCTTCAAAAAATCCGTATCAACAGTCCCTGTACCTTTTTTGTCAGCTTTCACATACTTATCAAACGCACCTTTACGAATACTTTCAGGAGAAAACCAAGCCAACAACTCATCAAACTTCGTTTCATAATCTTCATAAGTACAATAAAATATTCGAGCAACTTTCGCTGTATCGTTGGGATTTGGTTTGATTCTTGTATCGTAAATAGCCAACTCTTCAAAATCTGTCAAAATCGAAATCGAACATCCTGCAGAATACCCATAACGACGAACTTGATAAGCAGGATCTCTTTCTTCTTGGATATTAACAATAGGCTTCTTCGCCTCAACAAAAAACTTTCGATTACCATCCAATCGAAAACTATAATCAGGGGCTTTTGTTTTCCCTTCAATACGAACTTTATCTTCTCGAACTACTTCTCTATAATCTTCCGAATACCCTTTATCGTTCAGCACATCCCAACCTAACAAGATAAAAAACTTATCAATAAAATCTGATCTTGTATTGGATTCATCGTAACTCATGGTTTTATAGCAATCGATATTCTCTCGAAATAAATTTACTAGTTCTTTTAGTTGTTCTTTATTGGTCATTTTTTTGCTCTTTATTATTTATGATATCTTTTATTAACTCTTCGGATCTTTCGTTAAGACAAGCCTTGAGGAATTGTTCTCCAAATTCTGTTATATAGCTTGTATAATAAGGATATACAGAAATATCTTTACTTGAATCGACCAAACTTAAACTATCTAAATGATAACAATACAAACGTAAATTAGTAGAATGATATAACTGTTTTAAAAATTCAAGTTTATTAATATGTTGTTTTCTTCGTATATCAGGATCAGGTGATGGTATTCTAAATTTTCTATCTGTAAATTTGATTAACAACATTATTTCATCCACAGATAACTGACTTAAAATCTTAGGGAAAGCCGGGTGGCAGAGTTCTTTTTTGGTTTTATCCCATAGAGTTTTTAACAGATTATAAAACATTTCTTGGATAGGCGTATCATCTTCATGATATACCATCCCTTCTAAAATGGGAACTAAGAGATGTGGTTTTGGTTCAAGTTGATTTTCTATTGCAATATCTTGATCTAATCTCTTACACCATCTGTCAAATCTACTTGCTAATTGATTCTATTACATTAAATAATGACATACCTATACGTTGAGCCGAAGAGTGAAACATATCTAAATAAATTTTATGCGATAATTTATTATTCATAAACTCTCCATCTTAACATTATACTATACAAGTATTCAAATATCAACAAGAAATAAAGCCTACCATAGCAGTAAGCTTTATTTAATTAAATACACACATTTTTTAATGTCCATTGGATTTTTTTGTAATTCTTCGTACAATATTTTGTAAACATATCAATCAGTATTTGCTCTTCGTACACATTAACATCGTCAATAAGAGATTTTTCATGATCACTCAATTCTATACGAGTTTTGATTACTTCGAAACGGTTATTATTCGGTATCACAAATAACAACATTGATGACACTTTAGAACTAGCACTCAGCAAAGATAATACTTTTGATGTATATAATTGCTGAAGTTTTGGAGAGAGATCATTCCAAATTTTGAGAGGGACTTTAACGATATGATAATGATACATCGGTGTACCAACAATAGGAGATTGGGGCATGGTTATTGCAATATTTATTGCTTGTTCTACTTTAATACAAGGCATAGAATCTCCTTTAATAATGACTCTTCAAGTGCAGAAATAAGTATGTACATTATACTATACAAGGATTCAAATAGCAATAGATGTGGAACTATACAAATTCATTTTTAAATCTATTATTATAAGAAAATGAAAAACTCTGGGGAGGGATTAGCTGAAATAACTTCATATTATCCAACATCTGAGACAAAGCATCCAATTGATCAGCATGTTTGTCCATAAGAAAAGGTCACCACTTCTTTCTCTAGCTTGCTTAAGAAACCAGCTCCTCTTGGTAATAGTACTTGCCCTGACTCTATAATCCCTGAACGCTACGTAGACATCACTCGTTCTTTCTTAGATAACATTGGCTCGTAAGATATTGGATAGATATTATATTCACTACGTAACTAAAGTAAAAAAAATACTATAAAAATCTTGACAAGTATGCTTTTTTCATATTATAATTAATTATATTAGTATTAATATTTCTTTTACAATACCAATATTGAAAAATCACTCATTATATAATAAAATCTATAAACACAAATTGACAAAAATAAACCCCAGTAGTTATTATACTATTGGGGTTTATTTATTTTAGGAGTCCATACAATGAAATTTTTAATCCTATTTTTCTTACTTCTTACTTTTAGTACTAATAATCTTACCTTTGAGAATGGTTACGAGCATGGATTTTATTGAGCAAGAAAAATAATTAGGTTTATAGCTAATGATGAATATAAAACAGAAAGCCTCCACAGATCTGTGGAGGCTTTCTTTAACTTTATCTTATTATATCATCTTTGATATCAAATTGCAAATAATTAACGAAATGAATTTTCT
>JBOFEA010000027.1:0-134665 GCA_051647535.1 Brevinemataceae bacterium
AAATGTGACCAACTTCCAGCCACTTGATATTGCTGCACTTAAAACAGCAAGGGATACGACATTAAAAGATCCAAACTGGATACCCAGAAAAATATATGATAATTCAAGAGCTTCGTTAAAACTTATGGGTGATATATCACGCCACTGTTGGAGAAGAGCGGTAAACCAATATGATAATACACTGTTGCCGGTAAATGAAAATATTATGAATAATGATGACTGGGTAAGGCAGTATAATATTTCTCCGGACGATGCTCCATGGAGTTATGACTTTGACCCGGTAGATGCATTGAATTATAAAGTTAATGTTGGCAGAGATAAAAATACTTTACTTGCTAATGGACAAGTACTGGACGGATATATCAAAAACAATGTGTATTATATGAAAATTCTTGATACTGTCGGTACAACAGAATCTGTTTTTCGATTCTTTGGGAACAAATCTTCAGTACCAAACAATTATTATAATACTGAAATTTCGAATAAATTTTTTGCTCTTCAAGTAGGTACAAACAAATATCATTTTAGAGCAAAACTTGCTTCCGGAATATCAGTTCAGGAAGCTCGTGAAAAACGAGCACAATTGCCTTTTCATAATATTGTAGCATTACATATATGGCAATCCTCTCCGGATCGCTTGGGAGATTTTGGTTCATTGCCGAACAATAAAACCGAGTGGATCTCTGTATCTGAAAGTACCGAAACTACATACGACAGCAGCAATTATGAAGAGATTTCTTTTAATACAAATTCATCACCGGCACCTGTGATGACAAGAACAATTGTTTCTTCCGGAAATAGCCGGAATGAGACGTACGGTATGGTCTTTGTTCAAGGTTGTAATACAATGACTCATGATCCTTCCGGTACACTTATTAATACATATGGAGGAAAGCGTACAATGTTTTATCTCCAAGGTTGGGGTGATTGGGACGGATATATGGTTTCTTTGTTGAGAGATGGAGATATTGCACTTATGGTTAAATCTCCAACAGCAAACTATACCTCATTAACCAATGACTTCCATACTAAGTATCAAACTTGGACTTCGACTTATGCTCAGTGGAACTTAAAACGAAAATCTGCATTGACTCCTCGTTAAAAATAAAAACAAAAAAGCCGTATTTAATACGGCTTTTTTGTTTTTATTCTATATTTTGTATATAATTGAATCAATATTGTGTGAATAATGATTTTTTGATTGCAATATTTTTAATTTTTTGTTATAATTGGATGTTATTGAAATGATAATATGTAATTTTATATATATTATTGTTTCAATATAATATTTGAAATTTTAAGAGTTTTTTATGACACAGCGTTTTTCTATTAGGGATGTTGCTAAAAAAGCGGGAGTATCTATTTCCTCTGTTTCTTTGGCTTATCATAAACCTTATCAATTATCCGAGAAAACTAGAAATACTATTTTGACTGTTGCTGAAGAAATGGGATATAAACCAAATCAAAATAAATTATCTAACTCTATTTCTGTTATTGCTCTAATGATTCCGAATTATATAGATTGTAGTGTATTTAATCAAATCTTTATCTTGAAAGTTTCTCAAGTTCTTGCTAATCATGGATATCAATTAATGATTACTTATTATCATTCTATTGATAACTTAGATCAGAAGGTTAAATCAGTTGAATCATGTAATATGGTTCGTGGAATATTTGTTATTCTTCATGAATCGAAAAAAACAATGAAAATACCTTTTATTCCTACAGTATTTCTAAGTTCTATCTGTAAAAATCATAATTATATTAATATTGGATACGATGTTTTTAAAGATATTATTGTTTCAATTAATCATTTATATAATCAAGGCAAACAATCTATTGGTGTAATAATGTTCGATAAAATTTATCATAATGAAGAATTTAAAAGACAATTGCAAGTATTATCAGAATTGTATCCTGATTTATTATCTCGTTGTCAATTTTGTCTTTTCTCTAAAAATGTTAATGATATGGACAATATAATCCGATTTTATCAACAAGAACATCCGGAATCTTGGATTATTATAGGAACTTATGCTCTTTATTATTTCAATATGCTTGGTATAAAAGATCAGTCTGGTTATATTATAATTGAAGATATTTCGTTAATTTCGTATACTGAAATTTTGAAAAATTTTACAATACTTGAATTTCCTATTTGTGAAATTATCAATAATGCGTTTGAAAATTTTCAAGAATTGCTTGTTTCTCAGAAAAATCAGTTGTCTTCGAAAACTATTATTTGTTCGAAGAAAATAACTAATTGATTATGTATGATTATTAGTTATTAATATCAGGAGGGCTCAATGAGTAAAATTGTTCTGGTTACGGGAGCATCATCCGGTATAGGAAAAGATATTGCACAAACACTGTATAAATCAGGGTATATTGTATATGCAGTTGCTCGGCGTCAGGATCAAATGCAAGATCTTAAAGAGTTAGGAATTAATATAGAAAAGCTTGATATTACTTCAGAAAAAAATATTGAAGAAGTAGTAAATTTAATAGTCAAAAAACATGGTCGAATAGATGTATTAATTAATAATGCAGGATATGGATTTTATCATTCTTTGGAAGAGACATCTTTAGAAGAAGGGCGACGTCAATTTGATGTTAATATCTTTGGATTGATGAGTTTGACAAAAAAAGTTATTCCTTTTATGCGTAAAAATGCTTCAGGTACGATTATCAATATTTCTTCAGTTGCTGGTAAAGTTGCTATGCCTTTTATGGGATGGTATTCAGCGTCAAAGCATGCCTTAGAAGCGTTAAGTGATTCGCTTCGTTTGGAATTAAGTCCTTTTGGGATAAATGTTGTAGTCATAGAACCTGGAAGAATACGATCTGAATTTGCTTCTACAGCATTTGCTTCTCTTGATGAACTTGATTCATCTCCTTACAAATCTGCTCTTGCAAAATTTGCCGAATTTTCCAAAAAGTATGTTATTCCCCCTGCTAAACCGAATGTAATTTCTAAAATTGTGCTTAAAATATTGAATACAGACTCTCCCAAAAATCGTTATCTACCTACCATTGATAGTTGTTTTGCGGTATGGTCAAAACGAATTCTAGGAGATCGTATTTTAGATTTTTTTATCTCGCGAAAGTTAAATTCCTGATTCTTTCGAAATATGTTCTAATAATTCGGATGTTTCAAAAAGAGTTTGATACTGGACTTCCAAACCTGCTTTAAGATCAAATAATTCTTTACTAAGCGTTTCAATTTTACTGCTTTCTTTTTCGGATGCGGCTTTAACCAGTTCTTCTTGAATAGTAATAATTTGAGATTCTGTCTTTGTGATTTCTTGTTCCAAAGACAGAATTTTTTGTTTTATAGGTTTAATTTTTTCGTTAATCTGCTGTTGGATTTTAGCCTTAGCTTTTCGGTCTTCTTTTTTGGAAACTTTGTTGCTGGAATTTGAAGCTATTTGAATATTATCGTCTGAGAAGCCCTTATCTTCCAAGAATTCTTGATATGTCCCTTCAAATACATAAGGAAAATCACCGTCAAAGACAATCAATCTATTTGCTAATGCGTGTAGAATCATTTCATTATGTGTAATAAAAACCATACTTCCCGGGTATTGATCCAATGCTTCTATTAAGGAATCAACACTTTGCATATCCAAATGGTTAGACGGTTCATCAAGAAAAAGACATTGTGAAGGTGCTGCAATTAGTTTACCTAATAATACCCGAGCTTTTTCTCCACCTGAAAGGACACCGCATTTTTTTAAAGCAAGAGGTCCTTCAAAAAGCATTGCTCCGGCAATAGATCTGGCTGATGTTTGATTGTTTCCGGGAGGAAGAGCACTTAAAATTTCTTCTTCAACGGTCTTTCGGGAATCCAACTCTTGTTCGGCGATTTGTCCGTAATATCCTAAGAGTAGTTGTGGATGAATGTTTATTAATCCCGAAATAGGAGTTAGTTTTTTTGATAATATTTTTAACAGAGTGGATTTTCCTTTTCCGTTCTTTCCTATAATAGCTACTCTATCTCCTTTGGAAATGCTGACAGACAGATCTTTGATTAGAAGTTCTTCAGGATTATATCCGAAAATTAAATTTTGGCATGAAATCATATTTTTTGATTCGAAACTCTTAAAATTAAATTCAAAATCAATATTTTTAATTTGTTCTAATGCATGTTTGTTTTCTTTTTTTTCTATTGCTTTGATACGGGATTGAACCATTCCGGCTAAACGTGCTTTAGCTCTGAATTTTCTGATAAATGTTTCAACATGTTCGCGTTCTTTTTCGTCATTGAGACGTGTTTTTTCGTAAATTTCTTCTTCTTGAGCAATTTGTTCGTAAATTTTTTCAGAACCGCCTTTGATTTTTTTTAATTTTTTTCTATGAATAGCCATGGTGTGGTCTACTATTGCGTCCATGAAAAAACGATCGTGGGTAATTAATATCAGTTCTTTTCTCCACGATTTCAAAAATCCAATCAGCCAGCGGATTGTAATAATATCAAGATGGTTTGTTGGTTCATCCAATAACAGCATATCAGCGTTGCCGGCCAATAATTTCGCAAGATTGATACGATTCATCCATCCTCCTGACAAAGAGTCAGGTGATTGAAGCATCATTTCTTTAGAAAAATCCAATCCTGATAATATTTTTTCTGCTTTCCAAACTTCATACATTTCATCTTGAGGGAGTGCTGAAACCACTTCTTCAAGTACGGTAGCCGAAGAGAAGTCAATTTCTTGTTTTAGGTATCCGACTTTGTAATTTTTGGGGAATAAAATTGTTCCGGAATCAGGTGATTCCAATCCTGCTAAAATACGAAACAAGGTTGTTTTACCATGCCCGTTTCTACCGACTAATCCGGTTTTTTCACCCTTGTGGATTGTAAAAGAAATATCTTTTAAAATGTCCTGGTGGGCATAGCTTTTATTGAGATTCGATATTTGAATCATTAAGAGTTTCCTTTAAATTTATATTTTGATGCTGAAAGTTTGATAATTTCTACAGTAAGTGCAAACGACTGATACAGCGATGGTACGGGAAGGTATTCGAAAATCGAATGAATATTACAGGCTCCGGTAAAAAGATTTGGTGTTGGAAGTCCTTTTGATGATAATACCGCTCCGTCCGTCCCTCCGCGTATCGGATAGACAAGTATAGGAATTTCCAAATTCTTCATAGCTTCTTCAACAATTTGTATACAAGTATTATCTTGGGATAAATTATTTGCAATGTTGGCGTAAGAATCACTAATTTCATAGGTAATTTCGGCTTTAGGGTTCATAAGCTTGACTTCTTGAATAATGTTTTGGATATGTTGTTTTCGGGCATTGAATTTTTTCAAATCAAAATCACGGATAATCATTTCAATTTGAGCATAAGAAGGATTGCCTTTGATATCATGCACCATAAAGAAACCTTCTTTTTTTTCGGAATGCTCCGGCGTATCAAATTTATCCATTTTACTAATAATATCGTTAGCTGTCAGGATAGGATTAACTATAATTCCTTTTCCGGCTCCCGGATGAGCGGTAATGCCTTTGATGTGGATTTGGACGCCTGCACCATTGAATGTTTCATATCCGAATTCCCCAATAGGCCCCCCATCAACAGTATAAGACAAATCAACCGGTAGTTTTTTTAAATCCAAACTATAAGCACCTTTGAGTCCGATTTCTTCATCAGGAACAAATACTAAGTAAATATCTCCATGCATAGGTTTTTCAGTCATAAGGTATCTCGCAATGCCCATCATAACTACTACACCGGCTTTGTCATCTGCACCAAGGACGCTTGTACCATCAGTAAAAATAATATCTTGTCCTATATAATTTTTGATATCGGGATGATCCGACACTTTAAACACAATATTTTTTTCTTTATTGAGGATAATATCTTCTCCTTTAAATGGGAGAACCTGTGCTCGAACATCAGGACTGGCTCCAATATCAACCGTATCAATATGCGACATAAATGAAATTGACGGAGCATCTGTATTTCCCGGAATCTTCGCAATAAGGACAGCTGTAGTTTCTAATATAATGTCTTTAATACCTAAACATTCAAGATCAGCTTTAAGTGTTTTTGCTAATATTGTTTGTCCGGGAGAGGATGGAAGAGTATCGGTTTCGGTACAGCTTTGTGTATTTATCTTTGTATATTTAATAAACGAATGTGTCAAAAATTCGGTAGTTTTTGAAATCATTGATCAATCTCCTAATGTGTCATTCTAATTTAAAATTATAAATGATAATAATTTTATTTTCTACTTTTGAGGTATTAATCTTAAAATATTTGATTTTTTTTTAATATGTTGTTATAATATAGTTAAATGATATAATTAAATGGAGGATATTATGTTTGAACTTCCAAAATTACCTTATGCTTACGATGCTTTAGAACCTTATATAGATGCGGCTACTATGGAGATCCATTATACAAAACACCATCAAGCTTATATTAATAATTTGAATGCGGCTTTGGAAAAGGAACCTGCACTTCAAAAATATACATTAGAAGAACTGCTTACCGGATGGGATAAGCTTCCGGAAAGTATAAAAGTTGCTGTAAGAAATCATGCCGGAGGCCATCATAATCACTCATTATTTTGGACATTTCTCAAAAAAGACAATAATACGTCTATTTCCGGAAAATTAAAAGAGTTAATTGAAAGGGATTTCGGATCTGTAGAAAATTTCCAAACACAGTTCAATGAAGCTGCAAAAGGACGTTTCGGATCAGGATGGGCTTGGCTGGTTGTTGATTCAAAACATCATCTTCAGGTAATTAGTACTCCAAATCAAGACTCTCCTCTGATGAATGGATTAATTCCTATTTTCGGTTTGGATGTTTGGGAGCATGCTTATTATCTTAAGTATCAAAATCGCCGTCCTGATTATGTTGCTCAATTTTGGAATATTGTTGATTGGAATGTAGTACAAGATAATCTCCAAAAAGCTCTTCATAAAAAATAACATCTTCATATAAAAAAACATCTTTTATTTAAAAGATGTTTTTTTATTTGTAAATATAGCAACGATCAGTATCTTGATTATTCCTCCTAAGATAAAAGGATATAATCCTGTTGATAACAGGTTTTCTTTTGGGACAAATATACTAAGTTGTAATAATCCTGCTCCAAAAATAATTATTGATCCTCCAATCATTTTGAATATCTTTATGAGAGTATTATCATTCTTTAAACTGCCTGTCAGATATGCGGCAGGAATAAATCCAATCAAATATCCTCCAGAAGGTCCTAATAGAACACTTAATCCTGAAGCTCCTCCTGCAAACACAGGAATTCCAGCTATTCCTTGTGCTAAATAGAGAATAACAGATACAAGTGTTGCTTTTTTATCTAGTAAGGATAAAACAATAAATAATCCTAATGTTTGTCCTGTAATTGGAACAAAAGGTAATGGAATAGTAATTTGTGCGGAAACAGTCATTATCAATGATCCGAAAATAGAAAGTGTTATGATATTTGTCTTGTTGAAAATTTGTGTTTTAATCATATAATATCTCCTTTTACTTTTTTATTTGCTTAATTCTTGAATATTTCTATTATGTTGATTATAATATATCACACTACAATTGTCAACGGTAGTTTTATTAAAGTTGACAATGGGGGGTCAGATGATTTTATTATACAATGATGAAGGGGTAGGGAGTTTATCTTTGCATGCACTGAAGGATCAGTATGAACATTTCGGATTCAAGACACAATTTATTGGAGCGGATGAAATTATTCAAAATAAATTTCCGGATGCAGAAGCATTAGTATTTCCTGGGGGAGCTGATTTGCCTTACTGCAGGAAGTTAAACGGTGCAGGTAATAGTAATATTAAACAATTTGTAAGATCAGGAGGGGTATATATTGGGATATGTGCCGGAGCATATTATGGGTGTTCATCTGTTGAATTTAAAGGGGAAGAATACTCTGTTTCAGGAAACAGAGAGTTGTCTTTTTTTGAAGGAAAGGCGATAGGTTCTATTCCGGAGCTGTCTTTGGGAAATCATTATAGCGAAAGATCATTGTCAAAATCAATTGTGAATATTGAGTTTCAAGGAAAGATAATACCTTGTTATTATCATGGAGGACCTTACTTTACAGAAAAGAAAGAGTCGGAAATTATTGGATATTATTCAAATGGAGAACCTGCTATTGTCGTTGGTCAGTACGGATATGGAAAGTATCTGCTTTCAGGAGTTCATTTTGAATATGACGGGGATTTTTATCAGCGGTGTATGCCTATTTTGTCTTGTAATGATGGGTTTGATCCTGTATGGGAAGAAAATATTGTATCATTATTGCAATCCTCAAATCGTTCTCCTATTTGGAATTTTATACGTACGGAGTTGTTATAAAAAAGTTCTAATACTCTTGATTTTTAAAAGTGATTAATGTAAAATAAATTAATATTTGATTTGGAGAAATTGTGAAAAAAATCTGTGTATTATTGGGAATGTTATTCCTCATATCTTGTTCAGGTGGTAAGCTTATTAAGAGGGAATTTTTTCATGATGCGATGTATACATCATTCAGTGCAATTGTTTATTCTTCTTTACCGGAAAAAAGTGTTGAGAAACAAGTTTATTTGGTATGGGAGAAAATAGATTATTTTGATCGGGAGCTTTCTGCTATTGGAGAAGGATTTATAGGAACCTTGAACAGAACCGGTCAGATCCGGCGTTCCGTTAATCCGGAAATATTTGATTTAACAACGCATTTCATAACGTTATCGCGTTTATTTAATGAGAATAGTCAAGGGGCTTTTGATTTAACAGTATATCCTTTAGTACGGTTGTGGGGATTTTATCTTCAAGATCAACATAAAATTCCAACGAATGATGAAATAAAAAATGTTCTTAAGTCGGTAGGAATGGATAAGATCAAGCTTTCAGAAGATAGTATCAAGCTGTGCAGTGGTGTTAAATTGGATTTGGGTGCAATTGCAAAAGGGTTTGCTGTTGACGAGGCTGTTAAGATGCTTTCTTCGGTTGAAGGAATAGAGTCGGGTATTGTCAATGCCGGAGGAAATCTTAGAGTATTTGGGGAAAAACCGGGAAACCAACCTTGGACTATAGGAATACGTAATCCTAATCATCCTTCCAAAATGGAAGACACAATTTATCTTTATGATGGGGATGCAATAGCTACATCCGGAGATTATGAGCGTTATTTTGAAGTTGACGGTGTATATTACCATCATATTTTTAATCCAAATACAGGTAGACCTGTAGATCATAATTTATCTTCGGTGAGTGTTATTACAAAAGGATCTGCAGAATTAGCTGATATTACGGCTACTACCATTTTATCGTTAGGTTCTGATAAGTATCAGGAGTTTCTTCAAAAAATGAATCTTCAAGATAATATGGCTGTGTTTTTGATTCAGCGGAATAAGAAAAAACTTACTTCTTCAGCTAATTCGTTATGGAAAGACAGAAAATCTGAAGAACATAGTAATTTGAAATAATGGAAAAACTATGAATAAAAAACATAATATGGTATCATTTCATCTTAAAAATGTGCTTACACTGTCATTAATAACAGGTGTTATGACATTTGTTATACTATTGTTGTATTCTGCTTTGTATCAGGAATTTGATATTGAAAAAGAAGTACAAACAATGTTAAGCAAAAATTTAAACGACGGGTCAATAAAAAAAGTAAAGCTGATATTGTCACCGGATATATTGGATTTGTTAAATGAAGATGTTCGGAGTCAATATTCAGAAATATTAAAAAAACCTTCTGAAATTGATTATTTCGAACTTATAAATACGGAAAATTCTAACATTATAAGAGTGTTTCCGGTAGAATCTCAAGGACACTACGGATTAGTAAAAATGCTTGTGGCTGTTGATGATAAAGAGGTTTATTCTATATCTGTAGTAGATGTTTCTGATGAATCGCCCGGACTTGGACGAAGAGCGTTGGAAAAATCTTTCCAGCGACAATTTTTTGGGAAAACCGAAGAACAGATTCCTCAACGAAAACCTGAATGGAAACAGAATAATTTAGTTCTTATTACAGGAGCAACACAAACATCTCGGGCAGTTGCCGCTAATATTACAAAAGCTTTTAAATTATACCATTTAGTTAATTTATTAGGAGCAAGTAATGAAGAAAAATGATAATCTGCTTTCTTGGACTGTGTTTGAAAAGGGTATTTTAAGAGAAAATCCTGTATTTGTATTAATGATAGGACTGTGTTCGTCTCTTGCTGTGTCTATCAATCTCTCTAATGCTTTTGCAATGGGGGGAGCGGTAATATTTGTCCTTGCTTGTTCGAATGTCATGGTTTCGCTATTAAGAAACATGATTCCTCAAGAGATTCGGGTTCCTGTTTTTGTTGTTATCATTGCCGGGTTCACTACTATTGTTGAAATCCTTATGCAAAGGTTTACACCTTTACTATATGATGTTTTGGGAATCTATCTTCCTCTTGTGATTGTTAATTGTATTATTTTGGGAAGAGCTGAGAATTTTGCTTCTAAACATAATATGAAAAATTCATTATTTGACGGTTTGGGAATGGGGATTGGTTATTTATTGGCGTTAGTTGCTATTAGTTTTGTTAGAGAGTTGTTTGGTGCGGGAACTCTTTCGTTTAAGATTGCCGAAAATATAGGAATTATTTTGAATTTCAGTAAGCCGGTTCTACAAGATTTGGATAATCCTTTACAAGATGTTGTGAATTTGTTTGGTCCGGCAACGCCTGTTCATACTAAGGTGGCTTCACCGCATCTTATTTTTGTTAATGTGTTTCCTATTATTAAAACTCCGTTGCCTATTTTTCAACAACCGGCTGGAGGATTTTTTGTTATAGGATTGATTTTGGCAGTGATCCAAAAAATGGTCTTATTAAAATCCAAAAAATCAGTTTCTAAATAGGGAGAATTATAATGGATACAACGTTAGGAACTTTTTTTATTACAATAGTTTTTGTTGAGAATATGGTATTTACAAGATTTTTAGGATTATGTCCTTTTTTTGGAATGTCTAAAAATTTTCGAGATGCTTTTAGTACCGGAATAGCGGTGATTTTGATTCAAGTGTTGGCTATATCAATTACTTGGCCTATATACTATTTGATTGTAGTACCTCTTAAGTTGAGTGTATTAAAAACAATGATTTTTATCTTGGTAATAGCATCCTGTATACAAATATTGGAAATCATTTTAAAAAACAAATTTCCTAAAATTTTTCATTCTATTGGTGCTTATCTTACGGTTATTGCTCCCAAATGTGCAATTTTAGGAGCTGTATTAACAGTCACATCTCAAGATTTAACATACACGATGTCTTTATATTATGCTCTATTTGCTGCTTTGGGTTATATGTTAGCGTTGTTGATTATGACAGCTTGTAATTACGGAGTGCGACGTCTTCCGATTCCCAAAAGTTTTCAAGGAATGCCGGCAGCATTTATTACTGCAGGAGTAATTTCTTTTGTTTTTTCCAAATTATTTTCTTCTTAAAAGGGAGGGATGCTGGTATGTTGTATTTTTTGTTAGTAATAATAATGGTAGCTGTATTTGCAGGGGTTTCTATAGGATGTACGAACGGAGCGGCTTTTACTGGTTGTTGTGGATCTAAATCAGGAAACTCTTGTGATGGATGTTCAAAAAATATCTCTTCAAACCGGAAAAAAATTTAGAATTAGAGGCTGTTATGAATATAGTATTTGTATTAACAGGTACATTAGTAGTTGTTGGAATATCATTTTTGCTTAGTTTGATTATTTCGTTAATTTCACAGATGTTTACTGCAAAAACAGATCCTTTAGTAGAGAAAATCTATGATGTACTGCCTCATTTTAACTGTGGTGCTTGCGGTTATCCCGGTTGTAAACCTTATGCAGAGGCAATTGTCGGAAAAAGTGAAGTTTGTAATAAATGCCGTCCCGGAAGAGAGCCTGTTGCTCAGAAAATTGCTGATCTGCTTGCACAGAATAAGCCTGAATAGTTTCTAAATTTCCAAAGGATATATTATGTGCAAAACACGTTCCCCTAGAAATAAAACCTTAATTCTTTCTCAAGATGAAAGAGATCTGTTTGAAAAAAATCTATTATTTCCAAGCTCAACATTAGAATTTGCTGATATTTTGAATAAAATTATATGTGGTGATGTGTTGGAATCATTAAATTTATTACCAAAAAATTTTATTGATTTATTAATTATTGATCCGCCTTATAATTTGTCGAAGAGTTATCACGGAACCAAATTTAAAAAAACATCCGATCAAAATTATATGTTATTTTTGGAGTCATGGTTTCCATTGTTGTTGTCTTGTTTAAAACCTACGGCTTCGATATATGTTTGTTGTGATTGGCAGACGTCGGTAGCTGTTTATTCTTTGCTTCAAAAGTATACTATTGTAAGAAACAGAATTACTTGGCAGAGAGAGAAGGGCAGGGGTGCAAAAAATAATTGGAAAAACGGTATGGAAGATATATGGTTTGCTACCGTTTCTGATGATTATTATTTTAATGTGGAAGCTGTTAAGTTAAAACGAAAAGTATTGGCTCCTTACTATACTCCGGATCGAATTCCTAAAGATTGGAAGAAAACTGATGAAGGCTGTTTTAGATTGACATATCCATCTAATTTTTGGGATGATATTTCGATTCCATATTGGTCGATGCTTGAAAATACAGACCATCCTACTCAAAAACCCGAAAAATTAATAGCAAAGCTTATTCTTGCAAGCTCTCAAGAAAGTGACATGGTTTTTGATCCGTTTTTAGGATCAGGAACAACATCTGTTACCGCTAAAAAACTGGGAAGACAGTTTTCAGGAATAGAAAAGAATTTAGAATATTGTTTATGGGCGGAGAAAAGATTATTTCAAGCTGAGACCGTATCAAAAATTCAAGGGTATAACGGGGTATTTTTAGAAAGGAATACCCAACAAAAATGAAACTTCAGTGAGAAAACTTGAAAAAAAATAAAATTGGTATTAATATAGGATATGAAATATAATTAATTTTAAGATTCAAAGGAGACAAATATGGCAGATAATGTAATGTTAGTAAACGATCAAACGTTTCAAAAAGAAGTGTTGGAATCGGATATACCTGTACTGGTTGATTTTTTTGCAGAATGGTGTGCGCCGTGTAGAATGATAGCACCTTTTATTTCTCAGACAGCGGATGAATATTCCGGAAAAGTTAAAGTAGTAAAGTGTAATATTGATGAAGCTCCGCATAGTGCTTCCGGACATGGTGTGACGAGTATTCCTACATTAGTAATGTTCAAAGGTGGAGAAGCCGTTTCAACAAAAGTAGGTGCGCTTCCTTTAGCTCAAATCAAATCATTTGTTGAGTCTGAATTATAAATTAAAAATCAAATTCAAAGGTTGTAAACGATGATTTTAAATGGTAAAATAGCACTGGTTACCGGTGTGGCAAACGATAGATCTATTGCATATGCTATAGCAAAGCAGTTTCGTGAACAAGGTGCTACAGTAATTCTCAGCTACCAAGGCGAAAAAGTGAAAGAAAGAGTTGAGCAAATTGCTGCAGAACTCGGAATAGAAGATCTTTACGATGTAGATGCAACAAAAGAAACTGATATAAAAGCTATGTTTGACAGCATTGATAAAAAATATCAAGGAATTGATACAGTTGTCCATTCTATTGCATTTGCTCGAAAAGAAGAATTAACTGGTGGAATAACCAATTCTTCAGAAGAAGGATTTCTTTTAGCACATCAGATTTCTGCTTACACATTAATTCCTTTTGCACGTCATGCCGCTCCCTTAATGGAAAAACGCGGAGGAGGATCTGTAGAAGCCTTGACTTATATTGGATCTACTCGTCCTATCCCAAACTATAACACTATGGGTGTTGCAAAAGCAGCCTTGGAATCAATTGTACGTTATTTAGCATTGGAATTGGGTGAAAAAAATATTCGTGTGAATTCTATTTCTGCAGGCCCTATTAATACATTAGCAGCTAGAGGGATTTCCGGTTTTAAAGATATGTATAGAGGTGCCTTGGATTCACAATTGATAAAAAGAAATGTATCTGCTGACGATGTTGCCGGAACAGCTGTATATCTTTCCTCGGATCTTAGTTGTATGGTGACCGGAATGGTACTATTTGTAGATGGCGGATTTCACTGTGGAACATCTCTTCCTAATGAATAAAATAATCATAACTTTTAACAGCCTCTCCAAGTATCTGGAGAGGTTATTTATTATAAATTAAAAATATATATCTTAAATTCTTGACCATTTTTTGATAATAAATTATACTATTTTTACGTTGTATTTTCTTAAAGACGACTTGTATTCAAAGAACTATTTTGGAGGAATATGTGGACTATTTATTACAGGGCGGATGGGTAATGGCGGCTATCGTATTGTCTTCTGTGATTGCATTGGCAGTGTTTGTAGAGCGTATTTTTTACCTGAATTTTATTGATAAAAATGTATTGGTAATCCGTAGAGAAATTCAAGAACGTTTCCGTGGATTAAAAGTTGGAGATGCTATTGCAATATGTGATAATCATCCGGGAATTGCTTCTAATATTATTAGGGCCGGTTTAAGTATGGCAACACGCTCTCGAGACGAAATGGAAAAGGCAATGGATAATGTTGCTAATAAAGAAATTTCCAAATTAAATAAAAATTTACCTATTTTGGCAACAATAGTTAATATTTCAACTCTTTTAGGTCTTTTGGGAACCGTTTTGGGAATGATTACTTCAACATCTGTACTTGCTTCTCAAGGACTGGGTAATCCTCAAGAATTAATTGGCGGTATTGCTCAAGCATTAGTGACGACAGCAGCGGGTTTAATTGTTTCTATTCCTGCATTAATAGGATATAATTATTTGGTCACAAGAGTCGATAATATTATTATCGAAATTGAAACAACTGCAGCTGATTTAGTTAAGGTATTAAAACCCGGATTATTATCGGCTATTCCTCCCACAGTGTCCCATAGCGGATTAAAACAATGGTAATTTAATTGGAAATATTTTGGAGTTTAACAATGAAAACAACAACAATAAAAAAAAATATTCAATCGCCGGCTCATTCTGTAGCACATCCTTCCCCTCAATATATTACTTTTAGAATTATTCTTCGAGTTTTTGTTTGGATATTGATCATTGCATTTGTTTCTACTATTGGTGTCATGTGGGATAATCAATTTAATACTTTTCCTGTTATTTTAAAAACTTCCAAAAATTCTGTTGATATTTCTCCTAATAGTTTGTTTATGTTGGAGAAGGATAGGTTAGATAAGGAATTCAGCCAAGGTAATGCCAATGTTGATCGTAGACGTTATAATAATTTTATTAATAACATTACTCTTAGCAATACAGTGAGACTAACCTTGCAACAAAATTTGTTTAATGAACTTAAAATTGTTCCTTCTATTGATACTATTAAACAATATAAACAATCATATCCGGAACTCCAAACAAATGTTCTTTTTTTAGAATATGCGTCTCAAGCCTTTAATTCTCCTTTGGGAGTTCTTTCTGCTCTTGTTTCACCTTCAGCTTCTGATTTATATTTATATAATTCATTGAATAATTTATCAATTGCTACTGAGGTTTTGGAATTAAATAAAACAAACTTTATCCTTAGACAAATTTCTCCGAAAATGTTCGAAACGTATTATAAAGAAAATTTAGTTCAATTTTTGGATAATGTTGTTGTGACACAATTTGTTGTATCTAATAAAACAATAGCACGAAAGTTATCATCTTTCCTCAAACAAACCAATGTTCAAGATATGGGTGCAATTATTAATACAGATCCTGAATACAAAAAAGCTGTTGCTATTTCTAAAAACATTGTTGTTACGCCAAATGATAATATGTTTAATCGATTTGTATCTATCATTAAAGCTTATCAAGAAAAATCTGCTTCTCAAACTTATGCAGTCACCCAACCTATTTATACCTCTGGAAAGTATTATATTTATGTGATAGACAAGATTACCGAGTATACTAATCTAAAACCTGAAGTAAAATTTGAAATTCAAGCATCTTATCTGACAAAAAATTATTCTCAGATTTCAAAAAAATATCAAGAACAATGGAAAAAAGCTGTTCAAGAATTTAAAAATCAAGTTAATGTTAATGATGGTTCTTTTGCATCTGTCATGGAAACATTACCTGAAGTTTCTCATTATGTTGTAGCTCCTTTTACACTTCTTCAGCAGAGCGTATCGAATATTATGGGTCAAGCGTTGAGAATTTCGTTGCCAGCTAACGCTGTTTTACTTCAAGAAATTTTGAATACATCAGAAAATGAAGTTTCTTCAATTGTGTCTCCAAATAAAGCCCAGTGTTCATTCTTTGTATTTAGGGTTTTGGAAAAAAGCTATTCTAATACTGTTCCTAAATTTAATGATCCTATGTTAAGTCAAGGTGTATTTAATTTTAAATTAGAGAAATTAAATGATATCTTTGGAGAAAAATTATCAAATCGTTATTATTTAAAGATTTATTCAGATACTTTGACAAATTTTGCGTCTGATTATTAATTATATATAAATAATTAAAAAGTAAAATTATGTTCAAGGAGTTTTTATGCCGAATATGTTTCAAACTAAAAGTTTGGGAGAACCTGGTCTTACATCTCCTCTTCTCAGTTTAGGGCATTGGGGTTTTGTTAACGATAGTGAGAAAATATTGTATAACGTGTCTTTTGAAGAAGGTGAAGAAGATCAAATAGATCGTTCTTTGGCATTTGAGAAAGCTGGTCCTCGTAAAAATTTATACTTTGATCCAAAAAAAACAAAAGCTGCTATTGTCACTTGTGGGGGATTGTGTCCTGGTTTAAATGATGTGATAAGAGCTATTGTAAGAGAATTGTATTACAGTTATGGAGTACATTCTATTATTGGTATTCCTTATGGATACAATGGACTTATTAATTTAAAAAAATATAAGCCTATCCGTTTGGATCCTGAATTTGTTGATCATATACACACCTTAGGTGGAACAGTGTTGGGTTCTTCGCGAGGCGGTGGCGATAAAATTAAAGAAATAGTTGATAATTTAGAGTTTTTGGATATTAATATTCTCTTTACTATAGGTGGTGATGGAACCTTAAAAGGAGCTCATGGAATAGTTCAAGAAATTGAAAAACGAGGATTGAATATATCTGTTATTGGTATTCCAAAAACTATTGATAATGATATTAGTTATATTCAAAGTTCTTTTGGATTTGAAACTGCTTTTAGTTTAGCTGTTAATGCTATTTCTAGTGCAAGTATTGAAGCTGATAATGCACCAATGGGGATAGGATTAGTCAAACTAATGGGGCGGCATTCCGGATTTATTGCTGCTAATGCAACATTAGCAATGAATGATGTTAATTTTGTTTTTGTTCCTGAAGTACCTTTTCGTATGGATGGTTCTGATGGTTTTCTTTATGCTTTGGAAAAGCGTTTGCTGGCTCGTGATCATGCAGTGATTTGTATAGCTGAAGGTGCTGCTCAGGATATTTTAGTTAAGGATCATGATACTCAATCAAAGGATGCATCTAATAATGTTAAATTAGCTGATGTTGGTATTTGGATGAGAGAGAGAATTTTAGAATATTTTAAAGAAAGAAAAATAGATGTCAATTTAAAGTATATTGATCCAAGCTATATGATAAGAAGTGCTCCTGCATGTCCTAATGATTCTTTGTATTGTCTTTTGTTAGGTCAGAATGCTGTGCATGCTGCGATGGCAGGTAAAACAGATTTATTGATTGGACGTTGGAATAATATGTATACCCATGTTCCTATTGAGCTTGCTATTTCAAAACGAAAGCATTTGGATCCATATTCTATTTTTTGGCACAATCTTATGTCTGCAACAAGACAACCTGTTGAAATATTTGATCTTAATAAAGACGAAAAAATATCTTTATAAGAAGTTGACAAATAAAATTTATTGTGTTATAATATTTTCTCTTGGAGAGATGGCTGAGTGGTCGAAAGCGGCTTCCTGCTAAGAAGTTGTCCTCGATATTAGGGGACCATGGGTTCGAATCCCATTCTCTCCGATGCCTAGTCAGGCATTCCCCAAACCACCGTAGAAATATGGTGGTTTTTTGTTTCAAGGGCAGGATGTCCGAAGTATCGGAGCATGTAGGACGCATATAGCGACGACTAACCGCGGTACACTGGATATCTCATTGATTTGTTTTGGCAAGACGGACTTCCGGAAGATACTTATGCACCTCCTGCGCGTATCTGCACTGTGAACATCCTGTTCTTGAGAACAATTATTTTGAGAAAATTTCGTAGCCGTCCGCATGGACTCTCAAAACCGATTTTCCTCGGTCCACTTCTAAGGTACTTTTTCGAAAATCATATCGGGTAATCTTGACTTTTTTGGAATTTATATTTCGAAAATAGATTTTAAAACTTATTACTGGTATTCTATTCTGATTGAAAAACAGACACCATAATTCGATGTCTGTTTTTTGATTTTTAGTTTATAAGTTAATTACATTCTTTTCATATTTATTGATGTCACATCTGCAGATGTTGTTGCACGACCGGTATACTCTAGGATTTGTCATAAAATCTGACTCAGCAGTACCTTTAGGATAACCTCTTATATACCATACATACTCATTTTCATTAATTTTTTCTATTTCTTTACAAATAGGATATTCATTCCAAGCAGGGATAGAACCATCTTTATTTTCAATTAGATATTCAACTAATAAATAGGTTATTGTAGTTTTTCCATCTATTACATTAGTAAAGTAATCTTTTTTTATTTTTCAATACAACACGCATGCTGTCATAGCTCCATTCTCCTTTTAACCACTGTTCTATTTCATTTTCACCCATTAACTTTAATTGTGGCCCTATTTGTGGAAGCTTTTGCTCTTTATTTTGTTCAGGGGCTGTACTACATTTGCATAAAATAATAGTATCAATTATTTTGCAAAATATTTAAAAAATACTGTATCTTTATATTGACGATTAGACCATTGATTATTATATCTCGTATCTCTATAATCTAGATATTTCATTTCTATATACTCTTGATATTTCATTGGATATACTCCTGACATAGTGAAAACAACAATATTTGAAATAACTATAATAGAACCAATTATACAAGTTATATATAGGGAATAAGTAAGTATTTTTTTTCGGACTTGGTATTTTGAATCTGCATTCCATAAAAATCGCATGGTGTATAGATAACAAAAGAATAATCCTAAATTTACTGAGCGGGAAAAATTTTGATCAGTAGAATATTTAATAGTAGATAGTGACATTATAGAAACAGCTATAAACCAAAATATAGGATCTTTTAAAAACATAGGATAAATGATAATCATATAAATTAGAAATCCTTGTAAATACATAATCAATAAAGGAAGAAAAGAATTTTCATTAGCAATAAATGAAAATCCATCTCCTGTTGTACTGTTTGATATAAAATAAATAAGTAAAATAGGGAAAATCACTAGAATACTAATAAGGTTACTGAGTGAAAAGCACTCAATTAGTGTATTCTGAAAAGATTTTTGTTTAGTATTTTGAAAAACTCTTATAATTAGAAAAGGCAAAATACCTATAATAGCATAGGGCGAATATAAAACAATAATCAGTCCTAAAAATGCGAAATTTTTAGGACTAGTTTGATAAAAAAATAAAATTCCAAGTAACCATATAGCAATAGATTGATTAGAGTTATAATATAATTGCATAGAATGAAACATATATTCTAATTGCAGTTCGTTTGGGAAAGGAATTCCACCATTCCATAAAAAACCACTAAAGAACATAAATACAACTAAAGTAAGTATTTGTTTTTTTGCAGTGTATAGTTTTAAGTAATTTAAAATGAGTAATACTGTAATTACTAAACCTATAATGCACCATAAAAATAAACAAATTTGCCCAACTGTATAGCCAAATATTTTTCCTAAAAGAGCTGGTACTAGCCACAATCCATGGTAATAAATAACCATACCATTTTTAGGATAGTTAACAGGCCATGGGAATTCAATAAGATCTTTAAACATTGCATTTCTACCTGCCATATCCGAACTCTGTGGAAAAATTCCTACGACGCCCACAATCAGTACCCATGAAGATATTAATGCAACGATTATGAAAAATATTTTTTTTGATACTAATAATTGTTCTTGATTGTTGCAAGAATCTTTATAAAGTAATAGTGCTAAATATAAGCAAATAATTGCAACAGGTATTGAGATCACTAATTTTATCCATCCTATAACAAAAATGATGAAAGGGATAAGTAGATACATATAACCTAAAAATAATAATTTATTCACAGACAATTTCATTAAACTTCCTTAATAAATACTTAATATAATTACATATGTTTAAATTTGGTATATACAAACCGTCGAGCTTCTAAAGTGTTTTGGTGTATACATGATAAAATCACTCCTATAGCCAGTGATAAAGCAGATAAAAATAGTAATGACATTGATAATATAAATGTAGGAAATCTAGGGACAGCGGAAATTCTTAAAAATTCTAGATATACGTCTATGGCAAGAAATCCACCTAATACCCCAAATACTAATCCTATCGTACTGAAAAATAGCAGCGGTTTTTCGTTGCTTATAAGCCCTAGTATTGTTTTTAGAATTAGGACTCCATCTCTAATAGTGTGTAATTTAGAAAAAGATCCTTCTGGACGAGTGCGATAAGGAACATTCATTTCGTTAGTTAGCAATCGTAATTGGTGTGCAAAAATACTTAACTCAACTTCTATTTCGAATCCTTTAGCATGTGCTGGGAAACTTTTTACAAATGCTTTAGAGAATATTCTATAACCACCCAATACATCAGAGCATTTTGTTCTAAAAAATAAGTTAACAAGAAAAGTTAGTGCTTTATTCCCAAAAGCATGTCCTATGCGATAATTTGCTTTATCTGCCACTCGCACCAAACTGAGCATATCAAGATTGTCAACTTTCATTTTTTGCAACGCTTCTGAAATTATACTAACATCACATTGATCATCCCCATCAGCAATAATATAATAATCTGCATCAATGATAGAAAAAGCATGCCGAATAACATTTCCTTTCCCTTGATAAGGAGATCTATGTACTATCGCACCAGCATCTATGGCAAATTGATAAGTGTTATCAGAACTATTATTATCAAAAACATAAACTGATGCATTAGGAATAGTTTTTTGAAAATCTCTAACCACTTTAGTAATAGTAATATCTTCATTATAACATGGGATGATTATAGCAATATTCATTTTCTGTCCTTTTTTAATATCGTACTATTTAATCATAAGTATTTTAGTATAAAATATTTATGATTAAATGTCAAGATGGTTCTTAGCCAAACATCATTGAGATATTTTCCGGTTTTGGGATTTCTTCCTCCGAACAAAATCAATTTTCTTCCTATATTTACCATTCCGTGACCTGTTCGTTCTTCAAATGGTGCTTCAAAGGGCATTTTCTTCCAAGTCATTCCCTTATCTATACTCTTCCAAACAAAATCCTGTTCTATAATATAAATCCCCCTGAAACTTCTACCACTTCACATTCAAATATTCTCTTTGAGCTATTTGAATGTGAAGTGCTAAAGGAACATAATATAGTATAAAATATCTCAATAAATAAGCTAATGCAATCAAATTCTCTTGTTTTTGAAGATAAAAATATGTATCAATAATTGGAATATAAGTAGGATAGATAAAATTATTACTATAGAAGGCTTTACTATCCACCTGTTTAGGTCTTGTATAATAGTGGAGGGCAGTTATGTGGGATTTTTTTTATAAATTTCTTAGTCCATAAGATTTATTTCAAATAAGTGTATTTTTTATTAAAAATTATTTGACAAAATTTTCAAAATAGAGATATGATAATTATACTAAAAAATAAAAAATGATCCCATCAAACACAGCAGTCAAAAAATAAATTTAAGCAATATTTAAATTATTAAGAATAATCAAAAGTACTGCAGTTTCCAAAATATTACTAAAATATCGTCTTTTTGTGTTATTGTTGGAAGCCGCTTTTAATATAAAGTGAATTGCCGTCTTTCTAATCACACCTTTTTCCTTTTTCATAATATTCTTCTACGTACAAAAAACAGTTTTTACCGGTCCGAATAAGGACTGATATGCTATAATACAAACAAATTATGGAGGGAAAAATGAGAGTTATATTCTTATTATTGCTTATGATGCTTGCAGGTTGTGCTTCTAAAGATATCGTTGATCTAAAGCTTGTCTATATCAACGATATGCATGCTTACCACGAACCGGTAAAGGTTCCTTGGATCAGCAAAACACATACTGTTGGTGGATTTGCTACGGTAGCTGGATTTGTTGATATGGAACGTCAAAAAGACTCTGAATTACTTTTTGTTGATTCCGGTGATCTTTTTACAGGTCCTTACTTTTCTGCTTTGACGAAAGGAGAAGCTATCATTGATATTGTAAATACGTTCGATTTAGATGCGTCTACCTTTGGTAATCATGAATTTGTTTATGGTTCTGATATTCTTAAAAAACGTATTAAGGAAGCATCATTTGACTTTCTAAATATTAACATTTTCAATAAAGGTACAGATGAATTATTTCACAATAATCCTTATAAAATCGTTGAAAGAAAAGGTATTAAATTTGGTATTATCGGTCTTCACGGGGTATTTGCTTTTTATGATACGATTCAAGCAAGTATGATAGAAAAGGTGGAACCACGAGACGAAAATATTCTTCTTCAGCAATGGATTGATAAGATTAAATCTGATGTAGATATTATTGTTGTTCTGGCACACCAAGGTGTTCCAGGACGTCAAACTTCTCTTTCTCTTTCTGACGTGAAATATCTTTTGGAAAAAGATGTGCAAATGGCTCAAACTGTTAAAGGAATTGATATTCTTGTACAAGGCCACACACATGTTAGTACAAAAGATCCTATCAAAGTTGAGAATACGATTATTGTTTCAGCAGGATCGTATACTTATTTCACAGGTGTATTAGATTTCAAATATGACAAATCTCTAAAGAAAATTATTTCTTACAAAAACAGAATGGTTCCAATGTTCAATCATAAGTATCCTCCAAAGAAAGAAACTCAAGATAAAATTGATGAGTGGACAGAAAAACTCCGTCCGGTTGTTGAGCAAAAAATTGCAGTTATAAATGGTGAGTTGACTCGTGATTATAATCAATCTTCTTCTATGGGTAATCTTTTTGCTGATATTTATATGCAAACTGTAGAAGGAGCTGATTTTGCAGTGATCAATCCGGGAGGGCTTCGTCAAGATCATAAAAAACAATCTATCAGCTATGGAGATCTTAATTCTATTTTTCCATTTCCTAACACTATTATTGCAATGAATCTTACTGGGAAGCTTATTAAGGGGATGTTTGAACACTCTGCAACTCTTGCTAATGGAGTTCTTCAAGTAAGTAAAGAACTGTCAGTTGTGATAGATATGAATAGACCGGTTGGAGATCGTGTTCTCAGTATCAAGCTTAACGGACAGGAAATAGAAGAAGATAAAACTTATGTTGTCAATGTGAACTCTTTTATTGCTCCTGGTGGCGATGGATTTCTTCCGGCTGATACTCCGTTTGAAATGTCAGATAATGGTACGTTGGATGCTGCACTTGTATATTTTGAGAAAAATCCGGTTTATACACCTGACAATACTATGCGTGTAGAAGTCAGAAATTTGGTTGTTCAAAAAGATTAATTTGATTTAAATAGTGTTCATTAAGAATATTGTATTATTAGAGTGTTTGAAAAAACCACCCATTTATGGGTGGTTTTTTGCTTATTAATGTTGATTGGTACTTTCAACTGAATTCCTTTTGCTTACAGAAAATTTCAAAAAAATAACACGAAAGATATTATCTAAATTTAAATATATTATCAGTTAGAAAGCAAAACAATATTTAAAGTATTTTAACTGTTGTTTTATAAATGAAGGTTATCGTAGTTATTTCGGAATAGAAAATATCAGATCAAAACAATTTGGTAATGGATACCTGATCATTTAAGAAATAGTTATAGATATTGAAATCAATAAAAATTGTACAATTATTGACGTAATTCTATGCAAGGACGTTTAATTATAGATAATAATGATTTTTAAATAAATTTTCACTTTAAATATTGACTGATATTGATAAATAATCTATACTATTGATGGTAAATACGAAATAGATAATTGTTCTTATTTAGAACATGCTCGGTATATAGTATAGTAAAATCTCATAAACGTATAAAATCTATGGACTGATAGTATATTAATATGCAGTGCTATTGTGTATAATGGTGATTCAATAATTAATGATTGTATGAAACATAAATACAATAATTTTTCTTAATGTATATAAAATGTGTATAGGAGGAGAGAATAATTTTTTAATATTTCTGTATGAAAATATTTATTTTGTTAATAAGGATTTGTCTTATTTTTCTAATATAATTTTCTATATTAGAAAAATAAATAGATAATTTGATATTTTTTATTTATTTTATACTTTTTTGAATAATGTTTTTAAACATTGTATTTAGTGTTGTAATATGCTAGAAAAAATTATATATGTTTTTGTAAAATCAATATGATAGTATTGTATATTATTTATATGGTTATTTCAGTTGAGATTTATAAATAATTTTCTAAAAACATATTGACAAAAGCATCAGTATATGCTACGATAATAAAGTATAAAATTTTCAATAAGCCCAGATGGCGGAACTGGTAGACGCAGCAGACTCAAAATCTGCCGCCTTCACGGGTGTGTGGGTTCGATTCCCACTCTGGGCAATAGAAAATAAAAAAAGGACAAATCTTGAATTTTCAAGGTTTGTCTTTTTTTTTTAAATTTTCAATTAAAAAAATAATATTCATATAATAATACATATAGAATAATATTATAATTCGAAGGAGGAGAGTAAAGTGAGTATTGTAAAACATAACTTTTATAATGGCGAATTAGTGACGACTGAAACAATGAATAATTTAGAGACATATATTGATACTACTGTTAATACATTTGTTTCGGATACTTTAGGATTGGGAATAATTGAGGGATTTGAAGTGGCAGTAAAAAATACTGCAGAAATACAAATTTCTCCTGGCAAGGCTTATAATTCGTTGGGAGAAAGATTGAATTTGGAAAACGATTGTACGATTTCTTTATCGGAATTTCTTCCTCAAACAGACACAAAAACAGTTTTCTTAAGTATGAAGAAAGATTATATTGGACAAGATCCTATATTGGATCATTTAGGTCAAACGGTTTATAAAACATTGATACCGACAGTGAGTTTCCAAATAACGGATATAAAGCCTGAACATCCTTATTATATTTTATCATCTATAACTTTGGATGTCCAAGGGATAACCGGTATAAATTCAGAATCGACTTTGTTTCAGACATTTGCAAAGATTAAAGACATAATATATCCGATAGGTTATCAGTATACGCAATATCCTAATTCTATGACAGGGCAGTTTGAATCCGGTAATTCTCCAAATACGTTATTTGGAGGTATTTGGGAATTACGATTTAATGACAAAGGAATATTTTTTCGTACGGAAGGTGGAGATTCTGGTGAATCTAGGGATGAATCTACAGGAGTTCAAGATACTGCTATTCAGCACCATAAGCATGATGTTGGGATTGGTGGGCATAATCATACAGTTAGTGTATATGCACATGTTGGTGGAAATAAAGGAAATGGATCCTATTCTAATTTTAACTGGACAAACCAAACCACATCATGGTTTGATTATGGGACAAAAAGATCTACAGATATTGTTGAAGGAAAAAGAACATCTACGGAAACCAGACCTGTCAATATGTTAATGAGAATTTGGCAGAGAATTGCGTAAGAGAGGAAAGAATGATAATTATTGTATATAATGAAGAAAAAACGATCACAAGAATATTGTCTTGTTCAACTGAAGAAGATACTCTCAAATTAGGATTAGAGCATTATAAAATTTATGAAGAAACTAATGCTTATATTGGTTTGAATCTTGATTTTATCGATGAACAAGGAATGATTAAATCAGATAAACGTCTTCTTGAAGAAAACGTAATTCAGTTGCAGGAAGATCAAATTTTAGACGGTAATAAAATCCGTAAATTAACAATACAAGAAAAAGTCGATCAAGGATTAATTGTTCTTAAAGATAATGAGGAAATCCGTGGTGATAGTATTTTCACCTTATCAGATGACGAGATGAAGGAAAAATTTCCCGATCGCTATCCTAGTGAAGAGCCTCAAGAGGAATATAAAGAAGACAAAGTGATGCAGGCAATACGAGAAAAAAACAATCAAATTTATATTCTTAAGGACGAATATATTGATGCAGATATTGATGGTAACGAATCCTTAAAAGCGGAGCTCAGAAAACAAATTCAAGAATCCCGAAAAGAATTAGTTATATTAAAAAGCAAGTCAACAAAACATAATAAACAAAATTAGAAAAACAGGAATATTAGTGACTAAATTTTTCTTATATATATTCCTTTTAATATTTTGTTAAGAATTTGGAAGAGTAAGATTAACAGTTTTATTTAAATACTTTATTATTAGTCATATATATATTGAATCTAAAATATTATATTTATAGAATGAAATCAAATGCTATCTATATTCGTTTGAAATTTTATTCTTGTAGATATTAATCAATAAAAATTATATAATCCGGTATGATTGAATGTTGAATATTAAATAGAAACAATCTTGGAATATTATAAAAAAACAGCCTTCTATATTATAGAAGGCTGTTTTTTTATAATTTAAATTTAGTTATTTCTAAGAAAATTAATAATATCTTGTTGAATTCTTTGAGGTTGTTCTATAAATCCGTTATGGGATGCCGGCGAATAAACGTGTTCGATTTTCACGGAGGATGAAACAACTTTAAATGCTTTTTGTGAACTTGCTGCCGGAACTACCAGATCTTCGTTGCCTACGATAAGCATAGATGGTACAGTGATATTAGCAAGATTAAATTTAGGATCGGTTTCTAAATTTCTTTGTGATTCTTTGTTTTTGTCCAAAATTGGCAGAACCAACTCTATTTGAATTGGCCAAATAATCATTTCCAAAAGAGGATCTCCCAGTAATTGAAAAAATACACGATTGAAATATACATCGAATTTGCCTAATCCCTGAATATCGTCAGCGATAGAAACATATTTATTGTGTTGAACAAAAGAATCCAATTGAAGAGGAGTATTATTTTGATAAAATGATTTAATATTTTCCCATTCTGTCCTTGATTCTTGAGAAATATCTGTTCTTGCCAAATAAGGATTGATAAAAGTATTAATCATATTAGCCGGAATACGAGTAGACAAATCAATGACATTTAATGCCGGAGACAGCATCATTAATCCGCTGATCATATGTTGATGAGCTGCGGTAAATGCAGCAGAAATCATTCCGCCGTAGCTGTGTCCAAAGAGATAAATACGGGAATTTGGATATTTTTCTTTAACTGATAAAACAACTCTTCTTAAGTCTGTCACGTGTTGATCAACAGTCATAGATTCTTTAGAAATATGTCCTCTTCCGCCTCCGGATCCTCGCTGATCATAGAAAACCATACGGTATTTATCACGTAATTGGATCCAAGCATCGGCATAATAATATAATAAACCTGATGATCCAGGGCCTCCGTGTACAAACAGAATAATTTGGTCAGAGTTTGTTCCGGCAATAACAACTGGTAATAAAGCACCATCGCTTTCTACATAATATTCTTCGCGTTTTTTACTAACATCTAATACGGAGCAACTTGAAAATAAAAGAATAACAATAATTAATAAATTTTTATACATTCTTTTTTCCTCCTATATCAAATCGGTACGCTACGCCGAAACCATATAATATAAAATGTTTTATCGTGTAATTAAAGGGAAACTGCATACGGTATCCAAAAAACATATTAAAGATAATAGGAATATTGTATTTATGTTCAAAGTCGTATCCCATCCGCATTCCTGCTGAGAATAATCCATAAGTAATACCTGTAAATTTTTTATGAAATCCTTTGTCTTCGCTGTATATTTCTGTTTGAATAAATTCACCGGCAGTACCTAATCCAGTTTCCAATGCAAATAAAAATCCTTTTGCAGACACGCGGTACTGAAGCTCCCATAATCCGCCAAACAAAATATAAGGTGCACGGGAAGAGTACATACTGATAGGAATAAATGTCATTAATGTGGTATTAAACCATAAAGAAGAGACATTTTTCTTAAAAAAACGAATATTACCATTAATATCAAAGCCTCCAAACATAATATTTGCACCATATCCTGTTATTCCAATTTCAAGAGAAAGAGGAATTCGTTCTTTGCTGGATGGAGTATTTTCTTGACCGTAGCAAAGAACAGAAAAAAGTATTATGATACTTAATACTAAACAAATCTTTTTCATATATTCTCCGTATGGTAATTATATTTCAGTAAAATAATATCTCTATTTGTTTTTTATGTCAAATTATAACACAAGTTAATTTTTTGGATAGTACTTTGTGATGTTATCGTCGGTATACGATAGTGGTAGGGTACTAAACAAGTATCCCCTTTTTCTATAACGAGAAAGGGGATACTTGTTGTATTAATAAAACATAATTACATAACTTTCATATGATAAAGTGAATAATACCGTTGAAACAGTGTTTTTATTTCAGCAGATAGATTTTCTACTATACGGTCATATTCTGTTTGATGATTTTGTAAAACAAGTTTTAGTTGTTTTGATAAGGTTTTGGTGTAGAATTTTCGTTTTTTTGCCGCTTTTTTTATGAGAAGTTTGTTTTCTTTTTTTAGTGCTTTCACGGCTTTTTTATATGCTTTTGATAAAAATTTGATCTCATTACGGAGTTCACGCTTTGATTTCGTTGTTTGATCAAGTCCTAAAAACTGATTACTCAGAGACTGGAGGGTTTTTTCGTATTTGGTGAGATTATATGTTGCTTCTATTTTTTTGGCCATAGTGTAAAAAGTGCTTTCCATTTGATTTGAAGGTGCATTGATAGTATTAAGTTTTTCTTGTGTTTGCTGATCCAATGATTGAATCATAACTATTGCTTTGTTGGAAAGTTCTATACTCAGTTCTTTGAATTCTTTGATATAATCTTGGTCTGTTTGTACTAGGTTGTCGATAATTGTTACGATTTGTTTTTCAATGGAGCTGTTTTCTTGTTGAATATTATGTGCTTGTGCTGTTGATGCTGCAGCTGCAGCAACTCCCGCAGCAAGAAGTGCTCCACCTATTGATGATCTTTTATGAACAGTATAATAAGAACGATACGGCCGATGATATGGTCGTCTCCTATAGTGACTTGAATAGTAAACATCATAAGAAGGGCTGAAAGCTTCCGCAATAGCAAGACCAACTCCAAGCGAAAGTACTGTTGCAGAAATTGCTTGTGCTGAATGCGCATTTCCCATACTACTTTTAGATCCAATAAGACGTTGTACTTTTTTTATCTCGGGAGTTAGATCTCGTGTATCAATATAAGCTCCATTTGTTTTTAGTGGAACTAGTAGAAACAAAACTAATATCCAATGTTTCATTTATACCTCTTGATAAAATAGGGCAATATTAATTATTTGTAAGTATTGTTATAAAAAACAGGATTATTGATCTATCATTATTCCAAAGCTTGTTGCTATAAAAACTACTGATGTTATCTAAGAAATATGATTATTTCTGACTAATAGAAAATATTATATGTTTTTAAACGTATTTTGTCAATATTTATTCTTAATTTTTTCTGTAAATCAACACCGGATAATCTTTCAATTATCAATTCATGATTCAAGTAAAAGGGTATCCTTAGAATAGTTTTTGAATTTACTATAGGATTTGGATAATGTTCTGAAATTATTATTTGGTAGTGTATTTGGTTTGAATATTGTTATCATTATTTATTATATCTAAATCCCTAAAAATACAATATAAATAATAAGTTTTAATGTAGTTTCTTTGGTATGAATTATTTGTTTTTAATAAAGTCTCATTGATTATACTAGAGATTGAAATCAGAAAAAGTTAAATACATCTAATACAATAGTAGTGAATAAAAGATGTTTTTGTGTAATTTAAGTTAATATTTAATATGATAAATGTATTATCTGTATGGAATTAAAATAGGATGGAGAAGTTGTTTTGTATAAATTATTTGTTTCTGATGCAGTGTCATTATAAATTTTAATAAAAATATTAATAACTATTAATGTAATTGTTGATAATTTTAACTTTTTGTTTTATAATTAATGATATTTAAAAATAAAAATATATATAATTCTTTGGGAGGGATTAAAAAGTGAAAAAAAAGCTGATTATTTTTGGTAAAGTATTTATTCCGATTATTCTACTAGTAGCGTTAACTATTGTATGTTCTAAATTTTTGATGTTTCAATCGGCACGTGCAGGAAATTTATCTTTTTTAAAATTTATAAAATTTATAAGTGGCAATAATATTGAAATTACAGATTCAAAAGGTAATAACCTTTTAATATTAGCAGCTTCTTCCAGTAATACCAATCTTTTAGAATATCTTCATAAGCAAGGCCTGCAAACAGGAACTAAAAACACTAACGGTGAAACAGACTTAATGAACGCTGCAAGAAATACAAATATTAATAGTTTAACTTGGTTTTTAGCCAATTCAAAAAATACTGTTAATGTTCAAGATAATGAAGGATCTACAGCACTTATGTATGCAGCAGTTAATATAAATGAAGAAGGAGTAAACCTTCTTCTTAATGCAAAAGCAAAAGTAAATATTGCAAATAATAATAATATTACGTCGCTATGGATTGCTGTTGGTGTTGGAAGTACGAATATTGTAAAAGAGCTCCTTGCTAAAGGGGCAGTTGTTAATGTAAAATCTAAATCCACAGGTATGACACCGTTAATGATTGCCGTTTATTCGAATGAGGATGAGATTGCTAAAATGCTGCTTGCAAAAGGAGCTGATCCTAATGTTCTCAATAATTGTAAGCAAGCATTAATTACAATAGCGATTTCAAACACTAATGTAAACATGGTATCCCTGCTTGCAAAGAATAAAGCTAACCTGAATATTAAAAATGATCGATATCTAACACCTCTTGCTTATGCATTAGAAATGACAAATTTTGAAATTGCAAAAATACTTGTTGATAACGGAGCTAACCTTAATATGGATTATATTCCTCCGTTAGCGAAAGTTCTGGCCTTAAAAAATACCAAATTTGCAGAGTACTTGATTTCAAAAGGAGCTTCACTGGATTATAAAGATGATGATGGTCAAACATTTCTTATTTGGGCCGCAAAAGAAGGAATGACGGATATTGTAAAAACATTGGTAAAAAAGGGTATTTATCTGGATTCAAAAGATAATAACGGAAATACTGCTCTTATTGTGGCTTATGAAAACGATTATTTGGATATTGTGAATTTTTTAATGAACAACGGTGCTTCTCTTGATGTTATCAATAATGATGGAAAGTCAGCATTATTTATTGCTTTTTACAAGAAGCACAGAGATATCTTGGATAATATGATTAATTATAATGCAAATTTGACAATCACCAATAGTTATGGTGATACTATTTGGGAAGTAGCGGTAGAACGGGGAGATTTAGAAGTTATGAAATCTCTGCTGCGTAAAATCAATATTAATATTAAAGATTACTGGGGGCGGACAGCCTTGAATAAATCTGCAGGTAATGGTTTTATCGATATTGTAAAATTTTTAATATCTAAAAATGCGGATCCTAATATTTCTGATCGAGATGGAAGAACTCCTTTGATAAATGCTTATATAAACAACAATATTGAAATTGTTCGATTTTTGGCTGCAAATAAAGCAAATATTAATATACAGGATAAAGATGAATCTACTCCCTTACTAATGGCTGTTAGAAGTAATGAACTTGAGAAAGTTAAATTACTAATAGAATTGGGTGCAGATGTAAATATTACCAATAAAAAAGGAAATACTCCTTTGTATAGTGCTCTTGATAATACAGATATTTTTAAATTCCTTCTTCAAAATAAAACAGATGTTTCTTTAGCGGATACTAATAATTTTACTATTTTAATGGCTGCTATTAAGGGGGGGAAATCTGATATTGTATCTCTGCTTCTGAATAGTAATATAGATGTGAATAAAACAACATTGGATAAGCAATTTAGTGCTCTTATGTACGCTGTCTGTCAAGGAAATCTTGCTGTAGTAAGGATGTTAGTCGAAAAAGGAGCTGATATTAATCATGCTGATACTAATAAAAACACGGTATTAATGTATGCTGTGGAGTCAAATAATTTGGATATTGTCAAATATTTAGTCGAAAAAGGAGCTAATTTAAAAGCTAGAAATAGTAAATTAAAAACTGCAGAGAGTATTGCTAAAGATTTAAAATACAAAGAAATAGCTCAATTTTTATCTCAGCAGTAAACAAAATAAGTATTGTTTATGATCTATTGATTTCGGTAAAGAGTACAAAATCAGTGATACAGAGATTATTTTACTTCCAATGGTCATTAATTAGGTTATGTACTTGAATCGTGATCAAAACTGCTATTGCGGTAATATAATGTTATTAATAAAATTATATAGAAATGTTGAATAATTCTTCCAATGTTATGATAAAATATGAGATATAGTTAGTCTTGAGTCAGAACCAATAAATTGAATATGTATCTGTGGAAGTTTTAGTTGTTTATCTTGATGAAAACATAAGATATGAATATTTTGTTATAAATAAAAAAATCACATACTTAAATTTTAGTGCTGTTCAGTACTAAAAAAACCACCCAATATAAGGGTGGTTTTTATTTTAAGATGTTGTACTGATTAGGGTATGTATTTTTTATATTTTACAAAAATTGTGAATAAATATTTTTGTTAATGGATTGTATTAAGATCAGCTTCATACAATCCGGATAAGTAATCTCTATAGGTTGTAGAATGATACTGTTGCAACGTATGTTCTTCTGCAAAAAACAAATTATTGGAAATGAATTCTGATATAATATCATATTTAGATTATTGTATTTATCTGATTTGCATATCTTTTTAATGAATTAGATAAATTTATTAAATAATATAAAACTGTTGACAATACAAAAAAACAAATTATAATTAAGTAATTGCTTAATTAATTAATTGGAGTTATAAATAATGGATTTATATTTTACTCTTAAGGCATTAGCTGATTCTAATAGATTACGTATTATTGCTGTGTTGAATGAAGGGGAACTCTGTGCTTGTCAATTGGTAGAGTTGATTGGGGTTTCCGGTGCGGCGATTTCCCAGCATATGAATGTGTTAGTACAAAGTAATATCTGCATTTCGAAAAAAAGAGGAAAGTGGGTATATTATCAATTAAAAAAAACTGATTTTTTGGATCATGTGATTAAGGAGTATTCTAAGAGTACGGCTTATGAGGATGATATTAAGACAATAGAAACAATTTTATCCATATCTCCTGAAGAGCTTTGCCGTCTTCAGAAGAAAAAATAAAGGAGAGGCATATGTTATGGTTGGAAACATCATTAAAATATATTATTTCATTAATAGGGTTAAGTGAAAGCTCAGAAATTTGGTGGGAAGTATTTTCAGCAAAATTTCTGTTTTCTGTTAGCGAGTTATTGATTTTATTTATAATTATTTTGTTTATTGTTCAATTTTTGATGACCTTTATTAATCCTGAACAACTCAAAGAAAAAATTAATAACGTTTCTCCACTATCGGCTCATATTTTTGCAGCTGTCTTTGGAGCGGTGACACCTTTTTGTACTTGTTCTGGTGTTCCTGTTTTTGCCGGATTGATTAAAACAGGAATACCTGCTGGGGTGGCATTTTCGTTTTTGATCACTTCTCCTCTTGTTAATACCATTGCTTTAGCGGGATTGTGGACTATTTTTGGAGCAAAAACAGCTGTTTTATATGTTATTTTTGGATTGTGTGCTGGTGTGATAGGTGGGATCGTGCTATCATGGTTCAAAGTAGATGATCTTTTAATACGAAACACCTCTCAAGATCAATCTACATGCTGTGGTTCAAGCAATACAAAATCTGATTTGGTTGCTTGTTGTTCTTCTCAACCAAATTCTTTATCTCCGGTATCTATGTCAAAAATAAATGATTTTATGGTTGATAATTCCTGTTGTTCTGTTTCGGCGCCTGCTAAACGAAATCGTTTTCAAGAGTCATGGAGAGAAACCATTAGTATTATTTATCCTGTTATTCCTTATTTGTTGATTGGTTCTGCAATAGGTATTGGTATTACGATGGGATTTAGTGAAGAATCAATAGCTTCTTTTGTAAATTATAATCCTTTGGTGTCTGTTCCTGCCGCTATTGTTATAGGAGCCCCTCTTTATTCGAGTACGATATCTGTGTTGCCTATTATTGCAGGTCTTTATGAAAAAGGTCTTGGAATAGGAGTAAGTTTTGCGTTATTGATGTCTATTGGGGGAATGTCTTTTCCGGAATGGAGCCTCTTAGCAGGTATGATGAAAAGGAAGCTGTTGCTTTTATTTATTGGAATTACAGGATTTTTGATCCTAATTATTAGTTATATGTTTAGTATTTTACAATTTCTAAAGTTCTTATAGTATGAAATAATGGAAAAACAGTGTTAATTTGTGTTTATAGAATGCTGATATCAGGTACTGAAACAAAAGTTAAACACTGTTCCGAATAATAAAGGAACTCTAATGTTTCTTATTCCACTTACCGTTGTAGTGGCAATTACAGCTCCTATTGTTTGTAAATATCTTAGGATTAACCGCTTCTAAAGAAATCAACGGTTTGGGATTAAGATCTTTTGCAATACCTTTGAACTTATTTATTGAATGAAGTTTTCGTGCTTTAGGAATATTCTTGTTAGGAACGGTATTATGTACTGTTATTTCTTATTTTGTCTATATTATAATGAGAAAAATAGACAAAATATCTCCTAATGACTTAGTAATGTAATCTTATCTCAACAGAAAAAATTCCATTTGAGAATACTTCATATTTTGTCCATGCTTGTTGGATATTTGAGGGAATTTATTCTAATAAAAAACCACCCTATGATTGGGTGGTTTGATTGTTCTAAAATGATGTTGATTTTATTTTTTCAATCACATGGTTATATAACTTATGATATTTTTTCCATGAAAATAATGTAGAAGGATGTTTAATATTCCAAAATACAATCTTTGGATATTCTTATATCTTTATAATTGAATATTTTCATCAACCCATTCATACGATAAAAATCCCCATTTGAGAGCCCGTGCAAACGGTAACCATATTATACAATATTTGAGAATAAGATGGAGGAATTGACAAGAGTTGGACACATCGAGGTATGGATATAAAAACAGCTTACGATGAGAATTCGTAGATTTTATCTTTAATATTGCAGGGAGAAGGAATTGAACTACTATAGGCGGAACTTTTTCTTTTTTAGCATATGATAATCATTGTATATTAGTATAGTCTAGAGTGCAGGTAAAGTTAAGTTGTTGAAAACAAAGTTAGGTATTTTGTAAGTTGTTGAGTAATATTTTGTGTTAAATTATAAGAATCTTTTGATAAACACCATTCATATAAAAATCCACGAAAAACAATAATAATATTTTTAGTGATTTCTGTATCAGTATCTTTAGATAAAATTTTACTTTTATTACGAAGTTTATTAACTTCTTGATAAATAGAATTATAGAGTGGTTTGTTAACGTCTAATAAAAAATTATCTTTAAAAATCATACTGTAGATAAATAATTCAAGTACTAATTCATATCCTAACTCTTCAATAAGATAACAAAATTTTTGTAAAATGATAATAATATGTTCTAATGAAGCAGTTTTTGATATTTTTTTTGTTTCTGCAATGAAAATAGTATAATTACTATCTAATATTTTAATAAGTATTCCATGTTTATTTTGAAAATGATGGTAAAAATTTCCAATAGAAGTGTTTGCTTGTTGACAAATTTGCTTTATTTGCAATTCTTGAAAAGAATGAGTTTTAAGCAAATGAATAGTAGCATTAATAATATTTTTTTCTGTGGTAATTGCTTGGTCTTTACGAGATATTTTAGACATGATACCTCCTACTAATAAAAATATTATAATATATTTGTTGACAAAATACAATTTATTTAATAGAATGTATTCGTAGAATTAATTCTATTGATAAGGAGAATATATGAGAACAATACTACTGTGTTTTTTAAGTTTTATTTTATTATCTTGCAGTGCAGGTACAAATAAGAATAGGAAAGATGCAACTCAACATACGAAAGATTATCAAAACAAGGTTTTAAAAAGTGTACCTTTTGATAATATTACAGATTTTGAAAATGCAAATAAAGGTTTTATAGCTAATTCAGATGGGAATATATCTTTTGAATTTATTTCAAATCAATCATCGCCGGATACAGTTAATCCATCATTATGGAGGCAAGCTCAATTAAATAATATTTCTGGTTTATTTGAAGTCACTCCTGGAATTTATCAAGTGAGAGGTTTTGATCTTGCTAATATAACTTTTATTCGAGGAAGTAGAGGTTGGATAATTGTAGATCCACTAACGTCTATAGAATCTGCAAGGAAAGCTGTAGAATTATTTAGAAAACATAAAGGTAATGACCCGATTACCGGAGTTATTTTAACACATTCACATTTAGATCATTTTGGTGGAATTAAAGGAGTTGTATCTAATGAAAATATGAGTGGTGTTGCAATAGTAGCACCGGAACATTTTTTTGAGGAAGCAATTTCTGAAAATCTTTTAGCTGGAAATGTGATGGGAAGAAGGGCTTCTTATATGTACGGTAATTTATTATCTAAAGATGAAAAAGGTACAATAGATGCAGGTTTGGGCAAAGGAATACCGGTAGGGAATCCAAGTATTTTAAGACCAACACAAATTATTAGTAAAGATTATCAAAAATATACTATTGATGGAATTGAATTTGAATTCTTAATGGCTCAAAATACAGAAGCACCTGCAGAATTTATGTTCTATATCCCTAAATATAGAGCAGCATCCAGTGCTGAAGTTATTAATCATACATTGCATAATTTGTCTACGTTAAGAGGTGCCAAAACTAGAAATTCTTTATTATGGACGGAATCTATTGAAAAAACAAAACAGTTTTTTAATAATAAAGTTGATGTTCTTTTTGGATCTCATCATTGGCCAACATGGGGACAAGAAAATATTGATGAATTTTTAAATAATCATGGTGATTTGTATCGTTATATCCATGATCAAACATTAAGATTTGCTAATATGGGATATACGGTACTGGAAATTCCTGAAAAGATACAAATTCCAAAAAGTTTATCTCAAGAATTCTATAATCGTGGATATTATGGTTCTATCAATCATGATATTAAAGCAGTGTATGATTTTTATTTTGGAGCATGGTGGGATGGTAATCCTGCAAATTTATATAAGCATCAACCGGAAGAGGTGGCTAAAAGATATATTGATTTTATGGGTGGAGAAAATAAAGTAGTTCGTATGGCTCAAAAATCTTATAGTCAAGGCGATTACAGATGGGTGGTAGAAGTATTGAATCATGTAATTTTTGCTAATCCTAAAAATCAAAAAGCTCGCAATCTAAGTGCTGATGCTATGGAACAATTGGGATATCAATCCGAATCAGCAGTTTGGAGAGCATATTTTTTAACAGGTGCTTTAGAACTTAGAAATGGAGTACAAGATTTACCAACACCAAAAACCTCTTCATCGGATATGATTCAATCTTTACCAATATCAGAATTTTTCAAGTATTTAGCGGTGAGATTAAATCCTGAAAAAGCAGATAATAAAAATATTGTTGTTAAACTTGTGATTGATAATAATTCATATCTTGTGCAAGTTGAAAATTCTGTATTGAAATTTAGAAAATCACAAGTTTACAATCCTGATATTAAAATAGAAATGACACGGAATACGTTGAATCAAATATTATTAAAAGAAGTAAAAATAGAAGAGTTAATTGGTACAGATGTACAAGTAAATGATGCTCAGAAATTCAAAGAATTTATTCAATTATTTGATGAATTTGAATTTTGGTTTAATATTGTACTACCTTAGTTTTATGATAAATATATTCGAGATATAATAATAAAAATAAAACCACCCTAGGATTGGGTGGTTTTATTTTTACTATGTTTCTTTCATATATGTTTTAATCATTCTGATTGTTTGTTGAAATTCAGATGTATATTTTCCTTTTATACTGGTTTTTTCAAAAAATTCTTTTATTATATTATCAAAGTACCAGATTTGAGATTCATAATTATGCTCAGACATTATATTAATGAATTGAGTTTCTATTGATTTTCTTTTATCTTCAGATCCAAACATTTTATATGTAGTAACTAGAATTTTGATACATTTTGCTCCATCAGTATAATCATAAATTATACTATCTCTTGCGCTTTGGTACTTAAGAAAATTGTCAGTAAGTTCTTTTATCCCATTTTCCGAGTTACTGATAGTATATGCAGATCGAAATTTAACTTCGATATCATAATATATGTGATTTTTAGGATTATATGCAAGTAAGTCAATATCACTATAGCCACTAGGTACTTCTATAAGGATATTAGGAATATAAAACCAATTATGTATATTTGAAATATATTGAGCAACTATATTTTCATTTACTTTAGCCACGAAAAACTCCTTAATTACAATTGTTGTTATATATATAATTGATAAAGTCAAGTGTTTGGTTTTAATATGTATAAAATCTGCCTACGAGAAAAAGGCTATTGAGAACGACCTGCTATCGAGACACTATGTGAGGGATTTTTATAAAAATCCAAAAAACAAGATAAGATAGGAAGATGTGTTATTTAGAAATTAATATGAGTAACGGATAATTTTTCATCGATAATTTCCCAATTTTTATATGTTGAAATATCAATTTTAATAAGATAACACTCATGGGTTTCAACAAACATTTTGTAAGCTTGAGGTAAAATTTGTTTATAGAGGTTCATAACATCTTGGTTTTGAGATTCTGAAGTCAACCCTAGAATAAAAGCTTGACCTATCATTTGAATTTTGTTGGAGCATAAAGCGATATTATGATTTTGAGCAATTTGTTTATTTTTTATGGAGCTATCACGTTTAACAGAAGTAAAGTATAAATAGTCATTGTAAACAATAACACTAATAGTACGTGAAGTGACAATGTTATTTGCAGATGTGGACAACACAAAATTCTCACCTTTGGAAAATTGTGATAATATTGCTGATTTTGTTTGCATAATAGCTCCTTGAACAATAGAGTTTGTTTTATAGATATTTAATCTTTTCTTTACGCAATAAGGTATTGTGAGAACGACCTGCTTTCGAGGAATTATTTGTGAGAGTAAGAGAGTGAATGGGAGGGATATGTCCTTGATTATTTGGCAGTATAGAGTTTTGGACACATCTGTAAAAAAAAGCCTACGACGGGAACTCGTAGACTTTATTTTTTATATTGCAGGGAGAAGGATTCGAACCTTCGAAGGCGATGCCGGCAGATTTACAGTCTGCTCCCTTTGGCCGCTCGGGCATCCCTGCGATACTTGAATATTATATAATTATTTTTCATGATTGTCAATAGATTTTACAATTTTATTTTTAATTTTTTAATTATACTAATGATTTTAAAAATATTTATCGAATATATGATTAAATTAGTTATATATATTAATCAAATATATAATTAATTTTGTTAATTTATGGAGATTTGTATGTTTAATAATAGAGCATCAGGAATTTTGCTTCCAATTTTTTCTCTTCCGGGGATGGAGGGAATAGGAACCTTAGGTCAAGAAGCTTATAAATTTGTTGATTTTTTGTCGTTGTCGCAACAGAGTTATTGGCAGATTCTTCCTATAGGGTTGACTTCTTATGGAGATTCTCCTTACCAAAGTTATTCTTCTTTTGCAGGAAATCCATATTTTATTGATTTATTTCAATTAGCTGAACGAGGATGGCTTAACCACGAAGAATTGGCAAATACTGATTGGGGATCTCCTGACCGTATTGATTATGAAAAAGTATGGCATCATAAGTATTATTTTCTTCGAAAAGCGTTTGCTGAAAGCGGATTTAATAATCATGATATTCAAATATGTTGTAGTCATCATGAGTGGCTTGAAGATTTTGCTTTATTTATGGCATTGAAACATTATTTTGATGGCAAACCTCGATCTCAATGGCCTATGCTACGTGTTAAAGCGGATATTCCGGACAATCTAAGAGTGGCAATTGATTCCGAATATAGATTTCAAATTTTTCTCCAGTCGATTTTTTTTCATCAGTGGAATGAATTAAAATCTTATGCATATGCAAAAGAAATCTCTATTATTGGAGATCTTCCTATTTTTACTTCGGATGATTCGGCGGATGTGTGGGCATCTCCGGAAGTGTTTCAGTTGAATGCGGACGGAAATCTTTCTGCTGTAGCCGGAGTTCCGCCTGATGCATTTAGTGAAACAGGACAACTGTGGGGTAATCCTTTATATGATTGGCAGTTTCTTAAACATACAGAATTCGAATGGTGGATAAGACGGATGCAGGAAACACAAAAGTTATTTGATGTGATAAGAATTGATCATTTTCGTGCATTTTCGGATTATTGGTCTATTCCGCCTGATGCTATGGAAGCATCTTCCGGAAAATGGATTTCCGGGCCGGGAATTTCTTTTTTTGAAACCTTAAAGCATAAAGTTAAAGATCTTCATATTATTGCAGAAGATTTAGGTATTATTACAGAAGATGTAAGAGAGCTTCTTCATAATACCGGATTTCCGGGAATGAAAGTACTTTTGTTTGCATTTGATGGTGGTAATGACAATCCTTATTTGCCACATAATATTGTAGAAAACAGTGTTGTCTATACGGGAACACATGATAACGAAACAACAGTTGGTTGGTATTGCAATCCTGAACATAAACACGAAGCTGCTAATGCATGTAAATATTTGAATATTCATCATGGTTCTCCTGAACATTTTGCTGAAAAATTAGTAGAGACAGCAATGCATTCTAAGGCAAATCTTGTTATTATACCAATACAGGATTACTTAGGATTGGATAATTCTGCAAGAATAAATCAACCGTCTACAGTAGGATGTAATTGGCAGTGGAGAATGACTTCAATTCCAGGGCAGCATACTCAACACAAAATAGCAGAATTAACAGCTCGAACAGCTAGGATATAATTAAAAATTGTGATTTATTTGTAACGAATAACCGTGTTTGTAAAGAGTTGTTGGTATTAATCAATTTCTGCTTGAAATAATTTCTATTACGCTGTATACTATTCTTAATTGAATATTGATTTTCAGTTATTGTATAAAACAAAAGTCTTTGTGAGAGAAATATGATCACTTGGAGTTTTTATATAGATATATATGATATTTGTATTATATCATTTGAAAATAATATAATTTATTGGAAATTCTTATGCATGAAGGAGGAAATACATGTCGTTTGAACAGAGATTTTTGTCTGTAGCAAATGCTGTTTCACAACAGCCATATTTACTTGCTATTAGGAATTCATTTTATAAATTGGTTCCGTTAATTTTGGTGGCGTCGTTTTACGTGCTTATTAATCAAGTTGTACTTTCTCAAGCGGTATTTGCTGATAACGATTTTTTAATATCTTTGAAAGATATTGGTGATAGAGTTTTTCGAGGAACGTTGGGAATAATTGCACTGCTGATGGTATTTTTAACAGCGTATAATTTAGCTGAATATTATAAAGAAGAACCTTTGTTTTACGGAGTTACTGCTTTAGGATGTTTAACAGCGATGTTGCCCGGAGCTCCTGAAGTATCAGTGAACGGTCAAATCGGTGGAGTATGGGGTATTCTAACGTTTACAGATACGTCTGCATCAGGAATGTTTGTTGCAATTTTGGTTGCAATATTAAGTACCGAAATATTAAGATTTTTGTCCCACCACGGACCTAAAATTAAACTCCCGGAAAATATTCCTACAATGGTTGCCAATTCCTTTTCTATTCTTATTCCTATTTCACTTACTTTTACAATTTTTGCTGTAATGGCGTATGTGCTTAATTATTTTTGGGCAGTGACGCTTTCACAATTAGTACAGACGGCAATTCAAAAACCATTAGTGTCGGTTCTCCAAAATCCAATAGGATTTTTAGGAATGATAGGTTTTCAAAATTTGTTATGGGGATTTGGACTTCATGGCGGATTTATTCTTGGCCCTGTTATGGAACCTACACTATTGGTAGCGATTCAGGAAAATATTCAAAATGTTGAACAAGGACTTCCACCTGTAAACATTGTTTCCAAATCTTTTCTTGATGCATTTACATATATGGGCGGAGGAGGAAATACGATTTCTCTTATTATTGCGTTGTTTATTTTCTCAAAAAAGAAAGAAGAACGCTTAATGGCGGATATGAGTTTTCTTCCCGGTTTGTTTAATATCAATGAACCTCTAATTTTTGGTCTTCCTATTGTGTTTAATCCTTTGTATATGATTCCTCTTATTATTGTTCCGATGGTTAACGGTCTTATTGCTTATTTAGCTACATCAGCAGGGTTGGTTAATAAAGCTATCGTTTTAATTCCTTGGACAACACCGCCTGTAATATCAGGATATTTAGCTACCGGTGGTGATTGGCGTGCTATTGTGCTTTCCTTAGCTCTCATTGCTATTGGTGTTGTGTTATATGCACCTTTTGTGATGTTATCCGGTAAAATACCTTCTCAATCCGAATAAATATGATTAAGCTTATATGATTTTAAAAACTCTTCTGAATATTTCTGTTTGGAAGAGTTTTTTATTTTTTCCGGTATCTGTCAATTTAAAACTTGTATTTGTTGTAATTTTATGATACAATAAAAATAACTATGCTATAGGAGTATTTGTTATGCTGGAAACTTGGATGAAGCATCGTTTTGCAATTTTTATCTTTTTAATGGCCGGGATAGTACATTACTTTTTTGGAGGAAGAAGTCCTTGGGTAATTTTAGCATCTTTGATTACTATTTTCTTCACAATTTTATTTGAGCGTTTGTTTTATGAAAAACGAGGAATTTATATTTTTGCTCAAATAGGATTTATTACCGGTTATTTTTCAGGAGTTTTAGCTTGGAAATTTATACAAATGATCTATCCTGTCGAAATCCCAATAAATTTGGAACCGTACTTTATTGCGTGTTTCGGTTATTTGGGATATTATATGCCTCTTATGTCTGTTTATCAACCAGGTGGTATTTTTCAAATGCCTTATAATGTTAATTCGTCTCTTCAATCTGCTTTGGATTACAAATTATTAGATACTAGTGTTATTATTGACGGTCGAATAAATGATATTATCAGTACCGGTTTCATTTCCGGTCATATTATTCTTCCTAAATTTGTTCTTAACGAACTCCAAGCATTAGCTGATTCTCAAGATAGTATTAAAAGAAGCCGTGCTCGAAGAGGGTTAGATGTACTAAATTTGTTAAGAGAACAAAAAAATATTACATTAAAGGTCACTTCCAAGGATTATCCTCAGATTAAAGGTGTTGACTCTAAGCTGATTTCGCTTGCTAAAGAAAAATCGTATTGTATTTTTACTAATGATTATAATCTCAATAAAATTGCCAAAATAGAAGGTGTTGAAGTATTAAATATTAATGATTTATCCAATGCGTTGAAACCGGTTTTGCTTCCCGGAGAAGAAATGGAACTGGAAGTCATAAAAGAAGGCAAGGAACCTGGTCAAGGAATCGGCTACATGCCTGATGGTACTATGGTGGTAGTTGCACAAGGTTCGCATTTAGTCGGCAGAAAATTAAATGTAAAAGTCACAAGCATTCTTCAAACATCAGCCGGAAGAATTATTTTTACGGCAGCGGATGAATAATTAATGTATAGAGTTTCTTTGGGATATGATCTGCACAGACTGAAGCAGCAAGAGAATGGCAATGTTTTTTGTGGAGGAATATCTATTCCTTGTGATTTAATAGTTGACGGTGCTCATTCGGATGGAGATGTTTTACTTCATGCGCTGACGGATGCTTTTTTAAGCTTGTGCTGTACCGATATTGGAATCGAATTTCCAAATACTGATCCTAAAAACAAAAATAGACCAAGTATTGAGTTTCTGAAATATGCGTTAGATAAAATTTATCAAGATTTTAAACCGATTAATATTGATATTGTCATGATATGTGATTACCCAAAAATCGGAAAATATGCTCCTATAATTCGTCAAAATTTGTCTTCAATAATTGGAATTTCCGATCAGGTAATTTCAGTACGCGGGAAAACAACAGAAGATACAAAACCTCTTATTATAGAGGCATATGTAAATATGTTAGTTCAAAAAATATAAATATAACTTATCGTTGAATAATAAGTCATATATAATTAAAGAGAGTTTCATGTCAAACAAACAATCAAATAACAATAGCAGTAAAAAAGAAAAATTTATTGAAAATGTCAAACTATTTTTCTCAACCTATGTGCTTGCTTTATTGATCAGAACGTTGGTGATAGAAGCATCCCAAATACCTTCTCAATCGATGGTACCTAATCTTATTGTTGGTGATATTTTAATGGTTGAAAAGCTGAGCTTAGGACCATATCTTCCTGTAATTAATAAAAAGTTTCCAAATTTTACTAATCCTAACGTTAATAATATGGTAGTTTTTGTTTCACCGGAGTGGGTTAGTCCTTCATTTGGAGATGAGTTGATAACATTTTTAACACTGTCGCTTGTTAACAAAGATAATACGTTTGCAAATCCTAAAATTTTGGTAAAGAGAGTTGTCGCCGGTCCTGGAGATGTATTGGCGATGACTAATATGTCACTTTATCGAAATGGAATTTCTTTAAATAATGGAGTTGTGGATTCACAAAATCAAATATTATATAGTCATGGAAGACGTCAAGGTGTCATGAGTTATAAAATATTTCAAGAAAAAGAAGAACAGTATCAACGTTTAATACAGCATTTGGATGATGTTCTTTCTTTACCCGCAACTTCAAATGTTGCTTTTGAAAATAAGAATTTTAATGAAGAGATTCGTACATTATTAATTCAAGGATTTCCTGAAGTTCGTATTCCTCAAAAAGGAGTAGAAATTGATATTCAGAAACTCAATTATTATGAGCGTTATCTGCTGGCTTTATTAATTACAAGAGAAACAGGGATTCGTACCGGATATCAAGATGGAAATATTGTTCAAAATAATCAAATACTTTCAAAATGGATTCCTAATGATGATTATTATTTTATGATGGGTGATAATCGAGATTTCAGTGAAGACAGTAGATATTTTGGTTTTGTACCGCGTCAAAAAATTTACGGTAGAATATTATTTAGATATTGGCCGCTTACAAGAGCAACATTTAATGTTAACTTAAAAACTAAGGATATTAAGAAAAAATAAAAAAAAAGACACATTATGTGTCTTTTTTTTTAATCTATATTGTTTTTAACCTATATCGTCTATATTTGTTACGAAATCAGTATTAGATAAAATAAATTCTTTCTTTTCTACAGGATTACTGTTTTCACTCATTAATAATTCAATAGTAGCTCTGGTTAATATTTCATCTTGAATTTCTACACGCCGTAATTTTCTTGTAGAAGGATCCATTGTTGTGTCCCATAATTGATCGGCATTCATTTCACCAAGACCTTTATATCGTTGAAGATCTATTTTTTTATCTGTGAAACGAGAGCTTTTCAAATATTCGTCTTTTTCTCCATCGGAATAGGCATAGACCATATCTTTTCCTGCAGAAATTTTGTACAAAGGCGGTTGGGCGATATATAAATACCCTGCATGAATCAGCTCAGGCATAAAACGGTAAAAGAATGTTAACAACAAGATTTGAATATGAGATCCGTCAACATCGGCGTCTGTCATAATAATTACTTTATGATACCGCAATCTTTCCAAATAATCTTCATTTTGTGTTAAAGAAGGATTAATACCCAAAGAGGCAAAAATCATACGAATAATTTCACTTTTGAGAGCATCTTGTTTTTTTGCTACGTTAAGAATTTTTCCTCTTACAGGAAGGATAGCTTGTATTTCACGATTTCTTCCTTGTTTAGCTGAGCCTCCGGCGGAATCTCCTTCAACAATAAAGATTTCTTTTTTAGCAGGATCTTTGCTTGTACAATCCGCTAATTTTCCTGCAAGCATTGTTAAAGCTTCTTTTCGTTTTAATTTTCCGGATCTGGAGTTTTCCAAAGCTTTCTGAGCAGATTCAATTGCTTCCATTTCTTTGATAGATTTTTCTAAAATTTTTGTAGTAATATCACGATTTTTTTCTAAAAAGTTAGTCAAAGTATTTTCTACCAAATTACGTATAATAGAAAGAGTTTTGGTTGGTTCGGTAAGTTTATCTTTGGTTTGCCCTTTAAATTCGGCATTTGGAATACGGGTATTGATAATACACGTTAATCCTATTCCTAAACTTCGTTTGGAAACCATGCCTTTTTTATCGATTTTAAGGCGTTCTCCATATTGTTTCATTAGTTTTTCGTAAGCCTGCCAAAACCCATCTACATGAAGTCCGTGGTTTTTAGTATGAATGGTGTTTACATAGCTTAACAGAAGAAGATCATCATTGGATGTTCGATATTGAAAAGAAATATCAATAGAAATACCTTGATCACTACTTTTTATTCGAATCGGTTCATCAAATATAAGAGGTACATTTTTGTTTATTTCGTCTTTAAGATATTCTACAGCACCTTGTTCATAATAAAATTCATATTTGTTAGAGAGAGTTGTTTCTTCGCTTTCAGATCGTTGAAGAAGATTGATAAAGGTAATCCGCAATCCGGGATTAAGAAACGCACTTTGTTTAAGTCGAGTAATTAAAATATCAGGATTATAATGGCTAATATCATGAAAAATAGTGTTATCCAGTCGAAATCTTACAGTTGTGCCTTGCATTTTGGATGTTCCAATTTCATGAAGATCTTGAGTTTTGACACCTTTTTCGTATTTTATTCTATAAATTTTATTATCACGACAGACGTCTACTTCCATAAATTCTGATAATGCGTTAACAACAGATAATCCGACGCCATGAAGTCCTCCAGATACCTGATAGGAATCTCTATCAAACTTACCACCAGCGTGAAGTTTGGTCATTACAAGTTCTATAGCAGGAATTTTTTCTGTTTTGTGAACATCAATAGGAATACCCCGTCCATCGTCTGAAACTTCAAGAATACTGTTGGGATGTAAAGTGACAGTAATATTGCTTGCATGTCCGGCTAAATGTTCGTCAACAGAGTTGTCAATAATTTCGTAAGCACAATGGTGGTATCCCTCAATGCTTCTGTCGCCGATATACATATCGGGACGCATACGTATGTTTTCAGGAAAATCCAGTGCTATAATAGATGAAGCCGAGTAATTATCGCTCATAAACCAACCTCTTTATCAATTTATAAATTATTATTTTTTTTGGGAAGACCTAGTCTCATTGATCCGTCAGCATTAACAGTAATTTGCTGTTTTGCGATTTCAAATAAAGGCAAATCATGAAGAGAATCCGAATACATTTTTTCTATAGAATATGCTTGATCCGGATAGTGTTGCTTCATAAATTCTTCAAGTCGTGATACCTTTTCGTAGTTTTTGCAGTTAAGTCCGATAATTTTGCTACTCATGAAATTAGAGGTTGATTGAAATCGTGTTCCAATAAGAAAAGATACTTTTAATTTATGGATAATAGGAAACAACATAATTTCAGGTGATGCAGAAATAATACAAGCAGTTAATCCTTCTTTTTGATCCAATTCAATTTGTGTGACGACTTGGGGAAACAAATTTTTGGAATGGGTCATCCAAAAGGTTTCTATAAATTCCTTCCATTCGGTTTTTGTGAAGTATTTGATTAAATCGTATGTATTTTCTTTTAGTGTAAGCTGGGAGTCTAATCGAAGAAAATAGCGAACAATACTCAAAATCATCTTTGGGATTGCTTTTCTTGTTTTAGGATAATGTTTTAGAAGGTATTTTAAAACCTCTATGCCTGTATCGCCATTAAACACGGTTCTGTCAAAGTCATAAACTGCCAAACGTAGCATAATACAATCTCCTTGAGAGTTATTGAAATTTTTATTAAATTTTTAGGTAGAGAATTTCAACAATATATATTTTAATATAAATAGTATTTTTTTGCAAATTTAATTTACTAATACTTTTGTTGAAAAATGTTGAAAAATTTCTCTTTTCAAATTTTTGCTATTTTTCTGTTTCAATGTTAAAATCTTTTAAAATTGTATAATTTAAAATTGACATAATAATGGAGGTTATATGTTTAAGCCCTTTAAAATTACTATAGCGTTATTTTTGTTTTTAACTACAGTTTCTTGTGGAAACAATGGAACGTTAGGTGAATATGAATTAAATGGAAAAGTATTGAAAGTTTCCATTAAAGAATCCCTTGATGATATGAAATCATTGCTTGGCCAAGTTGATCCTAGTGATTTAGGGAGATTGGTTACTGATGTGGAATTTGCAAAAGATGTGATTTTTATCCGTTCGATGTTCCCTAATATTTTGTTGAGCGAAGCTCAAAAAATTTCGAACTATACAGAAGATGCTAATTTTATTCAAATGAAAGATCAAAGACTTGCGTTGGTTCCTTTCAGAGCTGCAATCCAAAAAGGTCAGGAACAGATTCAAAAACAAGTAGATAAGCAAACTGTCGAAATTGCTGAAGTTTCTCGTATTATGTTTACAAATACAGGAAATCCTGACACAGATCAAGCATCGTTAGAAAGAGCTGAGGAAATTGTTGCAGTTCTTTCCCAATCCAGTAATGTTGTTTCCGAATTTGCTGTTATTGCCGAAAAAGAATCTCATGAACCTTTAGGATATCAAAACGGTGGTTACCTCAATAATATTATTCAAGGTGCTTATCCTGCATTGGATGAAGTTGTTTTTGTACAAAAGAAAGAAGGGCTTATTGATGAAGTTATTGTTGATGATTTTGGAACTTATGTTGTGTTGATTCATGCAAAAGCTAAAAAAGTTAAAGTTTCCGAATTAAATCCTTTTGAATTTAATGCTACAATAATGAATCTTCGCCAGCAATATATTAATTCCAATATTCAATTATTGTTTACTCAAAATACAGACGAATCAATTCTTCTTTCAAAGAAAGAGATTGCGTTTAATGATGTTAAAGATGATGCAAAAGTTGTAAAATTTTGGAATAAAGCATATACTTTAGGACAAATTAAAGAAATACTTACTGCTATCAATAATAAAGATATCGTTATTGATAATAATCTTATTTTTTCTCAAGTGTTGATTTTTAATCAAGGAAATATGTCTCAATTATTGTATCAACTTGCTATTATATTAAAAACATATTCCCCTTCTTTCAAAAATTCAAAAGAAGTAAAAATCCAACTCGATGAAGAAGCTAAAAATTTCGAGCTTGAAACTGCGCAAGGTTTTCTTCAAGAAAAATTAATGCAACAAGTTGATACCAATGTGACTCAAATTGAAATTAAACAATTTTATGACAATAATCCTACTTCAAGACCTGTAGCATCTTTTGATAAAAATGAAAAGCCTATTTATAAAACCCTTGCTCAATCGCAGGACGATATTAAGCGTATGATTATCAATCAAAGATCTATTGCAGTTGAACAAGCGTACAAAAATGAATTAACAGAAACGTATAAAATTAAGTGGGATGAAAAAGGATTAGCTGCTTTTCAAGAAGGCTTAAATAAAGAATTAGAGAAAATGCAGCCATCCGGTACAGATGTTGTTGAAGAATAAAAGGTAGTAAAAAAATCAGGAGGAATATAGTTGACTCATAAAGATGTTATTCGTTATTTGGTACAGAACCGGCGGATTAAATTAAAATCTGTGTATCGTTTTTTCAATATTGAAACAGCGGCACAAAAAAAAACGTTAACAGATATTCTTCAACAGCTGGAGCAGAGGCAACTGATTTCTTATGACAAATCCAAACGTACTATAGATGTTTTCCAAGAATTAATAAAAAAATCATTTGGTAGAGACCATAGTGATACAACAATCAAAAAGGAAAAACCGGATTTTGAGAAAAAGCAACTTTTCCCGGAATCACCGCAACTTGATTTTAAGTATATTGTGGATAAATATAATTTGCCTTTGGATTTTTCTCAGAATATACTTCAAGAGATATCTCGGCAGATTTGGAACAAATCTTCTATCAAATCTGATTCTGATAAAGAAAATAGAAAAGATCTACGCCGTCAATTTATTATAACAATTGACGGCGCTGATTCTAAAGATTTGGATGATGCTGTTAGTATTCATAGATCGCTTTTTGGGATATGGACGTTAGGAGTTCATATTGCTGATGTGTCTTACTATGTACCTCAAGGTTCGGCATTGGATCAGGAAGCCCTTAATAGAGCAAACAGTTATTATTTGATTGATAAGGTAATTCCTATGCTTCCTAAGAAGCTGTCTAATGATCTTTGTAGTTTGAATCCTAATGAAGATAAGAAAACAGTGAGTATATTTATTCGATTTAATTCCCATGGAAAAGTATTAGATTATAATATTATGCCCTCAACAATCAAAACTGCTTACCGTATGACTTATGATAGAGTTGAAGAATTGATCAATAATGCTCCCGAAACAGATAAAAAGTTGTTAAATACTGTCAAATCAATGGCTAAACTTGCTAAGATTCTTAATAAAAACAGGATCAAAGACGGCAGTATTGATTTCAATTTTAAAGAAAAAAAGATTAAACTTGACAGCTTAGGAAATCCCATTAAGGTTTATCAAAAAGACCGTTTGGATTCGGAACGTTTGATAGAAGAATTTATGCTGGCTGCCAATCAGGCTGTGGGTGATTTTCTTAACAAAAACGGATTAGGATTATATCGTGTGCACGATATTCCTTCATCCGAAAAATATGAAAAACTAAAAAGCTTTGCTGCTAAAAAGGGAATAAAATTATCTGATAAACCTAGTACGTTAGAGATTCAGAATTTCATGAATGCATTGATTGATACTCCACTGCAGAGCAGTAGCGAAATAATGACTCTTCGTTCGATGTCTCAGGCTGTTTATCAGCGTGAAAATATAGGGCATTTCGGATTAGGATTTACGTTATATGCACACTTTACTTCTCCTATTCGTCGTTATGCTGATTTGGTTGTCCATCGATTTGTCAAGTATTATATTAATGAAAATCGTGCAAAGAATAATCCTTATTCTACGGATGAACTGGATGAAATAGCAATGCATATTTCTTCACAAGAGCGTATTGCTATGGAAGCCGAACGTGAAATGACAAAAATTAAATCTGTTCGTTTCATGAAACCTTTTGAAGGTCAAACATTTGCTGGAGTAGTAAGTTCGGTGACCCAATTTGGTATTTTTGTTGAGATTGAAAATTTTGGAATTGAGGCTCTTATTCGATATTCTGATATGTCTGAATATATGATTTTTAATGCAGATGATCTTTTGGCTTCTAATCGTAGAGGTAGTAAAGTAATTAAAATCGGAGATCTTTTGACCATTCGTATTACAAAAGTAAATACAGCTCGAGGATTTATTGATGCTCAAGAAGTTAATGGTTAACGTTAATAATATGTTAATTCTATTAAGGAGATAACAATGTATTTGATTCATCCTGCTATTTCTGTTGAAATATTTCGTTTAGGTCCTTTAGCTATACGTTGGTATAGTGTAATGTATCTTCTTGGTTTTTTATTTTTTTATTGGTGGACTAAACGTGAAATAACAGAGAATAGAATTATTTTTTCAAAAAATGGTTCTAATGAAATATCTATGAATATTCTAAGTGATGTTTTCTTTTATGCGGTGTTGGGTATCTTGGTTGGAGGACGACTTGGGTATGTTCTTTTTTATAATTTGGAATACTTTATTAAAAATCCGATTAATATTTTAAAGACTTGGGAAGGCGGTATGAGTTTTCATGGTGCCTTTATTTGTTCTTTTGTGTTTGCAACGTCTTCTTTGTATTTCCGTAAACAACAAGTTCGATCATACAATCCTTTTGATTTATCGGACATTGTGTTAACTTCTGTGCCAATGGGATTAGCATTGGGACGTTTGGGGAATTTTATTAACGGTGAATTATATGGTCGCCCTGCTGCTGTGCCTTGGAGAATGTTGTTTCCATATCGTCCTGAATTAGGACATATGGGTGCTAAACTACTTCCTTTGCAAAAAGTACAAGGAATTATTGATCAAACAAAAATGACACTAGAACCAAATGTGACTCAATTTGTTATTAATGGGCAAACCTTAGTTCAAATTCCGCGCCACCCTTCTCAGCTATATCATTTTCTGTTAGAAGGCATATTTGCGTTGATCTTACAAATGTTCTTTTATTATAAATTGCCGGCATCTAAATATCGAGGATTTCTGACTGCTACCTTTTTGATTTTATATGGTAGTGCTCGTATTTTCACAGAATTTTTCCGAGAACCGGATGAACATATTGGTTTTATTTTTGGGGATTGGTTGACCTTAGGAATAATTTATTCTCTTCCTATGCTTATTTGTGGTATCGTGCTTCTTTCTGTAAGTCTTTATCATAAAACTCCAAACGGATTCCGGAAGTAAATCTCATATGTCTGGTATGGAAATTCAAATTTTGGATCCTTCTATTGCAATGAAAATTGCAGCCGGAGAAGTTATAGATAAGCCGGCATCTGTGGTTCGGGAATTAATTGATAATTCTATTGATGCAGGTGCCGGTGTTATTCGAGTTGAACTGGAAAAAGGCGGAAGGGAATTTTTATCCGTCTATGATGATGGATCGGGTATGGACAGTAATAACCTAAAGCGTTCCTATCTCAATCATTCTACAAGTAAAATTATCTCATTTGACGATCTGATGAATTTGAAAACATTTGGATTCAGAGGGGAAGCATTGGCTAGTATTGCTGAAATAGCGGCCTTAAGTATTTCTTCTTGTACGCGTAATTCTGACTTTGGTTCCGAATTAAAAGTTCGATTTGGCGAATTTTTGGAATTGGCTCCGAAAGGGATGAATCATGGTACTATTGTGACGGTGACAGAGTTTTTTCAAAATGTACCGGCACGGTTGAAATTTTTGAATAGTGACACTGGAGAATACCGAGCAGTAGTTCAAGAATTTTTAAAAAAAGCATTAGGACATCCTGATGTATCATTTGCTCTGACTCATAATAATGTACAAAAATATTTTCTTTCCAGTGCTACTGAGCTTTTTACTCGTATTGTTGATGTTTTTCCTGAATTAACATCACAGTTGCATGCGTTTAGTTATGAAGAAAACGGAATTCATATATATGGATTTTTGTCGCATCCGTCATGGTACAAACCAACACGTTCTTTTCAATATTTATTTATTAATCGCCGTGCGGTAGAATGGCCGGCATTCCGTCAGCAAATTTCGCTTGCGTATAATAATCAAGTTCCACCTTCTAAGTTTCCTGCTGTGTTTTGTTATATTGATGTTGATCCTGCATTGATCGATTTTAACGTCCATCCTCAAAAAAAAGAAGTACGTTTTGAAAATGAGCGTACGTTATCCGATTTGGTTCGTCGTGCTCTTCGATTAGGAGTTGAAAAAGCACTAATGGCGGACATATCGTCCGAATATTCAAATATTCTTCAATCAGAAAAGTACTCCAATATCTCTCATCCGGTTTCAACACCTTCTGTTTCAAAAAGCTTGAGTTTTTCATCTTCAAGTTTTGTTTCTTTAGGAAAATCGGATAAAAAATCCTCTGTTGATTTTTCTTCTAAAAAGAATTCTTCTTTTGATACCGATCTTTATTCTCGTCAATTGAAAGAATTGTATCAAAAAGCACCCGAATCTTCTATGAGTGAAATTCTTAAAGATGCGTTATATGTTGGTACAATCTTTAATACTTTTCTTATCTTTCAATATAAAGAGTCTTTATATCTTGTAGATTTTCATGCAATGCATGAGAGAATACGTTATGAAAAATTAATTGAATCGAAGAACCAAGTATTTAATTCTCAAAAAATTATTCCAACAGTTTTTCAAACATCACTGTTGGAATCAGAAAAATTTGAAGAAATTTATCCTATACTGCAAAATTTAGGTTTTATGATTACCCGTATCAGTATGGACAGCTTTTCTGTTGAAGCAGTACCGGCTTTTCTGGAAGTATCCCAGTTGGATCAAACACTGCGTTCTTTATTTGAAGTTGATTTATCTCTTGGCAGTGAGGACATATTGTGGGATGCAGCATGCAAAACAACAGCATGCCGTGGTTCTGTAAAAGCAGGCGATGCCTTAACCAAAGAAGAAATTGAACAACTAATTCAAGACTGGAGTTTATGCTCTAATCCTGCGTCTTGTCCTCATGGAAGACCTATTGTTATTTCTTTATCCAAATCGTTTTTCGATAAAGAATTTAAAAGAACTGGTTTTTAAATATTTATATTAAAGAGGTTGTATAATGAAAAAATGGGTTATATTCCTATGTTGTATGGTTTCGTTTTGTTCACAAAAAAAAAATTCTGTTGAAGATATCTATATTCCTTTTAAATTAGAGCGTCCGCAGATGGAACAATTTATTAGAGTACTTCCTTTGGTATTGAAGAAATCAGAGGAATTTAAAAAATTGGAATTGGTAAAAAATCTTAGTGATGAAGAATACAACGATCAATTTTACTCTTTTTTATATAAAGATCCTATTTCCACTCAAGCATTGAAAGATGCCGGATTTACCGGAAAAGTCACTTATGCGGAATTTCATAATACCGTATTGGAAAATTTTATTTTAATCACTGAGAATAAAGATATTGTTGAAGAAGCGGTTATGAGTATTCCTAAAATTCAAAAAGAATACGATTCTTTGTTATTAAAGTATAACCGTGAACCTAACAATATATCTTTGGAAAGAACCTTAAACCAAGTAAAAGCTTCATTAATTTTTTATAAAAATATTGTGCTGATGGATGCGTTTTATGCTGAGTTAAATGCTTTTAATCAATAATGAAAACTCAATACTATTATCTGCAAAGTTTCAAAGAATTTATTATTCCAATAATATGTTGTATGTTATGGAGTATATTCTTTTCTTCGGATATTAACTATCTTTTTTATTCTTTCTTAGTGCCGTTGCTTAATATGATTTCTATTACACCTCTTAATGTTGCATTGATTAATATAGCAAATATACTTATTGTGATTTTTGCTGGATATGTGATTCGAATTACCGGATCCTTTGTGATTGTGTTTAATTCTTTTGCATTGGGAGTGGTGATAGGAGCTTATGTGGATGATTTACCATATTTATATAGTCTTTTAATGCCTCATGCATTGTTTGAAACAATAGCGATATTTTTGTTATGTACGCAGATGAAAATCATCTTTGATAATAAACATCTTAAAAATAAGCAGTTCAAAAAAGCGTGGAAAATAATATTCTTTATCTGTATACCCTTATTTATATTAAGTTTTTGTTTGGAAAGTATTAAATTGCAGCCGTCGATGATGGAGGAAATATGCCACTAGGTGCGACAAGAGCCGAAATTAATATTTCGGTGTTGATTGATAATATTCGTCGAATACGGAATTTTATTGGTCGTAATAAAAAATTTTGTTTTGTTTTGAAAGCCAATGCTTATGGACATGGATTGGTTGAAACAGCTAAATATATTGAATCGTATATTGATTATGCGGCGGTAGCTTCGATAGATGAAGGGATTCGTCTTAGAGAATCCGGTATTTCTATTCCTATTTTGATTCTTGCACCGTTTTTGAAGAGGGAAGTATCGTTATTATTTAAATATCATTTGATTCCTTTATTGACTCATTTGGATTTTTTGGATGAAATAGAACGGATTAGTATAGAATTAAAAAGATCGTTAGATGTTCATCTTAAAGTGAATACCGGAATGAACAGAATTGGATTTGAAGCTGAAGAATTTGATGATGTGTTGGAAAAAATAAAAGACAGTTCTTTTATTAATATCAAAGGTATTTGCACACACTTTTCTTCTTCTGACGAACTAAGCCTGCAGAGTGTTGCTATAACAAAAAAGCAAATTATGGTTTTTGAAACGATCATTTCAAAGATGAGAGGAATATATGGCCGAGAGTTGATCGTGCATGCGGCAAACTCCGGAGGGGCATTAAATTATAATGATTCTCATTATGATATGGTGCGTGTGGGTTTGGCCGGATATGGTTATTTCAATAATTCTCCTATTGAGTTGTTACCGGTAATGGATTTGAAGAGCAAGGTTGTTTTTTCCAAAAAATTAAAAGCCGGAGAATCGATATCTTATGGAGCGTCGTGGACAGCTAAGAGAGATACCCATATTGCACTGTTGCCGATAGGCTATAGTGATGGAATTTCGAGAAAATTCTCAAACGGTGGTAATGTTAAAATTAATTCTGAATATTATTCTATTGCAGGCCGGATTTGTATGAATTTGATGCTGATAAATACTAGGGATAATTTTATTCCTATAGAAACAGATGTGTTAATTTTTGGTAATGATAAAGAGTTGAATGCGGAGTCGTTAGCAAAACAAATAGATACCATTCCTTATGAAATTCTAACGTCGGTAAGTCCGTTGATTTATCGTGAATATAAAAAAACTTCCTCATAAATAGATGAGGAAGTTTTTTATGCAGGTTTATAAATAAACCTGAATTATTGCCCGAAACCTTTCAGTATATATTATCGATGTATTATGTAGGTAAACTGAAAAAAAAAATGAAAAAAAGTGAAAAAATATTTAATTTTTTGAAAAAAATCCGACAATAATAGAGAAAGGATGTATGAAAAATACAAAAGGGATAGAAATATGATTTTCGGTAATACAAATTCGGGAATAGGCCGAACAACGGCGATTTTAGAACAAGGATTAAACGCATCAATGCTACGTAGGCATTTGATTGCAAATAATTTGGCTAATATTGATACTCCCGGATACAAAAGAGCCGAGTTGAGCTTTGAATCCCAGCTTCGTCGCGCTGTGGCATCGGAACAACCGCAGCGTTTGGAAGCATACAAAACAGATTCTCGGCATATTTCTTTTAATAAGAAAATTGATTTTACTTCTGTTCAGCCGAGAATTAATGTTGAGTATGATACGTCATATAGAAATGATGGAAATAATGTTGATATTGATAGAGAAGCTGCGGATGCAGCTAAAAATACAATGCATTATAATTTAATGATGGAAGTGTACAGTAGAAATATTAAATTATTAGATTCGGTAATGCAGTAATTATTAATACGGTAAAATTAGTGAGAGGGTATTGATTATGGGATTATTTACCAGTATGAATATAGGTGCTACAGGACTTACGGCACAGCGTCTTCAAATAGATGTTATTGCTAATAACATTGCAAACGCAAATTCTACAAGAACAACAGAAGGTGGGCCATATCAACGTTCACGTGTTGTATTAACACCAAGACAGGGAGTACCTGTTTTTAAGAGTCCTCATGTACCGGATGCCTTACAACCGGAAATGGGAGGCGGGGTTAAAGTCAACAGTATTGAAAAAGACGAGTCTCCTGCAAGAATGGTATATGATCCGGCGCATCCTGATGCAGTTTCTAAAGGAAGATGGGCAGGTTATGTTGCCTATCCTAATGTGAACATAGTGTCTGAAATGGTGAATATGATTGCAGCGAACCGTTCATATGAAGCTAATGTGACAATGATTGATTCGTCAAAACAAATGTTTGAAAGAGCATTAAGATTAGGACAATAAGAAAGAGCTGAAATGCTCTTTTTTTTTTATATATTGTGCAAATTATTGTGCAATAATTTGCAAAAAAAAGAAGTTAATTTTATAATAAGAAGTTAGTAAATATTTTAGGAGATAAAGATGAAAATAGGAACATCGTCTGTGCATAACAGTACGCTTTCTATGACTAAGCTGAACGAGAAACATTTAGATAATAAAGCTCCAAAATCTTCACCTCAGAATGTGGAACAAAGTTTTGGGGAATTATTTTTGAATGTAGTAGATCAAGCAAATCGTGCACAACAAAATGCAGACCAGCTTCAGCAGGATGCAATAATAGCTCCTGATACTGTTAATGTTGCTGATATTTTGATTGCTACGGAGAAAGCACGATTATCTGTAGGAATGTTGAAGTCTGTGACTGAAAGAGCTGTAAGAGCTTATACTGAAATTATGAATATCCGCTGATACTTTTGTGTTATCGGCAAGATGTTTTTATTGAGTTTTGTTTGAAAAAAATATTATACTTATTGATAATATCGGTAAAGAGATAAAAAATCTTTAGATTAAAATGATCTTTTTTATCGAAAAAAGTGATTGTTGAAAAGGGTAGAGGTTGATATGCCGGATTTTAAGGCTTTGTTTGCTAAAATTGTTGAAAAATTTCTTAAAATGTCAATGCCTTATAAGGTATTGCTTATTGGAAGTGTAGTAATGTTTACAGCTGCGGTGTTTTTTGTCGCAAAATTTGCTTCTGGAGCTGGTGCAGCAAGTCTTTTGTATAAATCTCCTTTGTCTCCGGAGGATTATGCTAAAGTCACTTTGGCACTTCAAGAAAAAGGAATAACTTTTGATACTAAAGGTGATCAATATATCTTGGTGAAAGATCTTGAAACAGCCAAAAATATTCGTATGCAGCTTGGACAGCAGGGAATTATTCCTCAGAATATCAGAGGTTGGGAACTCTTTGATGTTCAACAGTTTACTACTACCGATTTTGAAAGAAATGTTAATCTTCGCAGAGCTATTATTGGAGAAATGACTAAACATTTGAAAACTCTTAATGATATTGAAAATGTCAGTATTCAAGTCCCCTTTGCTGAAGAACCTTTATATACGGATGCGAAAACTCTATTAACGGCTTCTGTTGTTATTACACCGGCACCGTACTCTGATATTACGGAAAACAAAGCGAAGATTAAAGGAATTGTTGATTTAGTTGCTTACGGAATTCCGGAACTAGAAGCTGCAAACGTTGTAGTTGTGGACAACAAAGGAAATATTTTATCGGATATTCTTGTTTCCAATGAAGGCGATGAACAAATCCGGATTGCTCGTGAACAATTAAGAATTATTGAAAGAGAGAGAGCTCGTTATACTGCTAGGGTGATGGAAGCATTAAGTGTTTCTTTATCCAGTGACCGCTATTTGGTATCTGCTGATATTGAATTTGACTGGAATCGAAAATCTTCTGTTTCTAAAGAATTAATTCCAACAATTGTTAAACCTGACAATCCTTTAACACCATACGATGACGGAGAAAGTGTACTGGAAGTATTGGTTAGTGAAAATAAAATTGAAGAAAATTATAAAGGACCTTCTTATATTCCGGAAGGGCCTGCCGGAGTGGAAGACAATGTTCCTCCCGGTCTTAAGGATAAAATTGACCGTTTTAATCAGTATCAACGAAACGAAACAACGAAGAACGTGACTACAGGATCTCGTGAATCACAAGAACAAAAGGCTCCTTATGAAATTAAAAGAGTAAGTGTTTCTGTTGCAATAGACGGTACATGGACAATACTTCGTGATCAACATGGAAAAGAAACATTGTCGAATGGAATGATTTTGCGTGAATATCTTCCTGTAGATGCAGAGGAGATACGTGCATACACTGAACTTGTTCAGGGAGCTGTTGGTTATAATCCGGCTCGTAATGATACTGTTGTTGTTCGTCATTTGAAATTTGACAGACAATCACAATTTGCTTTAGAAGACAGTTTAGTACGTCGTCGCCAGATGATTCAAAAGATTATTTTGGTAAGTGTGTTAACCTTAATTGTATTAATTTTGATTATGATTTCATATCGAGTTATTTCTACAATTATTGAAGTTAGACGTCGTAGAAAAGAAGAAGACAGACTTCAACAGCAAGCATTAATGCGTGAAGCGGCATTACGTCAAGCTGAAGCTGAACATGCTGGTTTGGAATTATCTATGGAAGAAAGAGCGTCCAATGAACTCTTGGAAAGTGTTATTAACACTGTAAGAGAACATCCTCAAGAAGTTGCAAAACTATTGAGAACATGGTTATTTGAAAAATAAGTTGTGGAGAAATAAATGGCATCTGAAAAAACAGTTGTTGATAGAAGCGGAAAAGCAGCCAAAAAACATATTCTCTCCGGGAAAGAAAAAGCCGCTATTTTTTTAATAAGTATCGGTTCTGAAGTTTCATCTGAAGTATTAAAACATCTTCGTGAAGAAGAGATTGAAGAAATTTCTTTTGAATTGGCTAGAGCTGATATAGTTGATTCTGAAACAAGAGATATGGTTTTGATGGAATTTCAAGAACTAATGATGGCTCAAGACTTTATTATGACCGGCGGTGTTGATTATGCTAGAGAAGTGTTGGAAAAAGCTGTTGGAACACAACGTGCTATTGATATTATTAATCGACTGACTTCTTCGCTTCAAACCAAACCTTTTGATTTTATCCGTCGTACGGATCCTGCACATTTGGTAAACTTTATTCAAAATGAGCATCCTCAAACAATTGCGTTAATTCTTTCTTATTTGGAACCAAATAAAGCATCGTTGATTTTGTCTTCATTGAATACGGATTTGCAGGCTGATATAATGCGTAGAATTGCCAATATGGACAGAACATCTCCTGAAATTTTAAGAGAAGTGGAACGTGTACTGGAACGTAAATTATCGACACTCAGTAGTGAAGACTTTACTTCTGCCGGTGGTATAGATACTGTTGTTGCTATTATTAATAATGCTGACAGAGCCACAGAACGTAATATTATTGAAACACTTGAAGAAGATGATCCCGACTTGGCTGAAGAAATCAAAAAGAAAATGTTTGTGTTTGAAGATATTATTACCTTGGATGATAGAAGTATTCAAAAAGTTCTTCGTAGTATTGATAATAACGACTTGTCCAAAGCATTAAAATCAGTTGATTCGGAAGTTCAGGACAAAATATTCAGAAATATGTCCAAACGTGCTGCTCAAATGCTTAAAGATGATATGGAATTTATGGGGCCAGTTCGTTTGAAAGAAGTAGAAGAATCACAACAAAAAATTGTTTCTATTATTCGTAAATTTGAAGAGCAGGGTGAAATTGTTATTTCACGTGGCGGAGATGATGATTTGGTGGTTTAGAAACTATGAATTTGAATTATTTTGTATTATATTTAAATAGAGAAGGCATGGAGGAATAATGAATAATAATAATCTATTTGATCCTCATGCAAGAGTATTACATAAAGGCCAATATTCTCTAAAAGAAACTGACAAAATTAATGTTCCAATAAAATCTTTTTACCTTTCCTTGGATGAAGAAAAAAATGTTCAGCAACGTATTGATCAAATGAGACAGGAGATTTCAGACTTAGAGAATCAAATTGCAGAAAAAAGAAAAATTAGTCAGGAACAAGCTGATAAAATTTTAGAGCAAGTGAAAGATGAAGCTAAAAAAGTAATGGAAGAAGCTGAACAGCATGCATTTGACAGAGTACAAAAATCTGTACAGGAAAAAGACAATATGCTTCAGCAGACGCAGCGTGAAGCGGATCAAATTATTTCCAAAGCAAACTCCGAAGCTAACGATATTCGTTCTGAAGCTCAAAAAACTTCAACAACTATCAAAGAGGAAGCACGCCAAAATGGTTTTCAATCCGGATTTGACGAAGGATTGAATTCCGGAAAAGAGCAAATTGATTTTGCTGTGGAACGTCTTCATAATATTGTTGCCGAAACAGCACGTGAAAGGGAAAGAATTTTATTTCATAGTGAAGAACAGGTTATTAATCTCATTATTACTATGGTTTCTAAGGTTGTTAAACGGCTGACGTCCGAACAGAAAGATATTGTTATCGAAAATGCCAAAGCAGCTCTTGAACTTCTTCGTAGTGCAATGACAATTTTTATTCGTGTATCACCTTTAGATTTTAATTATGCCCAATCCTTTAAAAAGGAATTAATTAACAAACTTGAAAGTAGATCAGATGTTAAATTTGTTGAAGATCCTACGATTGAACCTGGCGGAGTTTATATTGAATCTGATACCGGTGATATTGATGCAACTATTAAATCTCAACTTGAAGAACTTGAAAATCAAATGCGTTTCTATATGCCTGTTAAAGTTAAAACGCCTGAGGCTAAAAAACGTTTGCAGACGGAAAAATCAAATAGTACTTCTTCTGAATCCAAACCTAAAGATGTTCCACCAACACAATTTTCTCAAAGGGAAGAGTTTGTTTCAGATCCTAATTCCGAATATTACCATGCTGATACGCAATCTTCAGAAAAAACATCCTCTAATAAAACTGTTGATCCTGTAAATACTTTTAGCAAAGATGTTGACAATATTATTGTTCCTGAAATTATTGATCTTCAAAATGGACCGTCCGGAAACAGTTCTGTGATTGATTCCTACAAAGAAAATACGGATCATACTAATGATCCTCCTGAATCTGATGATGTTATTGTTTAGAATTGGAATTTTTAATGAGGAATATTATGTCTGATATTTTTACAAAATATCAAAATGCTGTTGATAGAACTTCAATTATTAAGACGTATGGCAAATTAGAAAGTCTTAACGGTTTATTAATTCAAAGTATTGGTCCTATAGGATCGATTGGAGATTTGTGTTTAATTCATACGGAAAGTACTCCTATTAAAGCTGAAATTGTAGGATTTTCCAATGGTAAAACCTTATTAATGCCTTTAAGCCATATCCAAGGAGCTTCTCCCGGTATGAAAATAGAAAATCTTCGTCATCCTCTTAGAGTTCATGTTGGACAAGAATTGTTAGGCAGAGTTATTTCAGGAATAGGCGAACCGATTGATAATAAAGGTCCTATTCAAAGCTTTAATGTTGCGAATGTGGATAATCATCCTCCTGATCCTTATACAAGAAAACGTATTTCCCAACCTATTTCTACCGGTGTTCGTGCAATAGACGGTATTTTGACTGCAGGTCAAGGTCAAAGATTAGGGATTTTTGCAGGCAGCGGTGTTGGTAAATCAACTCTTTTGGGAATGATCGCAAGAAATACTAATGCAGATATTAATGTTATTGCATTAATTGGTGAACGTGGAAGAGAAGTTCGTGAGTTTTTGGAAACCGAATTAGGTGAGCAAGGACGTGAACATTCTATTATTATTGCAGTGACAGGTGATGAACCTCCATTGATGCGTATTCGTGGTGCTTATACGGCAACGGCTATTGCTGAATATTTTCGTGATCAAGGTTGCAATGTAATGTTTATGATGGATTCGGTGACTCGTTTCGCGATGGCTCAAAGGGAAATCGGATTGTCTATTGGCGAACCGCCTGCTATGCGTGGCTATACTCCTAGTGTCTTTTCTACTCTTCAGAAACTCTTAGAAAGAACCGGTTCCGGTGTTGAAGGCACAATTACAGCATTTTATACTGTTCTTGTTGAAGGAGATGACGATAACGAACCTATTTCGGATACGGTACGGGGAATTTTAGACGGACATATTTTGTTATCACGTGATTTGGCCGATAAAAATCATTTTCCCGCAATTGACGTGACAAAAAGTGTTTCTAGGGTAATGAAAGATATTGTATCTTCCCAACATTTAGCAAATGCCGCAAAATTAAAAGAATTGGTGTCTGTATATAATGATTCTGAAGATCTTATTAATATAGGTGCTTATGTAAGAGGTGCTAATCCTAAAATTGATGAAGCCTTAAAAAGAATTCCTCAAATTAATCAATTTTTGAAACAATTTATTGATGAGCAATCTGATTATGATAGTACAGTATCTGTATTGAACGAAATTTTAAAGTAAACTGATTGTCTTTTATCTTAACATTTTTTAAATTTATTATGGGTAGGTATAATTTGGGGGGATTTCATTGCCATGAAAGATTTAAAAAAAGATTTAGGAGAACAAGCTGAGTCGATTTTTTTTTGGAATAATTTTGTTGCTCTAATTTTATCAATTATCGGGCCGGTATTGTTTGTCTTTAATATTCCTCCTTTGATCTTATCAATAATAGGGCTGTCAAATTCTCTAAAAGCCTTATATTTCAAAAAACATAAAAATTATCAACAATTTTATCTTTCTCAAGAATATGCATCCAATTGTTCTCTGTTTGCGTTATGGTGGATCTTTTGGATATATATTTTCTCTTTTGTTATTCTGATTTTTATCCAAACTACTATTCCTTCTAATACTGGCAATAAAATATATAAATTAGTCACTCCTGTTTATTTGTTGATTTCGCCTAAAAATAATAAATGATATTTTTATTGTTCAAATTTGTATTTCCAAATTATCATAAGCAGCTTTGATATGAAGTGGTAATATACGGTCACATTCTTCTGCAGAAATCTCATGGTTCAAGTGAATTAAATAACATCTCTTAGGATTGATTATATTGACAATTTTGAGCATTTCTTTTATATTAAGATGTGTTGGATGAGGAAGGTGCCTTAAACAATTGATCACTAATGTGTCGATATTTTTAATAATATCTATTGTTTGCTGGGGAAGAGTTTTTACATCAGTCAGGTAAACTAAATTTTCAATTTTGTACCCTAAAATATTCATATTTCCATGAAATGCTGAAATAGGCATAATAGAAAGTTTTTGTACCGTGAATTCTTCAAAAGGCTGAATAATGTGGGTATGAAGACGTGTTAATCCTTTTTGTATTAATATTTCTTCTGTGTTGAATAAGTATGGAAAGAATGTTTTTATTCCCGTATGTGTCTCTAAATCCAGATATACAGGAATTGGATTTTGCCAAGATAGAGGTCTCAGCTCGTCTATTCCTGCAATATGATCGTAATGTTGATGAGTGATCAGAAGAGTATCAATTTGAGAAATGCTATTATCCAACAATTGTTTTCGGATATCCGGACCGGCATCAATAAGAATATTAAGATTATGTGTTTGAATCAATGCGGCACATCGGGTTCTTTGGTTTCTGGGATCTTTAGAGAGGCAGATGTTGCATGAGCATCCGATTACAGGAATTCCGGAAGAAGTACCTGTTCCTAAAAATGTGAGTTTCATAATGATATCCTTATACGATATTTTATCTATTTATTATAATCAAAAATGAAAAAATCATCAATTTTGTATCTTAAGTAATTAGGAGAATAATATGATTGGAGAAATTAAAACATTGTTTGGACACGAATTCTTTAAAAAAGCGTTAGGAGTAAAACCTGTCAATGAATCTGACTTTATGATACGTAATTTTATCATTAATTCCAATATAAAAGAAGATGCGGAATTATCTTGTTTTGTTGGTATTAAGGGAAATCGATTTGACGGTAATGATTTTTTTGATCAAGCTTATAATAATGGAGTAAGAGTATTTGTTTTGGAAAAAATGCCTCAGAATATTCCTCATGATGCAGTAATATATTTAGTTGAAGATACAATAAATGCATTAGCATTGTTAGCAGCTGTACACAAAAATGACTTAATGATTCCTCATATTTTGATTACCGGAAGCGTTGGCAAAACAACAACCCGTTTGTTAATATATCATATTTTAAAAAACAAATATTCCGTACATACTGCAAAAAAGAATTGGAATAACCATATAGGTCTTCCATTAACGATTTTGGAAACGGAATGGGATGATCGATTATCAATTTTAGAGGCCGGAATGAATCATCCTGGTGAAATAGCAACACTTTCATGTATTGTTAATCCGGAAATAGCTGTTATTACAAATATTGGTTTAAGCCATATTGAGTACTTTGAAGATAAAGATCAAATTGCTGAAGCTAAAATTGAAATTGTTGAAGGAATGAGTTCCGGTTCAGTATTGTTGATTAATATACATGATCCGTATAAAGATTTGTTTGTTTCAAGAGCTAAAGGAGCTGTAAAATTTTTTAATATAGATGATTTGTTTATTATTAATGATTTGGGAGTTGAGGGGTTTATTTTTGGTCATTCCCGTTATCCCGGAGAAGAATTTTTTTGTCCGATTCCGGGAAAACATTTACTACTAAATTTAGCTATTGTTTTTGAATGTGTAGAGATATTTCAAATTCCAGTATCTTTTGTTAAAAAAGGATTGAATGATGCCGCTGCTGCTGAAATGGGCGACAGAATGCGGGTATTTTCAAATAAAATCGAAGCAACAGTAATAGCGGATTGTTATAATGCTTCTTTGGAATCGTTTAATGCGGCATTTGATGTTCTGAATTTGTCTGAAGGTCGCCGTATTGCTGTTATTGGAAGTATTTTGGAGCTTGGTACTCAATCTTACAATATACACCGGCAACTGGGCGAAATACTTCAAGAAAAAAAGTGTGCTGATTTAGTGTTAGCTGTTGGCGAAGATATGTCGGCTGTATGTGCTGAATTAAAAACAATACCTTACTGCCATTTTCTTGACAAAGAAGATGTGTGGGAAGTTCTTAAGAATGAATTGAAGCAAGGGGATACAGTATTAGTTAAAGCTTCCAACGGTATGGGGTTAGATGTTATCGTCAAAGCGTTGGAAGCTCTGTAAATTTTGAAAATTATAATGAGAAAGGTGTTGTATCGGTAATATCATGTACAGAAGTTATTTCTATTTGAAAAAATATCGTATCTGATGAAACCGGTGATCCTATGAATGTACTAATAGGAATAGTATATATTTTAGAACCGTTTATAGGTTCGTTATGAATATCGGTAAGACTATTGAAGATTTTTATAGATTTTACAGGTGCACCGGTACTCAAGAGTTCTATAATGATTTCAGCTGAGAACCAAGAAGATCCTATTGGAGGTTTTGTAGGAATAGTTATTTTGGTATAAGTTGAAGCAACTGTCAGGTGAAATTCAACAGTTTTACGAATTGTTTGATTTTTTACATTTTTAAATTCGATAGTGACAGGGTATTTGTTTTGAGCATCAGGGTAGCCGTTTTTATTAGATATTCCAAAAGTATCGTTAAGAATATAGAATTTGGTATTATTGTTAATGGTAAATTTTTTGGTTAATTCTGGTGTAGAGATGTTAATTTCACTAATACCATAAGGATCTTGTAATTTGGCTGATAGTGTTAAAAAGTCAGTTACTTGAAGAGTGTCTGGATTTGGAGAAAGAATGCTGATTTCACTATTAGTCGGCTGGGATGGTGGAAAATCTGCTTCAAGTAGAGGATTTGTATTAAAATCTCTGAATGAACAACTCATGATTAATAATGCAATGACAATAATTCTTTTTTTCATAAGATCCCTTCTTAATTTATATTTATAAATTAATTATAGTGTATTTTTGATACTTTATCAAAGTACTCTGTATATATTTTCGGAAATAAGTTTGTATTCTCAAGTTAAAAAGAAACAATATAATAAAAAATTGCATTTATATTGTTATGATATTATACTTAGATGTTATATTTAAATATACGTATTAATTTATCAAAGGAGTTCGAGTAATGAAAAATTTAATGATGATTGGGGTAATGGTTTTCTTACTTTCTTCATGTGGATCAAACGATCAAAAACAAATAAAAGAACCGAAATTTTTTACTGAATTAAAAGGAACATCATGGTATATGCCTAATTTTGATGTTGTGGGAATGACATTTAATAAAGATACAATAACTGTTACTATACATCCTCAATCGTATCTTTCCAATGAAAAGTATGATTTACTGGCATCAGACAAAGATTTTGTCGTGGTGAATGTGTACAATGACACAAACAATAGGGTTTTTGGTATTTCTCAAGACAGTCCGGATTTTATAAAAGTATCAATGATAGTGGAAACCAATGATTTGGCAGGATATAAAGAATATCACAATCAATCAGCAGCTGTAATGAAAAAACGAAGTTAATCAACAAAAAATTTAAATAACAAAAAGCCCTTATTATTAAAAAGGGCTTTTTGTTGATATTAGGATTTATTGAGATGCGAAAAATAATGTTATTATTTATTGTAATGATTGTAGTATCAGGATGTAAAAAAATCAATATGGATTTTAAACAAGAACTTATTAAGCAGTTATCAGGTACTTCTTGGAAGATATCCGATGTTCATAAGCAGAATAAAGTGGAGTTTGAAAAGACATTTGTAAGAGTAGGTACAGGTGGATTATTATCAGCACCTAAAACAACATATGAAGTTATGAGTCAAAAATCAAACTATGTTCTTTTAAGTATTTATCAGAATTACGGATCGTACTTTATGGGTATACAAGCTGTCAATCCAACAACAATCAAACTGCTTATCTGGCAGGACAAAAAGACTCCTAAATCACAGGATAGCTTGAATTTAGTTGAAAAACATGGAGAACTGTATATTCTTCAGAATGCATGGTTTTAGGGTATATCCATATCTTTAAATTGAGCGGGAACAACTTCAATTCTATCAGACACTCTGGTATTGAGGAATTGCTGGATAGCCATTAGAGTACCTGTTGAAGAGCTTGGGCATCCATTACATGCTCCAAGATATTCAATAAAAAGAAGTAATTTATCTCCATCTTCTTTCAAATCAATAATTTCCATATCACCACCATCCATAATAAGCATTGGACGGACATGTTCGTTTAGTTGCGATTCGATAAGTTTTAATTTTTGAACAGTAGTAAGCTTATCAAATGATTGATTTATTTCTGACATAATAACTCCTTGATTGATAAAGATATTAAAGTATTCGTTGAATACATTCTATTACTTTATCTATTTCTGATTTTTGTGTAAATTTGGATAAACTGAATCGGATACCACGTATAATAGTTTCGTCCAAGCTGTTGTTTAGGTGGCGAGATGAGCAAGCAGTACCTGTAGAGGCAGCTATACCGTTTTTGTTTAAGAACCAAAGCATATGTTCCGGATCAATTTTTGGAAATTTGATAAAACTGGTATTGGGAATTCTATCTAGATTGGAGCCGTAAATTAAGGCATTCGGAATAGTTTCAATAAAAGATTCCAATCGTTTTCTTAATGAAGCGGTGTGATTGTAAAAGTCGCTTAATGATTCGGAAGCGTTATAGAGGGCATAACCTATACCGACAATTCCGGGAGTATTAAGAGTACCGGATCGTAATCCGCCCATTTGTCCTCCGCCGTGGATCAAAGGATGAAAAGAAGTTTTTTTACGGATAAATAATCCTCCAACACCTTTGGGACCGTGAAATTTGTGTGCTGAAAATGACACAAAGTCAGCAGTAAGTGTTTTGAGATTGATGGGTATTTTACCTACAGCTTGAGATGCATCTATATGAAAAGGAACGTTATTTTTGTGAGTAATAGAAGCAATTTCATTGACCGGTAGAATAATTCCAGTGTTGCTGTCTGCATAAATCATTGAGACTAATGCAGTAGTCTTTGGATCAAAATGCTGTATAAAATCATTAATAGAAATATTTCCTTCATGAGCCGGTAGAATAATAATTTCAAAACCTGATTTTTTTAAGTGTTCAAGAGTTTCTTTGGATGCTGGATGTTCAAAAGGTGAAGTAATGATCTTTTTTTTAGGAGAGTCTGCATGAGCTGAAAAATCCTGTAGGATACTATAATAAACAGTATTGATGCTTTCGGTTGAACCGGAAGTAATCAAAATAGTGTCTTCATCATCTGCGTTAAGGGCATAATATAATTTTTCGTAAGCTTTGGAAATACCTTCATGAGCAGCTTCTCCAAATAAATGATTTGAACTGGGATTACCGTATATATCGGTCATAAAAGGAAGCATTTCTTCTAATACATACGGATCAATTTTAGTGGAAGCGTTATTATCCAAATAAATAGGCGTCATAATAAATTCCTTGAAAATTTCGGCCGGTTCGATCTCAATTGAAGAAAAATATCTGAAGAGAGAGAATTTGTAAATTGAAATACCAAGTTGCGAAAGTATAACCAAAATAACTTTTTATTTATATATTAATTATACACTATAATAGTTATATAAATCAAATTTATTAGAGTTATGTTGTTTTTATGATAATAATTGAAAATATTGAGTTATTAATAGTTGCAAAAAAAAACAAATGTTATTATAATTAACGTATCTTAACATTAAAAGCTCAATTTAATTAGGAGAAATTCATGGATTTGAAATTGAAAAAAAACGGTTTTCACAGACCGGGTCCTGTTGTATTAGCTGTGTTGGATGGAGTGGGGATTAGTGATAATACAGAAGGTAATGCTGTTGCTGATGCGGAAGTTCCTGTTTTTGATGCACTGATGGAATCGGAAATCCACCGTCTTCTTAAGGCTCATGGTACTGCAGTTGGTATGCCTACAGATGATGATATGGGAAACAGTGAAGTAGGACATAATGCACTTGGTGCAGGACGTATTTTTGCTCAAGGAGCAAAGCGTGTTAATGAAGCTATAGCTGATGGTTCTATTTTTCAATCACATACTTGGAATAAATTAATTGATCAAGTTAATTCTCATAATTCAACGCTTCATTTTTTGGGATTACTGTCGGATGGCGGAGTGCATTCCAATATTAATCAGTTGATAGCAATGATTAAACATGCTGCCGGTCAAAACGTAAAAAAATTGCGTGTCCACGCATTAACAGATGGACGTGATGTTGGTGGAAGAACGGCACTTCTTTATTTTGACAAGCTTCAGACAGTTTTGGATGATATTAATAAACAAAACGGATTTGATTACGCTGTTGCATCCGGTGGTGGACGTATGGTAATCACAATGGATCGTTATAATGCTGATTGGTCTATGGTAGAACACGGATGGAATACCCATGTACATGGGATTGCCGATCGTAAATTCCATTCTGCACACGAAGCCATTGAAACGTTCTATGCAGAGGATGCAGATAGAAACGATCAATACAATCCTCCTTTTGTGGTAGTTGATAATTCCGGTCAGCCTCTTGGAAAGATTCAAGATAATGATGCTGTAATCTTTTTTAATTATCGTGGAGATCGAGCAATTGAAATTTCTCTTGCGTTTACTGCCGATAAATTTGATCATTTCGATAGAGGAGTCAGACCTAAAGTTTTATATGCAGGAATGATGCAGTATGACGGTGATCTAAAACTACCTGAATTGTTTTTGGTTGATCCGCCCAAAATTCAACATCCTATCGGAGAATATTTTGCAGCTAACGAATTAAGAACGATGGCAATCTCGGAAACTCAAAAATTTGGACATGTGACTTATTTCTGGAATGGAAACAGAAGCGGTTATATTAATGACAAATTAGAAAAATACGTTGAAATCAAATCAGATAACGTACCGTTTAATCAAAAACCTGCAATGAAAGCAAAAGAAATTACAGATGAAGTAATTAGAGCAATTGAAAGTGGCGAATTTGACCACATTCGTATTAATTATCCTAATGGTGATATGGTTGGTCATACCGGTGATTATGATGCGGTGAAATTTTCACTTGAAGTGACCGATGTACAGTTGGGAAGAGTGTTAGAAGCTGTAAAAAAAGCAAACGGAATTTTAATTGTTCTTGCTGATCACGGAAATGCCGATCAAATGTGGACTGTTGACAAAAAAACAAATGTTAAAGCTCCTCATACTGCTCATACGCTTGCTTCTGTACCGTTTATAATATACGATCCCAATTATAATAATGAATATTCTTTAGCTAATGTAGAAGAGCCAGCCGGTTTGGCAAATGTTGCTGCAACATTGTGTAATTTGTGCGGTTTTGAAGCTCCAAAAGAATATAATTCTTCACTTATTGTTTTTAAAAAATAAATAAGCTTAAAATCAAAAAATCGTATAGTTTTAAAACTATACGATTTTTTTTCTCTCTTATTAAAAATATATTTAAAATATAATTGAATATATGATTGAATTTATTGTTTAAATATAATATAATACTATTATATTTAACAAATTCTTAAAATCTCCAAAGGAGAAAATATGAAAAAGTTTTTCTTATTAGTCCTATTTTCATTTTTTTTAACAAGCTGTTCTTCTAATCACAATTCAATATTTCAAGCTTCTGATATTACTCTAAGACCCGAATTAGGATATGATCGTTCAAAACTTTTTAAGCCGTATGCTCAACCAGAACTTATTGAAATAAAAGCTCCTCAAGAAATGTGTAATCGGTTAAATACACGTAAAGATTGGAATACACCGGATATGAATTTTCGGCAACAATATCCTCAATTTAATGTAGAGCTTCTTGTTGTTAATCAATATGGAGGAATAAAGAATTTTTCTTGGCAGGAAAGAGTGCTTTTTGCAGATGCATTGGATTTATTGACATTTGCTATTAATAGCCCTATTTTTGAAGAAAAAATGAAAAATTTAAAGTTCTTTAATAATGAAAGAACTGTGGAAATTCAGACAAAAACTGTTGTTGATTTTGTTAGAAATGCTAATTTTCGATTTGAATTATCAAAGAAAACTCTTGCAAAAGGCGTTGTTGCTGAAGCTACTATTGAGGGACCTGCTCATATTATTGCTTTTAGAGATGATGTTGATTATAGAACATTAAGTGTAGGTTATATTGCAATGGTTTTAGGTCATGAATTAATGCATAATCTTGGTTTTCTTCATACATCTAATGTTCCTCATGGTATTCAAGATCCTATTCTTTATGCAATATCAAAAGCAGAACCAAATCAAATTAATAGTTATCTTAGAGTGACTCCTCATTTTGAAAACGCTTTTTTAAGCCGTGTGCGTATGGCTAGGAGTGACTCCTCTTCTTCTTTAACAAAAACAAGTACAGCATCTAATTCAAGAAGAAGTACAAGAAGTATATCTGTTGACACAAATATGGTTCATACAGATTATGAACATGATATTCATCCATAACAATAAAGGTATAAAAACACATCTCCAAAGAGATGTGTTTTTTTTTTGAGTGAGGGGATATATTAAATTCTTATTTTTGTTGCGAAATGCTTTGGTTTATTATACTTAAAAGTACGGCATCTAATTCAATAAGAAGTACAAGAAGTATATTTGTTGATACAAATATGGTTCATACAGATTATGAACATGATATTCATCCATAACAATAAAGGTATAAAAACACATCTCCAAAGAGATGTGTTTTTTTTTTTTTTGAGTGAGGGGATATATTAAATTCTTATTCTTGTTGCGATATGTTTTGGTTTATTATACTCGTCAATAACAAATAAACTTTCTTTAATGCTGTCTTGAAGAGTACCTTTAAGATTTGAAAGAATATGTGAAATTACAAAATAAACTGTTGTACCTTCGTTAATATTAAATTTATTATCTGCCGGAGCGTATAATTTTAATACTTGAAGATGATTTCTTAAACTTTGTTCTCCCGGTACTTTGTGTTTTTCAGCTGCAAAAATAATAGCTCGACGTTCCTGCCGTTCATTGGAATCAAATGTAAAGTAACTGTCAGTAAATATTTTTTGAGGAACTTGTAATTCTGCATCTAAGGTATAACTTCCATTAGATAACATGATTTCAGTCACTTTTTTTTCTTTCCATGTTATTTCCAAAGTAGAACCATTGTTGTCAATAATGGTAAAATCAGGAATGTAAAGGCTGTTGCGTTCAATTTGATGACCATTTGCTTTGATATGGGGGGTAATAGGATGGTTCTGTCTTAATACTTCTTTCAAATATAAACTATATAAAGGTTCTTGGAGTTTATTTTGTGTAATAACCTTCCAATCAATTAATTCCAAGTCATTAGTATTTGAAACGATATCATTAGTATTGTTTGTATTGGTGGACGTGGTTGAGTTATTATCTGCAAAATAAGCTTTGATACCTGCTAAAAGTGTGTCTGTACCAATATTAAAACGAGCCATGTGAAGAAGAGCGTAATTTTTCATCATTCCGGTAATATTTGCATTAATAACTTGATTGTTGGAAAATCCTTCAACCATAAGATTTTTATAATGATCTTTAGAACCTACAGGTACGATAAATGCATCATTAGTTTCTATTACAGTAGTTAGAGTTTGTGTATTTGTTGAGTCGAAATTAATTTTATTCAGACGTATAACACTGTCTTTTATCATTGCAAATAATCGAAGACTGAAATTTTTTCTTTGTGAATTCCAAGCATTTGCAATGTAATGTGTTAATTGATTAACATCGGTGTTTCCAGGAAGCATGAGATACAATTGTGAATTTTGTACAACACTTTGTTCTCTAATTAAGGCATTATTAATAATAATAATTTCTTTAATATCTAATGAGCCGAAAATTCCTGAGAAATGGTCGTATATTTGTTTAACATTGCTTAAAGGTGTGTTGAATCCATGGCTTTTGAAGAGAGTGACAGGAATGTTAGAATTTTCAGAAGGAATTTTTTCAACAGAATGTTGAGCGATAACTAATTTAGGATTTAAATCTCCTGAAAAAATAAAAGTATTATTAGATAAACAAGTATAAGGATATGCGAAAACAAGAGAATCTTCTGAAGATATATTTCGTTGAGCTGTTAAGTAATATGTTGTTTTGGAGTTGTTAATTGCAGGATACCAATTTTCAGCTGTTTTTCCGCCACCTCCTTGATTATTCAATAAAAGAGTGTAAGAAAAATTAAAAGAGAATTCGGAATTTTGAGTAGAAGTGTCAGTTGTATTTGAAACACCGTTAGAATTTTCTGAAATATTTCCTTTAATAATAATATTGTTATTGCCTAGAGATATATTATTTTGATTTGAAAATTCAATAACACGACTGCGTTTGGGAAGAGTAATTTCTGCACTAGGACCGGTGTAGATTATATCAAATCTTGCTTCTTCTGCAGAAATTTGACTATGCTTGATTTGAAATATTTGGGAAAATGCAGGAGCTGCAGTGAAAAAAACTGTGATAGTAATTAAGCGGCATATGGAAAAGAATGTCATTATATTCTCCTAATTTTTTGTATTTGTATATTTTTTATTTTAACTGCTATCAATAAATTTCGGAATAAAATAGTTATTCTTGATAGATAATTTTATACTTTAATAAAAATTGATTTTTTTAAAAAAAAAAGTTATAATCTCAAAAGATGTTAATACCAATAAGGTTCTATATAATGAATTTAAGAGAAAGAAAAAATCAACATTTTAATTTCGATAATTTGACTGATATGATTCATTTAATACCAGAAGAATATAAAAATAAAAAAATTTCGATTTTAATGCCTTTTTATAATGAATCCGGAGTGATAGCTGAAAATTTAAAAAAAGTTGCGGAAACTCTTAAATTGTGGAACTGGAATTTTGAAATTGTTGCTTCGGATGATGGTTCATCGGATAATTCTTTTGATAGTGCTGAAAAATGCCAAGAAGAAATTCCCGAATTGATCGTTGTACGATCTTACAGAAATTATGGAAAAGGACGGGCATTATTAACAGCTTTTGAAGCATCATCTGGAGAGTATGTTTTGTTTTTGGATAGTGATTTGGAGCTGTCTGTGAATCATATACCGTACTTTTTTCAAAAAATGATTACCAGTGATGCGGATGTTGTAATAGGAAGCAAAATCCATTCTGATTCTGACTGCTCGTATCCATGGATAAGAAAAATTTATAGCATGTGTTATTTTATGCTTGTGAAAATATTGTTTGGACTTCCATTAAAAGATACACAGACAGGAATAAAGCTTTTTAAAAGAAATGTTTTAGATCATATATTTCCTTATTTGATAATAAAGAAATTTGCCTTTGATATTGAACTGCTGGTATTGTGTCATTTTTATAAATATCGTATTGAGCAACATCCTATTGTATTGAAATTTTCTAGAGGAACAGCAGTGACTCGTATGTCCTTAGATACGATTCTTTGGATGTTTAAAGATACCTTAGCAATTTTTTGGCGATTGAAATCCGGATTTTGGAAGGGATTAAGTACAGTTGATCCTAATGTTAAAAAAATGACATATGCTGTTATTGCTTTATCTCGTAATGTTAAAGCATATTGTGGTGATGTGTTTTATTTAGATAGATTTGCAGACTTTCCTTTATTAATTTCTCAAATTGCCGAATATGATACTATTATTTTCTTAGAAGATAATAGTGAATTACCTGTTTTTTCCGAAGATAGTTTGAATAAAGTATTTTCGGATAAATCCGTTAATATAGTATACCCGTTGGTTTATTCTGATAATGAAAAAAATTGGGGTTATCTTAGGTACTCGTTATTTACTAATATGTTTTTTAACGTTGGTTATTATCCTCATTATCGTCCTGTTCGAGCTCATGTACTTCCAATGAGAGGGGACTTTCAAATCAGTACCGGAGCTTTGGTTTTCAGAAATGAATTTCTACAAAAAACATATAAAAAATACGGATATCTTCCTCATTTTTTTGATACAAATAATCAAATTTATTATTCCCCATACTTTTTTTTACATAAAAATTTTTCGGTAGATGATAATTTATGGAATGAATATTATTTATCCCAAAAACAAATTCCTTTATGTGGTATCAAGAGAATTTGCTTATCTGTTTATCTTATGTTTGTACTGTTGTTTGTTGCTGGGTTTGTGTTCAGATGTTATGTGTTGATGTGGTTTTTGGTTGGATTGGAATTGATCATATATCTATGGAGTATTTTTTCGCTAGGAATACGTTTGGGGATTCCATATTTGGTATTGTTTGACAAATACCGGTTTCAAAATATATTAAGTTGGTTTAAACGATAATTTCGTTGAAATTTATTAGTGTAAATATTTGCTATTACAGCTGATTGTATTATAATAAAAGTATTATATTGATTGTTGAAAAATAACTATAGAAAAAATAAAGGTCTTTTAGATGATTTTTAAGAGAGGAATGCATGAGCTTATTTAAAGGGATTCGTGATATTTTTATAAATGATATTGCGGTAGATCTAGGAACTGCTAATACATTAATTTATGTTCGAGGTCGAGGTATTGAATTATCAGAACCTTCCGTAGTTGCGCTTCAGACTAGTACTGGGAAAGTTATAGCTGTAGGACGTGAAGCAAAAAAAATGCTGGGGAAAACTCCTGGAGATATTTTAGCTATCAGACCTATGCAGGATGGTGTTATTGCTGATTTTGAAGTAGTGGGAAAGATGATGCGTTATTTTGTATCAAAAAGTCAAAGCCATAAAAAATTAGTATATCCTAGAATGGTTATGGGTGTTCCTTCCGGTGTGACCGAAGTGGAAAGACGAGCAGTAAGAGAAGCAGCCGAACAAGCCGGTGCTACTAAAATTTATTTAATAGAAGAATCTAGAGCTGCAGCCTTAGGTGCGGGAATTCCTGTTGAGGAACCTGCTGGACATATGGTGGTTGATATTGGCGGCGGAACAACGGAAGTATCTGTTCTTTCATTAGGTGGAATTGTTATTACAAATTCTATCCGTGTTGGAGGAGATAAGTTTGATGAAGCGATCATCAATCATCTTAAGCGTTATCATAATCTTAGCGTCGGCGAACGTACTGCGGAAGAAGTAAAAATTAAGATCGGGTCTGCATATCCTCTTAAAACAATTGAACATATTGAAATAAAAGGACGTGATACTATTTCAGGGCTTCCTCGTACGTTAACAATTGATAGTGTTGAAATTCGCGAATCTCTCCAAGATGTTGTGAATCAAGTATTAGATGTTATTCGATTAACATTGGATCAAACTCCTGCAGAATTAGCTGCTGATATTATTGATCGCGGAATTGTAATGACTGGTGGTGGATCTTTGTTGAGAGGATTGACCAAGTTTATTGCCAAAAATACAGGTGTTCCTTCATTTTTAGCTGAAAACCCTTTAACATGTGTTGTGACGGGGTGTGGGAAATTTCTTGAAAATATTAAATTTTACGAAACACCTTATTCTATATAGATTAGGATTACAATGACACGATTGATTGCCAAATATAAGGTATTTTTTACAGCGGTTTTACTTATGACGATCTCTTTGTTTTCTATGTCTTCGCAAATAAATACTGAAAAGTTTTATTTTAGAACTTTTTTATTTAGTATTGTATCAAGTGTAGAATATTCCTTGGTTTTTGTCTATAACACGATAAAAAATATTAGTGTTAACATAGGTCGGATAAACTCTCTTGAAACGCGTTTGCAAAGTGCTGAACAAAGACTTCTGCGTTATAGAGAATTAACGTTTTTGTACGACCAGCTTCAAAAAGAAAACGAATCTCTTCGTAATATGTTAAAAATACAATCTAAAATTTCTTATACTGCACATTATAGTAAAGTTGTTTTTAAAGATCCAACATTACTTTCGGATTATATTATTTTGGATAAAGGTATTGATGATGGAATAAGGTTGAATATGCCTGTAGTGTATTCTTCGCATAATGATAATAAGATTGTTCTGATAGGTAAGATAGTAGAACTTACATCATCGCTAAGTAAAGTAAAATTGATTACATCAAAAAACTTTTATCTTGGAGTTAAACTTGCTCAGAGCAGTTATACAGGAATTCTCAAAGGTCAAGGTTCTTGGAATCAAAATCTTGTGTTGAACTATATTCCGATAGAAGCTAATTCAACATTGGGTGAAGAAGTTATTACATCCGGAGAAAGTGAAATATATCCTCCAAATCTCTATATAGGCAAAATTCAAAGTATGGGTCAAAATGTTATGGAAGAGTTTTTTCAAATTCTTTATATAAAACCCGAATTTAATTATAATAGAATGTCTAGTGTGTTTGTTCTTGATTATACAAATAATAATAAAATATTTAAATTAACGGAAAATGTTTATGAAAACTGAGAAACAAATACTTCTATATTTATTTTTCAGCATAATTTTTCTTGCCATTCAATCTATGCAGTTAATCTCTATTAATGGAGTATATCCTGATTTGATTATGATTCTTGTTCTTATTTATTCATTTTCAAGAGGATCTTTTAAAGGATTATGGTTTTGTTTTTTTATGGGTTTGATGTTGGATACGATGAGTGGCAGTTTGTTTGGTCTTAATGCATTTATCTTTACTTTTTTGGGTAGTTTTTCTTCAATTTTTCGAAAAGCTGTGAAATTGGCTAATATCGTTGTGTATATTTTGTATGTTATTTTTGCAACTTTTGTTAAATATATATTATATGCATTATTTTTAAAAATTTACAATAATGTTCAACTGTTTGATTGGTTGTTTGTCTTGAAAATTCCAAGTGAAAGTGTAATTAATATTGTATTTGGGATTTGTTTATACATTATTTTTGCACGATTTGATTCCAGAGAAAATTATGAATGGTTCTAGGACAAAATTTTATTTGTATTGTATAACCTTACTGTTGATTGTTTCATGTAGAGAAACAAAAAAAAAGATTGTTGACGGTAATGTATTATTTTTTATTGATAAGTCTATAAAACCTGTTTCCGGTAAAAGAATAGAATTTTGGAAATCTATAGATCAATTTCAAATGGCTAATAATTCTTTAACAATTACAGAATTTTTTCAAATACGAAAATCTGATGAAATACTGAAATATAGTGTTTTGAGAATAGGGAAGAATACTGCCGGATATGATTTTGTGATTCAGAAAATATACTATTCTCTTCAGGGTACTCATCTTAATATTTTTATAGATAATAATACCAAGGTTTCAAATTTTTCTGATGCTGGTTATCCTATATTTTTGATTAATAATGAAATAAAATATATTAATATCTTAGATAAAAATAAGACTATTTTAACAACTAATATCAGTTTATAAATTCCTTTTGTATGATAATGTACTTAAGGAATTTTATTTTTATATGCCGATTTGATTATTAATTATTTAGAAAAAAATGTTATTGCCGATGAAGAAATAGAACTTTTATCTGAGTATGAGGAGATTTTTCTGTATGATATATGATTTTCAATCTATAGAAAAGAAATGGCAAAATTATTGGGAAAAACATAATTCTTTTTGTGTGACAGAAGATTTATCCTTTTCAAAAGAAAAGAGAGCGTATATACTTGATATGTTTCCGTATCCTTCTGGAAGCGGTTTACATGTGGGACATCCTGAAGGCTATACTGCTTCAGATATTGTTGGTCGTTATCTTCGTATGAAGGGATTTAATGTTCTACATCCTATGGGATATGATTCTTTCGGACTTCCGGCTGAACAGTATGCGATAAAAACAGGAACTCATCCCCAAATTTCAACCATCAATAATATTGAAAATTTTGAACGTCAAATTAAGAGTTTAGGATTTGCTTACGATTGGAATAGAAAAATTTGTACTCATGATGCTGATTATTATAAGTGGACACAGTTTATTTTTTTGAAACTCTTTGAAAAGGGATTGGCATATGAAGCAATGATGCCAGTAAATTGGTGTGAAGCAACGCGTACAGTGCTGGCAAATGAAGAAGTTATTAATGGCAAATCCGAACGTACTGGAGATCCTGTGATCAAGAAAAATCTTCGGCAATGGGTGTTAAAAATTACAGCATATGCGGATCGTTTGATAGAAGATTTGGATTTATGTGATTGGCCTGAATCGATTAAAACGTTGCAAAAAAATTGGATAGGTCGTTCGGAAGGTGCTGAAATTATTTTTATTGAAGATTCCTTAAAGGAAGAAATTAGAGTATATACAACCCGTCCTGATACGTTGTATGGGGTGACTTATATAGTATTAGCCCCTGGGCATTCTTTGGTTTCTAAGATAACCACAAGCAGTCAAAAAAGCTTGGTAGAAGAATATATATCTAAGACCTTAGCAAAAAATGATTTGGAAAGAACCGAACTTAGTAAAGAAAAAACAGGTGTATTTACCGGAGCTTACGCTGTGAATCCTGTGAATAATAAAAAAGTTCCTATTTGGATAGGAGATTACGTACTGGAAAACTATGGAACAGGAGCTGTAATGGCTGTGCCTGCTCATGACAGTAGAGATTTTGAATTTGCAAAGAAATATGATCTTCCTATTGAGTGTGTTGTCAAGCCTATACATGAGGAGTGCCATATATTGGAAGTGGCATTTACGGAGAATGGTGTTTCTGTCAATTCTGAAGAGTTATCGGGATTGCTAACGGAAGAAATGAAAAAGGCTGTAGTAGAAAAACTATCAGCTTGTGGAAAAGCTGTTTTCAAAGTTCAATATAAGCTTCGTGATTGGATTTTTTCACGCCAGCGTTTTTGGGGAGAGCCGATTCCATTGATTCATTGTCAGAAATGCGGAATCGTTCCTGTTTCCGAATCAGAACTTCCACTAAGACTTCCTGAAATTGAATCTTATATGCCTTCTGCGGAGGGAGAATCTCCATTGGCAGTTGTTGAAGAATGGGTGAATACTTCCTGTCCAAAATGTAGTGGATCTGCTCGGCGTGAAACGAATACAATGCCTCAATGGGCTGGGTCTTGCTGGTATTATCTTCGATACATTGATCCTCATAACGAACATATGCTGATCGATCCTGAAAAAGAAAAATATTGGATGCCTGTTGATTTATATATAGGTGGTCAAGAACATGCTGTATTGCATTTATTGTATGCTCGATTTTGGCATAAAGTATTGTATGACTGTGGTTTTGTTTCGACTAAAGAACCCTTTTTAAAATTAGTCAACCAAGGAATGATCCTTGGTGAAAATAATGAAAAAATGAGCAAATCTCGTGGTAATGTTATTAATCCTGATGATATTGTAGAAGAGTTTGGAGCGGACAGCCTTCGTTTGTATGAAATGTTTATGGGGCCTTTAGAAATGAGCAAACCTTGGTCTATGAACGGAATCGGAGGAATTAAAAAATTCTTGGATAGAGTTTGGCGTTTGTATACAACGTATCCTCTTACGGATCAAATTCCGGATTCCTTATTGAAGCTGACGCATAAAACAATCAAAAAAGTTGCTCATGATATTGAAACTGTCAATCAATTTAATACAGCTGTTTCAGCGATGATGATTATGGTAAATGAATTGACCTCGTGTAAAGAAGTACCTAAATATTGTTTGGAAATACTTGCTAAATTGCTTAGTCCTTTTGCACCTCATATTGCAGAGGAACTTTGGGAGATTTTGGGATATCCTCCGTTGATTTCTAATCAGCCTTTTCCTGAGTATCGTGAAGAACTAACATTAGATGATGAAATTGAATTTGTTATTCAAATTAATGGAAAAACAAGAGATAAAATACTTGTTTCAGCAGGACTGTCTCAAGAAGAATTAAAAAAGTTAGGCTTGGAAAAAGTACAGGATCGTATTTCCGATAAAGAAATTGTTAAGTGTATTGTTGTACCCAATAAATTATTAAATGTTGTGGTGAAATAAAATGAAAAAAACAATAAGTATTGTAGGAATTATTTTTTTGTTTTCGGTTGCTCAAAAGAATTTTGCACAGATGGATATTCAATCATTTGAACAGACAAATATAAATTTTGAAAGTACAAATACGGTGACAACTAATTTGGTTCTTTCCAATAATCAGCCTGTTATTTCTTTCGGTATTACTAATAATCCTACGAATACATTTTTTTATAATTACCCTAAAGGTATTGTATCGTTAATTTCTACTCCTTCAGCTGTAGATGAAGTCCAATCAGGATATGTCACGATGTATTTTCCTAAGGGATATGGTTATAATAATCAACATTTTGGTATTTGGAATGCAATACCGTTTATCGTATTTGACAATAATTCTTTGCAAGTACGGTTTGGATTGATTTTTGAGCATAGACAGGTCGGCTTTGTTCCTGATTCTTGGATGAGTACGTCGATAACCGGTCGAGGAACACCTGAGATCAGCTTTTTAATTCCTCAAACGAAAACGTTTTTAAATTTTATCTATGGAGCTTCTCAATGGAGGGCATCTGTTCTTCTTACAGAAGATCAGATTTCAAATCTTGCCGCTTATTCGGTTGATCTTCCTGCTTCTCCATCTGATCCCTATGCAAACACCTTTACTGTGACTCATAGAATGGTAGATGGGTCGTCATTTCCTTATTTGTTAGGTCCAAGAAACAAAAGTTATTTTAAAATGATGCTTCAATTTTATGATTTTATTACTAAAAATCCACAAGTTAAGAAATTTCAAGGTTCTGATAAACTACCTGCCGGATCGTTTTTTGATGGTGTTGTTCCTCAAGCCGAAGCATCTGTTTCTAATACAGCTGCTGAAGATACTGCAACAACTGAAACGGCTCCAACTGAAGGAGTTGAAATAGCTCCAACTGAAGATAGTACTGAAGAAGATGAAACAACTCTAACAGAAGATGCCGGAGATGCTTACGCAGAAGAACAATATTATTATGAATAAAACAGTTATTGTATAAAGCTGACTATATAAAATAAAAGAAGCATTTTTGCTTCTTTTATTTTATATAGATAAATAATATTATTTGTGTTGTTTTGTTGCGAAAAAACATTTTGTTTTGTATAATATTAGAATCTAAAATATTAGGAATTTATTATGACATTGGATGAACATATTGCCTTTATAAAGCAAAATACAGTGGATCTTCTTCCTGAAGAAGAGTTGAAAAATAAATTAAAAAAAAATAAACCTTTAAAAATTAAATTGGGTGCTGATCCTTCTGCACCGGATTTGCATTTGGGTCATGCGGTTGTATTGAGAAAATTAAAGCAACTGCAACAATTAGGTCATGAAGTAATATTTCTTATTGGTGATTTTACTGCTATGATTGGGGATCCTACCGGAAAAAGTGAAACAAGAAAACCTCTTTCTTCTGAAGAAGTATTGAAAAATGCAGAAACTTATAAAAAACAAATCTTTAAAATTTTGGATCCTGAAAAAACAGTAATTAGATTTAATTCAGAGTGGCTTAGCGAATTATCTTTCAAAGAATTACTAACATTAACATCTCGTGTCACTGTTGCACAATTGTTGGAAAGAGATGACTTTTCAAAACGTTTTGAAGAGCATAGGCCTATTTCTTTAGTTGAATTTATGTATCCGCTTGCTCAAGCTTATGATTCTGTAGTATTGGAAGCTGATCTTGAAGCAGGGGGGACAGATCAAAAATTTAATCTGTTATTCGGTCGGGCACTTCAAAGTGCACTTGATCAGGAACCCCAATGTATTATTACGATGCCTATTATTGAAGGTACTGATGCTGTTCAAAAAATGAGTAAATCTCTTAATAATTATATTGGTATTACGGAAAGTCCTGATACGATGTTTGGTAAAATTATGAGTATTCCGGATATCTTAATCCAAAAATATGTTATGTTGTTAACTGATATTGATGTTAATACTGTAAAAAATCGATTGGAATCCGGTGAAAATCCTCGTAATTTGAAGGTTGAGCTTGCAGAAAATATTGTTGCACAATTTCATTCTCATGAAGAAGCTCAGAAAGCTAAATGTAATTTTGATCAAGTTTTTGCTAAGGGTGGAGTGCCTGAAAATGTACCTATATATGAATTTACTCAGTCGCTGGCACTTGTTGATTGCTTGATCGATGCCGGTATTGTCCAAAGTAAATCGGAAGTACGGAGATTAATTGCTCAAAATGCAGTTTCTATTGATGGAAATAAAATAAATGAAGAATGTATTATTGATAACTCATGTCTGATACGTGTTGGGAAGTTAAGATTTCTTGATGTTAGGAAAAAATAATATGTTGAAAAAATTGGTGGAATATGGATCATAAACAATATGATGAATTTATGAATTTACTATTAAATTCAAAAAATATAATGGCGTTGACAGGGGCTGGTATTTCTACATCGGCCGGTATTCCTGATTTTAGAAGTCCTAAAGGAATCTATGTTGATCCTTCTGTTGATGGTGAAAGAGTTTTTGACATCAATGTTTTTAAAGAAGATCCGTCTATTTTTAATAAATTTTTTGCTAAACTGTATCCTATTATTCAGAGTGCCCAACCAACCAAAGCTCATGCAATGTTAAAAAAGCTCCAAGATATGGGCAAACTTTCAAGTATTATTACTCAGAATATTGATGGCTTGCATAATAAAGCCGGAAATACCAATGTTATAGAAGTTCATGGTCATATTCGAGAATTTGTATGTATACGATCTGTACATCATAGACAAGATATCGATACGATTTCTAATGAATTTATTTCTTCTGCACAAGCTGTTATCTGTCCTGAATGTCAAAGTTTGATGAAACCTGATATTATCTTTTTTGGAGAATATGTAAAAAATTTAGAGAAAGTATTAACCGAAATCCAAAAAGCTGATTTATTGTTTATTATAGGAACGTCGCTTACAGTATATCCTGTGTCTACTATTCCTACATATTGTTCGGATTCAACCAAAATAGTAATTCTTAATGCGTCTGAAACTCCATATGATTATATGGCGGATTTAATTTTTCGAGATGATATTGAAACGTTTGTTGAAAGAACAGGTTTAGTTGCTAAAAATTAGTACTAAGATTTCACAATTTTCTTATTTTTTCTTAAACAAATTTTATGTAATTCGCAATACTTACATTTATTATTATATTCTTTTAAAAAATTCTCTCCGAATTTTTTTGAAAACCACTCCGAAACTTCTTCTCCAATATCCTTGTCTAACGTAAATGGTGAAAAATTCCCTTTGTGTGCAAGAGTCATTAATTGTCTAATTTCCGATTTTTTGATAGTGAAGAATTCATGGATACCGTCAAATACATTTACCTTTTTTATTTGTGCAGGGTATTCGGGTACTATCTGTTGGTCTTTTTCCAACAATATATAAGAAATCCGCTCTATATTGGTTTTGTTGTTGATATATAGTAATGCAGCGTAAATAAATCCTTGAAACAAATGAAAGGGTATTTTTTGATATTCACTGTAAGTACTACCTGTTTTTTTGTAATCAATAATGTGGTATCCTCCGGTAGTGTTGTTTTGGTTGATACGGTCGATTCGTCCATAAACAGTTAATATAAGAGAGGAAGTAATATCTATTGTTTGAACAGGTATTACTTCAGTACCGGATTGAATTTCAAAATATAATGCTTGCTGGTCTTCCTGCAGTATAGGCAATTCAATATTTTGTATAAATAAACTTATAGTAGTGAAAATAAAACAATAATCCAATATTAGTGCTTTCGAATATGGGGATGAGTTGATAAACTCTATAATAATATTGTGGATTATTTCAGGATTATATAGAGTGTTTTTATCCTGTTGCATTTTTTGAATATAGTGTTCCAATACGTAATGATAAAGTAATCCGTAATCTTGAGCTTCAGGATGATATTGGGGGAGTTTTCGGGTTTTTAGTTTCCAGAATCCCTGCCACAATCCACGGTATCTACATTTTCCGAGCATTTCGAGTTTGGTTGCAGATGTATGGATATTTCCTTTGTATCTTTCGGTAATTTGAGGTAATTCCTGCAAATATCCGAAATATTGCTGTAAATGTTCTGAAGGAAGCTGTTGATTATCAAATTCTTGATTGGCATGTTCAATATCTGTAAGGTATTGAGCAGATAATTTGGTTTTTTCGTTTAAGGCAGAATTTGCTATAGGGATATAGCTAAGTTCATAATATTCTTCCGGAGCGACAGACTGGTTGAAGATACCAGGATTGTTAAAAACGGAATTTTTTGGTGCATGAGAACAATATGGAATACGTTGGATAGAAATGGGATGTGAAAAAATTTTCTGCAAAAAGTGTGAAATTTCGAAATAAACTCCTTTTTCGTTAATAGGAGTATGTGAAAAAAATACTTTTTCTAATGCTCTCGAAACGGATAGAGCAAACATTAATTTTTCTTCCGAAAAATATTCCTGATTGGTTTCCCAAATCGGATATCCTAAAATTTTAGCAGAGGTAATATTGAGTTCCGTTCGGTCAAAGTGGTCAAATAAATCATATTTGGGAGCAGAAGGCCATTCGTTTTCATTCATGCCTAAAATAAATACAGCTTTGAAAAATAATCCTTTTACATCACTAGGTACAAGAATATTTAATATATTTTGTTTGGGAATATCTGTTCGATATCTTATTTCTTGGACGATAACATCAAAAAATGATGTAAAGGAATTGAAAGTTAATGTTTCAAATGCTGTTTTGGTTAATGAATCTTGTAATTCGGAAAGCATTTCTATTAATTTGGACATAGCGGCAAAATCTTTGGAAATAGATACATCTATCATTTGCTTATGAGAAGTTAACAAGTGGGAAAAAGATAACGTTTCCTGAACTCCTAGGAAATCCAATAGATTGATAAGCCTATCAATATGAGAAACTGCTGATACTTTTTGGTAAGATTTTTCTGAAAATAAGTAGCTACATAGTTCTTGAATTAAATCTTTCATTTGAAAAAATGAATTATCGATTTCTTCATTGTTCATGTTAAATAATTCTAATTGTCTCTGAAAAGCCGACTCCCAACTTTGCTGATTTCCTTTTACGGCAATGGTGAATGTTTCAGATATTTTTCCTAATAAAATTCTAATTGGTTCTTTGATATAATTAGTGTTTGCAAAAAATTCTAATGTTTGGTTATCTATTTCACCTTTTTTCATAATGTTAAGACAGCGTTTGATAAATTGTATTAAGGGATTGTCAATTAATAACTCTTCAGTTCCAAATACAAAAGGTATTCCTGCTCTATAAAGCTGTGTTGAAAGGATAGAATTGTATTTATCAGGACGGTTGGTAATAATCACCATGTCTTTAAAGGTATATTGTTCGTTAATACAGAGGGCTTTAATTTGGTTGACCACTTCTTGAATTTCTTTATGAATACCAAATGCTTGAATTTCGGTAATTTGTAAATTTTCTTCATGATATTCAGTGTTTTGAAGGAAACTCTCTGCTAGTAGCGAAGAAGGTGTTGAGTGTGTTAATAGAATTTCAGATGCATTGGGGAATCGTTTTTTTAACTTTTGCAAAATATCCTTGAATTTGCTGTGAGGATCTGTACTAACTGAAATCAGAGAGGAAATATTATTTTTTTCAGCATATTCTAAGAGGGAAGCGGTAAGTTTGAATTCGATAGAGTTAAAATCAATAAATCCATCAAAAAAAATATACTCCGGTATCTTGTCAGGTGGAATGAGGGATAAGTTATTACAAATATAATTTATTTCGCATCTTTGGTCGCCAAAGTTATTGTTGGAAAGAATACTTCGGTAATTTGTTAAAATTAAATTCAAATCATGTACTTTATCTTCGAGGTATTCGTTTGATACTAAATGATCAATATCTTTTTCTTGAAGAGAATTTGTGAGTTTATAAATCATATTGATAATATCAGTACGATCAGTGATATTTTTGAATGATTTAAATTGGGGTGCCAACTCTTTAATGATGTTGGATAATATGAGAAATTTTTGAAAATTAGAAACATGTATAGGTGGAGGTGTTGGGGAAAGAGGAGAGATACGGGTAAAAAGAAACTGTTGTAGTTCTTGTAATGTCAAAATCGGATTACCTTGTATGGAAGTAAGGTTTTCCGACAATTTAAGAGAAAAAGTATTTTTATGAATTCTAGATGGAACAATGATCCATAACGTTTTATTTTCTTTTAACAGCTTCAAACTTTGATTGAAAATATAAGAAGTTTTTCCGGAACCGAATTTTCCTAATAACAAATGCATATAAATACTCTTAAACTTATCTTATAGAAACATTAAACGTTTTAATAATAGTATCGTAAGTAGCAGTTTGAATAGGCTCAATACGAACAGTTCTTAATTCATTTCTAAAGAGGTTGTCAATATAAGGATCTCCGGATGATTTTATAATTTGTAAGGAAGAAACCCAACCTTCCGGACTGAAAGTTAATTTGACAGTAATAGAAACACCATAACCTTGTCTTTTGTATTTTTGAGGGATATTTTTTGTGAGATCAGGGAAAGAAGTTGTTTTACGTGAATTTCCGGACCATCTGCCGTCTGAAAGAAAATCTGAATCTGAAGTTGTTGAGCTTTTTTGTTTTTGATCCAAGAGTTTTTCCAAATCTGTTTTTGATGTTGAAGAATTCTGTACAGGCACTGTTGAAGTCAATTGTTCAGGTTGAGTGGATGAGATAGTTTTTTCTTGAATTTGTTTTATATCCGGTTGAGTTTGAGATATATTTTCTTGTTTGGAAGTTGCAAGGGATGCTGCAGGTGAAGAAGTACTTTGCTTAGGAGTTGTTTGTGATGCTGCAGGTGAAGAAGTACTTTGCTTAGGAGTTGTTTGTGATGCTACAGGTGAAGAAGTACTTTGCTTAGGAGTTGTTTGCGGGTTGACTGGTGCCGGAACAGGTGTTTGTAATGATGATTGGTTTCCGGAATTCATATTCAGATTAATAGAAACTTGTGCTGCTAACTCAGAACGCATGATGTTTGGTTTAATAAGCATGATCACAGAAAACAAAATTAAATGTATTCCTAAGGATACAAAAAAATAATAATGCAAAGTAGAAACTTTTTGATCAAACATATTGTTGCTCCTAGAAATTACTTTAACACAGTTGACAAACTAAGCTGGTCGATTTTAGCAATACGAGCTTGATCCATAATTTCTATTAGCAATCCGTAAGAAATATTTTTATCACCCTGTATTGTTAGTGTTGGATTTGGTGATCCGTCTTTAATCTCTTTCATGATTATAGGCAGGTCGTTTTTAGAAACAGATTTTTCGTTCCAAGTAATTGATCCATCTTTATAAACAGTAATTACGTGGTCTTGTTTAACAATTTTATCTGATGTATGTGCTTCAGGAAGTTGAACATTAAGAGAAGAGGTTTGAATGAAAGTCGAAGTGACCATAAAAAAAGTCAGCAGCTGAAATACAATATCAATCATTGGAGTCATATTAAGATCTGCTGAAATACGTCTTTTTTCTTTATATTTTGAAAACATAATATACTCCAAATCTATTATTAATATATATTATAAATCAAAAGAATAATTTTTTCAAATTATAAATCAAAAGAAAAATTTGTAAAAAGTATGTTAATCTGTTATTTTGCTGATGCTTAGCTCATATATATATGCAAAATCGGGATTATGATCTAAGAATTCTTGAATTTGAAGATTATTGTTCACACCGTATTGAACGTATTCATCTTCAGTAATACCGAGAGAATGAAAAAAGGCATCTCTGGATTCATTTAAATACTGATCAATATATTGATCGTTGGATTCTTTAGATGATTGTTTAATATACCGATAATTTTCATATTGTTTAGTCATAAAAAGAATGGAAATTTGTAAAAATTTTTTAGGACTGTCCAAAACAAATGTTTCATTGGTATTGAAGTCAATAAGTTTCATGATATCATTTGAATTCGTGAATAGAGTATTGTTAGATATTACCGAATTGGAATTCTCTGAAGAGGAAAAGTCTACATTATTATCATTGTTGTTGTTCTTTCCGCAGTAACTTAGGAATAAGAATAAAATTATTAGTATTTTCATATTTCAATCTCTTTTCCGAATTTTTTTTTGCCAAAATAATGATGTTAATTTACGAAATGAAAGAACAGTTATTTTATATTTTTATTTTATGAATTAATTATAATATATTTTTTTATAAAAGTCCATTGAAATTTATGGAAAATGGAATAAGGTTGTGATAATAATAATTTAATTATTAACGATACACTAAATTTGATAGAAAAATTTGAACAAAATATAAAAGTATTGTATAATGACAACATATTTTAATTATAGATTCGTTAATTTATTCAAGGAAATAGTTTATGTCAAAACAGAATAAGATGTCGTTAGGTGCATATTTATCTCAAAGCAGAGAAAATAAAGGAATGTCTATAGATGAAGTCGCTATAGAAACAAACATTGCTCGAAAATATATTGAAGCATTGGAAAAAGATGAATATGGATTTTTTTCTGCGGAACTTTATTTAACAGGGTTTCTTTCTTCTTATGCTGAGATATTGGAATTGGATAAAGATGTTGTGATGTCGATGTATTTCCGTGCTATTGGTAAAGAACAGGAAGTTCCTTTAGAAGAATTGTATTCTCTTCATAAATCAGAAGATAAATTTAAGAAATTAACAATTGTTATGGTAATTGGATTTCCGGTTGTGGTTATTATAATCATGCTGATACTTTTTGCTAATTCTTCTTTAAAATCTCCGGTTCAGAATAAAACAACATTTCAGTCTTTTTCTCAAGATGCCAATAAAGAAATTACTATTAATTTGAATCAAGAAAATAAAGGAATAGAATTAGAATTAAAGCGTCATGATAAAATTTATTTGAAAAAAGATAATCAAATTCATAATGTTCTTGAATTTTTGGAAGTTGGTAAATCCAAAAATCAAGTTGTATTCCAGTTGGATCAAAATCAATTTACATATAAAAATGGTGATATTTTGAATGCGGATCTTAATAATGACGGAATAAACGATTTGAGTGTGGAAGTTATTTGTGTGACGAATAATTATGTAAAAATTGCACTTACATCTTATATGGCTAATATTGGAGTATCGAATTCAATATTGGATTCGAATAAAACGGATATTTCTGCTTTTAAAAATTCCATCCAAACCGAAATACCTATAACGCTTATTCCAAGCGGAGTAAAATCAATTAATGTTCAAATTGTTGCTGCTCGCCCGCTATGGGTTGGGTATCGAGCTGATAAAAATGTAGAGAAGCAAGGTTTTCTAAATACAGGAGAGTCGATGCAGATTTCTTTTTATAATGCGTTGGCGTTGCTTTTGGGGAATGCTGGTGCTGCAACAATTACATTTTCTGAATTTACTAATGTACTTCGAGGTGGTATTACAGGAGAAACTTCCTATTCGCTGTTTTATAAAAAAGCTGAGGGAAATAATTTAAAATTGTACAGAGCCCAACTGAGATAAGAATAGTTCTTAATACGGTTGTTTATCAAATTTTAAGGAATAAAATTTTTTATGAAAATATACTTTGAAGCGTTGGGATGCCCTAAAGCCTTAGTTGATGCTGAAAAAATGTGTGCTGTTCTTTTTGAAGATCTTGATCATGAAGTTGTGTTTGATCCGGAAGAAGCGGATGCGGTTATTGTAAATACCTGTGGTTTTATTGAATCTGCAAAACAAGAATCAATAAATGCTATTCTTACTCATGCGCAGTTAAAACAAAATAAACCTGATCTTATTTTAGCTGTTTCAGGGTGTATGGTATCAAGATATCATGAAGAATTAAAAAAAGAAATTCCGGAAATAGACGCATTTATAGGTGTGAAAGATCCTTCGAAAATTAAGCAGATTTTTTCTAAAATCATTGATAAGCCTATGTTGGATGAAGGTGAATTTAAGGATACTAAGCAAAGTAATCGTTCTCTTTTGTTTTCTGGGTTTAGACATGCATGGATAAAAATTGCAGAAGGGTGTGACAAAAAATGTGCTTTCTGTGCAATACCTTTAATGAGGGGAACTCAGCGTAGCCGAAAAGAATCTGATATTTTGGATGAAGCTAAAATATTACTTGATCAAGGAATAAGGGAGTTAATTGTTATTGCTCAAGATCCTGTAAATTATGGGATTGATTTGGTTCATCAGAGGCGGCTTATTCCGCTTCTTCAACAACTTGAAACAATTGGATTTGATTGGATTAGAGTACAATATTTGTTTCCGGATCCAATGTTGCTTGAATTAGCGGATTTGTTTTATCAATCATCTGTTTTTTGTAATTATATTGATGTTCCTTTACAGCATGTATCCGGAAATATTCTTCAAGATATGAGAAGACCTGGGAATTTGGATTCTATGGTTAAATTGTTTGAAGACATGCGGAGAAACAATCCTGATTTAGCGATTCGAACTTCTTTTATAGCTGGATTTCCTGGTGAGACTTCCGATGATGCTGATCAAGTATCTCAATTTTTGAAAATTGTGAAAGCCGATCGGGTTGGATTTTTTTCATATTCCCGAGAAGAAGGAACAGAATCATATGTATATTCAAACCAAGTTGATTCTCATATTGCACAAGATCGTATACAGCATTGGGCTGATATTCAACGTCAAATTTCTACAGAACGTCTTCAACGATTAGTAGGACAAGAATTGATTTGTATCAGCGAAGGAATTTCAGAAGATATTGATAATCAAACATGTATGATTATGCGTACACAGTACGATGCTCCTGAAATTGACGGAATAGTAAGGGTATTAGTACCAAAAGATACCGGTATAGAATTTCCGGGTATGGCGAAAGTAAAGATTACTGCGTCAGATGATCATGACTTAGATGCTGTATTAATAGAAGAGGTTTAAATGTCTGCGTTTGTTATGAATATTCCAAATTTGTTAACGATTTTAAGATTAATACTAATTCCGGTTGCGTGTATACCGTTATTATCTATATTTGGGGAGTTAACCGAGTTTAAAATTACGATTGCACTGGTAGCATTTCTGGTAGCTTCAATTTCAGATTGGCTGGATGGATATTTAGCTCGCTTACTTAATCAGACGAGTAACTGGGGAGCTTTTGCAGATTCTTTGGCAGATAAGCTTCTGATATGGGGTGTATGGTTTTCTTTATATACGATTTCTTTTCTTAATATACCATTATGGACAATTTTGGTTGTAATTATCCGAGATTTATTTATTACTTATTTAAGAAGTTATTTTTTAAAGTATAATTTGTATTTTAAAACTTCTGTTTGGGGAAAAATTAAAACATTTCTTCAAATGTTTAGTATTTCTGTTATTTTAATTCAGTTGGTTTATATTGCCGGTAAGTCGTTATCTTTAAAAAAAGAATGGCTGATACAGTCTGAAGTGTTAATAAATCTTCCAAGAAATTTATTAATTTTTACGGCATTATTTGCAGTGCTGTCAGGAATAGATTATATGTTTTCTATTTATAAACAAAAAAAGAATTAAAGAAGTAATAATAAAAAAAACAGCATTTAAGCTGTTTTTTTTGATTGAATTCTTTGTAAAGTTTCAGATCCGTTAGGATATTTGGGATTAAGTATTAAAATTTCATTAATTTTTTCTTCTGCATCAGAGTAAAATCCCGAATTTTCTAATGCCAAAGCTGTATGGTACAAATATAAAAGTTTAGCATTTTTATTACCAGCCAAATATGTAGCAACTTTGAAAGCTACTTCAGCTTGATGATATAATTTCAGATTCATTAAACTTAATCCTAATCGATTGTAAGCTGTAGCAGATTTTGGATTTAAGTTAACAGATTGACGAAATGCATTAACGGCATTATTGAAATCTTTAATATTAACATAAGCATTTCCAATAGCTGTGTATAATGATGCCGATGCACCTACTTCTTTTAATGCGGTTTCGGAAATTTCATAAATTTTTGTTCTAGTGTTAGCCATAGAAATTAATTCCAAATAAGCTTCCCGGTCTTTTGGATTGGTTTTAAGTCGTTTGTATAGATCTGTTTCAGAAGCTTGAGCAAAAATAATACTGCTTCCTAAAATTTGAAGGATAATAGGAATAATAAGTTTCATGTTTTCACCTTAATTTAAAAATTACTCCTTTATTATAATATATTAAGTAAAAAAATTCAAATTTTTATTTTATAATTTTTAATAATGAACTTGCATAAGATGATTCATTGTTATATAATATATGTAGTTGATAATTTTTAGGAGTTAAGAAATTATGCGTTATTCCCGTTCTTATATTTTTACTTTAAAAGAAAATCCTCGAGATGCTGAAATTACAAGCCATCAATTAATGCTTCGTTCCGGAATGATCCGAAAATCTGCAGCAGGATTGTATACATGGATGCCTTTAGGAAAAAGGGTTCTTGATAAAACAATTCGGATTGTTAAGCAGGAAATGGATAGAGTGGGAGCATTAGAAATCCTTCCTCCGTTTGTGACGCATGGAGAATTGTGGAAAACTTCCGGACGCTGGGATACTATGGGTAAAGAAATGCTTCGTTTTCAAGACAGACATAATCAGGATTATGTTCTAGGGCCTACTCATGAGGAAGCGTTTACTCAAATTATAAAAGAAACTGCTCAATCTTATCAAGATCTGCCTGTGACGCTTTATCAAATAAACACTAAATTCCGAGATGAAATCCGCCCTCGTTACGGTGTGATACGATGCCGTGAATTTATTATGAAAGATGCATATTCTTTTGATGTTGATGAAGAAGGATTGGATAAGAGCTATCAGGCAATGCGTGAAGCATATTTGGCTGTGTTCAAAAATTTAGGATTAGCGGCAGATCCTGTGATGGCTGATTCAGGTAATATGGGTGGTAGCGGTTCGGAAGAATTTATGGTTCCTTCTTCTGTAGGAGAAGAATATATTGTTAAGTGCACCTGCGGTTATGTAGCCAATGTTGAGAAAGCTACTTCAATATTTTCATCCAGAGATCTTAAATCAGAAACAGCACTTGAATTGGTGGATACTCCCGGTGTTAAAACAATTGAACAACTAGCTCAATTCTTTCAATGTGAAACCAAAGATTTAGTTAAATCCTTTGTTGTGGAAGCTGATGGTCGATTGGTAATGGCTTGCATACGTGGTGATTTGCAAATTAACGAAACAAAATTAAAAAATATTTTACAAGTTTCCGAACTCGTACCTGCCGATCCTGCAGTTATTTTTAAACAGTTGAATGCTCCTATTGGATTTTTGGGGCCTATTGGTGTTTCAATTGAGGTGATAGCGGATGAATCTATTATTGGTATGAATAATACAATTATAGGTGCCAATCGTGAAAATATGCATTATTCCGGTGTATCTATCGATAGAGATTGTAAATTTTCTAAAACAGCATCTTTTCATCTTGCAGAAGAAGGTCATACATGCTCTCAATGTGGTCATTTGCTTAATGTTTATAAAGGTATTGAAGTTGGCCATATTTTCAAATTAGGCAGAAAATATACCGAATCTATGGGTATAAGGGTATTGGATTCGGTAAATAAAGATATTGTTCCTACCTGTGGATGTTATGGTATAGGAGTAGGGCGTGCTATTGCTGCGGTAATTGAACAAAATGCAGACGAAAATGGAATAATTTTTCCTATTTCGATGGCACCTTATCATATTATTATTACTCCGACAAGTGTGGAAGGTGATATTTGGGAAACGGCAGAAAAACTGTATCAAATTTTGCAAAATAAAGGGTGTGAAGTTCTCTTAGATGATAGAAACGAGAGACCGGGGATTAAATTTAAAGATGCTGAACTTTTGGGAATTCCTATTCGGATTACGATAGGACGTTCTTGGCAGGAAAAACAGCAATTGGAAATTAAAGTCCGGCGTACTTCGGAAGTATATACTGTATCGTGGGATGAAGTTGGAAATTGTGTACAACAGTTGATACAAAAAGAATTTGAGGTATTAAAGTAAGTGTTAAGAATATATTATGGGATAGGTTTTATACTATTGTTTGTTCCGCCTGTTTTTTGTCAAGGTGTGTATTCGGTTTATGAAAAAGGAATGCTTCAATATCAAGCCAATTTCAAGGGTACGGTAATTATTGAAAATCAATTTCTTTCATATACTAACAATGCAGCATGTTTGAGTTTTGATTATTATATTGCAAACAAAAATCTCGACAGTGTACAAAATCAAACAGTAATCGATATAAAATTATCTCGTCTGCGTAAGCATAATCTGCCTTCTGTTTTTGAAAACATTTGGGATGTTTTTATTAATAATATATTTAAAGATGTTGCTTATATGGTAATGCTTTCAGATGGAAAAATGTTGGTCTTTAATAAAAGTGGACAGGTGATTCCTGCTGGTCAGTTTTTGGGAATTTTATTTCCTCCTATGAATTTGCAGGATAAGATTTATGAATTTTCCGAACAGGGTACGGTAGGATTTGGTTTGAAAAACTCTCCACATAACGTTCGATTTAATACCAAAGGATGGGATTTTTTCAGTAATTTGTCTATTGACAATCCTCCTTGTCCTATGGTTGATACGAATACAATATTTATTGAGAATCTGTACCGTTGTTATTCTAAGAGTAAAAAAAGCAGTCCGCATAATATATTTTGGTTTCAAAAATTTTTGTTTTATCTGTATAATACAGCGGAAGTATCAATTGCTCATACGTTATGGAATGGAGCTTATGTATTCAATCACAATACAAAAAAATTAGAAAAAGCTGTGATTCTCAGTGATATTAAAACAACCGTACCGTATTCGGAATTTGGTTTTGAGATTCCGGTAAATTTTTTGATTAAAGGCCAATGGCAGTTACAGTTAAAAAAATAAAAATCCTATAGGGTTAAAAAGGGAAATATAAATGAAAACTATTGTTTCTTGGAATGTTAATGGAGTTCGAGCTGCAGTTAGGAAAGGATTTTTTGATTGGTTTTATGAATTTGATGCAGATATTGTAGGTCTTCAAGAAATTAAAGCAGAATCACATCAATTAGAATCTATCATTCGAAATCCTCAAGACAGGCATGCGTATTGGAATCCCTGCCGAGTTAAGAAAGGATATTCAGGAACAGCTTTGTTGAGTAAAGAACAACCTCTTTCGGTACAATTAGGATGGGGTGAAGAAAGGTTTGACAATGAAGGCAGAACTATTATGGCTGAGTATGAACATTTCACATTTTTTAATATCTATTTTCCGAATGGAGAAGGTTCTGCAGAGAGGTTGCAGTATAAATTAGAATTCTATGATTCGTTTTTAGAATATGCTTTGAAGTTGAAAAATTCGGGACGTAGTGTTATTTTTACAGGAGATGTCAATACTGCTCATAATGAGATTGATTTGGCACGACCAAAAGAAAATCAAAATGCATCCGGATTTCTTCCTATAGAGAGAGCATGGATTGATAAAGTGGTTGAATCGGGATTTACAGATACGTTTCGATATATGTATCCTGAAACAGCTGATAAATATTCTTGGTGGAGCTATAGAAGCGGAGCTAGAGAACGTAATATCGGATGGAGAATTGACTATGTATTTATCAGTAATGATTTGATTCCTAAATTAAGAGAATCGTTTATTTTGGATAATGTCACTGGGTCTGATCATTGTCCGGTAGGTATTGTAATTGATGTATGAAAATAACGATGGTATTCTGCTTAAACTTTTAGAAAATATTAATCAATATTATTCAGGTGAAAAATTAGCACAAGAGTTTGGTATTTCCAGAGCTGCAGTGCACAAAAAAATTCAAAAGCTCCGTCAATTGGGCTTTATTATAGAAGCCTCTTCTCGTAATGGTTTTGTTTGCAAAAATCCTTTTCCCAATTACTTAAAGTCGGAAATTATCTATCATTATAGTAAATCTCTTTATCCTATTTATGTTTTGGAAACATGCGGATCTACTAATAAAGTTGCATATGAAATGATTGGTCAAAACAAATCTCCTTTTTTTCTTTTTGCAAGAGATCAATCTCTTGGAAAAGGAAGAATGGGAAGAGAATGGAATATGCAGAAAGATAAAGATATTGCACTTAGTTTTGCTGCACCGGTAAATATTATCTATGATCAGTTATTTTCATTGATACAGCTTTCTTCTCTTGCGGTTTATAAAACGTTGGTTGAATTAAGCAATATGGAATTTTATATCAAGTGGCCTAATGATATTATTTCTGTAAACGATAAGAAAATTTGCGGAATACTTACAGAAAGTGTTTTTGAGGATAAGAATATCAGTTATATTGTGATAGGGATTGGTATTAACATTAATAGTATTGATTTACCTGATTTTGCTACGTCACTTTCCAGTCTTGGTGTAGAGGACATTGATATTAATAGAGTGGCAGCATTATTAATAGATAATTTTGTGGAATTATGGAAGAAGTTTCCGGACAATCAAGACGAATTATTTTTAGAATGGGAAAGTTTACTTGCTTGGAAAGGTATGAACGTTGCACTATCGAGTGGTGATAAACGCTTTGAAGGGCTATTCTCAAAAGTAAATAAAGATGGATCATTGATCTTGAATATTAATGGAAAGGAACAAATATTCAATACCGGAGATCTTTTACAAACACAATTTAGGAAATTAGATTAAAAAATAAAACTGCTGTTAAGCAGTTTTATTTTTCACTGACAATGTTGGTTCGTTTTTTGACTTGCTGAGCGTTCATTCGTCCGGAAATAGTCATAGCGCTTCTAATATTATATACATCACGTGAGAATAATTTGCCGTTTTCTATGGATAAAGCGGAATCAGTTGCTAAAATTTGATCCATAACGGATTTTCCTTCAGCAGGATCCAAACCGATAAATTGAATAATTTCTGTAGGACTCATTTCAAATGTATAATGAAGTCCTTTTTGAAGAGGAATTCTGTTTTTTTGAAGAAGAGTTTGTAAAGCATCATAAATTTTGGTAATAGGATCACTGATAAGCTGATTAGCTAATCGTTTATATACGATCCATATTCTATCTGATAATAATTCAATAATTCTTCGAGCAATTTCAGGATGTGTTTTGATATGTATTTCAAAATTTTGCTTATTAATTCGCAGAAGAGTCACGTCAGTAGAAGCGATTGCAGAAGCGGAACGAGGGCTGTGTTCTAATAGAGCCATTTCACCGAAGATATCTTTTGTTTTGATAATGCCAAGCAAAACTTCTTTGTTTTCAATAATTTTTGTAATTTTTACTTGTCCGTCCAGCACAATATATAAATCACTACCTTCTTCATGTTCAAGGAAAATAGGCGAGCCTGATACAAATTTTTCTTGAATACCAGATTGCTGAGGAGCAATTTCTTGAGAATTATAATGGAGAGAGGATAGTTTGTCTCTTATATCACCGGCATCAAAAGCATCCGGATAAGCTTCCAAATATTTTGTATAAGCATAACCGGCTAAGTCATATTGACCTTGGCTTTCATAATATTTTCCGATATTAATTAAGTTAGCTAATCCTGTATTAATAACCCCTTGTTTATTAGAGGTAAATTCGGTAATTGTTGTATTATATTTTCGTAAACGGTTAGAGAAATAACGTATAATTTTCATTGCAACCGGAGCCATTTGCTTGATTAACAATTCAAATTGTTCGTAACGAACGATAATTAACGAACTGTCTTCGAGTACCTTAATACTTGAAATTCTAGGGCGTCGGCTCATACAGTCCAAAACTCCAAAAAAATCTCCTGCACCAATAATAAGTTCAGGTTCACCTGTTAAACTGTTAAGAGGATTTTCTTCGATTAATTTTCCTTGGCGTACAATATAAAATTCGCCACTGTCACTTTGTTCTTCGACATAAACATATGTACCAGCTCGAAAATTTACTGTCTTAAATTTTATTGGCTCCATATTTTCCTCGTTGTATTATTTTTTACTGATTTTGATAGATAGGGAATTTAGTACACAAATCAATGACTTCATGTTTAATTCCGGATAATTTTGCAATATCGGAGTGATTGTTAATAATGTTATTGATCCAAGATCCGATTATTTTACATTCCTGTTGTTTCATACCTCTGGATGTAATAGCAGGTGTTCCTATACGGATACCGGATGGTTTCATAGGTGGTGCAGTATCAAAAGGAATAGTATTTTTGTTTAGGGTTATACTTACAGAATCACAGAGATCTGAAATTTGTTTACCGTTTGCTCCGCTGTTTCTCAAATCCACAATGAACAAATGGTTATCAGTACCGCCACTAATTATAGGGAATCCATAATTTGTTAATTCTTCGGCTAACGTTTGAGCATTAATGATCACCTGTTGTTGATATAAAGAAAATTCGGGTTTTAATGCTTCATTAAAGGATACGGCTTTTGCTGCAATAACATGAACAAGAGGACCGCCCTGCATACCAGGAAAGATTATTTTATCGATGCGAGCTGCATGTTCCTTTTTACAAAGAATCAATCCTCCGCGAGGACCTCGTAATGTTTTATGTGTTGTTGATGTGATGATATCAGCATAAGGTACGGGATTTGGATGAAGACCTGCAGCTATTAATCCTGCTATATGAGCCATATCTACAATTAAATAAGCTCCAACTTCATCACAAATATTTCGAAATTCTTTAAAATCTATTATTCGTGAATATGCTGATGCACCGGCAATAATGACCTTGGGTTTGGTTTCAAAAGCGATTTTTCTGATGTTGTCGTAGTCTAACATCATTGTATCAGGATTAAGATCATAACTGAATGCTTTATAATTCATTCCTGAAAAGTTTAAATGAAATCCATGTGTCAAATGTCCGCCTGCATTTAATCCCATTCCAAGAAGTGTATCTCCCGGATTCAGTAATGCCATAAACGCTGCCATATTAGCTTGAGAACCTGAATGGGCTTGTACGTTAGCATGTTCGGCACCAAATAATTGTTTGGCACGTTCTATTGCTAAATTTTCTACTATATCGGCAAACTCACATCCACCGTAGTATCTTTTACCGGGATATCCTTCTGCATATTTGTTGGTAAAAATGCTTCCCTGAGCTGCAAGCACGGCCGAGGAAACAATATTTTCCGATGCAATTAATTCGATAGTATTCTGTTGGCGTTGTAATTCCTGATTAATAGCTTGATATATATCAGTATCAAACTCTTCCAAAATTTGATTATTTGTCAAAATTTTGTCTCCTCCAATCATTACGTCAATCATCTGTAGACAGTTCGAATATCTGATGATTCAATATTAAATGATTATTCAAATATATCCCATAAATTATAAAATATATTTAAAAATTTTTCAAGTAATCTCATCATTAATTATTAAAATATTAGTTTGATAAAAAACTATAGTATATAATCCTGTATATTGTTTTCAACTTACTGTATTATTGAGCTTGCATATGCCGGAAGGTATAATTATTAAATATATATCATTGTTGTCTTGTTGTTGTGAAAGTATTTAAAATAAATTTTAAATAAAATATAGGATATTTGTAATATTAATAAAATTATTCAAAAAATCTAATTTTAAATAAATTTTTTACAAAAATTTTAGTATATTTTAATGATAACAATATTCCATATATGATAAAGAAGTTATTTTTATTAAAAATCACATAATATATAATAATATTTTTAATATTGATTTAAATTGTTTTTGTTATATAATGAGTATTATAAACTAATTATTTCTATAGGAGTAAAAGATATGGAATTTGTTAATCAATTGAAACAAAATGATTCTGTACAGTTTGTTCAAAAAATGAGTTCATGGCAGGATGCTATTAAATTATGTTTCGAGCCTTTGCTCCAAAACCAAAGTATTACCTCTGGATATGTGGCACATGCAATACAAAGCGGTCAGGATTTAAATTTCTATTATTTGATTGCTCCCGGTTTGGCAATGCCTCATACACGTCCAGAGTATGGAGTAGAAAAAAATGGGATTTCTTTGTTGATAGTCAAAGAGGGTGTGGAGTTTGAATCACATGAATTTAACCCTATTTATTGTTTAATAGGATTGGCGGCTCTTGATAATGATAAACACATTGAATTAATGGAGAATATAGTTGATATTTTCGGTGGGCATGAGGATGTTGTTGACAATTTGAGAAAGTTTTCCGAGAAATCACAAGTAATAGATTATTTAACAAAATTATCATAATAAAGAGTAGGAGTATTGCGATGAAGAAAACTTTTATTGCGGCATGCGGTTCTGGATTGGGATCGTCACTGATTATTTCTATGAATATATCCAAAGTTCTTCAAGAATTAGGTATTGAGGGTAATGTCGAACATTGTGATATTTCCAGTTTAACGTTCAAAGACGGCGATTATTATGTATTGGGCAAGGATGTTGCGGAGTCATCGGCAGTAGGCGGGATTGACAAAAACAAAATTATTGTATTAACCAATATTTTAAGTTTAAATGAGTTAAAAGAAAAAATTATCGCGTTGAATCTGCATACTCGTTAGGAGAATATTTTATGTTAAAGTTTGCAGTAGATTTATTAAGTCAAGCGTCAATATTAGTAGCATTATTTACAATGTGTGGCTTGATCTTTTTGAAAAAATCGGTAAGTGAAATTATTTCAGGAGCAATGAAGTCGTTAATTGGGTTTATTCTTCTGGGTGCGGGTGCGGGAGTAATTGTTAATTCGTTAACACCGTTTGGAATGATGATAGAGCAAGCGTTCAATGTTCAAGGAGTGATTCCTAATAACGAAGCTATTGTTGCTGTTGCTTTAGCTCAATATGGAACACAAGTTTCGTTAGTAATGATTGTTTCAATGTTTATTCATCTTCTGATTGCACGTTTTACACCGATTAAGTTCATTTTTTTGACAGGTCATCATATTTTTTATATGGGTGCGATGATTACGGTGATTTATGCATCGGCTGGTTTAAGTGGCTGGAAGCTTGTGGGGTTGTCTTCGATGACCAATGCTTTAGTGATGAGTTTTTCTCCTCTGCTTACCAAACGTTTTATGCCTAAGATCGTCGGAGAAGAAAATAACATTGCTATGGGGCATTTTTCTAATTTAACATATTTGATTTCAGCATTAATAGGAAAAGCTGTAGGTAAAAATTCTCCTTCTACAGAAGAATTTACTGTTCCTAAACAATGGTCGTTTTTACGTGATAATATTCTTTCTATTGCATTAACTATGTCAATTTTGTATATTACTGCAGCATGTTTTGCCGGCAGTGAATATATAGAAGCCAATCTGTCTCAAGGTGTACATTTCTTGGTGTTTGCATTAATTCAAGGGGTGACTTTTGCTGCCGGGGTTTCGATTGTGTTGTCCGGTGTGCGTATGATTATTGGTGAAATTATTCCTGCGTTCAAAGGTATTTCCGATATTCTTGTGCCTAATGCCGTACCGGCTTTGGATTGTCCTGTGGTGTTTCCTTATGCACCTAATGCAGTTTTATTGGGGTTTTTGTTTAGCTTTTTGGGTGGTTTGGTTGGCGTAGTTGTTCAAAGTTTTATTGGATCAACTCTTATTATTCCCGGTGTGGTTCCTCATTTTTTTGTTGGAGCAACGGCAGGTGTTTTCGGTAACGCTACAGGTGGTCGCCGAGGCTGTATTTTAGGTTCGTTTGTTAACGGATTATTACTAGCGTTTCTTCCTGCAATGCTTCTTCCTGTGTTGGGTGATCTCGGATTTCAAAATACAACTTTCAGCGATGGGGATTTTGTCGGTTTGGGTCTTATTATAGGGGTCATTGCTGATTTCTTTAAGTAAAATCTTCAATGTTCTGATAGAATAAATTAAACTACAAAACGCTTCCGAAAATAATATGTTTCAGAAGCGTTTTGTTTTTGATAGTTTAATATAGTAATTTTTTGTAAAAATATTGACTATTATTTTGATTTATGTTATAATAATTATGCATTAATCCAAAGATCTGTTAGGATCTTTTTATTTTCTATCTTATACGACAAAAGATAGAGATTTTCTGTGTGGAAGATCTTTTTTTGATTTTGTAGTATAAGAATGTGTCTGAATATTTGTTTTTAGTACTTTGCCGTGTATATTTTATATTAAATTGCCCATAGCAGTTTGTATAATTTAGAGCGGTGAAGTACTAAGTAGAAATATTTGGATCAGTGTCTTTGGATTAATGCAATACAACTGTCTATGGGCATTTTTGATTTGAAGTTCTAAAATTGTATTGCATCATTATCAAATATCAAAACAAAAGCTCATAGTATAGTAACTATGAGCTTTTTTTTATCGAAATCACAGGCAGGCGGTCGGAATTTCAACGAAACCACAATTAAGGTAGGCGGTGGGGGGAATTGAAAGGAAGGTCGCTCTGTCTGTTTTTTATTTATGGATCAAATAAATATTGACTATTATTTTGATTTATGTTATAATAATTATGCTAACGTTTTAGGATCAGAAATGATCTTTTTATTTTCTATCTTATACGACAAAAGATAGAGATTTTCTGTGTGGAAGATCTTTTTTTTGATTTTGTAGTATAAGAATGTGTCTGAATATTTGTTTTTAGTACTTACTTCTAGTAAGTTTATATTAAATTGCCTATAGCAGTTTGTATAATTTTAGAAGTAAGTACTAAGTAGAAATATTTAGATCAGCATCCTAAAATGTTAGCAATACAACTGTCTATGGGCATTTTTGATTTGAAGTTCTAAAATTGTATTGTAGTATTAATCTGATATCAAAACAAAAACTCATAGTACAGTAACTATGAGTTTTTTTATTTAAATTACAGGCAGACGGTCGGAATTTCAACGAAACCACAATTAAGGTAGGCGGTGGGGGGAAGTTGAAAGGAAGGTCGCTCTGTCTGTTTTTTATTTATAGATAAAAAAAATATTGACTGTGATATTGATTTGTGCTATAATAATGGTGCTATAAATTGTAGATCAGAAATGATCTTTTTATTTTCTATCTTATACAATAAAAGATAGAGATTTTCTGTATGGAAGATCTTTTTTTTGATTTTGTAGTATAAGAATGTGTCTGAATATTTGTTTTTAGTACTTACTTCTAGTAAGTTTATATTAAATTGTCCATAGCAGTTTGTATAATTTTAGAAGTAAGTACTAAGTAGAAATATTTAGATCATATCTATAATTTATAGCAATACAACTGTCTATGGGCATTTTTGATTTGAAATTCTAAAATTGTATTGCATCATTATCAAATATCAAAACAAAAACTCATAGTATAGTAACTATGAGTTTTTTTTATTCAAATTACAGGCAGACGGTCGGAATTTCAACGAAACCACAATTAAGGTTGGCGGTGGGGGGAGTTGAAAGGAAGGTCGCTCTGTCTGTTTTTTATTTATGGATAAAATACTAGGATGTTGTAGAATTTTAATTGTTTTAATGTAGATAAACAAAAAAAATGGTATAAAATAAATCTTTTTTAACAAAAGTATAGACATTTATGCTAAAATGTTTTATAATAAATAACATTGTTGTTACCGTATTAGAGTAAGTGAATAATTTTATATACGGGATGAGATTGGAATAGAAATTTAATTTTGTCACTCAATTAATATTCATTGATCAATCAAAATTAATATATCCATTTATTTAGTACACTACTTGAAAAAGTAGTGTTTTTTTTATGTCATATAAAATATCAAAGAGCGTTTGGATATTATGTTAGATTACCATAGTTGAGAAAAAAGATCTGTTAAAATCTTATAAACAAAATATAATAGGCATGAGAACTGTTCAATATTACTGTGTTCTATAATTTTTTTTACTTCTTCTAGGTTTCGGGAGAGGCAAAAGCTTCTTTTCTGTTTATACTAATTGCCAAGGTTATCTTTTTATAAGTGCAACAGAATAGGAAAACAATCTCTGTTAGCAACAAGGGGGATCAATGTTTACATTTCCTGCTACTAAAATCCACCTTTTATATATAATTGCGAATTATATTATAACGTATTATGGTATGTTAAACTGACATTTTCAGCAATCTTTTTCTGAAAACTATTAGTATGAAGTAAGCAATTATTAAATTCAATATTAATATTTTTGGAGTTGGAAAATATTAATTTTTTCTTAAATTCAGTATAGGAAAAGGTGATTTTATCCACAGGAACACGTAAAGTATTGTTTAAGAAATTATAAAGTTCGTCTAATACTAAATCAAATTCAAGAGAAATAATACTATCATTTGTTTTGATGATAACGGATTTATCTTTTATTAAATTATCTTGAAGGTATTGGAAGAAATCTACTTTAGAATGAAACGTTATTTCACCATGTGATGGTTTTGGTATATTTGGAGAAATTGTGGTTGTTATATTTTCTACTGTAGAATTATAGATATTACTTTGAGCTAAGAGACCACAGTTAATAGCAAAACATTTGTGGTTATTGGATAATGTATAAGGAGTTCCATTTTGTCCCAGCATAGTCGAATTATTGTGGATAGAACCTTTTATGGTACTGTTTTGTAAATTGATAGTAGAAAGGCAACCCACATTTGATGCTAAATATTGATTACCGGGAATATTTTGAAGAGTTGCTACATCAATATCTTTATTGTAATTTCTAATATCTGTTTTGGTGTTTATATATATATTTTTATTAACATTACTGGAGATGAATATAGGAGCTGTTAATATACCATTATTTGTTGCTATATGTGAATATCCTGATAATTTTTGAATATTAATAGGACTATTATTGTGAGGTACAGCATTCTCTGTATTTATAGTAAGATTGCCATTTAGAACAGAATCAATAAAAATTGGAGATACAATGATAGCATTATGTACAGCATAAATACTGATACTAAAATTTGCATTATTCCGGAAATTGTTTGGTTGGATATCATTAGAATTATCAGGTGTTTGTTGTAATAAACCAGAGGATTCATTTTTGAAATCTAACTCTAAATCTCCTTGAATTTTCATTTGCATAAAAGCCATATCTGTTGCGATGGAGTTGTCTTGCATTTTAATAGAACATGATTGATTTATAATACTTTGATGAAACGTTAGTAAGGGAATAGAACTGCCGTAATATTTAAATTGCCCATAAATATGAAGGTTTTGTAGTAAAAGTTCGTTATTAAAAATACAATTTTCTATGGTTAAAGAATCAAATTCTAAGGTATCATTACTAAATAATTCCATAGATTTTTTAAAGTGAATATTAGATAGTGTAAAACTTTTTGATTTAGAAGGAATACTTGATGATGGAAAATACTCAATAAATTCTTGAAATTGAAAATCAAATTCAAACTCTAAGTGATCTCTAGAGTGAAAAAAAACTCCACCTTTTAGCAAATAAGAAATAAATTCACTTTTATCTTTAAAATTAAATACTGTCATAAATACATCCTCAATAATTTATAATAAGATGTATTAGTATAATATATAAGATTATTTTTGTCAATATGTACATATCAATATGTGTGTATAAAAATAAGTTATAATATATTTTTATTATTTTCTAAATAATATTTTATTAAAGTATTGACTTATTTTTATAGATATGTTAAAGTGAGGAAAAGTTCATGAATTGTATATTATAATAAAATAATAATTGTTTGAATGTTTAAAGAAATATATGTTAATATGATAAGGAGTGAGAAAATGCGTAATATAACTTTAATTAATGACCCTTCTATGCTAAGCCCAAAACTTCATGGAGCAACACCCTTATTTATTGCTCCAAATAAAATCACTAGCAATAATTTAAAAGGTACAGGTGTGACTATTAAAGGAGATGCATTCCAATCAGGGTCTATTTTCAAAACGACTGTGCCTAAAAACTTCACTCAACAACCTGTTATTAATGCAATGTCTACTGTCATCTCATCAGAATCAGAGAAACAAAATACTATTTCTAATATGAACAAATTTATCGGTCACTATTCGGATTTTTCAGGAAATCTTAGTGTAGATATAGTCAATGAAATGTCGGTTTCTCATACTAGTTTGGCAGTTTTTAAACAAACTACCTATCTTTTAGGAAGTTATACTTTTGATTATGAGGGATTAGAATTATCAGATATTATTAAGCGTATTTTGGATCCAACGACAGAAGAGAATAAAGACAAAGAGAAATATAAGCATCGAATACAAAATTTTCTTTCTGAATTTGGATATTACTATATTTCGTCTTATGAATTATATGCATCTGTTATGGGATCATGGACAATTATGACAGATTCTATTGAATCGAAAAATCAACTTTCAGTTGAATTAGGAGCACAAGTTTCCGGTAGTAATTTCAAATTTGAAGATGTAAATAAATTTATTCAAGAATCTACATCTAAACAAAAAGATACTACAACAAAATTTCAATCTTTAGGTATAGGAATCAAGGAAAATATTCAGACGATAGAGCAATTAGATAATGTTTATGGTGATTTTAATTCTTATGTGAATGAGGATAGTGCTGCTATTTCAAAAGTTTTCATTGTTCCATGGACTACTTTGCCTCAAATTGCAGATTACCTGCTGTTGATTGATGATCAAGAACTTCACAATGAAATTAAAAGTCTTTTAGATGGTGGTGATTTAACTCAAGATATTTGGGATGATTCTTTTAGTATGCTTGGAAGATTAAGAAGTACAAAAGAATTGATTAGTAAATCAATAGAAGATCCTTATAACAATTTATTCTGGGGATTTTTAGTTAATTATGATGATTTACCAATACAACAAATAAAAGATTTTAGTAATGAAATTGATAAATTCATTGATAAGTTCAATAAATTTGAAGCAGGAACTTTTGTTCAACAGTTCATAGATTTCAAAAATAATGATATGCCTGAATGGAATCAATTATATGCTGATTTTATTTCATATACAAGACCACCAATTTTCAGAGGTTATGTAGAATCCGGATTTTATACAGGAAAGCTTCCATCTCCATTTGAAATTTATCAAGGAACCAAAATAGATCTGACTGTTGATCCATCTGCTCTAACAGTTAATCAAGACATCTTGCTCACACCTCAACAACAAAGATATTTGGCAGCTGCTTTTACTAATGTATGGCATCAAGGATATGTTGCTTTTCGAAAAATACCAATTTCCAGTAAAACTACTTGTCCGTTTGTAATCCATATTGAATGCTGGACAGCTTGGACATTGCATAATGATTGGGAAAAATCTATGCAAGAGGCTATATATGATCCTAAACAGAATTGTATCGAAGCTTTTGCTTCACGTCAAGGACAGTTTGGTGGATTTGAATGTTTTGATGTTGTTCATCTGAAATTAGATAAACAGTAAGGTAAAAAATAAGTATTATAATATAAATCAATAAAATAGTTAATATATTTTTGTTTATAAACAAAAAAACAGAACATCTTTCTTTTTAACCGAACCTGCCAACTTTTGATATGGTTTCGTTAAAATTTCGACTGCCTGCTTGTAATTTGAATAAAAAAACTCATAGTTTTACGCTATGAGTTTTTTTGATATTAGATTAACACCGCAATACTATTTTCATAATTTCAAATCAAAAATACTCATAGACAGTTATATTGATTACATCTATGCCGTCAAATCTTTTTAAACTTGCAGCATAGATTCTCATATAAGTTTGAATATATTCTTTCATAGATTTTGTATTTCAGTTGTTATTTTAGGTGGATTTTTCGTACAAAAAAATGTAAATACTGTAGAAAAATATTATTGACAATTCAAAGTTTTAGTATATAATTATGTAATATATGTATATAAGTAATGCGTTATATAGTTATACACTTTATAAGAATTTTGAATATTAGAGTAAATAATGTTATTGTTATTATTAATATTAAGTAGTTTACCAATATATGGTATTGATCAACATCAAATATATTTATATACCGGAGTAGGGTATCAGCAACAGAAATTAGATGTAAAAGAAAATATTTATGATACGCCAAGTATAGGAACAGGTATAGGATATCGTTGGAATAAATTTTTATCGAAAGATTCAATGCATTACTTTTCAATAGGCGTGAATCTTGGTGGAGGAATGATTTTTCCGAAGCTGAGAAAAGATCAGTTTATATTAAAGTATAATTCATTTTTAGAGTTTGAATTGTTTACCGGATATGGTGTTGGTTTGGGAAAATACAAACAACATCAAATATCGATTATAGGAATAAACTTTTTGCCGAAGTTTTACGGTTTGCTGGAGAAAAATAACTTTACACAAATTGGTGGAACAGAAATAGAATGGTATAAGGGTTTTTATATTCCAATTTCTGTAGGTTTTTATTTACCAAGTTATCGGTATGTGCACAATCGGTTTTTTATTGGATTTCAGCACAGTATAAATGTATTAGTTCATGGAAATCAAAATCTTAATGCTCCAAAGAGGAACTTGATATTAAGTAGTTTTGGATATCAATTTAAATTGGAAATTGGATTAAATTATGATAATTTTTCTAGTTTTAGTACAAGAAAAGGACTTGAAGAAACAACAATATTTATAGAAACAAATAGAAATACTGTTTTGATTAGTTTGTTTGCAAAGATAGAGAAAGAAAACGCAGAGTATGTGACAATAGAAGTTTTTGCTCTAAATGAACAAAAAGAGCAGTCCGATACTCAAAATTTGATAGCGTACGCTTCTAAAATACCTGTGTATAATGGGCAATCACAATTTACAAAACATTGGAAAGAAAATAAAAATTTCTTTGAAGAGAAAATGACAACACAAAAAGATAAGTTGTATTTTGTGATTAAAGAGTTCAGTAAAGAAAATAAGTTATTGACAACACGTTATATAAATAAAAATTTAATAGAGAAGAGAAATGAAGAGAATTAGTTTATTTTTATTGATTTTATCAAGTTGCAGCTTGGTGAAAGATGAAATTCGATTAGGATCCAAATGGGAAAAAATAAGTGAAAACCAATTTCCTCTTAGAAGAAATTTCGGCACAGCAGTTGTTGACGGAAACATTATTATTATTGGTGGGTATATTCAAAATGGTTCACGAGATGAATTGGCAAATGATGTTTGGATAAGTAAAGATGAAGGTCGAACATGGAAGAAAATTAAAGAAAATACATCTAGTCCTACAGAAACTTTTACTAAAAGACAAAAATTTGGAACAATAGCGGTTGGGAAAAATATCTATATTATTGGTGGATATAGTGAAACAGGAAGCCATTTAAATGATATTTGGAAGAGTTCTGATTTTGGGGAGACTTGGATTGAAGTTGCAAATTATGCGAGTTTTTCGCCAAGATACGGACATAAAACAGTAGTTATCGGTAATGAAATTTATGTTATTGGTGGTTATGATGGACGTCAATATTTTAACGAAGTATGGAAAAGTATTGATCTTGGCAAAACATGGACACAAATGACTGGTGTCCCTTTCAAGAATAGAGAAGGATTTGGAGCGATCAATTATAAGAGTGAAATTTTGTTGATTGGTGGTCACAATAGGGAAATATTAACAGATGTATGGCGGAGCGAACAACAGAGGAAACGATGGTACAAACAACCAAATGCACCTTTTGAATTATTTGAACAGGAGATTGTGGAAGTTGAAAAAGATTTATTTGTAGTAGAACAAGATCATGTGTGGAAAAGTATCGATGAAGGAATGACGTGGGAGAAAGTAGTGTTTGAAGCTCCATTTGGAGAAAGAACAGGCTATGGTATGGTAAACATTGGAAGAAAATTAATCTTATTTGGCGGCATAAATCCTAGCTCTAAAAAATACCTGAATGATGTTTGGGTGAGTACATATTAAATTATATATTATTACTATTACTTATTCTTGTCAGTCCAATGATGGCTCAAGAAAAATAGTTAAAAATGATAGACTATAAGAGACCAGTATTCGTACTATTATTCATCTACGTATTCTTGGGTATTTATGGTGCCTTGTGAATTTCAGAATTATTTAATTCCATACACAACATCTACTTAACAACATAATATCTCTATACTAAAATTTATTTGAACGATATTGATCATATCATTTTCAATTGAGGAAATAACATCTTGTTCCAAACAATGCCTATAATATAAAACATTTTGACATCTAAAATACAATATGTTATAATAATAGAATATTAATTTATTTGAGGAAAAATCAATGAAAGAAACTTTGTCAAATAATCTGAACAAGTTGATAGATAGTATTGAAGCAAAAAAAAATTTATAGCTTCAGAAGCCGATACAATTCAAGCATTAGTTAACCCTTTTATCGTAAGTTTAGGGTATGATGTGTCAAATCCTACAGAATGTCGTAGAGAGTTTGACGCTGATCCTCGTTTGAAAAAAGGAGATAAGGTTGATATAGCATTGATACAAGACGAAAAACCAATTATTTTTATTGAGTGTAAAAAAGTAGGGGAAAATTTAAAGAATCATAGAGGGCAATTGAACTCATATTCTTTGGCTATCCCTGAAGTAAATTATGGTATTATTACAGATGGAATCACTTACCATTTTTACAAAAAGTGTGATACACAAAAAGGGCATATTGGTGAAAAACCATTTTTGGAATTTGATTTAACCAAAAGATTGTCTAGTTCACAACTTAATACGTTGTGGAAATTTCATCGTTCGGAATTTGATCATGAAGAATTATCGAAATCTATTGAAAATTTAGAAACAGAAAATAGTATTAAAAAATTTATGTCGTCTTTATTAACAGAAGAAATTTCTTCAGATAGTGATTTTATCAATGTATTAATTAAAGAAACTCCTTATAAATCTAGGCGGGGAGATAATAAAAAATTATTTGCCTCTATTGCTTCAAAAGTGATTAAAAGTTGGGTTGAAGATATGGTAAAAGATCGGATTAATGAATTAGCTTCAAAACACGAAGAAGAACAAGAAAATACTTTATCATCTATTCAAGATAATAGCGGAATCATAACTACAGAAGAAGAGATACAAGCATACCATATTATTAAAGCAATTTGCATGGAAAAAATCACAGCAGATAAAATAAATTTTCAAGATTATATAGGATTTTTTAGTATTTATTTTAATGGTAAAAAAACAAAAAACATTTGTAAACTCTATTTGAATGAAAATAAAAAAGAAATTGAAATTTTTGAAAGAGAAACTATTGATTCTTTAGATGACTTATACCTTCTTAAAGATAAACTTTTAAAAAAAATTGAACACCTACAATCTTAATATAAAAAACAGCCTCCTTAACATTAGGAGGCTGTTTTATTTAGAATAGTTATTTAATTCATAACAATATGATAGGTTTGTTCATTACTTTCTCTTTCATTTTTTATCCAATATTATAAATACACGAATTTATTACTAAAAAATCAGAGATTATCAGAGATTAGAACAATACCTTCTACAAATATCAAAAAATATCAAAAATCTCTTATATTCATTGTATGAATGAAATAATATAATGAATATTTGCAAAAAACGATAGAATCTATTTGTGGATTTTTGAATTCTATATTTTACCAAAGAGTGTTTATTTAACATATTTTGATAGTTTAAACTTACTGAAACTAATTCTGTATATGATATGATTTAGAATTGGGATTTTATCTGTTAGAATCCAAACAAGAAAATAAGGATTGCATTTTTTTTTGTTCTATTATATAATATTTTCAATATAATGTAAATGTGACATAAAAAGTATTAACCACTTCTAAAAAGTTGGACAAATATATATATAATAATTATACAGATACTTGGAGGATAGAATATTGTTGCGTATAAAAAACTCTTGGCTAAATTGTTTAATTTTATTGGTTCTTACTTTGGGGATTACTTATTTATTAAGATTTGATATCTATGAACATGATGATTTTTGGCAATCGTTTGCCTATACTGATAATTTATGGGATATTATCACAAGTGCTGATCATGGACGTTATTTCAGCTGGCTGTATATGAAATTAATTGTTCATGGATCATCTTTATTATTCCATCTTCACCCAAATGATAATTTATTTATTAAGTTTATTGTTGGTATAAATATTAGTATAGTAGTTCTGTTTGTCAGCTATTTTTTAACAAAACCATTTAAACAAAAACTTTCTCCAATTTGGCTTTTATCAACAGTCTTTATGCTTTTATTTTTGTATACAAACAGCCTTGCTCAAATATATCGATATAATCAACATTTTGCCTATCAAACAAGTTTCTTTTTCTTTTTATTTGCTTGGATAGTGACAGCAAGATACTTTATTCAAGGTGAATTTCCTCTACATAAACACTTAGTGAGAAATTCATTGTTAGCTTTATTTTTGGGGTTATCTGCTCATTTTAATATATTGACGTCTATTGCAATGGTATTGTTTTTGTTTATTTATGCTGTGATTCGTTTTTATTTACAAGATAAATCATTTAAACATATATTAATACAACTTAAAAATCTTGGTATAGGAGTTTATGTTCCTTTAACAAGTTTCTTGATAGGTATTGTGTTGTATTTTTCTGCTCCTAATTTTCAATATTTACTGGCTTTACGATCTACTAATAAAGATAATCGCATTATAGAATCTCTTAAACAACTTCCTAATTTTTTACCGGAATGGTTTGGAGTTGTTTTTTTGACACGTAATGCTTATTTGTTGATTGGATTTTTTATATTGTGTTGTTTATATATTACATATCTCATTAATGCCAAATTAATTAAAAATAAAAATCAAGCAATTCGTGTTCTTGTGTTTGCTAGTTCGTTGATTTTAGGAGTGGCGTTTTTTAATGGTACTTTGTTAATTAATGGACGTTCTATGTATAATACCAATATGTATTGGATTCATCATGGTGATCTTATTTTGATTACCCGTATAATTGAATTGATAGCATTATGGGTAGTTGTAGGGTATATTAGCTCTCTTAATACTCTTAATATAAAGGCACTTTTTAAGTTTGATTTTCATCGGTTTACTATTAAAACAACGATAAAACTTTATTGGATAGTTTGTGTAGTGTCTTTGTTATTATTTTTGACAGTGATTGTACATTATATTAACTTATACGACAGTTTAAAAGCTGAACGCTCCAATTGGTACCAAACAGAAAAAATCTATCGATTTTACTCTTTACTAGGACAAACAGCTATTTTACCTGCAAATCAAGATAAAGGTATGGGTGAGTTTTGGCATAATCAGCTCTACTTAAGTACCCCTGAAAATCCTATAGACTGGACAGGATGTGCTTATTTCTTAAAAAATTATCCAACTGTTTACTATGGTGATATACTTTATGCGAAAACTTCTGTATATACAGACGATGATCCTAGCAGAGCCAAGTACTATGTATCTTATATTCTGACAAATTCAAATGCAGCACTTCAAATGTTCCAAGAAAAAGGTGGAGTAATAACTGAGCAGGAACTTGACTATCCACTTTTTAATAAACTATTTGATGAAAAATTTATATTAAATAAAAGGAGTACTAATGACTAGACAGCTCCCATGTTTTGAATACAAGGAATTTTTTTTGAAAAAGAATGATATTATTCTTCTTATTCCTACATGGAATGAAGGAATAAGAATTCAAAATCAACTCCGTACTATTAAAAAACATAAAATTAATGAAATTGTTGATATTATCTTAATGGACGGTGGAACAACAGACGGATCTATTGATGACAATTTTCTCCAAGATATGAATGTGCGTGGTGTTTTTACAGTTAGGGCGAAAGGACAAGGAAATGCTTATCGTGTAGGTTTTGCAAAAGCAGTTGATGATACATATAAATATTGTTTGACAGTAGATGGCAACAACAAAGATAATGTAGAAATTATCCCTCAATTCATTGACAAATTAAACCAAGGTTATGATTTCGTGCAAGGTTCACGTTTTATGGAAGGTGGTTACCACGAAAATACACCAAAAGCTCGTGAAATTGCGATTAAATACTTCTCCAACCCATTATTATCCTTAGTTTCTGGGTTTAAATATACAGAAACAATGTCAGCTTTTCGAGGATTTAATGTAAATATTCTCAAAGACGAGCGTTTACAGATTTTTAGAGATGTATTTCAAACTTGGGAATTACAATGGTACATAGCTTCTCGTGTTCCAAAATTAGGATATAAAGTAATTGAAATTCCTCAATCAAGAATTTATCCACCAAATGGACCGATTCCTACAAAAATTAATTGGATAGGTAATTTTAGAATTATTTCTCAACTATTAAAGGTGGCAACGGGTTATTATAATCCAAAATCATAATATAAAATTATAATATGAATTCAAGGAAATAAAATGAAAAAAGTTGTATTTATTACAGGTATTACAGGACAAGATGGTTCTTACTTAGCAGAACAATTATTAGACAAAGGTTGTGAAGTACATGGCATGCTTCGTCGTTCTTCTAGTTTCAATACAGAACGTATTGAACATTTGTATATTGATAAACTTCTTCAACACAAAGTCAGTAATTTAAACCTTCACTATGGAGATTTGACAGATTTTACTAGTATCTTTTTTATTCTTAATAAAGTTAGACCAAGTGAGATTTATCATCTTGGAGCTCAATCTCATGTTAAAGTATCTTTTGAAATGCCTGAATATACTGCTGATAGTATTGCTTTGGGAGCACTTCGTTTGTTTGAAGCTGTGAGAGCTTTGAAAATGGAAAAAGAAGTCAAAATTTATAATGCTGTGACCTCAGAGCTTTACGGTAAAGTTCAAGAAGTCCCACAAAGTGAAACAACTCCTTTTTATCCACGTTCTCCTTATGGTGTAGCAAAGCAATATGCTTTTTGGATTGCTAAAAACTTCCGTGAGTCCTATAATATGCATATTTCCAACGGTATTCTATTCAATCATGAAAGCGAAAGAAGAGGAGAGACGTTTGTCACCCGTAAAATCACTATTGGAATCGGAGATATTTTGGCAGGTTTAACTGATAAAATATCTTTAGGCAATTTAGATGCTCAAAGAGATTGGGGATATGCTCCTGATTATACAGAAGGAATGTATCAAATCCTTCAACTTGATTATGCTGATGATTTTGTACTTGCGACTGGAGAAATGCACAGTGTTCGTGAATTTTGTACTAAAGCGTTTGCTGAAGCCGGAATTACTATTGAATGGAAAGATAAAGGTATAAACGAAAAAGGCTACGACAAATCCAATGGACGTATGCTTGTCGATGTAAATCCAAAATATTTCCGTCCTGCAGAAGTAGAACAGCTTCTTGGAAATCCAGCTAAAGCCATTAAAGCTTTAAATTGGAATCCTACAAAAACATCATTTGATACATTAGTTAAGAAAATGGTACAAAGTGATATTAAATTATCAGCAGAAAAAGCTAAGAAACTAAGAGGTTAAAGCTTATATATGAATAAAGATGCGAAGATTTATGTTGCTGGACATCGTGGTTTGGCTGGTTCAGCTATTGTTCGTGAGCTACAAAAACAAGGTTATGTCAATTTATTACTCAAGACTTCAAAAGAAGTAGATCTTATTGACACTAAAGCTACTGATCAATTATTTGCAACTGAAAAACCTGAATATGTCATTATGTGTGCTGGTACTGTAGGTGGAATTATTGCTAATAATACTTACCCTGTAGAATTTACCCAAAATAATACTCTTATGGCAATTAATGTTTTGTCATCAGCACATACACACAATGTTAAAAAACTTGTATATCTTGGTAGTTCGTGTATTTATCCTAAAGAGTGTCCTCAACCAATTAAAGAAGAATATCTTCTCACAGGTCTTTTAGAACCTACCAATGAAGGCTATGCTTTGGCAAAAATTATGGGGATCAAACTTTGCCAATATTACAGACGTGAATATAATAAAGACTTTATTGCTGCTATGCCTTCTAATCTTTATGGGCCAAATGATAATTATGATCCTCAAAACTCTCACGTAATAGCTGCTTTACTCCGGCGTTTCCATGAAGCTAAAGAATGCAATCTTAATGAAGTAGTAGCATGGGGTACCGGTGCACCGTTGAGAGAGTTTACCTATGTGGATGATTTTGCACGAGGGATTATCTTTGCTATGAATCATTATTCGGATTCGGTACATATTAATATTGGGACTTCAGAAGAAGTATCTATTAAACAATTGACGGAATTAGTAGCGGAAACTGTGAAATTTAAAGGTAAAATTATTTTTGATACCAGCAAACCTGATGGCACAATGAGAAAAGTGATGGATAATTCTCGCTTACATGCTTTGGGTTGGAAAGCCGAAGTAAATTTGGAACAAGGCCTAAAATTAGCATATGAAGATTTCCTTAATGCATTACAAAATAATTCTATTCATATTAGAACCCCTAAATAAATAGTTTTGATACAATCTAGCAACACCCTATAAAGGGTGTTTATTTTTTGTATATTGATTTTTTGGATGAATAGTGATATAATATGTGTCACTTATGCATAAATTGTCAATATATAGGAACTGAAAATATGAATAATTTCAAAAATATTAATAAATATACTACAATATTTTGCATGCTACTCTTCGGTTATATCTTTTTTCTGACCACTCTTTTTCCTATTCACCACATTCATGAATTTATCTATAACCAACCGGGAAATCCGTTTGTACAGCAATATAATGAATTTTTTCAATGGCATGGACGCTTTTTGACACACATCGTTGCCAGAATAACTCTTAAATTAGGTACACCATTATTTTATATTATCAAATCCTTATTAATTTGTCTCTTATTTTTCTTTAGTTTAAAAACAATTGAACCTAATATTCATATGAAAAAGTTTGGAATTGGGCTCATATTATTACTTTCGTTGTTTTTATTTGTCAACAGTATCTTTCCTTTTACTACCTTTATGATGTATTATATGTCTGATTTATTGAATTTATTTGGATATTATATACCGGCTTTGTTTATCATATTATATATTTCTTTTTATATTAATATTTTCTATGGAAAAACTAAAATTTGTTTACCTTGTTTTCTTCTCATTGCTTTTATTACAGGTTCTTTACATGAAATGGTTATTGCCTGTATTCCTTTTATTATCACTATTTATATCTTATTAAAAATACAAATAACAGAAATTCCTAAATGGTTTTGGTTGTCCCTTCCTTTTTTTCTTTTGGGATTTAGTATTCTATTATTTGCACCTGGTTCAAGCAATAGAGTATTGGATTATGCCAAAGCTGATCAATGGGAATTTTTTGGTCAAACAATCAACTGGTTGGAATTGGGATACAAAAAGTATTTTTATTCTTTAGTCAGACATATTTTTTATACTGCAGATAACTGGTATAGTGCTCCGGGATTTTTACCGTCTACATGGTATATTCAAGTATTAATTTTTCTTTTTACCTTTTTAAATTATAAAAAATATAAGAACATGTTTGATATGCATATTTTACTACCGCTTTTATATTGGTTGTTTTCTTGGTATACCTGTATTGTTATGAGTGCCAGTCCTATGTATCATGGAGTACCTATGGAATTTTCGAAATTTTTTATGTACATTTCACTAACAGGAAGTGCTTATTACTATTTGAAAGAGAAGTCCGTAAAAATACAAACAATTTTCAGTGTTCTTTTTTTATTGGTAGTTTTGATAGGACAAGGAATACAAGTACTACCTGTATTGAAAGCAAAAAAAGAGTATTTGGAATTAATCGAAAAATTGGATAACAATAAAATTTCCGAAGCCCGATATAGTCCGAAAGCCAAATTAGGAAATCTTCTTATAATCGATTTTGGAAGATATTTACCCAACAAATATACTAATATAACATTCAAATATACAAACTAACAATACTACTTGACTAGAATCCAAATAAACAAAAAAAGCGATACTATAACAGTATCGCTTTTCTACTTTATAAAACTTCAATTTTCGGTAAAATCAAATTTTGAATAACATTACAGGTATTTCTAATCTAAATTCTATTATAGTAGATGGTAGATTAAATTATATCTCTATAAAAAATCAAATATTAAGGTTGTTCTTATTTGTATAGGTATCACTAACATTATTCATATCAAAATTTTCTTTATTAATAAAGTTCCTCAATTTGATTTTTAGACTTGTAGTTTTTATTTTGTAGTAAATTCGAATACAACAGCTTGAACATATTAAGGAGAAAATAAAAAACTTAATAGTTATATATATATATATATTGATCTGTGTAATATACACCATATGTCACTTAAATAATACTATGAATTAACAAAAGAAGATGAATTTGTGATTATATATTTGACATATTTGTTTTGGTTGTATATGCGGAATAATGTGGGGGATATGAAATATACTCGCTGTTGGAGAAGCTACGAGTAAGAAAAAATAATGAAGTCCAAGGCAAAAAAATCGGGATATAAGGAATTCCTTTCTTTCTAAAAGAGATATGTCTTGCATATTTTTTAAAGAAGGGAGTAAGGTACACCGGATAATAGATATATTAATATACTGAAATCAATAGGATTGTATGCAAATTATTGAGCAATTTTAACAATGATTATAGAATTGGTAATTACTAATATATCTTGAATAGAAGATGAACAAACTAAAATAGTATATCAAGATGATATTGATTAGATAAAGATTTAATATATATCTGCATAATAAGATTCTTCTAGCGGTACACTACTATATTTATTTTCTTCCAGTCAAAACAATTCAAATTTGATATCATAAGAAACAACATCTTGAGAAGAAATTTCATTGTTACCAAAAGTGATTTGTGTTTAGCAATTTATAGTTCTGTTTTTTTTGTTGTTAGCACTGCTGCTAATAAATAAAACCAAAATAATTAATAAAAACACTTTCATAATACTTTCTACTATATCTTGTATAATATACGCAACTTAGTATAGTCTCAAATTATAGTAAAATTAAGTAATAAAGAAAATAAAAATTATTTGATCAGAATATTGTTGAAATAATTATATATATACGTATTTAATTATTGACATATATGTTAGATTGTGATAATATATTAAAAAATAATCTTGTTTAGTATAATTAATCTAATTGTTGGGAAATATATTAAAATTTTTTAAAAATATTAATAAAATAGCTTGACAATCTATAATATTGTAGTAAAATATATTTAATGAAAAGGAGAAAGTAATGAACTGGTTAAGTTGTATACTAATATTCTTATTAGGAGGGTGTTCACTTGCTGAAAATAAAACACATGAAGAGAGGAAAGATTACGTAGATGTAGTTCATAAAGTGGAATTGGTGGACTATGAGTTTGAAGAGCGATTGAATTCGTTTTACGAAAGCGAGCCGATTCAAGCAGATGAGTTGCACAAATTGTACGAAGGCGAATTTCCTGAAGGAGAAAGAAATCCTCAAAAATTAAGAATCCACTGGAAAGATGCAAGAGAACTGGCATTATCGGAATTAGAACTTCAACAGTCGATTCAAGAAAATTGGAAAAACGTAACGGTATCAGAAAGACCAATTTTGGTGTTGGATAAAGAGGGTGGCGATTTCTATCGTTATTATGAATATCGCGTTGTTAAAGACAAGAAATATCTTGGAGCAATTCGTATACCGACTTACCGTAGAACAGAAAACTTTGCAACAGCAGAAGTACATTTCTATTCTTCAGACGAGAAAACTTATACTATTCATCCTACTGGATGGGGGCAGTATATGGCTGCTAAAATTAGATTCAAATTGGATACCTCTGTTTATCAAACTATATTTAACCAAATTTATAATGCTCTATCAGATACGATTTCTTATAATATGGCCTATAGATATTTAAAAAATAGATCAGATGTATTACCGAAATTAGATCATAATAGGGACACATTTAAATTACAAATGCAGAAACAGGTTTCATCCAAATATAACACTGATCCATATATTCAAAAATTAAAAGATCAGGTAAATATTGATTCTAAATGGATCGCAGAATCTTATAATAAATTTACTGAACAGGAAAAGTTTGTTAATTTCAATAAAATAGAGCGAAATCTAAGTGTACAGGCTCGACGTATCGCAGCGTTAAAACTCATTGATACTATCAGAAATACTTATACAGTCATTCAATCTGAAGGATATTCTATAGCATTACTAGGAAGTCTTCAGACAGTTTTTGTAGATATGGCTGGTACCCCTAAACATACCAACAATATAAAGAAATCTTTACGTCAGTTATATTGGCGACAGTTTGAGAGTAATAATTTTAAGTTAGAAAATGAATTTGATATTTCTCCATTGTTAGATCAAAACAATATTTCTCTGGTATTAGAATTCCCTAATATTAATAATACGAATATAGAATACTTATCAGATGAAGTATTGGCTCAAAGAATGACTCCTTACATTGCTTGGAAATACAAAAAAGAAGAATTTAAAATATACGGATCTTCCAGTCTAACCAGAGCTCGTCCCGGAGCAGACGATACTGTTATCAGAGAAGAAATTATCAGTGATTTTAATGATGCTATTGTTGATATTATAGATGCTGTGGGACAAATAGGAGCAACTCTTATCAAACCTCTAACCTTTGCTAAAATAATGAAGATATCCCTAGAAGCTATTAATAAGCTATTAAAGACAATACGAAAAATTTCAAATATTCCACTAGATACATCTGGAAGCTCAGCCTTGATCCAATGGTTTGAAGAGGTTCAATCTAAATGGGAAAATATAGGAAATGCGGACGAATGTTATACAGGAGACATTGTTGAAAATATTAAAGTCACTTCAAATAAAGCACACGCTGAAATGGATAAGTTATTGGATATTTTTAAAGAAACATTATATGGTACTAAAAATCCTACGACAGGATTGTACTCTGGAGGTATGTGTGATCTTATAGAGCTTATCAATAATATGCTCACATCATTAACTGATAGTAATGGAAATTCCTTAAAAGGATTATCTCCTGATGATGGTCAAGCTATAGCGTTTCTATTAGAGTTATGTGATCCTAATAAAAAAGAAAAGGATGTGGATAATACATTATTACAAATTATGTATACACAAATGGCAGGGTATGGCAATCAATGGATTATTCCTAAAAAATCAGGATATACACATCATTTAGTACATCTATCAAAGAGTTGGAATTGGGGGAAAAAGAAATTTTACCATATTGATCATAAGTATATTAAGCCAAGGAATTTAACAGCTTCTGAACAAAGAAGATATCCTTTAGTTTCTGAAGGTGGTTATGGAGCTTATGCACGAAATAAAAGAGATGCTTGGAAAGCACATGGTTCTGATGGTTGGTAAAAAATTTAAAAAATAAATTAAAAAGGAAATAAAAATGAAGAAAATAAAAATGAAAAAATATATATTATTACTATTGATTATTCTTGTCAGTCCAATGATGGCACAAGAAAACAAACAAGCAATCGGAAATTTCCCTTATGTCAATAACACATTCAAAATGTATGTAGCGTTAGGATTACCTATAGGTGTGGGTTTTTTGTATGCACCGGAATTTAGAAGTTCCATTAATAATAATATACTGCATGTCTTAAATTTTGATGTAAAGTTTGTTGGAGTCAATATGAGTGCTGTCGGACTGGATCTTTTAGGGTTTGATGTTGGTATTCAATATAGTGTTGGAACTATATTAGCAAGTGGTGCTCGCTTTTATGTTGACTTGATAGGCGTGGGTATTAGTTATGGATTTCATGAACATTCAGGACAATTGTTGCAAATTAATATATTAGGCTTCCAAAGTACATCAGCAAACGGATTTTATATTGCTTTACGTTCTTATGTCAGTCTTGCTCGAAGAGCTAAGAATTATCCAATAAAACCATCATTTGCAGCGTATCTAGCAATAGGATATGATTTTGGCAAAAAAATCAATCCAAAAGACTACGAATCACGTATGAGATAGAATACTATATTTCTAAATATAGTATTCTAAAGAATTAATAAGATACTAGTTGATCCAAAATTTATGTCTATTAAAACAATTTTTATTAGTGGGGGGATCTTTGGCGAAGAATATCAGAAGAGTCAAAGAAAATAAAAATGAAAAAATATATATTATTACTATTGATTATTCTTGTCAGTCCAATGATGGCACAAGAAAACAAACAAGCAATTGGAAATTTCCCTTATATCAATAACACATTCAAAATGTATGTGGCGTTAGGATTACCTATAGGTTTGGGTTTTTTGTATGCACCGGAATTTAGAAGTTCTCTTAATGACAATGTATTACAAGTCGTAAGTTTTGATGTAAAGTTTTTAGGGTTTAGTATTATTCCTGAGCATTTAATGTATCTAGGAATAACTGCAAGTGTTCAATATAGTGTTGGAACGATATTAGTAACTGGTAGTCGCTTTTATGTTGATTTAATAGGAGCTGGTTGGGGATTTGCACCTGGACAAATGTATTTTACACTTAATACTCCTGGTTTTCAAAGTACGCTTCATAATGGATTTTATTGGGCTGTCAGAACAGCAATCAACTTTTCAAAATCATATTGTACAGGTTCTCTTTTAGTTGGTTTTGAAGGATATCTAGCAATAGGATATGATTTTGGCAAAAAAATCAATCCAAAAGACTACGAATCACGTATGAGATAGAATACTATATTTCTAAATATAGTATTCTAATTGATCTAAAATTTATGTCTATTAAAATAATTTTTATTAGTGGGGGGATCTTTGGCGAAGAATATCAGAAAAGTCAAAGAAAATAAAAATGAAAAAATATATATTATTACTATTACTTATTCTTGTCAGTCCAATGATGGCTCAAGAAAACAAACAGACCTCTCTGCCTAAATTTGCTTATATTAATCCTTCTATCAAATTCTATTTTACCCTTGGATTGCCATTAGGTTTTGGACTTTTATTTGCACCAGAAATAAGATCCTCTATAAATAATAACGTATTGCATGTATTAAATTTTGATATTAAGTATATAGGTATTGATGTGTCGCCTACAGCTGTTGAATGTTCAGGAATTGGAGTTAATTTTCAATATAGTATAGGTTCGATCTTAGCGAGTGGTGGTCGCTTTTATGTTGACCTTATAGGTGTCGGATATAATTTAGGAATTATGGAAAGTCAGAGACCTTATTTAACTGTAAATACAATAGGATTTCAGAATACATTAAGTAATGGTTTTTATTGGGGAATTAGAACATATCTAACCCTTATGAAAGATCGAAGAGAAACTGATCGTTGGAGAACTGGTTTTGGAGCATATCTAGCAATAGGGTATGATTTTGGCAAAAAAATCAATCCAAAAGACTACGAATCACGTATGAGATAGAATACTATATTTCTAAATATAGTATTCTAAAGAATTAATAAGATACTAGTTGATCTAAAATTTATGTCTATTAAAATAATTTTTATTAGTGGGGGGATCTTTGACGAAGAATATCAACAATTAATTACCTATACATTATTTACCACAAATGCTCAAGAGGTTGCTTTTTTAACAAAAAATGTCAAATCAAAAATAAATGTTCAAAAACAATGGCTGTATCCTTTTGTAAGATAATCTACTCCTAAATTAATTGAACGTTTGGCAAACAATCCTGAATTTTTCCAAAAACTTGCTTCTCTTAATGTTTTATTATCTGGAGATCATTTTATTCAAGAAATACTTGCTTTTGTTATTGAACAAAAGCAATACACGCAAATCCCGTTATGGTGGAAATTATTTCTCAAAATATATGAAAAACCTTATATTAGCGATTGCAAAGAAACTCCTTTTATTATTATATGAAAGGAAGTTATAAGCTTGCTAAAAATATTCTACAAGATACTCAGGCTCTTCAATTTTTGCAAGAGAATAAATTTTTGCCTAATGATAAAGATATGCTCTATAGACAGTTCCTTGATAATTTTTTTAATAGTTATAGTGTTAAACATACAGTAAAAGAAATATTACCTATCATTACAGCTTATCCTAAATCTGTTTATTATACAAATGAAGAAGGATTATCTGTGTATTTTCCTTTCTATTATGACAAAGATTTGTCTATTTTAGTTAATTTTGGAGTGGACACAAATAATAAACAGTGGCAGTACCAAGCAAATATCGAGCAGTTGCTTACAAAAGTATTACAAAATGATGCTGAAGGAATTGGAAAGCTTATTTCTAAAATTTCTAATTTAAGTATTATTTCGAATCAAGCAATGTCTACTAATTTATATAAAGATTCGCTGTATCAAGTATTATTAAGACCGTTTAAACATTATGATTTTGATACAAATAGCTTTGTTTCTATTGTATCTGCGATCAAAGATAAAGGTTTCGATGTTAATTATTCTACTAATAATTATACCTATTACAGATCTTTTGCTTTTGATTGCAATTATTCATCCGGTTGTTCTTATCATACAAATCTTCCTTTGTATTTAAAATATTTTACAATACCTACTAATACTGTTGCTACTGAATTTTTTGAAGCTCCTTATCAAGAATTAAACAAAAATCCATATAGTTATATACTAGAAAAAATTATTACTCAAAATAATATTAGTAATTTGATAGTAATGGTAAAATATGGTTATATCAACACTAATACAAATTCATTATTTTTACAATATCTCAGTGAAAAGAACCAATCACTGTTTTCCGTGATGAAGGAACAAAGCTCGCTTCAAAGTGAGGAATCAAAAGAACTTATTGCAAAAAGAAAAGCACAAGAGAAATTTTTCCAAGATGCACAAAATGGAAATCTAAAAGCATTTCTTGCCTATAGTAAAACTAATGATATTAATGTTCGATCATTAAAAGGTACAACCGTATTATGGCCTATTTTAGACTCAATAGATTACTACACTATATTCAAGGATCCACTCACAATTCTTTGATGATAGCTGCAACTTTTGATAATATATCAAATTTTGTTTTATTATTGCGAAATCCTGCTATTGATTTTTCTTATACTAATGCCTTAGGAAATACGGTTCTTCATCATCTAGCACAAAATTATAGCGAAAATAACTGGGATACTTCTCCTTATGATATTTTAGAACGAATTAAGCTTCTTCCAATTGAAAAATTGATGTAAACGCTACTAATAATGAGGGACTTACTTTCTATTGGTTGCTAAACAAAGCACCTTTTGGTGGATATGATGATAGGGATAAAAAAATGCAAAAAATTATTAATATTTTGAAAATTGATACTAATATCGGTAAAAAACTCAAAGTGGTGGTTTTCGTCAAATAGTTGGATAATGCAAAAATAAGCAATAGTAGATTTAGCTTTTTAACTGTCTTACTAGAAATAATTATAACGGGAATACTTTTAGTTTAAGCTCTTGTATTTTAAAGAACAAGAAAATTAAATAAGTTTGTAAAAATGATGTCACATAAAACAATCACAATTTTGTGGAGATTTTTCTTAGAATTAAATCTTTATGTGTCAAGATTTATTTAATTTATGATTAAAAAGGACTTTGTTTGGTAAGAAACCGGATCTATTTTTTCTTATCATCTTTTTTAAGTATGATCCTAAATATCGATCTTACTTATCAAATAAATCAAAAAAAAAAAGCACTACAAAATCGTAGTGCTTTTTAATTATACCGCATATAATTGCAGGATAACTTCGTTTTAGATTGCTACATCTGTAATTAGTATAGCAGATTAATATGATATTGTCAACTATTTTCTAAATATATTTTCATACTATGGGATCATAGGAAATTCTGTTTTGATAGTCCACACTAATGGCGACAAAATATCACTCTATTTGATGAAATTCTCAGAAGTTTCATGAAGATTTAAAATAGAAGAGATACGATCAATATGTAGTGTGCCTGTTGCTTAGTAAGTCCTTTATTCTCTCTGATACTTTAGATATCTATTTTTTCGAAAAATATTGAAACTTTCAGTAAATATAGCTTAGAATTTAGCAAATATATCTGAGAATACTCCATAAGAAAAGGCTCAAAAAATTAAGAATTATTTAAAATCAGATACAATATCTATAGGGTTAACAACATCATTACAGAGTGAAGGATATTTGAAAATAATATAGAACTCATGTCTCAAACTACTTGGGAAGTGTTTGCTGTAAGGGCAACATAGATCTTATTTATATTTGACATTTTAAGTTTTGACTCCTATTATATCTTCCGATGCCTAATAATATTTTTACAGGTACTACTATGGTTGTTGGAATCGGATATGGAAATTGGGTACATAAAAAATTAGATAGTAATAAAAAAGGTTGGTTAATAGGAATGAATACAGCCTTATTATCTCAAATATATAATAGTTATGCAGCACAAGAAGATAAAGGATATAACAATGGTTGGGATTCAGATTTAGGGATGACATCAAATATGAGAGTCATGTATCAATTAAATAGCAATGTGGGATTTATGATAGGATTTGATATATCGTATTATTTTCCATGGTCTTGTGCTACCTGATTTTTAACAGCTTGTATTCTAATTAAATAATCAAACAAAAATAAAAAAAGAGAAGAACGATCAAGAAAAGAATTAAAATTAAATGAGCTAGTTGCAACAGAGCAGGGTAAATATAAAAATAAGAGAAATGATTTTTGCTAAAACCAGTTTCCATACTTTCCAAGAATTTAAAATATAATAAGGAATTGATCTAAGAGAGTTTAAATATTCAAGTATTTTGTGAAGAACAAGTTGATACTGTGTTATTCTATTATAGAAGGAAAATAATAGAATGTATCTGTTGAAAGAAAGTGAATATTTGTGAAAAAATAGACAGATAGAAAAGTATAGTTTTTGTAATGGAACTTTGAATTGTAGTTTATTATTACAAAATGATTTAGACAAAACATTTAAATCAATGATTTAAATATTGATTTAATTTATAATTTTATTATACTATTCCAATAGTTGAGTTTTAGATTTGTGTAAAAATAAAACAAAGGAAGAAAAGATGAAAGTGTTAGTTGCGGGAAGTTTAAATATGGATCTTATTGTACAAGTAGACCGCTTTCCCAATGAAGGAGAGACATTGTTGGGGAAAACTTTTACTCAATTAATAGGAGGAAAAGGAGCAAATCAAGCTTCTGCATCTGCTAGACAAGATGTTGCTACAATGTTGTGGGGAGCCATAGGACAAGATGATTTTGGATCTTATACACTCCAACGTTGTAAAGAATTAAACATTAATACAGTTGTTAGCAAGGTTTTTCAAAACACAGGTACAGCAATTATTGAAACCGATAATAATGGGAAGAATCGTATAGTTGTTATTCCTGGAGCTAATATAGAATTTACTCCGGAAAAAGTGAAAGAAAATCTTCATCTTTTAGACGAATATGATATTCTTGTTATGCAATTTGAAATTCCTCTAGATACAATTGTTTTCTTAGCAAAAGAAGCAAAAAAACGTCAAAAAGTCGTCATTGTGAATCCTGCGCCGGTACTTCCAATGAGTGAAGAGTTGCTTCAGAATATTGATTATATTATTCCCAATGAACATGAATTATCAGCAATCACAGGAAAAGAAACTGATACTCTTGAACAGATAGAGAGAGCGGTTCTTACCCTTAGTACCAAGGTACCTAATATTCTTGTGACTTTGGGAGAGAAAGGAGTGTATGTATTTTCCCCTTCTTTCAAAGGAATCATTAAAGGGTATAGAGTCAAAGCTATTGATACGACGGGAGCTGGGGATGCATTTATAGGTTCTTTTAGTGCTTCACTTGCAAAAGGGTTTTCTATCTATGATGCTGTTATTTACGCAAATAAATCTGCTGCGATTAGTGTCACTAAAAAAGGTGCATTCAATTCAGCCGGATCTCCGGAAGAAATTAAAAGTTTATGAAGGTAAATTATGAAAAAAACAGCTATGATAAATTCAAATATTTCAACAATTATTGCTCATTTAGGACATACGGATACTATTGCTATCGGTGATATGGGGCTTCCTATTCCGGATCATGTAGAAAAAATTGATCTTAGTATTAAAATGGGAGTGCCTACACTTAAAGAAGTACTAGATGCAATTTTAACAGAAATGTATGTAGAAGAATACACTTTTGCTGAAGAAGCAAATTCGGACTTTAGGATTCTCTGTAAAGAGTCTTTTGGTATTGCCCAAAAAGAACTCCCGCTACAAAAAACAGTAAGTCATAAAGAATTCAAAGAATTATTAAACGATGTAAAAGCCGTTATCCGTACTGGTGAGGCTTTACCATATTATAATATTATTCTTAGATCAGGGGTGACATTTTAAGGAGTTTTTTTTATGGAAAAATATGCTTTAACCATGAGAGATATTCAAAAATCCTTTGGAAATCTTCAAGTCCTTAAGAATGTTCAATTAAATCTCTATAAAGGCGAAATTATGGCTCTTATGGGAGAAAACGGAGCCGGAAAATCTACTATGATGAAAATTCTCACAGGAATTGAAAGGTTGGATCATGGTACAATGAGCTTGTTTGGAGAAGATTACACTCCTAAGAATGTTCAAGATTCCGAAAGCAAAGGGGTTGTTATTATTCATCAAGAACTAAATCTTTTTGATGAGATGACTGTTTTAGATAATATTTTTCTAGGAAATGAAATTATCAAAAATGGTGTATGTATTGATTATCAAGCTGAAACAAAGGAACTTTTGGAATTATTTAAGACCTTAAGTATTAACTTTGATCTAAAACAATATATACATGAACTTTCTATAGGACAGAGACAATTAGTAGAAATTGTCAAAGCTCTTCGAAAAAAAGCGGAAATTCTTATTATGGATGAACCTACTTCTGCGCTCAGTAAAGATGAAATTGAACATATTTTCAAAATACTCAAACTTCTCAAAGAAAAAGGTGTGGCAATTGTTTATATTTCGCATCGTATGCAAGAAATCTATCAAATTTGTGATCGTGTGACGGTTTTAAGAGATGGAGAATTTATTGCCGAGCACTCTCTCCAAAATTTACCGGAAGATGAGTTGATTAAATTAATGGTAGGACGTGAAATTTCTGATCCGTTTCCGTATCTTCTTATAGAACCTCAAGAAGAATATCTTACAGTAGAAAATCTTGAAAATGATTACGTAAAAAATATAAATTTTTCTTTACGAAAAGGAGAAATTCTTGGAATTGGGGGATTGATGGGAGCCGGAAGAACGTCCCTTGCTCATATTCTTTATGGACTTCAAAAATATACTTCCGGAACTATTAAAATAGCTGACAAGCCTGTTTCATTAAAAACACCTCAAGATGCTTTAAATTATCAAATTGTCTATATTTCTGAAGATAGAAAAGGTGATGGTTTATTTATAAATTTTCCTATCAGACATAATATTTCTATGCCATCTCTTCATATGATGACTAATAAATTGGGACATATTTGTAAGGAATTAGAAGATAAACTTGGTAATACCTTTAAAGAACTTACAAAAGTCAAAGCAAATGATTTAGAAGTACCAGTATATACACTTAGCGGTGGTAACCAACAAAAAGTAGCTATTGCAAAAGCTTTACTGACAGGTCCTCGTGTGTTGATTCTTGATGAACCAACTAGAGGTATTGATATTGGAGCAAGGAGAGAAATCTATACTTTAATTAATGAATTTAAAGCTAAAGGAACAGCAATAATTTTAATTTCATCGGATCTTCCGGAATTACTTGCTCTTAGTGATAAAGTTCTTGTTATGTCTGAAGGAAAAATGACAGGATTATTGAACGGTGAAGAAAAAAGTCCTGAAAACGTTATGAAATTAGCAGTTAACTATTCTCAGGAGGTGTTATGAAGTTTCTAACAACTATTATAAAAAAAAATAGTATTTTTATTTTCTTTGTGTTATTTGCAATTATTATCGCCTTTATAGAACCAAGATTTTTATCTGTTAATAATGTGCTAAATGTTTTTAGACAAACATCTATTAACGCTATTATTGCAGCCGGAATGACATTGGTTATCTTATCCGGAGGGATAGATCTTTCTGTTGGTTCTATCTTTGCTCTAAGTGCTTCTATTGGAGCTATTGCCATGATTAATGGATTAGGATTTGCTGCGACGTTTATTATTACATTATCAACAGGAATGTTTTTTGGAGCAATCAATGGATTTTTAGTCGGTTATCTGAAAATACAGGCCTTTATTGCAACATTAATTACAATGACATTTGCTAGAGGATTAACTTATATTATTTCCGGTGGAAATCCTATTACAATGGGTATGGATATTCCCGGAATTAATGCGTACCATTATATTGGTGGGGGATATTTCTTAGGACTTCCCATGCCTGTAATTATTACAATATTGCTCTATGCTGTATTAATATGGCTTCTTTCTTATACAAAATTTGGACGTTATACGTATGCTATTGGCGATAATGAAAAGGCTGCAATTCTCTGTGGTATTGACTCTTCAAAAATTAAAGTCATTTTATATACTATTTGCGGTACAACTGCTGCATTATCAGCATTAGTACTTACTTCTCGTTTATCGTCTGCGCCTCCAACGGCCGGTACGGGATATGAATTAGATGCTATTGCTGCTGTAGTTTTAGGAGGAACTTTACTTAGTGGAGGAAAAGGTCTAATCGCTAAAACTCTCTTAGGAGCTTTAATTATTTCTGTTTTAGCAAATGCACTTAATCTTCTTAATGTTTCTTCTTATTATCAGATGCTTGTTAAATCTATTGTTATCTTAATAGCCGTGATCAGTCATAAAAATAAATCTTAATAATAGTTATTGTGAAAGGAGGGTAATATGAAAAAAATATTATCGTTATTAATGTTATTTGTTATTATAACAGCATGTGCAAAAAAATCGAATACTCCTACATTAGGGCTTGTTGTATCAACCCTTAATAATCCTTTTTTTGTGGATCTTAAAAACGGAGCTGAAGCAAAAGCAAAAGAACTTGGTTATAAAATTACGTCACTAGATTCTCAAAATGATGTTGCAAAAGAACTTGCAAATATTGAGGATCTTATCTCAGCAGATGTTGCTGCTATCTTAATCAATCCAACAGATAGTGAATCTTCAGCTCGTGCTGCTAAATTGGCTATTGATGCTAATATTCCTGTCATTTCTTTAGATCGCAACCTAAATGGTGTCACGGTTACTACTCATGTTGCTTCTGATAATATCTTGGGTGGACAAATGGCTGCTGAGTTGATCAGTAGATTAATCAAGCCTAATGATAAAATTATTGAACTTGAAGGTATTCTTGGAACTTCTGCAGCTCGAGAACGGGGACAAGGCTTTAATAAAAAAGCTGCCGAATTAGGATTGAATATTGCTGTAAAACAGCCTGCGAACTTTGATCGTTCAATGGGTTTAACAGTTACAGAAAATCTTCTTCAAATTCATCCCGATGCAAAAGCAATCTTTGCACATAACGATGAAATGGCTCTTGGTGCTCAACGTGCTGTTAAAGATACCGGATTAAATATGATTATTGTAGGATTTGATGCAACTCCTGATGCAATAACAGCAGTTGCATCAGGTGAACTTACTGCTACGATCGCTCAACAACCTGCTCTTATCGGTGCTTTAGGTGTTGAAAATGCAGTGAAAGCAATCAATAAAGAAGAAATCGATTCTTTTATTCCTGTTGAATTAAAACTTATCACAAAAGAATAATATATTCTTCCTATATGCGAGACTGAAAAGCCTTGCATATATATTTATTATAGAAAATAATATTAAAATTTTCTTCATTAATTACGCTCCTCAATTCTATTTTTGGATTTATAGTCTTTGTGTGATAACAATTAAATATATATTGAGGAGAAAAAAAGCCCATAGCGTTGCAAGCTGTTTGCCTTTAGGATCTTGTATCTTACTGAGTATCTACATAAGGAACGTATAACTCCACCATGAGTGAATATTAACAATATTTTCTTAATGTACATAGATATGTAATACGCTTTATATAGAACGTATAATAAGCAACAGACACTTCCAATTGGATAATAATTAAAGATGTTATAACAATTATAAAGATATTTGTCAATATAACAAAACCCTCCTAAAATTGTAGGAGGGTTTTGTTATTCATCTTTATGTATATTACGAAGAGAATAGGTATTTCAATAGGATGAGTAGATTGAAGAAATTTTGTTTTGAGAAAGTTCATGTAATTATATTCACAAAATTATACACAAGTTAGGCAAAGATGTTCATATAATTAAGACAATAATCGAAAGACAATAAATAGAGCTTGGTTAAATGTTATGAATTTTCAGTTCAATACAACTTTATTGATAAAGGGGGTGAATAGTATTTTGTTTATATGAAAAAGGTATAGATAAAGATATTATACAAATATTGGAACAAAGCAATAAAGAACGAATGTTCTAACATAGGAGCGATCTTATATACAGAACAAGGTATATGAGAAACATTATTTGATCTGGAAAATATATGTAGAGAATGGAATTGTAGATTCATACAGTACTAAGCAAATGCCATTGATACTGCTCTTATGGAATCTTTTCATAGGAATTTGTACTAGAATTTATAGTAGTTTTGATCAAGAAAAACAAAGTTTATTCAGGCATATATTGAAGAAATGTTATAATACTCAAAGAATCCATTCTAGCTTAAATTATTTATCTCCACAAGAGTTTGAAAAATAATACTATAAACAAATTTTACAGTAGTTTCTCTGTTGTAAAACAGAGAATGGAATCTATTAAGTATATTAATTATATATAAATAGTGCGAAAAAAATGCCCCATAAAGGGGCTAAATACAATTCACAATAAGTGATTTTATTATGGAATCGGTTTATTTTAGGTAATAAGATTATACAATATAAATTAAATAATGTCAATAGATAATTAAAATAATAATATTAATAAGGATTTTAACTTAAA
>JBOFEA010000028.1:0-8644 GCA_051647535.1 Brevinemataceae bacterium
TTGAGGTTAAATCGAATAAAGTGTAAAAAAAGAAAGAACTCTACATTGATTTACACCATTCATAGGTGTTGGATTTATCCTGAAAGAATATTAAGTTTTTAGATTAATTCAAGATATGAATGGATGAAAAAACATCTCACAATTTGGGCAACATACACAATTACAATATATTTGTAAAAATATATTGTAATTTAGACAGACAACAATATATTATCTTTGAACATAGATAAGCATTAATTAAAACAACAATAAACAAAATAAAATAAATACTGCAAGAGAAGGACATAAAACAAACTTGGTTAGCTGAAAAATTGGGTAAGAGTTTCAAAATGGTAAACAACTATACTTGTAACCGCAGCCAACCATCTCTCATAATTATCCACGAGATAGCCACAATCTTGCAAGTGGATATAAAGGATTTGATAAAATAATAACTTAAAATAAAATACTATTATGGCAAGAGAGAGTGTACTATCAATTGCGGAAAAAGAATCAATTAGTATCGACAATTTGATATTTCATATAATTATTACTGATGATGCCCTACCGACATTTCTGGATGAGATTGAGATTACGCACGAACAAAAACTTTTTTTTAAAGAGCGTTTGTCGGATGCAGCACAAGGAAGGCAGTATGTTTTCACAAGTAAAGAACCTCCTGTAAAGAAGCTATGTAGAGAAATCCTATCTGCAAATGACAAACGATTTATCGAAATATCTAAAGAATTAACAGCCGAATTTCATCGCACACATAGTGGGAATACTAATAACGGTGTCCTTATTGTTGCTAATGCATCAACCAATGTTAGGAAGTTGTTGTTTTTAATGAAGCTAGACCACAAGAAAGTGTATGAATATAAATTGAAAGGAGCTAAGGCACTTTTAGCAGAAGTAAAAAACACTTTTATTGAAGATAAATCTGCAATACAAAAAGTTGCATTAATAGATATAAGTGACAAAGCAGTATGGGATGTTTTGGTTATGGATAGGAGTAAGCCTGGAAGTATTACCAGTTTCTTTGCAAAATTTCTATCAGTCGTACCCAGAGAAACTGAATCTGATTTAACAAAAAGACTTCAAAATGTAGCAAGAAAATGGGCTTCAGACAACGCAGAAATTATTGATCCCAATCAAGAACCGTCAGTGTACAAAAACAGAGCTAGGGATTATTTGATGAACGTAGATTTATTCGACACCGAAGCATATATTTCGGCTGTTGTTATTGACGACGATGAAAATAGGCGAGAGTTATTAAGGCAGTCATTAAGGCAACGTTTAGAGGAAGATGGTCTCGCTGGTCAGGAGTTTAAGCCCAAAAAAGAAGCATTAACACCTAGGGAACAGAGAAATATTAGACAAACAGCTGAAGGTGTAAAAGTTGAGTGGATGGGAGATATTACGGCAAATAATATTCAAATTAATAAAATACCTGATCAAAATGGTGAGCAGACAATAATTATAAGAACAAGCCAAATATTTGATATTAGATAATATGTTCGATAATTTATTTGACAAACTACTAAACGTAGAGCAAATCTCAAATAAAGAGAAATATAAAGAGAATTGGTCTTTTGTAAATATAGAAGGGAATGGTATTTCAAATTGTTCTTTTTTTATGGATTTACAAGAAGCTTTTGTGAATTTAAACTTAGAAGCCTCTATTACTTTTTTTGTTGATAATGAAAAGTGTAGTAGAGATAATCTTCGAGAGATATTATCAGCATCAAACAATTGGAGGATTAATATTAATAAAAATGTTATTTTAACAAATACAGATAACGGATGTACGAATAACTTCTTTTATTCAAAAGACAGCTTCGTAAAATGGATAAAAAACTCAAACCCATTCTCGGTAGATTATTTTTTAAATGTATATCCAAAGATAAAAATACATGTGAATGGATTGACAACTAACTTTGGAGGTTCTAATTTTGTCGTCTGTGGACACAGTCAAGATTTTTTTGCTAATAGTTGGGTGATACAAGATGAAAAAATAATTCAGAATCATATTCGTATTTTATGCGATTCTGAATTTATTATAATTCCTAATAGGCACTCTGTTTATTTTGGTGACGTTAATCAATACTCATTATACTTTTATAGAAACTCAATATTAGTATTGTTGGCCGGGTTATGTAATGAGATTCAATCGGATGACAATGTCACCATAAGAGGATTTAGAAGATTGTCACTTCAATTGGGTTCATGTTATTGTGGCAAAGAGATTAGCAAAGAATATCAAGATTTACTTATTGATGCTATTCAGTGGATATATAGTGATAGTTCCAGATGTGATTTAAGGTTGAAATTACTTCTAGAAAGAATATCTCTAGATATCAATTTAACCTTACCATATATTAAGGGGGTATATAATGTAATAGAAGATGCTACAACTCAGGCAAAAGAACGTTTTTTATTTATCACATATGAAAGAAAAGATCAATATCAGAAGGAGCTAAAAGATTTATTGAAAGATTTAAAAAGTATATCAGATTTATATTCAAGTAAAGTTAGAGCATTGTTAAGTAATCTACTTAGGGATGTACTTGCGGCGTTTATATTAGTTGGCATTACTTTATTTGCCAAAACATCCGAAATGACACAACTAACCGACAACAAGTTAATAAGATATGTGTTTATTGCTTTTGGATTTTACTTTATAGTGTCAGTAATTTGCCAAGCTGTAACAGATGTATTTGATATCATTAGAAGTAGAACTGAATTTGATTATTGGAAAAATATCACAAGAGAATATATGTCTCTTTTAGAATTTAAAAAGCACAAGTCAAAAACCATAAACCCAAGGGCAAGAGGGTCAATAATAATATACCTTATAATTGCATCTCTATACGGTGTTGTTGCGTATATTTGCTTTAATTTCCCAAGCATTTGGCTAAAAATAATTAACTAATATGATACAGTATCACAATATTAACATCAATAGCGTAAGCATACATATTGTAGGAAATAAAAATAACGATGAATCTATAACTACATCACGTTCAGAACTATGTATAAATGAAAATAAAAAAGTTGTGTTGATTAATTATCTCCTTAAATCATTCATTAACTGTCAAGAATATTATGAATTGTACCACGAGAGCGATATAGAATTGAATGTAGTATACGCATATGCTTCTAAGATATTCGGAAACTCGGAGTCATTGCACGAGCATTCAATAAATCTTGCCAAACATCTTTACGAACAGAGTACACATCCTAAAATTAAAGGTGGCGAGTTTTATGTTGTTTATTTCAAAGATTGCATAATTGACGGCGAAACTGTTGATGCGGTTGGATTGTTTAAATCAGAGAATAAAGATACATTTCTAAAAGTGTATCCTTCTGGAGAAGGATTTGAAGTAGAGAGCCAACAAGGAGTCAATATAAATAAGCTCGATAAAGGATGTCTTATTTTCAATACTGAAAAAGAAAATGGCTATATTGTTGCAGTGGTAGATAATACGAACAAAGGTGCAGAAGCACACTATTGGATTGACGATTTCCTCCACATTCGCCAGCGCAAAGATGAGTATTATAACACTCAAAATGTGATGTCGCTTGCCAAAAAATTTGTTGCGAAAGAGCTGCCTAAAGAATTTGATGTTTCAAAAGCTGATCAAGCAGAATTGCTGAACAAGACAACCAAATTCTTTAAAGAGAAAGACACCTTTGATATGGATGAGTTCACAAATGAAGTGATGGCTCAACCTGAAGTTATTGACAGCTTCAATCGCTATAAAGACAGTTACCAACAAGATAGAGAGATTGAGATTTCAGATAGTTTCGTAATTTCAGATACCGCAGTTAAGAAACAGGCACGAGCTTTCAAAAGCGTTATTAAACTTGATAAGAATTTCCATATCTACATCCACGGAGACAGACAGTTGATTGAGCAGGGAGAAGATAATAAAGGTAAGTTTTATAAAGTTTATTATAACGAAGAACATTAGTCCGTAAGCCAATATGAACGAAGAAGAGGATTATTCGTGGAGTCAAGAGCTTCGAGATTGGGAAAAACGACAATGGGCTAGTGCCTCCTCAATCGACTATTCTGCAATGGATAGCTGCTAGAGTGATGCACGAAATAAAATTATAGCACCCGTATTCAAACGCCTTGGCATTATCGACCAATGGGGTAACGGCTTATTGCTTATTGCTGACGAAATGAAAGAATATCCGGATATTGAACTTCGCTGGAAAGAAGTCGGATTATCATTTCAATTATAGTTTGTAAAATTGAACTATGTCTCTGAATTAACCGAAAGGCAAGAGTTACAAAAGCAAAGTTTATATTCTGAAATCCTACAATATTTGATGATTGAAGCTCAATCAAGGCAAGAACTGTCAAATGCTTTAGGTCAAAAGAAAGTATCAGGACAACTAAATAAAGTCATTCAAAAGTTACTTGAACAACGACTAAAAGAACAAACAATACCAGATATACCAAATCACCCATCGCAAAAGTTTAGACTAACAAAGCTTGGAGTAATGTTTGTAGAGTTGCTAAAATCGAACGAACGATGTAAAATCATACTTTGTACATAGTTACAGGAGTTTTAGAGCATACACCCGTGAATGAACTTTTTTATCCTGAAAGCATAATTTATCGGTAACCGCGGCGTTAAATCCTGAACCGGAATGGGTGAAGGAATCTACCCGTGGAAAAGGTATGCTCGTACTTACCACAACCCCGAAGGTGGTTGTTTGTATATATAAATCAACCAGCTAACGTGCAAAAAATCACTTTCCAGAAAAATGCCGATACTACAAATACCCACAAAAGGTAATAATGGGAATGTATTTTGTAGGGGTTTCCGGTGGGAACCCGTAGTGCAAAACAAACTTAAACCTCAATACCAACCATAAAAGAAAATCTTTCCACAAAGAGTTACGGGAGTTTTAGAGCATACGCCCGAAAAATAACAAATTGAATGCTTTCCCTTTTCCCTCTAAATAAAGCGCAGTTTAACAATTGCCGATTTCCGACTATACGACCTTGCTGATAAGTGACGAAATAAAGTTTTCGATTACACATAAACTTTCATTCCCTAATGACGATGCCCTAAAAAAAGCAGTTTTCCTTGCATTAGGTGAAATTGAAAGGAAGTGGACAATGCCTGTTAGAGATTGGGGATTGATTATGAATCAATTTATCTGTATCTTTGATAAAAGGGTCCAGATATAATTACTTAAAACTGAACCCTGCTATTTTCTATTTACACAAAATTCTGGACACTGTCTATTTAAACTTGCGTATTGCATCTATCAGCACAACTGTCACCAAACCATTTGTTACACGTTCGTACTTTTTATAGTTGATAAAAGTTTACATAAATATTACCAGTTTCACTAGCTTTTCTTCTTTTTCTAAATAGCAAATCTGTGAAGCTTACCCGTCCTTCAAGTATTGCAGTAATATCAGCTCCGTCCATAATGATTATTGATTTAAAATCTGGTGAAATCGCTTCTTTCGTCACACCATCAATTGTAACCATTAATCCCACGGCTGTTTTAAATTTCTTCTCAACTTTAAAACAAAAGGTCGCTAGGTCACCTCTATCAACTTGTCGCTTCCATTTTGCTTCAAGCAAATAGTCTGTACCTTGAAAGGTGAATGACCCATCAATTTGTTCGCCGTAATTTTTAAAAGAACCTTTTGGTTCTAGCTCATAAAGTAGAAGTAAATCGTAAAGAAATTTTTCTAAACTAAATCCTCGCTTTTGTTGATTTGTCTCCCTTGCTAATTCAAAAAATCTATCTTTTAATTGAGAGAGCTCTTCTTCTAGCGATTTACTCTTAATGATTTTTTGCTCTGCTTCACGTCTTCTTTGTTCTGCTTCATTTTGTTCTTTTGTCTTTTCAATATATCCTATCGTGTGTTTTCTTAAATTTAGAACAGCATCTTTTGCTTTTTTTGTTTTAGAGCCATCTTCGTCCCAAAATTTTAGTTTTTCAAAGTCATCAAAGTCAGTTACAGCAAGTAGTAAATTAAGGAGATCGGTCTTGTAAATGTCTTGTCTACTTAGCATTCTATCTATTAATTCTCTTACTATCTGTCTTTTGGTCCCATCCCAATTTAATGTTCCGACGATTGCATTGTGTTCGATAGATATTTTAATGAAGTCTTGTAAGTTTTCTTTTTTCCAATAAATGACTGCAAGAGCTTCCTTTAATGATAAAATAGCTTGTGGCGAAAATTTATTAACGTTCATATTGAGATGTGTTTACTGTTTAGTGCTTGGTATGACTCATTACGATTTGCAGATCAGCACCAACCCGTTTATTACCTAGAGTTATTATTATTGAATTCTATTGCAAGTTGAACTAAATTTAGACTTGAATACTTTAAGTTTACTTTGATTGGATAAGATGAATAAACTAAGTTTATAAAATCGCTCCAATTTAAATTATAAGTATAGTTAATAAATCGATTTGCAACGAGTTGAATACTTTCTTCAAGAATAATTGGCTCTCTATTTTTTAAGGTAAATTTATCTGTTATACCATCAAAAGAGTTCCTGTAACTTGCAACTTCGAATACATCAGGCTTTTTCTTCATTAGTTCTATAACATCATTGACATATGGACCATAATGATTGTAAATCCAGTGAATGTCTGTATATTGACGCCCATTTTCTATCGTATATCGCCAATCAATTAAATAAATTAGTTTCACTAATCGAGGTTTAGATAGTTCAATTGGATTTGGATAGTTCAATAAAATGTATCTAATTATCTTTTCAAGATTGCTCATACTCCTAAGATATTTTCTGTTATTACGACACCATTATTTTTTTCGATAAACATTATTAGAGGTTGTTTTACTCCATTGAGTTTTTCTATGATAAACTCCTTGGTGAACTTTTGCATTTCTAAACTCTCAAAAACTAAAACTGCTTTTGGAGTTCCATCATATCCATTTATTCTATAAACAAAGAAAGTCCGTGATTTCATTTTTAGATTATCTACAACTTCTCTTTTTATAGGGTGTATTGTATTAACTGCATTATAGTATGTATTACCACTTTTTGCATTGCAATCAGGTAGTGAATCTATGAAAAAATCACCTTCACGCCACCCCTTCCCGATAAATCCTTCGCCAATAGGATATTCCTTTCTCCCCATTTGAGTAAGTATTGGGTCTACTGACGTCCGACCAATTAACTTAAACTTATTTTCATAAACCTTGTATACGCTTATTCTTTCATTGTGCGTAAAATTTAGGTTTTTTATCAATAATCTAAGATATGAGTTAAATAAATCGTTAGTTTCACTTACAACTTCATTTAGCTTTGATTCTAAATCGTTTATTTTAGAACTCTTCTTGTTGTTTTCTTCTTCAAGTTTCTGTACCTCTTTCGCATGAACAACTGCAAATACTCCAAATACTATAGAGAATATAACTGACACATAATATAATAACTTTCCTATTTGAAAATTATCAATGCCAAATATATCTATTGTTATGTCGTTAATATTTGAAATATCAACGACAGATAGCGCAACTAAACTGACTCCTGATATTATAAGTGCTTTATCAAAAATATAATCTATGCTTCTTTTAAACCAATTTCTCATTTATATCTTTTGTATTAATGACAGGTAACTTACCTATTGATAGTCAACATGAGCATTAATTCGCCATGCTCTGCATGATAAGATGCTTAAACGAGATAAACCTACTAATAGAATTTATCTCCTAAAAAAACATCTGTAAGTCATACATATACAAAAATACATAATTATATCGAATTAATCCGAATAACAGCTATAATTCGCATGATTAATAACCATTTAGAACGCAGAGAGTAATATGTAATTTTGAAAATATAAGAGTTGAGGATCATAATCCTCCCTCTCCGCATTTAGCGCCGGGAACTTTCGTTTCCGGCGCTTTTTCATTGTAAGCGTCTCCGGAATAGTCTCTTTCAGGAATTAGAACTTGAATCTACCTTTGCGGCAATAAAACTGAAAACTTATGAAAGCAGTAGAACGCTACCAACTCACACTTGATCAATTCAGAGCTATACGACAAGAGGGTAAAGAAATTACTTTACGTGATTTTTGTAAAGAGAAACATGTGAATTATCCACCAATGACAGCATGGTTATCCAGAAAAGGGATTTTCATATCCAACTTAAATCCGATTAAAAAGAAAAATATAAGTAAGCCGGTGATTAAAAAAGAAAAATCTCCTGATATTCTTTCGAATCAAATATTTGTTCCGATTCAGCCACAAGCTCCATCAAAAAGCATAACAAATGGATTGTCTGGAATATCAATTACATTTCCTGATGGTGTATGTGTTACTATAAAGCAGGCTTCAGCCTGTGCCTTGACGGATTTTATTAATAACTATAATCTGGAGGTTGTTTAGTATGTTTGGATTAGATGGAAATGTAAGATATTTTCTTTGTCAGAAATACGTTGACAAGTCCACAGAGCACAAACATAAAATAGGGATAAATAATTGGACTGTTGAAGACAACTACGCATATAGGTAGCAATACTATCCACCTATAATGACTGAAATAAAGGAAGAGTTATTGAGTATTAAGAATTCTTCGGATTATATCAAAAGTAGTGATCTGGGTAAAGCTGTAGAGTATATGTTGAATGAGTGGAATGCACTCATAAATAT
>JBOFEA010000029.1:0-20016 GCA_051647535.1 Brevinemataceae bacterium
ACGAGGAGAAGAAGCCTATCATATTGTACTTAAATAATCATTCTTTAAAAAGACATTCAAATTCTTGATTTTCCCAAAGAAAGGGAGAGCTGTCAATATTTTTATTATAAGGAGTAGTAATTGTATTTTTAGAGCGACATTGTTCAGTAGCATGAATGTTATAACGAGTACCGATACGATATAGAGGCAGATTAAGAAGAAATATGCGTTGTTGTTCTTTGGTAGGATAAATAATAGGAAAAAGATACTCGACTATTTTGTATAGATTATGTACGACCTGCCGTCGAGGCATAAGGATAAAATTTAAATATTTATACACAGTACTTTTTGTTAATCGAATAGAGGTTAATAAAATAGGATTGTATCAACAATTATTAAATCATAACAACACTCACTAGTCGTTAAATTCCTACGTCTCTAAAAAACCTCTTGATTCAAAAAAGAATCTAGAGGTTGACCCTAATTCCATGACCTACTCTAAAGGATTTCACTTTCAAGGCAAAATAATCGAAGTATTTAAAAACAAAAAACTCACAATCTGCCATTAAGACATTATTATAAGTAATCTTTGATTGATAATGAAGATTGAACCAATACAAAAAAGATCAAAGAGTTTGTATTGTTCAAATTCCAAATCCACCAAATAAAGTCTTAAATATTCCTATCTAATACTAATCACTCGTCAAAATATACAAACTGCGATGAAGCAATAATTAATATAAATCTACCGTGGATACAGTAATTAGGAAAATGAGAGTACACATACTTTAAAAATAAAAAAAGAACTGCATATAGCAATTCCGTACTTTTATTTTTAAAGTATAAAATAGAAAATAGCCTATTACTATACTACTGAAATTATTGTATTATTAGTATAGCATATTCGAATTTAGTTGTCAATAGTTTTTAAAAATAATCGAGATATTTAAAAACAAAAAACTCTCAATCTGCCATTGAGGCATGATCATGAGCAATATTTGATTGATAATGACTATTTAAGCAATACAAAAAAGATCATAGACAGTTATATTGCTTAAATCTTAATAGGCGAGTTAAATCAAAAAAATGTAAAAATAATGAGTTTAAGTTGTACTAAAGTTAGGAGTAATAATTTTTCTAGTGTTATTGTATAATACCATATTTTAAAATCCATAGAAAAGTTCACGAGTTTAATTAAAGTGTCACACTTGACAGGTGCATAAAAATATATTATATTTATCTCTACCCACCTTTAGAAGGTGGAGGAGATACATTGATGAGAGAAATTGTTATTTTTTGGAAAATTTCAGCATATAAAAATCCAGAGATAGTTCTATATTTGATAGAGTATATTTTAAATAATACTCAAAATGATAGAGTTTTTTTACATTGGGATAAAAATTCTTCTAAGAAAGTGTTTGAAACATTACAGAATAGTTTGAAAAAATATGGTAATCGTGTATATTGTTTTCAGAAATATCCTACTTCATGGGGAAGTATTGATATTGTGCGATCTGAGCTATTTTTGACACAATGTTGTGTTGAAAATGATCTGTCGTATGATTATTCAATTAATTTAACTGGAGATTCTTTCTTTCTAAAATCTTTTTCTCAATTACGGGAGTTTTTGAATGAAAATTATGGGAAAACATTTTTAGATCATGTATATGATAAGAATTTCTTTTTATCGTTAGAAGATAATAAAGAGAAACATTACCAAGGTATTTTGCGAGGTGTTGGGACGTTTTATCAGAAATTCTTTGCTTTTAATAATGAATTATTGCAAAGAATTAATCCTCATTTGACATGGGCAGAACTTAGTCGTATACTTATACATTTTACACCTTTTAAGATATATCCAAAAAATAAAATTAAAAGATTTTGTTATAAAGTTTGCAATAGATTAGTTGAATATTATTTCAAATTATACAGTAAAATTTTTGGAGTCACATTAATACCTCTTGCTATTCCCAATGATTTGGGAACTCGATTGTCTAGAGCTTCAATGCATATTGTTTCATTCTACAAAACAGATCAGATGCTATACGAAAAAAAAACTGATATATATAACATTATAAAAAAAATGAAATATATGTTTGCTCAAGATGAAATTATTATACCTAGCTTTATTTTGTCTGAAATTAATGAATCTTTACTTGTTAAAAATCCACAATTAGGATTGCATACCCATATACCTTTGGATAGTGATAAAACAAAGTTGTTGGCTGTTCAAAATCGTTTTTTTGGACGTAAATTTATTTCTATAGAAGATATGAAAAATATTTCACAATATATAAATAGATCGGCTTCAGAGAGTAAAGAAAATTGATAAGCTTATAAAAAATACCTTCCTATTTATTAGGAGGGTATTTTAAGATAGAAATACCTAGATTATAAAATCTACGAAGAGTACTGGAGGTTTCTATTATTTTAACAAAATCGAGGTTGAAATGATGAGATCGTATCAACAATTATTAAATCATAACAACACTTACTAGTCGTTAAATTCCTACGTCTCTAAAAAACCTCTTGATTCAAAAAAGAATCTAGAGGTTGACCCTAATTCCATGACCTACTCTAAAGGATTTCACTTTCAAGGCAAAATAATCGAAGTATTTAAAAACAAAAAATTCACAATCTGCCATTAAGACATTATCATAAGTAATCTTTGATTGATAATGAAGATTGAACCAATACAAAAAAGATCAAAGAGTTTGTATTGTTCAAATTCCAAATCCACCAAATAAAGTCTTAAATATTCCTATCTAATATTAATCACTCGTCAAAATATACAAACTGCGATGAGCAATTAATATAAATCTACCGTGGATACGGTAATTAGGAAAATGAAAGTACACATACTTTAAAAATAAAAAAAGAACTGCATATAGCAATTCCGTACTTTTATTTTTAAAGTATAAAATAGAAAATAGCCTATTACTATACTACTGAAATTATTGTATTATTAGTATAGCATATTTGAATGTAGTTGTCAATAATTTTTAAAAATAATTTTAGGTAAATAACAATGAACCTGAATTAATCTATGAGTGTATCGTTATAAGCTAATGTACTTAAAATAAATCGCAAAAGTAATGGGTATTAATTATAATACGTTTAATGAATGATTCATTTAATTTATTTAAAGATTCAGTGTATGTTCTGAAAAATACAATATATATAAATAGCAATCATATTTAAATATGGACGAACAGTACCAAGGGTATTATATTTGAAATACGAGGGTATTGTGGAATTTATATATAATTGTAAAAAAAAAGAACATGATATTATCAATCGAGCTATGACAAATGGAAATCTAATCAAAAGTAATGAATTACCTATGTTAATTTATGGAGATAATTTTAAGGGATTATCAAATCTTTTAGTTAGTGGTTATCGATCTGCAATTGATTTGATCTATATTGATCCGCCTTTTCAAACAAATCAAAAATTTACTATTTCGCAAACAAGAGCGAATACAATAAGCAGATCATTAAAAGGTGAAACCGCTTATTCTGATTCTTTGAATAAAGAACAATTTTTAGAATTTTTAAGAGAACGATTAGTTCTATTACATGAACTACTGTCTGATCAAGGAAGTATATATCTACATACCGACTATAAAATTGGTCATTATATAAAAATACTTATGGATGAAATTTTTGGAGAAGAAAACTTCAAAAATGATATCACAAGAATCAAATCCAATCCTAAAAATTTTCATAGAAAAGCATACGGAAATCAAAAAGATCTTATTTTATTTTATTCTAAAAATTATAAAAAAAATATTTGGAATGATATTAGAGAGATAATCATAGAAGAGGATTTACTTAAAAAGTTTCCTAAAAAAGATAATCGTGGTTTTTATCATACGATCCCTATTCATGCACCTGGTGAAACAAAAAATGGACAGACAGCAAAAGCTTGGAGAGGTATCTTGCCTCCTGAAGGCAGACATTGGAGAACAAATCCTGAAGAGTTCGATATATTAGACAAACAAGGATTGATTGAATGGTCAAAAAACAAAAATCCTAGAATAAAAAAATATGTACAAGATCACAAAGGAATAAAATTTCAAGATATTTGGACATATAAAGATCCTCAATATCCAATATATCCTACTGAGAAAAATTCTAAATTATTAGATCTCATTATACAGCAGTCTTCCAATCAAGATAGTATTATTTTAGATTGTTTCGCTGGTTGCGGTACAACGATTATGGCAGCTCAAAAATATAATAGAAAATGGATTGCTATAGACAACTCAAGTGCAGCTATTAACGTAATACAAAAACGACTTAATCAATTAACATATCAGTATATTATTATCTAAAAATAAATAGCATCATCAACAAATCATCATATATTTGTGTGCAACATCAAATATATTACACACAAATAAATAGAACCGCAAAGATGTCTGAAAACAGAAACAAATTATTGTTTACTGCATTTAGTTAGTTTTGTTTTCCAAATTTCAGAATTGAACGAGAGTTACTATGATTTGCTTGTTATTATTTTTTTTTATATATAACTATCTCTTTTGATAAAAAATATCTTAGATATCTAATAATATAGAAATAACAAAGTAGAATTTAAGTATTTTTAAAATTTTGGTATAAAATAATATAAGCAAACCCACCTATAAGGTGGGTTTGCTTATATTATTTTATGAGAAGTTTATTTGATCTGTATAGGAACTCCGCCGGCAGGCTCGGAAAAATTACTATCTGTGTAAAATTTCGAATTTTCTCCGTTATAAACTATAGCAATAATAGGCGAAGGAACATCTTGAGTAGTTTTATATACTGCCTCATGAATACTTTTTACATACTGTATATCAAATACAGTCTTATTATCTGTAGAGAGGATCTGTTTTCCATCACTTGAAAAATCTGCAAATTTTTGAGGCGGTTCTGCCGTATCATAAAGCGTTTTACCTTCAACCAACTTCAAAAACACAGCTTGTTCGGCAACAGAACACGATGCAATCATTACCAATAAAGATAATAGCAATAAATTTTTCATTTTGCTCTCCTTTTTTGAGAAATAGAGGCGTATCATTATAATTGTTATATCTGAGTTTATTATATGTATATTTAGTCTTCATGTCAATATTTTAATAAAATATATTTTTGTCCTTGTAAATACTCAGTACTTTCTCTTAATTTTTAGCATTAATCCAAATAATTTTAAAGAGCAGCATATACTTTAGATAATAAAACAAAGGGTGCTTAATACTCTTATAATTTTTATTTACTAAGGTATTAAAGAGAAAAGATTGTATAAATCCATACAACTGATATAATAAAAAAAATACTTTCTGTCTTTGAGTATTTTACAAAATATGTTATAATGATCAAAGAAATCAAATTTTACAAGAATTATTATAAGTATATACAAAATATTGAATAAGACATGCACCATCAAAAATAACAAGATAACTATCACACTATTATATCAATTAAGGAGGACACTATGAATTTGAAAAAAATTCAAACATTTGGACGTTTCTTAAGCAGCATGATTCAGCCTAATATTGGAGCATTTATTGCATGGGGATTAATCACAGCATTTTTTATCCCTACAGGTTGGATACCCAATGAAACATTAGCACAATTAGTTGGACCAATGATTATGTACCTACTGCCTTTATTGATAGCATATTCCGGTGGATACATGATATATGAACATCGAGGCGGAGTATTGGGAGCAGTAATGGCGATAGGTTTGATTGTAGGATCATCAATTCCTATGTTTTTAGGTGCTATGATTGCTGGTCCTTTTGCAGCATTTTTGATGAAAAAATTTGATCAAAGTATCCATGCACATATTCCTGCCGGTTTTGAAATGCTCATTAATAATTTTTCTGCAGGTATTCTGGGAATGTTGCTGGCAATAGCCGCATTACTTGGAGTTGCACCTGTTGTTGAAGCAATTAGTTTGGGAATGAGTTCAGGAGTACAAGTTCTTGTTGATAAAAACATTCTTCCTTTTGTAGCTTTGTTGGTAGAACCTGCAAAAGTATTCTTTCTTAATAATGCAATCAACCACGGCATTTTTTCCCCTTTGGGAATACAGCAAGTGACAGAAACAGGAAAGTCTATCTTCTTTACAATTGAAACAAACCCTGGACCGGGTTTAGGTGTGTTATTAGCATATATGATTTTTGGTAAAGGCAAAGCAAAAGCTTCCGCATCCGGAGCAAGTATTATCCATTTCTTTGGAGGAATTCATGAAATTTACTTCCCATATGTATTGATGAATCCTTTACTGCTTATTGCATTGATTGGAGGAGGATTTACTGGAATTTTAGTAACGATTATTTTACAAGGCGGATATATTGCTACTCCTTCACCGGGTTCGATATTTGCTCTTCTTGCAGTGACTCCACCTACCGGTTTCTTAGCAACCATATCAAGCGTTGCCGTTGCCTGTGGAGTTTCGTTTTTGCTGTCAATTCCTTTTGTAAAATCTTCTGCTATCGAATTGGAAGAAGCTCAAGAACAAAGCAAAATCAATAAATCAACTCCAAATTTATCAAAAACCATCAAAAAAATCGTTGTTGCATGTGATGCAGGAATGGGATCCAGTGCTTTAGGGGCAACAACCTTGCGAAAACTCGTAAAAGATGAAGGATTAGAAATTGAAGTAATTCACTTAGCTATTTCAAATCTTGATGAAAACTGTGATTTAGTGATTACGCAAAAAACATTGACTCATCTTGCTGAAAAACAACTCCCTCAAGCAGAACATCTGTCAATCGAAAATTTTATGGACAAAGAATTTTATAAAAAAATTATCGAGAATATTAAAAAAAATCAATAAGGTCGTTTTATGAAAACATTACTTCAAATTGGTGCCGGAAATATAGGACGAGCTTGTATAGGAAGACTATTCCATGAAGCAGGATATAATATCTGCTTCATGGATGTTAACCGTTCTCTTTTGGATTTGTTGGATGAACACCACTCTTATCCGGTTAAATTAGTCGGTAAAAATTGTGATCAAACAATCACTATAGATCGTGTATGTTCATTTTCCGAACATAATAAAGAAGAACTTTACAAACAACTGTCTATTATTACTACAGCAGTCGGTGTCCCTATTCTTCCAAAAATTGCACCTGCTATTGTAGAAATTATTACATACCGATTCAAAAACAACATTGAGACTCCTGTAAACATTATTGCGTGTGAAAATGCAATAAAAGCTTCCAGCACTCTCAAATCTCATGTTATTCCTCTTTTCACTCCTGAAATTATTTCTTGGATGGAAGGAAAGATAGCATTTCCCGATGCAGCGACAGATAGTATTGTTCCTATTACTACCAATACCAATCCTCTTCTTGTGACATCTGAAAATTTTGCAGAAATTATTATCGATAAATCAACGTTTATCGGAACACTTCCAGAAGTAGATGGTTTGTTTCTGAAAGATAATTTGGATGCTTATATCGAGCGTAAACTTTTCACATTAAATACAGGTCATGCTGTCACTGCCTATTTAGGATTCCAAAAAGGATTCCAAACAATCAAGCAGGCAATCGCTGATCCTGAAATCAAAAATACTGCTGCCGGTGCTATGAAAGAAAGCGGAAACGTATTAATTCATCGATACGGATTCAATCTAGAAGAACACCAAAAGTATATCAACAAAATTTTGGAACGTTTTGAAAATCCTTATTTGGATGACGAACTAATCCGTGTAGGACGTGATCCTCTAAGAAAGTTATCTAAAAACGACAGACTTATCAAACCTGCATTAGGGGCATTAGAGTACAAACTTTCTTATGATAACCTACTAAAGGGAATTATTGCTGCACTTAAATTTTATAATCCAACAGACGAAAGTAGTATACAAATGACTGAGTTATTAAAAGATAAACAACAAGGACTCGCCAAAATAACAGGATTATCTCATAATGAAGGAACAGAACTATTAAATAATATTTTAGAACAACTTTAGTATAAATAAAAAAACTCCCTTATTAAGGGAGTTTTTTTTTTGTTGGTTAATTTAAGATTTAAATCCTATCATATCTGCTAATTCTTTGTCAATAAACACCGTCACATTAGGATGAAGTTTCAAAAATGTACAAGGCATCTGTGTTGTGACTTCATCACCAAATACTAACGCTTTTACAGCATCAGCTTTGGCTGCACCGGTTGCAAGAAGAACAATACGCTCGGCTTTTAAAATATTACCCATTCCTTGAGTAAATGCTTGTTTGGGAACATCAGCTTCAGAAGCAAAATAACGAGAATTTGCTTTGATTGTTTCATCTGCAATGTCAACAATATGAGCATCAGCGTGAAGAGAACCAGCAGGTTCGTTAAAAGCAATATGTCCATTAGCCCCTATTCCCAATAATTGAAAATTTCTAGGCTTGGACGCTAAACGTGCTTGGAATTTTTTTAATTCTTCTTGATGATTTTTATTCCCAATAGGCAGAAATGTTTTGTTTTTGTCGATATCGACCCTGTCAAAGAAAAACTTATTCATAAAACAACTATAACTTTGATCATGTTCAGGAGCCAATCCTACATATTCGTCCAAATTTACCGTTTCAACATGGCTAAAGCTTACTTCTTTTTTTTGGTATAATAGTACCAATTCATCGTAAACTTTCTCTGCTGTCCCACCGGTAGCCAAACCTAACACAGGATTTGCATGATTTTTAACAACATCAATAATGATGTCTGCTGTTTTACGACAGGATTCTTCATGATTATTAGTAACAACAACTTTCATAGGAAACTCCTCGAAATATATCTATTAACATATTATATATCATTATTGAAATTTAGTAAAGAACAATTTGATTATATCTAAAAATACAATAAATATGCTGTTATATCAAATATATTGTATACAAATTTTAAAATGCAGACAAAAGAATTAATTATTTTTTAACTTTATATTGACACAGCAAAATTTATATATTATAATAAGATAAATTAGTTAATATATTTATTTTAATAATCTCTTAAAGAGGCTTCGTATGTTTAAATTACTACTATTAGTTAGTTTGTTTGTTTTTACATCATGTTCCGTAAATCCAAATCAATCTTCCATTAACAGCTTATCGAATACACAAAGATTGGTTCATCTAACGGAAGATGAAATGTTGAATATTGTCAATACAGCAAAAGATTCTGCATTTAAAGATGGATCATTTAGAGTTCATCCTCAATCTAAAGAATACACAGCTGGATTAGTTTGTTTTTCTCCGCCTGTTGCATCATATTTAGAAAAAAAACAGTATTATTTCTATTTTCATCCTGATATGAGAAGTTATGAATCTATTACTGTTATTTTCAGAAATGGTAATTACGGTGGTAAATTCATTAATAATGAAGCTGTTCACGTTAATAGAACACATGCTGTTATGGAAGAAAGTTTTGAACCTGTATACCAGCTTCCAACCACTCATAATCCAAATGAAGTATTGGTAGACACTTCTGGATACAAACTATACAAAATTAAAGTATTAGGAGGAGCTAATTGGGTATCTCCTAATTATACCTCAACTCCTGGTGATCAAGGAACAAAAGGACAATGGGAATCATTTATTCCGGCAGATCAAGAAGGATCTTCAAAACCCGGTGAAGATGTTAATATTCAATTTGGATTTACATCCCATATTTTAGTTAAATTTAATCCTGATAATACATTAGATATGCTATATGTTTCTAAGCTCAAAAGTTATGACAAACCTTGGGAACAACGACTGTTTATTGTTGACTGGAATGATATGGTAATTTTTGAAACGTTATAAATCATTATAAATATAAAAAACTTCTGAGAATTCTCAGAAGTTTTTTTTTATATAGGATTTACTTTTATTGCCAAAATTAGTATTTTTTATTAGTAATATTAAAATTTTATTTGAAGAATTTAGTGTCCATATATTGTTTTCAAAACATGGAGGTTAGTATGTTTAGCTATTTACAAAAAATAGGCCAAGCTTTAATGGTTCCTGTTTCTATTCTTCCTGCAGCTGCTGTATTAATGGGAATCGGTTATTGGCTGGATCCTTCCGGCTGGGGAAGCCAAAATATTTATGCAGCATTCTTTATTAAAGCAGGATCTTCTTTAATTGACAATATGGGAGTATTGTTTGCTATTGGTATTGCATTTGGACTTTCAAAAGGTCAGGATGGTACGGCTGCCTTAGCAGGAATGACCGCTTGGCTTATTATTACAACAATGCTTTCTCCCGGATCAATCGCTCAACTACAAGGAAAAGATATTACTGATGTTTCTTTAGCATTTAGTAAAATCCAAAATCAATTTATTGGTATCTTATGCGGTATTACAGCTGCTGAATTATTCAACAAATTTCACAAAACAGAACTTCCGGCAATGCTGGCATTTTTTTCCGGAAAAAGGCTAGTTCCCATTATCACTGCAGTAGTTTCTTTAATACTATCATTTTTATTAATGTATATTTGGCCGATTTTATATAACGGATTAATCACTTTCGGTATCACAATAACAAAATTAGGCCCTATAGGAGCCGGAATTTTTGGATTTTTAAATCGTCTGCTCATTCCACTAGGTCTGCATCATGCATTAAATTCAGTATTTTGGTTTGACGTTGCCGGTATTAACGACATTGGTAATTTTTGGGGAAACACCGGGACTAAAGGAATCACAGGAATGTATCAAGCTGGATTTTTTCCTATTATGATGTTTGGATTAGTGGGAGCTGTAGCAGCTTTTATCAAAACTTCATATCCCGAAAACAAAAATAAAGTCAAATCTATTATGCTGGCAGCAGCTTTTGCAAGCTTTTTTACAGGAATCACAGAACCTATAGAGTTTTCGTTTATGTTTTTAGCTCCCGGATTATATTTAATTCATGCTGTATTAACAGGATTATCATTATATATTGCGGCCGCAATGCATTGGATTGCCGGTTTTGGATTTTCAGCAGGTTTGATTGACTTTGTTCTTTCTTCTAGACTTCCTTTAGCCAATCAGCCTTATATGCTGTTAGTACTTGGTATCATATTTTTCTTTATTTATTATTTTTTATTCACTTTTATCATTCAAAAATTCAATCTACCAACTAATGGCAGAGAAAACTATTCTGATACTCCTCAATCCTTTTCAAGTAATTCAAATTATGTCAAACAAGCTGAAGAAATTTTACTTGCATTGGGCAGGTCGGATAATATTTCCAATCTTTCACATTGTGCAACAAGATTAAGACTGGAAATTGTAGATATTTCCGCTATTAACGAAGAAAAATTAAAACTACTTAGTAAAGGTATTATAAAAGGATCCAAAAACTCTCTACAAATCATCATTGGGCCATCTGTACAATTTCTTGCTGATGAAATAAACACACTGCTCGACAACCAACAGAAGAATTAATCACAAAAAGCTCCTTATTAAGGAGCTTTTTTCTCATATACTTATCTTAGATAAAAGTAGAGGTGAATTGATTTTGTATAAATTTTGAATCGCTATTACTACTGCATACTATTCATATATAATAAAGTGATATTCATTTGGTTAGACTATAAAATAAAGAAGCAATTTTATTTATTTCTCATGAAATATATAGTATAATATATAAAAGGATTAATAAGGTATTGTCCAATATATTTATCTTTGGAGATACATCGTGAAAATCAGTATTATAAAAAACTCTCAAAATCAATTTTTCAAAACCGGAAATACTCTTCCATGGAATTTCAGACAACAACAGCTGTTAACTTTAAAAAATCTCTTGAAAACATACCAAGATAGAATAATTAAAGCACTAAAAAAAGATCTTAACAAATCAGAGTTTGAAGCCATTTCATCTGAAATGTTGATTATAATGAACGAATTAAATTACTTTCTCAAAAACACCAAACAATGGCTCAAACCAAAGAAAACAAGATATTGGATGTCACTGGACGGTAAAGGAGAAGTAATTCAAAATCCTTTTGGTACTGTATTAATTATCGGAGCGTGGAACTATCCGGTACAATTAACAATGCTTCCTTTGATTGCGGCGATCAGTGCAGGAAATTGTGCTGTAATAAAACTTCCTCCGGAAGCTCCAACAGTTTCAAATGTATTAGAAGAAATGATTAATAATCATTTTGATTCAAACTACTTATATGCAGCCGGAAGTAATATTCATGCTGAAGAAATTCTTAACTTAGAGTTTGATAAAATTTTCTTTACAGGCTCTCCACGAATCGGCAAAATGATTATGAAAAAAGCATCGGAAACTCTCACTCCTATCACACTGGAATTAGGAGGAAAATCTCCTGCTGTTATTGATAAGATAAATACAGCTGATCTTGAAAAAAGTATGAAACGTATTTTTTGGGGAAAATTGCTGAACAGCGGGCAAACATGTATTGCACCTGATTATATTCTTCTTCATAAATCCATAGAAAAAGAATTTTACCGTCTTATTCCCAAAATTATTACAAAACTTAATATTGAACATACTATGTATAAAATTATTAATCAACGGCATTTTGAAAGAATTTCCGGATACTTAAACGAATGCTCTATCTTATTCGGAGGAAAAACAAATCCTTTAGACCATTCTATCGGATTTACTATAGTAAAACCTAATAAGTTGGATTCTGCAATCATGAAAGAAGAAATATTCGGCCCTATTTTACCAATTGTTGTTTTTGAAGACCATTATCAAGCCGTACAGCTTGTCGAAACTATTGGAAATCATCCTTTAGCATTATATATATTTTCAATTGATAAGAACTTTATCAATCATTGTCTGTGTCACTTAACATTTGGAGGAGCCGGCATAAATGATACTGTTTCACATATCCTCAATCCCAACCTTCCTTTTGGCGGAGTAAAAACAAGCGGTATGGGAAGATATCACGGAAAGTCAGGATTTGAATGTTTCTCCAGACCAACATCTGTCTTTCGTAAAGGGTTTGTATTTGAACTTCCATTCCGATATCCTCCTTATGAAAAAAAGACATCTTTGTTGAAACATTTATATAATTTGCTTTCCACAATACAGAATATTCGATAATAATCCTGCTTAAGAGCAAAATTATTATTTTTATTATGTAAAAAATATTTACTTTTTTTTGATAAGTTTCGATATAGTATACTAAACTGTTTATTTAAATCTTTTTTTATTGTGATCAAAACTTTAAATAAAACAGCTACTCTAATCATTATATACTGCCCAAAGGAGAATTTCATGAAAAAATCTATAATGATGTTAATGATGTTTTTTCTTTCGTCATGTTCGTTAATGAGCAATCAATTTTCAGCTGCAGACGGAACTCAAAAAATCAAAGTTCGTGTTTGGCGTGACCACTCTCCAAATATATTAACAAACACAGTAGATGAACTAAAATTGGATATACTTGCAGAGCCTATTGTAGAATTTGATTCTATGACTATTGGTGATGATGTTTATATTGCATATACTACGGACCGAGCAGTTAATACTATTTTAACTCCTACCGATGCAAATCCTCTTTTGCCTCCGGATCTTGCAGCAACAATCACTCCGGAGAATAAATTGCTATTCTTTCAAATAAGAAGAGACAACTCAAAATTAACCACTTTATTCCAAAGAGAAAGAACTATTGCAGGAACCGCCGTAACGGATTCGGTGACAGTATTTTCGGATGCACCTTGTGTATCACAGGGAGTTTGGGTGCGTATTTTGCGAGGAAAACGCTTAGGTTCCGACCGATCGTCAAGATTTGTATGGACTTTGGAAATGGCAACTCAAGAACCTATGCTTGTAAGTAATATTAAAGTAGTAAATTTGAATAATCAGCAAATTGCCGTAGCCGCTATTTCCAATCAAAACAAAGTCACTATTTTTAACGATAAAAACCAAGATGGAAGAATTGATTTTCTGCAAACTGACGTATTTGGAGGATTTATACCTAATAAACTCCAATTTTTGAACGTATGGAATATGGGTGATCGAACCTATATTGCAGCATTTAAAGATAATTTGTTAGTGACCGGTTTTTTGAAACAAAACATATGGATAGAAACCTATTATTCTCAAATGCCTCAAGGAATCCCTACTAGCTTTCAAGTTCAAGGCGGATATCAGTATGCTTATGCTATTTTGTCTTATGATGTTTCAGGGATCAGCCATTTCATAGTTTATAAAGAAGATGAATTCCAAAATAGACGATGGCTTCAAACAGATACCATTAATGCTGTTAAACATCCGAAAATAAATATTAGTATCAGTAGTAATTCCGGAGCTCCTTCTGAATGTTTATTATTTGGAGGTGCTGATCGAAAATTTAATTTTTTTCAGTTGAACAAATTACAAAAGACCCAATTATATCCTAAAGGACCTATTATTGTGGACTGGAATGAAAGATTCAGTTTTAGTGCAAACCAATTTCAACAAGTTTTATATGTACGTATCAACGGCGACCAAACATTAATTTTTGCAGCCTTGAATAATCTGAACGTTTGGGAACCTATACAAATCAGTACCCCGCCTAAAGTAAAAGCACACCCATTATCACAGATACAAAATACATTTATGATGGGAAAATATCCTTTAATCCTATTTAAACAACAAAATGGCTCTATTTATTTATTAGAAGGATTATCATAAAAAATTAACCCACCCTGCTTTTGAAAGCAGGGTGTTTTTGTTTGTAATACCAACTCAAAATTTGAAAAAAAAAAATATATATATTATAATTCTTAGAATAGATTTATTTACACATTAGAATAATAAAATTCTAGGAATTTAATGCAGACAAAAACTATACTTTCTTCCTCTCACATCGATACACATAACTATATGTTGACCAAACAAGAGATTTTTAATGAAATCAATTTAGAATTGAGTCTTGATAATAATCGTATTTCATATCTTTCTCAAAAAACCAAATCCAATTATAATTTTATTATTTGGTTAAATATTTGTGCATTAACTCTTGCAACCTTAGGTGGAATTACTGTATATCATATTTTTAAAGAACAAAGTGTTCGTTTGGTGGCTGGACATACAGCAATCAGAACTTTAGAAACAACATTACTACAGCAACTTAATAAACAATACCAGCTTGATTTAGCCAGTAAAGAATTGGAAATAGCCAAAATTAGAGAAAATTTGGAATTAGCTGAAGCTGAATTAACAAAAACAAAAAATCAAATTCAAACAGAAGTTGATACCCAACTTCAAGAGCAGAAAAAAATCTTGGAAGAGAAATTACAAAAGGAATTGAAAGGTAAAAGTATTCAAGAACAAGAAAAAATACGTACAACTTATATAGAAGAACTGAAACGTATAGAAGAACAGTCTAAACAAATTGCTCTTCAAAAAACTCAAGAGTTTGAAATGCAATACAAACAAATTAAAGAAAAAAACGAACAAGAACGTTTGGCACTTCAACAAGAACTGGATAAAGTAAAAAAAGATGCCCACCAAGCTCAGCAGGTTCAAAAAAGTAAAGAAGTTAAACAAATAACGCCAGTATCATCCGGTTTGTCCAAAAATCAACTGTTAGACAAAAATATTGCAAATACTTTTTTAAAAATAGAAAAACTTTTGTCATCCGAACAATTTAATAAGATTGAAAATGAATTAAGAAAAATACAAATATTCTATCTTAATGCTCACGATACAGATATTATTTTAGAAAAAAAAGAAGCAGATTTTCTTTTTGTAAGTATTGTACAAAAATATCTATCTATGCTTCAAAATAATAGTGAATCAAAAAAATCAACAAATTCAGTATCTCAAGATCAAAGTTTAAAAATTTTACTTACCGAGCTGCAAACTTTAAAACAGTTGATCAACTCTAATTCAAAAAGAACTGCTCAGATTGATAATAAAATTAAACAAATTCAGACTCAAACTCCTCAAATTACTGAGTTTGCCGATTCGTATGCCAAATATTCAAAATACGGAACATCTAATAAGGTCAATCAGTTAATAGCAAAAGCAGATAAATATATGGAGAAACAACAATATCGTGAGGCAGTCAATCAATATCAAGATATTTTACGTCTATACCCGGATACCCCGGAACAAAATAGAATACTAAATTCTTTATATGAAGCAATTAAATTAGAATTTCAAAAACAAGGAAATAATATTCCGGTAAATAATTCGGAAAAACTTTCAAAAATCCAACAAACTGCTAAAAATCTACTAAAAAATTCTGATTCGCAAAATACAAATATTAAAATTGTATATATGCAGACTCCATCTGGTTATATTGCTGATATATCCAGAGATACTGCTATTGTTTCACTAACACCAGGACTGTATATTAAAAAAAATACTGTACTCCATGTTTTCAGAATTGCACCAGGAAACAATCTACAATTAAACAAAATAGGAACAGCTACAGTAAAACATTCAGAACGTAAAGGAATTTTAACTATTTCCATAAAAGATAAGGATTTTCGAATAGGAGATCTTATTTATATTTTTATTGATTAAAAATAATATTAAATTTATTATAAACATTCCGATAATAATATAAAATAATGAGAATATATTATATTCCATAATTGTTTCTTCAAAAATTAAAGGATATATCAATGAAAACAAAACTACTTTTATTATTATATTTCATAAGTATGAGTTCTTACCTTATTGCTCAAGATGCAGGTTACGAAGAAACTGCAGGTTATGAAGATACTGGATATGAAGATACTGGATATGCAGATACCGAAAATACTGATGCCGAAAATACTGATACATATCAAGATGCGGCAGCTGATTATGCAGCAACAGCAGATACAACCCCCATTTCTCCGGCGGTACCTGTACAAGAAGAAAATTGTATTATTGAGTTAAAGAATTTGATTTCTCAAGGCAAAAGTATTGAAGATTCGGATACTAACGGAACAACACCATTGATGAAAGCTTCGGAACAAGGGTATCTTAACGTAGTCAAATTTCTCTTAGAAAGCGGTGCTGATCCCAATCTTAGAGGGCGTTTTGGTCAAACAGCATTAGATGAAGCTGTAAAAAAGAAACAATTACCTATTGTTCAGTTATTGATCAGTAATAATGCAAATATCAATATATTTGATAAAGACAAAAAAACCATCTTAATGACTGCTGCTCAAACAGGGGATCTTACTATTCTAAAGTTTTTAGTGACTTCAGGAGCGTTAGTAGGATCTAGAGATAATACAGGAATGACGGCACTATCATATGGAGTTCTATCCGGTAATTTGGATATCGTTAAATACTTGATTGAAGAAAAGGGAGCTGATATTAATGCTGCTGACAATCAAGGTAAAACCCCATTGATGCACTCTCTGGAAAAAGCAAGATATAATATTGCAACATATTTAATGATTAAAGGTGCTAACACAGTTGTTGCAGATAACTTAGGAAATTCCGGATTAACATATGCTGTTCGTGCAGGTAATATTACTATTATTCAAACAATTATAACAGCAGGTGGCGATGTTAATATTCAAGATACATCAGGAAGAACACCTCTAATGTATGCTGTTAATGCAAAAAATAAAGCAGTTGTAGATTTCCTAGTCTCTAAAGGTGCAAATCTCGATCTGCAAGATAACGAAGGTTGGACAGCATTAATGTTCGCAGCGAGTGACGGTTCATTAGATATTGTAAAATCTCTTATTAACAAAAATGCCCGTCTAGATCTTCAGAACAAATTCGGACAAACAGCATTAATGCGTGCTGTAATTTGGGGACAACTAACTATGGTTAAATATTTGGTAGGTAAAGGGGCTCTTACCGGTATTAAAGATAATTCAGGTAAGAACGCCTTAATGTGGGCTGGAGAAAGAGGCGATACCAATATTATTGAATATTTAATGATGGACAAAAATATATAAAATTATGGTTATTTAATAATTATCCTTCCTATTTTTATTAGTAATTTATCAATAGAGAATTCTAGAAAATAGGAAGGATAATTGCAAATATCATTAGGAGAGCGGGATGCGGTTTATTTTTCAAATAGCAATTATATTTATCACCATATTAAATTTTAAAATAAACACTCATGCTGACGACCGATTAATAGAAATCATTAATAGAAATAATGTTAAAGAATTTGAAATATATATTACAAATATTCAGCAAATAAACTTTAGAGATCCTAATGGCTCTACATACCTAATGATGGCTATTGCTGTAAATAATGATTATTTTGTAAAAGAATTGCTAAAAAAAAATATTAATATTAATATTGCGAACAGATTTGGCTGGAATGCTTTAATGATAGCTAGTTTTAATGGCAATAAGAAAATAGTTTCCATGCTTTTAAATTCAAAAAAAATCGAAAATATTAATCATAAAAATGAAGATGGTTGCTCTGCACTTACTATAGCAGCAAGAAATGGTCATAAGAATATTGTTGATCTTCTTCAAAAGTTTGGAGCAGATATAAATTCGACATCTACAGAAGGCAAATCAGGTTTTCTTCTTGCTATACAAAATGGATATTTGGATACAGCAAAGTTTTTTTATAACAACAAATATAAGAGTGTATATGCTATTGTTAAACCTAAAGCTGAAAAGAAATCAACGCCTAAAGAAGATAAAACTAAAGTAAAAGATAAAGCGAAGTCTAATACTAAGCAACAACCTAATGCAAAAGATAAAGCAAAGTCTAATACTAAGCAACAACCTAATGCAAAAGATAAAGCAAAGTCTAATACTAAGCAACAACCTAATGCAAAAAACAAAGCTAAGCCTAATGCTCAGCAACAACCTAATGCAAAAAACAAAGCTAAGCCTAATGCTCAGCAACAACCTAATACAAAAAACAAAGCTAAGCCTAATGCTCAGCAACAACCTAATACAAAAAACAAAGCTAAGCCCAATTCTACAACACCAAAAAACATAAAAAAAATAGCTTCTATCCAAAATAATATAAATAATCAACAACTTGCTTTTTTAGATATTGAAATTAAAACTCAAAATGCCGCTAAATCTGGAGTACAACGTTCTGCAACACCAAACACTAAAACTAAAGCACCTATACAAAAAAAACAAGCTCCTTCTCCAAATAATAAAGCTAAACAAGCAAATCCTAAAAAAGAAACAAAAAAAGTTAACAATAAAAAGCCATCAAAAGAACAAAATTCCAAAAAGAAAGAAGCTAATAAAGAGCGTACTGCCAAAGAGAAAGAAGCTGATAAAGAGCGTGCTGCTAAAAAGAAAGAAGCTGAGAAAGAACGTGTTGCCAAAGAGAAAGAAGCTGAGAAAGAGCGTGTTACCAAAGAGAAAGAAGCTGAGAAAGAGCGTGTTGCCAAAGAGAAAGAAGCTGAGAAAGAACGTGTTGCCAAAGAGAAAGAAGCTGAGAAAGAACGTGTTGCCAAAGAGAAAGAAGCTGAGAAAGAACGTGTTGCCAAAGAGAAAGAAGCTGAGAAAGAGCGTGTTGCTAAAGAGAAAGAAGAACAGCGTATAGCAAAAGAAAAGGCAAAACAACAAAAAGCTTTAGAAATGATTAATTATATAGATAAGTCTGCAGATGTAAATGGAATTACAATATTATTATATGCAGTCAATAGTGAAAATGATAAGATAACAAAATATATATTAAGTAAACCAAACAATACTCTTATTACAGCAAAAGAAAAGATTTTCGGTTGTACAGCTCTACTATTTGCAGCAGCAAATACCAATCTTACGATACTCAAACAACTTTTCAAAGCTGGTGCAGATGTAAATGAACCTAACAATAGTGGAACTACACCTCTAATGCTAGCAGCAAGATGTGGTCATTTTGATAATGTCAAATACCTTGCATCAAAAGGAGCTAATTTTTTTGCAAAAGATAAGAAAAATGCAGATATTGTTCAATATGCTATAGAAGGAAATAATGAAAAAATATTAAAATATGTTAAAAATAGACAGAAAAAATTAATATCAACAGGCAAAGGACCAAATAGTAATCCTATTCCTGTTAAGCAAACAACAAAACCTAATACTCAAAAAAAACCTAATACTACAACACAGACAGCAAAACCTAATACTCAAAAGAAACCTAATACTACAACACAGACAGCAAAACCTAATACTCAAAAGAAACCTAATACTAC